>NZ_AYXF01000010.1:0-340484 GCF_000502215.1 Mesorhizobium sp. L103C105A0 | reverse complement strand
GAACCAGAGCTGCCTGAAGTGCCGGTGGCTGTGCCAGAGCCGGTGCCGATACTCGCCGTTGTATCACTGCCGGTAGAAGCCGAGCTACCTGACGTGCCGGTCATTGTGCCAGAGCCAGTGCCGTTACTGGCCGTCATTCTCGAGCAGTCGGAGCGAACCTGTGCCTGCTGTTCAGAGCTCAGGGACGACCAGTTCTTGCGGATCTCATCCTGCGACAGAAGTCTTCCCGAATTGGCGTCGCTGAAGAATGAGCCGGAGAGCTTGCTGTCCCAGCCGCTCGGGATACCGCTTTGGCCGGAGCCGGACGTAGAGCTCATACTGGACCCGGCCGATGAGCCGGACGTTCCGTTCGTGCCGCTGGATGTTCCCGACGACTGCGCCAAGGCCGCGGTGGCGAGACAGAGAGNGACCCGGCCGATGAGCCGGACGTTCCGTTCGTGCCGCTGGATGTTCCCGACGACTGCGCCAAGGCCGCGGTGGCGAGACAGAGAGAGATCGCTGTAGCTGTCAAAATCTTACGTTTCATGTGAGTCTCCTTTGGGGTTCGACGCGTTGCGGCGTCGAATCCTAATCCCGAGGAAAGGCACTTGTTCCTGTAAAGAGTGGAATTCGATGTCATGATCCTTGTGCACCAGCCTTGGCCTCGAATGCGATGCCGGAGCGCTTCAACGACGACTGACGCCTCAGGCGAGAGCTGTCCGCTACTGGGTGTTAGAGGCGATATGCGGAACGCTTCCCGAATAGTTGGGTGCCACCATCGGGTAATTGCGAGGCAGGTTCCATTTGGTTCGGTAATCGTCCGGATTCATGCCCAGTCGGCCAAGGTGCGAACTGCGTCGGGTCTCGGTTAGAGACAGGAGGGTGGCCTTTGCCGCGGCGTATAGCTCGACATGCGGAGCTCGTCTCGACCGCGCACACTCAATATGTTTTACGATGACGCCCCCAGATGTCATATGAGCGAATGCCTTTCCGGCGAAATAAATTGCTCCCAGCAGGTCGACGCTCAGCACCTTCAGCCAGCCCGCTCTAGTGAATGCCTCAATGGTTAAAGATTACCAGGCCGGCGCGTTGTTGACGATTATTACCAACCTGCCGAACGCGTGAGCGCAAGTCGACAGCACCGTGATAGCGGCCTCCCCGGCGCGCCCCTTTGTCGAACCGATGCGCGCCTTCTCGACCTTGCCTCCACCCACGTCGGCTCACCCGTGCACCTTCGGTGCCCAACCGCATGGCGATGGCCAGTCCAATGCCGCTTGCAGCACCGGTTACAATGCAGTCTTGTTATCCAGGCGCATCGGGTTCGACCTCTTTCTGGGGAGCAGCAAGTGGTTCAGTCGAGCCTTCAGCGACCCGATCCACGCTCAGCAGGCTTCGCGCATAATCCTGTTGCGCGCGAACAATGGCATCGTCTTGCTGTGAGGGAAGAAAGACCGGCAAAGCAAGGCAGACACTTTGTGTGGCCAACAGCTTGTTCCAGTTCGCGATCAGCGCCTTGAAAGCGCGCCCCACCGCCCTCGGATTTCGGTCGAGGTCATAGAGGCCGAGCGGATTGATCCGTCCGTTGTTCTCCCGAAGCGCACTGTCCCAGTCCACCTGATCCGTCAGCGAGTACCAGGTGAAGCCTACGATGGGGATGCCATCGTTGCGGATCCGCAGCACGTTGGCCCACTCTTTCCACAGCCAATAGACGGCCTCGTCTCCATTGGGGCCTTCGCTGATGTTGGTCTCCGTATGCATTACGGGAAGCCGGTAGCGGTTGAAGTACTGCCGCGTGATCTCGTCATAGCCAAACACCTCGCCGGACCCGGACGTCGTTCCGTCTGCCCAAACCCGATGTTCGTTGGTCTGGTAATAGTCGGTGCCCATCACGCAATGCCTGCGCAGATGGCTTTCCAGGAAGAAACTGTATTCTTCGGCCGTCATCCCGTTTTCGAGAAGATAGCGATAGGTGTGCGCGTCGACGTCATGACCGTAGTTGAGGTCAAGCGACAGGAAACGCTCGCTGTTGAACCGTTCCGCTCTGCCGACCGCCTCGGGAGAATCGGCGTGGAAGTATTCCGAGGATTCGCTCTGAATGAAGATGGCGTCCGGCCGCACCTCGAGAATCGCCCGCATGGCAAGCACGTTCGCCTTCACGATGTGCTTGAGGGCGGTGACGAAAGCAGTGTCGCTGCTCAGTTGTTCGTTCCACCATCCCCAGCGGGCCGAAAAGGTGGCGCAGATGAACATCTCATTTATTGGGGTGAAGAGCTGGATCCACGGATAGCGCATCGCGAAATCCCTGGCGTAGTGCTCGAATAGTGTCGGAAAGTCCGGGTTCTGGAAGTTGCCAATCCAGTCCGGCACGCCAAAATGGCAAAGGTCGACGATCGGAAGAATGTCTTTCGCCTTCAGGTCCGCGAAGGTCTCATCGGCGAATGCCCAATCATAACGTCCGTCACCCAGCCATGTTTTGTGGATGGGAGGTCCGTAGCGGAGGAAATGCACCCCGAGATCCTGGACCAGTTCGAAGTCGGTGCGCCATCGTTCGTAGAAGCGGCATTTTTCCATTTCGTCGACGCGCTCCCGGCCTTGTCGAATGGTGGGGGTGCTGTTCTCGATGCCGGTGGCAAACATGAACGTGAACATTGATGGTCCTTAGCCAAGGCGGAGATGCCCGCGCTTGGTCAAACGTTCAGTGCTCGACGCAGTTCCTGCAAGACTGCTTGTCAAGTTCGGTAGGCGCCTGACAACCACGTGCCTGAAATTGGCGGAATTCTATCCCACGGTTCAAGCGAGCAGCTTGCGCCGAACATGGTCGGACTATGCTGGACGGAGATGTCGGCTTCGGGCCAGACCAGTTGGCGTCAAACGGGTCTTTGCGAGTGAAAGCGGTACGGCAATTTCTACGAGCTCTACGCGATCGCCGCCGCCGTCCTTGGAGGGTTCTCGTTGCGGGGCGGGGAAGGCTCAATCATTGGTGTGGTGCTTGGAACGATCTTGCTGCAGGTGCTTCAGAACCTTGTCAATCTTCTAGGCATTCCCTCCTCACTCAACTTTGCCGTGAGTGGATCGGTGATCCAGATCGGGGTACTGGCCGACCAGGAATACACAGAGTTTCGAAAGCGCCGCGAATTGATGCGGGGCCGGCTCGCAACCGCCGAAGGTAGGCTGTGATGCCCGAGCCGGTGAAATAGGTTGTTCGCGGCAGTTTCGATCGCCGACCGGTTGGCTGCTTGCGCCCGGGGGGCAGCCGAAGGCCGGGATCTAAAACGCCGCAATATTGCCTCTCGAGCGGCTCCTGCTTCGAAGGCAGTCGCCGCAATGTCGATGCAGTCGGCTCATGATGTGCCGAGTTTCGATCTCGCATGGCGATGTAACTTATGCGATCAGCCCGTACTGCCGTGCCTTGTTGCGCAAGAACGGCAGACCGTTGCCCATTACAACCGCTTCACTCTCGGCCACCGGACGCCACACGCTGAGGCCAAACGCCAGACGCGGATCCATGTTGATGAAGCTCTCCATCGCGAGCCCGCCCTTGAAGCCGATCGCGGCCAGCGTCGCGAACGTCTCATCCCAATTGCAATTGCCCTCGCCTGGGGTGCCGCGATCAGACTCGGAGAGGTGGATATATTTGAGGTAATCGCGGGCGACGATAATACCGTTGCCCATACCTTTCTCCTCGATATTCATGTGGTAGGTATCAAGGTGCACGAACATATTGTCGGCGCCGACTCTCTCGATTAGTGCCACCGCCTGAGCCGCGGTGTTGATGATGTGGTTCTCGTAGCGGTTCACGGCTTCAACACCGAGTTCGATGCCGCGAGACTTGGCTTGCGCGGCGGCGGACGTCATCACTTTCGCAATGTTATCAAGTTCGTCCTGCGTAGGTGGCACGCCAGTACGCTCGCCGATGCCGCCATAGATTACGCCGCATAGCGCCTGGGCTCCGATGTCGGACGTCTTGTCGATAGCCACCTTGAGAAAGTCAATCGCCTCCTGTGGGTGGCGCGATGCCCACGCATATTCGGGCAACCCTAGCGAGCACACCGCCTGCATGCCATTTGCCGCCAGCAGCTTGCGGGTGTGATCGGCATCGCAAGAAAATGGATCGGCCAGCGAAATTTCAATGAAATCGAGATCGTATTTTTTCACCGCCGCTACAGTGTGCTCGGCGCCCTCTACGGACCAACCACTCGTCCACATGCTCGTATGAACGCCAAAACCCTTCATCGTGTTATCCTCATGAAATTGAGCTGCCCGGCAGCCCACCGCAAGATCATGACGCCGATCAGCATGATGCCCCAAATGGCTGTGGCCAGGTGCTGGCTGGCGCCCAAGAGATTCAGTCCCGAAGAAAGCAACTGCAAAACGATGAGGGCTAGGAAGACCGAAACGACCTTGCCGAAGCCGCCAAACGGATTCACCCCGCCCAAGAAGCAGGCAAGCACCGTAATCAGCACATAGGACTCGCCATGGCCGACACGGACGGAATTGAATCGTGCCATCATGATAATGCCGGCCAACGCACACATGGCGCCAGACAGCGCGTAGATCAGAATGATCACGCGTCGCGTCGAGATGCCGGAATAGCGCGTCGCCTCGATGTTGGAGCCGACCATATAGTTTGAAAAGCCAAGCCTGGTTCGGGTCATCAAGACATGCCAGACGATGACTGCGCCGAGCAGTATCAGCAGCGGGACAGGAATGCCGACGATGCTGCCGTGGCCGAGCGGCTGGATGAATTCGGGAAAGCCCGAAATATCGGCGCCGCGGGTCAGAAACTCGCCAAGGCCGCGCAGGAAAATCATCACCGAGAGCGAGACGAGGATGGGGTGCGCGCCGGTATAGGCTATCACCGGGCCCATGACCAAGCCGCTTGCCGTGCCAACGCCGACCGCAAGAACGGAACCGAGTAGAAAGGCATAGATGCTTGCGTCCGGTCCTCCGTTGGCCTGAAGAACCCAGGCGAGCGTGAGGCCGCAGAGATTGGCCGTGAACGTCACGGCGAGATTGATGCCGCCCGAGATGATCGGCATCAACATCGCGAGTGTAAGCAGTCCAAGTTCAGGCAACTGGAAGGCCACCGATTCAAAGGTAGCTTTGGACAGGAATCGCGGCGAGAGAGATCCGAAGAATGCAATCACCAAAATCAATGCCAGCAAAAGTCCGATATTCTCGGCGCCCAACGTGCCGGCAAGACGGCGCAAGAATCCGTGCCGTAGCGCTCCAGTTTCGAGCACGCGCTGCGTCATGTACCCATCCTCTGCCGCAAGCCCGCGAGGATATGCCCGAGCGGCGCGTTGGACAGCGTGATGGCAATCAAGATGATCGCCCCGACGATCATCTTGAAAGCATAGGGAGAGATGCCGAGGAGGTTCAGCCCGTTTTGCGTCACCGACACAAGAAACACGCCAAGGATGCAACCGAGCACGGTGCCGCGCCCGCCACCCAGCCTGGCACCGCCAAGGACAACAGCTGCCAGCACGTCCAGCTCGCGCCCCACCAATGCGTTGGGCACGACTTCCTGGGAATAGTGCACCTGCACAAGTCCCGCGATCCCGGCCATCAAACCAAGCCAGCCGAAGGCAATGAAGTGCATCGCCGCGATGTTGATACCGAGGCGACGGGCGCCCTCCGGGTTATCGCCAAAAGCGTATAGCTGCCGTCCCGTGGTGGTATACCGGATAAGCCCCCAGGTGGCGGCGACACAGACCGCCATGATCGCAACCGGCAGTGTTAGCTCGGCCCAATTGCCATTCGCCTGTTGGAACTCGAAAAGCACAGTGCGATGCGTCCACCAGGCAGGCAGATTGTAGATCGATACACCGTGCGTGAAGAACATCAGCAGGCCGAAAAAAATATTGAAGGTGGCGATGGTGACAACGATTGAAATGATCTGGAAATAGTAGATGAGGCCGGCGTTCACCGCACCCAGGGCGATCCCGACGATTGCCGCCAAGGTGAGGCCGATGAACCAATCACCACCTCCCATTTGGGCTAGAGCCAGCGCCACAACGTATTGAACCACTGACGCGGCCACGGCGAAGGAGATGTCGATGCCCCCAGCGATCAACACCACCAGCAGCCCAACCGCGAAGATCAGATTTGTCGAGCTTGTGTTGAGCAGATTGAAGAGATTGGCAATGGTGAAGAATTTGTCGCTCGCAACGGAGAGACCTGCGCTCATGATGAGAAGAACCACAACGAGCCATGTCTCGGTGGGATGAGCCCGGAAGAGCTTGCCGCGGTTACGCATAGACGGCAGCTTCCAGGTCGCCGAGCGAGATGGCGTGCGGGTCGTATTCGGCGACCATCTTGCCCGCGGCCATATGGAGGATGCGGTCGGCGTTGAAATAGACCTCCGGCACTTCATCGGATATCAGCAGAATCGCCAGGCCTTCGGCAGCAAGCTTGGCGACAATCTCGAAGATGCCGGCCCGCGCGCCAACGTCCACCCCCACGGTTGGCGAATCAAGAATGATCAGTTTCAGTCCGACCGCCAGCCATTTGGCGATGGCCACCCTTTGCTGGTTGCCGCCTGAGAGCGTGGAAATCGCATCGGTCTGCCGCCCGACTTTTATCGCCAATTCCTCGATCCAATGATTGACGAGCGCATCCTTCTTCTCCGAGGAGATCAGCCCTCGATCAAGGATCTTGTCGAGCACCGGGATAACGGCGTTGTCGGCGATGGATTGAGCTTGTATGAGACCAAGGGACAAGCGGTCTTCGGAGAGATATCCAATACCCGCGCGGATTGCGTCGCGGTTGGAGTTCAGATGAAGAACCGTCCCGTTGAGTGCGATGCTGCCGCGGTCTGGGCGCAGCATGCCGAAAATCGAAAGCGCGAGTTCTGTGCGACCGGCGCCGAGTAGCCCGGTCAGGCCAAGCGTTTCACCGCGCCGTATTGTCAGCGAAACGTCGTCATAGTCGCCTGCGCGGGTCAATCGGTCGATCTTCAACACGACGGGTGATCCACTAAGGTTTCTCGTGCTCACGGTTTGGTCGAAAGTCTTGCCGGTCATTAGTTCGGTGAGGCGTGATTGGGTCATTCCGGCGGTCGGGAACACCCCAACGACCTTACCGTCGCGCAGAACGGTGACGCGACTTGAGATCTCCAGAACTTCTGCAAGGCGATGGCTGACGAAGACGATGGCCATGCCTTCATTCGAGAGTGTTCGAACGATCGCGAGCAACCGGTCTGTTTCCGATTGAGTAAGCGACGATGTGGGCTCGTCCATGAAAATAACCTTCGCATCGCCGGCGAGCGCCCGGGCGATGGCGACGATCTGACGTTGGGCGATTGCAAAGCTACGCAGAGGCGCGTCGACATCGAGGTCGGCGCCAAGCCGCGCCAACAGCCCTCGCGCCACCTCGCGAATGCGCGAATGATCGACGAGCCGAGGCATGTTGCCGAGGACAGTTCTGATCCCGATATTTTCCGCGACTGTCATTTCAGGAAACAGTGCGAGGTCCTGCCAGATGACTTCCACCCCGGCGCTGCGCGCCGCAGCCGGCGACATGATGTCGACAGACTTTCCGGCGATCGACATGTTTGCGCCGGCTAGTGGCTGACAAACGCCGGTGATTACCTTGATCAGGGTGCTCTTGCCGCTGCCGTTCTCACCGGCGATGCATTGCACTTCACCCGGGAGAACCTCGAAGGCGACATCCTGGAGGGCTCTAACGCCACCAAATGTGACGCTTATGTTGCTAAACGACAGAACCGATGGGAGGTCCTGCGTCGTAGACGCGACGAGGTTCACGGCGGGCCCTTCTGAAATGACAAGGATGGGGCGTGCCGGGATTGATCTGCCACCCCGGCACGCCAGCCATGGTCCGCCATCTAAAGCCCTAGGGCTGCAAGACCATCGACCGTTTCGACCGTGATAGGCTGCACAGCGTCCACGATGATGGTGCCGGTTTTGAAGTCAGGGTGAACGACACCCAGACCTTCGATCGTCATGCCGTCGGTGATTTCACCGCCGCCCGCCAGAAAATCAGCCATCGTTACGAATACTTTGCCCGCTTCCAGAGGATTCCACATATAGCCGCCGTCAATAATGCCGGATTTGAGCATTGCGCTGCCTTGGCTAGGCGAGAATGAACCGACAAGAACCACCTTGTCACCAAGCTTCTGCTCCTCGATCGCGCGTCCGGCGCCGATCGGTCCCTGACTGCCGAACGTCAGGAAGCCGCCGAGGTCAGGATTGGCGGCAAGCACATCCAGAGCCGTCTTTCGGCTGTCATCGGCGCTCTCGGCGACGCCATATCTGTCGCCAACCATCTGCATGTCGGGAAAGTTCTTCTTCAGGTAGGCGATTGCAGCATCGGCCCAGGCATTGTGTGCGGGCACAGTAAGAGAACCTACGTACACCACGTACTTGCCTTTGCCGCCCATTTTCTCGGCAAATAGCTTGGCATGGGCCTCACCGAAACCAACGGCCGAGACCATTTCGAAGTCCCAATCAGCGTTCACCTGGTCTGGCGATTCATGGGTTATGACCTTGATGCCCGTGTCGCGCGCCTTTTTTAGAACCGGCTCGAGAACGTTTGCATCATTCGGCACGACGCCAATTACGCTGACGCCCTGAGCTATCAGGTCTTCGATCGCGCGGACCTGAAGTGCCGGGTCGGCGCTGGTCGGCCCGACCATGAAGCCGTCGTCGCCAAGCTCTTTCGACTTTTCCTTTATTCCCGTTTCCATGGCATTGAACCAGGGAATGCCGCCGATCTTCACGACGACTCCAACCTTGACGTCCTTTGCCAGCGCAGCATTCATTGTGGCGACCGAAAGGGCTGCGCCGAACGCTGCCGCGAGTATAGTTCTTGCTAACATTTAATTCCTCCCTGATTGACGAGTTTTTGAGTTGCCTATTGCCCATGTCGGCTTTGTTTGGCCCACCCCTTTGTGCCCGACGGCATTGACGCACTCGGCGCCGCATTCCTCCCAGAACGCGCCATAAAAGACTTTGAATGCCGGCCGGTCAAGGTGCTAAATAGATTTAGCAAGGCGGTCACGCCACCAGCGTCTAAAAACATTTCTCGATTGATGTAAACGATCCGCCCTTTCGCACTCAGGCTGCACCCGTAGAAAGGACATGCGATCCCCCGCGAGCCTTGGGTGGAGGCGGTGCTACCCAGATCCGAGGTGCTGATGAACGGAGTTGAACTTCTGCAACGATGTCTCGTGACAAAGAATTGCTAGTGGTCGATGCTCGATTTGGATGCCGAATCCCAATCTTCCTGGGCGCCGTCATGCTCTCCGGTTCGCCCAAAGCTGGTCGGTACGGTCACCAGCGGAAAGTGGTCTATCGAATAATTCTCCAGAAGCGAAAATCCTTCAGCAATCATCACCTCGACATTCTGTCGGACCATGGTCACATCGAAGGGCAAATGCGCCGCGAATGGATCCCAGTCGAAGCTTCCGACAACAACCCGTCCAAGCTCACTTGAGGCTAGCGTCGAAGTGAACCGCAATGTTCCTTCAAGTGCGGTCACGCCGTTGACGAACATACCTGAGGGCAGATGCCCAAGCTGAGCGTATCGTGCAGCGAGAGACCGAGCAGCGTTGGTCGGTGCGTATCCGCAGCAGTCAATCGTGCCCGGGCCCGTAACAATCCCATGCGCTGCCAGCGCATCGTGAAAACCCAGCAAACGGCTACGTGTTGCGTCATCATCGCTGACCCCGCCAAAGAAGAAGAGATCTTCGGTGGAGCCCCCTCGTTCTTTCAATTTCTGAACAATGATCTCTGTGAGCGCCTTGGCGCCCCCGTAGTTGTCAGAAACAACTGAGGGAGCCCGGCGGCCTGGCAGATCGATGTTGATGCACCGGACGCCCGCTGCCCGGCACAGATCATTCAGCGGATCGGGGTCACGAACGCCCGCAAGGAAGAGAAATTCCACCTGCTGGGCCAGCAGGGTTTCCGTCACACTCAACTCGTTATCAGGATTGCGATGGGTGCTGACGACGATCGGGCACAAGCGGTGGACGCGGGATTCCGCTTCAAAGGCTTCGGCCAATCCGGCGAAGAAGCGATTGCGGTAATGTGGCAAGATCATTCCAGCGAGCCCGGATCGGGAAAGCCGCAATCCTCGTGCCTTGAGGTTGACAGCATAGCCAAGCCGCTCAGCCCAATCGAGGATGGTCGCTGCGGTTTCCGCCTTGATCCGGTGCTGTTGCCACGAGCCATTGAGGACGAGACTAACCGCTGTCGGGGACAACTTTGCCGCCACCGCGATGTCATAAATCGTTGACTTGCGCCGGACAGACTTTCTCGCCATTCGTGACGCTCCTACTAGCAGATGCAGTAGACGCTAGTGCGGGGTCAAGGCAACATCTCTAAATTGCGTCAAACGGTTTGGAGGAGCGACCCCACGGAAGGACGCGGCCTCTCGTGCCTCCGGTCCGGTCTCCCTGATTGTCTCGATCGTTGCAATGACAGCGCCAGGGAAATCGGCAGATTTGGGATTTTCCCTGAAGCTTTCGTTCAGCGTCCCTGGAGACACCAACCCCAGTGTTTCGGCTTTGGTCTCCCCGATGATCAATCACCTTGCAAAGGTCGACGAGAAGTTTCGATCAGTTTGGAGCCCACCGTTGGCGATGGTCGGGCGCACGCGTCACGATCGAGTCCTCCGTTTCAATAGCGGGAAGATGAAGCTTTGGGTTTCTGAGTCTCTATCTGGCCCCAAAAGGGTGCTGCCGGATGCGCCTTCGTCTCCGGGCGTTGTTTGCGTACTTGGCCGAGGTGCCCTTGCTTGGCAAGTTCCTTCCGCGACAAGGGTCTGCTCGACAGCATTTTCGTCGCTATTGCCAATGCGGAGCCCCGGAGGATCAAAACCGGTTAGCAGCATGATGCCGACGGTTCAGAGCAAGCGACTCAGATTCCCGATTTGCTCAGAGTCTCCCAGCCTGTGGCTCTCCGTGCAGCAGGCCTTGAGCGTCTGGCTCGACCTTTTTGAAAGCTCGCCTCCAATCGGTGGACGAGTTTGGCGGCAAGGCTAGTCGTCTCCATCGGTGTTATGATCGATGCCAGGGAGGCCGCCTGGACCATGGCGTGAACTCATTGCCGTATGCTGGCAGTGCAAGGCAATGAACTGACTGCACAACATGTAGGTGCATTCGTGGATCAAATTTCCAGATAGCCAAGCAGCGCGCGTATCTCGATTAGGTGGCAAGGAGTTGCGAAAGCTATGTTCGCAGTTTGAGAATCGTCCGATATGCCGCACAACGATGCCGGCAAGACGAGCCGAGAATGATCTGACGCAATGTTCAGATCCAAGAAGGACGGTTACCTGTGGCCCAGAAAGGAATCACACTAAAGGACGTTGCCGCAGCGGCTAAGGTGTCGCGCGCCACGGCCGCCCGGGCGCTCAACAGCTATGGTTACGTTGGCGACGAGACGGCGCTCCGCGTGGTTGAGGCAGCCGAAAGGCTGGGCTATCGGGCCAACCTCGTCGCGCAGGCGCTGCGCAGCGGACAATTGCCGATCATAGGCTTCGTGCCCGGCGATATCCAGAATCCGTTCTTCGCCCGAATCGCGCACGACATAGAGGTGGAACTGCGCAAGCACCGCCACAATCTTCTGATTGCCAGCAGCGAGGAGAATGTAGAACAGGAGAAAGAACTGCTTGAGAGCCTTCGCTCGCTCAGCATTCGCGGCTTCATCCTTGCCCCAACGTCTGCAACCGACAGCCAGCATATTGTGCAACTGGCCCGCGAAGGCGCACCGATCGTGCTCATCGACCGCGTGGTAAAGGACCTGCAATGCGACAGCGTCGTCGTCGACAACGAGGGCGGGGCACGCGAGGCAGTGGACTATCTGGTTGGCAACGGTCACCACCGGATCGGTCTTTTGCGCGACGAGTCACGCATCTTTACGGCACAGGAACGCTTGGCTGGCTACCAAAACTCGCTCCACTCGCATGGGATCGCAATCGATGAAGCGCTCATCGGCGTATCGCGCTCGACCGTGGAGCACGCCATCGAAGCCACGATCCGCCTGTTCAGCCGGCGCAATCGCCCGACCGCACTGTTCACGGTGGACAGCCTCATGACGCAAGGCGCGCTTCTTGGCCTGCGTTCAATGGGGCTCTCGATTCCGCATGATGTGTCGGTGGTTGGCTTCGATGACTTCAACCTCGCCACGTTCACCGATCCGCAGATAACGGTCGTGGCGCAACCCATCTCCGAGATCGGACCGCTCGCCGCCAGATATCTGCTGGAGCGGCTTGCCGGCAAAAAGGTTGCACCGCGCCGTACCCGATTTCAGACCCGCTTGATCGTACGCGGATCGGTTGCCCGGCGCGCTGTGCGCTAAAGAGCAAACCCCTCGATTTCGGAGAATTTCGTCTAAAGGACTTGCCATTGGCGAAATTGCGTGCCCATTATTGCTTGTGAGATCGATCTCACATCGGAAAAACGAGCTAGACGGCCCACCGACGCCTAAGGCGGGCTAGAGGCCTGTCACATGCGAAATACAAGGAAAACGTCATGCTGAACTTCGATAGGGACCGCTTCGTGAAGATCCAAAGCGGGGCCGTCGCCGTCGCAGGTGAGGTTCGCTCACTCATGCGCACACTGCTGGCAGATGGCGTCGAGCGGCTGTTTTTCATGGGCACCGGCGGCGTGCAGCTTCTAACCTTGCCCGCGATCGAGTTGGCGCAGCGCTGTTCTACCTTCCCGGTGAGCGGTGCCTATCCGGCGCAGGTCGTGATCGATCCGCCCGCCGGTCTCGACAGCAAGGCCGTGGTGGTCATCCCGTCCTTGTCGGGCACGACCAAGGAAGGCGTCGAGCTCATGGCCTTTCTGAAAAAACGTGGTGTGCGCACGATTTCGCTCACCGGCCATTCGGATACGCCAATCGCACGGGAGGCTGACCACAATTTCACGAACTTCGCCGAAGACGACACCTCGTCGGAATCCTTCTACCTGCAGACGCTGCTGATCGTCCTGGCCCTGCTGGAAGAGCGCGGCGAATATGATGATTTTGATGGCACTGTCGCCGAACTCAAACTGCTGCCGGATCTGCTTGCCGACGCCAAGGCTGCCTTTGAGGACAGGGCGGCCGAACTGGCCCAGACAATCAAGGACGATACCTATCACATCTTCACCGGCGCCGGCTCGGTGTGGCCGGAGGCACACTATTACGGCATGTGCATCCTCGAAGAGATGCAGTGGATTCGCACCCGCCCGGTGCACGCCGCCGACTTCTTCCACGGTACGCTCGAGTTGGTCGAGCCGGGCGTCAGCGTTTTCGTGTTCAAGGGCGAAGATGCCCTTCGGCCCCTGGCCGACCGGGTCGAGAACTTCGCCAGGCGCTACACGGACCGCGTTCGCACGCTGGACGCGGCCTCGGTCAAGTTGCCGGGCATCTCCGCAAAGGTCCGCGGCATGATCTCGCCGGTTCTGCTCGCCACCTTGCTCGAGCGGCTGAGCGCCCATCTCGAGGTGCTGCGCAACCACCCGCTGACCACCCGTCGCTACTACAAACGCGTGGAATATTGATCCCCTCTTACCTCTGAAGGAGCTATCCATGAAACGTTCGCTGCAAGTCGTGGCGGTCACGGTGGCCGCGGTATCATCATTGGGGTTGTCGATAAGCGGCAGTTCCGCCGCTTCGCCGGCTGTCACGGCCGACCCAAACGCCAAGGTGGAATACACCGGCACGCTTTCGGTCCTGACCAAGTTCGGGCTGCAACAGCTGTCGCCCTATTTCGTCAACCTGGCACAGGCCTATGAGAAGCTCCATCCGGATGTGAAGGTCGAACTTATCCAGGAGAGCGACGACAGCGTGAAGGGCAAGACCAAGACGCTGGTCGCTTCCAACTCGCTGCCCGATATCTATTTCTCCTGGACAGGCAGTTGGGGTGGCAATTTCGTGCGCGGCAATCGCGCCGTTGATCTCACGCCCGTCATTGCTGCCGATACCGAGTGGGGCAAGTCGCTGTCTCCAGCCGCCGTCAAGGCGTTCCAGTACAACGGCAAGTTCTATGGCATTCCGCTTTACCAGGATGCCAAGTTCATGGGCTACAACAAGCAGATCTTCGCCAAGCTCAGCCTCAAGGCACCCGCCACTTTCGAGGACTTGCTGACCAGCTGCGACGCCATCCGCAAATCCGGCGTGACACCGATCTCCTTCGGCAACAAGGAGGCTTGGCCGGCGATCCACTTTGCAGGCCAGCTGCTCGCCTACAACGTGCCGCAGGCAACGCTGGAACGCGACTTCGATCCGGCCACCGCCCAATACAGCGATCCAGGCTATGTCGCAGCACTCAAGCAGTTCAGCCAGCTTGTCGAGCGCTGCACCGATGGCGCCGGCGTCAACGGCACATCCTATGCCTCGGCTCTCCAGGCCTTCACCAACGCGCAGTCGGCCATGTACTACCAGGAGATCATCGAGTTCGATCAGGCCGCCACGCCGGAGTCGGCGTTAAAGCCCGCCGATTTCGGATTCTTCCGGCTGCCGGTGCCCGCCGGCGCCAAGGGTGACGCCAGGTCGATCGAGGGCGCGCCGGAGGGCTACATGATCAATGCGGCATCGAAGAACATCCCGCTGGCGATCGATTTCATGAAGTTCGTGACTTCGAAGGAAAATGCGCAGGTGCTGTCTGCGCCACCCTATGGCCAGCCGAGCGCCACCATCGGCGGCGCCTCGGAATCGAACATGAGCGCGGCTGTGGTCGATGGCCTCAGGGATATCAACGCCGCCTCATACCTCATGCCCTGGCTGGATACGGCCAACCCACCGCGCGTCGCCGCCGTCTGGCTGTCCAGCCTGCAGGCGCTGGCGGGCGGCTCGATGACGCCCGAGCAAGTGATGGACGAGGTGCGCAAAGCCGCATCCGCGGCCAAATAAAGCAGGCGAGCATGGCAAGGGCCTCGGACACAGTGGACAGCGGCGCCGACATCGGAGTCGCCAGGCCGCAACGGCCAAAGAGCCGGCGGGCCTGCTTCGCCAACCTGTTATCGTTGCGATGGGCGGCGATCGCGCTCATCCTCATCGGCTGGTTCGTCTATTATCCGATCGTCGACAATTTCATCGTCAGCACCACCGACCAGGACATCTACACCGGCGAGGTCACCAATGTCGGCCTCGCCAACTACGACCGGCTGCTGCATGACCCGGTCGTGCTGCTGGCGCTGTGGAACAACTGCCTCTACGCTCTCATCTCCGTCATCTTCCAGGTCTTCGGCGCGTTCCTGCTGGCGGCCATTATCGAGGACCTGAAAAGCGAAAGCTGGCGCCGGCTGTGGCGCGCCGTCTATTTCGTGCCGTCGGCAATCTCGATCACAGTGACCGGCCTGCTGTTTTATTTCATCTACCAGCCGCAGATCGGCTTGCTGGATGCCGCGCTCAGCCGTGTTGGACTGAGCCAGCTCGTCATGCCTTGGCTCGGCAATGAGCACACCGCCATCTATGCCATCATCGCCATGAGCCAATGGCAGGGTTTTGGCTATTCGACGCTGCTGTTCGCCATTGCCATCCAGAAGATCCCGCGCGACCTCTACGATGCCGCAACGATCGACGGCGCGGGTCCGCTTCGCCGCCTGTGGAGCATCACTTTTCCGCTCACCCGGGAAATGACGGGATTGATGATCATCGTCACCATCACGGGCGCGTTCCAGGTGTTCAACGAGGTTATGGTGATGACCGCAGGCGGGCCCAACAACAGCAGCCAGGTGCTGGGCACGTGGCTCTACCAGAAGGCCTTCATCGAGGACAATTTCGGCTATGGCGCGGCGATCGCCGCCGTCATCTTCATGTTGACCATGCTCACAGGTGCGGCACAGCTCTGGTACACCAAGCGCCGCCGGGTGCAGCTATGAGTGCGATGGTCGCAGCCGGTCGCAGCCGGCACGTCAATGTGTGGTCGGTCATCGCCAGGACGTTGCTCTATTCATTCCTGGTCTGCCTTGGTGTCGTCGTCATCTATCCGCTGATCTGGATGGCGCTGAGCGGCTTCAAGGACAATGCGCAGATCTTCGACGATCCCTTCGCCCTGCCCACCCATTGGTCGTGGAACAATTACGTGCAGGCATGGAACCAGGGCGTGCGTGGCTACGTGACAGTCTCGGTGCTGGTGACCATCGCTTCGGCCATATGCACCGTGCTGATCAGCGCCTGGACGGCCTTCGGCCTGACCCGCACGAAGATGCCGGCAAAGCCGCTGGTTATCGCCATCGTTCTGGGCGGCTTGATGCTGAGCCCCACGGTGGCGATCATTCCACTGGTGAAGATGTTGCAGGCGCTCGGTCTCTACAACACCTACTGGGCGCTGATCATTCTCTACACGGCGTTCCGGGTGCCGTTCACCACCTTCCTCATCCGCGCCTACATGCTGGATCTGCCTGAAGACATCGACGAGGCGGCGACGATGGATGGCGCCAGCGAGGGTCAGATCTTCTGGCGCATCACCTTGCCGCTGTGCCGGCCGATCATCATTTCCTGCGTCATCCTGCACGTCCTGTTCGCCTGGAACGAATATCTCTTCGCGATGATCTTCACGAGCGGCTCGGATGTGCAGACGCTGCCGGTCGGACTGACGTCGATCATGGCAACCCACGGGACCAACTATGCCGTGGTGTTCGCGGCCATGACGATCTCGGCGCTGCCTATCGTGATCGTGTTCTTTGGCGCGCAACGCTACTTCATCCGTGGCTTGGCCGAAGGCATCGGCAAATAACAATTCCCGAAAGGAGCCTTCATGCCGCAGCTCGCTGCTCATCAGCTGATCGGAGCCAATTTCAGCTTCCAGCACTTCCCCTTCGATGAGGTCGCCAGGACGATCCGAGGCTTTGGCCTGCGCGAGATCGAGCTGTGGGGGATTGCCCAGCATCTGGACCTGTTCCACGCCACGGACGCACGTGTCGAATCCGTTCGCCGGGTACTCGCCGACAACGAGCTGTCGGCCTGGTGCTTTACGCCTGAGCAGGTGTTGTATCCAATCAACATTGCCTCCGGCGACGCCGCACTGCGCCAGGACAGCATCGAGCGGTTTTGCCGTGCAGCCGACATCTGCGCGGCGCTTGGCGCCCGCTATCTCTTCCTGACGCCCGGCCGGGGCTACGAGAGCGAACCCCGGCAACCGGCATGGGACCGCGCGGTCGGTTCGATCGGCGAGATCGCCCGGCGCGCCGCCGCAAACGGGGTGCGCTGCCTGCTCGAGCCGTTGCAGCGGTTCGAGAGCAACCTCGTCAATGATGCGGCAGGCCTGCGCCAAATGCTGGACGAGGTGGGCGCTGAAAACATCGACGTCGTGCTGGACACTGTCGCCATGGCCACGGCCGGCGACACCGTGGCCGGCTATGTCGACCTGTTCGGCTCGCGGCTGGCGCATGTCCATCTGGTCGACGGCACACCAGGCGGGCATCTGGTGTGGGGGGATGGTACGCTGCCGCTCGGCCACTATGTCAGCGAGCTCGCGCGCCTGGGCTATGCCGGAAAGTTCACCTTCGAGCCGTTCGGCAACGGCTCCTACGCGCTCGATCCGGTAAAAGCCTGGACACGCTGCCTTGGCGCCATCGCGCCATACCTCAATCGCGCAACGGTGCCGGCATGAGGTCGAAGAAGCTTATCGCGGTCGGGGACAATTGCCTTGATGCCTATTTGACCAACAACTTGATGACGGTGGGCGGCAATGCCTTGAATGTCGCGGCGCAATGGCGGCGCAACGGCTGGTCCGCGCGCTATTTCGGCGCCGTCGGGAACGATCCCGAAGGCGACGTGGTGCTTGCCGAGCTGGCAGGTGCCGGCCTATCCCCGGACGACGTCGAACGGCGTCCCGGCGATACGGCCGTCACCTTGCTGCGCGATGAATCCGGCGACCGGAAGTTCCTGCACGAATCCTTCGGTGTGGGCGAAAACTTCATGCCGGCGCCCGCGCATTATGCGGTCATCGCCGCGGCCGACTGGGTGCATCTCGGCACCAACGCCAACAAGCACCTCGTCCAACGATTGGTAGCGGACCATGTGCCGTTCAGCGTCGATCTATCAACCGCCCATATGGCGCTGCCGCTCGACGGTGTCCCGCTTTTGTTTGCGTCCGGACCGGACGATGTCGATGTTCCCATCGAGCCGTCGCTGGGCGCGCTCAGGAAGGCCGGCGCAAGGCAGGTGGTTTTGACCTGTGGTCGACGCGGCTCGTACTTCGACGATGGCACGAATGTCGTGCATGCGCCGGCGACGCTTGTCGATGTCGTGGATACGTGTGGCGCCGGCGACAGTTTTATTGCCACCTTCCTCGCCGGCTTCCATTTCGGCGGCCTTGGCGCCCTGGAGGCATTGCACAGGGCGTCGATCGCGGCGGCACAGACCTGCACCCATCTCGGCGGGTTTCCTCAGAGACCGCGTCCGATACCCGATTGGCTGCGAGCCAAATATGCCAGCTTCATTGTCGATGCGCAGGGAGCCCAAGCGTGAGTACACTTCGTTTGCGGCAGCCTGCGGTCGCGCTTGCATCTGACCGGTCGTTTTGGCTGCAGGACATTACCGCCGCCCCTGCGACCGAGCCATTGCGAGGCGACGAGCGCGCCGACGTGGTGATCGTCGGTGGCGGCTATACCGGTCTGTGGACCGCGCTGCGGATCCTTGAACTGGCGCCGCAAACGCGGGTGGTCATCCTTGAAGCCGATCTGTGCGGATCGGGGGCCTCGGGGCGCAACGGCGGTCAGGTCCATTCATGGTTCGCCGAAATCGACCAGATCAGTGCGGTCGTCGGTCTCGAGGAAGCGCGCCTGCTGTGCGCCGACACGGTGGCATCGATCGCGGAGCTGAAGGCGCTGCAGCAAAACGGCACCATAGACATGGACCTGAGGCTGGACGGATGGTTGTGGACCGCAAGCTCCATTGCGCAGGAAGGCGCCTGGGAGACCGCCGTGGCCTTGACGGCGGCTGTTGGAGAAAACCGTTTCAGCCCGCTGACGGCCGAGGACATTCAACGCCGCACCGGTTCATCGGCCTCCTATGTCGGCGTCGTCGAGACCACCGCCGGCACGGTCCATCCCGCCAAACTTGCCATCGGATTGCGCAAGCTGGCACTGGCACGCGGCGTCATCATCCACGAGCGCAGCCCGGTCCTCGCCATCGAACCCGGCATGACATGCACGGTGCGCACGGGGCATGGCGCGGTACGGGCTGACAAAATCGTGCTTGCCGCCAACGCCTGGCTTTCGGCGCTGCCGGAACTGCGGCGGCATCTTTATGTGGTCGGCAGCGAGGTGATTGCCACTGCTGCCATTCCCGAACTGCTCGACAGCATCGGCTGGCGCGACGGTGCCTCGATCTGCGATTCCCAGGCCCAGGTGCTCTACTACCAGCGCACCATGGGGGGCAGGGTGGTCTTCGGTCGTGGCAGCGGCAACGTCGCCTTCAGTGGAAATTTCGGCGCCAGCTTCAACCGCAGCCCGGAGCACGGCCGCGACAATATGCGAGAGCTGCATCGGGTCTACCCGTCGCTGCGCGGTGTGGCGATCGAATATGACTGGTCGGGGCCGATCGACTGCGTGCCTGAACACGTTCCTGTCTTCGACCACCTGCGCGATCATCCCAATATCTTCTACGGCATGGGATTTAACGGCACCGGCATCGCGCAGACGCCGATAGCCGGACGCATTCTGGCGAGCCTGGTGCTCGAGCGAAAGGATCGCTGGAGCGAAAGTGGTCTGGTCGGCATCGAGCGGCGCATGTCGCTGCCGCCCGAGCCTTTGCGTTATCTCGGCGCCAGGCTTGTCCGCGCCGCGGTGCGCCGCAAGAACGAGGCCGAGATCCGCAACCGCAAGGCCGGCAAGATCAGCAGTCTTTTGGCGGCCCTGAAGCCAGGCAGGCGCAAGAAGTAGCCGGGCATCTGGCTCATCGTCACGCTCTTCAAACCATGAGCCGGCACGTGCCGTCCCGATGGCGGTGGACGTGGCATTGCGATCAGGGTGTTTGCTGGGCTTCATTGACCCGTATCAGTCTTAAAGCGGGGGTGCGTCGACCTTGGCTCCCTAGCGTATTCAATGTGGGCCGTATCGCCGTCACACCTATGCTTGGCGCACTTGCGGCTTTCCATTCAAGGGCGGGCCAACGGATCCGCGTGCAATGATGGCGGTCGGCAAAACGAGCTTTTCCGCCGGGCGGGAATCTCCCTTCAATCGCCGGATGAGCAATTCCGCGACGCTCTTGCCAAGCGCGTAGACGGGCTGGTCGATAACGGTGATGGGCGGCGTGGTGACGCTCGTCCAGTCCGCATCATGGAAAGTGATGAGCGAAATGTCGTCGGGAACCCGCAGGCCGCGCTCGCGGGTCACCTTGAAGATCTCCAGCGCAATGACGCTGTCGGAGGCGAGGATCGCCGTCGGCCGATCCGGCGCCGACAGCATCTCGCCGGCAACCCTGCGCGTTTCGGTGGGGCTTGTGGCGCCAAGGCGGACATAGCGTTCTGGCCGATCAAGTCCGGCCTCTCGGCACACGGTGAGGAAACCGTCGATGCGCTCACGGACCGACGAGGTGTAGATCTGCCCGAGATCCCGGTACTCGTGCCCTTCGGCGTCGACCGCGGTTACATAGGCGATGTTACGGTGGCCGGCATCGGCTAGAAAGCGGGTCGCCAGCATGGCGATGCCGCGATCGTCGGTCGTGACCGTATCGACATCCAGATCTGCCAGCGCCCTATCCAGCAGGGCAAGCGGTCGGCCCGAGCGGTGGATATCGCGCAGGTGCGCGATGTCGCGCGATTCCGACGGCGTGACGATCAGCCCGTCGACGCGCTTGCCGATGAGCAGTTTCACGGCCGCCTTTTCCGCCTCGATCTTCTCGCCGGAATTGGCCAGGATGACGTTGAACCCGGCTGCCTTTGCCGCGTCGCTGATGCCGCGTACCGCGAGGCTGAAGAACGGGTTCTCGATGTCGCCGACGACCACGCCGATGATGCCGGAGCGGCCGGTCGTCATGCTGCGGGCCAACTCGTTCGCACGATAGTCCAAGGCCTTGGCCGCGGCCATGACTTCCGCGCGGATCATGTCGCTGACGACGCCGTATCCGCCGAGCACGCGCGCGGCTGTCGCTTTCGAAACATTGGCCGCACGGGCGACGTCGCTGACCGTTATCGACGGGGTCTTGGGGGCGGTTCTTTTCATTGGATGACGACTACAAGAGTTGTTGACGGGAGGTCAATGTGGCGATAACGATTATCAAAGAGACCGGTCTCATGCAATATGAGACCGGTCTCTTTAGAAGGAGTGGAGCCGAGAGGCGTGACGGACCGTAATCTCGTCAAGGGCATGTCGGGGCGCCAGATGGCGGCTCGACGCAAATACCAAGAAGAACAGACCTTCAGAGTGGAGAAAGACATGAGCAGGAAAGAAATTCTCAAGTCGTTGATGTGCCCGGTCAGAACCGGCGCAATGGCTCTTATGGCGATGTGCGTCGGCGCTGGGCTGGTTTCAGGAGTGGCCGCCGCGGATGACAATCCCTATGGCCTCATTGATGCGAAGGTCATCAGCGTCGGGACCATGGGCGATGCCAAACCCTACGCTTTCACCCAGGCCGATGGGTCGTTCACCGGCTTCGACATCGAATTGTTCCGCAACGTCGCGAGCCGCCTTGGATTCAAGCCCGACCAGGTGATCTTCACCGGCCAGGAATTCTCGGCGCTGATGCCTTCCGTTGCAAACGAGCGCTTCGATGTCGCGGTCGCGGCAATCGGCACGACGGAAGCACGCAAAAAGACCGTCGACTTTTCCGACGGGTATATCGCAGGCTATCTGTCCGTGCTTACCGCCGACAAGGCGATCACGTCGGCGGACGGGCTCAAGGGCAAACGTCTCGGCGTCGTGCAAGGCACGCTCCAGGAAATCTACGCGGCGAAGAATTTTGTCGGAACCGATCTCGTCAAATTCCCCGACAACAACTCCGCCGTTTCGGCGCTTAACAACGGAACCGTAGATGCCCACTTCCTCGATTACGAGGCTGCCAAGGACTATGGCGTTCGCTATCCGAACCTGAAGATCGCGGTCAATATTCCTTCCTTTGACGCGCCGGCCGGCTTCGTCCTGCGCAAGGGCAACGACAAGCTCCGCAATGCGCTGAACACCGCCCTTCACGCGGCCATGCAGGACGGCACCTGGAAGACGCTTTATGAAAAGTGGTTCCCCGGCTCGCCGATGCCCGACCAGTATCTTCCCAAGAAGTAGACCGTACCCGGCCGCTGGCTTTCATGCCGGCGGCCGGATTACGCCGCCGTCCTTGATGCGGACGATGTAAATAGCGCAACCAAAAGGGGGGCGAATGAACTGGCTCGAAAACCTGCGGCGCAGTTTCCTCGACTGGCAGGCAATGGCGGACGTGCTGCCCAGCATGATCACCATCGGATTGAAGAACACCTTGATCCTCGCCGCCGCGTCGACGGTACTGGGTGTCATCCTCGGCATGATCCTGGCGGTCATGGGCATCTCGCAATCGCGCTGGCTGCGCATTCCGGCGCGGGTCTACACGGATATTTTCCGTGGCCTGCCGGCGATCGTCACCATCCTGCTGATCGGCCAGGGCTTTGCCCGCATCGGCCGTGAAATCTTCGGGCCTTCGCCCTTTCCGCTCGGCATTCTTGCGCTGAGCCTGATCGCCGGCGCCTATATCGGCGAAATCTTTCGCTCGGGCATCCAGAGCGTCGAGCGCGGGCAGATGGAGGCCTGCAGGGCGCTCAGCATGAGCTACGGCCAAGGCATGCGCCTGATCGTGATCCCGCAAGGCATCCGCCGCGTCTTGCCGGCCCTCGTCAACCAGTTCATCGGCAACGTCAAGGATTCAAGCCTTGTCTACTTCCTCGGTCTGCTCGCCTCGGAGCGCGAGATCTTCCGTGTCGGTCAGGACCAGGCAGTGGTCACTGGAAACCTCTCGCCATTGCTTCTGGCCGGCGTGTTCTATCTCGTCATCACCGTGCCGTTGACCCATGTGGTCAACTACATCGACAACTCGCTGCGGGTCGGAAAGCAAAAGGCCGGCCTCGTCATCAGCGGCCTGGCCGAAGTGAGCGAACTGGAGGGCGCCACCGGCAGTGCACTTTCGGAGGCCGGCTCTGATGCCCGCTCAGCGCTGCCCCGCTTCAAGGGCGGCAGTCTCGCCATTACCGATCTCGACATGGCCTATGGCGACCTCGATGTTCTCAAAGGCGTCAGCCTGGCAGTCAAGCCTGGCACGGTCACATGCGTGATCGGCCCATCAGGTTCGGGCAAGTCGACCCTGCTGCGCTGCCTCAACCGCCTGGTCGAGCCCAAGGGCGGTGAGGTGTTGCTCGATGGTGCGAGCATCCTGGCGATGAAGCCTGAAAAACTGCGCCGGCGTGTCGGCATGGTTTTCCAGCAGTTCAATCTGTTCCCCGACCACACCGCGCTCGAAAACGTCATGCTGTCGCTGACCAAGGTAAAGGGGCTCCCTGTACAGGAAGCTGAGCGCATCGCCGAGGCGCGCCTTGCCGACGTCGGGCTTGCGACCCGCAAACACCATCGTCCAGGGAGCCTTTCCGGTGGCCAGCAGCAGCGTGTGGCAATCGCTCGTGCATTGGCGATGGACCCGGAGGTCATCTTGTTCGATGAGGTAACGAGCGCACTCGATCCAGAACTGGTGAAGGGTGTGCTCAACCTCATGGCGGATCTCGGCCGGCGCGGCATGACAATGGTCGTGGTGACGCATGAAATGGGCTTCGCCCGCAAGGTCGCCGATCAGGTCGTCTTCATGGATGAAGGCCGCATCATCGAGGCCGGCACGCCTGCCGCGATTTTCGACACGCCGAAAAGCCCGCGTCTGAAGCACTTCCTTGCCGAAGTGCTTTGATCACGCATGAGCCCTTCAAGACGGCCGCCCAAACCAACCTCCACCAGTGAAAGATATCTCATGGCTGCATCACATCAGGTTTCCAAGGTCGTTGTTGTCGGCGGCGGCATTTTTGGCGTCTCCTCGGCCGTTCATCTTGCAAGGCTCGGCATCGAGACCGTGCTGGTCAATGATGGACCGCTCGCCAAGGGAGCTTCCGGCCGCTCGCTCGCCTGGATCAATTCGGCGCGCAGGCGCTCGGCTGAATATCATCGCCTGCGCATGATCGGTATCGACCGCTACCGCAGTTTGTCGGCGCGATGCCCGGATGCCGCCTGGCTGCGTTTCGACGGTGGCCTGACGTGGGATGCGGACGATGCCTCAAACGAGATCGCCGATGTCTTCGCTCACGAAAAACGTCTCGGCTATGATGCGCAGCATCTGTCCGCGGACGCCATAAGGTTGGTCACGCCGGGTGTCTGCGCAAGCGCTGTCACGCCTCAAGGCGCGATCTTCAACGCGGGTGAGGGCTGGGTCGACCTGCCGTCGCTGATCGAAATATTGATCGCGGAATTCGTGGAGCGGGGCGGCCAGGTGGTCACCGAGGCCGGAAGCGCTACCGTCACCGTCGCCAACGGCCGCGCCACCGGCGTCACCACCACCAGCGGGATCAGCTTCGCCGCCAACGCGGTGCTTCTGGCGACCGGTGCGGATGTGCCGCGAATGGTCGCCGTGGCCGGTCAGCGTATTGCCGATGGGACACCAATCGCGCTGCTGGTCAGGACCAAGCCAGTCGACTTGCCGCTACGCGCCGTGCTCAACACGCCGCGCGTCGCCATCCGGCCGACGCCTGATGGCGCCCTCGCGCTCGATTCTGCCTGGTCGGAAGAAGAGGTGGTAGTCAATCCGGACGGGACTTATCGCGTAAAAGCATCGACCATCCAGGGGCTTCTCGACGAAGCGTCGAATGTTCTCGACGGTCATCCGAAATTGGAATTGGAGAGCTACGGTGTCGGGCCCAAGCCGATCCCCGGAGACGGCGAGCCGGTCTTCGGCCAGTTGCGGGACATCGAGGGGTATTACGTCGCCTTCAGCCACAGCGGCGCAACACTTGGCTTGATTGCCGGCGAACTGCTTGCAACCGAGATCGCCACCGGAACAGAGCACCCACTCCTTGCAAGCTTTCGACCGTCTCGATTTTCACTTTAGCCTGCCAATTCGCCTCGGAATGGGATGTAATGTGGCATGCCTGAAGTTTCGCTAGCCGAGACGGCGGCCGCCTGGCCGCTTACGCGCACCTGACAAGCGAATATGTTCCGGAACATTTTCTCCACGTTGAAGTTGGACAGCGCCAGGACCGTCGTTCGTTCAAGCTCAACCAGCGCTGAGAAATTCCATGACCAACCAACACCCCAAGACTAAACAGCCCACGGACAAGGATCTGCGAGACAACCCGGGAATCGGCACCTCGAAGGGCGCGGTCAAGGGCGGCGATATGCTCGACGAGAACGATGCTCTCGATGGGGACAATACGTTCGAAGGCGATGTCGAGAACGATGTCACGCCTCAGGGCGGCATCAATCCTGACCAGACCGGACGCACGAACAAGTAGGAGGCGCCTTGCCATGGCCGGCCGGAAGACCCACGAGCAGCAGCTGCGCATCATCGAAAAGCGCGAGAACACCAGCAATGCCGGCGACGATTTCAATGCCGAGGATGAGCTGAAGAGAACCAAGCAGGAGCGCGAGGCGCGGCAAGGCGGCGCCAATCTACGCGACGAGGGCGTGGAATTGACCGACAAGGATGATCGCCAGATGATCCGCGGCGAAAACCAGGAGAGCGAGCACCACAAGCGCAGGCAGGACGACTAAGCCTGTCGTCTTTAAGGCTATCGAGGAGCCATGCCAGACTACCGGCACGCCAGGCACCGCATGGTCGAAGCGCACATCGCCCGCCGCGGTGTGCGCGACGAACGAGTCCTTTCGCCACTGAGGCGGAATCCCGCGCGGGAAATTCGTCAACGAGGGGTGCGAGGAGTTCGCCTATGGGGACGGTCCGGGCGGCGTTGCGCTCTGGCTATAGGGACCTGCGAAGACGCGACCTGAACATCGGCCAGCTCTGCCGCGAGCGCTTTTGGCGATCAGGCAGCCTCAGCCACTACATGCAAGCTCGGCCTCGCAGCAGTTCGATGCCTTGGTCTGTTCGATCGCACCTCGCCTGTTCAGCCGCTGACTGCCGAACAGCGCCTCATCGGGTGGTACTGACAAGTTTGCCTTCGGCACCTGACTAGGCGGCCTTGCCTTCGGGCACGGAACATCTCACCGACTTTCTGGTTAGGCAGGCCGGATGAAGGGAGCTTTGCGCATGGCCACTAATTTGGAAGACGGCAAGACCGCTCAATCTTCCGACGAGTTGCATGGCGGCAATCGCGGCGGCGACAAGGACCAGCGTAAGACTGACAAGACCGCGAACAAGAGCAGCCAGGCGGCGGGATCCGCATCGCGGTAGGACTGAGACATGGCGACCGCCGCGGACATCCTCATCGAGACGCTGATCGACTGGAACGTCGATATCATCTTTGGCCTGCCGGGCGACGGCATCAATGGCATCATGGAGGCGCTGCGCAGGCGGCAGGACCGCATCCGCTTCATTCAGGTGCGGCACGAGGAATCCGCGGCGTTCATGGCGTGCGCCTACTCAAAATGGACAGGCAAGCTCGGTGTCTGCCTCGCAACTTCCGGCCCTGGCGGCACACACCTCCTGACGGGACTCTACGATGCCAAGCTCGACCAAGCGCCGGTGCTCGCCATTACCGGCATGCAGTTCCACGACCTCATCGAGACCTTCACCCAGCAGGATGTCGACTTGACGCGCGTCTTCAGCGATGTCGCCGTCTTCAACGCGCAGGTCTCCGACGCGGCGCATATGGAAAGCCTGGCCGGTCTCGCCTGCAGGTCGGCGCTGGCACGTCGCGGCGTTGCGCATCTGTCGATCGCCAGCGATGTGCAGGAGCACACGCTCGACCAGGCCAAGCGCTCGAAGCGCAACAAACCGTCGCATACGCCGGATCGTTGGTTCGAAGGAAGCAGGCTTCCCGACGAAGAACAACTTGCGAAAGCCGCCGAGATCCTGAACGGGGCGACGAAGGTCGCGATCCTCGCCGGTCGGGGCGCGCTTGGTGCCAGGCACGAGTTGGAAGAGACGGCGGAGCTGGTTGGTGCCCCCGTCGCAAAGGCCTTGCTCGGTAAGGCTGCCTTGCCCGACGATCACCCGCTGACGACTGGCGGCATCGGAATTCTCGGCACGCTGCCGTCGCAGGAAATCATGGAGGAATGTGACGCGCTGCTCGTCGTCGGCTCGACCTTTCCCTACATCGAATACTACCCGAAGCCGGGACAGGCGCGCGGGGTGCAGATCGAGCGCGACCCGCAGCGCATCGGCCTGCGCTATCCCGTTGAGGCCGGCCTTGCCGGCGATGCCGCCGTGACGCTGCGATTGCTGAACAAGCGCCTGAAGCGCAAGGATGATCGCAGCTTCCTCGAGAAGGCGCAGGCGGGCATGCGACGCTGGCGCGAGATGATGGCGCAGTCGGAGCAAAAGGCCGCCACTTCGCTCAAGCCCCAGGTGGTTACACGCGCATTTGGGAAACGATTGCCCGATGATGCGATCCTGGTTGCCGATTCCGGCCAGAACACCGAGATGGCGGCCCGCCATATCGAGCTGCGTGACGGGCAGGCCTTCGGCGTCTCGGGCGCGCTGGCCTCGATGGCATGCGGACTGCCCTATACGATCGCCGCGGGCCTGGCCTTTCCCGGCCGGCCGGTCTTCGCGGTCGTCGGCGACGGCGGTCTCGCGATGCAACTCGGCGAGTTCTCGACGGCAGTTCGGTACCGGGTCCCACTCAAGGTGCTCGTGCTCAAGAACGGCATGCTCAATCAGATCGCCTGGGAGCAGATGATGTTCCTCGGTAACCCGCAATTCGCCTGCGAACTCCAGCCCATCGACTTCGCCATGGCCGCCGAAGCCATGGGCGGCATCGGCTACAGCGTCTCTCGCGCCGAGGAGGTGGAAGGCGTTCTCGACGCTGCCCTGGCTGCTGAGGGTCCGGTGGTCATCGAGGCCGTGGTCGATCCGTACGAACCGATGATGCCACCGAAGATGCCACCGGATTATGCGAGAAATTTCCGCAAGGCGCTACCGGATACCCCCGGACGCGCGGAAATCGAGGCGAATGTGGCGCAAGAGCCGCTGAGGTCGATGATTACCGCCGGCGACAAAGACTGACCACACGCAAGAAGGAGCACGAGTTGAACAAGACCGACAGCGGCACCGCAAATCGCAGTTCGCCGGACCTCATGGGCGGCGACCAAGCGTGCAAGGCCGAGGAATGGGGCGGTGGCTCGAAAGCCGCCAAGGGACCGATCACGGAACCGGATCGACACAACCGCAACTCCAGCCAAAAAAGGACCTGACATGCAGGATGCCCAGCAGAAATATCCTCAGCCGCCGCTTCCCGAACAGCAGCAGGACATGCCCGGCTACACCGACGAGATGGATCCACGGCCCGACCACGGAGAGGAGAGCTATCGCGGCAGCGGTAAGCTGACGGACCGCGTCGCGCTGATCACCGGCGCGGACTCGGGCATCGGCCGGGCGGTGGCTATCGCGTTTGCACGCGAAGGCGCCGACGTCATCATCTCCTACCTTGAAGAGGACGAAGATGCGCAGGAGACGGCGCGCTTGGTCGAGGAAGCGGGGCGCAAGGCGGTGCTCGCACGCGGCGACATCTCGGACGAAATCTTCGCGCGGTCGCTTGTGCAGCGAGCTATCGATGAATGCGGGCGCCTGGACATCCTCGTCAACAATGCAGCCCACCAGGCGTCGTTCGAGAAGCTGGAGGACATCAGCGCGGAGGAATGGGATCTCACCTTTCGCACCAATGTCTATGCGATGTTCTATCTGTCCCAGGAAGCAGTGAAGCACATGGAACCCGGCTCGACCATCATCAACACATCCTCGATCAACGCGACCAGTCCATCGCCGGCACTGCTTGCCTACGCCACTACCAAAGGAGCGATCGCCAACTTCACCGCCGGACTAGCAGGACTGGTAGCTGAACGCGGCATTCGGGTAAACGCGGTCGCTCCCGGGCCGATTTGGACGCCGCTGATCCCGTCGACAATGCCCTCTGAGAAGGTCAAGGAGTTCGGCAAGAACACGCCGCTCAAGCGTCCCGGGCAACCGGCAGAGCTTGCAGCGACCTATGTGCTGCTTGCCTCGGAAGGATCGAGCTACACCACCGGCGCACTCTACGAGGTCACCGGCGGACGGCCGATGCTTTGAGCGAGCGTACCTGCCAGCTCCACGGCGCCCACTCCCCGTAGCACACCGACATGTGGCGAGGCTCATGCCGATCAGGATCGCGGACAACCGCCACGTCCGCAAACTGGTCGAGGCGGATGCCGAAGCCTCCCACCAGACCCTGAACCGGAGGTTGGTAGACGGGAAGCTGACTTCATTCCGGGTTCAACCGGAGCGTCAGCTTTCGGGGAGGGGCAAACGCTGGGTGAATGTCCCCGATAGGCGCATTGCAGCCATGCCGCCGTCGCGTTGTGAGACTGATTTGGCGACCAGCAAAACAGCAGCCTCTACGACTCGTCCCTCTCATCGCGCAAATTAGACACAACGCGGCGGTTCTGCGACCTGCAGGCGGAGTCGGGGCAGTCGCGGACCAGCCTGTCCTTGCCGTAGCCCTTGGCCCACATGCGGTTCCGGTCTATGCCGCCGGCGGCGAGGTAGTCCATCACCGCATCGGCGCGCTGCTGTGACAGCGCCGTTTCGCTTGCGCCGGGATCGTCGGCGAAACCCTGCAGCTTGAGCAGCCAGCGCGGATGCTTTGTCAACCAGGCGATCTGGGTGTCGAGGGTGGCCTTGGCGACAGAATCGAGCGCGGCCGAACCTTTCGTGAAGTAGGTGCGGCGGCCGACATTGAGGATAAAATCCTCCTCGCTGCCCGGCTGCACGTTCTGGAAGCCGGCAATCTCGGCGTTGGTGACGTCGGGCGTCGACGGGGCCAGCGTGTTGCTGGTCGAGCAGGATGTGGCCACAACCAGCAGGCCGGCGGCGAGCAGCCGGCGCGTGTTTTCAATCATGCGGTTCATGATGCGCCAATCATTCGACAGTGGTGGAAGCGGGCGCCTGGTCGGCGATGTGCGGCAGGACCTCCACCGCGGTGCCGATCGGGCACCGCTGGTAGAGGTCGATGATGTCTTCGGGGAACATGCGGATGCAGCCGCTGGAAGCGTCGGTGCCGATGCTCCATGGCTCCAGCGTGCCATGCAAGCGGTAGCCGATGTCGGCGCCGTCGCGGTACAGATAGAGCGCTCGCGGCCCGAGCGGATTGTTGGACGCGCCGCCCGCGATCATGGGCGGCAGGTCCGGCTTGCGCTCGCGCATTTCGGGGGGCGGGACCCATTGCGGCCACAGCGCGCGGCGATCGATCGTCGCGCGGCCGTACCATTTGAAGCCTTCCTTGCCGACGCCGACGCCGTAGCGGATGGCAGTCTTATTTTCCATGATGAGGTAGAGGAAGTGGTGGCGGGTATCGACCACGACGGTGCCGACCGGCTCGCTGCTGAAATACTTGACGATCTGGCGATGCCATCTCTTGTCGATCTTGGCGAAGTTGGTCTTGCGATAGACGAAATCGTTATCGCTGGCGGTACCGGCGAAAAAGGATTTTGCCCCCGCGGCTTGAACAATATTGCTGGTTCCGCCGACCGCGACCAGCGCCAGACCGCCGAGCACGACACCCCTGCGTGATAAAACCATCGGCAATCCCCCATGCCTTAAGCCTGGCGAACCATAGTTGAGAATGATTTCGGCTCAAAGTGGAAAAATGCTGCAGTGGGTGGGCCGCAAGCGGTCTGTCCGCTTGACGGCAAAATAGCGACTGCCCGCCGGCTCACGCCGGCGAGCTTTTTTGTGCGGACGGGAACATCCTCGCTCCAAGGGTGTTCTGTCACACCCGGCTCGTTCTTCATCGGTCGTGCCGGTGACCAAGATGTCCCCTCATTCATCATGGTCGGCCCGCGCAGCCTTGACCGCACGCGCGGGCCATCCCATCACAAGGCCCGCTGGCTCACGCTGGCGGGTTTTTCCGCGTCCATGCGCCGACACTCATCTTCGCATGCCTGTCACAACGAGCCAGGCGGATTCCAGTATCCGCACGCGGCGAGGAGGACTTGCGACATGCCTCGCTGCGGGATTTTCGCGATGAGTCTACCTGGCTCCCGCTGAACGCCATGGCCTGACCACCGGGCGCGTTGGACGACCTTCAAGTCGAAAAAGCCCGCGGCAATCGCACCTTAGGCGAAGAGGCTTTGCTTTGTTGATGCAGTTGTCATCGCATCAATCGTGGGTAGCAACGCGGTTGTTGCGTGTTGTTGGAGAGATGGGGTTTCCCGAAAAGAATGAACATGCGCAGACAAAAGAAGCGAGCAGGATGGCCGTGAGTACATCTGCCAAATATCTATTACCTCATATGCGCTCGCTCCTCGGAAGGCGATCCCGCCACCCTCTCGACAGTGAAGATGGCGGGATCTCAACCGGCGACAAGGGACTTCGATCGACGGTGGGTTTCCAATTCGGCGTCCGGCTGCGTGTTCCGCCGTTCGGGCTTCTTCCAACCGCCATCAGACGCAAGTCCTATCCCATAAGACTGATGGCCAAATTCGGAACATCCGCTGAAGCATTGCGTTCGGCAGCGTGAAACCCCAAGGCAAAGGATGACTAATCATGTCGAATTGCGAGACTGCAAAATCACATTCGTTAGGAAATCGCGTGGCTGATCTCACAGCCAAGATGCGTGAAGCGCAGATTGACGCGGGTGAAATGATGGCCTTCCACAAGGTTGCAACTATGTTGGAGGACAGCCAAGGACGTATCAATGGCGACGACTTGATCGCCGCATCCTTCGTTCTGCTGGAGGACCGGGCGCCCGAGTGACCCTGCGTTGGTCGGCTTCGATCGTTCCTTGATCAGCACTGCGCAGCCTTTTTTTGTCACGGCTGGCGTCTCGCGGGACTGCGGGAATAACGCAAGGCTGGAGGGTGCTGTTAGGGCCGCCGCGCCTATAGCCAAGAGACACCGCTTCGAATTCGACCGCCAGGCGCTCGCCCGCTTTGTCCGAGGGAGGGCATTCACTTTGAAGGCAGCTACGGCGTGTCCTCGCTATCAGTGCCATGCATGCTGGAGCCATGCATGAAGGACTGGATCTCGTCCGCATCGATCTTGCCGTCACCATTCTCGTCAATGCTACTGAACATCCTGCCCACCGCGCGTTGAACCTCGTCCTCGGAAACCGATCCGTCGCCATCGGTGTCCAACAGCCCGAACATCAGTCGCATGCCGGCACCGCGCATCAGCTGATGATGCCAGCGTCCAGCCATTCTGTGTCCACGATCGCGGCCACCGTGGTTCTGCCAACGGCCGCCATCTTCATCGTGGCGGTCAGCACCCTCGTTGCGATCGCCTTGATAGTTGCGACTATCTTCCTCGCGGAAACCTTCTTCGGAACCGCGATCCTGCTGCATTCTCTCCCGGACAGCTTGCTCAACCATCTGGCGGATCATTTCGCGTGTTGGTGCATCCGCTTGTCCGGTCGCATCCGGCAACTGTCCGGCGGCCGGCGGTTCGGTTGCCGGAGCGGGTGCAGGTGTCGAGGGTGATGGTGTTCCGCTTTTCTGGGCGAGCGCGGGGGAGGTCAGGGCAATGAAAACGGCGGCCGCGGCCGTCGTGCTGTGTGGAAATCTCATGGCATGCTCCATCAGTGCCTTCGCTTGGAAGGCCAAACTGGAGCTCGATCTGATTGTTCCCCGAAGGGGATCAGGTCACGGCGAAGTTACAGGGCATGCCCCCCGTCTGAGGTAGATCAGGGTCTTCGCCAGGGAATAATTTCGGCTCTTCTTCCCTAGGCACAAGAGGAAGCCGGCGCCCATTTTGCGGGCAATGAACGTTGGACATTCGGCCTCGCCAATTTTCTGCCAGTCGATCATACCGACGCACCAATTCCCTCTGCGTCCTCTCCTTTCGTGGGACGGAAGCCGTTTCGACCGCACGCCGTCAATCGCGAATCCCGCGTCCATATGCTGCGCGGCCATGATGCATATCTTTTATGTCACGGACCTCTGTCGTCTGGACACCATGGTAGCCAGCGCTAAATCAGAGCAATGCGACGCCTCCTGCTGGGACTTACAGTTTTTCTCTTTTGGACCACGTTGCTTCAGGCCGAGGCGTGGCAGCCCTTCGGCGTCCGACAGCTTGGCTTTAGTTTCGATATTCCTCCGAATTTCGTCCTGACCCAGAATTCGGAGCAGGGCGCGGCTTTTCAGGGCCCAAGAGACGCGTTTCTGGTCGTTTGGGGCGCGCGACTGGGCAAAGCAAGTTTTCGCGCCGAGATTGAACATCGCATGATCGAGGACGAAAAGGCCGGTTGGCGACTGACCTATCGGCGCCTAGCCCCGAAATGGGCCAGCTACTCCGGGGTCAAGAATGGCGAGATTCGCTACGTCCGTGCAATTATGGTCTGCAACCGGCGTGCCGCGCTTTTCACAATGAATTATCGGAAATCCGAAAAGAAACCGTATGACCCTGTTGTTGTGCGCATGGTCCGGTCCCTGAGAGCGGAAGGATGTTAGCCAGCAAAGAGCGGGGTTGCCGTACTGTGCTTCCCTCGGCTAAGGGCCCGACCCAGCGGTAAACCGGGCTCCCCGATAGCCCCGCCCAGTCACATGAAAGCAGGCAGCGGCAGGTATGCGGCCGGACGCTCTCACGCTGGCCCAACCGCTCAAAGCCGTTCACCGAAAAGCTGCTTGGTGCGGTCGCGCGCTAGACCTAGCACTGAGCCATTCCCGCTCTGGCTGGGTAGCGCCTCAGCTCCGTACGCGTTCATACCATGAAACGGGTGGGGCGAACGTCCTGATAGAGCTACGGCTGTAGAAGCGCGCCGCCAAACTGCGCCCACAAGCGCTCGCACTCTCTCGCCCTTAGGCTCGGGGTGCCGGGCGAGCCATAGAAGACCATGGCGCCGCGAATGTCATAGCCAAGCACCGAGGCGTTGGCCACGAACTGGATGGCTCTTCCCAAGCTGGTGATGCCGATGTCGACCTCAGCCTTGTTGGTGAGGTCGACCACACCGAATACTTCCGCATTGGCGCTCCTGCCCGCCAAAACGGCCGTAGACATCGCATCATGCACGGCAAGAAGCATTTCGGTGAGTTGCCCGGTGAAAGGGCTCTACAAACGCTCAAATGTCAGGTTTGTTCCCAACCGGCCTTGGCGGCTTTCCGACTACCAAACTGGGTCCCGCGGCCTCTCATGTGCGTGTAGTTGACATCGTCTGCTGGACCGAACGGTCAAGCCGAAGAGCCCAGTTCCTCTCAGCATCGAGCAGTTCATTCTGCTCAATCAAGCCATTCATAAACAGCCTGAGTATATGCGCAGCTATGCGCTCTCCGTTCTGCGAAGCAAGAGGTAGGGCGCGCTCTTTGCAGACCGTGTGACAAACCTGGGCGAGCATCTCAATCTCGCTTGGCCCCAAAAACCGACCCGGATACAACATACCGTTTTCCTGTTGGAGAGTTGGAATGGCTATCCATTACGCAGGGTCACCGGCAGCCACAATCAACTATGATAGTGAGATGTCGAGTCCCGGTGGAAAAAACAGTGAGGTCCCAAAAGCGGTCGCGCTTGTCTCCGGTTGACAGATGCCTCGACGCTACACCGACCAGCGCTACCGCACCCGCTTCATCGACGCGGCTTTGCAAAGGCCTATGACCAGTTCGCTACCAGCTGCCGGACCGCCCAGGCGAGCATGCCGCCGGCCATTACCGAAAGCGCGATGTCGTGGATGAGGCAGCCTTTTCCGTATACATCCAGCTGTTACGCTGCGCATCTGCTTCGGTTCGAAAACTCGCCGCGAGCCTGGCGTGCTCGCGTGTCCGGGCCGAAAACGCCTTCACAGCCCACATGTTGATACGACATCGATGAGGCTGCCGCCGACCTCGTTGGCATAGGATGCTTCCCGGCAAGGGCATCGACCAATGCCCCGGGGCCGACCAGCACGAACCTGCGGGGGCTTTCCCGGAACAAAGCGTCGACGATCCGGTTCGGCAGGGAAGCGGCCAAAATTCATGCCATCGGAGATGCCGAGGCAGATGACAGATGAAAGGGAAGCTGAAGATGACGAAGTCTCGCGACCGCACCGTTCCCGGCGACGGCAAGATCGAAACCGGCCCGAACACATCTCCGCAACAGGATCCGGCAGAGGGGTCGCGCGAGACAATCGATCGCGAACTCGAGCGGACAGACGACGATAATAATTCCGACGAAGCGGAACGCTTGCGCCGAGACCTGCGGAAAGGGGTGGCGGAAGAGACCGAGCTTCCCGAACGCCGCTCGGCCTGAGGATCGCCGGAACCTTGCCAAGGCAAGAGACATGGAAGGCTCGATGCCGGTCGGATCGCTGCTTGCTTCGTGCCTTTAACGCACCGGCCACACAACCCATGCGCGGCGGTCACCCAGGAGACGGCGAGAACGGCCGCGCGACGGTCCACTCTGTTCCAGCAAACTCGGCTCGCCGAGAGCTACCACCTCTGGCGTTAGGGCCTGACGAGATGCCACCTGTTCAGGTCGCATGCCGCCAGGGTTCCGCAATCTCTATCAGGCTGCGCCGGCCTTCTGGCTGCGCTGCGAGCGGGCACGGTCGCGGGCTGCGGCAGTGCCTCCGGGAAAGCCGCTTCGATCGCTGTAGTCGCGTGGCTTGGTCCCCCTCCGAGAGTGGCGCGCGGTCACGCTTTTCGCACCGATGATGTCGAGCAATGTGATGCCGACGACCATGGCAAGCGCAAGGCCTACATTATCGCGCTTTGGGTTGCCATGCCGATATGCTGTCAGCAATGTCGCGATATCCAGGCCGTCGCCGGCCACCCGGCTCCAAAGCCCGGCCTGCTTGTCCACTGAAAGCGAGAGTATGCCGCTGCTTATTTCCCGCGCCCCATAAGCGCGGATCAGGTCTTCCTTGCCGCGCATGCCGAGCGCGCCGGCAATCCGCTCGGCGCCAACCAGCTCGGCGACGCCAAGCGCGATGCTGAACCAGCCGAGCTTGCGGGCAAGGCCATCGGAGGCCGCGACCGCACTCTGCCCAGTCTTCAGCACTTTGGGATCGCCAGGCGATCGGGTGATGTTGGTAAGTTTGGCAATCACGTTCATGACGATTTCCCTACGGTTTCAGTACAACCTTGATGCAGCTGTCCTGCTTGTCGCGAAACACCTTGTACATCTCGGGTCCCTGCTCGAGCCCCACGGTATGGGTGATGACGAAGGATGGGTCGATCTGGCCATCTTCGATGCGGCGCAACAGATCCTCGGTCCAACGGTTGACATGGGTCTGCCCCATTCGGAAGGCGAGCCCCTTGTTCATTGCCTGTCCCATCGGAATTTTGTCGACCAGCCCGCTGTAGACGCCGGGGATCGAGATCACGCCGGCCGGCCGGCAGACATAGATCATCTCACGCAAAACGTGCGGTCGATCATTTTCCATCAGCATCAACTGCTTTGCGCGATCGTAGACGGTATCGGGCTGGGCCAGCGAGACGTGGCTTTCCATGCCGACGCAATCGATGCACTTCTCCGGGCCCTTTCCGCCGGTGAGTTCCCGCAGTCGTTCGACGACACTTTCCTCGGCGAAATTGATGGCGATGGCGCCGCCGGCCGCGGCCATGGAAAGCCGCTCCGGCAGGCAATCGATCGCCACCACCTGTTTCGCGCCGAGCAGCAGGGCGCTGCGTATGGCCATCTGCCCGACTGGGCCACAGCCCCACACCGCAACCGTATCGGTGGGCTCAATGTCGCACTGTGCCGCCGCCTGCCATCCGGTAGGAAAAATATCGCCGAGGAAGAGGACCTGCTCGTCGGTAAGGCTGTCGGGCACCTTTACGTGCGTGGCATCGGCGAACGGCACACGCATGTATTCCGCCTGTCCCCCGGGATAGCCGCCGGTCAAATGAGTGTAGCCGAACAGACCCGCGGTGGTGTGCCCGAACACCTTGTCACCGAGATTCTTCTTGCGGTTTGTGCGTTCGCAAACCGAAAAGTTCTGTCGCTTGCACTGGTCGCACTCACCGCAGATTATGGTGAACGGCACGACGATGCGGTCTCCCTCCTTCAGAGCGCCGTTGACGCCCTTGCCGACCTCAACGACCTCTCCCATCATCTCGTGGCCCATGATGTCGCCAGGCAGCATGGCTGGCACATAGTTGTGGTAGAGGTGAAGGTCGGAGCCGCATATGGCACAACTCGTCACCTTGATGATCGCGTCACGTTCATCCTCAATTTCCGGGTCCGAAACCTGATCGCAGCGTATGTCTTCCTTGCCGTGCCAGACCAACGCTCGCATAGCTTGCTCCTATTTTCGCAAGATCTGTGGGTAGGGACCTCGCGCCTGTCCTAAGCGGGCCGATGCCTGGTTGGATCGACTGTGCCGCTGCTTGTCGAACCACAGGGGCGGACCGATGTTCCGGGAGCTCGAGAGAATTTTTGGGCCATTCCAGACCCGCACCTTGGAAGGATCTGTCGCGGGCACCAGCGGCCTTCGCGGGCGCGTCGGGGCACGAACCGCTGGAGCCCCACCCACGAATGGACGTACTCAAGTGTACCAAAGAAGGTCCGTCCGCAGGTGTCCCTTCGCGGCGATCGACACCTCATCTGCTCGATTCTCGCGGCCATAACCGGCATTCTCTTCCTCTCCCTCACAGGTCGGCCGAGGCGCTCAAGGGTCAGCGCTGTGTGACCGGAGCAGGTAGGAGATGCCGATCACCGGCGGGCGCGCAGTCCGACCCCGACGCGATCGACACGAGGTGGATGGGCGCCATCGCGACGGCGGCTCTAGCGGAGTATTTCGCAGAAATACAACGATTAGCGGGCAGGGCAGACTGCTAGCCGTGCGCAGCCATGAACATGGCGACGGCCGACCGGCAATAGGATTCGATTTCGTTGTCGTCCGCCGCTCTCGCCTCATCGAAGCGTGCGATAATCAAAAGATCGGATCCTTTGAAAAGCGCGGCAAACAAGCGGGCGGACCGGAGAGGATCGGGCACGTTCAGAACCGCCTTCGCGTGCAACTGACGCAACAGGACCTCGATTTGGGCGATGACATGGGCGGGGCCGGCTTCGAAATAGAGCTTGCTTAACGACCTTGGATTCGTCTGGTCGGCCATGACCATGGCTTCGACACTGCGGACGTCTGATCTCAACAGCGTCCGAAGCAGGGATGATCCCACCGCCATGAGCTGATCTTCGACCGAACCGCCGACGCCTTCAAGAAGGGCCTGTGGTGCAAACAACTGATGGCAGCCGGACGCGATGGCCGCGCTGAACAGCGCCTCCTTGTTCTCGAAGTGCCGATAGATGCTGAGTTTGGATATCTTCGCCCGCTGGGCGACCTTGTCCAATGTGGTCGCTTGAAAACCCAATTCCACAAAGAGTTCGGACGCAGCGTCGAGTATCGTTTGGCCAAGCGCCTCGTTGGCGGGCCGGCCGCGCCGGCCCTGGCTATTTTCGGTCACGACAATTCCAGTCCTTGACAGTATCCTAATTATCGGATTACGATACCATGTAGTTTCTGAAATGCGCAAGCCGATGGGTAGGTTTCAACCAGGTCCAACCAGCCCCTCATCCACAACACGGAGCCCATCATGGATAACGTCATCATCATCGGCGGCAGCTTTGCCGGTCTCGCCGGCGCCCTGCAACTCGGCCGTGCCCGCCGTAAGGTCACCGTTCTCGATACCGGCCTGCCGCGCAACCGCTTCGCCGGCCACTCGCATGGCCTGCTCGGCCACGATCACAAGCCACCGCTGGACATCCTGGCCGAGGCGCGGCGGCAGCTGGCGCGCTATCCCACGATCAAGCTGGTCAATGCCCGGGCCGACAGCCTCTCCGGGGCCATCGACGATTTCTCCGTCCTCACTGGCGATGGCGGAAGCCTCGGCGCGCGCCGCCTGATCCTGAGCTATGGCGTCGCCGACCAGATGCCTGATGTTCCGGGCTTTGCCGAAGGTTGGGGCACGTCCATCGTGCCCTGCCCCTATTGCGACGGCTTTGAAGTCGCCGGCCAGCATTGGGGCCTCGTCTGGTCCGGCCCACAGTCGATGAGTCAGGTCAGGCTGTTCCACGATTGGACCGACAGGTTGACGGTCTTCGCTGATGGTCACGACATTCCGCCCGATATCCGGGCCGGTCTGGCGCGCCGCAACATACCTGTCGTCGACGGCCGGATCAGCGAGATCGCCCATCACGGGGGGCATAACGCCACCGTCAAGCTCGATACCGGCCCCAATGTCGCGGTCGACATCCTGTTCGCGCATCCGCGCAACAAGCCGTCCGCAAGCCTGCACGAATCACTGGGCCTCGCCACGGTCGATACGCCCCTCGGCGTAATCCTCAAGGTCGACGAGCGCCGCGAAACCAGCATGCCCGGCATCTACGCCGCGGGCGACCTCGCCAACCCCCTCACGCCGCCATCGGTCACCCTGGCAATATCGCACGGCGCGACGGCTGGGATCTCCGCCCAGCAGTCGATGCTGGTTTGAGAGCGCAGATTCCCTTCTCCGGGTGCCGCGGGCTATCATATTCTGAAGGCGAGGTTACGGAACGCCGGCCCGCTCTCCCCTGAGGGGCATCTTTGGCCGGTTGGCTTTGAGAACTCAACTGCGCTGCCGGCATGGCGGCGATCGCCGACATCGGTTATCAAGCTCAATCACGCTGGAAAGCATGAACCACGTCGACGTCGACATCGACGGCGGGCTTACGGTATGGGGACCGGTGGCGGGAGATTGGCCACCGCTGTCGGTACCCGATGCTGCGACGCTACTTTGCTGAACGGTCGCGTCCAGCAGCGCTTCTGGCGGAAGTCTCAGGCGGCCACGACGCGGGCCAGCAGTCGGTACCAGCCAAGCCAAGGTCACGGACGCTGCTCATGTGATTGGCCCCGCCAAGGGTCGTGCGCGAAACAGTCAGTCCCTGTGTGTCAAGGTGGTCGGTGAAGAGTGCGGCCTGGCTGTGGAACGGCGGCGTTTCATCGGCGCCGACCAAGATATCTACGCCCACGGATGGATCGAAACTGTGATCGATGGGCGAGAATCGGCGGGCCTCCTCGTCGGTGATCGCGATCTCGGCGGCAAGGAACGACATCTGCAATGGCTTCAGGTCGTAAAGGCCGCCAAGCAGCAGCGCAGCTTTGATGCCGGAAGCCCGCTCGTCACCGTCGAAAAGCATTGTTGCCAGATGCGCACCGGCGGAATGACCGCTAACGGTCAGCAGGCCGGGATTGCCGCCATGGTGTGCGACATTGTCAAATACCCATCGCTTGGCGCGGCGCACCTGGTCGACGATCCTGGCCATCCTGACGGTCGGCATCAGCGCGTAGTCGACAATGACCGCGATCGCACCTGCGTTCGTAACGGTCTCGGCGACGTAGGAATAGTCGCGCTTGGAGAACATGCGCCAATAGCCCCCGTGGATGAACATGTGCACCGGCAGGCGGTCCCGTTTGCCCTCGGGAAAGAACAGATCCACGGTTTCGGTGGCGTCAGCCCCGTAGGCGACATCGGCGACCATGGGAACATTCGCCCTGGTGTCCTCGCTTCTGCGAACGATCTCGGCGACCATGTCGTCGAACTCGACCACATGATCGCGAATGCGAAACGGATCTTTGGCGTGATGTCCGCTCACAGGGTCACGGCGATGTACTTGGCCTCCATGAACTCGGCAACGCCATGCTTCTGGCCGCCTTCTCGCCCCAACCCGCTTTGCTTGACTCCGCCGAAGGGCGCCGCCGGATCCGACATCAGGCCGCGGTTGAGCGCGATCATGCCCGACTCGATCTTTGATGCCACGCGCATTCCTCTGGCCAGGTCGCGCGTGTAGATGTAGGCCGCGAGACCGTATTCTGTGTCGTTGGCCTTGGCGATGACCTCCGCCTCGCTGTCGAAGCGACTGATCGGCGCCACGGGACCGAAGATCTCCTCGTGAGCCATGGCAACGTCGGCCGGCACGTCCTTGAGCACCGTTGGCGGATAGAAAAAGCCTCTGCCTTCAGATACGCCGCCGCCACACAGGATTTTGGCGCCGCGGGCAACGGCGTCCTGCACAAGCCGGTCGATCTTGTGCACAGCCTTCCTGGTGATCATCGGCCCGCATTCTGTGTCTGAGTCTGTGCCCGGGCCCAGGTTGAGTGCCGCCATGCGTTTGCTCAAGCCTTCCGCGAAGGCATCATGGATGCCGGCCTGGACGTAAAGCCGGTTGGCGGCCGTGCAGGCTTCGCCGGCGTTGCGCATCTTGGCAACCATCGCACCGTCGAGGGCGGCTTCCAGGTCGGCGTCGTCGAAGACGATGAAGGGTGCGTTGCCGCCAAGCTCCATGGAACAGGAAATGACGTGCTTTGCGGCTTCGGCCAGCAGCACGCGCCCGACGCCGGTCGAGCCGGTGAAGGACAGCTTTCGCACGCGCGGATCGGCCAGCATGGCCGCCGTCACCGGTCCGGGGGTCGAGGTCGTCAGGACGTTGACGACGCCGGGCGGCACGCCGGCTTCCTCGTAGAGCGCCGCAAGCGCATAGGCCGTCAGCGGTGTCTCGCTGGCGGGCTTCAGGATCACCGTACAGCCGGCCGCCAGCGCCGGAGCGATTTTACGTGTCGCCATGGCGGCTGGGAAATTCCATGGCGTGATGAGCACGCAAATGCCGATGGGCTGGTAGTCGACAATGATCCGGTTCGCGCCCGAGGGTGCAAGGCCGAACTCGCCGCTGATGCGGACCGCCTCCTCGGCGTTCCAGCGGAAAAACTCAGCGGCGTAGGCGACTTCACCGCGCGCATCGCGCAGCGCCTTGCCGTTCTCCAGCGAGATCAGCGCAGCCAACGTCTCCATCCGTTCGGTCATCAGTTCGAAGCAGCGCCGCAGGATTTCCGATCGCCTGCGTGGCGGGGTCTCGCGCCAGCCGGCCGCCGCCTTCGCGGCAGCGTCGACGGCGGCGGCGGCATCAGTGAGCGTTGCATCGGGAACCGCAGCGATCACGGCTTCAGTCGAGGGATCGACCACTTCGATCACGCGACCCTCCGATGAAGGCCGCCAGCGTCCGCCAATGTAGAGACCGTGCGAGACCGTGGCGTAGTCGAACATATCTTGATCCTCGTCGGATATGCCTGCGGCAATGTTCATTGGATGAACTCCTGGTCGGTCACATCATGGTGGCGGACATGTCGCCGTCATAAGCAGCCCTGACCAGCCGTCGCATCGCGGCAAGGTCGAACCGGCGGGGATTGTTCTTGATCAACCGGTCGATGCCCAGCGCCTGCTCGGCCGTCCAGTCGATCTTGTCTTCGGGAAGACCCAGTTCGGCCAATGTCGGCGTGATGCCGATGGCGCCAAACAGCCGGCTCACCTCCCGGATGGTGGCGTGCGCCAAGGCATCGGCGCCGCCGCCCTGAAGGGAAAGGCCAAGAGCAGTGCCGACTTCCGCAATCTCCGCGGCTGCTGCGGCCAGGTTGTAGGCCATCACATAGGGCAGCATCGTGGCCACTCCCAGGCCATGCGGGGTGTGGGTAAGCGCGCCAACGGGATACTGCACCGCATGGGCGGCGGCCGTTCCCGCCGTACCGAAGGCGCAACCGGCGGCCAGCGCTCCCATCATGACGTCGGCGCGCGCATCCTCGTCCGATCCGTCGCGATATGCCTTTTCCAGACTGCGGCCGAGCAGCCTGATGGCCAGAAGCGCGAAATGGTCGGTCAGAGCGCTCTTGCCGATGAACACGTGCTGTTGCGGCAAATGAGGGTCGACGCCGCGTTTGGCCGCTGTATAGGCCTCGATTGCGTGCGTCAGCGCGTCGGCGCCGGCGATCGCCGTCAAGGACGGTGGACAGGTCACCGTCAGATCCGGATCGCAAAGCGCCACTGCCGCGATGAGATGCGGACTGGCGATACCCACTTTCAGCGTCCGATCCGGGTCGGAGATCACGGCGACGGGGGTCACCTCGGAGCCTGTTCCAGCCGTCGTCGGCACTGCGATTACCGGAAGGGTAGGGCCGGGTACCTTGAACTCGCCATAGTAGTCCTCGAGCTTGCCGCCATGGCTGAGCAGAAGTGCAGCGCATTTGGCCATGTCGAGGCAGCTGCCGCCCCCGATTCCGATCACCACGTCGGGCTTGAAACCCTTCGCCTCCGCAATGCAGGCGGCGACGCTGTCGCGCGGCACATCCGGCAGCGTTCGGTCGAAGACCAACGTCTCGATCGCCGCGTTGTGCAAGCCAGCGAGAATCTCGGCGAACTGCGACGTCGCCGCGAAGCGCACATCGGTACAGACGAACGCGCGGCGCCCATATTTGGCGGCGATGGCAGGCAGGACATGGCGCTGGCCTTTGCCGAACAGAATCTCGCTCGGCAGGCGCGCCGCTGCAAACAAGCTCATGCACAAGATCCTGCGAAGACGGGTTGGAAGCCGACAGGCTTGGCTTCGTGCCAGAGGCCGACCTCGGCGCTGCAGGTCATAATCATGCGATGCCCTCTAATAAAATCGTATAGGATATAGGATTGAGTTTCGCGGAGCATCGTGTTAGTGGGTGGTTCTGTCAAGAGGCAAACGATGCAGAACACGGACCTGACGGTTGACAATGAAGCCCGTGCCAGGGGTCGTATCCAGCGCGCCAACAGTCTGGCCGGCGACGTTTACGAAGCAATCTTCGCGCAGCTCATGTCCTTGAGGATTGCTCCGGGATCGCGCATCACCGTCGACAATCTCGTCAAGGAATTCAACGTCTCACATACCCCCATTCGTGAAGCGCTTGGCAGGCTGGAGGGGGAAGGGCTGGTTCTGAAAACCCACCTGATCGGCTATCGCGCCGCCCCACAAATCACCCGCCGGCGCTTCGACGAACTTTACGAGCTGCGTCTATTGCTTGAACCTGCCGCCGCGGCCAAAGCCACCGCAACAATGGACGGCGAGCGCCTTGCCGCGCTGCAGGAGGCGGCTGGCGTCATGGCCCGACGGGTGGGGAAAGACGAACGCCTGCGCTATTCGAACTTCGCCCGTCAGGATGCGATCTTCCACGACAAGATCGTCGAGTTCGCCCAAAACGAACTCATTCGCGAGACACTGAATCACCAGCATACCCACTTCCATATCTTCCGGCTGATGTATCACTCCAGGGTGACCGAAGAGGCGCTCGACGAGCACGAGGCTATTCTCGCTGCCTTTGCCGCGGGCGATCCGGACGCCGCCGAAAAAGCCATGCGTGCGCACATCGAAAATTCGCGGGACAGGCTCCTGCCTGCGTTCGAGTAGCCTGGCGATGCTGCTTGCCCGAGGCACCCTCAAGCGCGGCGCGCCGCTGTTCGCCCAGCCTGCCGCCTACGAATTCTACTCCCCGTTCTGAGCCGATTTCGATACCGGGAAGGAGGCGCGCAGTGCACCTCGCCCCTGAAACAAGCCGAGAGGAAAAGACATGCCAGCCAAAAAAATCCTGATGCTGACCGGTGATTTCACCGAGGAGTATGAAATCTTCGTCTATCAGCAGGCGATGGAAGCGGTGGGACACACCGTTCATGTCGTGTGCCCCGACAAAAGCGCCGGAGACATGATCAAGACGTCGCTGCACGATTTCGAGGGCGATCAGACCTACACCGAAAAGCCCGGCCACAATGCGCTGATCAACAAGACCTTCGCCGACGCCGAGAGGCAGCTGAGCCAGTACGACGCTGTGTATTGCGCCGGCGGTCGTGGCCCCGAATACATCCGCACCGACAAGCGGATACAAGCGATGGTGCGCCATTTCCACGAGGCAAAAAAGCCGATCTTCACGATCTGCCATGGCGTCCAGATTCTGATCGCGGTGGACGGCGTCGTGCGCGGCAAGAAGGTGGCGGCGCTCGCCGCTTGCGAGCCGGAGGTGACGCTTGCCGGCGGCACTTATATCGATTTGTCTCCCACCGACGCCTATGTCGATGGGACCATGGTTTCAGCCAAAGGCTGGACCGCGCTTGCGGCATTCATCCGTGAATGCCTGAAGGTGCTGGGAACGGAAATCCACCATTCTTGAACCGTTTGTCCCGGCGCATCCTGAGGGGATGCGCCGGCTCCCTAAACGGCGCGGCGACTTCCGTCATTTCATCAGGTTCAGATCAGGAACCTGCGGCAGGTGTGCTCCAGAACCTGTGGCCATCATCACCTCGGACGCCTTCAAGGCGCTGCCGCATCGCGTGCGTGCACAGCGCGCCATCCTCGTTGAGCTTTCCCAGCTTGACGGGTGCGAACCCGAGTTGATGGACTCAATGGGAGGTCGACATGAAGTCGGCGCCCGGGAGCTGTCAGGGCTTCACGAACCGAAACGCGAAGCGATCGGTCTCGCCCTTGGTCGCGGGATCGAACACCTTGATCGAGTGCGGGTCATCATTATTCACCAGCACGGTGCTTTCCGCGTCCAGTACGAAGCCGGCCGCCTCCACCTCCTCGCGGACGAATGCAGTCGATCCGATGCAGCGACTGAGGTCGCTCGTGCCCGACCCAGCGGCGGCGGCGTGGTCAACGATGACGTAGGACCCACCGGGTTTCAGCCGCTTGTAGACAGCTCGATTGAAGTCGGCCGCCGTCGCACCTTTCTTCTGGATCAGGGCGGTGTGAAGATCGTGGTAAAACAGGTGCAGCCATAGGACATCGGCTGCCTGCGTGACCTCCGGCATCGCGACGAGGTCCGCCGAGGCGGCTTCGACGTTCTCTCGGCCCGGCTCCTTCGCGAGCGTCCGCATGAGGCCGACCGGATCGTTCTTGAAGTGGGCGACTTCGGCCGGCACGAAGCTGTAGACCCGCCCCTCTGATCCGACGATGTCGGAGAAGAGGCGCGTCCAGTCTCCGTCGCCAGGGTAGACGTCGATCACGGTGGAGCCCGCCTCGATTCGTGCGAACCGGATTAATTCGGACACCTTGGATTGGTCGTACATCGAAATCTCCTTAGGAGTGGATATTCTTCTCGGTGCTCATAGTGATTTCTCCATTTGCTCGGATCGGATCGGGCTTGATCCGATCCGAGTTCCGATCGCGTGCGTCGTCTCTTTGCCGAGGACGTCGCGCTCGTCAGTCGAATTTGACCAGGTCCTTGAAGATCAGATGACCCCAGCTGTTTCCGCGCGCCTGGACCAGCAGGCCACCTTCCGACACCCCGCCAAGCTTGATCGGCGCGAAACCGAGATTTTCCGCAAGCTCCCCAATCTGTGTTGCGGCAGCGTCATCGTCGCTTGCCAGGAACACGACCCTCCGGCCACCATGTACGGCCGGATCCTGATCAAGCACCGGGGCGACCAAATGGTTGAAGCCCTTGACCAGTTTTGCGCGAGAGAAGGCCTGCGCGATGAACTTGGAAGAAGGTTGTCCTCCCAGTTCCTCCGGGGGCACGCCATAGGCATTGGTCACATCGATGATCGTCTTCCCCTGCCAGGTGGGGAGCGCCTTCGCGACATCCGGGTGCGCCTCGAAGCGGACAGCCAAAAAGATGATGTCTGCCTTGATGGCTTCCGCCAGTTTTTTGGGGATGATCGTGGGTCCGATCGCGGCCGCATCGGCGGCAAAGCTTTCCGGGTCGCGTGTGGTTGCAACGGAAACTTCGATGCCGTTTCGGGCAAACGCCTTGGCAAGGGCCTGTCCGATATTGCCGAATCCTACGATTGCATAGTTCATAGTGCTTCTCCGATCTTGGTGCTAATGCCGGGATCAGACTTGCGCCATGCCTCCGTCGACGGCGAGATCCACGCCGGTGACGAAAGAACTTTCATCGGAGGCGAGGAACGTGACGGCAGCAGCGATTTCCTCTGGTTTGCCCCTGCGGCCCATTGGGATCTGTGACGCAAACTGGGCGGCCGCTTGCTCGGCTTGCTCAGGCGTAAGGCCAGCCGTTGTCTCCAAGGCCGGCGTTTCGATTGGTCCCGGACTCATTGCATTGACGCGGATTTTGCGGTCTTTGAATTCCAGTGTCCAAGCGCGCGCGAAGTTGCGTACAGCCGCCTTGCTCGCGGCGTAGGTACTAAACCCTGGAAGCCCCAACACGTTCGACACTGAAGAATTCAGGATGATCGAACCGCCGTCTTTGAACAGGGGAAGGGCCTTCTGCACCGTAAAGAACAGACCCTTCACGTTCACATCGAAGGTCTGATCAAAATGTGCCTCGGTAGCGACGGCGAGCGGTGCGATCGTCCCCGCGCCGGCGTTGGCGAAGAGAATGTCGATATGACCATGTTTCTCCTTCACGACGGCATAGAGGCGATCCAGATCTTCCAGGAGCGACACGTCACCCACGACCGTCGTAACGTTTTTCATGATGAAGGCTGCGGCCTCCTTCAGCTCCTTCTCTCTTCGCCCGGTAATCACGACGTGCGCTCCTTCTTCTACGAAGCGCTTGGCTGTGGCCAATCCGATCCCGCTGCTTCCGCCCGTGATGACTGCGATCTTGCCTTCGAGTTTTTTCATAATTCTTTGTCTTTCGTTGCGCACGGGCCAGGTACGGACCGCGCTGGGGGTCAGAGTTGAGCCAGGCCGCCGTCGACGGCGACCTCGCTGGCGGTCATGAAGCTGCTGTCCGGCGACGCGAGGAAGGCGGCCGCGGCGCCGATCTCCGCCGGATCGGCCATGCGCTGGAGCGGGGTCATCGCGCCGTAGGCCTTCTGGCCTTCCTCGCCTAACGCCTCCTTCGCGAGTTCGGTCGCCGTCGCTCCGGGCGACAGCACGTTTACGCGGATGCCGGTGCCCTTCAGGTCTTCCGCCCAGGTCCGCGCCAGGTTGCGCACTGCCGCCTTGCTCGCGCTATAGGCAGTGAACCCCGGAGCGCCCGTGGTGCCGGCGCTCGACCCGGTCAGGATGATCGAACCGCCCTGGCTCATCAGCGGCAGCGCCTTCTGGACCGTGAAGATCGTACCCTTCACATTGGTGTCGAAGGTTTCGTCAATGTGCCTGGCGGTGATCTGGCCGAGCGGAAGCGGGCTTCCTGCCCCGGCATTGGCGAAGACGATATCGAGGCTTCCGCGCTCGGCCTTCACCGCAGCGTAGAGTCGGTCCAGGTCGGCCTCATCCGAGACCGAGCCCTTAACCGCGCGGGCACTAGGCCCAAGGTCGGCCACGGCTGCGTCGAGCGCTTCCTGCCGGCGGCCGAAGATGAAGACGAAGGCGCCCTCCTCGATAAAGCGCTTGGCTGCGGCGCGGCCGATGCCCGTAGCGCCGCCGGTTATCACAGCGGTCTTTCCATTCAGTCTGTTCATGTCATGCATCCTTCGTTTCGCCGTCTCGTATCTTTGGCTGTACGGGAAAGTCCCGCGAGAGCCTCAAGATGGGTTCGCCGAAGTCGGGCGGTGAGTGCGCAATCGCGCACATCGCTGGTGCGAAAACGATCCAGCTAGATGATTGAAGGCCACGATGACCGCACGAACTACGGCTGATCGTGTTAGTATGGGCTTTGCAAGCCGCACTGCGCTGCGCAGGAATGCACCATGATCGACTGGGATGACGTTCGCTACTTTCTTGCCGCCGCGCGCGGAGGCTCGGTGCGTGCCGCCGCCGCGCGCCTCGGTGTGAACCACTCGACCGTGCTGCGACGCATCGCTCAGCTCGAGGAACGCCTCGGGGCGCAGATGTTCGAAAAGCTGCCTTCCGGCTACCGCCTGACGGCTGCGGGCGAAGAGGTCCTCGATCTCGCGACCCAGATGGAAGCGTCGTCGCACCTGCTGGAGACGCGCGTCTTCGGTCGTGACCAGAGCGCGCGCGGACTTTTGCGGGTGACGCTTCCACCGTTCCTCGCCACACACCTGCTCATGCCGGATCTCGCCGACTTCGCGCGTTTGCATCGCGACATCGAGATGGAAATCTTGTCGTCCGGTGAGCTGGCAAATCTGACCAACCGAGAGGCCGACGTCGCGATCCGCATTGTCGCCGACCGCAAGACCCTGCCGCTCAATCTTCACGGCCTGAAGGGACCGGAGCTGTTCAGCGGCGTCTACATGTCTCGCGATCGACTAGCCGCGTGGCGTGCGGGCACGCCTGATCCTATCCGATGGATAGGCATAGACAATCATGGAATTCCGGACTGGGCGCGCGAGGGAGAAGTTCACGTCACGGGAGTACCGTTCAGGACACCTGACGCCGAGACGCAGATCATCGCGGCGCACCAGGGGATTGGGATAACGAAACTGCCGTGCTTCGTCGGAGATACCGACCCCCTGCTGGTGAGGGTGCCGGGGATCGACGTGCCCATGCATGGGACACTCTGGCTTCTCACGCAAGGCGAGACACGCAAGACGAAGCGGGTGCGGCTCTTCACAGAGTTCGTATCCCGCAGGCTCGCCGCGTACGCTCCGCTTCTCTCGGGGCTGTCCATATCGCGCGACTGACGCCCGGCAGATCCGCCGGCAACGCTTCCCGCAATCCGGGTGGAAGCCGAGCTGCGATCGCTTGAAGCGGCGTGTTCAATCCGCGAATCCAGTGGGAGTAGGGAAACGGCGGCAGTAGCGTAGAGGTACCAGCCTAAGCTCGACCTCTTCCCACACCATGATCAGACAACGATGCCACCGTCTTCAGCGCGCCATCGAGCATGTCGCCTTTCTCGTCTTTCAGCGCAGCTTCGCGCAACCGCCTGATCCAGTCGGCAGCGTCATCGCGGCTCCTGACCAGATCGAGCGCCGACAGCACGCGATCGAATTTGGACTGGGCGCGGAGGTGGGTGTCGCTGTAGCCCTTGATCAGCCGGCGGCAGTTCAAGATTTCGACGGCGAGCGCGTAGTCCTGAGGCGCGTGGCTGAGCGCCAGCGCAAACCAGCGCTCCAGATGCGCCGTCTCGACCTTGTGGCGCAACAGGCGCCGCCGCCAGCGGCGCAGGCCGCCAATCAACCAGAGGACCGCAAAGCCGGCAAAGCTGTCGGTGCGGATGCGCCGGCCGCGATTGATGCGCCGGTCGAGAAAGCCGGCAAGTTTCGGCCGGTTCTCGATGTAGCTGCCAAACCCCGCCGGCAAGGTGCCGCAGAACTCCTCGATGCGCGGATGGAAATATTCGGTCACTTGCAGGATGGAGCCGTCCTTGACGCCCACCTCCTTGCGCACCCGCCGGTCACGCGTCGAACGTGTCTTGAGATCGGCGACGCGGATCATGTCGTCGTAGCACAGCGCGTTGGCCAGATGCTTGGCGGCAGCGATGGACAATGCATGGGCATGTTCAGCGCTATCCAGCGCGACCGCCTGGTCGAGCCGGTCGAGATACTCGCCGCCATAGGAGATGTCCTGGTAGTCGACGACCTTTCTCAGGCCCCGGAGCGCCATGTCGCGCACCGCCGCGGGCATCAGGTCGATGCGGGCGGCCAGCGCCTGCCAACCCTGCAGCAGGTTCGGCGGACCGCTCACGCGCCCTGAACCCGGAGCGGGGTCGACCGTGGCCGGTTCTGCCGGCTGTGGCGCGGGGGCCGTCGTACCGCGCGCGCGGTCGTAGGCGACGGCGAAGGCAGCAAGGCTGGCTTTCGCACCCCGGCCGCCGGCGCCGATCGCTTGCTCATAGCTTTCACGCGTGAACGGCAATGCGTCGGAGCCGGCCAGCGCGCCAAGCAGACTGGCCGAGATCATTGAGCCATTGTCCGCGGCGATCTTTTCCATGTCGAAGGCGATGAAGCGTTTCGATGCAGCTTCCGCCGTCGCGCGTACCTTGGAAGACGAGGCCCGGCCGTCACCCGGCTCGATCTTTTCCGACACCGCGGCGATACGGTGCGAGGAGGTGATCAGCGTGGTGCGATCGGGCGTGACGAAGCCCCTGATGATGGCGCGGCCGGCTTCCATCAGCTCGGCGGCGATCAATATGTCGACATCGCCTTGCGAAGGCGAAAGGGCAAAGACCGGCAGCCGGCCGGTGTCGCGGGCCATCTCGACGTAATAGATCGTAGCGCCGGTGCGCTGGGCGACGCCGGCGACCGAGGTCGATTGCGCGACATAGGAATTGCGCTCGGCGACATCGGTGATCCAGTCGGCGAGCACGCCGCCGCCCTGGCCGCCGACCGCGAGCAAAGCGAGTTTGATCACCGGCTCGGTATCGGCGGCATCGGATTTCGGGCGCAAGGGCGAAGCCTGGTCAAGCATCGGCGAACGTCAACCTGCGGCTTTCACGGCGCCGCTGCAGCAGGCCGATCACGGCGCGGCGCGTGCCTTCCAGAAAACGATCCCAGCGGCGGGGATTGTGCACGACATCGGCGCGGTAGAAGGAAGGGCACAGCACCGCTGCATCCGCCACTTCACCGCAATTGCCGCAGCCGACGCAGCTCTGGTCGATCGATGCCACCGGATCGTCGCGCAACGGATCGTCGAGCGACTTTACCGACAGCGACGGGCAGCCGGACAGCCGCATACAGGCATGGTCGCCGGTGCAGATATCCTCATCGACGCCGAACTTCGGCTTGACGACGCGAGTCCCATCCTTGATCGCCTTGTCGACCAGCGGCTTTTCGCGGCGCTGGCGATTGAGCATGCATTCAGACGAGGCAACGATGACCTTGGGACCCTTTTCGTCCGTCGTCAGCGCCTCACGTAACGTGTCCTGCATCTTGGTGATGTCATAGGTGCGGTCGACATGGCGCAGCCATTTGACGCCCATGCCCTTCACCGCCTCGGTGATCGGATGCTTGGTCGACTTGGTCTTGTTGCCCGCACGCGACGACAGGATGTCCTGCCCACCGGTGGCGGCGGAGTAAAAATTGTCGACGATGACGATGACGCCGTCGTTCTTGTTGAAGACCGCGTTGCCGATCGAGGAGGTCAGGCCATTGTGCCAGAAGCCGCCATCGCCGACGAAAGAGATCGACCGCCGTTTGGCGTCGGGCGAATTGAACGCCGATGCCGATGCCGGCCCCAGCCCGTAGCCCATGGTGGTGGCGCCGAGCTCGAAAGGCGGCATGATCGAGAACAAATGGCAGCCGATGTCGGATGCGATGTGGTGGTTCCCGAGTTCCTGCTCGACCAGCTTTGTCGCGGCAAAAATCGGCCGCTCCGGGCAACCGATGCAGAAGCCTGGCGGACGTCCCGGCACGACGTTGATCAGGTCCGCGGCGTCAACGCCGTCGCCGACCTTGTTGGGCGCGCGCACCTCACCCGGCAAGAGATGCGGGGCCTCGGCGCGCAGGAAGGCGCCGATGCCGTCCAGCATGACCTGGCCGGTATATTCGCCGGCCATCGGCAGATACTCCTTGCCGACCAGCCTGGTGCCGCGCCCGGCCTTGTGCAGCATGGCGGCAAAGGCCTGCTCGATGTAGTTGGGCTGGCCCTCCTCGACCACGAGCACCGCCTGCTTGCCTTCGCAGAAGGTGAGGAACTCGTCATCGATCAGGGGATAGACGGCGTTGAGAACGTAGAGCGGCACATCCGTCTCGCCATAGGTGTCGGCAAGGCCGAGCCGCTGCAAGGCGCGGATGACCGAATTGTACATGCCGCCCTGCATGACGATGCCGACCGAGCCATGGTCCGAACCGAAGAATTCGTTGATCTTGTTCTTGGCGATGAACTCCACCGCCGCCGGCCAGCGCTTCTGCACCTTCTCCTTCTCGTGCAGGAAGGAGGCGGGCGGCAACACGATGCGGCCGGTGTCGCGGCGCGGCGCGTCGAGCGCATCGGCCACCGTCATCGGCGGGCGCTTGTTGTCCTTGGCGATGAAATGGCCATGCACATGGCAGCAGCGGATGCGCACCTGCAGCATCACCGGCGTGTTGGATGCCTCGGACAGCTCGAAACCATCCTCCACCGCCTTGACGATCGACGGCAAATTGGGGCGCGGGTCGAGTAGCCAGACCTGGCTCTTCATGGCGAAGGCATGGCTGCGCTCCTGCATGATCGAGGAGCCTTCGCCATAGTCTTCGCCGACGATGATCAGCGCGCCGCCGGTGACGCCGCCGGAGGCGAGGTTGGCCAGTGCGTCGGACGCGACATTGGTGCCGACGGTCGACTTGAAGGTCGCCGCACCGCGAATGGGGTAATGCACCGAGGCCGCCAGCATGGCGGTGGCGGTGGCTTCCGAGGCGCTCGCCTCGAAATGCACCCCGAGTTCGCCCAGAATCTCCTGTGCGTCGGCCAGCACGTCCATCAGATGGCTGATCGGCGCGCCCTGGTATCCGCCGACATAGCCGACGCCGCATTGCAGCAGCGCCTTGGTGATGGCGAGAATGCCTTCGCCCGCAAACTCCTCGCCGGCGCCGAGCCGGAGCTTTTCGACTTCCTTGGCAAAAGACCGTTCGGCCATTTTTCCAACCTTCCGTTGCCGGCGGTGCGGCCGGCGCCTGCGTCTAGATGTCGTGCTTGCGAATGTTCTTCAGCATCTTCTGCAATGTGGCGATCAGAGCCGCGTATTCGGCGTCGTCGACACCGTTGAACATCGCCTCGAACGCATCATGCATGGCCGGCCAGGCGCGGGTGAACTCGGCGCGGCCGTCATCGGTCAGGAACACATGGCGGATGCGGCTGTCGGTAACGCCCTGCTCGCGCCGCACGAAACCTTGCCCTTCCAGCGTGTCGAGCGTGCGGCTCAATGTCGACTGCTCGATGACGGTGTAGACCGAGAGGTCGTTGACGGTGACGCCGTCGGTGACCGACAGCACGGCCAGCGTGCGGACCTGCGGAATGGTCAGGCCCTGCTTGCGGAAATCGTCGCGCAAGGTGGCGTTGTAGCGCCCCATGATGCGGTTCATCAGATAGGGCGCGAATTGCTGCAGGCCGATCTGGCCAAGCGTCGAAATGCGCTGGCGCTTTTCCGGAACCTTCTGCTCCATCAAAGCCTCCCCGCCAGCAGAAAGCCGGAACCGCCACCGAGGCCCGCGCCCGGATGGGTGGACGCGCCGATGTGATAGAGGTTTTTGATGCCGGTCTGATGGTTGCGGCTGGTCTTGAACGGCCGCCACAGGAACGACTGGTCGATGGTCGAAGACCCGCCATAGGGGTCGCCGCCGACCAGATTGATATTCATCGCTTCGAGATCGGCCGGCGAATAGGCGCGCCGCGCAATCACGCTGTCCTTGAAACCATCGATGTGGTTGGCCAGGATGGCTTCGGCACGATCAGCATAGGCTTCGCGCAACGCCTCGGTCCATTGCCCGTCGGTGGGTGCCTGGAGCGTGCCGGCAGCATCGCCCTTGATGTGACGGGGCGCCTCGGGCAGTTGCAGCCACAGGATCGCCTTGCCCTCCGGGCAGCGCGACGGATCGAGCGCATGCGGCTGGCCGACGCAGATGGTCGGCACTTCGGGCAGCATGCCGCGCGCCGCCTCGTTGCAGGCTTTCGAGACGCCATCGAGCCCCGGCGTCAGGTGCAACAATGCCACCTGGTCCAGGCCTTCGCCGCGCCATGCCGGCGGCTTGTTCAGCGCATAGTGGATCTGGAAATTGCCTTTGCCGTAGCGGTATTTCTGTGTCGCCTCGACATCGGCTTCGGGAGCTTCGCTGCCGACCAGCCGGCCGTAAAGCTGCGTCGGCGTGACCGAACAGATGACGCTCTTGTTGGCAGTGATCGTTTCGCCCGAGGCGAGCCGTACGCCGGTCGCGCGGCCACCGCTCTGGACGATCGAGGCGACATCGGCGGCGGTGCGGATGTCGCCACCACGTTCCCTTATCAGAGCTTCGAAGGCGGTGAGCAGGGTCTTCGCTCCACCCTTGACGATCGGCGCCCCGGCCGCTTCCAGCGCGAAGGCAATGACCTTGGCGATCTGCCCTGAGAAGGCGTCTTCCGGTCCGAGCCCGGCGTGCAGCACCCAGGGCGCCCACAGCGCGCGGATTGTCTCGGACCGATAGGTGCTTTCCAGCCAACTGCGCGCCGGCACCAGTGCTTCACCGAGAAAGGCGGCAAGCCCGCGCGGGCTTCGCCGCCAGGCGTCGCCCGCCAGCAGTTTGGCCGTCGGATAGGACCACAGGCTGCCGCCAAGCAGGCCGAACAACAGGCCGGCATTGCGCTCGATGCCGCTGACATCGCCGGCATGCCGGTCGCCATCGCCATTCATGATCGCATTGATTGCAGCGACATTGGCGGCGCGGTTGGTGGTGAGCACTGCATGACTGCCGTCCGGCCGCAGCACGCCGGTTGGCGTGCCGGTGTGACAGAACTCCAACCCGTGCCTGGCGAGATCGCCGCCCAATGCCGCAAAGGCCGGGGAGGTGACGAACAGCACGAAGGTCGTCGCCATTACATCATGGATGAAGCCGGGTGCAGTAATCTCCTCGGTGCGCATGCAACCGCCGATGCGGTCGTTGCGCTCGAGGACGAGCACACGCGCCCCTTTGCCGCCCAGCATCGCCGCGCAGACCAGCGCGTTGATGCCGCTGCCAACGATGATGTGATCCGGCTGGCTCACCCTGGCGTGCTTTCACCTAGCCGTTGGATACAAGCGCCAGCGCGCGAATAGGGCTGCCGGTGCCATGTTCGATCTTGAGCGGTGCGGCGATCAGGATGGCGCCCTTCGGAGGCAACTGGTCGAGATTGCAGAGGCTGGCGAGGCCATAGCGGTTGGCCTTGTGCATCAGCGTGTGGGCCGGAAATGGCGGCTCCATGCCGCCGGCCTTGCCGGCATCGGTACCGATGGTCTCGGAGCCCCAGCCCTTGATATCCTTGCTGATCAGGAACTGGATGGCTTCGGCTGTGGGACCTGGCGTATGCGGGCCGGTTTCGTTGGCGTTGAGGAATTCGGCTTCCGAACCGTTGCGTTTGTACCAGTCGGTGCGCATCACCACCCACTCGCCGGCGTTGATGGCGCCATGCTTGGCTTCCCACGCCTTGATGTGGTCGACGGTGAGCAGGAAATCGTGATCGGCGGCGGCTTCCTTCGAGCAGTCGATGACATTGACCGGGCCGACGAAGTTCTGCGCCGGAATGGTGTCGGTGGCGCCGTCCGGATAATCCTTGCCGCTGATCCAATGCTGCGGCGCATCGAAATGCGTGCCCGAATGCTCCCCAAGCTTCAGCCAGTTCCATGCCCACCACGGGCCGTTCTTGTCATAACGGGAGATGTTATGGATCTCGACCTTTGGCGTGTCGACGGCAAGCTCCGGCGGCAGCTTGATAAGAGGCGTGTCGGGTCCGAGTTGCGCAGAGAGGTCGACCACCCTGATGGCGCCTGAAAGCAGCTGGCCGGCGACTTCGCCGAGGAGTTTTTGCGTGTCCATGGTCTGAAGTTCCCTCTTTATGGTGAAGATCAAGGCTCGTCTCGGCCCTTAATATCCTACTAGACGAAAACATATGCATCTGCAATTATCTTTAAGCATAAAGGAAATGGGAACGGGGCGTGAGCGAGTTTGACGCCATATTCGTCGGGGCGGGCCACAACAGTCTGGCATGCGCCGCGCATCTCGCGCTCAAAGGCTGGAAAACCGGGATTTTCGAGCGCAGCGCAGCAATCGGTGGCGCCGTCCAGACCCACGAATACACGCTTCCCGGCTTCCGGCACGATTTCGGTGCAATGAATCTGAGCCTGTTCGCCGGGTCCGCCTTCCACCGGAAATATGCAAATGAATTGAAAGCACAGGGTCTTGAGTTCGCGCCGGTCGCCGACTGTTTTGCCAGCGCCTTCCCGGACGGACGCTGGTTCGGCGTCAGCAACGATCTGGAAAAAACCACCGCCCGCATGGCCGCTTTCTCCGCCGCCGATGCCGCGACCTGGCGTAGACTGGTCGCCGCCTTTCCGGGTGAAGCCGAGCACCTGTTCCGGCTGCTGGGATCGCCGATGAGTGCGCGTGCGCTTGCCGGCACCGCCTGGAACCTGTGGCGCAAGAAGGGCATGTCAGGCGCGCTCGATACCGGCCGGCTTTTGCTGTCGTCACCTCGCGCCTGGCTGGAGGAGACCTTCGAGTCGCCTTATGTGCGGGCAACGCTTGCCACCTGGGGCATGCATCTCGATTTCGCACCCGACATCGCCGGCGGCGCCGTGTTCCCCTATCTGGAATCGATCGCCAACCAGAGCTTTGGCATGGTGCTAGGCAAGGGCGGCGCCGACACGATCATCCGGGCGCTGGCAGGTATGGTCACCTCGGCGGGCGGCACGATCGTCACCGGGGCGGAAGTTGCCGAGATCACCGTTGCCGGCGGCAAGGCATCGGGCGTGCGACTCGCTTCAGGTGAGACACATACGGCCACCAAGGCAGTGATTGCCGGCGTCGCGCCCAGGGCGCTGACCGGCAAGTTGCTGCCCAACGGTTCCGGCGACGCCGGCTTCGACACGGCGATGCAGAAATTCCGGCACGCGCCGGGCACGATGATGATCCATCTGGCGCTCGACGACCTGCCCGATTGGCGCGCCGGCGCGGAGCTTCGGCAGTTCGCTTATGTGCATCTGTCGCCGTCGCTCGACGCGATGTCGCGCACCTATCAGCAGGCGATGGCGGGCATGCTGCCGGACGAACCGGTGCTGGTCGTCGGCCAGCCGACCGCGATCGATCCGTCGCGCGCGCCTCAGGGCAAGCATGTGCTGTGGGTGCAGGTGCGCATGCTGCCTGCCGAAATCCTGGGCGATGCGGCAGGCAGGATCGCGCCCGCGCATTGGGATCAGGTCAAGGATGCCTACGCCGAGCGCGTGCTCGACATCATCGAGATATACGCACCCGGACTGCGCCCGAAAATCCTCGGCCGTGCAGTGTTCTCGCCAATCGACCTCGAGCGTGAGAACCCCAATCTCGTCGGTGGCGACCAGGTCTGCGGCAGCCACCATCTGGCACAGAATTTCCTGTTCCGCCCGGCGCGCGGTTATGCCGGCTGGAACACGCCGGTCGGCAATCTGCATCTCATAGGCGCCGCGACATGGCCCGGCGCCGGCACCGGCGCGGCCTCCGGCTTCATGCTCGCGCAACAGCTTGGCGGGAGGTAGCTCGCAAGATTTCATGAAGGCGACGAGAGGCAAGGCGCTGCTGCCCACGAAGCCCGGATCGATAAACTGATAGTGCCGCGCAAAGACAACAAAACCAACAAGGGGAACGACCATGACAATCAACAGACGAGAATTGCTGGGATACAGTGCCGCGGCACTTGGGGTGGCGGCGATCGGCCTGCCTGAGATCGCCAAGGCGGCAGCGGGCGAGCTGACCATCGCCTATAACGTCAACCTGCCGTCCTGGGATCCGACCACCGGACCCTCGGCCGTCAACCCGACGATCCAGGGCCTCTACCAGTCAGTGTTCGACCAGTTCATTCCGCAAAAGCCGGACCTGTCCTTTGCGCCTGGCCTGCTCACCGAATGGGGCTGGAACGAGGATCGCACCAAGGTGACGATGACGGTGCGCGAGGGCGTGACCTGGCATGACGGCTCGCCCTTCACGCCCGAGGACGTGGTCTGGTCGCTGCAGCGGGCGGGCGACGAAAAGACCGGCAATCCGATCCAGTTCGTCTGGAAGAACGTCAACAATTTCAAGATCGACGGCAACAAGATCACCGGCGACGTCGTGCAGTTCGATCCGGTCTACTTTAAATGGATGTCGTTCCTGACCGGCTACATCCTGCCGAAGGCCTATTATGAGAAGGTCGGCGCCGAAGGTTTCGAGAAGGCGCCGATCGGCACCGGCCCTTACATGGTGGAAAAATTCGAGCGAAATGCTTTCCTCCGACTGAAGGCCAACCCGCACTATTGGGGCGACAAGCCGGCCTTCGAGAATGTGACGATCAAGTTCGTCACTGATGCGGCGAGCCGCGTTGCCGAAATCGAATCCGGTTCCTCGCAGGTGACGCTGGAGGTCCCCTATGAAGAGTATGACCGGCTGATCGCCAAGGACGGGCTTGCCGGCTCGTGCAAGCCCGTTTCCGACATCGGCATGATCTTCTTCAACGACATCGAAGCGATGCTGGACAAGAACGTCCGCCAGGCCGCCGTCATGGCTGTGGACAAGGAGCTTCTGGTCAAGCGGCTGCTGCGCGGCTATGGCCAACCGATCGCTACGCTGGAGACCCCGGAGTACACGGCCTTCGACGCCTCGATCAAGGTCGAGCACAATCCGGAAAAGGCCAAGGAGCTGCTCGCGGCTTCCGGCTATTCGCCGGAAAAACCGGTCAAGTTCACCATCCAGACGACCAAGGGCTTCAAGCCCAAGGATTATGAGATGATCCAGGCGATCGTCGGCATGTGGCGTAAGGTCGGCATCGAGGCGACGATCGAGGTCTACGAGATCGCCAAGCACTATGAACTGCGCGCCGCCGACAAGCTGGCGCCGGCCGCCTTCTACAATTGGGGCAACGCCATCGGCGACCCGACGACGTCGACGGGTTTTGCCATGTATGGGCCGAGCCCGCACTCGGTGTGGGACAGCCAGGATCTGATCGACATGATCAATCCGCTCTGGGGCGAGAAGGACGAGGCCAAGCGCATCGCCGGCTGGAAGGCTGTCGACAAGTATATCGCCGAGCAGGCCTATGTGCTGCCGCTGATTCAGTATGCGCAACCTATCGTGCATGCCAAGGGCGTCAACGTGGTGCAGCATGTGTCCGGCGCGCTGCTGCCGGCGCTGATGACCCCGGCCTGATATCGGCTTGTGGGCGCCACCCTTCGCTGAGCGGCCCCCTCATCCGGCCCTTCGGGCCACCTTCTCCCCGCTGGGGAGAAGAGACCAGCTCAGCTGTCCGTGACCTCTTCTCCCCTCGGGGAGAAGGTGGCCGCGAAGCGGACGAATGAGGGGGCTCTTCGTTAGAAACGCACTGGGCCAACACCAGAATGCTCCTGCAACGATTCCTGATCCGTCTGCTGACGATGCTGATCACGCTGTTCGGCGTGGCTGTCGTCGTCTTCGTCGTGATCCGCGTCGCGCCTGGTGACCCGATCGCCATGATGCTGCCCCCCGGTGCGACAGATGCCGACATCGACCGGCTGCGTGCACTCTACGGGCTCGACAAGACCATCGTGCAGCAATTCTTCATCTGGCTGTCCGGCGTCGTCAGGGGCGATTTCGGCACCTCGATTTCGCTCAGGCAAGATGTGCTCAGCCTCGTCTTCAACCGCTTGCCGGCAACGCTGGAACTCGCCATCGTCGCGCTGATCATGGCGGTTGGGCTCGGCGGCACGACGGCGATCCTCGGCGCCCGCGAACGTGGCACGGCGGTCGAAGCCGGCATCGATATCGCCAGCGGTGCCGCCCTTTCCATTCCCGATTTCCTGTGGGGCCTCGTGCTGATCCTTTTGTTTGGCGTGCTGGTGCCGATCTTCGACATTTCCGGCCGCGTATCGCCGCAGCTCGACCTGCCCTTCGTCACCCAGTTCTATTTCTTCGAGAGCTTGCTTCGGCTGCGCCTCGACCTGACCTGGGATCTCCTGAAGCACATGCTGATGCCGGCTGTGGCGCTGGCGCTGCCGCTGGCCGCAATCATCGCGCAGTTGCTGAAACAGTCGCTGAAGGAAGTGCTGGACCTCGACTATGTCGTGCTGGCGCGGGTGAAGGGGTTTTCGGAAACGCAGGTTATCTTACGCGAGGCGCTGAAGAACGCTGCCTTGCCGACACTGACTCTCGTCGGCGTCCAGTTCACCTTCCTCATCGGCGGCACGGTCATCGTCGAGCGGCTGTTTTCCTACGAAGGGCTCGGTAACATGGCGATCGATGCCGTCATCAACCGCGACCTGCCGCTGATCCAAGGCATCGTGCTGGTGTTCGCGCTGCTGTTCGTGCTGATCAATCTTGGCGTCGACATGATGTACGCGCTGCTCAATCCGAGGCTGCGCCATGGATGAGGCACGCATCGCCCGGCGCGGACTGGGCCCGAGGCTGTGGCTGGCCGGCGGCTGGCTGCTGCTGGCGCTGCTGGCCGCGATCTTCGCGCCGCTGGTCGCACCGCAGGACCCGCTGGCGCAAGACCTGATGCTGGAACGGCTGCCGCCATTCTGGATGAGTGGTGCGGAATCCGGCTATTGGCTGGGCACCGACAGCCTCGGCCGCGATCTCCTCTCCCGGCTGATCTTCGGCGGCCGTATCGCCTTCATCGTCGCTTTCGCGGCGGCGATCGCCGCCTGCCTTGTCGGCTCGACGCTCGGACTGGTCGCCGGCTATTTCGGCGGCTGGGCCGACCGCATCATTTCACGCATCGTCGACGTCTGGATGGCATTCCCGCCGGTGCTGTTCGCCATCCTGCTGGTCGCGGTGCTCGGCACCGGCCTCAGTTCCGTCATCCTCGCCATCGTCATAATCGACTGGACGCGCTTTTGCCGGGTGATCCGCGCCGAAGCGATGGGCCAGTCGCGCATGGACTATGTCGAGAACGCCCGCATCGCCGGCTATGGCCGCATCGGCATCATGCTGCGCGAGGTGCTGCCCAATGTGGTGCCGTCGATCGTGGCACTGCTGTCGCTGGAGATGGGCATCGCCGTCATCGTCGAGGCCATCCTGTCCTTCGTCAATCTGTCGATCTCGACCGACGATCCGACCTGGGGCGGCATCATCGCCGAGGGCCGGCTGTCGATCCATCAGGCCTGGTGGGTGCTGGTGTTTCCGCTTGTCACGCTGATCCTCACCGTGCTGTCGTTCAGCCAGTTCGGTGAGGCGCTGAAGACACGCTTCGATCCGGTGCTGCGATGAGCGCTTGCCTGGATATTGCCAATCTGAGCGCCGTGCTGCCGAACGGCCAGCGCGTGCTGCGGTCGGTGTCGCTCTCCGTGCAGCCGGGTGAGGTGCGTGCCCTTGTTGGCGAGAGCGGCGCCGGCAAGACGATGATCGGCAAGGCGGTGCTCGGTGTGCTGCCGTCAAGCGTGCGCATCGTCGAAGGCGCCATGCAGCTCGAAGGCGAAGACCTCGGCAGGCTGCAGCCCAAGGCAAGGCGCACGCTGATCGGCGCTCGCACGGCGCTGATCCCGCAAGATCCGTTGACTGCGCTCAACCCGTCGCGCCGCATCGGTCCGCAGATGACTGACCGGCTGGTGCGCATTCTCGGCTGGAACGGTGACAAGGCGGACAAGCGTATCCGGCAATTGTTGGATGAGGTGCAGATCCGCGATCCCGACCGGGTGCTGAAATGCTATCCGCACGAGCTGTCCGGCGGCATGCGCCAGCGTGTGCTGATCGCCGCCGCCTTCGCCGCCGAGCCACGGCTGATCGTTGCCGACGAGCCAACAACCGCGCTCGACGTGACCGTGCAAAAGCAGATCCTGCGCCTGATCGCCGAGTTGCAACGCGAGCATGGCACCGCGATCCTGTTCGTCACCCACGATCTCGGCGTCGTTGCAAAGATCAGCCAGCAAGTGTCTGTGCTCTACGCCGGCAAGGTGGTGGAAGAGGCTGATACAGCCGCTCTCTTCGCCGCGCCTGAGCATCCCTATACGCGGGCATTGATAGCCGCCACGCCACGCTACACCCATCCCTTGGCCTCGCTGAAGCCGGTGGACGAGACCGTGCTGGCCGGGCTTGCCGCCGAGATCGGCGCGGCAGACCAGGCGTGGAGGCGGCCGCATGGTTGAGCCGCTGTTTTCCGTGCGCGGGCTGAAGGTGGCGCTGCCCGAAATGACCCGCAAGCCGCTGATCGGCCGCGCGCCGCTGGCCGAGATTTTGAAAGGCCTGGACTTCGATCTGCCGAGAGGTTCGGTGACCGGCATCGTCGGTGAATCCGGGTCCGGAAAATCGACGCTCGGCCGCACGCTTGTCAGACTTCTGGAGCCGAGCGTCGGCAGCATCCATTTCGAGGGCCGCGATATCGCCCATCTGCCGGATGCGGAGCTGCGACCTCTGCGCCGCGACCTGCAGATGATCTTCCAGGACCCGATGTCGTCGCTCAACCCGCGTCGCACCATCGCCGGCATCATTGCCGCGCCGCTCAAGCAGAATGGGCTTGGCGACAGGCTTAGGGAACGCGTCGCCGAGGCATTGCATCGCGTCGGCCTGCCGCAAAGCTTCGCTAGTCGCTATCGTCATGAACTGTCGGGCGGGCAGCGCCAGCGCGTCGGAATTGCGCGCGCGTTGGCGCTTTCGCCGAAATTCGTGCTGGCCGACGAGATCGTCTCCGGCCTCGACGTATCGACGCAGGCGCAGATCCTCACCCTTTTGGAGAGACTGGCCGCGGAGATGGGGCTGACGGTCGCCTTCATCAGCCACGACCTGTCGGTCATCCGGCGGCTCTGCCAACAGGTGATCGTCATGCGCGAGGGCAGGATCGTCGAGGCGAGCGCCACCGATGCGCTGTTCGACAATCCCAGGGAGACCTACACGCGCGACCTGCTTGCCGCCATTCCGCTGCCCGAGATCGATGCGGACTGGCTGCGGCCAGCGGCGAAAGCGCCGGAATAGGATTGTTCATCTGCACGCCCAACAGCGGGCCTCGGACGTGCAGAAGAGCAAAATCAGCCCGCGAACGGAGGGTAACATGAACTATGCAGCCCGCGGCACGATGCTTGCCGCGATCCTGTTCGGCTCGATGGGAGCGGCCTCGGCCGATTCGATCCCCGGCATGCGCGGCGACGACCACACCGGCATAACGGTTCCCGACATGAAGCAGGCGGTCGACTTCTTCACTGAGGTCGTCGGTTGCAAGAAGGCGATGTCGTTCGGGCCCTTTGCCGACGACAAGGGCACCTTCATGCAGGATCTTCTGGGCGTCGATCCGAAGGCTGTCATCGAGCAGGTCACCATGGTGCGTTGCGGCTATGGATCGAACATCGAGCTGTTCAAATACACCGCGCCTGACCAGAAGGATTTGACGCCGAAGAACAGCGATATCGGCGGCTTCCACATTGCCATGTATGTCGATGATGTCGCCGCGGCGAAAGCCTATCTCGACGGCAAGGGGGTGAAGACGCGGATGGGTCCGCTGCCGGTCAAGGAAGGTCCGGCGGCCGGCCAGACCATCCTTTATTTCCAGGCGCCATGGGGACTGCAACTGGAGGCGATCAGCTATCCCGATGGGATGGCCTATGAGAAGGGTGCCGAGACTGTGCTGTGGAGCCCGAAGAACCCGGACAAGTGATTTCCAGAGCGCGCTTGCGGGGCCAGCCCGCAGGCGCGCCACCCGTGTCCAGCAATCGTTCCAACATGAAACTTTAAGCTTGAAATATTTTATCTCCGGCGCGATACTTGATATGCAGCAAGCGAAGAGGAGATCGCACGGATGAAGGTTGCGGTTCTCGGTGGCGGACCAGCCGGCCTCTACTTTGCCATTTCAATGAAGCTGCGGGACGCCGCCCACGAGATCACGGTGTTCGAGCGCAATCGCGCCGACGATACGTTCGGCTGGGGCGTCGTGCTGTCGGCCGAAACACTCGACAACCTTGCCAAAAACGACCCGGTCAGCGCTGTCTGGATCAAGAAGCATTTCGCCTATTGGGACGACATCGCCGTCATCCATGACGGCGTGCGCACGGTCTCGTCGGGCCACGGTTTCTGTGGCATCGGCCGCAAGCGGCTTCTGGTCCTGCTGCAGCGACGCGCGCGCGAACTTGGCGTGAGGCTGATGTTCGAGAGCGATATCGCCGACCCTCAGCCCTATATGGAGACGCATGATCTGGTCGTCGCCGCCGATGGGCTGAACTCAAGGGCGCGCAACACCTTCGTCGAAGTCTTCAAGCCCGACATCGACACCCGCAAATGCAAATTCGTCTGGCTCGGCACCAACCAGAAATTCGACGACGCCTTCACCTTCATCTTCGAGAAGACCGAGCATGGCTGGGTGTGGGCGCACGCCTATCAATTCGACAGCGAGACAGCGACCTTCATTGTCGAGTGCAGCGAACAGACCTGGGCTGCCTTCGGCTTCGGCGCCATGTCGCAGCAGGAATCCATCGCCGTCTGCGAGCGCATCTTTGAGAAACATCTCGGCGCCCACGCGCTGATGACCAATGCCAATCACATCAGAGGTTCGGCCTGGATCAATTTCCCGCGCGTGCTGTGCGAACGCTGGTCCTACAAGAACCTGGCTCTGATGGGCGACGCGGCGGCCTCGGCACATTTCTCGATCGGCTCCGGGACCAAGCTCGCATTGGAAAGCGCGGTGGCGCTGGCCGAATATGTCAAAACCGAACCGGACCTCGACGCCGCCTTCCGCAAGTATGAGGATGCGCGCCGCACCGAGGTGCTGAAGCTGCAGTCGGCGGCGCGCAATTCGCTGGAGTGGTTCGAGGAGGTCGAGCGCTATCTCGGCCTCGATCCGGTGCAGTTCAATTATTCGCTGCTGACCCGCTCGCAACGCATCAGCCACGAGAATTTGCGGCTGCGCGATGCCAAATGGCTTGAAAGCGCCGAGGAATGGTTCCAGCGCCAGGCAGGGGCAGGCGGCAACAGGCAGCGCCGGGCACCGATGTTCGCGCCGTTCAAACTGCGCGACATGCAGCTCAACAACCGCATCGTCGTTTCGCCGATGGCGCAGTACAAGGCAGTCGATGGCTGCCCGACCGACTGGCATTTCGCCCACTATGCCGAGCGTGCCAAGGGCGGCGCCGGGCTTGTCTATATCGAGATGACCTGCGTCAGCCCGGAAGGACGCATCACGCCCGGTTGTCCCGGCTTCTATGCGTCCGAACATGAGGTGGCGTGGAAGCGGCTGGTCGATTTCGTCCACACCGAGACCGAGGCGAAAATCTGCGCCCAGATTGGCCATTCCGGGGCCAAGGGCTCGACCCGTGTCGGGTGGGAAGGCACCGACGTGCCGCTCGCCTCGGGCAATTGGCCGGTCATGGCGGCCTCGGCGATTGCATGGTCGCCTGAGAATCAGGTGCCGAAAGCCATGGACCGCGCCGACATGGACGAGGTGCGTGACCAGTTCGTCGCGTCCACCGAGATGGCAGATCGCTGCGGTTTCGACATGCTCGAGATCCATGCCGCGCATGGCTATTTGCTGTCGTCCTTCATCACGCCGGTCACCAACCAGCGCACGGATGAGTATGGCGGTTCGCGGGAAAATCGCATGCGCTATCCCCTGGAAATCTTCCATGCGGTGCGCGCCGCCTGGCCGACGCGAAAGCCGATCTCGGTGCGAATTTCGGCCAATGATTGGGTCGGCATCGAAGGTGTGACGCCGGCCGATGCGGTGGAGATCGCGCGGATGCTGCACGAAGCCGGCGTCGACATATGCGACGTCTCGGCAGGCCAGACCTCGATTGCCGCCAAGCCTGTCTATGGCCGAATGTTCCAGACGCCGTTCTCGGACCGCATCCGCAACGAGGTCGGCATGGCGACGATGGCGGTCGGCAACATCTACGAGCCGGATCATGTCAATTCGATCCTGATGGCCGGCCGCGCCGACCTGGTGGCCCTGGCACGGCCGCATCTCGCCGATCCCTACTGGACGCTGCATGCGGCCGTGACGCTCGGTGATCGTGGTGTCAAATGGCCGGATCCCTATCTGCCCGGACGCGACCAGATCTACCGGCTGGCCGAGCGCGATGCGGCGGCGGGGCTGAAAGTATGACGACGGCCTTGGCGATTTCAGGCAAGCATGCGCTGGTCACTGGCGGCGGCTCCGGCGTCGGCCGGGCCATAGCACTCGTGCTGGCCGAGGCCGGCATAGAGGTGACCATATGCGGGCGGCGCGAGGCCGAGCTTGCCAAGGTGGCTGGCGAGAACGACCGCATCCACGCCATGTCAGCCGATGTTGCCAACGAGGCGGCGGTGACATCGCTCTACGCGCAAGCGGAAGCCGTGCGCGGCCCGTTCGACATCGTCGTCGCCAATGCCGGCATGGCCGGCAGCACGCCGGCGCACAAGACCTCGCTTGCCGACTGGCAGCGGACGCTCGACGTCAATCTGACCGGCGCCTTCCTGACGGTGAAGCCGGCGCTGGCCGGCATGGCCGCGCGCAAGGCGGGCCGGATCGTCTTCGTCGCCTCGACCGCAGGGCTGAAAGGCTACGCCTATGTCGCGCCCTACGTGGCGGCCAAGCATGGGGTGGTCGGGCTGATGCGGGCACTGGCGGCCGAGACGGCGAAATCCGGCGTGACCGTCAACGCCGTTTGCCCGGGCTTCGTAGAGACCGACATGCTGGTGGACTCCATTCAGCGCGTCGTCGAAAAGACCGGCCGCTCAGTCGAGCAGGCGCGGGCGAGCCTTGCCTCGACCAACCCGCAAGGCCGTTTCATCCAGCCGCAGGAAGTTGCCGCGGCGGTGCTCTGGCTGTGCGGCGATGCGGCTGCGTCGATTACCGGACAAGCGATTTCGATCTCAGGAGGCGAAACATGGTAGCCGGCCCATTGCCCGCGCCGTCGGGACCCGGCAAGGACCGGCTGCGTCTCTGGATCAGGCTGCTGCGCGCCTCGCGCACGATCGAGGCCGAGCTGCGCGAGCGCCTGAAGAAGGAATTCGATACGACACTGCCGCGTTTCGACGTCATGGCCGCCCTCTACCGCGCGCCGGAAGGCATGCTGATGAGCGATCTGTCGCGCTTCCTGCTGGTATCCAACGGCAATGTCACCGGCATTGTCGACCGGCTGGTTTCGGAAGGGGTGGTCGCGCGCGCGCGCCGCAATGGCGATCGCCGCACATCCATGGTGCGACTGACCGACGAGGGTTCCAAATCTTTTGCCGCAATGGCCGCGGCGCATGAGGGTTGGATCGGAGAATTGCTGGCCAAGGTCAGCGAGGAGGATGCGCGCCGGCTGACCGGCATGCTGACCTCGTTCCGCAGCAACTGGGAGGGACGCGAATGAGTTCGATGGCCGGCCTCAAGCCGAAGCACTTCCTTTGGGAAGTCGAAGGCAGGATCGCCAGGGTGCGGCTCGACCGGCCGGAGCGCAAGAATCCGCTGACCTTCGCCAGCTATGCGGAACTGCGCGATACGTTCCGCGATCTTGTCTATGCCGACGACGTCGACGCCGTGGTGTTCCTGCCCAATGGCGGCAATTTCTGCTCTGGCGGCGATGTCCACGACATTATCGGCCCCTTGGTCAAGATGGACATGAAGGAGTTGCTCGCCTTCACCCGCATGACCGGCGATTTCGTCAAGGCGATGCTCAATTGCGGCAAGCCGATCATCGCGGCGGTCGACGGGGTCGCGGTCGGCGCCGGCGCCATCATCGCCATGAGCGCCGACATCCGCATCGCCACGCCGGAGGCCAAGACCGCTTTCCTGTTCACCCGCGTCGGGCTTGCCGGCTGCGATATGGGCGCGTGCGCGATCCTGCCGCGCATCATCGGCCAGGGCCGTGCCGCCGAATTGCTCTACACCGGCCGCACGATGACGGCGGCGGAAGGCGAGCGCTGGGGCTTCTACAACAGGCTGGTCGATGCCGCAGTGCTCGAGGCCGACGCGCTCGAGATGGCGGCGCGCATCGTCTCCGGCCCGACCTTCGCGCACGGCATCACCAAGACGCAGCTCAACCAGGAATGGTCGATGGGCCTCGACCAGGCGATCGAAGCGGAAGCGCAGGCGCAGGCGATCTGCATGCAGACGCGTGACTTCGAGCGCGCCTACAAGGCTTTAGTCGCCAAGGAAAAACCGGTGTTCGAGGGCAATTGATGGCTGACAAGAGTTTCCTCAGCTGGCCGTTCTTTGAAGATCGCCACCGCGAACTCGCCGAGCGCCTTGATGCCTGGTGCGCCAGGAACCTGCCGGTCGATCACCATGACGTCGATGCCGCCTGCCGTGAGCTTGTGGCCAAACTTGGCCGCGACGGCTGGCTGAAGCCGACGGCGCTCGATACCGACAATCCCGGACCACTCGATGTCCGCACTTTGTGCATCACGCGCGAGACGCTGGCGCGCCATGACGGCCTGGCCGACTTCGCCTTCGCCATGCAGGGCCTCGGCACCGGCGCGCTCAGCCTGTTCGGCACGCCCGGCCAGCAGCAATGGCTGGCAAAGACCAGGGCCGGCAAGGCGATCTCGGCGTTCGCGTTGTCGGAGCCGCGTTCAGGCTCGGACGTCGCCAATATGGAAATGTCTGCGACGCGCTATGGCGACGATTATATTCTGTCGGGTGAAAAAACCTGGATATCCAACGGTGGCATCGCCGATCTCTACGTCGTCTTTGCGCGCACCGGCGAGGCGCCGGGCGCCAAGGGGCTTTCCGCGTTTCTCGTGCCTGCAGACACCAAGGGACTCGGCATCGCCGAGCGGCTTGAAGTGATCGCGCCGCATCCGCTGGCGCGGCTCTCCTTCGACCAGGTCCGGGTACCGGCCTCGGCGCTGATCGGCAAACCGGGAGACGGCTTCCGCATCGCCATGTCGGTGCTTGACGTGTTCCGATCGACGGTCGGCGCGGCGGCACTCGGCTTTGCCCGCCGGGCGCTGGACGAAAGCATCAGCAGGGTGGCCGAGCGCAAACTTTTCGGCGCTCCGATGGCAGAGCTGCAGATGGTGCAAGGCCATATCGCCGACATGGCGCTGGACATCGATGCCGCGGCGCTGCTGGTCTACCGCGCTGCCTGGACCAAGGACATGGGCGCGGCTCGTGTCACCCGCGAGGCGGCGATGGCTAAGCTGTTCGCCACCGACAAGGCGCAAGAGGTGATCGACAAGGCTGTGCAGTTGCATGGGGGGGACGGCGTCCGCAAGGGCCATATCGTCGAGAGCCTCTATCGCGAGATCCGCGCGCTACGCATCTACGAGGGCGCATCCGATGTGCAGAAGGTGGTGATCGCACGGCAGGTGATGGGCGCGGCCTGACAGCGACGTATTTGATTTTGAGATTTGGTTTTAAGAATACCGGGGAGGCTTGAAAATGCACGAGATCCTGCAGCCGGAGGGCTGGGCGAAACCGGTCGGCTACGCCAACGGCATTGCTGCGCGCGGCAGGCTCGTCTTCGTGGGCGGACAGGTCGGCTGGAACGGGCAGTGCCAGTTCGAAACCGACGATTTCGCCGGCCAGGTGCGGCAGACGCTGCAAAACATCGTCGCCGTGCTGGCGGAAGCCGGCGCGGAGCCACGGCACATCACCACGATGACCTGGTATTTCACCGACAAGGCCGAATATCTCGGCAATCTCAAGGGTATAGGCGAGGCCTATCGCGAGGTGATCGGCCGGCATTTCCCAGCGATGGCCGCCATGCAGGTGGTGGCGCTGGTGGAAGATCGCGCCAAGATCGAAATTCAGGCAACCGCCGTCATTCCGGATTAACGAATTCGTTATTCCCGGATTGTCAGCAGCGCAGCCCCGCCCGCTTCAGCAGCGGCAATACGTGGTCGCAGAAATAGGGCAGTTCCTGGGTGTAGTTGACGAACGACAGCGCGATGCCCTGGTAGCCATGCCCGGCTATTGCCGCCATCTCGGCGGCAATCGTTTCCGGCGTTCCAACCAGCGGGTAGGTGCCGGCGCCGCCGGCGAAACGCTGCCGGTAGCGGTCATAGGCATGCGGGTCATGCGACTGCGAGAACTCCTTCTTGCCTGCCATATGAGCATCGACCGCATCGTGGTCGACCAGATCGACGGCATAGCNGTAGTAGGCCTGCGCCTCTTCCATGGTTGGACGGCAGACGACATGCGCCACCGTGTAGACGCCGACGTTGCGGCCAACCTTGTCGGCCCGCTCGCTGATGTCGGCGACATGCTTGCCGGCATCGCTCATTTCCGAAAAGGTCGTGAACAGATAATCGCATCGGGCGGCGGCGAAATCCCGGCCCGGGCCACCGAAAGCAGCGTTCATGGTCACCGGGCGTGGAACCTGCAGGCTCGCCGGCCGGCTCACCGCCTCCTTGAGGCGATAGTATGTGCCTTCATAGTCCAGAGGCTGGTCCGAGGCGTAGAGCTTTTCCAGGATTTCGATCCATTCGGCGGCCTGGTCGTAGCCCTTCTCGACCAAAGGCGTGCCGAACATGCCGAATTCCTTCGGGTTCCAGCCGCAGACGATGTTCAAGCCGGCGCGGCCCTGGCTGATATGGTCGACAGTTGCCAGCGCCTTGGCGGCATAGAGCGGATGCACCAGCGGCACATGCACGGTCATGAACAGGCCGATCTGCTCGGTGGCCACCGCCAGAGCTGCTGCCCAGGTGAAGGTCTCGAACGACCATTCGCGCACCTTGTTGCGGCCGCCAAAGCCACGCCAGCGCGCGATCGGAAGCATAAATTCCAGCCCGGCGCGGTCGGCGATCTGCGCCGCCGTCAGATTGTCCTGCCAGCTTGCCGTCCAGCGTTCCGGCACATCGGTGATGGCCAGACCGCCATCGGCATTGGTCGAAAAGACGCCGAGCTTCAGTTTGTTCGAGCCGTGCAGGGGATGCGTTTTGATCATCATGGGAACTCGTGGCGGGAGACCGACACGCTAGGCCCGCGCAAAAATATTTCAAGCCTGAAATAGCTTCGCCTCGCCGCCGATTGCGGATATCAATTCGGAGGGGAAAAAAGGGGGATGGATATGAGCGCGTTCCGTCAGAAGTGCATCGGCAAGACCAATCTCGTCGGCTCCTTCGCCGCTATTCCCCATCCCGTCGCCGTCGAAGTGATGGCGCTCACCGGCCTCGACTTCGTCTGCATCGACTGGGAACATGCCCAGATCGCGCGCGACACGATCGAAACCATGGTGCGCGCGGCCGACGTGCATCGCGTGCCGGCCATGGTGCGTGTTCCCGGTCATGCGCCGGAAGCTATCCAGGCGGCGCTCGACAGCGGCGCACAAGGCGTGCTCGTGCCGCGCGTCTCGACCGCTGCTCAGGCCGAGGCGGCGGTGAAAGCCTCGCGTTATCCGCCGCTGGGCGAGCGCGGCGTCGGGCCTGGCCGCGCGGCCGGCTATGGCTATCGCATTCCCGAATATCTGGCCGCGGCCAATGACAGGGTGGTCGTCGCGGTCCAGGTCGAGACATCGGAGGGGCTGGCCAACATCGAGGCGATCGCGGCCATAGACGGCATCGATGTGGTCTTCGTCGGCCCCGGCGATCTCTCCGTGTCGATCGATGCGATCGGGCCGAAAGGCGTGGACAAGCTCAATGAGGCGATCACAAGGATCATCCGCGCGACCGTCGCGCATGGCAGGACATCGGGTATATTTTGCGCCAGCCCACAGACGATCAGCCAGTGGGCCGCTATCGGCGCGAGCTTCTTCGTGCTGGCCAGCGATACGATGTTTCTTGGCGCCGGCGCTGCGGCCAACTGCACCGCTGCGCGCGCCGAGCTGGGGTGAGACGGGCGGGATCGGGCAAAAACTTTTTAAGCTTAAAACTTTTTCCTTGAAAAGCGCAGCACATTGGATAGCATCCAAACTCGATGGCGACTGTCGTGCCGGTGGGGCTTGCCGGGCAGTCCGTCGCGGTGCTCCGGGTGGGAGGGGTTTCAGTCCTTGTCGTTCATACTGCCCCAGTCATCGTCCAGCGCGCGTTATGCTTTCGACGGCGTACGTGCCCAGATCCGTGACCTGCACACCGAAAACATTGCCAACCTTGCCGTGCGCGCCCGAGAACTGGGCGACGTGATCGCGCTCTGGTACGGCGAAGGCGACATGGTGACGCCGGCCTTCATCCGCGATGCCGCGAAGGCCGCCTTCGATGAAGGCCAGACGTTCTACGTCCCCAACATGCGTGGCCATGGGCCACTGAACGAAGCCCTGGCCGAGTATCAGACGCGCATCCACGGCCGGTCGATCCCGATTGCGCGCACCACCGTCACGCCCGGCGGCATGCAGGCGCTGTACCTGGCGCTGGAACTGCTGGTCGATACCGGCAGCAACGTCGTCTATGTCGCGCCGCAATGGCCCAACATCCACAACGCCATCCATCTGATCGGCGGCGAGCCACGGCCGTTTTCGCTCGACTTCAAGGGCGACTGGCATCTCGATCTCGACCGGCTGTTCGCCACTTGCGATGCGCGCACACGCGCGATCTTCCTGTCGACGCCTTCCAATCCGACCGGCTGGACCGCGTCGCGCGATGAGATGCAGGCGCTGCTCGACTTCAGCCGGCGCACCGGCATCTGGATCATTTCCGACGAGGTCTATGGCCGGCTCTATTTCGACGGCAATGTTGCGCCTTCCATCCTGCAGATCGCCGAGGATGGCGACCGGGTGCTGTCGGTCAACAGTTTTTCGAAAGCGTGGGCGATGACCGGCTGGCGCATCGGCTGGCTGACGCATCCGTCGGGGGTGGCCGACCAGCTTGGCGCCATGACGCAGTACATCAACAGCGGCACCGCCGCGCCTATCCAGGCAGGCGCTGTCGCCGCCATCCGCCAAGGCGAGCCGCTGGTCGAGGAGATCAGGCAGCGGATCAAAACCGGCCTCGACCTTGCCTATGACAGGCTGGCCCAGATTCCCGGCATCATCCTGCCGACGAAGCCGCGCGGAGGCATGTATGCCTTCTTTGCCATGGACGGCGAAAGCGACGCCCGGCAGGCCTGCGCCAGGATACTGGAGACGGCGCGCGTCGGGCTGGCTCCCGGCCACCTCTTTGGAAATTCGGCAGCGGCCTTCCTGCGGATGTGCGTGTGCCGTGAACGCGACCAGATAGCGACCGCGCTCGAGCGCATGGTCGCCGCCATGAATTGACGCCCCGCTGGGAGGTGGGACGGCAACAAACCGTGCGGGAGCAAACCCGCCCGATCAACAACCAGAGGGAACACAAAATGAGCTTCACTCGTCGCAACCTGCTTCTTCTCGCCGCCACGATCGGCATCGCTGCCGGCCCGGCCACCGCCTTTGCCGCCGATGTGCTCAATGTCGGCGCCTACCCGACCAATCCGCCCTTCGAATACAAGAACGAGAGCGGCACTTTCGAGGGCTTTGAAGTCGACATCGTCAACGAAGCGGCCAAACGTGCCGGCATGACCACTGACATTGCCGACCTCGGCTTCCAGGCGCTGTTCGCGGCTGTCAGTTCCAACCGCATCGATGTCGCGATCTCCTCGATCACCATCACGCCGGAGCGACTGAAAACGCTGTCCTTCACCCAGCCCTATTATGACTCCGACATGGGCATTGCGACGAAGACCGATAGCGCTGTTAACACCGAGGCCGACCTCAAGGGCAAGATCGTCGGCGTGCTTTCAGGCTCGACCGGCGAGACCTGGGTCAAGGCGCATCAGGAGGCTGACGGCTACAGCGACGTGAAGGGCTATGACACGCAGCAGAATCTTCTGCTCGACCTCAGCGCGGGCCGCGTGGACGCCGCCGTCAGCGATATTCCGGGCATGGAATACTCCTTCACCAAGATGAAGGACCTGAAGGTCAAGCAGCGCATCAAGACCGGCGAACAGTACGGCCTGATGATGAGCAAGGACCATCCGCTGCTCGGCAAGCTGAACGACGCGCTGACCGCGATGAAGAAGGACGGAACGCTGGCCGCGATCCACAAGAAGTGGTTCGGCAGCGACGCGCCAGCCGATTCCTCGACGGTCAAGGAAATGCCGCTGCCCAAGGCCTGACCGGCAATGCACTTAAATCGTGCCGGCTCCCAGGCCGGCACGATTCATTTCACGCTCCGGCGCCTGCTGCCACACGGATAGCCTCATCGGAGGCAAGGTCGATTGGTTTTAACTTGAGCATCCTTTGCTCTGGGGTTCGGGAACGCTCCCATGTCGCTGATCGACACCTTCTTCAATCCTGACGTGATCATGTCCAGCCTGCCGGCGCTGTTGCGTGGCTTCCTGAACACGCTGCTGCTCGGCATTTTGAGTATCGGCATCGGCATTCCCATCGGCCTGGGGATCAGCCTGTTGCGGCTCTATGCGCCGAAGCCGCTGCGCTGGCTGGCGGTCGGCTACACCGACATCTTCCGCGCCCTGCCGGTGTTGGTGGTGCTGATCCTGATCTACTATGCGCTGCCCTTCCTCGGCATCCGTCTGTCGTCCTGGGCCTCCGCCGTGACGGCGTTCGCCATCATTATGTCGGCCTATTCGGCAGAAGTGTTCCGCTCCGGCATTGAGAGCATTCCGAAAGGCCAATTCGAGGCAGCACAGGCGCTCGGCCTGCCTTTCCTTTTGACCTTGCGCAAGGTGGTGCTGCCGCAGGCGATCCGCGTCGTCATCCCGCCGATGACCAGCAATTGCGTCTCGATGTTCAAGGACACGTCGCTCGCTTCCACCGTTGCGCTGCCGGAACTGTTGAAGGAAGCGACCAACGCGCAATCGCTCTATGCCAATCCCTCGCCGCTGATCGGCGCCGCTTTGGTCTATCTCATCTTCCTCTGGCCCATGGTCCGCCTCGTCAGCCTGCTCGAAGACCGCTTCAAGACCGAGAAGACGCGCTGACCTCATCAACCGTCCCGCTTCCCAAGCCATTCGCAGGAGATACAGTTGAGCAATTCCCAAGCCGCCGGCGGCTTTCCGGTCGACACCATCCGCGCCATGTTTCCGGCCTTGCAGCGCGCCGGTGATTTCATCTTCATGGACAACGCCGCCGGCGCGCAGATCCCGCAGAGCGTGCTCGACGCGGTGACCAATCACCTGGTCTCGCACAATGTGCAGCGTGGTGGTCGCTATGGGCGCTCGGTCACGGTCGACCAATCGGTTGCGGATGCTCGGACGAGCGTGGCCTTGCTGATCAACGCCTACAGTCCGTCGGAAATCTGCTTCGGCATGAACGCCACCTCGTTCATTCGCCTGGTCAGCCTCGGCATCGGCCAGATGCTGGCCAAGGACACAGAGCGCGACGAGATCGTCATCACCGATATGGACCACGACGCCAACATCGCCACGTGGCTGGCGCTGGAGCCCGCCGGAGCCAAGTTCAAATGGTGGCGCATGCGCGAGCACGGCAACCTGCATGTCGACGACCTCAAGCCGCTGGTTTCCGATCGCACCCGTCTCGTCGCCTGCACGGTGACCGCGCATTCGATCGGCTCGATCGTCGACGTCGCTTCGGTGGCCGCGATCGCGCATGCGGCCGGCGCCGAAGTGTTCCTTGACTGCGTGCATTACGGACCGCACGGGCTGATCGACGTGCGGGCCTGGGACTGTGACTATCTCGTCTGCTCCGGCTACAAGAATTTCTCGCCGCATATGGGCTTTCTGTGGGGCCGCTTCGAAACGCTGAAGCGGCTGCCGACCTTCCGCGAGGATTTCATCCCCGACGAGCCGCCTTACAAGGTCGAGGCAGGCACCTTCATCTACGAGAACGTCTCAGGCATGGATGCCGCAGTGCAGTACCTGGAACTGATCGGCCGCAATCTGGCGCCCTCCAACAACCGCTCGCGGCGCGACAACATCGTTGCCGGCATGGGCGCCATCCGCGATTACGAAGTGCTCCTGGCGCGTGTGATGCTCGCCGTGCTCAAGGGATGCAATGCCACGATCTACGGCGTCGCCGAGGAAGCCCGCATCAACGAACGCGTGCCGACATTCTGCTTCAACATCGGCAAGCTGTCGCCGCAGCGGATCGTCGAGGAAATGGCTGAGATGCAGATCGGCATCCGCGACGGCCATATGTATGCGCCCCGGTTGATGAAGCGTCTCAACCTGTCGATGGACAGCGGCGCCATCCGCGCCTCGCTGGTCCATTACAACACGGTCGACGAGGTCAGGCGTTTCGGCCAGGCGTTGCGCGCCGTCGTAGCCAAGCTGTCGTAGCTTGTCCGTCAGATGTCTCCGGCGTGGAACATCGGCCCGCCCTTGTGGGCCGGGAAGCCATAGCCGTTGATCATCACCAGATCGATGTCGGAGGCACGCGCCGCGATGCCTTCGGCCAGCAGTGCCTTGCCCTCTTCGGCCATTGCCGCCAGTAAGCGCGTGACGATCTCATCGGACGAAAAGCGGCGCGGCACGATGCCGTTGGCCGCTCGCACGGCCTCGATCAGCGCCGTTACTTGCGGGTCGCTCCTGCGTTCGCCGTCCGAATAATCGTACCAGCCGCGCCCGGTCTTGCGGCCGAAGCGGCCGGCCTCGCACAGCCGGTCGGCGATTTCGACATAACGTGCTTGCGGATCGCGCATCGCCGCCTGTCGCTTGCGCCGCGCCCAGGCTATCTCCAGCCCAGCCATATCGTTGACCGCGAAGATCCCCATCGGGAAGCCCCAGGCCTCCAGCGCGGCATCCACCTCATCGGGTGCTGCGCCATCCTCCACCATGAACTCCGCCTCGCGGCGGTAGGCCGAATAGATGCGGTTGCCGATGAAACCCTCGGTAACGCCGCACACGACAGGCAGCTTGCCGAGCGTCCTGACGAAGGCGATCGCCGAGGCGAGCACATCGGGCGCCGTCGCCGCGCAATCCACCACTTCGGTGAGCCGCATGACGTTGGCCGGGGAGAAAAAATGCAGGCCGGCGATCCGTTCGGGCCGGGCGGTTGCCGAGGCGATCTCGTCGGGATTGAGGTAGCTGGTGTTGGTCGCCAGTATGGCGTCGGGGCGGACGATACGATCAAGCTTCCGGAAGAGTTCGGTTTTTACCGCGAGATCGTCGAACACTGCCTCGATGACCAGATCGGCCTGCACCAGCCTGCCGGCGTCACTGGCCGCTTCAAACCGGCTCAGCGCCTCCCTGCGGGCATGATCGGTGAGACGGCCGGATTGGACCGACTTGTCGAGAAGGCCGGCGACCCGCTCGTATCCTTTTGCCGCGGCGTCGTCGTTCTGCTCGATGCCGATTACGCGATAGCCGGCATTCAAGGCCGAGACCGCGATGCCTGCACCCATCAGGCCGGTTCCGACGATACCGACGGTCTCGACCTTGCGAGGCGTGACACCCTCCAGCCTGTCGACTTTGCTGGCTTGCCTCTCGGCAAAGAAGACGTGGCGCAACGCTGCCGCTTCGCGAGTATCCCGGAGGCGCAGGAAGGTCGCGCGTTCGTCCGCAAGACCGTCCTCAAGTTTGGCCGTGGACGCGGCCTGGACCAGTCTCACGGCTTCTGCAGGCGCCATCTGCCCTCGGTTGCGGGAAAGTACCTTCTTTGCGGCTGCCGCGTCGGCCTCAGGTTGCGAGCGCGGGACGGAAAGCGCGCCCGTGCGCCGCAGCGGTTGGCCAACGAGACGGCGGGCGACATCGAGCGCGCCTTCGGGAAGATCGTCTGCAATGGCATCGATCAGACCGAGAGTGAGCGCTTCGTCGGCTTTCGCGGGCCGACCCGTGCCGATCAGGTCGATTGCGGCGACCGTGCCGATGAGGCGGGGCAGGCGTTGGGTTCCGCCGGCCCCAGGCACTAACCCGAGCTTGACCTCGGGCAGGCCGAAGCTGGCCGCCTTGCTGGCCACCCGGTAGTGGCAGGCCAGCGCAATCTCGCAGCCGCCGCCGAGCGCCGCGCCGCCAACTGTCGCGACGACCGGTTTCGCGAAGCTCTCGATCGCTTCGATCACGTCAGGCAGTGTGGGCTCGATAGCGGGCTTGCCGAATTCCTTGATATCGGCGCCACCGATGAAGGTGCGCCCAATGGCGGTCAGCACCACGGCAGACACTTCATCCGACGCCGCACGCCCAAGCGCAGCCATCAGTCCGGCCCTGACATGGAAGGACAGCGCGTTGACCGGCGGATTTTCGATTGTGACGACGAGAACGCCATCGACGATCTTGCCTGTGACACTCTCGGAAAATCGTGCTGTGTTCATGGAGTTTTATCCCGGAACGACGGCAAATCTTCCTCCTCCTTCGCTCTCCGCCAAATGCCGGGGTCCCGGCTCGGACGGATGAAGCGCCATGGATCTTCAAAATAATTTCAAGCTTAAAATAATTAGAATTCGGAAAACTTCAAGCCTACCGGAGTCGACTGCAAAAGGCGTCGCTACCACGACGGTGATCGGTCAGACTTGACGGTTGCACTGCGGTGCCGGGTCAAGGCGAGTTTGTGGAAACCTTCGGCAGCAGGGCTTTGAAATAGTCGATCGTCTGTTGCAGCCCGGCTTCCAAAGTCACCGTCGGCTCCCAGCCGACAAGCCTTTTGGCAAGGGTGATATCGGGCTGGCGGTGCCGCGGATCGTCTTGCGGAAGATCGCCGTAAATTATATCCGAACCTGATCCGGTCATCTGCGTCGTCAGTTCGGCCAAGCGCCTGATCGTTACTTCCCTTGGATTGCCGATGTTTACTGGACCGGTCACCTCCGGCCCCGTATCCATGAGGCGCAGCATGCCGCTCACCAGGTCGTCGACGTAGCAAAACGACCTTGTCTGTGAGCCGTCGCCGAAAATGGTTATCGGTTCACCACGAAGCGCCTGCACGATGAAATTTGAGACAACCCTGCCGTCTGCCGGGTGCATGCGCGGCCCGAACGTATTGAAAATCCGCGCGACCTTGACCCACAAGCCATGTTGTCGGTGATAGTCGAAGAACAGCGTTTCGGCGCAGCGTTTGCCTTCATCGTAGCATGAGCGCGGCCCGATCGGGTTTACATTGCCCCAGTAACTCTCGGGCTGCGGATGCACAGACGCGTCACCATAGACCTCACTGGTGGAGGCCTGAAAGACTTTGCATTTCAGCCGCTTTGCCAGTCCAAGAACATTGATGGCGCCGTGCACGGCGGTCTTGATCGTCTGAACCGGGTCGTACTGGTAGTGAACAGGCGAGGCCGGACACGCCAGGTTGTAAATCTCATCGACTTCGACGTAGAGCGGAAAGGTCACGTCATGGCGCATGAATTCGAAGCGGGGATGCTTGGCCAAATGGTCGATATTGCGCTTTGATCCGGTGAAAAGGTTGTCGACACACAAGATTTCGTCGCCTCGTTCCAACAGGCGGTCAATAAGATGCGAGCCGATAAACCCTGCGCCCCCGGTAACGAGAATGCGTCTGCGGCTGTCATAGAGTCTTGCCAATTTCTGCTCCCAGGCAAATGCTGATCGACCAGATATCGGTCGCCACACGCAGGATACGACGTGTCCGCAGCCAATGCACAAGGACCAAACTGAATTTCGCAGATCCGCTCGGTGCCGATGCGAATTCCGATCCGGGCATTTGGTTTGATCAGAAGGCACGATTGAGGCCGATAGTGGCCTATGGATTGGCAGCAGAGAATATCAGCCCTGTCGTCAGGGCCGCCGCTGCGTAGATGGCCGGCAGAACCTGACGGTTCACCCCAATCCGCAGCAGAGAGTGGCTCGAAACCCGATCCTGCTGGATTTTATCCACAACTTCGATGACATCGGCGGATGGCAACATGAAAAAAACGGTGACGCCTATTTGCGTGAGACATTCCTCTTCGCGATAGAGCATCGTTGAATTGGCCAACAGCCTGCCATACAAGCACGTCGGCTCAACAGGTGGCTCGAGGAACCCCACGGATGTCCGAACGCATTGCAGTTATCGGCCTGGGTTATGTCGGCCTGCCGGTAGCCATTGCCTTTGGGAAGGTTTTCCCCGGCACCATAGCTTTTGACATCAGCGAGCGTCGGATCGGGGAATTGCATGGCGGCGTCGATCGTACGGGGGAAGTTGACGCAACGGCGCTCAAGGAGACCTCGATAGGGCTGACCACCGACCGGGAGATGTTGAAAGGCGCTACTTTCTTCATCGTCGCCGTGCCAACCCCTATCGACGCAAATCGCGCTCCCGATCTAGCTTCTTTGAAACTGGCGTCCGAACTCGTCGGCGAGGCGGTGAGCAAAGGCGCCGTCGTCGTTTTTGAGTCGACAGTCTATCCAGGTGTGACCGAAGATTTCTGTGGGCCGATCATCGAGCAGGTTTCCGGCCTGCGACATCCCCGCGACTTTGCCCTCGGCTATTCGCCCGAACGCGCCAACCCCGGCGATCGGGAACACTCGCTGCAAAAGATCGTCAAAGTCGTCTCCGGCGAGAATAACGAGACGCTGGAGCGCGTCGCGAACGTTTATGGCCGTATCATCGATGCCGGCGTCTACCGCGCCCCGTCGATCAAGGTGGCCGAGGCAGCGAAGGTTATCGAGAACACCCAGCGCGATCTGAACATCGCGCTGATGAACGAACTGGCAATGATCTTCGAGCGGCTCGATATCCGGACGCAGGATGTTCTTGATGCTGCGTCGACGAAATGGAACTTCCTTCCCTTCAAACCGGGGTTCGTCGGCGGCCACTGCATCAGCGTCGATCCATATTATCTGACCGCCAAGGCCGAGGCCGAAGGTTACCATCCGCAGATCATCCTCGCCGGACGTCGCATCAATGACGGCATGGGGGCCTTCGTTGCCCAGCAGGTTGTCAAACGGCTGATTGGTTCTGACACGCCCGTCAAAGGGGCTTCTGTCGGCATTCTCGGGCTGACATTCAAGGAGGACGTGCCGGATTTGCGCAACAGCCGCGTTTTCGACATGGTCAAGGAACTAAGGCAGTTCGGAATTGTCCCCAAAGTCCATGATCCCCTTGCCGATGTCGAAACCGCTCGGCGTGATCACGGCGAAACAATCCTGCCGCTCGATGAGATAAACGATTTGCAGGCGCTTGTTCTGGCGGTGCCTCACAGGCAATATCTCACCAACGAAAGAGCGCGTCTTTTTCAAATGATCAGGCCGGGGGGGACACTGTTCGATGTCAAGTCGGCCATCAAGCCCAATGAAGTTCCCGACAACATAAAATACTGGAGCTTGTAAAGCTCGCCTGAAATTAACGCTAGGATATGCAGTGACATCAAGCAGGCCGATACTGATCACCGGCGCAGCCGGGTTCATAGGGTTTCATCTTTGCCTGAGGCTGCTTGCCGAAGGACGCCAGGTTATCGGCCTCGACTCCATGAACGAGTATTATGACGTCAGCCTGAAGCAGGCTCGTCTCGAGCGGCTGAAAGCGTTTTCGAATTTTTGTTTCGAGCATGCCGATCTCACGGAGCGGGACCGTATTTCGGAGCTCTTCCTCTCGGCCGCGCCGGAGGTTGTCGTCAATCTCGCGGCGCAAGCCGGCGTACGCTATTCGATCAGCAATCCGCACGCCTATGTGGAAAGCAACCTCAGCGGCTTTGTCAACATCCTGGAAGGATGCCGGCAGGCCTCCGTCGGCCATCTGGTCTATGCATCGTCGAGTTCGATTTATGGCGGCAGCACCCGCATGCCGTTTTCCGTGCACGATCCGGCGGACCATCCGCTCAGCCTTTACGCCGCAAGCAAGAAGGCGAACGAGCTGATGGCGCACACATACAGCCATCTGTTTCGACTGCCGACCACCGGGCTGCGTTTTTTCACCGTCTATGGTCCGTGGGGGCGGCCGGACATGGCGCTGTTCATCTTCGCCAAGGCTATCCTCGCCGGCGAGCCGATCGAGGTCTTCAACTATGGCAACATGCAGCGGGATTTCACCTATATCGACGACATTGTCGAAGGTATTATCCGCGTCATGCAGCAACCCGCGACACCCAATCCTGAGTGGAAAAGTGTCGCGCCAGACCCAGCGACCAGCAACGCCCCGTTCAGGATTCACAACATCGGCGGCAATTCGCCCGTTCAACTGAACCGATTGATCGAGGTGCTCGAAGACGCGCTGGGACGCAAGGCAAACCGCAACCTCAGGCCACTTCAGCCAGGCGACGTTCCAGCAACTTTCGCCAATGTCAGCTCGCTCGAGGAGGCGACCGGCTTCAAGCCCAAAATCCCGATCGAAATAGGGGTTCCGCGCTTTGTCGAATGGTACCGGGAGTTCTACCGAGCATGATCGGACGCTTCGCCACCTGGAGGCGGCTGGCTCCTGACCAGCCATGGCTGGCGCATGCCGCTCGGAAAACTCAATAAGCCGCAGCCGAACTGGGTGTCGCCTGAAGGCGGTCAATATCTTTCCGGGGCGGCGCACCGAACAGGCGACGATATTCTCGGCTGAACTGCGAAGGGCTGTCATAGCCCACCGCGAACCCGGCCGTGCCTGCGTTTGCGCCGCCGGCAAGCATAATCCTTCGCGCCTCCTGCAGGCGCAGCTGCTTCTGGTATTCGAGCGGGGTCATGCGCGTAATCGCCTTGAAATGGGCATGAAGGGACGACGCGCTCATGCCTGATGCCGCCGCAATCTCTTCGATGCGCAGTTGAGCCTGGAAATGATTGCGGATCGTGGCGATGGCGCGGCTGACCTGGTTCAGGTGGCTGTCCACCGACGCCATCTGGCGAAGCGTGTCACCGTGCGGTCCGGTGAGGAGCCGGTAAAGGATTTCGCGTTCGATCAGCGGCGCCAGCACGGTGATGCTCTCGGGGCGATCGAGCAGCCTGACAAGCCGACAGGCGGCATCAATCAGGTCGGGGTCACTTGGATAGGCAGCTAACACCGGCAGATCCCTGCTGGGGGATGCACGTCCTTCTTTCACAAGCAGTTCGGCCAGCGCGGTGGAATCAAAATCTATCTTGCAACAGAGGTAGGGCGCCGCCGGGCTCGCCTCCAACACATGCCCGACCAGCGGCAGGTCGACCGAGACGAGCAGGTAGCTCGATGCGTCATAGACCACGCTCTGGTCGGCCAGCGAGACGCGCTTCGATCCTTGGGCGATTATGCAAAGCGACGCCTCGTAGACCGCAGGCACGGGTGCACTGGGCTGGTTGGCGCGAATGAGCGACAGCCGCGGCACCGCAGTGCCGGCCATGCCAGATTTCGGCGCAAAGCGGGTGATCAGCTCGGCGAGTTCATTGATTTTCTCCATGCCGCATAAATCTTCATGGCGCGAAATGTTGCAAGGCATTTCGAGTTCATTTGGAGGATCGTGCAAACTCTCTGGACGATCACGCTACCGGCCTTTGCCGGTTCGCGCCATCTATCTCCCCGTCACCGCAGCGAAAAAGGAACGATCATGACGGGACTTAAAGACAAGGTTGTACTCATCACCGGCGCCTCCAGCGGCATCGGCGAAGCGACGGTTCGGGAACTTGCCGGTGCCGGCGCCAGACTGTTCATCGGGGCCCGCCGCACCGAGCGGCTCAAGGCGCTGGCCGCAGAAATAGGCAAAGGCGTCGCGTGGCGCGAACTCGACGTGACTGACGCGGCGAATTTCGACGCCTTTGCCGATGCCGCCCATGCCGAATTCGGGCAGATCGATGTGCTGGTCAACAATGCCGGCGTCATGCCGCTGTCGCCGCTTGCCGCGCTGAAGCGCGATGAGTGGTCTCGCATGATCAATGTCAACATCGGCGGCGTGCTGAACGGGATCGCCGCGGTGCTGCCGCGCTTCGTCGCCCAGAAGAATGGGCATATCGTCAATGTCGCCTCGGTCGGTGCGCATATCGTGCTGCCCACCGCGGCGGTCTATTGCGGCACGAAATATGCCGTCTGGGCAATCACCGAGGGGCTGCGGCAGGAGCATGACGACATCCGCGCCACGATCATCTCCCCCGGAGTGACCGCAACCGAACTGGGCGACGATATCAGCGATCCTCAGGTCGCCACGGCTCTGAAAGAATGGCGGCAGAAGTCGCTCACACCGGACGCCATTGCACGGGCGATCCGTTTTGCGCTTGATCAACCCGATGGCGTCGACGTCAACGAAGTGATCGTGCGGCCAACCGCTGCCAATATGTAGAACTTGCTGCCGGATGCCGGCTTTCGGCGAGCTAGGGCGCTCTCCGAGATCCGGCAAACGGCCCACCCCTTAATGCACCCGCCCTCAGCCTCTGGCGCAACTCCCGCGGGCCACATCGTACCGGCTCTCGAACGCGCGCGAAAAATGCGCACTCGAATTGAACCCGCAAGCAAAGGCGATTTCCGAGATCGTGGGCGACACTCGGGCGGGCGACAACAATTCTTCCTTGCTGCGCTCCAGCCGCCTGTCCCAGACGAAGCGTTTCGGTCTCGCGGCAAGGCCGGTGCGCCGCTGGGAACTTAACCCGCTAATCATCTCCCCTGCGACGGTAGAGATGTCAGGCTTCGCCGGCCAGGCGCGCTGAAATCAGCCGCGCCGCCTTGATCACCGCTTCGCCCTGGCTGGCCGCCATGCTGTCATCGGCGCGTGACACAGGCGAGGCCACCGCCAGAGTGCCTAAAGGACGGCCATCGGAGCCGAGGATTGCCGCGGCTATGCTGTGGACGCCTTCTTCATAGCCTTGGGAGCTCGAGGAATAGCCGCGCTTGGCGGCAAGCCGGATCGCCTTCATCAGCCTGTCGGGCTGCGTCACCGTGTGTGGCGTGAAGGTCGGCAACGGCTTGTCGACATAGGCCTCGGCCGCTTCCTGAGGCGAAGCGGCGAGAAAGGCGATGCCGGAGGCGGTGCCGTGCAAGGGCAGCACCTGGCCGACATCGACATTGACCCGGTTGGCCTTTGCCGAGAGTTCGACGTGGACGGTCAGCAGTGCGCCGGCGCTGAATTCCGACAGATGCACCGTTTCGCCTGTTTCCAGCGCCAGCTCGCGAACCACAGGTGCTGCCACGCGCACGAAGGGAAAATGCGCGTCGCGAAAGCGGGCCAGCCGCGACAGGCCGGCGCCGAGCCGGTAGCGGCGGCTTGCCGGCTCTTGTTCGATCAGGCGGTGGTCGGCCAGCGCCATCAGCAGGCGCCGCGCCGTCGCCTTGTCGAGGCCGGTTTTGCGGGCGAGCTCGGACAGGCCGATCTCCGGTTCGCCGAGCGTGAACTGCTCCAGCAGCGATATCGCTTTGCCGACTGTGCTCATCGTGCATCCTCAAGATACTTCGCATGGGACGAAAGCCAATCCACCTTGCAGTCCGCTCATAGCACATCAAACGGTGGTTCAAATAACGAACCGTTTGGAAGCGACAAAAAACACCAGCAAGTTTCGCGGCGACATCAATCTCGATGCGCCGCGCCGTGCGCGGGGTAATGCTGCGCGGCAACACCTATCAAGGTGGATCAACTCGGCGGCGCCGTGCCTGGCCGGCGTGTCGGCCCAAACGCCTGATCCTGGCCGGCGCGGAAGCTTCAACTCTGCCCCAGCTGCGCGCGGCGCCAGGCGGCGGGCGCCTGGCCAACCCGCTCCCGGAAGAAGCGTGAGAAATAGGCCGGATCTTCGAAGCCGATTTCGTAGGCGATGTCCTCGACGGTGCGCACGGTGAACAGCAGCAAGCGCTTGGCCTCCAGCAACCGTCGCTCCCCCATGAGTCGCTTGACGCCGCTGCCAAGCACCGTATGGGCGGCCTTGTCGAGAAGATGCGGTGTCGTGGCCAGCGCCCCGACGTAGCGGTCGACGGGCCAGTTGTCGCGGAAATGCGCATCGACCAGGCGGCGCAAGCCGCGCGCCAATGCAGCATCGGAAGAGCCAGTGGGATCCATTACCTCGGGACCAAGACGCGCGATGTGCGAGAGCGCGACGGCAATCAGCGCCGGCAGGGTCTTGTCACTCCCGGCCTGCGCCTCGGCATATTCGGTGGCGATCATCTCCAGCACCGCCGCAAGCCTTTTCCACGCGACGTGCTGAGGAAGGCTATCGGCAAAGACCGGCCGGTCCAATGGCAGCAGGCTGTGAGCGGCTATTGCCGCAAGCGCATCATCGGCGACCGAAACGACGATGGCGTCGGTGCCGGGCCCGATCGAGAAGCCATGCACGATGGTGCTCGGCACGAAGCTGACGGCCGGTGCCGAAAAGTCCCAGGATTGGTCTTCGATGCGGTAGGTGCCGGAGCCGCTGGTCCAGTAGGTGATCTGGCCCATTTGCGGATGCTTGTGCGCGGCAACCTGGCCGAGATGAATATTGCTGCGCGCAAGCACCGTCTCGACATGCAGGAAGCCGACATCGAGCGGCCGCACCGGCTCGCCATAGACAAAGAAATCAGGAATGGAATTGAGGCTCATAGCGCCGGAAAAAGTCCAATCGGTTTTGCCGTTACGTCCTAACCGATCCTTGCCAGGAGCGCTAGAGTTGATGCCATAAGTGGAGGAACATCATGCGATCGGAAGACTTTCGTGCCGACAATGGGCGCCCGTTCACCGGGGCCGAGTATCTGGAGAGCCTGAGCGACGGCCGCGAGGTCTACATCAACGGCGAGCGCATTGCCGATGTCACCACCCATCCGGCGATGCGCAATTCGGCGCGGTCGCTGGCGCGCCTCTATGATGCGCTGCACGATCCCAAGCGGCAGGGCACGCTGACCTCGCCGACTGATACCGGTTCGGGCGGCTACACCCACAAATATTTCCGCGTCGCCAAATCCTCCGGCGAACTCGCGGCCCAGCAGACCGCGATCGCCGAGTGGTCACGCATGTCCTATGGCTGGATGGGCCGCACGCCCGATTACAAGGCGGCACTGATGAACACGCTCGGCGCCAATGCCGACTGGTACGGCCCGTTCAAGGACAATGCGCTCGCCTGGCACAAGCGTGCGCAGGAAGCCGTGCTGTTCATGAACCACGCCATCGTCAACCCGCCGATCGACCGGCACAAGCCGGCCGAACAGGTGAAGGATGTCTTCGTCCACATCACCAAGGAGACCGACGCCGGCATCTATGTCTCCGGCGCCAAGGTGGTGGCGACGTCCTCGGCGCTGACCCACTACAATTTCCTGGCGCAGAGTTCGGCGACGGTCACCGAAGATCCGTCGCTGTCGGTCATGTTCATCGTGCCGATGAATGCGCCGGGGGTAAAGATGTTCTGCCGCGTCTCCTATGAGCAGACGGCCAACACGGCGGCGGCTCCGTTCGACTATCCGTTGTCGTCGCGCTTCGACGAGAACGATGCCATCCTGGTGCTCGACAATGTCTTCATCCCCTGGGAGGACGTACTGGTGCTGCGCGACGCGCAGAAAATCCTGTCCTTCCATCCAGCTTCGGGCTTCATGCATGGCTATTGCTTCCAGGGCTGCACACGCTTTGCCGTCAAGCTCGACTTCCTCGCCGGCCTGCTAGCCAAGGCGCTGCGCGCCACCGGCGGCGATGCCTTCCGAGGCAACCAGGCGGCGCTGGGCGAGGTCATCGCGCTCAGGCACATGTTCTGGAGCTTTTCCAACGCCATGGCCTACAATCCGATCCCGTGGGCGAATGGCGCTGTCCTGCCCAACCTGGAAGCAGCCCTTGCCTACCGGACTTTCATGTCGGAAGCCTATCCGCGCGTCATCGACACGGTGCGCCGGGTGATCGCCTCCGGCTTGATCTACCTGCCGTCATCGGTGCGCGACTTCAACAATCCCGAGATCGACAAATACCTCGCGCAATATGTGCGCGGTTCCAACGACATGGGCCATGTCGAGCGCATCAAGATCATGAAACTGTTGTGGGACGCGACCGGCACCGAGTTCGGCGGCCGCCACGCACTCTACGAACTCAACTATGCCGGTGCGCCGGAAGAGGTGCGGCTGCAGGTGCTGAAGGGCGCCGAACGCGGCGGCCGCCTGAAGGCCATGGAAGAACTGGTCGACACCTGCATGGCCGACTATGACGAGAACGGCTGGACGGGAGATACCTGGCTCAATCCGCTCGCTTCTACGGCCGGGTGATGTCAGATGGCCACGCAGATTTCGAAGGCCGATTTCCGCGACGCCATGGCAAGGGTCTGCGCGCCGGTCAACATCGTCACGACAGATGGTCCGGCCGGGCGCGGCGGCTTCACCGCCACCGCCATGTGCAGTGTGTCGGACGAACCGCCGACACTGCTGGTGTGCATGAACGGCCGCTCGACGCAGGCCGCCATGTTCCTCGCCAACCGGCGCTTCTGCGTCAACGTGCTGACGCATGACCATATGCACCTAGCCGGCAAGTTCGCCGGCGCGACCAGGGACATGGAGGCACGCTATTCGGCGGCGCGCTGGCAAACGCTGGCGTCAGGCACGCCGGCGCTGTCCGATGCGATCGTCAATTTCGATTGCGAGATCGAGGATGTGCACATCGTCGGCACGCATAATGTCATGATCGGCCGCGTTATCGATGTCAGGCACGGCAGCGGCGGCTCGGCCTTGCTCTATGTCGACCGCAATTACACGCAGCCGACGCGGCTTGGCAGCTTTGGCGGCTGAGCCGCAGCGATCAGCTCTCGCCGGCGATCAGGCTCTCCAGCAGATCGAGCAATTGCTCGAGCCTCTCATGTCCGAAGCGCTGTTCGATGTCGCGGTAGATGACGAGGCGTTCCGGCGACAAGGCATCGATAAGGGCGGAGCCCGCCGGGGCGATCGTCAGAACGACACGGCGGCCATCGCCTTCCGCCTTGTTGCGGGTGATGAATTTTCGGCCCTCGAGCGTCTTGATGATGCGTGTCAGGCTGGGCGGCAGCACCGAAGCGCGATCGGCAAGTTCCGTCGCCTCGACAGGGCCGGCCTCGCTCAGAACGCGCAGCACACGCCATTGCTGTTCGGTCACGTCATGCGCCGCCAGCATAGGGCGAAACCGCGCCATCACCACTTCGCGGGCATGGAGCAGCGCCATCGGCAGAGAACGACGGGTGTTTTCAGGCAGCAAGAAGCAGCGTCCCCAATGATGCGGGCGGTCGGCGGGACCGCACGCCAAAACCTGACCTTTCCATCCCGTATCGTCGCCTCAACTTGGATGCAAGGCTTGACTTCAGTGATGCTGCATGTAATTAACGCGTTAACTACAACAGTGGAACAATCCGGGGAACGAGACGCGGTGCCTCACTTTTCCATCGAGTATTCGGCCAACCTCGATGCCAAGGTCGACATGAGCGAATTGTGCGCGCTGGTGTTGCGCACCGTGCTCGGCACCGGGCTGTTTGAAACCGGCGCGGTGCGGGTGCGGGCCTTCCGTGCGGAAGCCTATGCCATCGCCGACAGCCTGCCGGAAAACGCTTTCCTCGACATGTCGTTTCGCATTGGAACCGGGCGCAGCGCCCAGGACAAGAAACGAACCGGGGAGGCGGTCTTCGCCGCGGTGAGCGAATACCTTGGGCCCCTGTTCGAGACCCCGCATTTCGCTCTTTCCCTGGAGATCAGGGAGATCGACCCGGTACTGAGCTGGAAGAAAAACGCAATCCATCCGCGACTGCGCGGCAAGTGACGGAAGCTGATATGTCCGACCTCGAAGGCAATCTGAAAAAGGCCGAGGCCTATCTGGCCCGTTTCAAGCGCGACGGCGTGCTGAACCAGATCGGCGGCGAAGCGGTGCCGGCGGTGGATGGCTCGACCTTCGAGAGCATGTCGCCGGTCGATCTCAAGCCGCTGGCCAAGGTCGCGCGTGGCAGTGCCGCCGATATCGACCGCGCCGCCAAGGCGGCAAAGGCGGCGTTCCCGGCCTGGGCCGCCATGCCGGGCGACGGGCGCAAGAAGCTGCTGCACAAGATAGCCGATGCGATCGAAGCGCGCGCCGAGGAGATCGCCTTCGTCGAGTGCATGGACACCGGCCAGGCGCTGAAATTCATGGCCAAGGCCGCGCTGCGCGGCGCCGAGAATTTCCGCTTCTTCGCCGACCGCGCGCCGGAAGCGCGCGACGGCGAGACGCTGCGCACGACAGGCCAGGTCAACATCACCACGCGCGTGCCGATCGGCCCGGTCGGCATCATCACGCCGTGGAACACGCCGTTCATGCTGTCGACATGGAAGATCGCGCCGGCGCTGGCGGCAGGCTGCACCGTCGTCCACAAGCCGGCCGAATTTTCGCCGCTGACCGCTCGCCTGCTGGTCGAGATCGCGGAGGAGGCCGGCCTGCCGAAAGGCGTGTGGAACCTGGTCAACGGCCTCGGCGAGCACGCCGGCAAGGCGCTGACCGAGCACCCTGACATCAAGGCGATCGGTTTTGTCGGTGAGAGCCGCACCGGCTCGATGATCATGAAACAAGGCGCCGATACGCTGAAGCGCGTGCATTTCGAACTGGGCGGGAAGAACCCGGTGATCGTCTTCGCCGACGCCGATCTCGAACGTGCGGCGGATGCGGCCGTGTTCATGATCTACTCGCTCAACGGCGAACGCTGCACCTCATCGTCGCGGCTTCTGGTCGAAGCCTCGGTCTACGACACATTCACGGATCTGGTTGCGGAGAAGGCAAAGCGCATCAAGGTTGGCCATCCGCTCGATCCCAAAACGGTTGTTGGTCCGCTGATCCATCCGGTGCACGAGGAAAAGGTGCTTTCCTATATCGAGATCGGCAAATCGGAAGGCGCGGTGGTAGCCGCCGGCGGCGACAAGTTCGCCGGTCCGGGCGGTGGCTGCTATGTCAGCCCGACGCTGTTTACCGGCGCCACCAACAGGATGCGCATTGCCCAGGAAGAGATTTTCGGGCCGGTGCTGACCGCCATTTCCTTCAAGGACGAGGCCGAAGCGCTGGCGCTGGCCAACGACACCCAATACGGCCTGACCGGCTATCTCTGGACGTCGGATGTCACCCGCGCCTTCCGCTTCACCGATGCGCTGGACGCCGGCATGATCTGGGTCAATTCGGAGAATGTGCGGCATTTGCCGACGCCGTTCGGCGGCGTCAAGAATTCCGGCATCGGCCGCGACGGCGGCGACCATTCCTTCGATTTCTACATGGAGACGAAGAACATCGCCTTCGCCACTTCAGCGCACACGATCCAGAAACTCGGCGGCTGACCGGAGGACATCGCATGCCACTGCCCAAACCAAACCTCTATCCCGCCTTCAACATCGTGCGCCTCAGCCATGTCGAACTGGCGGTCACCGACCTTGCGAAATCCCGCGCCTTCTATGTCGACACGCTTGGCCTGCAGGTTACCGACGAGACATCGGAAGCCATCTATCTAAGGGCGTTGGAAGAGCGCGGACACCACTGCATCGTGCTGAAGAAGGCCGGCAGCGCCGAAGCCCGCGATCTCGGCTTCAAGGTTTTTTCGGATGAGGATCTCGACAAGGCCGAGCATTTCTTCAAGGCAAAAGGCCTGCCGGTCGAGTGGGTCGAGCGACAGTACCAGTCGCGCACCTTCCGCACCCGCGACCCGCACGGCATTCCGCTCGAGTTCTTTGCCCAAATGGAAAGGCTGCCGCCGATTCATCAGAAATATGCGCTCTACAAGGGCGTGAAGCCGCTGCGCATCGACCACTTCAACTGCTTCTCGCCCAATGTCGACGAGTCCGTCGCCTTCTACAACGAGCTTGGCTTCCGCGTCACCGAATACACCGAGGATGCCAGTAGCGGAAAGCTGTGGGCGGCCTGGACGCACCGCAAGGGCGGCGTCCACGACATCGCCTTCACCAACGGTGTGGGTCCGCGCCTGCATCACGTCGCCTTCTGGGTGCCGACACCGCTCAACATCATCGACCTGCTCGATCTGATGGCGACGACGGGTTACCTCGCAAATATCGAGCGCGGCCCCGGCCGGCATGGCATTTCCAACGCCTTCTTCCTCTATGTCAGAGACCCGGACAATCACCGCATCGAGATCTACTGCTCGGACTACCAGACGGTCGATCCGGATCTCGAGCCGATCAAGTGGGACCTCAAGGACCCGCAGCGCCAGACGCTGTGGGGCGCGCCGGCGCCGAAAAGCTGGTTCGAGGAGGGCAGCACCTTTGCCGGCGCGGCCGCACGCCAACCGGATTTGACGGCGTCGCCGATCATCGCACCGTGACCACAGACGCGAACCTGACGGAGACCGGGATGACTGCACATGGGCGGCTCGCCACCTTCACCGTCGGCGGCAAGACGCGCTATGGCGTGGTCACAGATAAGGGCGTCGTCGACCTGTCGGCGCGGCACAGCCAGTGGCCGACGCTGCGCGAAGTGATCGAGGCCGGCGTGCTACGGCGGCTGGCGGAAGAGGCCGAAGCCTACGCCGTCGATTTTCCAGTCGGCGCCATCGCTTATGAAATCCCTGTGCCGTCGCCGGAAAAGATCATCTGCGTCGGCGTCAACTACCCGGACCGCAACGAAGAGTACAAGGACGGCCAGGCCGCGCCTTCGAACCCGTCGCTGTTCATCCGCTTCCCCCGCTCCTTCGTCGGCCACAACGCGCCGCTGGTGCGGCCGCCGGAATCGCCGCAGCTGGACTATGAGGGCGAGATCGTCATCGTCATCGGCAAGGGTGGACGACGCATCGCCGAGAGGGATGCGCTTGACCATATCGCGGCACTATCCCTGTGCAACGAAGGCACCATTCGCGATTGGGTACGGCACGCCAAGTTCAACGTCACGCAGGGCAAGAATTTCGACCGCACCGGCTCGCTCGGTCCGTGGCTGGTGCCGTTCACCGACGAGGCGCAGATTGCCGACATCGCGCTGACCACCCGCGTCAATGGCGAATTGCGCCAGCAGGACCGCACCAGCCGGATGATCTTCTCGTTCCGCAAGATCATCGCCTATGTCTCCACCTTCACCACGCTGGTGCCAGGCGATATCATCGTCACCGGTACGCCGACCGGCGCCGGCGCCCGCTTCGACCCGCCGATCTGGCTGAAGCCGGGCGACGTGATCGAAGTCGAAGCCGACGGCATCGGCGTGCTCCGCAACGGCGTCGTCGACGAGGCAGCATCGTGACCCCCGAGCAAGTTGAAGATGCCGCGGCAAGGCTGTTCGAAGCTGAGCGTTCGCGCCGCCAGATCCGTCTGCTCAGCCTCGATTTTCCCGATGCGACGATGGAGGATGCCTATCGCGTCCAGGCAGCGCTGGTGAAACGCAAGACCGATGCCGGGCTGACCCCGAAGGGCTGGAAGATCGGCCTGACATCGAAGGCGATGCAATATGCGCTCGCCATCGACACGCCGGATTCGGGCGTGCTGTTCGACGACATGTTCTTCAACGACGGCGCGACGATACCCGTCGGCCGCTTCATCCAGCCGCGCGTCGAGGCCGAGATAGCCTTCGTCATGAAGGCGCCGCTGAGGGGCCCAGGCGTGACCATCTTCGACGTGCTCAACGCCACCGATTATATCACGCCGGGGCTCGAAATCCTCGACACGCGCATCGAACGCGTCAATGCCGAGACAAAGAAGGCGCGCACTTTCTTCGATACGATTTCCGACAACGCCGCCAATGCCGGCATTGTCATCGGCGGCCGGCCGCAACGACCCGATGAAGCCGATATGCGCTGGATCGGCGCCATCGTCTCGCGCAATGCGGAGGTCGAGGAGACCGGGCTTGGCGCCGGCGTGCTCAACCATCCCGCGATGGGCATTGCCTGGCTGGCGGACAGGCTCGCCCGCTACGGCATGTCCATCGCGGCCGGCGAGGTGGTGCTGTCCGGATCGTTCGTGCGCCCGGTCGAGGCGCGGCCCGGCGATACGATCGTCGCCGACTTCGGCAGCTCGGGAACGGTCAGTATCCATTTCGCCAAGAGCTGACGGCTCTCATCGGCTCGTCAGTTGGGCTGTTCGCCGCGCAAGTAGTCAATCACCACATCGGCTGCGATGGTCGACATGCGCAAGCCGACATCCCTGGTGATGTCGCCTTCGACGCGGCTTTGCACCCAGCCAAGAAACGCGAAGGCACGCAAGGCGGCGAATAGAGGCAATGCGGCGATGTCCTGCGGGGTCAGCGCACGCTCTTGCTGGTAGCCGTCAAGCAAAGCGGTTTCGATCAGCGGGTAGATCGCCTCCTCGCGGTTCTGGTAGAGGGCGACGGCAAGGTCGTACATGTGCCAGCCATGGCCGCAATCGTCGAAGTCGATGATGCGTACGGCACGGTCATGGATGAGCACGTTCTCGCGCACCAGATCGGCGTGGATGATGCCGAAATTGCGCGCGCTGCGCTCATGTTGCGACAGCGCCTTCACTGCCTTGTCGCGCGCCTGCAAGACCAGCGCGCGGCGAGGACCATCGAGAAAGGGCGAGGTCTCGAACCGGCCCCAGACCGGGTTCGCACCGAAGAAGCCGTCGAAGTCCCAAGCATGGCGGGCGAAGCCCGCGGGCGGCGCCCACGAGGCAGTGACATTGTGCATATGGGCGATGGTCCGCCCGATCGCCGTGAAGATCTGGATCGACTGGTCGGCCGTGTAGGCCAGTGGCACGCCGCGTGCGCCCACGGCGCGGCCCTCCAGCCAGCTCAGGCAATCGGCCTGCCGGGGCTGCGCCGAGGTGGCCGTGCTGACAAGTACGAACGGATCGCCGGCCTGTGTTGCGACGCAAGACGGCGTGGCGACGCCGGCGGATTGCAGGAAGCCCATCCATTGCAGTTCCGAACGCAGCGCGGCGTCCGTGTGGTAGCCGAGCCGGTGGATGCGCATGGCTGCCGGCTGGCCATCCGGCAGCCGCACGCGGAAGACGGCGTTCTCGCGGTGCTTCAGAAGTTCCGGCTCAGAGTTGCGGACGCCCCAATGTTCGAGCGCACGCCTGGCGAGCTCCGTGACATCGGCTGCCGTTTCGGGCTCGGATTGGGTGGAAACAGAATTCACGCCGGCACTCCGCCGACTTCGCCCAGCACCTCGTCCAGCAGGCCGATCAGGAAGTCGGCATTGTCACGCGAGAACGGCATGGGCGGGCGGATCTTGAGCACATTGCCGTGGATGCCGGTCTTGCCCATCAGCACGCCGCGATGGCGCATGCGATTGGCGACCTGCTCGGCAATGTCGGGCGCCGGTTCGCGCGTGTCGCGGTCGTGGACCAGCTCGGCGCCGAAGAACAGTCCGGCGCCCCTGACCTCGCCGATGCACTCATGCCGATCGGCCAGCGGGCGCAGCAGGCCAAGCGCATAAGCGCCGACGTCTTGCGCGTTGGCGACAAGGTTTTCCTGTTCGATGACGTCGAGGACGGCATTGGCGACCGCGCAGGAGACCGGGTTGCCGCCGAAGGTGTTGAAGTAGCGGAAAGCGTCGCGGAAGGTCGCCAGTATCTCCTTGGTGGTGACCACGGCCGCGATCGGATGGCCATTGCCCATCGGCTTGCCCATGGTGACGATGTCGGGGACGAAGCCGGCGCGCTGATGGCCCCAGAAATGGCTGCCGGTGCGGCCGAAGCCGGGCTGCACTTCGTCGGCGATGACCAGACCACCGGCTTCGCGCACGGCCCCCAAGGCGTCGTCGAAAAATCCGGTGGGCAGAGCCGGGAAACCTTCATTGGCGAGCAGCGGACACAAGATGATGCCAGACAGGCCAATGCCGTCCTGTGCCAGCGAAGCGATCGCTTGACGCACGGCGTCGCCGAAGGCCTTGCCATTGGCCATCGCATCGGGATGGCGATAGCTGTCGGGGGCCGGCACCAGCCTGACATGGGGGGCGCGGCCGCGGATCGGAGGCATGCGCGTGCTGAGCTGCGAAACCGCCGCCGTGTTGCCATGATAGGTGGCGTCGGTGGCGATGATGCCCATATTGCCGGAGGCGGCCTGCGCCATGCGCAGCGCTATGTCGTTGGCCTCGCTGCCGGTACAGGTCAGGATTGCGGTGGCGAGGCTTGCATCGAAGGTCGCCGTCAGCCGCTCGACATAGTCGAGAATTGCGGTGTGCAGATAGCGTGTGTGGGTGTTGAGCAGGCTTGCCTGACGGCACAAGGCCTCGACCACATGCGGGTGGCAATGGCCGACATGGGCGACGTTGTTGTAAGCATCGAGATACTTGCGGCCGTCGGCATCGTAGAGCCAGACGCCTTCGCCGCGCACCAGGTGCACGGGCTCGTCGTAGAACAATTGCGATTTCGCGCCGAGCAGGCGGGCACGCCGCTTGACGAGCGCTTCCTCGCTCGGGTTCTTCTCAGATTGGGTCATTGCGTACCAAACTCCATTGCGTCAGCGGGCATCAGGCCCTCGACAGACCTGCATCGATGGCCTCGCCGATCTTTGCCACGTCGGCGGCGCCGATGATCAGCGGCGGCGACAGGATGATGTTGTTGCCGGACACGCGCAGCATGACGCCGGCGTCATAAGTGGCTTCCGAAACCACGGCCATGGTCTTCTTGTCCACCGGCTTTTTCGTCGTGCGATCGGAGACCAGCTCTAGCGCAGCCATCAGGCCCTTGTACCTGATGTCGCCGACGATCGCGTGCTTGGCTTTTAGCCCCTCCAGCATCGCCGCCAGCTCGATGCCGCGCGCGGCTGCGTTCTCGTCCAGGCGAAGCCGTTTGGTCTCGACAAGTGCAGCCAGCCCTGCCGCGCAGCCGACAGGATGGCCGGAATAGGTATAGCCATGACCGATCGCCCCGAAGCTGGTCTTGTCGGCCTCGAAGACGTCGGCGACCTTGGCGCCGATCAAGGTGGCGCCGAGCGGGAAATAGCCCGAGGTGATCGCCTTGGCGATGGTCATGAAATCCGGCTTCACGCCGGATAGCCGCGAACCCGACCAGGCGCCGGTGCGACCGAAGCCCGTGACCACCTCGTCGGCGATCAGCAGGATTTCGTGGCGGTCGCATATCTCGCGCACCAGCGGCATGAAGCTGTCATGCGGAACGATGACGCCGCCGGCGCCGAGAACCGGCTCCATGATGAAGGCGGCAATGGTGTCGCCGCCCTGGAAGGCGATCTCATCCTCCAGCGCTTTGGCGCACAGTTTGGCCAGCCGCGCCGGATCGGTCTCATCGAACGGATTGCGGAAGGTCCAGGGTGCGGGAATGTGGAAGACGCCGGGCATAAGCGGCTCATAGTTGCGGCGGAAATTGGCGTTGCCGTTGACTGACGCGCCACCGAAATGGGTGCCGTGATAGCCCTTCTTCAGCGCGAGGAATTTTGTCCGGTCGCCCTGGCCGCGGATCTTCCAGTATTGGCGGGCGAGCCGCAGTGCGGTTTCGACCGAATCCGAGCCGCCCGAGGTGAAGAAGGTCCGCACCATGCCTTCCGGTTCGAACCATTCGCTGAGTTCGTAAGCGAGCTCGATCGACGGGCCGGTCGACGTGCCGCGAAACCCGGAATAGTAGGGCAGGGCGCTGAGCTGGTCGGCGATGGCCTTCTTGATCGGGTCGCAGGAGTAGCCGAGATTGACGTTCCACAGTCCGCCAACCGCATCGAGCACGGTGTTGCCGTCGATGTCTGTGACCATCACGCCTTCGCCTTTCATGATCACCTTTGGCGGGTTGGCCCGCATCTCGGCCGGGTGTGCCATCGGATGCCAGATCGGCTTGGCGTTTTTCTCGGTGAGGAAATTGATGTCGCGCATCGCAAGGCTCCGCAAATGTCTCAGGAGATGAGGTCGAAATGGCCGAGGGCCTCGGCATAGGAAAGTGCCGGTCGCGCGACGTCGAAATGAACCGTGCGCATGCCGGCGGCACGGCCGCCATCGACATTGCGCTGCTGGTCGTCAACGAACACACAGGCGCCGGCAGGCAGGCCAAGCGCCTCGGTCACCAAGGCATAGGCGCGCGGATCGGGCTTGAGGATGCCGGTATAAGTGGCGTCGACGATGGTGTCGAACAGCTCGAGCAGCGGCAGCCGCTGACGGAAGCCGGCGCCATAGAACAGATCTAGCTCGTTGGACACGATCGCCAGGCGAAATCCCGCCGCATGCACGGTCCGGATTGCGCGGACGGCTTCGGGCCGCACGATCTTTTCCGGCTCGGCTCCGCGTGCGCGCTGGACGAATGTCTCCATCGCCTGCCAGTCCTCGCCGACGAGCCGGCCGACTTCGCTGGTGCGGGTGCGCCAATAATCGCGCTCGCTGATCTCGTCGGCCTGCATTGAGCGCCACAGCGGATCTGAATCCGGGTCGAACGGCCCGTACCATTGCAGCGTTCCCGGCGCGAGGCCGAGCGCCTGTTCGGTCAAGGCATGGGTCTCGAAAAGGGTCCGGGTGACGACGCCGCCGAAATCGAGGACGAGCGCCTGGGCAGGAACAGCGCTCACGCAGCCACTCCCTTGGCCGGCATGCCGCGCGGGATGATGCCTTCCTCGACCCAGCGGTCGAAGATTTCGAGCGCCTTGCCGACGAACTCGTCGCTGTTAATGTGGGCGTCGATCTCGTGGAACTCGACGCCGGCGGGAATGGCCTTGCGCATCTCATCGGTGAACGCCGCGAGGGCTTCGGGTTCGTACAGCGGCTCGCCCTGCGCATCCCATTCCTGGATGCCGCCGGAGGGCAGGATGAAAGCGGAGCGCCCCTTCGACGCACCGAGCTTGGCGGCGATGGTCCTGGCGACTTCACGGCGGTCGGCGGCATCGACGGTAATCGAGCCGATCAACCTGTTATGAGCATGGAATGGCCGCTGCGCGAACTTTGTCGGCAGCGCCTGCCAGGTCGGCAAATCGACCATGTCTACGGCGCCAGGGGCTGCGATCTGCGGAATGCCGCGGGCGCCGGCATTCTCGAGCCGGTCGGCGCCGGAGCTGACGACCGAGCCGGCAAGATGATTGGTGATCTCCTGCAGGCTGAAGTCGAACACCGCGCAGAAATGGTCCTGGCTGGCGATCGATTCGAAGGCCCGGCCGCCCATCCCGGTGGTGTGAAAGACCGCGACATCATAGCCGCGCTGCTCCAACGCCGGCTTCAGCGTCTTCATATAGCGCAGGCAACTGCTGCCCAGCGAAGTCATGCCGATGGTCGGTCCGACCGCCGGGGCCGAAGCACGGGATGCAAGCACGATCCTCGCCGCACCGACGACCGCGCCGCAGGCCTGGGAAAGGACCAGCTTGCAGATGGTGTTGAGGCCGTAGAGCCCGCCTGCCCACAGGATCATCATCAGGTCGGGCGCGACACGCTCGGGCGGAATGAGGTGCGAGTAGGCGATGGTCGAGACGACGAATTTCGGCACGCCGAGCGGCAGGCACAGCGCGACATCGAGCGCCAAATCGGTTCCCATCGAACCACCGATGGCGATGAAGGCGTCGATCTCGCCGCGCTGGTGAAGCTGGCGCACCAGCTGAACGGCGCCGACGGCCATCAATGTCATGGCGGTGTTTTCATCGCCGCTCGAGACGATTTCGGCCATCGTCACGCCAGCGGCCCGCGCAACGGCATGCTTGTCGTGATCGGGACTATAGGCGGGGTCGCCCAGCACGCTGACATCCATCATCACGGCGCGGCCACTGGATGCCTCGATACACGCTTTCATGAACAGCAGTTCGTCGGTCTTGGTATCGCCCGTGCCGATGACCAGGATGCGGGGCGTCGCCATATCTGCAGACATCAGGCCTGCCTCCTCAGGGTTTGCAGGTTTTCGCCATTGAGGCGCATCGAAATCTCCCGTGCTGCGGTCACAACCGCAAGCCCTCGTTCCACGATCGTAGCCGGTGTCGTCCTGGCCTTCGGGGCTGCCACCGCAATTGTCCCCAGCGCAAGACCATCGGCGGCGCGGATTGCAGCCGCGACGCCGATCACGCCGTCCTCATGGCCCTGGTCGCAGATTGAATAGCCGCGGTCGCGCGCCTCGCCGATCGACTTTGAAATGGCGGCCGGCTCGACGAGGGTATGATCGGTGAAGGCCTCAAGCGAACCTGTCAGGCATGCTTTCACGGTCGCGTTGTCGGCGAAGGCGAGATAGGCGATGCCGGAGGCGGTGGAATGCAGCGGCAGAAGCTGGCCGACATCGATGTTCACCCGGTTTGCCCAGCTTGAATGCTCGACATGGACGGTGATCAGCCTGTCGACGCCGAATTCCGACAGATGCACCGTCTCGGTTGTCGAACCCGCCAAATCCTGCGCCACGGGAATTGCCGTTGGCAGGAACGGGAAGCAGGCTTCGCGGATACGCGCTAGCCGCGACAGGCCGGCGCCGAGGCGATAGTGCCGCGTGCCGGCATCCTGCTCGACGAAGCCATGGCCGCCCAGCGCCATCAGCAGCCGCCGCGTCGTCGCCNCTTGTCCAAGGCGCACCGCCGCGCGAGATCGGAAAGTCCGAGCTCGGGCTCGTCCGCCGTGAACAGCTCCAGAAGTGAAATCGCCTTGCCGACCGTACCCATCCAGCCTCCCGCTCGGATAGAAACTTAATGTGTGAATTAACTTGACAGGCATCGGCATTCTTTGCAAGTCTATATTCAAAATAAGGGTTCAAATAATGAACCGATGGCATTCAGGGAACAGGCCGAGCGGCCGCGAACCCAGGGGTTCGTAAACTGGAGGGACAAATGTCAGCAGTTTCGGAACAGGCGCCCGCCAACAGGCTGCGCAAGAACAGTCTTGGCGTCGGCGCTATCACCTTCATGGTGATTTCGGCGGCGGCGCCGCTCACCGCGGTCGCCGGCGGCACGCCGCTCGGCATGCTTATGGGCAATGGGGCGGGCTTTGCCGGCACCTATCTTATCGTGACCGTGTTGCTGCTGCTGTTTGCGGTCGGCTACGTCGCCATGTCGCGCCATGTCGGCAATGCCGGCGCCTTCTATGCCTATGCCGCGCGCGGGCTGGGCGGTTTTGCCGGCGGCGCAACCGCAATCATCGCGATCCTGTCCTACAACGCCATGCAGATCGGGGTCATGGGCCTGCTGGGGGCCGCGACCGCCGGCCTGTTCGCCGGCTGGGGCATCGACCTGCCCTGGTGGGTGTGGAGCTTCATCGCCGTCGCCATCGTCGCGGTGTTGGGCTACCGCCAGGTCGACCTGTCGGCCAAGATCCTGACGGTGCTGGTGCTGTGCGAATACATCGTTGTGCTGGTGCTAGACCTCGCCATCCTCAAGACCGGTGGCGACAGTGGTCTCTCGGCGGCGCCGTTCAGCTGGAGCCAGATCGTCAGCGGCTCGCCCGCCATCGCCATCCTGTTCTGTTTCGCCGCCTTCATTGGTTTCGAGGCGACGACGATCTACGCCGAGGAAGCCCGCAATCCCAAGGTGACCATTCCGCGCGCCACCTATTTCTCAGTGTTGCTGATCGGCGTCTTCTACATGGTCACGGCCTGGCTGATGGCGGTCGGGGCCGGCGTCGACAAATTGTTGCCTGCACTGCAGACGCTTCAGGATCCGACGACCTTCCTGTTCGGCCTGTCCGACCGCTACGCCGGAACCATGCTGTCGCACGCCATGAGCATCCTGTTCGTATCGAGCCTGTTTGCCGGCGTGCTGGCGTTCCACAACGCAGTTGCCCGCTACATCTACGTCTCGGGCCGCGAGAAGCTGTTGCCTGAATCGATCGGCGTGACGCATTCAGTGCACCAGAGCCCGCATGCCGCTTCCGTCATCCAGAGCGTGTTGGCCGCGCTCGTCATCGGACTGTTCGCGATACTCGGCCTCGATCCAGTTCTGGCGCTGTTTTCCTGGCTAACCAATGTCGCGACGCTCGGAGTCATCGTGATGATGGCCGTGGCCTCGCTCGCCGTGGTGATGTACTTTCGCGCCAATCCGTCTGCCCAGGAAAACGCGCTGAAGACCACCATCCTGCCGGGGCTGACCTTCGTCGCCTTCGTCATCATCATCTACCTGATCGTCATTAATTTCGGTGGCCTGTCGGGCGCCAGCGGCTTCCTCGGCGTGTTGCTGCCGGGGCTGGTGCTGATTGCCGCGGTGGTCGGCCTGCTGCTTGCCGGTGCGTTGAAGAGCCGGGATCCGGTTGCCTTCGAAAATCTCGGCGTGCCGCTGAAGGACTAGGACAAAGGACAAGGGGGTAGCGCGTTCGGCGCCGCCCCTTTCCATGGCAAAGGGAGTACCGGCGTTGAGCTTTGCCGAGAGCATCACCGTTGAGGCGTTGGAAGCCGATCCGTATCCGATCTATGCGGAACTGCGGCGCAGCGCCCCTGTCGCTTTCGTGCCGGCGGTCAATCTCTGGTTCGTCACCCGCTGGAAGGACGTCGAGACCGTCGCAAAGTCACCCGACATCTTCTCCGCCGTCGTCGGTACGTCTCCGGTCGAACGCTCGTTCGGCAAGCCGACCATCCTGACCACCGACGGCGAAACGCATAGACAGCTACGCCAAGGCGTCGATCCGAAATACCGGCCGCGCACCGTCGCCGCCTATGCCGGCGATCTCGTACGGTCGATTGCCGAACCTTTTCTGGACCGGATCGCCGAACAAGGCTCCGCCGAGCTGATGGCGGACTATTTCGAGCCGGTGTCGACGCTCAGCCTGGCGCGCTCGCTGGGCCTTGCCGACATCGACATGGCGACGCTGCGCCGCTGGTTCTATGGCCTTGCGCAGGGTGCCATCAATTTCGAGAACGACCAAAAACGGCAAGAGATCGCCGATGCGATCAGCGCCGAGGTCGGCGTTGCCATCCGGCCGACTCTGGATAGACTTGCGCGCGCACCCGACGACTCGGCGCTGTCGCATATGCTGCATGACGGCATGCCGGAAGGCACGACGCGGCCGATCGATTTCTTGATGCCAAGCATCAAGGTCATCCTGCTTGGCGGCATGCAGGAGCCCGGACATGGTGCCGGTTCGATCCTCGCCGGCCTGCTTGCGCATCCCGAACAAGTGCGGCAGGTGCTCGCCGATCCCGAGACCTTTGTGCCCAGGGCTGTCGATGAAGGCTTGCGCTGGGTGGCGCCGATCGGAACCCAGACGCGGCAGACGACGCGGGCGGTCGAGCTTGGCGGCGTAACGATCCCTGCCGGCGCCGCGGTCGCTGCACTTGTCTCCTCGGCAAGCCGCGACGAGAGCCGCTTTGCCGATCCAGACCGCTTCGACATCAACCGCAGGGAAGGCAATCATGCCGCCTTCGGCTTTGGTCATCATTTCTGTTCGGGCCGGTTTTTCGCGCGCGAGCAGATGTGCCTTGCGTTAAGGCTGCTGCTCCTGCGCTTCCCCGATCTCAGCTTGGTGCCAGGCAAGGTGCCGGTGTTTCGCGGCTGGGAATTCCGCGCGCCAACCACGTTGTATGTTTCCCTGGGAGTCCGCCACCAATGATCAGCCAGAATGCCATCGACGCGCTGCGCAAGACGGAGATCGGCGAGCGGGGCTTGTTTATCGACGGCGTACAGGCCGCAGCGACGAGCGGCGCGACGCTGGCGGTGATTTCGCCGATCGACGGCCGCCCTTTTGCCAGCATCGCTGACGGCAATGCCGCTGACATCGATCGCGCGGTCCGATCGGCGCGAAAAGCATTCGAGAAGGGTTCATGGTCGCGCGCCGCCCCTGCCTTTCGCAAGAAGGTGCTGACGAAATTTGCCGAGCTGATCGAAAAACATGTCGATGAGCTGGCCGTGCTTGGCGTGCGCGACAACGGCACCGAGATCGGCATGGCCTACAAGGCCGAGCCGCTGTCGGCGGCCGGCACCATCCGCTACTACGCCGAGGCGATCGACAAGGTCTATGGCGAGATCGCGCCGACGGCCGACAATGTGCTCGGGCTGATCCACAGGGAGCCACTCGGTGTCGTCGGCGTCATCGTGCCGTGGAACTTCCCGCTGATGATCGGTGCCTGGAAGATTGCGCCCGCATTGGCCACCGGCAACAGCGTCGTCGTCAAGCCGCCGGAGATCGCCTCGCTGACCTTGCTGCGGCTGGCCGAACTCGCAAGCGAGGCTGGACTTCCCGAAGGCGTGTTCAACGTCGTTACCGGTCATGGTGCTGTCGCCGGCGAAGCGCTTGGCCTCCATATGGATGTCGACGCCATCGCCTTTACCGGATCGGGGCCGGTCGGCCGGCGGCTGCTCGAATACTCCGCCCGTTCCAATTTGAAGCGGGTCTTCCTCGAGCTTGGCGGCAAGTCGCCCAACATCGTCTTTGCCGACGCTCCGGACCTGAAGCAGGCGGCGGTCGTCTCGGCTAACGGCATCTTTCGCAATTCAGGCCAGGTCTGCGTGGCGGGCTCGCGTCTGCTCGTCCAGTCGTCGGTCTATGATCTTTTCATGGACGAACTTGTCTCGGCAACCACGCGGCTCAAGGTCGGCGACCCGCTCGATCTCGCCAGCGATATCGGTGCGGTATCGAGCGCCGAACAGCTGGACAAGAATCTCGGCTTCGTCGCCATGGCGCAAGCCGAAGGCGCCCGTCTCGTCGCCGGTGGCGAACGGATACTGACCGAGACCGGCGGCAGCTACATGGCGCCGACGATCTTCGAGAACGTGACGCAAGAGATGCAGTTGGCGCGCGAGGAGGTGTTCGGACCGGTGCTCGGCGTGATGCGCTTCGAGACCGAGGAGGAGGCGGTGCATCTGGCCAACTCCACTGTCTACGGACTTGCCTCGGCGGTGTGGACCGCCAATCTTTCCACGGCCCATCGCATGGTGCGCGCCATCAACGCCGGTGTCGTCCACGTCAACACCTATGGCGGAGCCGATATCACCGTGCCGCTTGGCGGCGTCAAACAGTCCGGTTTCGGCCGTGACAAGTCGCTGCATGCGCTGGAGAAATTTGTCGACCTCAAGACCGCCTGGATTGCGCTCTGAGCCTCGCGGAAAGGCCAGCATATCTGCTCTTTTCGTCAAGCTTGGCCTCAGAACGCCACGCTGGTGCTGGTTGGCGGCGATCAGGTCGTCGCTATCGGCAGCTCGACTAGCGTGGTGTCGCGGGTCCAGGCTTTGCGCGGAAAGCCGTGTTGCGACCGGCGGGTATCACAGCGTCCTACTCCGTTGTGCCGGCTTTTTTTCTGCGCCGATTGGTGTGCGACTGGGCGACGGCCATTCGTAATTCAGGTGTGACCTCCAAACGCGCATTCTCTGTCCCATGCGGGTCTTGCAGCCCCTGGACGTGGACGGTCGGGAATGGGAGCTCGATGCCCTGCTCCTTGAAGGCCTGGCGGAGGCGCAAAAAGAACCTGCCTTTCATGCTGAAGGCGCCTCCAGGTCTGGTCGTGACCTTGACCCTCAAGACGATGCCGTACTCGCCGAACTCCTGCACCCCCTGCATCTTGATCGGTTCGATCACCCAGTGTTTGAACTCCGGATCTTCCGCCAGTTCCAGGCCAATTCGCTTGATCAGTTTGCGAGCAAAGTCGATATCGGTGTCATAGCCAACGGTGATGTTGAATTTGTCGGTGACCCAGTCACGGCTCTGGTTCTGCACGGCGCCGAGTTCGCCGAAAGGTATCGTGAACAGCGGACCACGATGGTGGCGCAGCTTCACCGAGCGCAGCGAAAAGCTCTCCACCGTACCCCTGTAGCTGCCCGATGAAATGTATTCGCCGACACGGAAAGCATCGTCGAGCAGATAAAACACGCCAGAGATCACGTCCTTGACGATGGTTTGCGCGCCAAAACCCACGGCGACGCCGACGACGCCGGCGCCGGCGATCAGCGGGCCGATCTGGATGCCGATCGAAGCGAGCATCATCAGCACCGCCATCACGATGATCACTGCTAGCAGAATGTTCTGGATGATCGGCAACAGCGTGTGCAGCCGCGCCTGATGCGGATCGAGGGTGAGGATGTCTTCTTCGCTCACCACCGCTTGCGGTATCGCGACGCCCAGCTTTCGTTCGATCAAGGCTTTGATGATCGACCAGCCGAAATCGGCAGCAAGGGCAATGACCACGACGTTGATCAAGCCGCGCAATATGAGCATGGTGGTCGTATCGCTGCCGCGCATGGATTGCATGTCCAGGCCCAGTACGCGTGCGAGAAGGTAAGCCGCCGCGAGGATGAAAATCATCCGGATACCGCGATCGATGACAGCGATCGTCACCGCCGGGATCGTCGGCCGGCCGGCATCTTCCGAACCGGGCCGCAGGACGAAATTAACCCCGCGCTCTGTCAGCACAATTGCCAAAGGCAGGAAGAATGCGGTGAAGGTAAACCAGAAGAATGTGTAGAGGCCGGCAATGCGTTCGAGGAACAGAACGACGAAGTAAGCCGTCAACAACCATGTCACTGCCGTGTCACCGCTGTGGCGCGCGCCGTCTCGCTGCGTTCTTGGCCGACGCCAAATGGCCAGCAGGAAGAGCAACAGCAGGATGAAATCGGCGCCCACCGACAGGACCATCATTCCGTCCTGGTCTATGCCGAGACCCGGCAAGAGGACAAACGCGGCGGCGAAGAAGGCGAAAACGCCGACGATCCGGGGCAGCCAATAAGCCCAATGGTCAGCAGCTCCGTTGGTGATCGGCAGGGCACGAACCTCGATGGCGTGCTCGACCTCCATGAAAGAAGGGACGAGTGTGGCCATCACGTATAGGCGCACAGCCCACGTAAAGACCGCAGCCATCAGAAATGTCAGCACAATCTCGCGGATGAGCGCTGGCCAGTCGAACAGCATGAACGCACCGGCGCTGCCCAGCGCGAACGAGCCGATCATCATGCTGGAATAAAGCGTGCGGCCGCCGATCTTCTTGGCCCGCCCGATGGGCGTATCTCTGGGTTGCGCGATGATCCAAAGACGAAATGGACGGGTGAGCTTGTATATTGCCCAGGTGAGCGCCAGGCCGGCAGCGATAAAGATCGCAATCAGCACCAATATGCTGACGGGGCCCTTGCTGGACATATCGTCCATGGTATTGGCCCGGACGCGCGCGAACTGGTCCGGCAGCGAAGGCAAGGTTCGCACGATCTTTTCGATGTGATGCTTGATCCGATCGAGCGTCGAGGATGCCATAGTATTCATCTGGCCCGGTGCGGCCACGGCGTCGGCCGGCGGAGCGCTAGTCTCGGCAGGCGCTTCCGTCGATCCTGCGGCCGGATTTCGTTGCTCGGCCACCCAGGCCTTCACCGACGGATCGTCGAGAAGCTCGAACAGCTGTTTGACCTTGTCGGGCGTGACGGCGGCCGGTGCCTGGGCCTGTGCCGGACCAGCCAACAGGAGGGCGATGCCAAGGACGAGTGGCCCGGCTATCAGGACGAACATCGCCGTCAGGTTCCCGGGACGCCGTGCCGGGCGCGCCGGCTCCCTGGCCCCCAATCGTCGTTTCATGAGCAGCATCGTGCGGTAACCTTCCGGTCAGATCGGCGAGCAAGGACAGCTATGTCCGTCGTTGCCCCCACCTTTAACAAGCCGATGTTGCGGTGCAAGTCTCATCGCACCTAGACCGTTGGGTAGGGCACCAGGCGACCGGCAAGGCTGTCATCACCAGCGCCAGCGTTGCGCTGCGTTCCTTGTCCCGACCACCTAGACCGGGTCGTTGTCGGTCGTCGGTTGCTCCGCGGCGGGAGCCTGTGACCATGCCGCATTGCACAATTTTGCGACCTTGCCCACAATGCACGCATGGTCCGCAGCTCACTCGCCGTCCTGGTCATCGACGAAAACCGTATCCGCGCCGCGATCATCGAGGCAGGTTTGCGCGAGGCCGGCCATGAGCGGGTCACCGTCATCCACGACGTGACCGGCATTGCGCGGCGCATCGCCGAGATCGAGCCGGACGTCATCGTCATCGACCTGGAAAACCCGAACCGCGACATGCTGGAAAACATGTTCCAGCTGTCGCGTGCGGTGAAGCGGCCGATCGCCATGTTCGTCGACCGATCGGACCAGGCATCGATCGAAGCGGCGGTCGATGCCGGCGTTTCGGCCTATGTCGTCGACGGCCTCAGGCAAGAGCGCGTCAAGCCGATCCTGGACATGGCGGTCAGCCGCTTCAACGCTTTCTCGCGCATGGCGCGCGAGCTGGAAGAGGTTCGAGGGGAGCTTGAGAGCCGCAAGGTGATCGACCGTGCCAAGGGCATCCTGATGAAGTCGCGCGGCCTGACCGAAGAGGCCGCCTACACGCTGCTGCGCAAGACGGCGATGAACCAGAACCGCAAGATCGGCGACATTGCTCAGAGCCTGGTGACTGCCGCCGGGCTGCTCGGGCCGTCGGAGGACGAATGAGCATGAGCGCCGAGCACCAGATCACCGCCGGCTTCATGCCGCTCTTCGACAGTGCCGTGCTGGTTGCGGCGGGTGAGCTTGGATTTGCCGCGCGCGAGGGCATCGATCTCACACTTCACCGCGAGACCTCCTGGGCCAACATCCGCGACCGCATCGCCATCGGCCATTTCCACCTGGCGCACATGCTGGGGCCGATGCCGCTCGCCTGCAATCTCGGGCTGACGCCGCTTGCTTCCGAGACCATCGTGCCGTTTTCGCTCGGGCTTGGCGGCAATTGCGTCACCATCTCCAACGCCGTCTGGGAAGGCATGGCGGCACACGGCGCCATACCCGATCTCGAGCCCGCGCGCGCGGGCGCAGCCCTCGGTGCCTTCATTCGCGACCGCGCCGGGGCTGGCGGCGATCCGCTGCGCTTTGCCGTGGTGCACCCGCATTCGGGGCATAATTACGAACTGCGCTACTGGCTTGCCGGGTGCGGCATCGATCCGGAGCGCGAGATCGAGATCGTCATCGTGCCACCGCCCTTCATGGCCGATGCGCTGGTCGCCGGGCGGATCGACGGCTACTGCGTCGGCGAGCCCTGGAACAGCGCCTCGGTCGCCGCCGGCACCGGCCATATCGTCACCGTCAAGGCGCTGCTGTGGCGCAACAGTCCGGAGAAGGTGATCGGCGTGCGCAAGGCGTGGTCGCAGGAGAACCCGGTCGCGCTGGCAGCATTGCTGCGCGCGCTGCATCATTCGGCGCGCTGGTGCCAGGATCGGCGCAACCACGCCGAACTGGCTGGTGTGATGGCTCAAGCTGGCTTCCTGGGCCTGCCACCAGCTGTCCAGATGCCGATCCTGACCGGCCATCTTGAACTGGGCGGCGGCGCCGAACTGGATGTCGACGACTTCTTCCTGCCCTTCGACAAGGCGGCGAACTTTCCGTGGAAGAGCCATGCGCTGTGGTTCTATACGCAGATGGTGCGCTGGGGGCATGTCGAGCACACGCCGGAAAACCTTGCTATCGCCCGTGACTGCTACCGTCCGGACCTCTACCGCTCGGCGCTAAAGCCGCTTGGCGTTGCACTTCCCGGCGCCAATGCGAAGGTCGAGGGCGCGCTTAAGGTCGCCACGGCTGTCGGTGCGACCGGGGCAGGCTTGGTGCTTGGGCCGGACGGCTTCTTCGACGGTCAGACCTTCGACCCCGACGAGATCGACGGCTATATAGCGCGCCAGAAAGCCGCTCGCGCGGAAGCCTGATCATTCTCGCGCCATTCTTGTGCATTGCACAAAAAATGTGCGTGCGATTGCTGTAGTGAACAATCTTTGATCTGCTTGCGATGTCGGCTCGCGTGCCGGCATCTGGCGCGTAATGTTGATTTCATTTAGGTTTTTCGTTTCACCCAAAACTGGCACGGTTCCTGCTTTGAATTAGTCAGGCCCTTCGCGGGTCACGGAACAGGCGTCCAATGGCGGGCGCCACAGGCAAAGCTGCCGCTCAGGTCAACGACGCGATCCCGGATGTACGGACGCGCGAGGCCTGGACGGCGGCTTTTTTGTTTTGGCCACTCGACGAAGCCCTCGCGTTCAACCGGAGATCACGATGAAAGAAAAAATAGGGAAATGGATCGGGACGGGAACATCGCTCAAGGATGTGACGCGCCGCGATTTTCTTGTCAGCAGCGCCATGACGGCCGGCCTGTTCGTGGCGGCCCGCAAGCTCTTCCCCTCGGGCGCCTATGCCGCCACGACCGCTCCGGAGGTCACCGGCGCCAAGCTCGGCTTCATCGCGCTGACCGACGCGGCGCCGCTGATGATCGCCAAGGAGAAGGGGCTGTTCGCCAAGTTCGGCATGCCCGACGTCGAGGTGCTCAAGCAGGCCTCCTGGGGCGCGACGCGCGACAATCTGATGCTCGGCGGCGCAGCCAACGGCATCGACGGCGCTCACATCCTGACGCCGCTGCCCTATCTCATGCACACCGGCAAGGTGACGCAGAACAACCAGCCGATGCCGATGGCTATCGTGGCGCGGCTCAACTACGACTGCCAGGGCATTTCGGTTGCGCAGGAATACGCCGGCACCGGTGTCGGCCTCGACGCCTCCAAGCTGAAGGACGCCTTCGCCGCCAAGAAGGCGGCCGGCAAGGAAATCAAGGCCGCCATGACGTTCCCGGGCGGCACCCATGATTTGTGGCTCCGTTACTGGCTGGCCGCCGGCGGCATCGATCCCGACAAGGACGTCTCGACCATTGTCGTGCCGCCGCCGCAGATGGTCGCCAACATGAAAGTCGGCAACATGGACGTGTTCTGCGTTGGCGAACCGTGGAACGAACAACTCGTCCACCAAGGCGTTGGTTTCACCGCCGCCACCACCGGCGAACTGTGGAAGGGTCATCCCGAAAAGGCGCTCGGCCTCCGCGCCGAATTCATCGACAAATACCCGAACGCCACCAAGGCGATCGTGATGGCCGTCATGGAGGCCCAGCAATGGTGCGAGGCCACGGAGAACAAGGACGAGATGGCCGCCATCATCGGCAAGCGGCAATGGATGAACGTGCCTGTCGCCGACATTATCGGCCGCCTCAAGGGCGACATCAACTACGGCAACGGCCGCGTGGCCACCGGCACTGACCTCTACATGAAATTCTGGAAGGGTGGCGTCTCCTATCCCTACAAGAGCCACGACAGCTGGTTCCTCGCCGAAAACATCCGTTGGGGAAAATTCGCGCCGACCACCGACATCAAGACGCTGGTCGATCAGGTCAATCGCGAGGATATCTGGCGCGAGGCGGCGAAGGATCTCGGCGTTGCCGCAGCCGATATTCCGGCCTCGTCGTCGCGCGGCGTCGAGACCTTCTTCGACGGCAAGATTTTCGACCCGGCCAACCCGTCGGCCTATCTCGACAGCCTGAAGATCAAGGCATCGGCTTGACCAGCGCAAACGGCGCGTTCCGCCGTTTGTCGCCCCAGCGCAACGGCGCTTCGCCGTTGTCGCCCGCACCGACCCCGGAGTTATACCCAGACATGTCCATCCAAGCCATTGAGGAAACCACGGTGAAGGCGTTCCCCGCCAAGCCTGCCGCAGTCATCGCTTTCACCGCCAAAGCGCGGCGCCGCTTCGACCCGATCGCGATCGCCGGCAGGCTGGCCACCGCCCTGGTGCCGCCGGTCATCGTTATCGCCTTCATGCTGGTCGTGTGGCAGATCGCCTGCTCGTCGCCGACCGCCAGCCTACCGCCGCCCAGCCAGGTGTGGAACGAGGCCTATGACCTGATCGCGCATCCGTTCTTCAACAACGGCCCGCAGGATATCGGCCTTGCGTGGCGGGTGCTGATCTCTCTGCAGCGCGTCGCCATCGGCTTCGGCCTGGCGGCGATCGTCGGCGTCGCGCTCGGCGCCCTGGTCGGCCAGTCGATCTGGGCCATGCGTGGCCTCGATCCGGTGTTCCAGATACTGCGCACCGTGCCGCCGCTGGCCTGGTTGCCGCTGTCGCTGGCTGCTTTCCGCGATTCCAGCCCGTCGGCGCTGTTCGTTATCTTCATCACCTCGATCTGGCCGATCATCATCAACACCGCCGTCGGCGTGCGAAACATTCCGGAAGACTACCGCAACGTCTCGCGCATCTTGCGGCTCAACCAGTTCGAATTCTTCGTCAAGATCATGGTTCCGGCCGCCGCACCCTACATCTTCACCGGCCTCAGAATCGGCATCGGCCTGTCCTGGCTCGCCATCGTCGCCGCCGAAATGCTGACCGGCGGCGTCGGCATCGGCTTCTTCATCTGGGACGCCTGGAACTCGTCGCGGCTGCCCGACATCATCGTCGCGCTCGCCTATATCGGCGTCACCGGCTTCTGCCTCGACCGCCTGGTCGCTGCGGTCGGCGCTTTCGTCACCCGCGGCACAACGGCAAAGTGAGGAGAGGGCGATGACGGCCTATCTGAAGCTCGACCATATCGACAAATCCTTTGCCCGCGGCGGTCAGGTCAGCGAGGTGCTCAAGGACATCAGGCTGACCATCGACAAGGGCGAATTCGTCTCCATCATCGGCCATTCCGGCTGTGGCAAGTCGACCTTGCTCAATCTGATCGCCGGGCTGACCAAGGTTTCCGCCGGCGCCGTGCTGCTTGAAAACAAGGAGGTCGACAGCCCCGGACCCGAGCGCGCCGTGGTGTTCCAGAACCACAGCCTGCTGCCATGGCTCACCGTCTACGAAAACATCAGCCTGGCGGTGTCGAAAGTCTTTGGCCGTTCCAAGAGCAGGACCGAGCGACATGACTGGATCATGCGCAATCTCGATCTCGTGCAGATGGCCCATGCCAAGGACAAGCGGCCGGCCGAAATATCGGGCGGCATGAAGCAGCGCGTCGGCATTGCCCGGGCGCTTGCCATGGAGCCGAAGATCCTGTTGCTCGACGAGCCGTTCGGGGCACTCGACGCGCTGACGCGCGCCCATCTGCAGGATGCGGTTATGGACATCCATTCCAGGCTCGGCTCGACGACGATCATGATCACCCACGATGTCGACGAGGCGGTGCTGTTGTCCGACCGCATCGTCATGATGACCAACGGTCCGGCGGCGACAATCGGCGAGGTGCTTGCGGTGCCGCTGCTGCGGCCGCGTCGACGCGTCGAACTCTCTTCCGACCGCACCTTCCTGCGCTGCCGCGAAGCGGTGCTGAAGTTCCTCTATGAACGCCACCGCTTCGTCGAAGCCGCGGAGTAACGCCATGACCGAAAAACTCGTCATCATCGGCAACGGCATGGCCCCCGGGCGCATGCTGGAGCATCTGCTCGAACAGGCGCCGGGCCGCTACACCGTGACCATTTTCAACGCCGAGCCGCGGGTGAACTACGACCGCATCATGCTGTCGCCGGTTCTCTCCGGCGAAAAGGCCTATGAGGAAATCATCATCCACGGCGACGGCTGGTACATCGCCAACAACATCACCCTCTACAAAGGTCACAAGATCGTCGCCATCGACCGGGCGGCCAAGACAGTCACCTCCGATCACGGCGTCACCGAGCCTTACGACAAGCTCGTCATCGCCACCGGATCGGTGCCCTTTATCATTCCGGTGCCCGGCCATGATCTGCCGGGGGTGCTGACCTATCGCGACCTCGACGATGTTCAGGCCATGATGCTTGCCGCCCAGTCGCGCGCCAAGGCCGTGGTCATCGGCGGCGGCCTGCTCGGGCTGGAGGCGGCAGCAGGTTTGAACGCCCAAGGCATGGACGTCACCGTGCTGCATGTCATGCCGACATTGATGGAGCGTCAGCTCGATCCAGCCGCCGGCTATCTCCTGCAGCGCGCGGTGGAACAGCGCGGCATCAAGGTCATCACCAAGGCCAACACCCAGGCGATCACCGGCAACGGCAAGGTCGGGCAGGTGGAGCTTGCCGACGGCACTATTATCCCGGCAACGCTGGTGGTGATGGCGGTCGGCATCCGGCCGAATGCGGCGCTGGCCAGGGAGGCCGGCATAGCCGTCAATCGTGGTATTGTCGTCGATGCCGGCATGCGCAGCAACGACCCCGACATCTACGCGCTCGGCGAATGCGCCGAGGTCTACGGCCAGGTCTACGGGCTGGTCGCGCCGCTCTACGAGATGGCGCGCGTTGCCGCGAACCAGTTGGCCGGCAACGAGGCAGCGGCCTTCGTCCACATGGACACGCCGACCAAGCTCAAGGTCACCGGCATCGACCTGTTCTCGCTTGGCGACTTCGCCGAAGGCGAGGACCGCCAGGAGATCGTGCTGCGCGATGCCGCCGCCGGCGTCTACAAGCGCCTTGTGCTCAAGGACGACCGCATCATCGGCACCGTGCTTTATGGCGAGACGGCGGATGGGGCCTGGTTCAACGATCTCAAGAAGAAGCAGACCGACATATCGGAGATGCGCGACACGCTCATCTTCGGCCAGTCCTACCAGGGGGGTGCCCCGCTGGACCCTATGGCGGCCGTTGCAGCCTTGCCGGATGATGCGGAAATCTGCGGCTGCAACGGCGTTTGCAAGGGAAAGATCACCGGCGCGATCACGGCCAAGGGCCTGGCTTCGCTCGACGACGTGCGCGCCCACACCAAGGCATCGGCTTCCTGCGGTTCGTGCACCGGGCTGGTCGAGAAGCTGATGGTGCTGACCATCGGCGACAAATACAACCCGGCCGCCGTGCAACCGATGTGCGGCTGCACCACGCTCGGCCATGACGAGGTGCGCCGGCTGATCATCGCCAAGAGCCTGAAGACCATTCCCGCCGTCATGCAGGAGCTGGAATGGACGACCTCCTGCGGCTGCGCAAAATGTCGGCCGGCGCTCAACTACTACCTCGTCTGCGACTGGCCGAACGATTACGCCGACGACTATCAGTCGCGCTTCATCAACGAACGCGTCCACGCCAACATCCAGAAGGACGGCACCTATTCGGTGGTGCCGCGCATGTGGGGCGGCGTCACCAACGCCGCCGAACTGCGCGCCATCGCCGACGTCGTCGACAAGTTCGAGATACCGATGGTCAAGGTCACCGGCGGCCAGCGCATCGACATGCTGGGCATCCGCAAGGAGGATCTGCCGGCGGTGTGGGCCGATCTCGGCCAGGCCGGCTTCGTCTCAGGCCATGCTTACGCCAAGGGCCTGCGCACGGTGAAGACCTGTGTCGGCTCCGACTGGTGCCGCTTCGGCACGCAGGATTCGACCGGCCTCGGCATTCGCATCGAGAAATTCATGTGGGGCTCGTGGACCCCGGCCAAGGTCAAAATGGCGGTGTCGGGCTGTCCGCGCAACTGCGCCGAGGCGACCTGCAAGGATGTCGGCGTGATCTGTGTCGACAGTGGCTACGAGATCCATTTCGCCGGCGCCGCCGGCCTCGACATCAAGGGCACCGAAGTGCTTGGCCTGGTCAAGACCGAGGACGAGGCGCTGGAGCATATCGTGGCGCTGACGCAGATGTACCGCGAGCAGGGCCGCTATCTCGAGCGCATCTACAAATGGGCCAAGCGCATCGGCATCCCCGAGATCAAGCGCCAGATCATGGACGACGGTGCCAAGCGCAAGGCCTATTACGAACGCTTCGTCTTCAGCCAGAAATTCGCCCAAGTCGACCCGTGGTCGGAACGCGTCTCCGGCAAGGACAAGCACGAGTTCCGGCCAATGGCTTCTGTCGGGTTTGCGCAGGCTGCGGAGTGATTAAAATGGACTGGATCGCAATCGGCTCGCTCTCCGACATCCCCCGCCGCGGCGCGCGCTGCGTCGACACACCCGAGGGTAAGATCGCCGTCTTCCGCACGCAGGACGATCAGGTCTATGCCATCGACGACCATTGCCCGCACAAGGGTGGGCCGCTGAGCCAAGGCATCGTCCACGGCACCGCCGTCACCTGCCCCTTGCACAATTGGGTCATTTCGCTGGAGACGGGCAAGGCGCTCGGCGCCGACGAGGGCGTGGTGCGCACCATTCCTGTGCGGATCGAGGGCGAGCACCTGTTCATTGCGCTGAAAGCGCTGGCCAGCCGCGCGGCCTGAAGCATGGAACCTGGCGAAGCGCGCGAGGTGAGGACCACCTGCCCCTATTGCGGGGTAGGTTGCGGCGTGCTGGCGAAGGTCGCCGCGGACGGTGAAGTCACTGTCCGCGGCGACCCCGACCATCCAGCCAATTTCGGTAGGCTCTGCTCGAAGGGTTCCGCGCTTGCCGAGACCATCGACCTCGACGGCAGGCTGCTCTACCCCGAAATCCACGGCCGCCATGCCGGCTGGGACGAGGCGCTCGATCTCGTCGCTTCGACCCTCTCGCAAACCATCGCCGAGCATGGTCCGGACTCCGTCGCCTTCTATGTCTCGGGCCAGTTGCTGACCGAAGACTATTATGTCGCCAACAAGCTGATGAAGGGCTTCATCGGCTCGGCCAACATCGACACCAATTCCCGCCTGTGCATGGCCTCGTCGGTTGCCGGCCACCGCCGCGCCTTCGGCTCCGACACCGTGCCGGGCACTTACGAGGATCTCGAGCTCGCCGACCTGATCGTGCTGGTCGGCTCCAATCTCGCCTGGTGCCATCCCGTGCTCTTCCAGCGCATCGCGACGGCCCGGGAAAAACGACCGGAGATGAAGGTCGTGCTGGTCGATCCTCGCCGCACCATGACCGCTGATATCGCCGACATGCACCTGGCGATCGCACCGGATGGCGACGTTGCTTTGTTCACCGGACTGCTCGCCTGGCTCGGCCGGCACAACGCGCTCGAGCGCGGCTATGTGACCGCACACACGACCGGCTTCGGCCAAGCTCTCTTCGCCGCATCGGCGCTCGACCTTGCCGGCATTGCCGCCGCCACCGGCCTGAGCGAGGACGAGCTCACCCGCTTCTACAACCTGTTCGCCGCGACTGCGAAAACCGTCACTGTCTACAGCCAGGGAGTGAACCAGTCGTCTTCGGGCACCGACAAGGTCAACGCCATCATCAACTGCCACCTCGCCACCGGCCGCATCGGCAAACCTGGGGCAGGGCCGTTTTCGGTGACCGGCCAGCCCAACGCCATGGGCGGCCGCGAGGTCGGCGGCATGGCCAACATGCTGGCTGCCCATATGGAGATCGATAACCCCGAGCACCGCGACCGCGTGCAGCGTTTCTGGAATGCGCCGGCCGTCGCCCAAAAGCCCGGTCTGAAGGCGGTCGAGATGTTTCAGGCGATCGCCGCCGGCCGCATCAAGGCACTGTGGATCATGGCCACCAACCCGGTCGATTCGATGCCGGATGCCGATGCCGTCGAGGCAGCGATCAAGGCCTGCCCGTTTGTCGTGGTTTCGGATGTGCTGGCGAGCACGGACACCGTGCGTCACGCCCATGTGCGGCTACCCGCCGCCGCCTGGGGCGAGAAGGACGGCACCGTGACCAATTCAGAGCGCCGCATCTCGCGCCAGCGCAGCTTTCTTGCGGTGCCCGGCGAGGCGCGGCCGGATTGGCAGATCATTGCCGAGGTGGGCAAGCGGATGGGGTTTGGCGAGGCGTTTGCGCATGTGACGCCGGCGGAGGTTTTCGCCGAACACGCCGCGCTGTCGGGTTTCGAGAATGACGGCGCGCGGGATTTCGATATCGGCGCTTATGGTGCGATCGATGCCGACGCCTATGAAGAATTGGCTCCGTTCCAATGGCCGGCGCCGAGCCCAGCCACCCCCCTCTGGCCTGCCGGCCATCTCCCCCGCAAGGGGGGAGATCAGCCGTCGCCTCGGCCTTCGCCAATTACCAACGATGCAGAAGATATGCCGGCGTCAAAGCTGCCAATCTCCCCCCTTGCGGGGGAGATGTCCGGCAGGACAGAGGGGGGTGTTCAAGCGGGACTTGACCCTTCCAGCACCCGCTTCTTCGCCAACGGCAATTTCTACAATCCCGACCGCAAGGCGCGCTTCATCGCCATTCGTCCCATCGTCGAGACACGCACCAGCCCGGACTATCCGCTGATCCTCAACACCGGCCGTGTTCGCGACCATTGGCACACGATGACCCGCACTGGCAAAAGCCCACGTCTCTCCCAGCACATGGCCGAGCCCTTCGTCGAGATCCACCCGGCGGATGCCACGCATCACGGCATTGGCGACGCCGACATCGTGCGCGTCTCCAGCCTGCGCGGGGATGTGCTGGTGCGCGCGCTGGTGACGGCACGCCAGCGCCGGGGGAGCGTGTTTGCGCCGATGCACTGGACCGATCAGTTTTCGGCAAAGGGCCGCCTCGACACGCTGACCGCGCCTCTGACCGATCCGGTTTCCGGCCAACCTGCGCTGAAACATGTCGGCGCCCGTATCGAGAAATTCGCCGCGAGAGCCTTCGGCTTCGCTGTGGTGCGCCGCAAGCCGGTGGCGCTCGCAGCAGATTACTGGGCCGTGGCCAAATGCAAGGGCGGCTGGCGGGTGGAGCTTGCCTTTGCCGGCGATGACATCGACTGGGCTGGTTTTGCTGGTTCGCTTTTCGATGCTCCCGTAGCCGACATGCTCGCCTATCACGACCGCGATACCGGCCAGCATCGCATTGCTGCCTTTGACGACCAGCACCTCGCCGGGGCTTTGTTTATCGCGTCGGGACCGGTGGCGGTTTCGCGGGGTTGGGCGGCACAGCAACTCCAGGAGGTTCACACCAGCCAGCGCGAACGCTTCAGGATCGTCGCCGGTCGCGCCGGCGCCGATCGGCCCGATGCGGGCGCGACCGTCTGCTCCTGTTTCAGCGTCGGGGTCAACCAGATCGTGGCGGCAGTGGCGGCCGGGTGCACGACAGTCGAAGCCGTAGGCGGCGCCCTGAAGGCCGGCACAAATTGCGGCTCCTGCCGGTCCGAGATCCGGGCGGTCATCCAGGCCAATCGGGTTCAGGCTGCGGAGTAGGTGCGGCTGGATCTGACGATATCCTCTTGGGCCACCATGGTCATCGATTGCGGAAGGTGGTGGCTGTCTAATCCAGCCGGTCGCGCAGGATGCTCCAGGGGAGCAGCATATTCGGTGCATAGCGCACGAGCTTGTGCAGCGGGATCGGCGCTGGCGGCGCGAAGGGGAGCGGCAGATCGCGGGCGTCCGTTCCGCTCGCCCAGTTGGCCAGCACCTTGCCCATTGCCGTGGTCATGGCGATGCCGCGGCCGTTGCAGGCGAAGCCTGCGATCAGGCCTGGGCCGAGGTCGATGAGACGCGGCAGGAAATCCGGCCCCACCGCCGCCACGCCTGTCCAGCTGTAGGCAAGCGGCGGCAGGTCAGGCAAATCGAGATGCCTGGCGAGCCGTCGCCAGATTGTTTGCGGCACCCGCGTCTCGGCGCCGGCTCCGACGACATGCATGCCGCCGCTGATCAGCCGGTTCTGGCCATCGCAGCGGCACGTGAACAGGTTGCGCCTGGTGTCGCCAACGCCCTGGCCGCCGGGCATCAGGCGCGCGCGTATGGCGCGCGACAGCGGCGCAGTGGCGATCTGGAAGACTTTCAGCGGGATATACGTCCGTGCCAGTGTCGGGTTCAGCTCTCCACCATAGGCGTTGGTGGCGACCAAGACCTTGCCCGCTCGCACAGTGCCGGACGCAGTCTTCAAGGCCCAGCCATCCGGCGTGCGGTCGATGGAAGTGACACGCGTCTGCTCGAAGATGCGTGCGCCAACCTTTTCCGCGGCGTCGGCCAGGCCGCGCGCATACTCGACCGGATTGAGGACGCCGCCCGAGTTGTCCATCCAACCGCCGGCGTAGCCGCCGATACCGGTGAGCGTCGTGACCGCCTTGGCATCGAGCGTTACGGTCGGCCTGCCCCGCGCCGCCCATTGCTCGGCGCGCGATCGCGTCTTTTCCAGCGCGGCGGACGAATGCGCCGGCTGGATCCAACCGTTCTGCACAGCGTCGCATTCGATGCCATGCCGCTTGATCAGGCCGAAGACGAGGTCAGCGCTTCCCGCGGCGAAATCGATCAGCCTCCCGCCGCGCTCGGGTCCGAGTTCGGCGATGATGTCGTCTGGATCCCGCTTGGCGAAGTTCGGAACGACGAAGCCGGCATTCCGGCCGGTCGCACCCCAAGCGATGAATTCGGCTTCGAGGACCGCGACCGAAAGCCCTTTCTCAGAGGCATGCAATGCCGTCGACAGGCCGGAAAAGCCGCCGCCCACAATCGCGAGATCGACGTCGAGTCCGCCTTGCAGCGCGCCCCGGTCGCGGCGGTTGCGGCTGACGGCATGCCAGAGCGAAACGCCATACGCTTGCTGCCGGATCATGGCATTCATGATCCGGCCTCGTTCTCGTTGGCCGCCGCCTTTGTCTGTGTGCCGGGCTTCGGTCGGCGCGGCCGGTCGCCGAACAATCCGTTAGGCCGGATCAGCAGGATGACGCAGAGCATGACGCCGATGGCGACGATCTGCAGTGAGGCCGCGCGTGCTTGCTGCTCGGGCGCAAACAGCACGCTGGTCAGCGTGCCCGACCCCGCCCATATCGCCCAGACCAGGATGCTGCCGGCAACGGCGCCGGCATTGCTGCCCGAGCCGCCGACGATCAGCATCACCCAGACCTGGAAGGTCAGGATCGGCAGATAGTTATCGGGCGCGATGAAGCCGGTGAAATGCGCCTGCAAAGCGCCGGCCAGCGCCATGATAGCGCCGCCGACGGCGAAGGCCTGGACGCGGTAGAAGCGCGCGCTCTTGCCCAGCGAAATCGCCGCTCGCTCGTCCTCGCGCAGCGCCTTGAGCACGCGGCCCCAGGGGCTGCGCGACAGGTGCTCCAGAGCGAGATAGGCGATCAGCGTCACAGCCGAAACGACGGCGAGGTTCGACAGGTTGAACAGCAGCGGCGTTTCGGCAAGGCCGCCGAACGGGCGCGGGATGAAACCGATGCCGAACGGGCCGCCGGTGAGTTTCTGCGCGTTGAGCGCGACCAGCTGCACGACGACGGCGACGCCGAAGGTGGTGATCGCCAGGTAGTCGGATCGCAGACGCAGCGTGGCCATGCCGGTAAGTGCTGCGGCGATACCGCCGACGACCATGGCGCCCGCCCAGCCGACCAGGATCGGCAGACCGAAGCCGCCGAAGCGCGCGGCATCGTCCGGGGTCGTCAGCAGCGCCGATGTATAGGCGCCGATGGCGACGAATCCGGCAAGGCCGACATTGAAAAGGCCAGTCAGCCCCCACTGCAGATTGAGCCCCAGTGTGACCAGCGAAAAGATCAGTGCGGTGGTCAGGAAGAAGGCGCCGTAGCCGAGCAGGTCCATCAGCGTTCCCTCACACCAAACAGGCCGATCGGCCGCACGAACAGCACCGCCATCAGGATGATGAAGGAGATTGCGGCGCGCCATTCGGCGCCGATCAGCTGCACCGCACCGGCTTCGGCAAGACCGATGATCAAGCCGCCGAGCACAGCGCCCGGAATGCTGCCGATGCCGCCGAGGATGGCTGCTGCAAACATCGGCAGCAGCATGTCGAAGCCCATGAACGGGCGGATCTGCACCAGAATGCCGATCATCACGCCGGCCACGCAGGCCAGCGCCCCGCCGATGATCCAGGTGACACGCACAACGGAGGCAACGTCGATACCGACGATGCGGGCCAGGGCCGCATTCTGGCTCAGCGCCTGCATGGAGCGGCCGGTCTGCGTGCGTCTCATCAACAGATGCACGCCGAGCACCAGCACTGCGGTCAGCAGCAGCAGCGCGATCTGATCGGGCGTGATGCGGATGCCGAAGCCGACCGGCATGGCGATCTGGATCGCCCGGCTGAAATAGGTCGGGCGTGAGCTGAAGGTGAATTCGAGCAGGCTGCGCAGTGCCATCGAGGCGCCGAAGCTCGCCATCACCACGATGATCGCTTGCCCCTGCGAGCGCAGCCGCGAAAACAGCACCTTGTCGAGCAACAGCGCCAGCAGGGCGGTGAAAGTCATGCCGACAAGCAGCGCAACCAGCAGCGGCCAGCCGAAAGACAGCTGTCCAATGGGCGCCACCTTGCCGAAGATCGCGCCGATGGCGCTGACGACGGCGAGCGTCGCATAGGTGCCCCAGGCCATGAAGTCGCCATGGGCGAAGTTCGAGAAGCGCAGGATCGAGTAGGTCAGCGTCACGCCGATGGCGCCAAGGCCGATCATCGAGCCGGTCAGCAGCCCATCGACGACAAATTGCAGGCTCATGCCGCGCCTCCCTTGCCGACGGGGGACGGGCGTTGGCCGAGATAGAGTTCGGCGACGACAGGATCGTTCCACAGTTCGGAAGCAACGCCCTCGTGCCGGTCCTTGCCGTCGACCAGCACATAGGCGCGGTCGCCGATGGCAAGCGCTGCCTTGGCGTTCTGTTCGACCAGCAGGATGGTGACGCCGGACCTGCGGATGCCGGCCAGCATCTCGAACACCGTCGATACGAATTTCGGCGACAGGCCGGCCGACGGTTCGTCGAGCAGCAGCACCTTGGGATGGACGATCAGCGCACGTGCGACGGCGAGCATCTGCCGCTGTCCGCCCGACAGATTGCCGGCGGCGGTGCGGCGCTGGCGGACGAGGTCGGGGAAGGCCGTGTACATTTCCTCGATGCGGGCAGGGATTTCGCGTCGCTCGAGGATGCCGCAGGCGACTTTCAGATTGTCCTCGACCGACATCAGCGGGAAGATGTTCTCCGTCTGCGGTACGAAGGCCAGGCCGAGCCGGACCATGGTGTGGGCGGGCGCGGCGGTTATGTCCTTGCCGTCCAGGAACACCGCGCCGCCGGTGATCGGGACAAGGCCGGCGATCGCCTTGATGAAGCTCGACTTGCCGGCGCCGTTGGGGCCGAGCACGACGACGATCTCGCCCTTGCCGACGGTGATCGAGGCGCCGCGCACGATCGGCACGCCAAGCTCATAGCCGGCTTCGAGGTTGCGCACGTCGAGGACGGTCTCGTTCATGTGGCGCCCCCGAGATAAGCCTCGATGACGCGCGGGTCGCGGGCGACTTCCTCTGCCGTGCCTTCGCTGAGCAACTGGCCGCTCGCCATGACGAGGACACGGTGGCAGAGCCGCGTCACCATGTCGATATTGTGCTCGATCAGCAGAAAGGTGATGCCGTGCGCGTTGATGTCGCGGATGCGGTCGATGATGATCTCGAGCAGCGTCGCGTTGACGCCGGCGGCCGGTTCGTCGAGCAGGATGATCGCCGGATCGGCCATCATGACGCGGGCGAGTTCGAGCAGCTTGCGTTGACCGCCGGAAAGCACGCGCGCCGGTTCGTGCGCCAGCCGAGCGAGCGAGACGAGCTCGAGCAGCTCGAGTGCCTTTGCCCTGGCTGCTCTTTCCTGTGCCGCCACTCGCCACGGCGTGACGAAGTTGGCGAGCAATTTTTCGCCGGCTTGGCCCTGCGCCGCCAGCATGATGTTTTCGATCAGCGTCAGATTGGGCAGGGGGCGCGGGATCTGGAAGGTGCGGCCAAGACCACGGCCGATACGCAGATGAGCGGCTTCGCCGGAGACGCGCGTGCCATTGAGCAGGATATCGCCGCTGGTTGGCAATATGCTGCCCGCCAACAGATCGAACATCGTCGTCTTGCCGGCGCCATTCGGCCCGATCAGGCCGAGGATTTCGCCCGCTTTGACATCAAACGAGACATCGTTGACGGCGACAAGGCCGCCAAAACGCCTGACGACGTTTCGTGCCGTCAGAACTGGCGCACGGGTCTCCTGCCGTTGGCGCTCCGCTGCATCGCTCATCAAACCCTCTGGCCGAAGACGATCGTTGTCGCCTCCTGATTTTTGATTTGTGATCACACTTGCTTTGATCACGCTATTCGGCTTTAATTTCATTCGCAAGCCGAAAACGGGGCAAATGCCGGTAATGCAGAAGGCTGCCATCGAAAAGAACAACGAGACGATCGCAGCCCAGCTTACGCCGGTCGGCCGCGAGACGGTGCAGGATCGCGTCTATTCCGAGTTGCGCCGTGCTCTGATCGGTGGCCTTTTCGAGCCGAACCAGGTGCTGACCATCCGCGGTCTTGCCGATGCGCTGGTCACCTCGACCATGCCGGTACGCGAAGCGCTCGGCCGGCTGATCACGGAAAAGGCACTGGAGGCGCTGCCCAACCGTTCCGTGCGCGTGCCGCCGATCACGCTGGAGCGCATCGACGACCTCCTGCGTGCCCGCTCACTCATCGAAGGCGAAGCGATCGCGCTTGCCGCCAGGCGCATGAGCCCGCGCCAGATCGCGTCGATCGAAGCCATGCTGGGCGAATGGGACGAGATGCGGGCCCTGAAGCACAAGAAGGATATCGATCGCGAAGCGACGCTCAACCAGAGCTTCCATTTTGAGATCTACCGCTGCTGCGGCTCGGCTGTGCTGATCCCGATGATCGAAAGCCTCTGGCTTCAATCGGGACCCTGCATCCGCGTCGCCATCTATGCCTTCTCCGAGGCCGGCGAGGTCGATACCGCGCACTATCACCGCGGCATTGTCGCGGCACTTGCCAAACAGGATGCGCAAGCGGCGCGCGAGGCGCTGGTAGCCGACATCAGCCGCCCCTTCGCCTTCCTGCGCGACAAACTTCAATCGGCGAAGGACTGACATGCCCAAGCCCGCCATCGGCATCACAGAACCACGCTCGAAGCTTTCCGTGACGGCGCTGCTATTGCCCGAAAAGGCGCCGGAGAATGCCGCCTTCCTGCTGGCGTATCTGGCGCAGCCACGCATCATCCCAGGCATCCATGCGATGTGGACAGGACCGGAAATCTCGTGCCCGGTTCCGTCAGCCGATCTCCACGGCCAGGCCTATGCCCAGTCTTTGCCACCGGAGAATGCAACGCTGACGCCGCAGCCCGGCGATATCGTGCTGTCCTATGTGCCGCCACGCGTGTGGGGCGGCAATCCCAATGCCATCTTCGATATCGGCCTGTACTACGGGCAGGGGGCGCGGCTGCTGTTCCCGATCGGCTGGCTGGCCGGCAGCGTGGTCGCGCAAGTGCTTGCCGGAGAGCGCGATCAGTTTGCCGCCGCCTGCGGCGTTATCCGCCGCAACGGCGCCTGTGACATCACCTTCAGCCTGGTGGAGGCTTGAATGGCCGACGACAGTTTCGAGCTCTTCGATCTGCGCGTCGAAGCGGTCATTCCCGAAGGCAAGCCGGTCTATTGCGGCGCCAGGGCCGGCGACTATTTCGAACTGAAGGGCGAAATGCTCTCGCTGCCGGCAGGGCAGGGTTTTTCGATCTATTCGATCTCGGCCGTGTTGCCGCTCCTGGCGGCAAAGCAGCGCCCGACGCATGCAAATGACTGGATGACCTCGGATGCCGAGATCGCCTGTCCCGATCCCAATTGCGCCAGCCGGCTCCGCATCGTCAGGCTTGCCAAGCGGCGGTTCAGCCATGCCGAAACCACGGCCGTGCCGCTGCCGAAGGAGACCGACAAGGGATGACCGCCAGGACCGTCGAACTCAGCCCCGGCTATGCGATCTCGCGAGTCATCCGCGGTGGCTGGCAGCTTGCCGGCGGGCATGGCGCCGTCGACCGCAGCCAGGCGGTGACCGACCTCATCGCCACTTTCGATGCCGGCATCTGGACCTATGACTGCGCCGACATCTACACCGGCGTCGAGGAACTGATCGGCGCCGCGCGCCTGCGGCTGGCCGGCGAGCGCGGTCTCGATGTTGCGGCCAGGATGAAGGTGCACACCAAGCTGGTGCCGGACCTCGAACGACTGGCAGGCATCAGCCGCGACTACATCAGGGGCATCGTCGATCAGTCGCTTCGCAGGCTCAAGACCGAGCGGATCGACCTCGTGCAGTTTCACTGGTGGGATTATGACCAGCCTCGTTACGTCGAGGCGATGGGTTGGCTCGACGAGCTTCGGCTGGAAGGCAAGGTGCGCAATCTCGGCACCACCAATTTCGATACGCCGAGGCTAGCCGAAATCCTCTCCGCGGGCATCCCGCTGGTCAGCCAGCAACTGCAATATTCAGTGCTCGACCAGCGGCCGGCAAACAGCCTTGCGGGCCTTGCCGCTAAGAACGGTGTCCGCTTCCTCTGCTACGGCTCGGTGGCGGGCGGCTTCCTCAGCGACAAATGGCTTGGCGTGGCCGAGCCCTCCACGCCGCTCGAAAACCGCTCGCTGGTCAAATACAAGCTGATCATCGACGACTTCGGCGGCTGGGAGCTGTTCCAGTCCCTGCTCAAGGCGCTGAAAGCGGTCGGCGATCGCCACGGCGTCGACATTGCCACCATCGCCTCGGCATGGGTGCTCGAGCAGCCGCAGGTCGCGGCCGTCATTGTCGGTGCGCGCAACCAGGCACATGCGCTGGCCAATACGAAAATCATGGACGTCGCGCTCGACGCCGACGATCGCGCGCGGATTGCTGCCGCCATCGCACAAGGCACCGGCCTCGCGGGCGATGTCTACGCGCTGGAGCGCGACCGTCATGGCCGCCACGGCTCGATCATGCATTACAACCTCAATGCGGGGAAGAAATGAGCGGAGAGCCTTCCCTTTTTTCGCGTGCCAGCGCTGAAATCATCGACCTGCATCGCTTCTTCGTCGACTGGTTTGTCGCCGCGCGAGCCGACGCTGTGGAGTTCGGCCGCTTCGAGGCTGTCATGGGCGAAGGCCTCACCATGGTGGCGCCGAATGGCCAGATCCTCGATCGCGACGCGGTCGTAGATCATGTCCGGACAAGCCGCGCCACTTGCGACGACGGTTTTGCCATATCGATCGAGGACATCAGGCCGGGTTGGCAGGACGCGGACACGATCGTCATCTTCTACATCGAGGCGCAACTGCGCGCCGGCAAACACAGTCGCCGGCAGTCCAGTGCGGTCTTCACCACCAGTTCATCGGCACCAAACGGCGTCGAATGGCGGCATCTGCATGAGACCTGGCTGCAGGCGCCGGAAGGCTGAACAGGCAAAAGTTCAAACAAGAAAAGGGGAACGGCAATGAAGAAGACGATACTTCAAATCACCACAGCACTGGCTCTCGTGACGATGGCCGGCGCCGCACACGCAGCGGACTGCAAGATCACCGTCGGCCTGGTCATGGAGCTCACCGGTCCGGCCGGCGAATACGGCCAGGCCGGCGCGAAGTCCGTCGAAATGGCCTTCCGCGACATCAATGAAGCCGGTGGCGTACGCGGCTGCGATCTCGCAACCGACACGCGCGACAGCCAGAGCCAGGGCAATATCGCGGTCGATGCCGCGACCCAGCTGGTACAGGTCAAGAAGGTGCCGGTGATCATCGGCGGCATCATCTCCTCGGTGTCGATCCCGATTTTGACCTCGGTCACCGGGCCGGCCAAGATCGTGCAGGTGTCGCCGGCTTCGTCCTCGCCGACGCTGACCGCCCTTGGCCGCGACGGCAAGACCAACGGCATCTTCTTCCGCACCATCACGTCGGATGCGCTGCAAGGCGTGGCCGCCGCCAAATACGCCATCGACAAGGGCTTCAAGAAACTGTCGATCATCCATGTCAACAACGACTTCGGCGTCAACATGGTGGCCGAATTCTCGCGTGCCTACAAAGCGCTCGGCGGCACCATCGTCTCCGACACGCCCTATAATGAAAAGCAGTCGAGCTATGCTTCGGAAGTGACGGCGGCGATGGGAGGCGAGCCGGACGGACTTTACCTCGTCAGCACGCCGGTCGACGGCGCAACGGTCGCCCGCACCTGGATATCGCAGGGCGGCGTGCAGAAATTCCTGCTCAATGACGGTATGAACAGCCCGGACTTCATCGAATCCGTCGGCGCCGATTATCTGAAGGATGCCTATGGTACCTCTTCCGGCACCAGCCCGACGGCATCCACCGACTATTTCCTGAAAAACTACAAGGAGTTTTCGGGCATCGAACCGTCGAACCCGGCAGCCGACCGTTCCTATGATGCCGGCGCCATTGTCGGCCTCGCCATTGCCATTGCCGGCTCCGAGGATCCAGCCAAGATCAAGGATGCCATGTACAAGGCGGTCGATCCTGCCGGCACACCGATCTATGCCGGCAAGGACGAGTTCGCCAAGGCGCTCGGCCTGATCAAGGACGGCAAGCCGATCCGCTATGAAGGCGTCATCGGTCCGGTCAGCTTCGACAAATATGGCGACATCACCGGTCCGTTCCGGCTGTGGAAGATCGTCGACGGCAAGGTGACGACCGACGGTGAAATGACAACCGACGACGTCAACGCGCTGCAGGCGAAATTGCAGTAGGCGCCGGTACATTGTCCGGCGCGATCTCCGTTCGATCTCTGGGAGATCGACGCCGGACAAGCAGTCCAACATCGGCGCTAGTTACGCGGTCAAGCGCGAAATCAGCCGGGTCAATATAACGACAGGCGGCTGGCCGGGCATGAAGACCTGCGGATTGGAGAGGGCGCCGACGATATGACCCACATAGTCTGATTTGTCGTAGCCGATTGACGATATCGGGTAGGCGTCGAAATTGGTCAGGGACACATTGTCGAAGCCATAGAGGCGGAAGCGGCTGGGCCGGTTGTCGGGGAAATCCGCCCGGCAGACATCCAGAACACCCATGGCCATCGCGTCGGACGTACAAAAGACCGCATCGGGACAGCCGCGTCCCGTCAGGCCGGCGGCTGCCGCATAGCCCGACTCGTAGGAATAGTCTCCCTGGACCGTCTGCAGCAGTTCAATTCCATGATGCCGGAACGCTTCGAGGTAGTGGCCGATGCGCAGCTGTTCGACCCGCGAGGACGAACGGCCGGTCAGCAGGCTGGCCGTGCGCGCGCGCTTGGCCGCCGCATCCGCCACGGCCTCGGCGATGCCGACGCATTCATCGGGAATGACGGTGGGTGACAGATCGTCATGCAGTCCGTTCAGCATGATGACCAGGTCCGAGCGAAACATGCGCCGCACCGTCGCTGCATCGGCAAAGTCGGAGAACACCACGGCGGCATCGACATGATAGGCAACGCCATTGCGCAGAAAATCCTCGACCCCGTCCGCCGAGCCGATGCGGATGAGGATGACCTGCTTGCCGATCGACTGGATTGCGTCGAGCAGCCGGTCGAACAGGTCGAGATCTGAAAGGTCGTGAATGTGGTTGACCACGACGGCAACCAGATTGACGGTCTTGGTGGTCAGGCTTTGCGCCAGGAGATTGGGTTTGTAGCCTAGCTGCGCGGCGGCCTGCACGACACGTTCGCGTTTGTCCGCCGAGACCGGTCGCGGTCCGCTCGACAGCGCACGGCTGGCCGCGGCACGCGACACGCCTGCCAGCCGCGCGACATCGGCGATCGTTGCGACGGCGCCTCGAGTGTGCGCCGATCGGTTACCGGTAGTGGGTGTCACCACAGCGGGTTGAGCGCCGGCGGGTTGGAGTCCGGCCCCCACCACTTCTTGTAGGTCGTCTCATAGGTGCCCGACTGGATGAAGTCGGACACGAACATGTCGAGCCAGCGGACGAATTCGGGATCACCCTTGGCGACCGCGATGCCGATCGGATCGTTGGAATAGAGGCCAGGCAGCGTCACCAGGCTCGGTGTCTTGGTCGCGAGGTAATCGAGCAGCGAGGAATCCTCGATCGCCGCATCGACGCGCTTCTGTTGCAGCTGCAGAACCCCGTCGGGCGCGAACTGGTCGACATAGACGAGCTCTGCTTCCGGCACGGCCGCCTTGAGGAAGGTTTCGCCCGTGGTGCCGCGGCCGACGACAACCTTCTTGCCGGCGAGCCCCTTGAGGTCGGTTATCCCGGCATCCTTCTGGACGATGACGCGCAGCCCGGCCCGGTTGTAGGGGATGGTGAAGTTGACGGTCTTGGCCCGCTCGAGCGTTGCCGAGGTGTTTGCGACCGCGACATCGATCTGTCCCGACACCAGCATGGAAATACGGGCATCGCCCGAGACGTCGACGAACTCGACCGGCACCCCGAGCTTTTGCGCCAGCAGCGTCGCGACATCGACATCGTAGCCGACAGGGTTGTTTTGTGCATCGCGAAAGCCGATCGGCTCGCCGCCGAGCGATACGCCGATGCGAATGGTGCCGCGTGAGCGGATGTCGTCAATCATGCCGGCAAGGGCCGGAAAAGCCGAACCGGCCACGATGGCCAGCGCGGCGAAGGCACGCAGTACGGTTTTCATGGTTCCTCTCCTTATTTTCTAGTGACACGTTTTGCTGCCCGCAATTCGGGTGCGGGCATGGAATCCTTCCAGAGCCAGTAGCGGACCTCGCCCTCGCATCTGAAATTCACCACCTCGTGGTTCTGCTCGGCGTCGACGGCGTGGATGACCACTCCGGCCAGGAAGCCGGTGTCGAGTTCAGCCAGTTCCTCGACCGCCAGCGCGACCGCATCCGACAGGGATCGGCCAAGCTTCATGGCCAGCACGACGGTCCGTGCGGTGGCGCAGCGCATCGTCATCTCGCCGGTATGGGTGCACGCCGCCGCGCCATAGCGGCTGTCGGCGTAAAAGCCTGCGCCGGGAATGGGAGAATCGCCGAGCCGGCCCGGATATTTCCACGCCCAGCCCGAGGTCGAACTCGCGGCATGGACGCCGCGCCGCGCATCCGCCGACAGGAAGACGGTGGTGTCGCGGACCCGCTCGGGATCGGTGATAGTACGGCTGAGCGGCGCCAGATCGATATCGGGGAATTTCGCCAGCTGTTGCGGTGTGAGTTCCTGTTGCAGCCGCTCCCACCAGACGCGCTTGCTGTCCTCGAACAAGACTTCGTCTTCGGCAAAACCGATTTCGCTGGCAAAGCGCCGCGCCCCTTCGCCGGTCAGCATCACATGCGGCAGGCGCTTCATTACCTGCTGCGCCAGGGCAGCGACCGCCAAGGTCCTTGGCACGGCGCCGACTGAACCGACCTCTCTTGTATTGCCGTCCATGACGCCGGCGTCGAACTCCATCTCGCCCAGCATGTTCGGCCAGCCGCCATAACCGACGCTGCGAACCTTGACCTCTTTCTCCACCATGCCGATGCCGGCAACCATCGCGTCCAGGCTGACGGCGCCATCGCGCAGCATTTGCACCGAGGTTTCGAATCCCGGCCATGCTTCGTTGTTGGCTAACAGCAGCATTCCTAGTCCTTGCGCATCTTGGAGAGAAACTGCGCAACCCGCGGCTGCGCCCGGCCGCCGTCCGCGGCGAAGAAACGATCCGTTGGCAGATCGACCACCAGCCTGCCCTTGTCGAGGAAGACGATGCGGTTGGAAATCTCGCGCGCGAATTCGATCTCGTGGGTGACGAACAGCATCGTCGTGCCTTGCGCGGCGAGCTTTGCCAGGATGGCCAGCACCTCGGAAGTCATTTCCGGGTCGAGCGCGCTGGTCACTTCATCGAGCAGCAGATAGCGCGGCTGCATGGCGAGCGCCCGGCAGATGCCGACACGCTGGCGCTGCCCGCCCGACAACTGCGCCGGGTAGGCGTTGGCCCGATCGGCGAGGCCGACGGACTCGAGCAGCTTGCGCGCCAGCGCCTCGGCCTCAGGGCGCGGCATCTTCAGCACCTCGATCGGGGCGAGCGTAATGTTCTGAAGCGCGCTCATATGCGGATAGAGGTTGAACAGCTGGAAGACGGTGCCTGAGCGCTTGCGCGCCTCGGCCAGCTCCTTCGGCTTGCTGACATCGAAATCGTCGACCGTGATGCGGCCCGACTTCAGCTTTTCGAGGCCGTTGATGCAACGGATCAGTGTCGACTTGCCGGACCCCGACGACCCGAGGATCGAGACCACTTCGCCGGGCGCGATCGTCAGGTCGACGCCGTCCAGCACAGTGACCTCGCCGAACGCTTTGTGCACGTTTTCGATCTTGAGCATGTTAAAGCCCCCGCCAGGCGCTGTGCGCCCGCAGGCGGTTTTCAAGACGCTCGCCAAGCAGGGCGACCAGCTTTGCCGCGCCATAGTAGAGCAGCCCGACGACGGTCCAGACCACGAACGGCTTCAAGGTTCGCATGTTGAGGATGTGGCCAATCTTGGTCAGGTCGACGACGCCGATGACAGAAATCAGCGACGTCACCTGAAGCTGGTTGACCAGCAGCGCGACGAGCGGGCCGACCGCGAAGGCGGCAGCCTGGGGCGAAACGATATGGCGCAGGACCTGCCACCGGGTCAGGCCGAAGACACGCGCGGCCTCGACCTGCTCGCGTTCGATCGACTCGATCGCCGAGACCGCGATGACATAGACGAATGCCACGGTGTTCGCCGACAGAGTGATGGTCGCTGCGGTGACCGGCGTCACCCTTATATGCAACAGCGCCGGCAGGCCGAAGAACACCAGGAACAGCTGCACCAACACCGGCGAGTTCTTCAACAGCTCCGACAGGAAGGTGACGACCTGGGCCAGAACCGGCACACGGTAGAACCGCACCAGCGCCCAGCTCAGGCCAATCAGCAGTCCGATCAGAGAGGTGACGAGAAACAGCGCGACGTTGGTGCCGAGACCTTGCGCCAGCAGGATCAGGTCGTAGGAGGTGAAATCGCTGAACCGCATCAGCCGACCGCCTCCATCATGTCCCGATTGAGATGGCGGTGGAGCAGGGTGACGCCCAGCGAAACCAGATAAGTCAGGGCCGCATAGGCACAGAGCAGCACCACATAGACCTCGAAGGGCCGATAGGTCTGCGAGACCACGATCTGGGCTGAGCCGGTGAGCTCGTTGAGCGTGATGGTCGAGAGGATCGAGGACGTAAGGATCATGTTGATGAGCACGGATCCGAGCGGTCGCACGGAGGTGCGCAGCGCAATCGGCAGCACGATGCGGGTAAAGATCTTGCGCCTGGACAGGCCGCTCACTTCAGCGGCGTCGATGATGCCCTGGTCGATGGCGAGGATGCCGGCTCGAATGATGTCGGAGGCATAGGCGCCGCCGGCAATGGAAAGCGCCACGACGCCGGTGGTGAAGGCGTCGATGTAAATGCCGAGCTCGGGCAGGCCGTAATAGAAGAAGAACAGCTGGACGATGAACGGCACATTGCGGAAGAGATCGACGTAGACGAAGGCGATCCGTCGAAGCAGTGCCGAGGCGGAGGTGCGTGCGATCGCCACCAACGCGCCCATGACGACGCTTCCCACCAGCGACAGCGCGCAAGCCGCCGCCGTAAGTTCGGCGCCGCGCGCCAGAAAACCCAGATGCGGGAGCAGAATGGACAGATCGAAATGCACCGGCGGTCCCCAGTGAAACCGGTTTCACTCTTTTGGCTTTCGCCTCGTCTGTCAAGATGCAGGGTCTGGTTGCCGGCCTGTGGCTTGCATTCGTTGCGATGATTCCGGTTCGCCTCATGCGCGCTATGTCTCAAGCGCCGGCAATTCGCCGCCGGCTTTCAGCTCGAGGACGCCGCCTATGCCAGCCGCGCGTCGCCGCAATCCTCGGCCATGGCGGCTGGGGGCGGCGCCCTCGATTTTGCCGATCCCGGCGCCGGTGTCGGATTCGGCTACGTCACCAACCGCATGCTGGGTTTCGACGACGTCGATCCACGCCGCAAGGTGTTGATTGATGCCGTTTACGACGCGCTCTGACGTTGGGAGCCGTTATGCGCGGATGTTCCACATGGCGTCCGGCACAACCACCAGCTTGCCGACGAAATCCTTGGCGATGAAGTCGGCCTGCGCCTTGTGGAAATCGGACAGTTTGTAGACACCGCCGACCAGCGGCCGGATTTTCTTCGCTTCGATGTATCCAACGATGCGGCGGAAGTCGGCGCGCGTCCCCTGGCTCGATCCGTGCAGTTGCAGCTGCTTCAGATACATGGTCCGGAGATCGAGCTGCACAACCGGACCGGCAATCGCGCCGGCGGTGGTGTAGCGGCCTTCGGGCCTCAGGATGCGCAAGAGGTCGTTGAAGATCGCGCCGCCGACGAGATCGGCGACCACATCGATCGGCTGGCCGCCAGTGGCTTCATTCACGGCGGCGGGAAGATCGGCAACCCCACGGGTAATAACCGCTTCGGCGCCGATGTCGCGCACCGCCTGCTCCTTGCCCTTGCCGACGACGGCGTAGGGAATGGCGCCGCGCGCCCGCGCCAGCTGCACGATGCCGGAACCGACGCCGCCTGAGGCGCCCGTGACCAGCACGCGCTCGCCGGCTTTCAGCCCGGCGCGTTCCAGCATCTGCTCGCCGGTGAGGTAGGCGCAGCAGAAAGTGGCGAGTTCGATGTCGCTCATCCCGGTGTCTACGACATGAGCGTTCTCGGCCGGCACTGTCTGGTACTCGGCATACCCGCCATCGCGACCGTGGCCCATATAGTCGATGTCGGCGAGGGAATCGTCGTCGCGGTTGTAGATCGAAAAATCGACCATTACCCGTTCGCCGATACGGCCCGGGGAAACGCCTTCGCCGACGGCAGCGATGGTGCCGACCGTGTCGGTGCCCTGGATGCGCGGGAAGGTAAGCGTGTTGCCTTGCCGCCGCCACGTCGACACGGCGGCAGCGTCCTCCTCCGTGCCATAGGCGCCCTGGCGTACCCAGACATCGGTGTTGTTCATACCGCAAGCGCTGACCCTGACCAGCACCTCGCCGGCGGCAGGCACAGGCACTTTCACATCGCTGCGATAGACGAGCTTTTCCGGTCCGCCATGCCCGGTGAGCAGCACGGCGGCCATGGTGGCGGGGAGGGTCTTGGTCATGGCATTCATGGGTCGATCTCAGAGATTGGAAAACACGCTGTTGACGGCATCGGCGGTTTTCGAGACGACGATGTCGGCTTCCTCACGCGTCAGGCAGAGCGGCGGCGCGAAGCCAAGGATGTCGCCCTGCGGCATGGCGCGGCCGATGACACCGCTGGCGGCAAGTGCTGTCGCCAGTTGCGGCCCGATCTTGAGCGAGGCGTCGAAGAACACCCGGTCGTCCTTGTCGGCGACAAATTCGACCGCCGCCAGCATGCCATCGCCGCGCACGTCGCCGACGTGTCTGTGGCCGCCGACAGCCTTGGCGAGTTCGGCGCGGAAATAGGCGCCGGTCTCGTGGGCATTTGTCACCAGGTCCATCTCGTCGATCAGTTCGAGATTGGCGACGCCGGCGGCAACGCAGATCGGGTGCGCCGCATAGGTCCAGCCATGGCCGAGCGAGCCAAGCTTGTCGGAGCCCTGCACCAGCACCTGCCACATCTTGTCGGCAACGATGACGCCCGACAGCGGTGCATAGGCCGAGGTCAGGCCCTTGGCGATGGTGATCAGGTCCGGCTTGATGCCGTAATGGTCGGAGCCGAACATGGTGCCCAGACGGCCGAAGCCCGTCACCACCTCGTCGGCGACCAGCAGCACGTCATACTTCTTCAGCACCGCCTGGATCTTCTCCCAGTAGCCGGCCGGCGGCGGCACGATGCCGCCAGTACCGAGGATCGGCTCGCCGATGAAGGCGGCGACGGTTTCGGGACCTTCGGCCAGGATCGTCTCTTCAAGCTTGTCGGCGCAATGCTGCGAGAACTGCTCCTCGCTCATCGAGCGGTCGGCGCGGCGGAAATAGTAGGGCGCTTCGGTGTGCAGGACCGGCGCGCGCGGCAGGTCGAAGGCGTTGTGGAACAGGTCGAGCCCGGTCAGTGATCCCGTCATCACGCCCGAGCCGTGATAGCCGCGCCAGCGCGAGATGATCTTCTTCTTCTCCGGCCGTCCCAGCACATTGTTGTAGTACCAGATCAGCTTGATGTTGGTCTCGTTGGCATCCGAACCCGAGAGGCCGAAATAGACCCGCGACATGCCCTTCGGCGCGCGGTCGATGATCATCTTGGCCAGTGTGATCGAAGCCTCGGTGCCGTGGCCGACATAGGCGTGGTAATAGGCGAGGTTTTTCGCCTGGGTGGCGATCGCGTCCGCGATCTTCTGGCGGCCATAGCCGACATTAACGCAATAGAGGCCGGCAAAGGCATCGATGCTCTTCCTGCCATTGTTGTCCCATACCGTGACGCCCTCGCCGCCGGCCATGATGCGGGTCGGCGATTCACCCCGCGCATGAGTGCCCATATGGGTCGAGGGATGGAAGAAGTGGTCGCGATCCCAGGCGTTGAGTTCGTTGGACTGGTCGAGCATTTTTTTTACTCCTTGAGAGATGGCCGGACGGACTATGCGACGTCCAGACAGAGGTACTTCAGATCGGCGAAAGCTTCGAGCCCGTGGCGCGAGCCTTCGCGGCCGATGCCGGATTGCTTGACGCCGCCGAAGGGGATCGGCGCTCCGGTGATCTTGACGCGGTTGATGGCGACCATGCCGTAGTCGAGCGCGCGGCCCATACGTTGCTGGCGGGCGCCATTCTCGGTAACGACATAGGCGACGAGGCCATATTCTGTGGCGTTGGCACGGGCGATCACCTCGTCCTCACTGTCGAACGGCGTGACTGCGGCGACCGGCCCAAAGGTTTCCTCGCGCATGATCAGCGCTTCGTCGCTGACATCGGCCAGCAACGTCGGCTGGTAGAACAGCGGCCCGGCCTGATGCCGCTTGCCGCCGGTGAGGCAGCGCGCGCCACGAGCGATGGCATCGGCGACCTGCTCTTCGACCTTTGCGACGGCACGCTCATGCATCAGCGGCCCGATGTCGATCTTGTCGGTAAGGCCGTTGCCGGTGCGCAGCGCCTCGATACGCCTGGCAAAAGCGGCGCAGAAGCGATCGTAGATCGGGCGCTGGACGTAGATGCGGTTGGCGGCGAGGCAGTCCTGGCCGGAGGTGGCGAATTTGGCATCGATGGCGATGCTCACCGCCTTGTCCAGATCGGTATCGGCAAAGACGATCAGCGGCGCGTGGCCCCCAAGCTCCATCACCAGCCGCTTCATCGTCGGCGCGCTTTGCGCCGCGATCAGCCGGCCGATCTCGGTCGAGCCGGTGAAGCTTATGGCGCGAACGCGCGGGTCCTCGCACATGCGACCGACAATGGCAGCAGCCTTGCCGGTGATGACATTGAAGACGCCGGCGGGCAGGCCGGCGCGCTCGCCGAGTTCAGCCAGCGCCAGCGCCGACAGCGGCGTCTCCGAGGATGGGTGTGCGACGATGGTGCAGCCGGCGGCGAGTGCGGCGGCCGCCTTGCGGGTCAGCATCGCCGCCGGAAAATTCCAGGGCGTGACGACGCCGACAACGCCGAGCGGCTCGCGCCGCACCATCATTTCGGCATCAGGCAGATGACTGGTGACGCTCTCGGCGTTGAGGCGCTTTGCCTCTTCGGCATACCATTCGACGAAGGAGGCGGCGTAGTCGATTTCGCCAAACGATTCCTGCAGCGGCTTGCCCTGTTCCAGTGTCATCAGCAGGGCCAGATCATCCTTGGCTGCAATGATCAGCTCGAACCATTTTCGCAGAATTTTGGACCGCTCCTGCGGCAGCAACGAACGCCAAGCCGGAAAGGCACGTGCGGCGGCGTCGATTGCTTTGGTCGTCTGCCCGGCATCGAGCGCCGCGACAAATGCGACAGTGGTGCCGGTCGCCGGATCGGTAACCTCGAAACTCTTCGCCGCTCCGCTTGCCGTCCAGTGACCGTCGACATAGGCGAGCTCGCGCAGCAGCCGGCGGTCGGAGAGGCGGTCGAGCGCCTCATGGCGATGCGAGCGGGCAAAATGCGCGGACATGGTCGAGGCCTCCCGGTTCGGACGATGCGGGAAGACTATCCGTCACATACAGACAGAGAGACTGTTTCGACGCCCTGAAGGAGAGAGACTCTCTCTATTGTGCCGTCCCGACAGACATTCTCTCCGGGCTTATGCCGACGCCGGCAACAGGTCGGATATCGGTAGCACGATTTCGTCCTTCACCGTCTTGGTGACGATGTAGGTGAAGTAGCGGTCGATGCCGATCTCGCGCTCCAGCAGGCCGTCGACCAGCCGCTGATAGGCGTCGATGTCGCGCGTCATCACCTTCACCACATAGTCGACGCCGCCGCCCACCGACCAGCAGGCGACGATTTCGGGGATATCGCGGATGACGCGTTCGAAGCGATCGAAATCGGCCTGGCGATGGCTGGCCAGCGTCACCTCCATCAGCACGGTGGCGACCGGCGCCACGACGCGCATGGCGATCCTGGCGTGGTAGCCCGAGACGATGCCGGCCTTCTCCAGCTTGCGCAGCCGCATCCAGCACGGCGTCGGCGACAGCCCGACCTGTTCGGCCAGCGCCAGCTTGGTGATGCGCCCGTCGCGCTGGATGGCGTCGAGTATCCTGAGGTCGACCGCGTCGAGTTTCGATGTCATCGGCGTCCGCTTTTTGTCGGCATCACCATGACGGCGCATTATTTCGATTGTCAATTGCACTGATTTCGATCTCTATTAAGTCATGACATTATGGCAACCCGACCCTGCGCTCCTCCGCCGGCCAGCCTATCAATCGCTGGCCGACCAGTTCGCCCGCGCCATTCATGACGGGCGGCTGGCCAATGGCGCGCGGCTGCCAACGCATCGAAGGCTGGCAGACGATTTAAAACTGTCGGTGCAGACGGTCAGCCGCGCCTACGAAGAACTGATCCGGCGCGGCCTGATTTCGGGCGAGATCGGCCGCGGCAGCTTTGTCCAGACGCAGCGCCGTGAACCGGAGCCGCCCTATCTGCCGGAGCGCCTCGGCGAGGTCATCGACCTATCGATCCTGAAGCCGGTCTGCGAGCCGATGCATCTGGAGCGGCTGAAGCAGGCGCTGGGCTGGCTGGCCGAAAACCTGCCATCGAGTTCGGCGCTGTCGTTTCGGCCCAACATGGTGTTTCCGCGCCACCGCGCGGTGGCGGTCGAATGGCTGAAACTGTGCGGGCTTGACGTCTCCGCGCAAAATATCAGCCTGACCAACGGCGCCACTGCTGGGATGACCGTAGCGCTGATGAGCGTGGCGCCGCCGGGCTCGACCGTCGCCACCGAGGCTATCGGCCACCACACGCTGGTGCCGCTGGCGCGCTATCTCGGCTTCAACCTGGAAGGCCTGCCGATCGACGGCAATGGCCTGATCCCGGAGGCGTTGGACGAGGTCTGCCGGCTCACCGACATTCGCGCGGTATTCGTGCAACCGTCGGTGATCAACCCGACGGCGACGCTGATGGACGCTCGGCGGCGCGAAGAGATCGCCGCGGTCGCGCGCAAGCACGACATCGCCATCATCGAGAACGATGTGCTGGGTCCGCTGGTCGAGGACCGGCCGCCGCCGGTCGCCGCCTTTGCGCCGGAGCGCACGCTCTACGTCACTTCCTTCACCAAGATCACCGTACCTGGCCTGCGCATCGGCTATCTCGCGGCGCCCGACCGCTATGTCGCCGCCGTTGCCAACCGGCATCTGGTGTCGAACTGGATGGCGACGCCGCTGGTGGCCGAGATCGCCACCAAATGGGTGACCGACGGCACGGCGATGGAACTCGTTCGCTGGCAGCGCGCGGCATTGCGCCGCCGCCAGGACATCGCAGCCGAGGTGCTGGGCGGGGTTGGTTATCGCGCCAGGCGCGACGGGCTGCATGTCTGGTTGCAACTGCCCGCGGACCGTGCCGAGGAAAGCTTCGTCGCCCAGGCCCGCCTGCAAGGCGTGGCGATCGCGCCCGGCACCTCCTTCCGCATCTCGGATGCGCCCTGGCATCCGGCGGTGCGCATCTCGCTCGGCTCGACCACCGAGGGGGAACTGCGCGCCGGCCTCGGCGTTGTCACCAAGTTGCTGCTTGGCGATCCGGAGCATCTGCTGCTCGCAATCTAAGCGGGAATTGCTCTGGAATCATGCAGTGCCGGAAATATTGTCATGATTTTATTTTCCCAATTGACATGATTTGGCGCGTTCCGCATCGTTAAGGGCACAGGCTTCTCCAGCAGGGGAAATTCATTTGTCCTCACCCATCATCAAGGTCGACGCCATTTCGAAGAGCTTCGGCTCGTTCAAGGTACTGGACGGCCTGTCGATGCAGGTCATGCCCGGCGAGAAGCTGGCGCTGATCGGCCCGTCCGGCTCGGGCAAGACGACGATCCTGCGAATCCTGATGACGCTGGAGAAGATCGACGGCGGCCATATCCAGATCGATGGCGAGCAGCTCTATCACATGGAGCGCAACGGCCAGCTGCTGCCCGCCGACGAGCGGCACCTGACCAAGATGCGGCAGAAGATCGGCATGGTCTTCCAGCTGTTCAATCTGTTTCCGCACAAATGCGTCATGGATAACGTCACGCTGGCGCCGATGCTGACCAAGGGCACGCCTCGCGCCGCCGCTGAAAAGCGGGCCATGGAACTGCTCGACATGGTCGGCATGGCCGACAAGGCGAAGTCGATGCCGGCGCAGCTGTCCGGCGGCCAGAAGCAGCGCGTGGCGATTGCCCGTGCGCTGGCATTGTCGCCGAAGATCATGCTGTTCGACGAGGTGACGTCGGCCCTCGATCCGGAGCTGGTCGAGGAGGTGATGAATGTCATGCGCAAGCTCGCCGCAGAGACCGACATGACCATGCTGCTGGTCACCCACGAGATGGGCTTTGCCCACGACTTCGCCGACCGCGTGCTGTTCTTCGACCGCGGCAAGATCGTCGAAGAGGGCAAACCAGACGAGATTTTCCGCCATCCAAAGCAGGAGCGCACGCAAGGCTTCCTGAAGAAGATCATCGCGGCCGGACATCGTGTCTGACCGCTTTGCGGGGCGGAAGACCGCCCCAGACAAAACCAAGAAGACAACAAGGAGTTGGGAACAATGAAGAAACTTGGCATTCTGGCCGGCGTCGCCGGTCTCGCACTGACGGCGGTGCTCGCCGCGTCGAGCACCGGTTCGGCCGATGACGGCAAGCTCGAGCAATTGAAGGCACAGGGCTTTGCCCGCGTCGCCATCGCCAACGAGCCGCCCTATACTGCGGTCGCTGCCGACGGCAAGGTTTCGGGTGCGGCGCCCGACGTGGCGCGCGAGGTCTTCAAGCGCCTCGGTGTTGCCGACATCGTCGCTTCCATTTCGGAGTATGGCGCGATGATTCCCGGCCTGCAGGCCGGCCGCTTCGACGTCGTCACCGCCGGCCTGTTCATGAAGCCGGAGCGTTGCGCGGCGGTCGTCTATTCCGAGCCGGTGCTGTGCGACGCCGAGGCGATGCTGGTGAAGAAGGGCAATCCGAAGGGCTTCAAGAGCTACGAGGACGTCGCCAAGGACACGTCGGCCACCATCGGCGCGCCGGGCGGCGGCACCGAGGAGAAGCTGGCGCTCAACGCCGGCGTGCCGCGCGAGCGCGTCATCGTCGTGCCGGACGGCCAGAGCGGCCTGAAGATGCTGCAGGACGGTCGCATCGATGCCTATTCGCTTCCCGTCCTGTCGATCAACGACCTCGTCAAGAAAGCCAACGATCCGAACCTCGAAGTCATCGCCCCGGTGGTCGGCGCGCCGGTCTATTGCGACGGCGCCGCCTTCAAGAAAGGCGATGAGGCCCTGCGCGATGCCTTCGATGTCGAGCTCGCCAAGCTGAAGAAATCCGGCGAGTTCGCCAAGATCATCGAGCCCTACGGCTTCTCGGCCGCAGCCGCGATGTCGACCACGCGGGACAAGCTCTGCGCGGCGAAATAGCGCCGTTTTTGCCTTCTCCCTGTTCACGGGGAGAAGGTGGCCCGAAGGGCCGGATGAGGGGCGGCGCCAAGTTCTGAGAATTTAGCGCTGCCCCTCATCTGCCTGCCCGTCCTCCGCAGCAGCTGCGCTGCAGCTTCGGAGGGTGGACTGGCATCTTCTCTCCGTGAACGGGGAGAAGGAAGCTAACCGCCAACGTTGGAACCCGAATGACCCAGTGGTCCGGCTACCTCGGCCTCATATTGCAGGGAGCGCTTGTCACCATCGAGCTGACGCTGATGGGGTCGGTGCTCGCCCTGATCATGGCCTTCCTCGCCGGCATGGGCCGCGTGTCGCGCTTCTTTGCGCTGCGCTGGCTGGCCACCGCCTATATAGAATTCTTCCGCGGCACCTCGATCTTCGTGCAGCTGTTCTTTGCCTATTTCGTGTTGCCGTTGATCGGCCTCGAACTGACCCCGCTGCAGGCGGGTGTGCTGGCGCTGGGCCTCAATGTCGGCGCCTATGCGGCCGAGGTGGTACGCGGCGCCATCCAGTCGGTCGGCCGCGAACAATATGAAGCCTGCATCGCGCTCAACCTCGCCCGCTGGCAAGGTATGCGCCATGTCATCCTGCCGCAGGCGCTGCTGGTCATGCTGCCGACCTTCGGCAACAACGCCATCGAGCTGCTCAAGGCGACCTCCGTGGTGTCGCTGATCTCGCTCGCCGATCTCACCTTTCAGGCGCAGGTCGTGCGCTCGCAGACCGGCAACACGCTGGCGCCGTTCACCACCATCCTGATCATCTATTTCGCCCTGGCGCTGATCATCTCCTGGGGCGTGCGTTCATTGGAACGCCGCATGGCGCGCGGCCTCGACGGAGTGCGCGTCTGATGGATTGGGACTGGAACTTCGTCTGGGAGATCCTGCCGACGCTGATCCAGGGCGTGAAGATCACCATCCTGGCAACGCTGCTCGGCTCCGTGCTGGCCGCTATCGTGGGTCTGGGCATCGCGCTGGCGCGACGCTCGCCCAACAAGGTCCTGTCGCGCACCGTCGGCTGGGCGGCCGAATTCATCCGCGGCACGCCACTTCTGGTGCAACTTTATTTCATCTTCTATGTCCTGCCGGATTTCGGCATCCTGTTGCCGCCGCTGGTCGCCGGCGTCATCGGGCTCGGCCTGCACTACGGCACCTACACGGCGGAAGTCTATCGCGCCGGCATCGACAACGTGCCGCGCGGCCAGTGGGAGGCGGCCAAGGCCTGCAATCTGAGCGCCACGCAGACCTGGACCAACATCATCATTCCGCAAGCGATCCCACCGATGATCCCGGCGCTGGCCAATTATTTCATCGCCATGTTCAAGGAGACACCGCTGCTATCGGCAATCACCGTGCTGGAGCTGATGAACCAGGCAAAGAGCGTCGCCAACACCTACTATCGCTACATTGAGCCGATCACGCTGGTCGGCGCTTTCTTCCTCGTCATCAGCCTCTTCTCGGTCGTGCTGCTGCGCTGGCTGGAACATCGCTACGGCAAGATCGAAAGGTAATTCTGAGATGAAACCGCTGCCCGAGATCAGGCTGATGCCGACAAGGCCGGCGCTCGATGCGCGCCCGCTGGAAAAGCGCGTCGGCCTGATCATCCTTGCCACCGACCACACCAGCGAACCGGATTTCCGCCGCATGGTGGCGAGCGAGCGGGTCGGCGTCTATGTCGCGCGCATTCCCTACAAGAATCCGACCACACCCGAGAATCTCCGCAAGATGCAGCCCGAGCTGGCAGCGGGTGCTGCCCTCATCCTGCCCGATGAGCCGCTCGACGCGATCTGCTACTCCTGCACCTCGGCCTCGGTGGTGATTGGCGACGCCGAGATCGAGGCGGCGATCCAGTCTGCCAAGCCGGGTGTTCCTATGGTCACGCCGCCCATGGCAGGCGTGCGCGGGTTGAAGGCGCTAGGCGCGAAAAAGATCAGCATCCTCACCCCTTACACGGTCGAAACCTCCAGGCCGATGGCGACGTATTTCGCCGAGCGCGGCTTCGAGATCGTCAGCTTCACCTGCCTCGGCTTCGAGGACGATCGCGAGATGGCGCGCATTGCGCCGGCAGCGATCGTCGACCTGGCTCGTGAGGCGACGCATGCGCAGGCCGATGCACTGTTCGTGTCCTGCACCGCATTGCGCGGAGCGCTCGCGGTTCCCGGCATGGAACAGGCGATCGACCGCCCGGTCGTCACCAGCAACCAGGCGAGCGCCTGGAACTGTTTGCGGTTGTGTGGCGACGGGACGTCGCATCCCGAATTTGGCCGTCTGATGACGCTGCCTTTGCCGCGCGATTGACGATCATGACGACAGTCACCCTTAACGATATTCGTGTCGCCCGGGAGCGAATTGCCGGCAAAATCGAACGCACGCCGACAGGGTTATCTCACAGCCTTTCCGAACGACTGGGGGTCCCTGTCCACCTCAAGCTTGAACACCGCCAGACCACCGGCAGCTTCAAGCTGCGCGGCGCCTCGAATGCCGTTGCTTCGCTGAGCGCCGAGGAGAAGGCGCGCGGCGTGGTCGCGGCGTCGACCGGAAATCATGGCCGTGCGCTGGCCCATGCCGCGAAGCTGGAAGGCATGCGTGCGGTGATCTGCATGTCGCGACTGGTGCCGGGCAACAAGCTCGACGAAATCCGTCGGCTTGGCGCGGATGTCCGCATCATCGGCAACAGTCAGGACGAGGCGCAGCAGGAGGTCGAGCGGCTGGTGGCGCAAGAGGGGCTGGTGATGTTGCCGCCCTTCGACCACCCGGCCATCATCGCCGGGCAAGGCACGCTCGGACTGGAGGTGATCGAGCAGGTCCCGGATGCCGCTCTCGTCCTGGTGCAACTCTCCGGTGGTGGACTCGCCTCGGGCATCGCCGCCGCCGTCAAGGCCGTCAGCCCCGGGACAAAAATCATCGGCGTTTCGATGGCGCGTGGTGCTGCGATGAAGGCGAGCCTGGATGCCGGTCGCCCGGTCGAGGTGGAAGAACTGCCGACGCTGGCGGATTCGCTCGGCGGCGGCATCGGTCTCGGCAACCGGCTGACCTTCGCCATGTGCCGCGATCTGCTCGACGACGTCATCCTGCTCAGCGAGGACGAGATCGCCGCCGGCATCCGCCATGCCTATGAACAGGAGCGCGAGATCGTCGAAGGCGCCGGAGCGGTAGGCATCGCTGCGCTACTCGTCGGCAAGGTCAGGGCGACCGGGCCGGTGGTCGTTCTTCTCTCGGGCCGCAATATCGACATGAACACGCATCGCAAGATCGTCTGCGGTGACGCACTCGCGGAGCGCGCGGCATGAAAACTCTCCCACGCCGAATTCCCGCCCACCCCCCTCTGTCCTGCCGGACATCTCCCCCGCAAGGGGGGAGATCGGCAGCTTCGATGCGGTCGCTGTTCTTGCTGCGCTGGAGATTGGCGAAGGCAGGAGTGCAGTCCAATCTCCCCCCTTGCGGGGGAGATGGCCGGCAGGCCAGAGGGGGGGGTGACGGAACACTATCCTTCGCAGTGCGCGCCTTCGCGGAGCGCGTCGCATGAGCCGGATGACGATCCTCACCGAGAAGGAACTGCGCACAATCGTGACGCTCGATCTCGACGCGGTCGCCTGCGTCGAAAACGCTTTCCGCGCGCTCGCCACATTGCCGGTGGCGATGCCGCCGATTCTGCGGTTGGACATTCACGAGCAGCGCGGCGAGGTGGATGTGAAGTCCGCCTATGTGCCTGGAATAGACGGTTTCGCCGTCAAGATAAGCTCCGGCTTCTTCGATAATCCGAAGCTCGGTCTGCCCAGCGGGGGCGGCATGATGGTGTTGCTCTCGGCAAGAACCGGTGTGGTCGAGGCGCTGCTGCTGGACAATGGCTATCTCACAGATGTCCGCACCGCTGCTGCCGGCGCCGTCGCGGCGAAGCATCTGTCGCGGCCGGATTCGTCCGTCGCCGCAATCTTCGGCGCCGGCGTGCAAGCCGGGCTGCAACTCGAAGCACTCATGTTGGTGCGGCCGATCGCCGAGGCACGTATCTGGGCGCGCGATGCGGTCAAGGCGCAGACGGCCGCAGGCGCGCTGCGCGAAAAGCTCGGCATTCTCGTGCGCGCCGAGCCGGATGCAGCCAAAGCAACCATCGGCGCCGACATCATCGTCACCACCACGCCGTCGACCGAGCCGCTGATCAAGGCCGGCTTTGTCGTTGCCGGGCAGCACATCACCGCCATGGGCTCGGATGCCGAACACAAGAACGAGATCGCGCCGGCGATCCTGCGCATGGCCGATCTCTNCATCACCGCCATGGGCTCGGATGCCGAACACAAGAACGAGATCGCGCCGGCGATCCTGCGCATGGCCGATCTCTATGTCGCCGACAGCGCCAAGCAGACACGGCGTCTGGGAGAACTGCATCACGCCATCGCATCGGGCGTGATGGGAGCCGATGCCGCGGTCACCGAACTCGGCCAGATCATCGCCGGCGAACGGCACGGAAGGCGCTCACCCAGCGATATCACCATTGCCGACCTCACCGGCACCGGCGTGCAGGATACGGCGATCGCCACGCTCGCTCGCGACCGGGCGCGGGCGGCCAATGCCGGAACCATTTTTGAAAGCTGATGCTGGCCGCAAGGCCCAACAAACGAGGACCAAGAACAATGCAACCGAACCTGAAATTCTCGCGCGCCGAATTTGCGGATCGCCTCGCCAAGACGCGGAAAGCCATGGAGGTGAAGGGCGTCGATCTCCTGGTTGTCAGCGACCCCTCCAACATGGCCTGGCTGACCGGCTACGATGGCTGGTCGTTCTATGTGCACCAAGCAGTGATTGTGCCCCCATCGGGCGAGCCGGTCTGGTACGGCCGCGGCCAGGATGCCAATGGCGCCAAGCGCACCGCCTATCTCGCGCATGACAACATCGTCGGCTATGCCGACCACTACGTGCAGTCGACCGAGCGCCACCCGATGGATTTTTTGGCCAGCGTGCTTAGTGATCGCGGCTGGGGCAAGCTGACCATCGGCGTCGAGATGGACAATTACTGGTTCTCGGCTGCCGCCTTCGCCGCGTTGCAGAAGCACCTGCCCAACGCCCGCTTCGTCGACGCGACAGCGCTGGTCAACTGGCAGCGCGCGGTGAAGAGCCCGACTGAAATCGACTATATGCGCAAGGCGGCCCGCATCGTCGAAGCCATGCACCAGCGCATCGTCGACAAGATCCAGGTCGGCATGCGCAAATGCGATCTGGTCGCCGAGATCTACGATGCCGGCACGCGCGGCGTCGACGGCATCGGCGGCGACTATCCGGCGATCGTGCCGCTGCTGCCGTCGGGCGCCGACGCCTCGGCGCCACATCTCACCTGGGACGACCAGCCGATGAAGTCGGGCGAGGGCACCTTCTTCGAGATCGCCGGCTGCTACAGCCGCTACCATTGCCCGCTGTCGCGCACCGTCTTTCTCGGCAAGCCGACGCAGGAATTCCTAGATGCCGAGAAGGCGACGCTGGAAGGCATGGAGGCGGGGCTTGCGGCGGCAAAGCCCGGCAATGCCTGTGAGGACATCGCCAACGCCTTTTTCGCCGTGTTGAAGAAATACGGCATCGTCAAGGACAACCGCACAGGCTACTCGATCGGCCTGTCCTATCCGCCGGATTGGGGCGAGCGCACCATGAGCCTGCGCCCCGGCGACCGCACCGAACTCAAGCCCGGCATGACCTTCCATTTCATGACCGGCCTGTGGCTGGAGACGATGGGACTGGAAATCACCGAATCCATCCTGATCACCGAAACCGGTGTAGAGTGCCTCGCCAATGTACCGCGCAAACTGGTGGTGAAGAATTGAGCCCGATGCCTAGCCTCCGCCCATCTCCGATCGCGCCGACCGTCGATTTCGACAAGGACGGCGTGCAACATGGTTTCCTGCGCCTGCCCTACAGCCGCGACGACTCGGCCTGGGGTTCGGTGATGATCCCGATCTGCGTCATCCGCAACGGCAAGGGACAGGCCGCGCTGCTCACCGGCGGCAATCATGGCGACGAGTATGAGGGGCCGCTGGCGCTCTTCGATCTCGCCCGCACGCTCGATCCCAAACAGGTCAGCGGCACGGTGATCATCGTGCCGGCGATGAACTATCCGGCCTTCCGCGCCGGCACGCGGACGTCGCCGATCGACAAGGGCAATATGAACCGCAGCTTTCCCGGCCGTCCCGACGGCACGGTGACCGAGAAGATCGCCGACTACTTTCAACGCGAACTGCTGCCGCGCGCCGACCTCGTCTTCGATTTCCACTCCGGCGGCAGGACGCTGGATTTCGTGCCCTTCTGTGCCGCCCATACGGTGCCCGACAAGGCGCTGGAGCAGAAAGCCTTCGACGCGGTCGCCGCGTTCTCGGCCCCGTTCTCGATGCGCATGATCGAGATTGACTCCGTCGGCATGTATGACACGGCGGCCGAGGAAATGGGCAAGGTCTTCGTCAGCACCGAGCTTGGCGGCGGCGGCACCTCGCGTGCCCAGACCGTGCGGATCGCGCGGCGCGGCATCAGCAATGTGCTGCGCCATGCCGGTATTGTTGATGGTGCGGTCGAGAAGGGCAGAACTCAGTGGCTCGACATGCCGTCAGGCGATTGTTTCTCCTTCGCCGAGGACGACGGCATGATCGAGACCATGGTCGATCTCGGCGAGCCTGTGAAAGAAGGCTCGGTGCTGGCGCGCATCCATTCCACCGGCCGCACCGGCATCGCTCCGCAGGAGATCAAGGCAAAAATGTCCGGCATTCTGGCGGCGCGGCATTTCCCCGGCCTGGTCAAAGCCGGTGACTGCGCCGCCGTCCTGGCCCTTGTGGTTTCATCGTGATTTCGCAGAGTACGCCGCGCGAATATCAGTCGGTCTGGATCCAGACCGACTTGGTCTCCAGATACTCGTGCAGATGCTCGATGCCGCCCTCGCGGCCATAACCCGACATCTTCATGCCGCCGAACGGCACCGCCGGGTCGATGGCATGGTACATGTTGACCCAGACCGAGCCGGCCTTGACCCGGCGCGCAAGCTTGTGCGCGGTGCCCAGATGCGTGGTGAAGATGCCGGCGGCCAGGCCATAGGGCGTCGCATTGGCACGCGCCACCGCTTCGTCGAGCGTGTCGAAGGGCATCGCCGAAATGACCGGGCCGAAAATCTCCTCGCGCGCGATGGTCATCTGGTCCGACACGGCGCCGAAGACCGTCGGCGCAATGAAGTTGCCGCCATCGTAGAGCTCGCCGGTCAGCCGCGAGCCACCGGCGACCAGTTCGGCGCCTTCGTCGCTGCCGGCCCTGATATAGCCCTCCACCTTGCCTGCCTGCCTGGCATTGATGAGCGGTCCGATTTCCGTCTCTGCCTCGATGCCATGGCCGATCCGCAGTCTGCCCGCGAAATCGGCGAGCCGGCGGACGAACTCGTCATGGATTTCGCGCGCCACGAACAGCCGCGAGCCGGCAATGCAGATCTGGCCCGAATGCACGAACACCGCCATCGCCGCGATCGGAACAGCCTTGTCGATGTCGGCGTCGCGGCAGACGATGATCGGCGACTTGCCGCCGAGCTCCAGTGAAACGCGTTTGAGGTTGGCCACGGTTGCCCGCGCGATGGCCTGGCCGGTCAGCGTTGATCCGGTGAAAACGATCTTGTTGACGTCTGGATGTTCGGCGAGCCGCGCACCGGCTTCGGCCCCGGTGCCGGTGACGACGTTGACGACGCCGTCGGGCACGCCGGCTTCCTGCATCAGTTGCGCGATCAGCAGCGGCGTCAGCGACGCATCCTCGGACGGTTTCAGCACGATGGTGCAGCCCGTCGCCAGCGCCGGCGCGATCTTCCAGATCGAGGCGGCGGTCGGCGCGTTCCAGGGAATGATCGCACCAACGACGCCCACCGGCTCGCGCTGGGTGAAGGTGACGATCTCGCCGGGAATCGAATTGTCGATCGTCTCGCCATGCAGCGCCGTCGCCATGCCGGCATAGAAGCGCAGCATGCCGATGACGCGGCGCCGGTTAGCGAGCGTGCGCGTGATCGGCAGCCCCATATCCAGCGTGTCGGAAACGCTGAGCTCTTCCCAATGCGTCTCGAAGAGATCGGCGATCCTGAGCAGCACGCACTGCCGCTCGTAGGGCGAGAATTTGGACCATGGGCCTTCGAAGGCCGCGCGCGCGGCGGCCACCGCCGAGTCGATATCGGCAGCCCCGCCGCGCGGCACTGTCGCCAGCACCTCGCCTGTTGCCGGATTGAGTGCCTGCATGCCGTGGCCGGACTGCGCCGCGACCCACTTGCCGCCAATGAACATCGGTCGGAATTCGCCATGGTACAACGCCGTGGCCTTCGCCTTCGGGTCGAAGTTCAGCGTCATCTCTTCCTCCTCGCAATTCCGTGGCGACTATTACTCCCGCCGCCGACCTCAAACAAGGAAAGCTAAAGGGCGCTCGGACAATCAGATTGCGCGGACTTCCCGATCACGCCAGCCGCTAGAGCGTGATCCAGAAAAGTGGGAAACGGTTTTCGGAAAAGATCATGCTTCGACAAACGGCATCTAGAAAATCACCGGCATCTAGAAAAATCATCGCGAGTTGTCGGAGCGCGTCGCTGAAAGCTCAAGGAGGCAAGCCGATCATTGCCCACGGCGACCGCGATGCCGGCATTGCAGACGAGAGCGCAACAGGTAGTCGCCAGCCGCCACCCAGCGCTCACCCGTGGCCGGATCGAATCGTGGCCGTTCCAGCCGGCTTCACCGTGACAGAGGTTTCGCGCGCCGCTTCGCTGCAATCGCTGTTGGATGACTGCTCGCGGAAGCAAGATCGGTCAGCGGCCTCGCGACTTGCAAACATTGGCAGATTGAGCCGCAACCGACGGTGCCTGCATCGATCGAGCACGCCGGTCCGTCACTCCGGAAGTCCGGCCTTTCGGAAGCCATCGACGAAATGGTCGAGCGTGGCAGTGTCGCGGAACGGCTCAGTCTCGACCCAGTGGCGGGTGGTGAAATGTGGGTTAGCGACAAGGAACAGGTCGACCTCGGCGCGCGCCTCATCGATCCGGCCGAGTTGCGCAAGGCTTGCCGCAAGGAAACGGCGCGAGCTTGTCCGATACGTCTCGTCCCGGCGCGTCGTCTCGACGGCGGCTTCATAGTCGCGCGCCGCATATTGCGCCTGGCCGAGCGTCAGGTAGTACCAGCTTGCCGGAAACGGGTTCAGCCGGAACGCCTTGCCGATATAGTCGAGGCCGTCCTCGACGCGCCCGGCCAGGACCGCGATGTCGGACAATGTCGCCCAGGCATCGGCCTCGTTCGGGTCGAGTTCGAACGCCTTGGCAAATCCCACATCCGCTTCGTCGAATCTGCGCTCATAGGCAAGCAGGTTAGCAAGCACCCAGTGGCAGCCGGCATCGTTGGGATCGATCGCCACAGCCTTGCGCGCCAGTTCCAGGGCAAGGCTGCGGGCAGGCTCAATGGGCTCTCCCCAATGCACCCATCCCATCCAGTGGTTCATGGCAAGCCAGCGATAGGCTTCGGCATAGTCCGGATCGAGCGCAAGCGCGCGCGTCAGCAACAGATGCGCTTCGCGCGCCGTCTCCGGCGAGACGTCGATCAGGTTGCGGGCTCGCACGCACAGATCGTAGGCCTCGAGATTTCGAGGCCGGTTGCGCGGCAGCGGCGCGCGCAGCCGGCCAAGCAGCGCCTCGACGATCTTGGCCGTCACCTCGTCCTGAACGGCAAAAATATCTTCCAGGCCGCGATCGAAGCGGTCTGCCCACAAATGCTCGCCGCTCAGCGCGTCGACCAGCTGGGCGTTGATGCGCACGCGCCCGGCGGCGCGTCTGGCGCTGCCCTCCAAGAGATAGCGCACGCCAAGTTCCCTGGCGACCTCGCGCACATCCACCGCCTTGCCCTTGTAGGCAAAGGTCGAGTTGCGCGCGATGACGAACAGGCCGCCGATCCTCGACAGGTCGGTGATCAGGTCTTCGGTCAACCCGTCGGCGAAGGCTTCCTGCTCGGGGTCGTTGCTGAAATTGGCAAAGGGCAGCACGGCTATCGACGGTTTGGCGGGCAGCGGCAAAGCCTGTCGCTTCTCGTCGCCGAGCTGTTCGATGGCGCCGGCGAAGCGATAGCCGACGCGCGGAACGGTCGATATCCATTCTCCGCCGTTCGTGGCCGGACCCAGCAGCTTGCGCAATTGCGCAATCTGGACGGTGAGGTTGCCTTCCTCAACGGCGGTGCCTGGCCAGGCCGCATCCATCAACTCGGCCTTGGCCACGATCTCGCCGGGCCGGGCGACGAGCGCCGCCAGCAGCTGCAGTCCGCGGTGGCCGGCGGCGACGGGAACTTGGTCCCGAAGGAGCGTTCCCGCACCCGGATCAAGCACGAACGGACCAAAGGCAAAGCGCGATCCCTGCATAACGCGCATCTATAGAGCAATTCCAGGAAAGGTGTGAAGGCGGTTTTCCCACGGGAAAGCGCAGAGCGCTTCACGGACGTATGGCGTCAAAACAAAGAGTTGAGCACCTCGTCGTTTCGATGAATCGGCGAGGTGCTCTAACTGCTTTGGAACTTTTGAGAACTATTTGGCCGCGCTTAATTACGGCGCCGTCCGCATGCGGCAGAATTCAACCTCTTTCAAGCCGAGGGCTGTCGCCCCTCAAACCGAATGGAGGTTGCCATGAACGATACCCTTGCTTCTGCTCGTGCAGCCTTGCCGGAAAAGGCGGTGTCATCGGGCCGGCGTCCGACGGGCCCGCGGGGCATGATCGCGGCCTGGCGCGAGCGGATACGCTTTCGCTGGGACCTCAAGCAGATGGCGGAGGCCAATCCGCACCTGATCGACGATATCGGTCTGACCAGACGCCAGGTCGAGGCCGAAATCGTCAAACGCTTCTGGCAAGTGTGAGCTGATGTCGCGGATAAGACCCGCCCGCCTGTTTGGGCGTACCGCGGCGTTTTGCCGGCATTTGCACTTGCCGGAACGTGCCGATCCTGCTTCGAAGTCGGCATGAGCGCCGAAGACGCGACGTCACCGCCGGAGAACCTCATCGCATGGGCCGCGATGGCCGGCATCATCGCGACAGTTACGGTGTTCGCCATAGCACAGGGGCTGACGTATCCGCTGCTCAGCTTCATCCTGGAACGGCAAGGGACGACACCGGGCCTTATCGGCCTCTCGGCCGCGATGACGCCTCTGGGTTTCATTATATCGTCGCTCTTCACGCCGGCGCTGGTCCGGCGGGTGGGCGCGGCGCGCTTTGCGGTTGTGTGTTCGATCCTGGCAGCAACCGTCCTGATCGCGATTGCCTGGACGCAGGATGTATGGGCCTGGATGCCGTTGCGCTTCCTGCTCGGCTTCTTTGCCAATCCGCTTTACGTGATCAGTGAAACCTGGCTGGTCTCGATCACACCCGCCGCACGCCGAGGCCGCATCATGGGCCTATACTCCTCCATCGTTTCCGCCGGCTTTGGCCTCGGCCCGCTGTCGCTAGGCTTGGTCGGCACGCAAGGATGGCCACCCTTCATCATCGGCAGCGCGGCCTTCCTTGTCTGCGGCCTGATCGTGCTTGCCGTCGCGCCACGCCTGCCCGACATGCCGCGTGAGGGCGAAGCGGTGTCGGTCGGCGGCTTCTTCGCGCTGGCGCCGCTGCTCTTGTTCGCAGTCTTCACGGCTGCCGCCTTCGAGCAAGTCCTGCTTTCGCTGTTCGCGGTCTATGGTGCCGCGCTCGGCAGCACTGAGCAGCGCATCGCTTCGCTCATCACCTGTTTCATCGCCGGCAATGCCGTGCTGCAGGTCGTGCTTGGGCGCGCCGCCGAACGGTTTGGCTCGAAGCCGATGATGCTGTTCTGTGTCCTGGCTTGCCTGGCCGGTTGTTTGCTGTTGCCGTTGCTCTTCGCTACATGGCTTGTCTGGCCGCTCTTCTTCGTCTGGGGCGGGGTCTCGTTCGGGATCTACACGCTGTCGCTGATCCAGCTCGGCGAGCGTTTCACCGGTCAAGCCTTGATCGCCGGCAATGCCGCCTTCGCGTTCGTATGGGGGGTAGGCGGCATCGTCGGCTCACCCGTGGCCGGGCTGGCGATGCAACTGACCGGACATCAGGGACTGCCATTGTCGCTTGGCCTGCTGTGCTGCGTGCTGGTGGTGTTTCTGCTGGCGGAGTTACGGCGGGTTGACCGCGTTCAGGCGTAAGGCGTGCCTGCCATTGCGGCCTTCAGGCCGATGCTGCCCTTGTCGACAATAGCGAGAAAGGCCGGACCCGCCTCGTCGCCGTCCTGGGTTTCTCGAAGCGTCCGATCCGCCTCGATGAACGCCACGGCCGCCAGGCGGGTGTCGGGGTCTGCAGCTTACGCCCGCCGCCTTCGGATAGTGCCACCATTAGGATATCCCAGCTCGTCGCGTTCGCTCTCGCTCGCGCCGACGCCGGCCCAGTCCGGACCAGCAATGTCTTCAGCTGCCATGTCTTCAAACCTCGATGTCAGGCGAAAACGCGGCCGCCGTAGAAACTCGGCGGCCGCCAATGGCGACGCTATATTCGCCCGAGAACAACCAGAATGATCACGATGATCAGCACCAGCCCGAGGCCACCGCCGCCATAGTAACCAGTGCCGTAGAACGGGCCGCCGCCGAGGCCGCTGAAGCCGCCGAGCAACGCGATGATCAGGATGATAATAAGAATGGTACCCAGGCCCATATGCCGTCTCCTTCGCTGCCGCGCCGTTCACGGCGCGGCTCGAAGAACTAAACTCCCAGCAAGCCTTCCTGTTCCCCGGCGATTTTCATCCGACGGCTAAGGAACGAAAGCCATCATCACGGCGTTTGCTGAGGTTCAGGCGCAAGCTCGGCGTGCCATCACGCGCGCTGGGCGGCGCGTAGAATTCAGAATTTGCGCGGGATCGCCCTTAAGGCGGCCGGCGGCTCGTCCACCCGAACGCGCCGGCAGGCGTGACGCCGAGCTTACGCTGGAAGGCGAGCTTAAACGTGTCGACATCTGAAGCCGAATTGGTCGACGACGAGTTTTGGCCCCGCACCATTTCCAGTCGAGCCGAACCGGCAGCAGCTCACGTCGCCTTGCCGGCCAGCGCGCCTATGTCTTCCTCGGCAATATCGTCGAACGATGCGTAGTTCATGTTGTAGAGCCTGGCATAGAGGCCCTTGGCCGCCATCAGCTGCTCGTGGTTGCCGCTTTCGACGATCTCGCCGTTCTGTAAAACGATGATGCGGTCGGCGCCGCGTATGGTCGCCAGCCGATGGGCGATGACCAGGCCGGTGCGCCCCTCCAGCAGCGTGACCAGCGCCTTCTGGATCAGCATCTCGGTGTAGGAATCGATGCTCGCCGTGGCCTCGTCGAGCACCAGGATCTTGGCGTCCGCCACCAGCGCGCGGGCAAAGCTGATCAGCTGGCGCTGGCCGAGCGAGAGATTGCCGCCGCGCTGCTCGAGCTCGGTGTCGTAGCCATCGGGCAAATGCTCGATGAAGTCGTGCGCGCCGACGGCCTGCGCGGCGCGCACCACTTCTTCGCGGGTGGCCTCGGTCTTGTGGTAGCGGATATTTTCCAGCACCGTGCCTGAAAACAGGAACGGCTCCTGCAGCACCATCGCCACCTGGTCGCCGAGCGAATCCTGCGTGACGTCACGGACATCGTGGCCGCCGACCCGCACCTCGCCCGACCAGACATCATAGAAGCGGTGCACCAGCGCCATGCAGCTCGACTTGCCCGAACCGGTCGGACCGACAAGCGCAACCGTCTCGCCCGGATTGACGCGGAAGGAGATGTTTTTCAGCACCGGCTGGTTCTGCCGGTAGCCGAAAGTGACGTTCCTGAACTCGACCGAACCGTCCATGTCGCGCGTCAGCGCCACCGCGCCTTGTCGGTCGCTGACGTCGACCGGCACGTCCAGCACTTCGGAGATGCGTTGGCCCGACGCCATTGCGCGCTGCATGACACTGTACTGCATGGTGAGCGAGCGGATTGGGTCGAAGAAGCGCTGGATGTAGAACAGGAACGCCACCATGACGCCGATGTCGAGGCTGTGCGACAGCACCATCGAACCGCCAACGACGATCACGGTTGCCATCGCAATGCCGGTCAGCGTGTCAACGATCGGCACCATCACCTGCGCATATTTGGCCGAGGTCAGGTGAGCCCTGAGATTGGCCAGCACCTTCTCGTCATAGAGGTCGAAATTGACGTGCTGGCGTTCGAGACTCTGCACCGTGCGCACGCCATGGATGCCTTCCGCCAGCGCCCCATTGGCAATCGAGTTGGTCTCGTGCGCGGCCATGAAGGCGACCTTGGCGCGCGGCAGCCAGAACAGGCGCACGATGAACAGCGCCGGCATGGTCGACAGCGTCAACAGGCCGAGACGAAAATCGAGCCACAAAAGCACGCTGACAATGCCGAAAAGAAGCACGATGTCGCCCACCGACATGACCGACGTCTCGAGGAATTCCTGCATCGAATTGACGTCGCCCTGCAGGCGCGACATCAGCCGGCCCACCTCGGTCTTGTCCATGAAGCTCAGCGAGACGCGCTGCAGATGGCTGAACATGGCGCGGCGCAAATCCGACAGCACATTCTCGGCCACCTTGCCGACGACGCTTTCCTGGACATAGCTGGCGGCATAGTTGATCAGGATGATCAGGGCGAAGGCACCGATCGCCCAGTTCATGACGGAGCTGTCGGCCTTGCCCGCCGCCATGCCGTGGTCGATGGCGTAACGGATGACCAGCGGGATCGCCAATTGCGTCAGAGTGAACACCAAAACGGCGGCCACCGAGATGAAGATCCGGCACTGATACGGTCTCACGAAGCTCCAGATGCGGCGCACGATGCGCGGATCGTAGACCTTGCCGAAGACCTCTTCCTCGTCGCGGTGCGAACCGACGACGGCCCTGGTGGGCCGCCGGCTGGTGTCTTCTTTTTCGTCGTGACCCGGTGTCGACATTATGCGGCTCCCACCGCCACCGGCAAATCGTCGTCCGGCCGCAGCTGCAGGTCGTAAAGCGCTCGGTAGCGACCACCCAGCGCCAGCAATTCCTGGTGCGTGCCGCGCTCGGCGATGCGGCCATTCTCGATGAACAGGATCTGGTCGGCATGCATCAGCGAACTCAGCCGGTGCGAGATGATCAGCGTCACGCGGTCCTTGGCGAAGCGCTTCATCGCGGTGCGGATTCGCTGCTCGGTGCCGGCGTCGACAGCCGCGGTGGAATCGTCGAAGACCAGCACCGAAGGCCGCAGCATCAGGGTGCGGGCGATGGTCAGGCGCTGCCGCTGGCCGCCGGAAAGCGATGACCCGCGCTCGCCCACGACCGTGGTGTAGCCGGCCGGAAGCCCGATGATGTAATTGTGCAGCTGGGCGTATTCAGCCGCCTGCCCGATGCGGGTCTCGCGCGCCCACGGATTGCCATAGGCGATGTTGTTTTCGATCGAGGTGGTGAACAGGAAGGCGTCCTGCTGCACGACGCCGACCGCCTTGCGCAGCGATTGCAGCGTGACCTCGCGTATATCCTGCCCGTCGATGGTGATCGCGCCTGACCTCACATCGTAGAAGCGCGGGATCAGATGCGCGATGGTCGACTTGCCGCTGCCCGGCGGGCCGACAATGCCGACGGTCTCGCCGGACCTGGCCTCGAAGGAAATGCCCGACAGCGCCGGCCGGCCGCCGGCGCCCGCGTAGCGGAAGCCGACATTGTCGAAGCGCAGCAAGCCTTCGGTGACCACGAGATCCTTGGCATCAGGCGCATCCTCGATGTCAAGTTCGGCGTCAAGCAGTTCGAACAGCCTTGTGCCGCAGGTCGAGGCGCGGGCGAACGAGTTGACCATCAGCCCGAGCTGGCGCACCGGCATCTGCAGGATGGTCATGAAGGTGAGGAACTGCGCCAGCGTGCCGACGCTGATCTGGCCCGCGATCACCTTCTGGCCACCGAAGCACAGCACCAGGCCCATGGCCGCCAGGAAGGAAAAATTCATGGCGCTGGTGTTAGAGACGCGGATGTCGACGCGCTGGTCGGCAAGCTCCAGCGCCGACTTCTTGGCGCGGTCGAATTTTTCCAGCTCATGCCGCTGCGCCGCAAAGGCGCGCACGACGCGGATTCCGCCGAGGTTCTCGTCCATCACCCGGCTCAGCACTGACAGCCGCTCCTGCAGCGTCAGCCAGGTGCTGCGCAGCCTGAGCTGTGTGACCGAGGAGCGCCAGGCGACGAACGGCACGAAACTCAGACTGAGCAGCCCGAGCTCGAGATCGGTGCTGATCAGGAGATAGGAGCCGACGCCGATCAGCACGCCGAGCAGCACCACGCGCAATATGCCGGTGGAAAAGAACATGCGCACGCCGTCGAGGTCGAGCAGGCCAAGCGTGATCAGGTCGCCGGTATGCACCCGGTCATGGAAGGAGAAGCTCAGCCGCTGGATCTTCTCGTAGAAGGCCAGGCGCAGCTCATAGCCGGTGCGGTGGCCAACGGCCTCGCCATAATAATTCTGCGCCATGGTGAAGAGGCCGCGCAGAATGCTGACGACGAGCAAGGTGATCGCCGTCGTCCACAGCGCCTGCTCAGCCGCCGCGCCGCCGCCTCCAGCCATCACGCCTTGCGCCTGGTCGATGGCGTGGCCCAGCAGGCGCGGGATGAACAGCTGCAGCGTCGCGGCGATGAAGGTCGAGAAGATGGTGATCGCAACCTGCCAGGGATGGCGCAACGTCATGCGCAGGATGCGCAGCAGCGTGCTGAGGCCCTTGCCCCAGGACGCCTCCGCCACATGGGCAAACGATTTGCCGCGCATCGCTGCGCCGCGGGTTGCATCCATTGCCAAGGAAAATACCCAATCCGATCCGGACATTAGCCCAGACGAATGAAAACAGACTCAGTTTCAGATACCGCGATGGTACGCCTCGATTTTGACCGTTCAAGGGCCAATGGCGGTATCGCACTGTGCCTGAAAGGGGCTGATCGTCCGCGACCGCTTAAGCCCGTGTCGGCGTTAGAGGCGGCAGGCTCGTCACTTTAGGCCGATTGAAAAGATGCGAGCATGTGGGTTGCGCCAACCGCCATCATGGGTGACCTCGGCCAATGTGATCGGCTGCGGGACCGAGCGCAGTGAGCAGCGCCTTGCCGCTTTCCAGCGTCGCATTCTCATGCGGCGCGCGCAGGTTGAGCCAGCGTTTGTCGCCGGAGCGCACCGCCAGCACTGCCTTCATCGCCGGGATCAGGCCGGCATCCTGGATCACCTTGCGGAACGCCCTGATCGCGGCGTCCGCTTCCGTGACGTCTTGGCCAGCGATCGTCGCGTCGTAGAGGGCGCGGATGGCCGCAGCGTTGAGATTGACGGTCGCGGAGATACAGCCCGCAGCACCACTGGCGAGCCCCTTGGTCAGTTGCGCCTCCGAGCTGGGGAACACCGCGACGTCTGGTGCGGCGGCAATCACCGCCGCCGTGTTGTTCCAGTCGCCGGCGCTATCCTTGTAGGCGACGACCGTCTCTGGAAACGCCGCGCTCAACCGGGCGGTCAGGGCAGGGCTTACCGGCACGCCGGAGTTCTGCGGGATGTGGTAGAGGATCATCTTCAGCGCCGGGTTGGCCACCCTTTCGATCAGCTCGCTGTAGTAGCGCGCCTGGCCATCGTCCCCGGCGGCCGTGTAGAAGAACGATGGCAGCACCATCACGGCGGCGCAGCCGAGGCCGACCGCGTGCTTCGACAGTTCGACGGTTTCGGGCAGTGCGGTGACGCCGGTGCCGGGCATCATGCGCCCCGGCGAAATGCCTGATGCAACCAGCCATTCCAGCGCCTGCATGCGCTCGTCGAGCGAGAGCGACAGTGCCTCGCCCGTGGTGCCGAACGGCGACAGCAAATGGGCGCCCTGGCCCAGCACCCATTTGGCATGTGAGATCCACAGGTCACGGGCAATGCGGCCATCGTTCTCGAACGGCGTCAGGATCGGGGCGATGGTTCCTTGCGGGCGGGGCATGTCGGTCCTTCCATCGGTGCTGGAAATCAGCTTGGCATAGAGCATACGTGCGATGCGATCTGCCAGAGGCGATCTCTTGGGCCACCGCGCCGGCCGTGGGAAAACTTGCGGGTCATTGCCGCGAAATTCTGGCCCCTTGGTCTGCCGCAACCAGATGACGCCGGCGTCAATGGGTTGCAAATGGACCGGGGTTGCAAATGGACCAGGGTTGCAAATGGACCGGCCAAGCCCGAAATATCGGACTGAGACCAGATCCGGAAACGGCATGCACCCACGATTGCTCAAGACCTTCCTCGCCGTGGCGCGGCACCGCAACATCACCCGCGCAGCGCGGGAGGTTCATCTGGCGCAGTCGAGCGTCAGCGACCAGATCCAGTCGCTGGAAAGCGAACTTGGTATCGTCCTCTTCATCCGCTCGCGCCACGGCCTCGACCTGACGACGGCCGGCGACGCGCTGAAACCTTATGCGGAAGAGATTCTGCAACTGGCGGAGGAGGCGCGTATTGCCGCCGAGGCAACGACGGGAATGACCGCCGGAACGGTTACGGTCGGCGCGCTGGAGACGATTGCCACTGTCAAACTTCCGCAATGGCTGGCGGCCTTTCGAGGCGACCACCCGGAGATCGGTCTGCGGCTCAAAATCGCCGGCAGCGATGCCCTGCTGCGGCAGCTCGAAGAGAGCGAGATCGACGTCGCCTTCTGTTTCGACAAGGGCGGTCTGGATGAACGCCTGGCCCGGCGCACGATATCGGCCGAGCCGCTGGTCCTTGTCGCCTCACCCGAACATGCGCCCGCATCGGGGCAGAGCGACCTGGCCGCGCTCGCCGCGATGCGTTTCGTGGTGACGGAAACCGGATGCGTCTACCGGCATCTGTTCGACACTGCCTTTGCCGAGATGGCAGCGCCAGAAACTTGCCGCCGAAGTCGGCAGCATCGGCGCCATTGCGGGCCTGGTGGCGACTGGTGTCGGCATGGGCCTGGTGCCGCGGCTGGCCGTTGCCGACGCGCTCGATCGCGGCGAGATCGTCGAATTGCCGTGGCCGGTCCGGCCCGCACGGCGTCGCTGGTCATGATCTGGCGCCGCCGGCGCGTCCAGCCGCCGGCGCTGAAACTGCTGCTGGCGGCCGCGGCCAGGAATTTCGCTGCGCTCAGATCAGCCGGTGACCGCCCTCGACATGCAGAACCGTCCCTGTCGTAAAACCATTGCCCATCAAAAAGGCGATGGCATCGGCGATGTCGTCCGGTTGCCCGACGCGGCCGACCGGCAGGCGCCTGGCCATTGCATCGAGCGTCTCGTCCTTCTTGTCGCCGGCCACAAAACTCCAAATCGGCGTGTCGACCCAGCCCGGCGAGACGGCGTTGACACGGACCGGCGCCAACTCGACCGCCAGCGCCCGCACCAACGCTTCCAGCGCAGCGTTGACAGCGGCAACGACCGAGCCGCGCGCCGCCGGCCGGTAGGCGGCGATGCCTGAGGTGAAGGTGATGGAGCCGTTGGCCGAAAGCTGCGGCGCGCCATGCTTGGCGAGCAGCAGCGGCCCGTAGAATTTGCTTTCGACGACCCGCTGCGCCGCCTTCAGGTCGACTGAAGGCAATAGCTCATAGGCGCCTTCGATGTCGGCGGCGGTGCTGACGATATGGTCGAGCCGGCCAATTCGCTTGAACAGGTCAGCGAACTGATCCTCCCTGGCGATATCGGCCGCGACGGCGCTCAAAGCGGAAGGGTTCTGCAGCGCCTCGCCGGCACGCTTGAGCCTGGCTTCACTGCGGCCGACGATGATGACTTCGGCGCCTGAGACCAGGCACCGCCTTGCCAACGCCAGCCCCATTCCGGAGCTGCCGCCAACGATAATGATTTTCGATTTTGAGATGTCTATGTCTGCCATGTTTCCGTTCCTGTCCTGAACCGCTCCGGGCGAGAGTTCGCAGGCCGGCGGCAGGAGTGGAAACGGAAGAAAGCGATAGTGCCATCGGAGACTCCGATGGCACTATCGTCTATAGGAACCGGCGCGGGCCGCTCCGTCGAGTGGCCCACCTGTCAATGAAGTGCGCTCAGTAGCCGACCGTGAAGCGCTGCTTGATATGCGCCGGCTTTTCGATCTCGTCGGCCATGACGATGGCATAGTCCTCGAAGGAAATGCTGCTGCCCTTGTCGGACGTCAGCAGCGTGTCCTTGCCGATGCGGTATTTGCCGGTCCGCTCGCCGGCGACGAACAGCGCCGAAGGCGACAGCAAGGTCCAGTCGAGATCGTCGACCGTCCGCAGCGTGTCGAGGAAGTCGGCGCCCTTCTGCGCCTCGGCCTTGTAGATATCAGGGAAGGTCGGCGTGTCGACCAGGCGCTTGCCGGGCGCAACCTCAAGGCTGCCGGCGCCGCCGACGACGAGGTAGCGTTTGACGCCGGAAGCACGCACGGCTGCGATAAGCGTATCGGGATCGCTGTCGAGGAAATGAACCGAGGAGATCACCGCGTCATGACCCTTGATCAGGGCGGCAAGGCCATCCTTGTCGAAGACGTCGCCCTTCTTGGCAGTCACGCCCGGAAGTGCCGCGATCTTGTCTGGATGCCGGGCAATGGCGGTGATGCTGTGACCGCGATCGGAGAGTTCCTTAAGCAGGCGGGAGCCGACCTGGCCGGACGCGCCGATAAGTGCGATTTTCATGGGGATTTTCCTTTCGTCTGGGGAGAATTTCGTCTGGGGAGAATTTCTGGGACTACGCCGCCTCGATGTGAGCGACGAGATTGTCGTAGCTGCCGAACAGCGCGTTGGCGCCGATCAGGCGCGGCGCCGTTTGGCCGATCACCGCGAGCGCGGGAACGCCATTGGCATGCAGCCGCTGGAACAATGTCCGCCCGCGGCTGACCAGGTCGTCATGCTTCGCCAGAAACGCCTGCGTCGGCGCTTTCAAAAGCTTTGCCGCGTCGCTCATGCCGGCGTCGGCCAGTACCGCGGCGACGCCGTCAACCGTCACAATATCGCGGCCGTCGACATAGCGGGCATGCTGGATCGCCTTCAGTGCCGCAAGTTCCTGGCGCCAGTCGTCCAGTCCGGCGGCGTTGATGCCCATGGTGGCAGCGGAAGAATCGAGCAAGGTGCCGCTGACATTGAGCACATTGTCGAGATAGGCCTGGCTGAAGCGCTGTCCGCTCAGCCGTGCGATGCGCTGGTCATTGTCCCAGGCATGGGCGGCGAAGCCTGCATCCAGCGGCCGCGCGCCGGCACCGGAGAAAAGCCCCACCGGCAGCAGTTCGAGCGCGGTCCCGGCGGCCAGTCGATCCAGCATCGGCGTGGCGCCATAGCACCAACCGCAGAGCGGGTCGAAAAGATAGGTTAGGGTTACATTGGTCATGGCGGCCTCATTCTGTTGCCCGATAGATGACAGCTGGACGGCTTGCGAAAAATAGCGATCAATCATACAAACTGTCTGATAAAATCGGACAATGAGCGGCCTGTGACCGAACTCCTCAATCTCAACCGGCTCGTCTACTTCGCCACCGTGGTGGAGACCGGCTCGTTCACGGCCGCTGCCGACCGTCTCGATGTTGCCAAGGCTGTGGTCAGCCATCAGGTCGGCAAGCTCGAAGAAGAGCTTGGCGCTACGCTGTTGCGGCGCACGACCCGGCGCGTGACGGCGACCGAAGAGGGTCGTCTGTTCTATGACCGGACCGCGATCATCCTGCGCGAGGCGGAGGCAGCCTATGGCGACATTTCGCAGCGAGCGGCGCAGCCGACGGGGACGCTGCGGCTGACGGCGCCGCTCGATTATGGCGAGAAGGTCGTGGCGCCGACCATCGCCGCCTACATCAGAAAATACCCGAAAATGCGGGTCGAGACGATCTTCGACGATGCGGTCAGCAACCTGGTCGACGAGCAGATCGATCTTGGCATCCGCGTCGGCTGGCTTGCCGATTCCAGCAATCTGGCGCGGCGGCTGGGCAGCCTGCAGCAATTCGTCGTCGCCAGCCCGGAACTGGCCGCCAGGCTGCCTGGGGAAGCCAGCCCCAGGCAGGCGAAGTCGCTGCCCTGGGTCGGCAACGCCCAGTTGCGCGGGGTCGGCCAATGGCTGTTCTCGAGGGGCACGGAAACGGTGCTGGCCGAACTCAACCCCGTCGTCAGCTGCGACAAGACACCAGGCGTGCTGTCCTGCGTGCTGGCCGGCATCGGCCTCGGCATCTTTCCGGATTACAGTGTCGCCGACGACATTGCGCGCGGCCGGCTGGTGCGGGTGTTCGCGGACTGGACCTTGCCGTCCGGTGGCATCCATGCCGTCTTCCCGCCGGCGCGCTTCAGGCCGGCCAAGGTGCGCGCTTTCGTCGACCTCCTGGTTGCAGCCGAACGGCGGCGCGCGCGCAGTGCCGTTACAGGCTGATTTCGCTGGCTATGGTAATCAGGGAACCTTTGTTCGGCCCACGCTTTTGGATATGCTGCGATTCCGAACCGTCAGAAGGGTATTGCCGATGACCATCAAGATCCTCGCGATCTCCGCCCTTGTTCTCGCGCTTGGCTGCAGCCTGTCTACCGCAGCGCTCGCCAAGGAGAAGAAGCACCGCCATCGCCAGCCGGAACCGGAGCAACGCTACGTTCCCGCCCATCGCGACCTCGTCTATGCCCTGTTCGGCGGCCCGCGCTACTATGACAAGATGCTGATCACCACGGCGGCCGGCCCGTGCTCTTACGACCGGGTCGGGCCGGACGCGAATGCGCTGAACAAGGTCAACGATCACCATTGCGGAAAGTAGATTGGTCCCAACGGCGGGGTTGTCCTGCGTCCCAGGTTTTACCGGATGACGGCCGCCGCGAACTTGAGAGAGACAGTCGATGACCGCTGATGAGAAATGGTCTCCGTCCGAAAAGAAAGTCGCCCGCACTGCCTATGACGCAGCGCTGAAGGTGGCGCTCGACAAGATGCTGGCTGAACTCAAGAGCAGGGCCCACGTTGCGGCAACGCCTTCCGAAATGTGGGATGTCGAAGACTTCTGCTGCAGCAGCGACGGAAGATGGACCAGATGTTCGACTATCGCTATTCACAGCTAATACAGGTCTTCGCCAATCTCATCCGGCAAGGCTATCTCGAGGAGAATCTCCTTGTTGGCTTGTCGGAAGACAAGCGGCAAACGATCCGAAAATACGCCAGCTGGAATCGCGAAGGGTAGGGGTCCTCTTCGGGGACCTTGGCGCTGCATTCAAACTGGACCATTCACCATCTTCGCGCGCGCCGCGCAGCTCGAGTTCAGCCATGGCGTGCCTCCGTGGCATCGGGGGTCGCGCCTCTGTCCTTGTCGTCCTGCGCCATCGCCAGCGGCGCACCGCCTTCCCACAGGATCAGGCTGGCGGCGCCGATCAGCCCGGCGCGGTCGCCGAGTTCAGCCTGCACGATCGGCACGTCGCGATAGGCCGGCATCGCCCGCTGCTGGATGACCGCTCTGATCGACGGTGCCAGAAGGTCGAACCCGTTGGAAAGGCCGCCTCCCATGACAATCAGATCGGGCGAATAGAGATGAAGCAGGTTGGTGAAGCCGATGCCCAGCCATTGTGCTTCCGCCTCGATCAGGTCGAGAGCGTTGGCGTCGCCGGCCTTGGCAGCCTCTACGACATGCCTGGCCGAGACGTCGCCATCATTTGACAGCCGTCGTAAGAGCGAGCCGTCGCCCGGCGCGGTCAGTCGCGTGGCGCGGCGGCCGAGCGCGGTTCCGGAGGCAACGGCCTCGAAGCAGCCGATGGCGCCGCAAAAGCAGCGGTCGCCTTCACCGGTGATGGTCATGTGGCCGATCTCGGCCGCCAGTCCGCGCCTGCCGTGATAGATGTGGCCATCGGCGACGACGCCGCCGCCAATGCCGGTCGATACGGTCACGAACACCAGCGATCCGCTGCCGCGTCCGGCGCCAAAACGCCATTCGCCGAGCGCCGCCGCATTGGCGTCGTTTTCCAGCCGCACCGGCAGGCCGAAATGCCGCCCCAGAATGTCGATCAGCGGCACATCATGCCAGCCGGCCAGCGTTGGCGGCGCAATGACGATCCCCGCCTTGGGGTCGAGTGGCCCCGGCGCACCGACGCCGATGCCGGCGACCTTTGCCTGCGGGTGTTCCCTAAGCAGCGTGCCTGCCAAAGCGACGATCTGGCTGATCACCGCCTCCGATCCCGCACCGGCAAGCGTCGACGCTGAAGCATGAGCGACGATACGGCCATCGCTTTCGACCAGCGCACCGCGCAGCGCCGTGCCACCGAGATCGAAGGCGAGCGCAAGCTTGGTCATCAGGCGGCGACCTCCAGCCCGTGCAGCCAGGCCATGCGCCGGGCAAGGTCGGGATCGCCGAAGGCCAGCGAGCCCAGCACCACGGTTTCCGCACCTGCGGCGCGCAGCAGCGGCACGGTCTCGTGGCGGATGCCGCCATCGGCGGCGAGCACGATGTCGGCCTCGCGGCCGGCTTTGCGCATCAGCGCGCGCGCCTCGATCAGGCGCGGACACGCTTGATCGGACAGGCTCTGGCCCTTGACGCCGATGGAAGTGCCGAGCAGCGTCACGAACGCCACTTCCGGCAGGAACGGCGTGACGGCCGCGACCGGTGTTTCCAGCCGCAGCACCACGCCGGCCTCGGCCCCGAGTTCACGCGCCAGTTTCACGGCACGCAGACCGGTCTCGCCGTTTTCGGCGTGCACACTGATCAGGTCGGCGCCGGCCTCGATGAACTGGCGCGTCTGTTCCTCGACGATCTCGGCTTCGACCATCAAATGGACATGGACAGGCTTTGCGGTGAGCTTGGCGATGTGCGCCACCAGATCCGGGAAGAACAGGAAGCCAGGGGTGAAGCGGGCATCGGCGACGTCGATATGATGGACATCGGCATGGGTCTCGATGCGCTTCAAATCGCGCTCCATATTGGCGAGGTCGGCCGACCACAGCGAAAACTCGCCGATAAGCCGGTTGCGCGGCAGGGCGGCAATTGCGGCGGGGCCGGACAGGGGCTTGTTCGTCGTCATCGTCTCAGGCTCCGTAGCCGCGCATTGTCTGGCGGTTGGTCTTGACCGCGCCGGCAGGGTCGGCGGCGGCCGTTTCGGACTCTTCCTCCAGCACCAGCCAGCCGTTGAAATTGGGTGCAGCACCAGCGATCTCGATCACCTTCGCCGTGTCACAGACGCCCTTGCCGAGCATCGCCCAGGTTCCATTCGCGTCGACATCCTTCAGATGCACATAGCGGATGCGGTCGCGATAAGTGGTGAGCGTATCCGCCATGTCCTGGCCACCGCGCAAGATGTGGCCGGTGTCGGGCACCCAGCCCACCAGCGAGGCGTCGAGCAGCCCGAAGATGCGGTCGTAGTCGGCGCGGTCGAACAGCAGCGTGTTGTGATGCGAGCTTGGATGCACCGCGACCTGGACGCCGGCCTCGCGCCCGAGCTCGCCGGCTTTGTTGTAGACCTCGGCGGCGATGGCAAACTTGTCGTCGCGCGGCCCGTCGGAAACGATCGTGGCCGAGCCCATCGACACCAGCGCGCCGGGAAAGGCGGCGGCGAAGTCGATCCAGCGTTTGGCGGTCTCGAGGTCGGCGCCGATCTCATCCCTGAGCGTGAAACCGCTCTTGGAGCCGAAGGCGAAGGAGACGAGCGTCAGCCCGGATGATTTCAGCGCGGCCGCGAACTCCTTTGGCTTGCCGGCATAGCGGCCGATCATCGTGTCGGTAATCTCGATGCCGGCATAGCCGCCATTGGCGATCGCCTTGAGCAGATCGTCCGGGCCGCCGGCAAAACGGTCGCCCAGCATTTCCCAGGTAAAGGTCTGGCAGCCGACTTTCAGGTCTTTCACGGTCATCCTTTCATTCCTTGATTCCACCTCCGTTCGAGGGATACCCTACTTGACCGAGCCCGCGGTCATGCCGGCGAGGAAGAACCTCTGGGCAACCAGGTAGATGACCAGGAGCGGCAGCGAGCCGAGCACGCTCATCGCCATCATCTGGTTCCATTCGAAGGCGTGTTGCCCCATCAACAACTGGATGCCGATCGGGACGGTGCGCATGGACGTCGACTTCGTCAGTGTCAGCGCAAAGAGAAATTCGTTCCAGCACAACAGGAAGGTGTAGACCGACGTCGCCACGATACCAGGCAGTGAAATCGGGACGATCACCCGCCACAGTGCGGTCCAACTGGTGCCGCCGTCGACAGCCACCGCTTCATCGAGGTCGCGGGGCAAGGTGTTCAGATATCCCGTCATCAGCAGGATCGCATAGGGCAGCGTAAACACCAGATAGGTCAGGATCAGCGCGACATAGGTGTCGAAGATGCCATACGAGACGACAAGCCCGAAGAAGGGGATCAAAAGCGTGATCGGCGGGATCGTCTGCGTGCTGATGATGAGAGTGTTGAGGCTGCCCTTGCCGCGGAAATTGAAACGGCTGAACCCATAGGCTGCCAGCAAGGCGATCAGCACCGTCAGCACGGTCACCGCTCCGGCGACGAAGTAGCTGTTGAAGAAGAAGCGCAGCTTTACCGGATCACCAAGGATGGCCGCATACGCTTCCAGCGTGAAGGCCTTCGGCAGGACGGTTGGCGGCAGGGCGAAGATTTCGGTATTCGACTTGAACGAGCTGCTCAGCATCCAGTAGATCGGGAAGGCCGCGAACAAGAGGCCTGCGGCAAGCGCGACATGGAGCGCGGCGGTGATCAGCCTGTCTTTCGGTGTGTGTCTTTTCCTCATGTGACTACCGAGCCTTTTGATAGCGGATGTAGAACAGCGTCAGGCCGAGAGAGATCAGCAGGATGACCACGGCGCTCGCCGAGGCCTGCGACAGGTTGTAGCTCGAAAACGCCAGCTTGTACGTGTAGGTGCTGAGGACCTCGGTCGAGTAGATCGGACCGCCACCCGTCGTTATCCAGATCAATGGAAAGACCTGCATGGTCCAGATGAAGTCGAGCAGCGAGATGCTGATGATGATCGGCATCAGCTGCGGAATGGTGATGAAGATCAGCTTCTGGTAGGCCTTCGCGCCGTCGATATCGGCGGCCTCGTAGAAATCCTTGGGAATGCCCTGCAAGCCTGCGAGCAGGCTGACCATGAAAAGCGGGTAGCCCGCCCAGATATTGGCGAAGGTGACGGCGTGCAGCGCGGTCGCGGGCGAGGAAAACCACTCGACCTTGGAACCGATGATGCCCATCTGCATGAGAACGCTGTTGACGACACCGTTCGGCTCAAGCAGCAGGCGCCAGATCACCGCGATAATCACCGCGGTGAACAGCCAGGGCAGTATGTAGAGCACGCGCAGGACATTGCGCAGCGTCGGATTGATGCGGTCGCTGTTCAGCATGAGTGCGAAGAGCATGCCGATGGTCATATGGAAGACGACACTCATGCAGGTGAAGTAGAGCGTGTGCCACAGCGAGGCCCAGAACACCGGATCGGCAAAGATCGCCTGGTAGTGTTTCAATCCGGCAAAGGACGGGTCGCGACGCAGCACCGCGCTGTTCTGGAACGAATAGCCAATCACCGTCACCATCGGCAGCAGCATCAACAGGCCGATTATGAGGAGCGAGGGTGACAGATAGAGATAGGGTGCGACCGCTCGTTTCAGTCGATGGTGGGAGCGCTTCTGCCCGGTCATGTGCGATCCCTGGGATGTGCCTTCAAGAGGAAGGTGCGCTTCAAAAAAAGGTCCATCTCAAATTGCCGATCCGTTGTTGACGGGTGGCCTGGCGAGGCCGGGCCACCCGGTGGAAGATAGCAAACGGGCAATGGGCCGCTCAGAATTTCGCCATCCAGCCCTTTTGAGCGTTGGTTGCGGCTTGTTCCGGAGACTGCTCGCCGGCAAGCATCTTCTGAGCCTCCACGTCGAACTGGGTCATCAGGTCTTCAGCCACCGGCAGGCCCGTGAACTCGTTGGCGAGATAGCCGGTCTTGAAGATTTCGAAAGCCTTGGCGAAAGCCTTGTCCGAGGTCACGAAATCGGGCTTGGCGTTGACGTTGCCCGGGAAGGCGTTTGCAAGCGACACGAGCTTGGCATTCACCTTTTCGCTCATCAGATATTGGACGAGCTTCCAGGCTTCATCCTGATGTTTCGAGGCGGCGGAGATGCCGATGCCCCAGGAGGCGTAGGGAAGGCCGCGCTTGCCGCTGTAGTCCGCCACGACCGGGACCGGGATGAGGTCGAAGTTCAGCTTGGGATTGCGTTCGCGAATAAGGTTCACATGCGCGAGCGAGTCGATCATCATCCCGACCCGATCGTTGACGAATTCCTCGACCTTTTCCTGCTCGGTCTTGGTGGCAATGCCGGGCGAGATGACGCCGGCGTCGTTCAGCGATTTGACGAAGGTGAGCATATCGACGACCGGCTTGCCCTCGAGAGCCGGCTTGCCTTCAACCATCATCGATTGGCCCGAGGCCCAGACCCACGACATCAGGTCGTTCTGGACACCGGACGGCGTTTGCAGCGACAAGGGCAGCACCCAGCCATACTGGTTCTTGTCGGCGTGGGTCATCTTCTTGGCGGCTTCGAGAAACTCCCCGCGGGTCGACGGCAGCTTGGTCACGCCTGCCTGGGCGGCGAGGTCCAGATTGACGAAGACCGGATAGACGAACGAAGCCACGGGAAACATCACCGCCTTGCCGTCCACCTTGATGATATCCGCGACCTGGGTCTTGTCGAACCCGCTCGCATCCATCATCGGGTTCATGTCGGCCAGCGCACCCTGCGCGTTCAGATTGTTCACCCAGGCGCCGTCGAGACCGACGACGTCGCTAAGCGTTCCGGTTGCGGCGCCGACCGAGATCTGGTCTCGCGTGGTCGCATAGGGACCGCTGACCAGCGTCACCTTGATGCCGGGGTTTGCAGCCTCGAAGTCGTTCATGATTGCCCTGAGCGAGCCGGCCGGCAATTCGGGCTCCCACCATTGGGTGAATTCCAGCGTCGTGTCCGCCATGGCGCCGGTTGCNCGCCATCGGCAGGCCAAACAGCGAGCCGGCCGGCAATTCGGGCTCCCACCATTGGGTGAATTCCAGCGTCGTGTCCGCCATGGCGCCGGTTGCACCAAGCAACCATGCGGCCGCGGCTATTTTCAGCATCGCGGGTCGTATCCGAAACATCATTTTCTCCTCCTTCTTCAAGATCGGCCGCACAATGCGGACGATCGTCTGTTCATTCAGAAGCCTTCTTGTATCTTCCGCAGGCACCTCGCTCCCGCCTGCGGTCTTCCGCAGATCTTCAGATCGCCAGATGCGTTTCGGGATCGAAGAAATGGAACTTGGCATCATCCACGGCCAACCGGATTTCCGAGCCGGAGCGGACGGCGCTGATCGGCTCGAACCTCGCCACCGCGTTCGACGCCAGGCCGAAATCGTCCACCGCATCCGGATCGCCGGAGTCCACCCGGACCGCGTCGATGTTCATGTGGACGATCTGTTCGGAGCCGAGTTCCTCGATCGAGGTCACCCTGGCCGGTATCGTCTGAAACTTGCGACCGGATTCAAGGCTGCTGTCATAAAGATCCTCCGGTCTGATCCCGAACACGACCTTGCGTCCCGCATACGACCTCAAGGCCGGCCTGCGCACGAAGGCTGCATCCTGCAGCCGGACGGCGAAGTCGCGAAAAGCGAGCTCGCCGCCCTTCAGGGTCGCCTCGAAAAGGTTCATCGAAGGAGAGCCGATGAAGCCGGCAACGAAGGCGTTAACCGGCGATTCATAGAGCCTCTTGGGTGTGTCGACCTGCTGCAGCACACCGCCTTTCAACACCGCGACTCTGTCGCCCATCGTCATCGCTTCGATCTGATCGTGGGTCACGTAAATGGTCGTGACGCCGAGCTGCTTTTGCAGGCTGGTGATTTCGGCGCGCATTTGCACACGCAGTTTCGCATCCAGATTGGAAAGCGGCTCGTCCATGAGAAAGGCGGCCGGCTCGCGCACCATGGCGCGGCCCATGGCAACCCGTTGACGCTGCCCGCCTGACAGGTTCGCGGGTTTGCTGTCCAGCAAAGACGTCAGCTGAAGAGTTTTGGCGATCTCGTCCACGCGCTTCTTGCGCTCGGCCTTCGGCTTGCCTGCCAGCCGCATCGAAAAGGCGATGTTTTCGGATACCGTCATATGCGGGTAGAGCGCGTAGCTCTGGAACACCATCGCGATGTCGCGGTCCTTGGGCGGCATGTCGACGACGTCGACCCCGCCGATCCGAAGGCTGCCGCTGGTGATGTCTTCCAACCCCGCGATCATTCGCAACGCCGTGGATTTGCCGCAGCCGGAAGGCCCGACGAGGATCAAGAACTCGCCGTCCTTAACCGACAGGTTCAACTGGTCGATTGCGCGAAAACTGTTCCCGTAGGTTTTGCAGATATTCTCAAGAATGACTTCTGCCATATTCCTCCCTCCCAAATATAAGCCCTGATTTTTATGATTCTCCTGGGCTTGTGTTCGCCTGCGAAACGTTTCGTCGGATCGTTTCAGGTCATGCTCCAGCATCCACATGCGCATTTTTCAGGTCGACTGCTGACGGCGCGTTCGCCGATGCCAGGAGTTGCGTGACCTGGTCCTCGGTCGGAAGCGCCTCGCGCCCGCCACGCCCCGTTATCGAAACGGCCGCCGCCGCGGCCGCGAATGCCACCCGGCCCGCGGTGTCGGCTCCGCGCGTCAACGCATAGGCATAGGCGCCATGAAAGCAGTCACCCGCGCCTGTGGAGTCGACGACCGCAACCCGGTGCGGGGGCAGGTGCCAGAGACCTGTCTCTTCACGGCCGCGATAGTACACACCCCTGCCTCCATCGGTCAGAACCACGGCGGATCGCGATGGCAACCACAAGGCATCGAGCATCTCGGCAGGCGATCGGCGCCCCGTGGCAGTCCGTGCAAAGCTAAGTGGAAGAATGAGATGGTCGCAGAGCGCGATCAGCCGCTCCGTGGCGGGGCCGCTGCTCCATTCGATATCGCCGAGGATCGCAAGGCCGAGATCGCGAGCCCGAGCCACGACATCCAGCGACCCGTTCGCATAGCTATCGACGATCAGGACGGTTGCGCGGCTGAGGATATCGTCCGGAAAGTCCGGAGCTGTGCCCAGCATCGCATCGTCGTCATACGCGATGAACCTTTCCCCGTCCGAGCCGACGGTGATCCGCGAGTGCACCGGGCGCGCGTCGGGATGGCGCGGCGCGAATGCGGTTTCAATACCGCTCGCCACGAGATCGAGCTGCACCGCGTCGTCCGCGGCACTGGCCAGCCATCCGACGAACCCGGCGGTTCCGCCGAGCCGCGCGACAGCGGCCAGCGCCGTCGCGACATTTCCCCCGAAGGCGCGGGTACTTTGCAGAACCTTACCCTTGCCCGCCGACAATGGCTGATCGACGTAGACGATGTCGTCGATCGCAATAGCGCCGAAGCCGAGGATCGAGGGGATGGTGGGCATCGTTCAGGCACCCGCCTTCGCCAGGGCGTCTTGCGCCGAAAGGCCGTCATGGATGACGCCGCGAAAGGCAAGCGCTGCCTTCTCCGGATCGCCGTGCCCCCAGAGATTGCGGCCGACCACGGCGCCGTGCGCGCCGGCACGGATGGCGTCCGCCGTCTGCTGAAGCGCGCCGAGCAGCGTATCGGTCTTTGGACCGCCCGCGATGACAACCGGCACCGGGCAGGTCCGGACGGTCTCTTTGAATGACTCGAAATCCCCGGTGTAGCCGATCTTGATCACGTCGACGCCGGACTCGTAGCCGATGCGCGCCGCATAGGCGATCTCGTCGGGGGTGAAGACGATCTTTGCTCCGTCGGTGAAATCGCGAGGGTAGATATGCGCCACCACAGGCATGCCGTAGCGGGCCGCCGCATTCACCGAATCGGTCAGCCAGCGTATGTATTTGCCCTCCGTCGCGCCGCGCACCGGAATGGCCACGGCCAACGCATCGGCCCCCGCGCGCACCGCGTCCTCGGGCGTTGCGATCAACTCGCTGATGCGATCGTCCGCGGTGAAGCAGCCCGCCTGAATCACCAGGGAAGCTTTGCCCGCATATTGCGGCCACAGATGGCGCGCGGTGCCAGGCTGGATGCTGACGTAGTCGGGTTTGCCCGCCATGACGCGTGCGAGCGCACCCGGCAGGTCGGCAAGGCCGCCTTTGCGCACGTCGCCATAGCCGACGAAGTGGTCGACCGCGCCGCCAAAAAGGTTCCCCGATGGATGCGAGAAGAGGCGCGCGAGGCGCACCTTGGTTCCTAGGCTCATGAGTCCAAAATTCCCTGATCGGTTGATTTAAAAATGCTCGATCCAGTGTTTCCGAAAGAAAAAAGAAAAACAATCTTTCGAAAGCTTTCGAATCTCCATATTTTTCGGTAAGGTGAGCCGAGGCCGGCGCGATTGCTCGGCGCAGGCAGGCAAGGGCAGGGCAATGTTGTCGGAGCAGAGACGCCAATCGATCCTGAGCGAGGTGCAACGCAGCGGACAGGTTCGCATCAAGGACCTGTCGGACGGGTTTGGCGTGTCGGAGGTCACGGTGCGCTCCGACCTCGAAATACTGGACCGCAAGGGACTGCTGACCAAGACCCGTGGAGGGGCGGTGACCCGGACCACCGATTCGACGACGGCCGCGTTCGCGCGGCGGATGCAAACGAACCTCGACGCAAAGAAGCGCATCGCCCGGGCGGCGCTCGACCTTTTCGAGCACAACCAGTCGGTCATCTTCGACGGTGGCTCGACCTTGATGCAGCTTGCCATGCAGTTACCGCCGCTCAGCAATGTCGTGGTCGCGGCCACGGCCATGAACATCGTGCAGCATCTTATGCATCGTCCCGGGCTCGACGTTCATATGATCGGCGGCCGGGTCTATCCCGACACGGTGAGCACGCTGATCACCGATGCCGATACGGCTCTCGGCGGCCTGGTAGCGCATCAGGTCTTTGTTGGAGCGCATGCGATAGACTCGTCACTGGATGTGGTCGACGTGAACGAAGACATGGCGCGAACGAAGCGAAACCTCGTTCGCATGGCCCGGCGCGTTGTCTTGCTCGCCGATTCGAGCAAATGGGGCGTCAGCGGGACGTCCAAGGCATTTTCGCTGTCGGCCGTCGATGTGGTGATCACCGACGATGGCCTGCCCGGTCCAATACGCAGCGAGCTTGATAGGATCGGGGCCAAGGTGATCTATGCCTGAACCCATCCCGGTCTCTGATGCGCGACGGAAAGCGCGCATGACCCACGGGCTTCGCAGCGGCCGTCGGCCGTTTTTCATGCCGGTCATGTTCTCCTCCTCACGCTGGCGGCCTCCCAATCCTGCGCCAGAACTCTCACATGCTCTATAAAAATTTTACGCGCGTCAACATTTAAAGTCCTGTATAGCGGATTGCGGGGGGTCGTGGGAACTGCAACGGTTGCGCAGCATGCCCTTGGCTTGGGAGGAAAGCTGGAAATGCACGGAAAATCAGAGACAAAGCTCGGCATCGGTGTCATCGGCTGCGGCAACATCTCGATGACCTATCTGCGCAATGCAGCGCTCTTCGGTGGTGTCGAGCTACGCGCCTGCGCCGACATTTCCGCTGACATGGCTGAGCTGCGCGCCAGGGAATACGGCATCCGCGCCCTGGGCGTTGACGCGCTGCTGGCCGACCCCGATATCGACCTCGTGCTGAACCTGACAATCCCCGCGGCGCATTTCGACATTTCGTTATCAGCGCTCTCGGCGGGCAAGCATGTCTTCACCGAAAAGCCGCTGGCAACTTCCGCCGCCGACGGCCGCCGCCTTGTCGCCGAGGCCGCGAAGCGCGGCCTGCTGATCGGCTCGGCGCCGGACACATTCCTGGGTACAGCCGGCCGCCGCGCGCGCCGGCTGATGGATGACGGCGCGATCGGCAAGCCGGTGACCGGCACCGCCTTCATGATGGGACGGGGCATGGAGCACTGGCATCCCAATCCGCAATTCTATTATCAGCCCGGCGGCGGTCCGGTGTTCGACATGGGTCCCTATTACCTGACCGTGCTGGTCAACCTGCTCGGGCCGGTCGAGCGCGTCATGGCGATGGCGACGCGCGGCCAGGAGGAGAGGCTGATCACGGCCGACGGGCCGTTCAAGAACACGACATTCAAGGTCGGCACGCCGACCAACATAATGTCGCTGCTCGAATTCCGCTCGGGCGCCACCGTCACCTTCGGCGCCTCATGGGATGTGTTCAAACACTCCAACCATCCGATCGAACTGCACGGCACCGAAGGCTCGCTCAGGCTGCCCGATCCCGACACGTTCGGCGGCACGGTCTCGCTGTCGGAACGTGGCGCCGACTGGGCCGTTTTCGCCAGCGAGAGCGAACTCTACGGCGCCCGCAACTGGCCCTATTCCGCGCCCGACCGCGCCAATTACCGCATGCTCGGCGTCGCCGATCTGGCGCGCGCGCTGGCCACGGGCAGAAAGCCGCGCGCCTCCGGTGAGCTGGCGCTGCATGTGCTTGAGATCATGGAGGCGATCCTGGCTTCGGGCGAAAGCCGTGGCTCGGTTGCCGTCAACGGCACGGTCGACCAGCCGCCGCTGCTTGGCGAAGACGAAGCCGCAACCCTGCTTGCCTGACGGAGGTTCGCCCGTGACGCCATCGCCACCGTCCCCGTCGCCCCTAGATCCGGAGGCCCGGCATGTGCTCGAGCTCGGCAGCCAGGCCGGCGCGCCGCCGTTCGAAACGGGAACGCCTGAGCAGGCGCGCCGCGCCTACAATGAAGGCTTCCCGACCCTGCAAGGCGAGCGCGAGCTGGTCGCGTCGATCAGCGAGCGCATCATTGCAGGACCCGGCGGTCCGCTGAGGCTCAGGATCTATCGCGGGCAGGGCGCGCCTTCGGCAGGCGCTCCGGCGCTGCTTTATCTCCATGGCGGCGGCTGGGTAATCGGCAATCTCGACTCGCATGACGAGATCTGCCGCTGGTTCGCCAACGAGGCAGGCGCTGTCGTCGTTTCCGTCGACTACCGGCTGGCGCCGGAACACAAATTCCCGGCGGCAATAGAGGATTGCCGAGCGGCACTTGCCTTCATGCAAAGCGCCGCGGACGAACTCGGCATCGACGCTGCCCGCATCGCGGTTGCCGGCGACAGCGCCGGCGGCAATCTCGCCACGGTGCTCGGCCTGCTCACGCGGGGGGACAAAAATCCGCCGGCAGCGCAGCTTCTGTTTTATCCCAACACCGATGCCGGGCAGACGGCCGACAGCTATCGCCGCTTCGCCGCAGGCTTTGGCCTGACCGCCTCGAGCATGGCCTGGTTCCGCGACCATTATATCCGCAATGCCGCCGACATCGGCGACTGGCGTACCTCACCGCTGAAGGCGGAAAGCCTCGCCGGTGCGCCGCCCACCTTCATCGCCATCGCCGGTCACGACATCCTCGCCGACGAAGGCGAGGCCTATGCCAGGCGTCTGCAGCAGGCCGGCGTGCCGGTCGTGCTGGAACACTGGCCCGGTCAGATCCACGGCTTCGTCTCGATGGGCCGTCACGGCCCGGCAGCGAGACAGGCGGTTGCCGCCGCCATTGCCGCGTGGCGAAGCTTCGATCCTGCCTTTGGAAAGGCTCAAGCGGACTGACGCATCACCAGGGCGGCGTCGAGGCTGACCTTCGGCGCGACGTTTGCCGTATCCTCGTTGAGCAAAGCGAGCAGTGTCTCGACGCTGCGCCCCGCCATGGCGGCAAAATCCTGCGCGATGGTGGTCAGTGCGGGGCAGGTGTAGCGGCTCAGCGGATGGTCGTCATGGGCGGCGATACGCAGGTCGCAATCGGCCTTGCGGCCGATCTTCAGCCCTTTCGCGAAGGCTGCCGCCATCACGCCGAAGGCCAGGCGGTCATTCGCACACAGTATGGTCTTGCCGGGCAGACCCCCGGTCTTGCCGGGCAGACCTCTGGTCTTGCCCGGCAGGCCGCTGGCCCCGAGCATCTGTTCCATCTGCTCGTAGCCGATGCGCTCGAAATCCCATGTGTAGTCTCGGGTGTTGCCGATAACCACCGGCTCCTGGCCAAGCTGACGCATCGCGGCGACGTAACTGTTCAGGCGCTCCGGCGAATTGTGATTGACATGCGGGATGTCGAAATAGATCGGGGCGTCGCCGGAGCGGCAGAGATAGTCGACGATGGTCGAGACGCTCTGGGCATTGTTGTTGCCGACAAAGGGCGTGCCGCCTTCAAGATAGGTGTCGAAATAGACGACCGGCATTGTCTGGGTCAGCTTCTCCAGCGTGCGCCGGTCCGAACGCAAGCCGAGCGGCGCGATCAGCGCGCCCGAAACTTTCAGCGACAGGATGGTACGTGTCGCCTCCATTTCGAGCTCGGTTGAGCCATGCGAGGAGATGACGATCGGCCAGTAGCCCTCGTCGCGCAGCCTGAGCTCGATGCGGCTGACCATTTCGGAATAGAAGGGATCGGTGACCGTCGGTACGACAATGCCGATGGCGCGGGTGCGCTTGCGGTTGAGGTTGCGGGCAAACAGATTGGGCTGGTAGTCGGACGACCGCAACGCCTCTTCGATGCGCTTGCGCGTTGCCGGCTTGACGCTGGTCGGATCGTCGAAATATTTCGACAGCGTCGGCCTGGAGACGCCGCAGGAGCGGGCGAAATCCTCCATCGTCTTGTGCGTCATCGGCATTCAATCCTCGTCTGGCACGCGCCAGAACCTCGGTCATCCCTTGACGCTGCCCACGGTCCTGCAGCCGGCGCGTCCGCCACGCAACGGCAGACGAAATTTACAGGAAACGTCAGTGGGTTCAACGCGCAATGACAGGTTATACCGTGCGTAAATTTGTTCAATTGACGCGAAAATTGTCGCGCATCAAAGTCTCGGTCACAAAGAGCGCTGAAAAGTCCAGGCACCATGACACAACAGATCGATCGGCTTCTTTCCCAGCTATATCGTCGGCTCGATGCCGCCGCGATTGTGATCGGCGATGCTATCGATCCGCGCTATGGCGACGACCTCTCCGGCAAGGGCGGCGGCCAGCCCGAACTGGTCTTGCGTCCGCGCAACGCCGCCGACGTCGCCGAAATCCTGCGCCTATGCAGTGGTATCGGCCAGAAGCTGGTCGTCCATGGCGGCCGCACCGGGCTGGCCGGCGGCGCGCGCGTGCAGCCGGGCGAAGCGGTGCTGTCGCTGGAGCGCATGACCGCGGTCGAAGCGCCCGACCGCGCCGCGGCAACCATCATCGCGGAAGCCGGCGCGCCGCTGCAAATGGTGCAGGAAGCGGCCGATGCGTCCGGCCTGATGTTCGGCGTCGATATCGGCGCGCGCGGCACGGCGACGGTCGGCGGCAACATCGCCACCAATGCTGGCGGCATTCGCGTGCTGCGCTACGGCATGTACCGCGCCCAGGTTCTGGGGCTGGAGGCCGTGCTTGCCGACGGCTCGATCCTGACTTCGTTGTGTGGCCTGGCCAAGGACAATTCGGGATACGATCTCAACCAGCTTTTCATTGGCAGCGAAGGCACGCTGGGCGTGGTTACTCGCGCCTGCCTGCGGCTGCATCCCAAGCCCGCCACCGAGGTTGCCGCCTTTTGCGCCCTTGGCTCGCTGGAGGCGGCCATTGCGCTGCTCGACCTGCTCAAGCAGCGGCTCGGGCCCTTGCTTTCGGCCTATGAGGTAAACTTCTCGCCGCTCTACGGCGCCATGATTGCCGGCATGGCCGCGCCGGCGCCGCTGCCTGTCGGCGCGCCCGTCTATGTGCTGGCCGAGATCCAGGGCAGCCAGGCCGAGCTGGACGGCGAGCGTTTCGCTTCGGTGCTGATGCAGGCGGTCGAGGACGGCATCGTCGACGACGTGGTCGTCTCGCAGTCGCCACGCGAATTCCGTGCGCTATGGGATGTGCGCGAAGAGGCCAACCGCTTCCTGTTTGCGATCGAGGGCATGATCGGCGTCGACATCAGCATCCCGTTGGCGACCATGGCGGGTTTCCTGCGCAACGCCGAAGCCGCGATCCACGCCGTCGACAGCCGCGCCGAGATCTACGTCTTCGGCCATCTCGGCGACGGCAATCTGCACTATCAGGTCGACACCACGGAACCGGCGGCCGCCTATGAGATCATCTATCGCGGCGTGGCGGCATGCGGTGGCGCCGTCTCGGCCGAGCACGGCATCGGCCTCGACAAGAAGAAATGGCTGAACCTCGTGCGCAGCGACGCCGAAATATCAGCCATGCGCCGGCTGAAGGTGGCGTTCGATCCGCACAACATTCTCAACCCAGGGCGGATTTTCGATATCATTTGATCGCCAGGAGAATCTAGCTTGCAACTGGCGAGAGCAGCGCGTGTAAGTCGACCGTTCTCATCTGCTCGACGCCGTCCAGAGTCATATTTCCCGCGACATAGACGATGATTGCCAGACCGAGCCAGCCGATCCAGCGATACCTGGCAAGCAGCGCCGCCACCAGCGTCGAGGCGACCGCCATCAGAACCACCGACAGGATGAGACCGAACACCAGCGCATTCATGTCGTGGGCGGCGGCGCCCGCCACGGCCAGCACATTGTCCAGCGACATCGAGACATCGGCGACGACGATCTGCAGGATCGCGGTGCGCAGCGCCTTGGCCGGCCGCGCCGTCGCAAGTGCTACGGCTTCAGTGTCGACGTCCTCGCCGTCGCCGGCCGAGCGCAACTCCTGGAACATGTTCCAGCACACCCAGAACAAAAGCATGCCGCCGACCAGCATGATCCCCGGAATTTCCAGCAGTTGCACCGCGATCACCGCAAAGACGACGCGGATCACCGCCGCCGCGGCAATGCCGGCGATGATCGCCTTCTGCCGCAACGCCTTGGCGAGGCCTGCGGCCGCCATGCCGATCACCACGACATTGTCGCCAGACAGCACAAGGTTGATGGTGATGACTTCCAGATAAGCGGCGACAGTCGTCTGGTCGAAACTCATAGAGCGGTCTCCCCGGAAGGCTCCGGCTGGTTGCGGCGGATCGGACCGATGTCTGCGCAAACGCGAAGACAGCTGATTTGAGTGCAGCCCGGCATTGAAACAAGACGCCAGCGCGGCCAATCGGTCCTCATCCACGGAATTCATCGCCGGGTCGTGATTTCCGACCAGAAATGCCCGTCCCAGAATGCCCATCATGGAAGGGAAGACAAAAGCGTTCCGCTTGCCTATCAATATTGCCGACCAAAGGAGAGACGAGCATGAGCAAGACGGCACTGATTTTCTGGGGCGGATGGGAAGGCCACACGCCGGCTCGCAGCGCCGCTGTCGTCAGCGAGATATTGACCGGGCATGGCTTCGAGGTGCGGACAGAAGAGGGCACATCGGCGCTTGCCGATCCGCAGCTCCCGGCCATCGATCTGATCGTGCCGGTGATCACCATGTCGACGATCGATAAACCGGAGCTGCAAAACCTCGCCGCCGCCGTCAGCGGCGGGACCGGCCTTGCCGGCTTCCACGGCACCATCGGCGACAGTTTTCGCAACGAGCCGAACTATCAGTTCATGACCGGCGGCCAATGGGTCGCGCACCCCGGCGACATCATCGACTACCGTGTCGACATCATCAGCGACGATCCGATCGTCAGGGGTATCGAGGGTTTCGCCTACCATTCCGAGCAGTATTACATGCATGTCGACCCGAGCAACGAGGTGCTGGCGACGACGACGTTCAGCGGTGAGCATCTCGACTTCATCGACGGCGTCGTCATGCCCGTGGTCTGGAAGCGCCGCTACGGCAAGGGCCGCGTCTTCTTCAGCGCGCTCGGCCACACCGCGGATGAGTTTTCCGTCCCGCAAATGCGCACCATCTTCGAGCGTGGGGTGCTGTGGGCCAGCAGAGCGGCCTGACTATTTTTCCCGCATTGCCCGGCGGAAGTTCTGCGTGATCGGCTCGGCGAGGTACGCAAGCACGGTGCGAGCACCCGTCCGGATCATCGCCTCGCTCGACATGCCGGGCAGCAGCTTGCGGCCTTCCAGCTTGGCGAGCTCGCTTTTGTCGATCAACACGGTCGCGGCGAAATACGGTGCCCCGCTGCGCTCGTCCACCATGCGGTCGGCCGACACGATCTCCACGACGCCATCGAGCGGCGGCAGGTTGTAGCGTGCGAAGGCCGGGAAGCTGACGCGCGCGGGCTGACCGGCGGTGATCGTCTCGACATCCTCTGGTTTGACCATGGCCTCGACCACGAGTTGTTGCCCGAGCGGTACGACTGTCATCAACGTCTCGCCGGGTTTCACGACACCGCCCGCGGTGTGGACCTTCAGATCCATGACGATGCCGTCAACCGGTGCGACGACATCGGTGCGGGTAAGCACGTCCCTGGCGGCGCGCTCCCCCTGTCTGAGGTCAAACAACTCCGCCTCGACCTTGGTCAACTCATCGACGGCCTCATTCAGCCGTACAGTGCCGAGGTTCAGGATTTGCATGTCGATCTCGGCCATGGCGCTTCTGGCACGAGCGATTGCGGCGATGTTGGTGGCGCGCTCGCCCTCGAGCTCCTGCTGTTGTCGTCTGAGCAACAGGTTCCGCTCGCGGGTGGTCAGCCCCTTTTTGAGTAGCCTCTCGAGGTCTTTGGTTTCCCCCTCGATCGCCTCGATCTGCTTGTCCTTGGTGACGATAAGCTGCTCCAGTCCCGTTATCTCTTCCTCGGTCTGCTGACGGCGCTGGCTGAGAATTTCCCGTTCGTCCTTCAGATTGTGGTGCTTCGCCGCGAACACGTCGCGCTGCGCGGCCACCGCGTCCCTTACGGCGGCGGCGGGGTTTGCAAGCAACGCCGGATCAAACGCAATCTCGGCCTTGTCGTCACGCTCGGCCCTCAGACGCGCGGCCAGCGCCTCTCGCGTGGCTATCCGGTTCTGGATCAGGTCAAGCTGCGCCTTTGCCTGTGTATCGTCGAGCCGGACGAGAACCTTGCCGGCCGTGACGATATCACCGTTGGCGGCGTTCAGTTCCGCGATGATGCCGCCCTCGAGGTGCTGGATGAGCTTGCGATCGCCGGCGACCTTGACAACGCCCGGCGCCACGGCGGCGCTGTCCAATGGCGCCAGCGCCGCCCAACCCCCGGCGACGCCGAAGAACAGGACCATGATCGCGAAACCGGTAGACGTCACGCCCGCAAGACGCAAGGGTACCGGTTCCAGCAGGGAGGGTGGTGGGAGGGGTAACGGCACGACGTTCATATCGGTTCTCGTTTTCATGCCTGGTTCGCCACGACAGTCGTGCCCAACGTACGCTTTGGAGAGGGACTTGCACCATTGCTGACGCCGATCACGGTGGTGGAGATCTCTGGCGCCGGGGCCGCCGGTATTTGATTGACCTGGCGGATGCGCGCGGCGAGTTCGTTGAAGACACGGTCGCGCGAACCGTAGAGATCTTGCTGGCCCCGGTTGAGAACCAATATCTTGTCAACTTTCTCCATGATGTTTGGTCGGTGCGCGATCAGGATAACGGTCGCGCCCGCCGCCTTGACCGCGCCAAGGGCTGCGATCAATGCGTCCTCACCGTCGCGGTCGAGGTTGGAATTGGGCTCGTCCAGGATAATGAGCGGCGGGTCGCCGTAGAGTGCCCGCGCCAGCCCGATGCGTTGGCGCTGCCCGCCTGACAGCACCGCGCCGGATTCGCCAATCTCGGTGGCATAACCCTTCGGCAGCCCCTTGATCAGTTCGTGAACGCCCGCCAACTGCGCGGCCTTGACCACGTTGTTGAAGACCGCCGGGTTGAGTGTCGCGAAGCGGCAGATGTTTTCGGAGACGGTGCCGGCGAAGAGTTCGATGTCCTGCGGCAGGTAACCGACATGGTGACCACGGTCCTCCGCCGCCCATTGTGCAACATCCATGCCGTCCAGCAAGGCACGCCCCCCGGATGGACGCCAGGCACCGGCCAGTATTCGCGCCAAACTTGTCTTGCCGGCCCCGCTCGGGCCGATCAACGCCATTGCTTCACCGGGCTTGAGCTGGAAGCTGATCCCTTTCAGGATAGGCTCGCCACCCTGGCGGCCAAGCACAAGGTTCTCGGCCTCGAACCTGCCTTTCGGCCGTGGCAGCGGCAGAACCGCTGTGACCTCCAGATGCTGTCCAGCGACTGCGGTGAGACGCCGGTAAGCGGCACGCGCTCCCACCGTCGCCTTCCATGTGCCGATCGCTTGCTCGACCGGGGACAATGCGCGCCCCATCAGGATCGAGGCGGCGATCATGATGCCAGGTGAAGCCTCGTTGCGAAGGACCAGATAGGCGCCAAGACCCAGTATCGCCATCTGCAGGGCCTGCCGGTGACAACGCGCGATGGCCGCGATGACGCCGCCACGATTGGCGGCAAGAACCTGTCCCTTGTTTGCCTCGTCCTGCTGCGCCTTCCAGCCCTCCATCAGTGGCTTCAACATGCCCATCGCCTGGACGACCTCGGCGTTGCGGATTGCCGCCTCAGCCTGCACGTATGCCTGCGACTGTGCGCTTGCGGCCTCGGTCAACGGCCTGCGTGTGATGTATTCGTTGAGCAACGCCAACGCGAACAGGACGATCCCGCCGCCCAGCGCCAACCAGCCAAGCCAGGGGTGCATGAAGAATATGGCGGCGAAAAACAGCGGTGCCCAAGGCGCGTCGAGGATCGGGAAGATGCTCGGGCTGGTGAAGAAATTGCGCACCTGATCCAGGTCGCGCAACGGACGGGCGTTGGCCTGACCGGGCGCCGAGGCGGCATATTCGACCGATGCCGTCAGGAGAACTGGTCCCAACCGCGCGTTCATCCACGATCCGACGGTAGCCAGAAGACGGCCGCGGACCACTTCCAGCCCCGCCATTGTCGCGAGTGCCGCCGCCGCCATCAGCGACAGCATCACCAACGTCTCCAGGCTGTGGCTGGACAACACGCGGTGATAGACCTGAAGCATATAAAACGCCCCGGTCAGCATCAGCACGTTGATGCCGCCGCTGAACCAGATAAGCGGCCGGATGGCGCGTCTGGCCTCTTTCATCACCACCTGCAGGGCAGGGCGCGGTTGTTTGGTTTTCTTCATTGAAACGACGTCCCCCATGCAACTGATCGCGGATGCTGATACGGGGGCGGCGCTGGCCGCCCCCGTCGGTCAGCTGTCAGGCGACGTCGACAAGTATGTGCTGCATGTCTGTCATATCCCCGTCCGCGTCCGCCACCTGGAAGGCGAAGTCGAGACTGGCTGATGGCGTCTCGGTCACGGTCGTGCTGAAGGCGATGTCCACGATCTTCAGCACGTCGTTGTCGGTGCCGTCGAAGTTCACCAGGCTGCTGGTCGCATTACTCCCGCCGGTCGCGCCGGTCGCCCTGTTCAGGTCTATCGCCGTGCCGTTGCCGGTGATCCCGTTACCCGACTGCATGATCTGGACACCTTGCAGCAAGTACTCTTCGCCGGCTGCGTTGTAGTCGTTCTGCTCGATGATCACGAGGCCGTCATTGTTGTCGAGCGTGAACTCTGAATTGTAGGGGGACGGGACCTGACCCATCTTGTAGATATCGCCGTTCGACACGTACATAGCCCGCGTGATCGAGGTGTCGTCCGCGGTGCCGAAGATGTTGTCGGCACCGTTGTCGGCCAGGTTGAGGATCAGCATCAGGTCCTCGCTGTTGCCGATGCCGTCGAACTTGATGGCCATGCTGCCGGCGAAGGCCGAGGTCTGCGGCGTTTGCAGCACCTCGGCTGCGATACCGACGTTGTTGTCGAAGAACCGCAACGTGAGCAGTTCGCCCTTCTGGATCGTGTCACCGGCCACACCGTTGGTGGTCTGCGTCGCAGACACCCAATCCTCGTGGTTGTTGGTGACCAGATCGCCGGGGTTCCACGCTTTGTCAGCGGGTGTCGCGTTCGGGCCGTCACTGTCGCCGGTCGTGTTAAGACCGAACCCGGTCTTGTTGGTGACCGAGTTCGCCGTGAACTGCACGAAGAAGTCTTCGTCAGCCGCCGTGTTCGGGTCATCCGCCTGCAACTTTTCCAATACGATCTGCGGGTGGCCTGTGTTGCCCGTGGGCTGCTTGGACAAGAGCTCACTGGTGTGGACAAGGTCGAAGCTGAAGCCTTCGAGCGGGTCGGTCAGGGTGATCGTATAAGTGTCCAAAACCTTGTCGAAGACGAGGGTGCCGCCCGCCGTGCCTGTCTGGACGTTATCCGCAGGGTCCTTGTCGTAGGTGAAGCTGAAGTTGAACGTCGCGGAGGTGTCGTTCTCCGTCGCGAGCGTAACGTTCGGCGTCAGGATACTACCACCGCCGCCGCCGGTGATCGTGCCGGTGAGCCCGATCTGGGTCCCCAACAGACCACCATCGGTATCGACAAAGTCGCTGATGCCCGCCAAATACTCTGCGGCCGTGTGCTTGTCCGTCATATCGTACCCGAAGTTCCCGCTGGCCGTCTGGCCTGCCGCGTTGCCCAGATGCTCGGGGGTTTGGATGCCCGCAGTAATGGGATCAGCGTCGAACGGTTTCGTGATCGTTGGGTCGGTGTCGTTGAAGGTCAGCGATAGCCCACCCGAGCTCGTGCTTTGCTGCGAGACGACGTCGGCATCGCCGTCCGTCACCGTCACCGTCGCCACCACGTTGANCACCCGAGCTCGTGCTTTGCTGCGAGACGACGTCGGCATCGCCGTCCGTCACCGTCACCGTCGCCACCACGTTGATCAGGCCGTTGAGGTCGAGCGTGTTGTCCTCGTTTGCGCCTTGCGGCGCGTTCGAGTGCTCAAGCGCAACCAGCGACGTCAGCGNCAACCACCGGCGCGGCCGTGATCTCGAGCGTCGGATCGGTGTCGTCGAAGGTCAGCGACAGCGCCGAGCTCGTGCTTTGCTGCGAGACGACGTCGGCATCGCCGTCCGTCACCGTCACCGTCGCCACCACGTTGATCAGAGTGCCGAGGTCGAGCGTGTTGTCCTCGTTTGCGCCTTGCGGCGCGTTCGAGTGCTCAAGCGCAACCAGCGACGTCAGCGTCACCGTCGTGCCCGAAGATCGGAAGAGCGTCGTGTAGGGANGCGTGTTGTCCTCGTTTGCGCCTTGCGGCGCGTTCGAGTGCTCAAGCGCAACCAGCGACGTCAGCGTCACCGTCGTGCCCGACAGCGTCACCGTGAACGCCGTCGCATCGAGCGAGGCATTGCCGTCGCTGTCGTACTTGCCCGAGATCTGGGTGGCCGAGTCGACCACCAGCGTGNGTCGCATCGAGCGAGGCATTGCCGTCGCTGTCGTACTTGCCCGAGATCTGGGTGGCCGAGTCGACCACCAGCGTGATCGCATGGTTGCCGTCCGTCGTCACCAGTCCGGTCGCCGCTGCGCCCGCCAGGGCGAGTGCGTAGCCCACATCCGTCGTGTAGCCATCGACCGCGCTTGCCGTGAAGGACGGCGGCGTGATCGTCACCTGGCCTTGCCCGCCAGCCCCGCTCGCCTCGACCACCTCGGCCGCGCCAACCGTCACCGGCGCCGTGATCTCAAGTGTCGGATCGGTGTCGTCGAAGGTCAGCGACAGCCCCGAACTCGTGCTTTGCTGCGAGACGACGTCGGCATCGCCGTCCGTCACCGTCACCGTCGCCACCACGTTGATCAGAGTAGATAGGAAGAGCGTNCCAGCGTGATCGCATGGTTGCCGTCCGTCGTCCCCAGTCCGGTCGCCGCTGCGCCCGCCAGGGCGAGTGCGTAGCCCACATCCGTCGTGTAGCCATCGACCGCGCTTGCCGTGAAGGACGGCGGCGTGATCGTCACCTGGCTATGCCCGCCAGCCCCGCTCGCCTCGACCACCTCGGCCGCGCCAACTGTCACCGGCGCCGTGATCTCAAGTGTCGGCCCGTCGTCGTCGAAGTTGATGAAGGAGCCGACCTCTTCGGTATGGGCGTTGGTGCTCGTCGTCAAGAAATGGAATTCGGAGATGTCGCACCCTTCATTTGAATCGACACCCTTGACCGTCAACCGGTCCATCGGGCTGCCGGTGGTGACATCGACGGTGGTGGTGTTATCGAGCCCGGTGATGGTAACGGCGTTCCCGGTCCCGCTGAGCCCAGTGATGGTGACGTTGCCGCTGCCTGTGGCATAGGTGCCATCGGCGGTGATGAGGGACGCATACCCCGATGTCCCCGTCAACTTGATGCCGGTGATGTCCACGGGGTTGGTCGTGGTGCCGTCATAGAAATTTGTGCCTTGATCGTTGCCCGTATTGTTGAAGGCGCTGATTTGGACGTCCACACGATCATTCGGATTGGAAGGCGTTACCTGGCTGATCGTGAACCCGGCCTGCGTGATGGTCTCGATATGGCTGCCGTACTGGATTTGCGCGGCACTGCCCGCGGCCAGAGTACCGCCGGTCACAAAATCGACCTGCAGTGTTTCGTTCGGATTGATGCTCTGGTTGCCGACGCCGAAGCCCTGGGTACTGACGTTGGCGGTGCCACCGTTCAAACCGATCACCAGAAGCTGCTTGGAAGCGTCATTGGCCGAATTGATCAGGTAGAAATCATTGTTGCCGGGCGCGGCCGCCGAGCCCAGGAAACTAGCCACGGAGGTCCCGGTGACCGAGGCGAACACCATGTCGGTCAGATCGATGCGGTCGTCCGGGTCGGTCGCGTCCGGATGGAGCAACGGCACATACTGGACCAGGTACAAATCCGCATTGGTGGCGCTCGTGGGATCCAGCCCGAACGAGAAGGCGAGCGCCCCGCCCTCATCGGGCTCGTCTGTCGGGTCGGAGGTACCAATGACGCCGATCACGACGTTTGGATCGGTTGAGTCCTGGAACAGCCAGACATAATTGCCGTCGACCGTCTGAATACCGCTGTTTACGCCGTCGGTGGTGGAAAACGGAGTCCCAGAGGCGCTCTGTGTGAGAACGAGCCCGGTGATGGTTTCCCCTGCGCTCGCTGTGGCATGCACGAAGTCGCCCTGGGAGGCGACCTCCAGCGCGGTGCCGAGAGTCAGGAGATATTGCAGCGTGGTGTTGGTGTTGCCAACCGGCTCAATATCGTCGTCCGTATGACCGATGCTTTCGTCGATGATGATGTCTTGAGCTGTGATGTCGAGTGACATGGAGATTCTCCCCTTTTTCAATACATCGAGAAAAGGGTATTCACCCCCCACCCGATGCCGGATGCACCTACCCCAGGGCATCCGCTGACGCGCAGAATTGCGGCCTTTTATCCTCCATTGTGCCGCTGACGCCGAGCACGCGTCCATTCGCGGTTCGATAGTGTTATGGTGAATGCCCCTACCTGATCGAACGATATACATCCTTCGATAGACCGGGCCGCGACAGGCGCTCGCGGGCAACCGTGTTGGTTTGGTGGATGGATCGATATGCCGTGGGTTTCCGGCCTGTTGCCGGTATCCTGTCGACGCAGTGCCAGCTGACCGAAGGGAGGGATCAAAGCCCGCTTTTGTGGCCTGGTCCCAGATGGTCGGCGCCGTCGCCAAAAGTCGCCCAGGCGAGTTCGGCCCTGCTGCCGAGGCGCAGCTTCTCGTAGACGTGATGCAGGTGCATCTTCACCGTGCCTTCGGATACATGCAGCCGCTGCGCGATGATCTTGTTGCGCAGGCCGCGTGAAACAAGGCCGGCGACTTCCGTCTCGCGTCCGGTAAGCTTCGGCGCGGGGTTAGGCAGCGGTCTTGGCGTCAGCATATGCTGAAGGATGTGGTTGTCGACCCACTTTCGGCCGGCTGCCACCGCATTGACGCATTCGACAAGGTAACCGTGGCTGACGCCGTCCATCAGCAGGCCGTCGGCATCGAGCCCGGGGATTTCGTTGAAGTCGAATCCGCCGTTTGGCTGCAGGATGTAGATGATGCCCAGAGGGCTGCTGGTGGCTCTCAGCCTTGCGGAAAGACCGGCTGCCTGCCGGTCCGCAGCATCCAACCCAATGATGACAAGATCAGGCCGGTGGCGCTCCACCAAGGGGAGAACCTCAATCGTGTGGTGGCATTCTGCGACAACGCTATGTCCCGCCTTACGCAAAACCCACTCAAGACCGGCGAGATAGACCCCCCGCGGGTCCGCTACAACCAGGGCAGACATGTGAACACCGTCCGTAAAAAACGCAACGAACTTTGTTTAATATGTCAAGAAACCAGAGCTTCGGTCGATTGTCAAGGAGTTGCTAATATTGTAGTATATTCAAGGCTATGAATGGCATTTTTCTGCGTTCGACAGGCCCGCCGAAGCGCTCGTGATCACGCAAGGCGCCTCTGGATTTGACGCCTGTTAAGCTGCCAGTGATGACGGATTTTTGAGCTGTCTTCTCCCCTTGGGCAGACAGGCGGAGCTACTCGCAAAGTCAAATCATATGTTCTATGCTCGCTGGCATCACTGCGTTCGACAGCCGTGATCGGAACTGAGGTCTGTTGTCCTGAGGCGGGGCATCAATGTTCGAGGTCGGCGGATTTTTTCGGCAACGAATGCCGTTCTCAAAGGGCCGGCGCATCGTCGGCGCCCTTGCTCTCGTCGCCGCTGTATTCGGGCTGTTGCTGCTCGCACCGGAAGTGGCGAACGCGCAGCTGAACTGGACGCTCGATCCGGCGAATTCGACACTCACCTATCAATCGGTGAAGAAGAACACCATTGTCGAAACCAACAAGATCAGGAACCTCTCGGGCACGCTGACATCGGATGGCGCCGCCAAGGTCACGTTCGACCTCAACTCGGTCGACACCGGCATAGACCTTCGCAATGTCCGCATGCGCTTCCTGTTCTTCGAAACCTTCAAATTCCCGACGGCGGAAGTGACGGCGAAAGTCGATCCCGCCGCTTTTGCCGATCTCGCCACCAAACGGCGCATGAGCGCGCATATCCCGTTTCGCCTGAGCCTGCACGGCGTCGACAAGGACCTTGAGGCCAATGTCGTGGTCACCATGATCACCGACAGCATGGTGTCGATCGCCTCGGAGGCGCCGGTCGCCGTGCATGTCGAGGATTTCGGCCTGTTGCCCAACATCGAAAAACTCCAGCAGGCGGCCAATGTCAGCAGCATCGTCCCGACGGCTTCGGTGTCGTTCGACTTCGTCTTCACCGCTGATGGGGCCAAGCCGGCGGCGGCGCCTGCCGTCGCGGCCGCAGCCCCAGCCGATGCCGGGCCGGTCGCCACAGATGCAGGCAAGACGTCCTTCAGCGACGATGAATGCCTGAACAGGTTCGAGGTGCTGTCGCGCACCGGCGCCGTCTATTTTCGCCCAGCCAGCGCTCGGCTCGATGAAAAGAGCCGCCCACTGCTGGCCGAGGTGGTCGGCGTCGTCGGCAAATGTCCGAAACTGAAGGTCGAGGTTTCGGGCCATACCGATTCCGACGGGTCGCCGACGGCCAACAAGAACCTGTCGGAACGGCGCGCCAAGGCGGTCGCCGACGCGATCATCGCTGCGGGCATTCCATCGGCGCAGATCACGGCTTCCGGCTATGGCGAGGAAAAGCCGGTGGCGCCGAACGATACGCCGAAGAACAAGGCGCTGAACCGGCGGATCGAGTTCTCCGCCACGCCGCTCGCCAACTGAGCCGGTCCTTAACTGAAAAGGCCCGTCAACCGAAAAGGAATCCGGTGCGTTTGGACATGATTGCAAGTTGCGGCAACTTCATGCGCGGCATCGGCCTCGCGGTGCTGGCGCTTGCGTTGACCATGACCATTACCATGACCGCGGCCAGTGCCGAACGCCGCATCGCCCTGGTGCTCGGCAATTCCCATTACCGGAACGCGCCGGTGCTGCCCAATCCGGTGAACGATGCGCAGGCAATGTCCGATCGCCTGAAGGGGCTGGGCTTCGAAATCGTCTCCGGCCTCGATCTCACCAAGGCGCAGACGCAGGAAAAGATCGCGCAATTCGCCAGGCAGGTGCGTGGCGCCGATATCGCGCTGTTCTTCTATGCCGGTCATGGCCTGCAGGTCTCGGGCAGGAATTACCTGCTGCCTGTCGATGCGGCGCTGGAGGACGAGGCCTCGCTCGACTTCGAAGCCGTGCAGGTGGATTTCATCCTGCGGCAGATGTCGCGCGAGACCAGCATCAGGCTGGTGTTCCTCGACGCCTGCCGCGACAACCCGCTCGCCGATGTGCTTGCCAAGGAGACTGGCGGCGACAGCACGGCAAGCAGCGGCCTTGCCGAAATACCGATCGAGAATGGCGGCGCCGGCACGCTGGTCGCCTTCGCTGCCAGTCCCAACCAGCTCGCCTATGACGGACCGGGCGAGCACTCGCCATTTTCGGCGGCGCTGCTTGCCCATATCGGCGAGGTCAACGTCTCGATCACCGAGGCGATGAACCGGGTTACGTCGGATGTGTTCAAGGCCACAGCCGGACGCCAGCGGCCCTGGATCAACGTTTCGCTGACCACCGATGTCGTGCTTCACAAGGTCGATCTCAAGGCGCCGCTGATCGTCGGCGATTCCGGCGCGGCTGCGCCCGAAGGCGATACGCAGGCGCGCACCGGCGCGGCCGCCAATCCGCCGGGTGCGGACGCCGGCGAGCAGGCGCTGGAACAGCTGCGTGAGGAAATTCCGAAGCTGGGCTCGGACGCGCCAGTCCTTTTCGACGTTCCGGTCAATTTTGGAGACCCGGCGATCGACGGCAAGAGCATCGCCCAGCTCATCCAGGGAAAGCCGCACTTCAGTCCCGTCGAGGGCCTGGAAAAATCCGTCTGGGACAACCAGTGCAGCAACTGTCATCAATGGACCGAGGAGCGGCTGTGCGACCAGGCCAAGACCTACGTCACCAATGACGTCTCGGTGTTGCGCCTGCAACACCCGCTGGGCACGCGCTTCAAGGTGGCGCTCGGCAAATGGGCGCAAAACGGCTGCAAATGAGGCCGCCAACAATGGGTTGGATCAGATTTCAATGAAATCTCATCACGATCCAGAGCAATCAGGCTCGGCGCAGCGCCTCGGTTTCGGCCAGATGGATGCCCATTTCGACAAAGGCGGTGAGCACGGAGAAGCGGTCCGCCACCGCAACCCGCGCCAGTCCGGCCAGTATGCCGGTATTGACGGCATGCGCAGCCGGCAGCGGCCGCAGCCCCGACCCGTTCTGCGCAGCCAGGCCGCTGATATGCCGTTGCGCCGCGAGCGCGATCCAGCCGGCAGGCGTGTGCTGCTGCGTCATCGCCGCCCCGGCGACAGCCTCCCGGCGGGTTGCATTGTTGGGGTCGCCGACCCAGTCCTGGATCAGTGCCAGCGTTGCGAGATCCTGCTCTTCGAGCAGTTCGGTCAGATGCCCAAGGCACTCGTGGCCCCACCAGATTGCGGCCCGGTCAGGCAGGAGATAGGCGCAAAAGGTAATCGCTTCCTCGGGGATGCGCCCGGCCATCAGCCGGCGGCAGAACTCGAGCGAGGGTTGGTCGGTCGGAACGGCCGTCATGTCCCGGGCGACAGCCGTGTTCGCGGCGAAGAGATCGCGTGCGGTCTGGAATCGAAGCCCGTTGGCCATCGCTGCTGTTGTCCTCCCCCAGGCCTCACTCAACCCGCCTGCGAGGCGCGGGTCAAGTCTGTCGACCACCACATGTCCATGACGTTGTTCACAGACAAACGCCTCACGGTTTGGTATATTCCACAGCCGACCGTGATCTCGACAGATCATTGTCGAACAGGAAGAGTTGGCCCGGATCCATGGATCGGGCCTGAGTGAAAATCGGATGCTCGAAACGGGAGTAACCGTTATGCAGCGGCACATTTCAGTCTTGGCATTGGCGACCGTGCTTTTCTCGACTCACGTCTATGCCGACCCACTTCAGAAATCGGAAGACATTGTGAAGTTCTTTGCCGGCGCGATCGATCACGGCGCGGCACGCGGGATCTGCGTCGGCACCGAGGACGAGTGCAAGAGCAAGACCGGCCAGAAAGACAAGCCGCCGGAGAAGACCGGCCTCGACATGCTGATCAATTTCGGCCTGGATTCGTCCGAGCTCGACGCCAAGGCGCGCAGCGAACTCGACGAGTTCGCCAAGGCGCTGAAGGACGATCGGCTGAGCAAGCTGTCCTTCGTCGTCGAAGGCTATACCGACGCATCCGGCTCGGCGACCTACAATGAGGGGCTGTCGCAGCGCAGGGCGCAATCGGTCACCGCCTTCCTCGAATCCAACGGCATCGAATCCACCCGCATCAAGGCGGTCGGTCTCGGCGAGGCCAATCCACGCAATCCCGATCCCTACGATCCCGTCAACCGGCGGGTCGAGATGCGGATCAAGGCGCAGTAGCTTCGCCGGCTGCGTCTTCCGGCCGTCGTCAAACACAACGCCGCGCGTCCAACGGACACGCGGCGCTTTTATTGTTTGACATGATCGATCAGTTCTTGAGCACGCCGCCGACCGCTACGCCGGTGCCGAAGATCAGCGCCTTGGTCAGGAAATCATTATTGTCCCGCGGCGGCGGCTCATCCTCGCGCACGACCTCTCGGTTGCGCCTTTTCTGCACGAACTGCTGTTGTCGGCGCGGCTTCTGGGCGTACTGCTTCTTGCGTGGCTTTTCCGCCACCGGCTTCAGCGTGCGGGCCTTCTGCACCACCTGTTTCTTCTGCTTGTCCACTCCGGCCTGGTCGGCCTCGTGCTTGGCACGAACGGCCTCCATCATCGGGTCCGTCTGGATAACCAGGAACGCCAGTTGCTCGCGCGTCAGGAAGGTGGTCGGAGGCAGCCCGTTCCCCTCTTGCCAGTCGCCGATCGCTTGCCGGGTCTTGGCGCCAATATTGCCCTCGACGCGGCCAAGCTCGTTGCCCAGCGCCTCGACGCGCAATTGCAGGTCGATGCGGCCCTGGCGATCGAGACCGATCGCGTTCTCCGTCGCCTCGGTGCCCAGCACCTTCTTCATGTCGTCCGAAATGCCGACCGAGGTGCGCACGGCAGAACCCGAGTTCGCTTCGTCGGCATCGAGCGCTGCCACCTGCCGTTCCTGGGCTTTCGGATCGTTCAGCGCATCGATGTTGAGCCGCGCCACCGTGGCGAAGCGGCCATTCGGGAACTGTTCGAGATAGGCTTCGTAGAATGGCGCGGTGTTGCGCTTCGAGGCCTCGTCCCAAAGCCGCTGCTCGACTTCCCACGAAGGCGGTTCGCTGGTGACGAGAGCAGGAGCGGGCGCTGCCACGGCGTTCGCGTCATCGGCGGCCGGTTTTACCATCGGTGCGGCTTCGGCGGCCGGTTTGCCAAGGAAGACCTCGCGGCCCAGCGATGCGTTGTGCCATGGCCGCTGGCGGCCTTGCGTGGTCTCGGCCACTTCGCCGCGCACCCGCGTCAGCGCGCTCTGGATCTCGACGCCGGGTTCGGTCAGGTGCCTGGCGAGCGCGGTCGAGTAGGGGCTGTCGACGCCGTTGCCGTCAAAGGCGATGGCGCCCGGGTCGGTGGCATAGGCAATCAGGATGCCGCCGGTGCCGACGCCCTCTGATTTAGGGTCGATCGGCGCCAGGCCGGTGCCCAGCGCGGTGGAGCGGGTCTTCGGCATCGAGGCCGCCAGTGTCCGTGCCAGCGGATTGTCGCGGCAGGCATCGAGGATGATGACGCCGACCGCCGGGTCGGGCGGCAGTGCGGCCATGAAGTCGTCGATCTGGACGGTGCGGGTCTTGAGATAGGCAGGTGACGTCAGTTCGGCGTCGACCGGGATCAAAAAGTTCTTGCCGTCGACTTGCATGCCGTGGCCGGCATAGAAGATGACGGCGAGGTCGGCATCGTAGGACTGCTCGGTGAATTTGCTGATCAGGCTGTGCATGCCGGCATTGTCCTGGTCGACGCCCTCGATCACCTCGAAGCCCGCATTGCGCAGCGTCGATGCGATGAGATGCGCGTCATTGGCCGGATTGGGCAATTCGACGGCATGGACGTATTTGCTGTTGCCGATGACCAGCGCGACGCGTTTGACGCCACCGGCATCCGGCGCCGCCGCCTGGACGGTGCCAAGCGCGGTCAGCATTAACAGAAAAAATCCGCTCAAAAGGACGGCAAACGCTTTCATGGGATCGGCCCTCCGCCCCAATGGGGCGCGTTATTGATGGCTGCGCATGCTAGATTTCACCAGCGACTGTATCGCTTCTGCCAAAATGGCTCTTGGGCGTATGTGATCCCAGCCACAGTTTTGGTTCACAAGGACCCAAAAACCTTCCCAAATATCCGCAAACATACCATTCGCCGGCCTCAGAACCAATCGGCTTGGCGAAAGCCGGGGCGAACTGCCAGCTCTAGCCCGGCTCAAGAGTATTTTGGATCGAGCCGACCAGTGCCGTTATCGCCTGCTTGTATTTTTCGAACTCCGGCGATGTCTGGCGGACTTCCGTCGTCGTCGGCTGGCCCGCATCGGTGGTGGCGGGCGTCGGCAATTTGCGGCCCATCTTCCGTTCCGCCCAGTCGACGACGTAGCTGGCGGTCTTGCCGGTAAGAAATGGGTTGGCTTGGATAACGGACGATCCGAGCACGGCGCTCAACTGCGCCGATCCCGGCGACGCCAGCACCTGATGTGCGCCTTCCATGCCGAGGAAATGGCAGAGATAGAGCCGGCCGGCGGTAATCTGATGGCCGCGCGCCTTGAGATAGGCTTCGCCCTCGCGCGCCAGATTGCGCACCATCTCACGCGAGATGGTGGCGTCGTAGCGCAAAGCGAGCAGGTCTGCGGTCGACAGCGATCGCGCGAGTTCGGGACGATAGGTGTTCATCATCCGGATCCAGGTCTTGGATATGAACTGGCCGGCGCCTGTCGCCGAAGACAGCGGGTTCTTGGCCCGCGCGCTACCGCCCGATTCGACGTGGACGATACGGTCGGTCAGCGTTTCGACGGCGGGATCGCTGGAAGTGACGGCGATTGCAGCGGTCACTGTTCCGAGCGGATCGATCGCCTGACCGCTCTGGTAGAGTTCGAAATGCAAATGTGGCCCGGTCGACAGGCCGGTGGTGCCGATATAGCCGATGATGTCGCCGGCCTTCACCTTGGTGCCGACACCGCTGGCAATGGCGAATTTCGACATATGCGCGTAGCGCGTCTCGCGGCCGCCGCCATGGGCGATCTTGACCACATTGCCGTAGCCGCCGCCGTCGCCCTGGAAGATGATCTCGCCGTCGAAGGCTGCGGCGATCGGCGTCCCCACGGGTGCTGCCCAGTCGATGCCCTTGTGGATGCGAACAACGCCCAGGATCGGATGCTTGCGCGGCCCGAAGGTCGACGTCATGACACCGTTGACCGGCGTCACCATGCCGTTGGCCACCGTCAGCGAGCGCACCTGGTCATCGCCCGAGACGCAGGAAAACTGGCCGTCGCTCTGCTGGAAAACGAAACAATCCAAGCTCTTTTGCGTGCCTTGGATACCGACATAGAGCACCCGTCCGTCGGTCTCGTTCTTGCCGCGCGGCGTCTGCGAATAGATCAGCACAAGACGCTGGTCCTCGCTGGCGAAAGCATCCAGATCCTGTCCCCGCGACAGATACATGATGGCTTCGCCAATGATGCCGCTCGGCACATTGTTGCGGGCCGCCGTCGAATAGATCGCGTCGAGCAGGCGGTATTGCCGTTTCTGCGTGCCTTCGGTCTCGGCGCCCGAATAATTGAACAGGTCCTCGCGCACCCACGGGTCGACGCCCGACACGAAGGCACCGGCCGCGTTGCGTGTCAGCGTGCCGACAAAGACGTTCCTGGCGTAGATCGAGACCTGCATCAGCGACATCGTCGTGGTCTCGCGCGTCGGCCTGAAGCCGCGCATCGCCACGACATAGCCAGGCTGCAGGCCGTCCTTGTCGAACAGCGCCTTCAGCCCCTCGCCGGCAAGCTTTGCGTCGTCGGCGGAAAAATGCGCATCGAGGGCCACGCTGTCCAGGCTGCGGTCGTTGAGGATTTTCACGAAAATGTCCTGGGTCGCCTCGAAGCGCTGATATTCCGAGCTGACGCTGGCAATGCTGGTGTTGTTTTCGACCGCTGTCTTCTGAAAGGCGGGGAGTGCTGCTTCGCCCTCATCGATCGTCTCGCCCCAGCCGGCCTCGGGGTCATCGGCTGCCGCCGAGGCACCGGGAGCGGCCTGCGGATCAGGAACTGGGCCGGAGGCCGCCGGAGCCCCGTCCGCGCCGGGCGATGGCTTCAGATCGTTCTGCAGGTCATTCTGCGGATCGCCGGGTTCGGCGGGTGGCGCGACCGCGGTCTTCCGCTGCGCCTGAAAGAAGGCGAAATCCTCTTGCGTCGAGGGGATCGTCGTCATGAATTTTTCGCTGGCGCTCAGCATCACGTCGGAGAGAACCATGATCTGAGGGGAGATGCCGGCCTGGTCGAGCTCCGCCGGGCGCGGCATCCCGCGGCTCTTGGCAGCGCCCGCCTCCGGCGCCAGTGTGATCCACATCGGGTCGCCGGCAAGGTCGATGATGGCCGGCACGTAGACCGATGCGTCGGCCGGCACGTCGTCCGAGCCTTCGACGGCGTGCAGTTCCTCGTCCTCGTCGCCAAACGACCAGTAGTCGGCGGTGAAATAAAAGCCGGTGGCAATCGCGGCAAGGGCGATTGTCGCCAGGCCAGCCGCCAGCCCGAGCCAGATCCTGCGCCTGCGCAGCGCGGCGCGCGCCTGCTTCTTTGCTCTGAAGCTGGTGTCGATGCTGTGCGTCACGGCGCGCTTCCGGTCAGGAAGAAGGTCCAGCGCACCTGTTCCTGCGTGTCGACTTCGAGAAACTTCGCCGCGATATGGCCGCGCTGCCAGCATTCATCGATGCCACGGATCGAGAACCGCCGCCGCTCGATGCACATGTCGGTGGAGCCTGCCAGGATGGCGTGGCCGAAGACATCCGTCGCGTAGATGTAGATGTAGCGGTTGGTCAGCTCCTCGCGAATGACGTTGACGCATTGATTGGCGCCGATGGTCCACCAGCCATCGGTCTGGTCGGCATCGTCGACCTTCTGGCCGACGGCAAGATTGACGACGTCGAGCGTCTGGTTGCAGACGGTGAATTCGGCGCGCGCCTGCCCGGTGGAAAGAAGCGCCAGCAACAGCGTCGCGACCGCGCTCGCGGCGAGCTTCACCCGCACGTTCCGGGCAAGCAGGACGGGATCACGGCGACGGCGTTGCATCGGCGTCGGTGCTACCCGCCGAGGCGGAAATATTTGGCGGTCGCCGAAAATGCCGAACTCCTGGCGCCGATCTCGTCGAGTATCCTGGGCAACAGCACCGAGGCCGGCGTCGGCGTTGTGAAGTCCGCCGCCTTAATGTCCTGCGGCCCGGTGATCACCATGATGATCTGCGGCAACGCCTTGCCAGCCGCCTTGTCGGCGGCGCCGAGCCCGATCGGGATCGAGAAGGTCGCCTTGTCGGCTTGTACGACAACATGGTCGTCGAGGTTGAAGGCGATGCCCCTGTGGTCGATCAGGAACACGCTCGACACCAGCCCGCCATGCGTCACCAGCGTGCCGTCGATCGGCGAGCCGTCCGGCACCGATGTCTGGTCGAGGACAAGCTGCGGCCTGTCGGCCGTGCTCGCGCCCATGAAACGCAGGAAGCCGGTGATCCCGCATTGCGGGGGCTGGATAAGGCGGACGCTGATATCCGGCTCGACATGGAACTTCGCCTGGAATTCCCCAAGCAACTGTTCGAAGGGTGGCACCGACGTGCCGAAGCCCTCGATCGCGACACCCTTGTCGGCGGCCGACGTCACCGTCGCAAAAAAACAATCACCACCATTGAAGGCGCGTACCCAGGTGACCCGCTCCGCGGCCGCATCGGCCGGTGGCGGCACCTCCGGCTTGGGCACGTTCATGGCAATGTCGGGCTCTGCCGGCTTGTCGGCCTGCTCACCGCTGGCGATATCGGGCTGGCTCGGCTTAGGCTCCGCGGTCGGTTCAGGCGCCCGCGCCTTGGGCTCGGGCGCTTGAGCGGTGGGTTCCGGCGTCGGTGCTGTGGGTTTGGGGGCCTCGGCCGTCGGTTCAGGTGTTTGCGTGGCTGGCGCTGTCGCCTTGGGCTCTACCGGCGGACTGACAAGCTCCGGGTTCTTCGCGGCACCGGGCTGCGACGGGCCGGATGGCGGTTGCAGCGCAACGGTCTTGTCGGTTGGTTCGGCCGGCTGCGGGGCCGTAGCGCTCGACGCGACTGGCGGCGTCGGCTGCGGCTCGACCGGCGCTTTGGCCTGATCTTCAGCCGGAGTCTCCGCTGGTTGCGGCTTTGGCACCATCTTCTCGACCGGCGCAGTGTCCGGAACGGGCTTGTCAGCGACGGTCGGCTTTGTCAGTCCGGGTTGGAGCGGCTTGCCGGTGTCGGTGACGCGAGGCCGGTCTCCGAATCCCACGATACCCGATGCATAGAGCCCTCCCAGCGATACCACGGCCACCGCCGACAGCACCGCGATCGTCAGATTTCTGCCTGTAGTAGCACGCTTCGGCGGTGTGCTTGCTCGCTTGGGAGTTTCAGCAGCCGGTTTCGGCTGCGACAGGTGCGCCGGGCGCACGTGCGGCACGAAAGACGGCTCCGCCGTGCCGCTTGGCGGGGCCGAACCGAAGCCTTGGGCCGGCGAGTCCCCGACCTTCGAGACAGGCCCTGCGGTCTGCCCGGTTCGCGGCAGACCGGGCCGGGGCGCGAGCGATGCCGGCGGCAAGGTCGCGTCGCTGTCGTCGCGCGTCAACCGGGCGATTTCGGCCATGCTGGCCGGTCGATCATCCGGGTCAGGCCGCAGCATCGCTTCGACAATGTCCCTGAAATCGGCATCGATGCCGGAGAGATCAGGCACGGTCCGCCGTTTTTCGACGATCTCGTATTGCGAGCCGCCCATGTCGATCGGCTTGCCGCGCAGCGCCGCCGCCAACACCAGCCCCAGGCTGTAGATGTCGGACTGTTCGCTGACCTCGCCGCCATAGAGCCCGAGCTGCTCGGGGGAGACGTAATTGTATTTTCCGGCGAACTTGCCGCCGATCAGCGTCTCGCCGCCGACCGCCGCCGATCGCGCAATGCCGAAATCGATGATTTTTGCCCGCTCGACCCGACCTCCCGGCAGGATGATGTTGTCGGGCGAAAGATCGCGGTGGATGGCGCCGGCCTGGTGCACGGCGCTGAGGCCCGAGGCCAGCCGGTGGCACAATTTGCGCACATCCGGCGTTGCCATCGCACCGCCGCGCATGACGTCGTACAGCGACTGGCCGTCGACGAATTCCATCGCCAGATAGGGCCGCCCGATGCCGGGATCGATGGTGAAGACGTGGTAGCGTACGACCGCGTCATGCGACAGATGGTTGAGGATCGAGGCTTCCTTGCGAAACAGCGACAGGATCGTCTGGTCGCGGGCGAATTCCGGCAGCACGATCTTGATCGCGACATGATCGCCGGTCTGGATGTTGTGGCCGCGATAGACCTCGCCCATGCCGCCCGACGCGATGCGTTCGTCGAGCTCGTAGATGCCGCTGAGCTGCGTGCCGACGCTGGTATCCGCCATGTTGGGCAATAGCCGGGTCTTGTCGTCGGAGCTCATCGGTCTTGGCCTCCTGCACGGGACAGGCCATTGCCTTTGTCTCTGATCTTGACCAGCACGATGGTGACGTTGTCGGTGCCGCCGCGCTCGAGCACCATGGTAAGCAGCTTTTCGCAGGCAGCCTGCGGCGCTGCCGAGAGCACTGCTGCCGCAATTTCCGCGTCGCTGACATGCGCCGTCAGCCCGTCCGTGCTGAGGATGAAGATGTCGCCGGCAAGGGTCTCTCCCTGCTGGAAGTCGATGGCGATTTCGTCGTTGACGCCGATGGCGCGGGTGATGACGTTGCGGCGCGGCCAGTTCTCCGCTTCGGCCGCGCTGATCGCGCCGCTGTCGAGCAGTTCCTGGACCTCGGTGTGGTCGCGCGAAATCTGCGAGATCGCGGCGTTGCGCACGAGATAGACGCGGCTGTCGCCCGACCACAGGCAGGCGAACCTGCCGTCCATGGCCAGCAGTGCGGCAACGGTGGAGCCGATGGTCACGCCGCGTGAGCGCGAAATCCGGCGGATCTCGGCATGCGCCCGGTTCAGCCGATCCTCAAAGCGGGCGCGCAGATCCGGCGCCGAACTGGCGATGCCGATCGTCGCCAGATGCTCGACAATGCTTGCCGAAGCGACTTCTCCGGCCTCGTGCCCGCCCATGCCGTCGGCCACCACCCAGAGGCCGATCTGCGGCTCGACCAGAAAGCTGTCCTCATTGTGGTCGCGCACGCAGCCCTTGTGGCTCACGCCGTAGCTCTCAAAGGCGGCATCGTTCACTTGCCTACGCTCCGCAACGCCTTGGCTGACGTGCCTGGCCAGTCTGCCACAGCCCCATTCATTAGAGAATCGAAATCTAAGCCGCTGATGACGGACGGTGTGGTGCCGCAGCTGTCTCTGCGTCCTGCAATCGCCGGTCCTGCCATGCAATTCCCCATCAGAAAGCCTTCGGACAGCTGAACGCGGAGAGCGCCGGCAGCGTGAACGGATTGCCGTCCTCCCCGGTCTTGATCGTGTAGGCGACATCCCGTCCGCCGATGACGAAATGCGCTTCGAGACTGTCGCCATTGGCGGTGACCTGCCCCTTGTCCAGCAATCGTTTCAAAGCCCAGGGACCGTCGAACTTGATTGCGGACTCGCGCCCGGGCAGCTCCGGCGTCAGGCTGAGACTGGCCGAACCGGTCTTGCCCGGCCACGGAATCAGGCCCGGCGTGTTGCCGGCCTGGGTGGCCTGCAGCACCTGGCCGTCGATATTGAGCAGCGCCATGTCGGCATCGCCATGCAGCGACAGCGGCGTGAAGGTGATGTTGATCGACGGCACCGGCCCGCCGAGCGGAAAGAAAGCCGCGCGGATTTGTGCCGCGAGCTGAAAGTTCTTCAGCGTCGATTTCGCCAGATTGCGGCCGAACCTGGTGTCCTGTTTCCAGTCCCAGTCCTGGCCGCTCATGTCGACCAGCGACGCCAGGTTCTGCGCGAAGAACCGGTCAAGAACCCCGCCCGGAGAAAACAATCTCGCAAAATCCGCCATGGCGACATCGTCGGTGCCGGCGGGGGCAAATGGAAAGCGCCCGGCAATCACCTCTTCGCACGGACGGCCGACGGTCTCCTCCAGCATTTCGTTGAGATGCGTGGTCGATGTTTCGGCGACGGTGCCCTCGAAATCGTCCGCCGCCGCGCTCACCATCCTGGCCAGCGCCTTCGGCAGCCGCGAAGCATTGGCGCGCAACGTCGAGATCTGCAGCTGCAGATTGGCGTTGGCCTGGTCCGTCTGGGCGGGGACATCGGCGGCCAGCCGCATGCTCTGATAGATTTCGCGGAAATTCTGGGTCAGGGCGTCGAGCGGCCGCTGCCCCGGCGCCCCGGCCACCAAAGCCTGGAAAGACCGGAACTGGGCTTCGATGCTGGCGCCGGGATCCTGGTTCTGGGTGCTGACAAAGGCGGTCCCGGCCCTGCTCTGCGATTTGCGCGCCGCAAGCTCGATGCCGATGCGGGCGAGGCCCTTGGCGCGCGCGGCGATTTCCTGGTCGCTGTCTTGAGACGGCGCAGCCGGATTGCGCTCTTGCGTCAACGCTGTTTCGCGCGCGATCGCCTCGAACAGCTGCATCAGCGGCGAACTCGGTGATCCCGCGGCGGACAGCGCCAGATATTGCGGTTTGTCGGCGGCCATTGCCTTGAACTTCAACCTGTCGAGCACCTCGTTCCACGCCGCCGCAAAGCCCTTGCCATAGCGATCGAGCAGCTCCGGGCCGAGCTTGAGCAATTCCTGGTCGAAACCGCCTTGCTCGCCGCTCGAGCCGATCACCCATTGATCGTCGACCAGCGCCTGCGCGCTCCTGGCAAGTTGCGCCAGATAGAAGTCGAAGCCGGCATGGGTGTAGAGACCGGGGACGCGAAGGCCGGCGAGATCGTTTCCGTCATTGCGCTCGAACAGCATCGGCGCCTCCGCGCCGGCTTGCGATGACACCGAAAAATCGTCCAGCGCCGCCGCATAGGTGGCCGACTGGATGAGCGCGGTGGCGCGATCGGCAAGGCTCATGCGGCCGAGCGAGCGCTGGGCGGATTCGACCAGCGCGCGGTTGAGTTCGAACGAGGGATCCTGGTCGTTGTCGAGCGCCAGCATGGCGCGCAAATGCTTCTCCAATTGCGCCCGGCCGTCGCGATTGTGGGCGCCGGGATAGCGGTTCTGTTCCCAGTCCCGTTTCAGCCAGGTGACGACCAGTTCGTCATCCACTTTCGGCGCATTGCCGCCTAGCATCAGGTAAATCTTCAGCGGCTCGTACAGCGCCATCGGATCGGCCATCCTGGCCTCGATCGTGCGTTCGAGCTGGAACAGCAGGCGCGAGCGGAACATGCGCTCCAGCCCTTGCCGGTAGGCAGTCTCGGAAGCCGAAAGGATACGCTCACGCTGGCTGAGGCCGAACGTCGCCGTGGCCGGGGTGGGCTGGTCTCTCGTATCGTAGCCGGCCGGCAGGCCGCGCAGCGCATCGAGCGCGCCGATGACGGTTTCGAGGTCGGCATCCAACACCGTCGTGCTGGCCAGCAGCGGCGCGGCTGTCGCGCGGTATTGGCCTGCCGCCTGGCCGGTCGCGGCGACCAGCGATTTGTTGGTCGTAAAGCTCAGGCCGAGAACGCCAAGCGCGGCGATCGCTATGGCCGCGATCGCTGTCAGGCCGGCGTAGCGGGCGATCGCAACGCGCCTGTCGGCCGCCCTGTCATAGGACACCCAGCCGGACTCGGCGAAAATGACGCGGCTCAACAGATCGTGCAGGAAGAAGCTTTTGCCGGTGCCGGAAAGATGCGCCTGGGCATTCCTGCCGAAACTGCGGCCTATGCTGCCCAGCAACTGGTCGATCGGCGTGCCTTCCTGCGTGCCGGAAGAAAAATACAGGCCGCGCAGGGGGGCGTTCAGCTGCTTGCGCGTCGGCTCGAAAACGCCCTCGAGGAAATTCACGATCCGGCCTTTCAGCGCACCGAGCTGCGCGGCGAAGCCGAAAATGGCGATGCGCGCGACCGGATCGGTCTCCGCCTGCAGCCGCTCGCTCATCTCTTCGGTCAGGCGCTTCACCAGCGCGTCGAATTCGGCTGGCGCTTCTGCGACCATGTTCAGGCCGCGCTCGGCGGTCTGGAAGGTCGCGCCCCACACCTTGCGTCGGCGTGCTTCGTCGAAACCGCCGAAATATTCCATGAATCCGGAGACCAGGTCGGCCTTGGTGAACAGCACGTAGACGGGAAAGCGGACCTTCAGGACCTCGTGGATTTCCTGCAGGCGGCTGCGGATCTCGGCGACACGGGCCGCTTGCTCTCCGTCCGCCATCAGATCGGCAAGGCTGATCGCCAGGATGACGCCATTGATCGGCTGACGCGTCCGGTGCCGCTTGAGCAGCGACAGGAACGCCAGCCAGCTTTTGCTGTCGGTCCGTGCATGGGAATCCTGCGTCGTGTAGCGCCCGGCCGTGTCGATCAGCACCGCCTCGTCGGTGAACCACCAGTCGCAATTGCGCGTACCGCCGACACCCGCCACCGGCTGCGCCTGGCCCGACCCGGCAAGCGGAAAGTTCAGGCCGGAATTGACCAGCGCGGTGGTCTTGCCGGCGCCCGGCGGGCCGATGACGATGTACCAGGGGACGTCGTAGAGGAAGTTGCGCTTGCCGCTCGACTGCCTGAGCGTCGCGACTGCTTCGTTCATGCGAGCTTCCAGCACCTTTGCATCGCTGCCGTCATCCTCGGCGCTGGCCATGGCGGCCTCCAGCGCCTTCTGCGCCTTGCGCCTGCGCCAGAACCGGATTGCATAGATGATCGCCACCGTTCCGACGACGATGCCGATGATCGCTGCCCGCAGCCAGATGGGATCCAACGGCCGGGCGCCGGCAAAGCGGATTAACGGGCCGGCGTACCAGACCGCGGCGGCAAAGCCGGCGAGCGCGAGCGCGCTGAAGATGCGCAGCAGCCAGCCGGTCACAGCATCTCCTCCCGCGGGATCATTACATCGACACGGCGGTTTTTGGCGCGGCCGTCCGGCGTTGCATTGTCGGCGATGGGCTCGTCCTCGCCCTTGCCCTCGACCTTTGTCCGCGACGGATCGCTGAAATGCGCTGCGATCATCTTTTCCACTGACTGGGCACGTGCGACGGAGAGGTCGAAATTCGATTTGAAGGCGCTGGTCTTCTTCGGTTTGACGTTGTCGGTGTGGCCGACGATCCGGATCGGCCCGCGCTCCGCGTCGAGAGCCGCCGCGATGCTGGCGGCCACCGGCTCGAACTCCGGCTTGACCTCGGCTCGTCCCGACTGGAACAGCAGGGCGTTGCTGATTTCCACGATGATGAAATCACCCTTGGTGCCGACGCTGACGCCGCCGCCTTCGATCTCCTTGGCCAAGGCAGTGCGGATGCGATCGACCTGCGCAATCGTCGTTGGCGCTGCGACGACTTTCACCTCCTCGGTCAGCGGCACGAAACCGGTGCGCTCGATGGTGACCGGCGTCGCCGGATTGAGCGCCAGCAACTCGCCGGCAACAGCCTCGCCATCATTGGTGATGAGGACCCGCAGCGTGAAAAAGGCTGCGGTCAAAGCCGCCGCGCTTGCAGCGGCTATGGCCCAGAGCGGAACCCGCCTGGAGCCTTGCGCTGATGTGACCGACAAGCCTTGCCAGCGCGGCGAGATGTCGTCGTCACCGGGGACGCGGAAATAGGCTGATGTCTCGTAGACGTCGCGGCGGACCCGTTCGAGGCTCTCGCGCGGCTGGCCGCGATACTGGCCTTCGAAGCCAAGCGACAGGCAGGCATGCATCAGCTCGATGAGATTGCGGTGAGGTTCCGGCGTCGCCAGCACCGTGTTCAGCGCCTGGAAGAAACCTGCGCCGGTGGGTTTGAGCTGGAAGAAGCGCTGCAGCATGGCGTGCTGCGCCCACGCATCCCGGCTGGAACCGGGCAGATTGGCGATGATATCGTCGGCGGTTTCGCAAAGCACATAGCTGGCGATGCGCGCATCCTCTTCCGAGGTATCGGTCCTGACGATCTTGCGGTCGAAATCCTCGATCAGGCCGGCGACATGCTGCGCCAGCGGCTCGGCCGGTCTTTCGACGGCCACCAGCCGCAGATGCCCAACCAGCATCAGCAAGGGCGCCGCGGCAGCGACGATCGGGTTGGCCGCGCCATAGTCGACGCCATCGCTGGCACCGAGCAGCGCATCCAGCGGCGTTTTCCCAGCCGTCCCGGCTGAACCGTGAACGGACCGATCGGCCGGCGCCTCAGTGAAGGGGGTACCCTGACAGATCACCGTCCCCGTGACGTCGGACGGCGGCTGGCGGCCGGCGTTGGGATCGAAAACCGTGGGTTCCGGGACGCTGGCAGGGGCGATCACCGTACTGCCGGGGGCCGGCGCATCGCGGGCGAGAACCGTCTTTTGCTTGCGGCCGGGATTGGGGCGGCTGGGGCGGATGACGGTTTTGCCGGTCGGATCGAAAGGATCATCCTTCGAGCTCATCGCCGATCCCTGCCTCTACGCCCGCGCGCCGCGACGCACAGCGCCATGTCCGCGCAAACGCGGACCGCAGGACGCTATCTCGCCGTGACATGACATGTGCCGCAGACCCCCGAGGTCGACCAACCGTACCCGCGTGCTCAATCGTCGTATGTGATCGTAGTCTCAGAAGGTTGCGATGGAAACCCGGCGCAATTTTGGTGGCCGGCCCGTGCTCGGGTCGCCTTCACGGTGTCTTCAGCGGTGCGCGGGCTTAGCCCTTGCCGGTCTTCTGTTTGGCGGCCTTGGCATAGGCTTCACTGAAATAGGTGAGGAATATGTCCAGCATGCCGTTCTCGTGCGCTTCCTCCTTGGCCCGCCAGGTCGCGACCAGCGCGTCCCAGGCGCGCGTTTTCTTCGAGGCAAAGGAGGATGGCGGCAGTTTTTTCGCAATCGCCTCGGGCGACAGATCGTCAAGCAACCGCGACAGCGCTGCCTGCATGGCGGCGAAGGTGGCGAATTCATGTGTTTTGAGGTCGTGGAAAGCGTCTTCGATGCTGTGCCTGGCATCGAGATAGCCGGCCCTGCGCCGCGCGAACATGATGTCGAGGATTTCGTCTGTCCCGGGCACGAACTTTAGCGGATTGTTGTCGGCGGAATTGATCATGGTCCGGTCGCTGGTCTTGGCCAGGACTTTTGCAGCGGCGCGCGCCTTCAACAGCAGCACCAGCTCGTCGACGAGGATGCGCAGCACCGCGCCGATCTCGCCGGCTACCTCCTGCGGTTGGCGCAGCAAAAGCACCTCTGGCGGAATGCCGGCGCCGGCGGCAATCGCGCGCAGGATCTCGTCGGCTTGCTGCGGCCGGCTGGAGACCGAAGCGGGTGGCGCGGTCGGTGACCGTGGCGATGCGACATGGTCTGGAAAGGATCCGGCAACGGGCATCTGCCGTTGCGTCGAACCATGGCCACCGAAGGCTGGGTTCCCGTCATCGATCGACACCGAGACGATATAGCGGCCGATCCGGAGCCGGTCACCTTGCGCCAACCGATGCGGGCCGGTCAGGCGCTGGCTCGACCCGTTGACGAATGTGCCGTTGCGCGAGACGTCGTGGAGAAAAAAGGCGCCGCCTTCGTAGCGGATTTCGCAATGTCGGCCGGAGATGAACTTGTCCGGATCGGGCAAGGTCCAGGCGCAGTTCTCCCGCCCGATCTCGAAGCCGCGGTCGCGCGATGCGTAGCCGGGCGGCAGCCCGGCAGGCAGGACATCGACATTGCTGATCTGCAGACTGATGAACATGCGCTATGGACCGTCGACCGCTGCCGTTTCCATTGATCCGATGTGCCACAGTCTAGCAGCTTGCGGGCACAGCGGGAGAGCGGCGTTTCACACTGGCGAAAGCGGCGCAAACAGCAACGGCCTGCCGCTTGTCCTCTTTGGTCTGCCATTGAACATGTGGTAGGCTCAACATGGCTTGGGTGGCAAGTTGCGAAATATCCCTGAACGTGAGGTCGTTAACACAAGAAGGGCTTCGAACCTGCCACACTAGCGCTCAGGAGGGGCACGACCCATGCCGAGTGAACAACGCGCCGCGCTTGTGCAGACGCCGGTCGGCGCCGAGCTGTTGACCTTTACGCATCTCGTCGGCCGCGACGAGATCAGCCGCTGCCTTGCCTACACCGTTGGATTTGTCTCGACCAATGCCGATATCGACCCGCTGAAGATGCTGGGCGGCGCCGTTTCGATCGAGGGCGAGGCCGATCCCAAACGCTGGTTCAGCGGCCTTATCGCCGAGTTTCGCCTTACCCGCATCGAAGATCGGCTGGCTCACTACGAGGCGGTCGTCAGGCCGTGGCTGTGGTTCCTCGGCAATACCACCGACTGCCGCATTTTCCAGGACAAGACCGCCGTCGAGATCGTGGAGGAGATTTTCTCTAAATATGGCGGCATCGCCAAGTTCGAAAAGCGCTTGCAAGGCTCCTATCCGCCGCGCGAATATTGCGTGCAATATGACGAGAGCGACCTCGATTTCGTGCAGCGGCTGCTCGAGCACGAAGGCATAATGTACTTCTTCGAGCATGCCGAGGGTGAGCACACACTGATCCTGGCCGACGCCATGAGCAAGCTGAAGCCAGCGCCGGGCTATGAGACGGTGCTCTATCAGTTCGAAGGGCAGGGCTCGCGCCGCGACGTCGAGTACATCACCGACTGGATTCCAGGCAGCGCGGTGCGCCCCGGCGCCTATGCCCACACCGATTATGACTTCGAAAAACCCGCCGCCGACCTGATGGCGAAGTCGGCGCAGCCCTTCGGCCACAAGCAGGCCGCGGGCGAGAACTATCGCCACCCCGGCGCGCATCTGGAAGTCGGGCGCGGCGACAGCCTGGCGGCGATCAGGCGCGAAGAAATCCAGGCGCCGCATATGCGCATTGCCGCTGTCGGCACCGTGCGCGGCCTGTTCTCCGGCTGCACCTTCAAGCTCGACGGCTTTCCGCGCGACGACCAGAACAAGGAGTATCTGGTGATCAGCGCCGAGTACCGGCTGTTCGATCCGGGCTATCGCGCCGGCGTCGACACCGATGGCGAGAATTTCAAGGTGGTGCTCGGTGTGGCGCCGACCTCAGTTGCTTATCGGCCGCCGCGCATCACGCCAAGGCCGATCATGCGCGGGCCGCAGACGGCGACCGTGGTCGGTCCGTCCGGCGAGGAGATCTTCACCGACAAATATGCCAGGGTGAAGGTGCAGTTCCACTGGGACCGCCTCGGCAAGAAGGACCAGAAGAGCTCCTGCTTCGTGCGGGTGTCGCAGACCTGGGCCGGCAGCGGCTGGGGCTTCATCCAGATCCCGCGCATCGGCCAGGAAGTGATCGTCGATTTCATCGAAGGCAATCCGGACCTGCCGATCATCACCGGCCGCGTCTACAACGCCTCGCAGATGCCGCCCTACGGACTGCCTGGCAACGCCACGCAGTCCGGCTGGAAGTCGAACTCGTCCAAGGGCGGTGGCGGCTACAACGAGCTGATGTTCGAGGACAAGGCCGGCTCCGAACTGGTCAACTTCCAGGCGCAGAAGGACCACCACCTTCTGATCAAGCACGACCGCAACAAGACGGTGCAGCACGACCAGTCCGACCGCATCGACCACGACGCCAAGCACTCCGTCGGCCACAACCTCGACGAGGACGTCGGCAACAACAAGACGGTCAAGGTCGGCGTCGACCAGACCACCGATATCGGGTCGAACGACACCGAGACGGTGGGCAAGAACCGCTCACTGACGGTGGGGGTCGATGAGACGATCAACATCGGCTCGAACTCGACCGAGACGATCGGCGCCAACCACACCCAGACCGTCGCGATCGTGCAGACGGTGACCGTCGGCGCGGCGCGGGTCGATTCGGTTGGAGCATCCGAGACCCGGACCGTGGGCGGTCCGCAGGCGAACACGATCGGTGCGACGCGGTCGGTCACTGTGGGCGCGGCGCAGAGCCACACCATCGGTGCGGACGACAGTTGGCAGGTTTCGGCCGGCCAGAGCGTTCAGATCGGTGCCGATCAGAGTTTCAAGATCGGCGGTGCACAGGCTACGGACGTAGGCAAGGACCGCAGCACCAAGATTGCTGAAGGCGATTCCACCGAAGTCGGCGGCGACCGGGCTCTCAAGATCGCTAAGGGCAGCGCTGTCGAAATCGGTGAAGACGGCGCAATGAAGATCGGCAAGAGCCTGCTGATCGAGGCGGGCGACTCCATAATGATCAAGTGCGGTTCCGCGGGAATTGCTTTGAAGAAGGACGGGACGATCACGATCGAAGGAAAAGACATAACCGTCGTAGCTTCGGGTGAGATTGGCGTCAAAGCTTCGAAAGACATTACCATGAAGGGCAGCAAGATCAACCAGAACTAGGACTCGCTCGCTATGACTAGGACCATTGGGAAGACCAAAACCATTGAGAAGATCGAAGGGGTGGTGATCGGTGTTTTCCTGGGCTTCGGCGAGGAAGCACCGTTGGTGGTTTTCCCCGGCAACCCGAAGCAAACTGCGATTCCGGCCCGTAGTTTGACGGAACTCAACTCATCGATGATCGGAGTTGAGGTGGCATTGCTGTTTCAGGAGGGCGATCCGGGACGGCCGCTTATCGTCGGCCGGATCGTCGAGCCAGCGCGCAAGGTTGCGCCGGCACAGGTCATTCGCGATGGCGAGAGTGTGAAAATCGTCGGCGACGAGCGGATTGAACTGCGCTGTGGCAAGGCGACGATCATCATGGAAAAGGACGGCCATATCACGATACGTGGCACCTATCTGACCAGTCATGCCAGCGCCGTAAACCGTATCCGCGGCGGATCCGTGAATCTCAATTGATGCCGGTGCCTGTCCTCCCGGAAATCGTCCGTCAGCACGCCGAGATGGCGGCATTCCTGTGGACGGTGTATGACTATCACCTGCTTCATCCAGATGAGAACCCTGACATGGACGAGGTGCGTCTCGCGCGCCTCGTTGCAAGGATCGAGGCACATTTGGACGGCTTGAGGGTGGCCGGGCCCGAGGGGCTGGCGATCGCCACAAAAGCTTACGAGGCCTTTCCGGAAGCTGGCGAACTCTTTGTCCTGCGTATGCTCTCTGTTCCCGATCCGCCGCGGATTGCAGCACTCGACCTTGAAAAGGTGCGCGGCTACTTGGCGGCTGGACGGCGGTAGTTGCAGGCCTTTGAGGCTTTTCTCTCCCGGCAGGTTTCACAATAACCTGCGAGACATATCGATTATGCCGGCATGAAGGCCCTTGTTGTATCCGAACTCGAACCCGACCCACGTCGACCCGTCGAACAAGAAGACTTCCTTCCAACCAACCACAACCAGGAATTCGCTTGATGCCTGCATCGCATAGCCGTAGCCCAACTCTTTGAGCGGAGCGAGCTTCAACCGCTTCTGGACATAGAGGCCGTACTCATCGTCGCCCCAGTAGCGCTTGCCCTTGAACTCGCAAATCGAGAAGAAGTCCCGTTCAGGCGCTTCGATGGCCGCGAGGTCGTCTTCGAAGTACTGGAAACAATAACCGTCCTCGCAACCTATGTTTACAACCCCATCCTCGGCGACTTGAAGCGCATTAATAGAGCGGTTGAAATTCAGAGGAATTCTCTTCCAACCATTGCCGGCAAGGCGAAGCAATGTGCCGTCGTCTCCCGCCACATGAACCGGACCGTTTCGCGGGCCATGCATGGCCCGCAGGAACGATTTGGCGATCGGCTTGATTGTTCGCCACGCATGGCCTTCGGCCACGCACACGGTTCCATGTTCGCCATACAAATAAACTGCGCCGCCCTCCTGATGGTAGAGCTTGTTGAAGAACTGGTCGGGGGTCCCACTGGTCGCATGCGCAGTGCCGTGGAGGAAATGGGTCGTGCCGCCGATTTCCAATGCTACATGGTCGATTGGAGTAGGGCTGACATGCGCGAGGATAAGGTTTGGAACTTCAAGCAGTGTCTCGTAGCGAAGTGTCTTTCCGTCGAACAGAACTTTCAGCAGGTATGAATGCCCGATTTCGTCGTTTTCATCACTTAGCTGAACCGATACACTGAAATATCTCCCCTCAAGATGAAACGCGCTCATTACCTCTACGTCGATCTGATCTGGTTCGAGATTGGCGAAGGGAGTTTTCAAGGCCATTGCAAAAAGCGCTCCTAGCGCATCGTGTACATTTTACCAAGTTCTTCTTGTGTTTTTGCGGGAACGACAACACTCTGGATATAAGCCATAAAGATCATCTTGAGGCATTTCTGGATGTTTTCTCTAGTCTTTGGGCTGGCGTTCTTAGACTCTTTGTGGTTGACCGTAACGGATTCGACAGCCTTGTCGACACCACCTCTCAACCTCGGCGGCTGCCCCTGATTGAGCCGCCTAGTGTTGTAGTCGCTCATCATGTTGGTCTTTAGATTGTGTGGGGATCCCTTCTTGCTCCCCTTTCCTGACTGATATCCTCCGCCCTTTTTGTGTTTGTACGATCGAATACAGACGCAAGGGGCAGTATTTTGATCATAGTTTCTCCATTTTGGATATGAGATATTGTGCTCGCGGTCGCCTTGAAAGTATTCGTTGCTAACAAAGTGCTCGGATTCATATCCTGCTGGACATTTCTTATCCTCGTGAGCGTGAAGTCTCATGTTGTGCTTTTGCAGAAGGGTTCCGCAAGTCACATTGCCCATATTGACTGTCAGGATATGGGCCCAAGGAACGGCTGCGGTTGCGGCTGTAGAGGCGTGGTTGTTGGTCGACAGATCGGTGAACCGGATCACCGGCTCTCCGTCGAATTTCACGTCGTTGGACCAGGAATTGAAGTATTCCTTGCCGGTATTGGTCGAGGTGATGATGCCCTTCTTGGCCGCACACCCGGCCTCGTCGCCAGAGGTCTTTGAAAGGTCGGACTTGTTCTTGATGTTGACGGTCTTGCCGGAGATCTTGACCGTTCCAGTACCCTGCTCGGTATCGCTGGACACCCCGAACAGGGGGTACGGGATAGGTACGCCGGGAGGAGTCGCGGGATTTTCCGGAGGGGTGAAGCAGACGTCCGGAAACGCCGCAATTGTCTTACCGTCGCTCCCTTGGCCGGAAATTTCCAGCCCGTTGGCGAAGACGTTTCCCATCAGACGGCCCGTCCTGCAAAGACGGCGGCCCCGCAGGCGCCAGCGTCGTTGGAGGCTTCAACGAGCACGGATTCACCCATGGCGTAGCCCTTGACGGCAGCGGTGAATGCCCAACCCAGCATGAGTGGGACCACGGCGGCCCCGACATTACCTAGGGTTTCACCGGGCGACCAGATATCCATGAACTCGCGGCGGCCACGGGTGAGCCGCAGGGTGGCCAGAGCGCTCTGCCTGAACCAGTATTTTTCGCCGATCAGGTCGGAGATGCGATAGCCGACACGATGCATGGCGATACCGGTCTCCTCAAGTGCGGTCCGGTAGGCGGCGGTCATGCCGTCACCGCGCGACGCCAGATCATCCGGATTGTAGATGAAGGCGGGCTCTCGGCTGAAGCCGAGGCCATGCAGGTGAAGGCTGCCGGCGGTCGCCCGGGGGGAGCAAAGGATCGCGGCGGCCGCCTCGCCGGGGATGAATCCGTCCGGGTTGTCTGGAACCAGCAGCCGGTTTTCGGTAAAGTAGTGCGTGACGGTGCCCGCCGTCAGGTAGCTGTCGACGCCGACGATCATCACGAAAGGGGCTTCGCCGGCCGAGAAGATTCTGCGGGCCTGTTCCAATGCGACCAGCCCGGAGGGCCGACCGTGCGCCACGATCCGTGCCTTGTTGGGACTGGTCAGCTTGGTGATCGCGGCTATGCGCGCGAGCATGCGCTGTCCGTCCGAGGCCGGCCGCCCGGGGCGGTCGTTTTCGGCAAGGCATAGAATGAGGGCGGCGTCACCTCGCGCCTCCGGCGCGCCGGCAAAAGCTTCGGTGATCGCCATCGCGGCAAGGTAGGCCATACGCTTCTCGCCGACCCAGTCACCGGGCAAGGGAACGGGCGCGCCTATAAGGCGCTCTCCGCCCGCGGCGAGGAAACCTGTCTCCTGAAATCCGTCTACCCCGGCTCGCATTGCTGCGCATGACGAGGGCGCGTCGAGGCCGACGGCGGTCACCATGCCGATCGAAACGACATTAATCGCTGCGCTCATGCGGCTTCATCCTCGGGCGCGGCCCCAACGGCGCGTATATAGTCCCGGCCAGTGGCTCGCGCTCGCAACATCGACTCCGTCGGCGGGCCGATCCAGCATTCGGTGAAGTCCAGGATCGTGCGATGAATGCGCTGAGACACGCGCCAGACCAGCGAGAAGCAGCGGTTCTCGGGATCAAACAAAATGGTGTCGGGAAGGATTTCTCCTTGAAATGAGAGTTCTCGCTCTCTGAACAGCGTCATCGGCAATGCCGTCTGTGGCAGGCGAAAGCTTACCCGGCCCTCAGGGGTCAGGTTGACCAGATGTACTTCTTCGCCACCTTTCGGCTGGTCGATCTGCTGGTCGGACGGCGCCATCTGGAAATAGCGCTCATCGAAATCCGGAGGCAGGAATGGAAAGATGTTGGCTACCCAGTTGTCGTCATAGGTGCCGCCATACTCGATCCGGCCAGGCCAGCCACGGCCCATTGGACCAAAACTCATGGGCCTGTAGTCGCTGAACGGCGAGCGGATGTCCTCGCCGACGGCTTGGGTGTTGGGAAGGCGCAGGCCCGGGATCAGCCGCTGGTTCCTGGCACGCGACCAGCCGGTTCCGACCGGGTTGTATCTGTAACTTGCCGGCGCCTTGTCCTCGGGGTCGAGCCGGTCAGTTCCGCCCCACGCAACGTCGTAGGAAATCGGCAGGCGTAGGAACGGCTGCGGCGCTGTAGCGGCAAACAATGGCCCGATGGCACGCCACTCACGCGTGCCCACCACCTCGAAGAGTTTCGACCAATTTCCAACTTTGATGCCGACCGGCACGCGCTCGGCTGGTCTCCCGTTTGGGGCGTAAGCACAGCCATTGGCGATGATGTCGCAGCGTGGCTTGCGGAAAGCGAAATCGGTTTCCCATAATGTTGCGGAATAGCCGGGTTCACCGGTCTGCGTGTCGGCCATGACCAGCGGTACCTGCTCCGCCGATTTCTGCACCGGTCCGCCTGGCGTTGCGGGAAAGTCGAACGTGCCTTTCACCACCACGACAATCCACTCATGGGCGGCCTTGTCCGTGCCCACGGTGAATTGATGCGGATAGCCCATCTGGTTCCAGATCTGCATCAACTCGTCTCCCAACTGCCGGCGAGGATTGTCTCCAGCGTCGCTTGCGGCGAGTGCGGGTCGATGTCGAAAATGTCGGAGTGCGCCGTCCACATCACCATGTCGGCGATCAGTTCCTCGCCCGGCTCAGCCGGCGGCAAAGGCAGTGCCGCCAAAGCTGCATCCAGTTCGTCGGGCGTCAGCTCGCCCTGCTGGGCGGCGCTGGCGGCCTCCTCGATTCCGGCAAACCATGCCTCGGCATGCGTCAGCGAGACAGGCGTTTCGGTTAGCACGGCGACAATGCTCAAGGGGAATTTCCGGCCAACCTTGTCGGCGCTCTGCAGGATGATGCCCGCCGACGCGCCGAAGGAGTCCGGGCCGGCCAGAAACCGCAGCGCCGTGGCCGGCGGCCAGATATCCTGGCCAAACAGCGGCACCAGATGCTGCGCCAGCCAGCGGTCCCACAGACGCACGAACTCGCCCGTTAGCCGCCGGCTGACGAAGTCGCCGGTGGCGGGCATTTTGCCGTAGAAGCCGGGCAGGATCATATCTGCGGCGGACATGAGAATTTCTTGAACATCTGGAGGTTGTAGGGGTTCTCGACACTTGCCGCCTTGAGCTTGAAATCGGCGTACATGCCTTTCGTCCCCAGCCGCAGGCTGTAGACATCGGACAGCGACGTCCCGGTGAAGCGGCCGCCGCGCAGCATCCTCAGCCACGCCCAGCTTCCCGTCTCGTTGAGCATGATTTCGGGCGAGCCGTCGATCGGCTGGAAGGCGAGCGAGATGACGCCGGTGCCGTCCTTGCCGGGCCAGGTCATCGGTTGCGGTCGCGTCGCATTGTTGAAATAGACCAGGTTCTGGCCATCGAGGTTGAGCGTGACGCGGGTCACGTTGGGCGACAGGTCGGTCGGCTCGAGCGTGAAGGCCATCACCGGGCCCTGACCGCCGGGAAAGAGATCGTCGCGGATGCGCCGCGCCTGCTCGAAGGCGGCAAGTGCGGACGGGTCGAGGCCGAAATCGGCACGCCATTTCCAAGGCTGCGCCGAGGTGTCGACATAGCCGATCAGATGGTCGTTGATGAAGCCGTCGATCATCCCTGCCGGTCCGAACAGGCGGGCGAAGTCGCGCACGTTGACGTCGACGGCACTGTCGGGGCTGAACGGATAGCGGTCGTTGAGCGCGGCCTGGCAGAAGGGCAGGATGTCGGCGCGCCAGATGGCGTTGAGCTCGGAGGCCACGGCCTTCTGCGTCAACCCGCTGGTGTCGCCGGCAATGCCGCTCAGCCAGGTGTTGACCGGGTCGGGCAGGATTTGCGCCTGGCGGGCGACGGCGCCGGTCAGTTCGGCAAGCCCGCCCTGTTTCTTGATCGCGTCCTGCGGGTCGGGATTGGCGGTCACCGTCTGCAGCACGTTGGACAGCGCCGTCAGCGCGACGACCGCGGCATCGAGCGCCGGCGGCTGGCCGTCGACCTCGGCAATCGTGCTCTTGAGCGGCTTGAAGTGTTCGGCCACCAACGTGCCGGTCAGGTCGACTTCGCTGGCCGATCCTGCGCGCGGCAACAGCTTGGCGCCGGTCTTGACGATCTTGCCCAGTTTGCCGAGCTTGCCCAGCAGTTTCGAGCCGCCCTTCGCCGCCGCCTTGTCGTCACCGGCCGGCGCGTCGTCCGAGCGGGTGAGGTCGACCTCCTGGACCACCGCCGTCAACAGCCGCTTCAACGCGGAATCGGCACTGGAAAGGTCTTTCAGATTCTCGCTGGCAATGTTGAGGTCGCTGAGCGGCGCCAGCCGCATGTCGCGCAAAAAACTGTCCCACTGCGCGATATAGTCGTCATAGTAGAGCTTCAGGATATCTTCCGACAGCGCCGACACCGACGTCTCGGAATTTTCCGAGCAGCCGCCGGCAAACACGGCGCGGTCGAGTGCCGCCTGGGCGGCGACATCCTCGACCCGGTCGAGGATCGCATCGTGGAAGCCGTCATAGGTGAAGGCGCCTGATATGCCGACGCGCAGCGTCTTGTCGGAGCGTCGCGAAAACACCTTGGCGCCGTTCGGCCCGGCGAAATTGGCGGGGATCCATTCCTTCAATCCGGCCACCGCCGGATCGGCCAGCAATTGCTTGTAGGCCCGCGCCGGCAGCGAGATCGTGCAGACCGTTTTCAGCGCTTCGGCGACCAGCGCCTGGTCGGGCGCGATGTAGCTGTCGTCGACCGCCATGCGCCGGATCGCGGCCAACTGGTGTTCTTCCGCATCGGCGGTCGGGAAGGGCGCGGCCGGCGCGAATTCGGGCAGGTCGTTCACCCACCAATTCTCGACGAAATCCGAATCCATCTGAGACAGGCCGGTCATCATGCGGTAGGTCTTGAGTGCGCCCAGCATGAAGTCCGGATCGCGGATCTGCCGCCACATGGTCGCTTCGAGCAGCGCCACCATCCGCGGCTCCAGCACGTTGCGCAGAGCGTGGTCATAGGTGTCGGTCTGCGCCCGCATCATCTCGGCCGAAGCCGATGGTCCGAGCAGGTCCTGTGCCTTGTTCGGAGGCGCAGTCCTGGCATTGACGACTTCGTCCATGGCGGTCAGGGCAACGTCCATCGCCGGCTGCAGCACCGAGGCGGGCGTCGCCGCGGTCGACGTCAGCGGCGCCTGCAGCGCTTCGAACTGGCCGGCTTGCGCGGCGATGGCGTTGCGATTGTCGTAGTAGGACCAGGTGAACAGGCCGCCGGCGAGTATGGCCGCAGCCGCGCTGGCAGCGGCGGCACCGCGCCAGATCCAGCTGCGGCGGCGCTGCGCCAGCGGATCGAAGGTGCCGAGCCCGGCCTCCTTGAAGATCACCTCGGTCAAAAGGTTCTTGAGGAAGAAGCTGCGCTTCTCGAAGCGCTGCGCCGGCATCGTGCGTCGTGCCGGCAGGCCGAAGGAGGAGGCGAGCGCCGCGGTCAGCCGGTCGATCGGCGCGCCTTCCTGGGTGGCCGAGGTCAGATAGAGGCCGCGCAGCCAGGCCGCCTCCTCGTAGCGGCTCTCGCCGAACATCGCCTCGACCAGCACCTGGATCGGCTCGGACAGGCTTTGCAGCTGTGCGGGAAAGCGGAAGATCTCGGCCCGTTCGGCCAGCTTGTCCTCGTCTTCCAGCCGCGGCACCAACCGCTTTTCCAGCTCCCTCGACAGCGTCGTGATTTCGCCCGCGATCGTCTTGGCGTCGACGCGTGCATCGAGCGGGAAGGTCGTCCCCCATACCTGTTCGCGCGCCGCCGTCGACAGGCCGCTGAAGAAGGCCTCGAAGCCTCTGATCAGATCGGCCTTGGTCAGCATGAGATAGACCGGCAGGCGGATTTCCAGCCGCTCTTCGAGCTCGGCCAGGCGCCTGCGGATCTTGCGGCCATGCGCCTTGACGGCTTCGTCGCCCTCGGACAGCGCGTCGATCCCAAGCGCAACGATGACGCCGTTGAGCGCACGACGGCCACGATGCTTCTTCAACAGATCGAGGAAGCCCAGCCATTCCACGGCGTCGACATCGGGCTGGCTTTCCTGCTGGACATAGCGGCCAGCGGTGTCGATCATCACTGCGTTTTCGGAGAAGAACCAGTCGCAGTTACGGGTACCGCCGATGCCCTGCAGATCGTCGGTCAGGTCGATCGGAAGGTTGAGGCCGGACTGGCGCAAGGCCGTCGTCTTGCCGGTCGCCGGCGGGCCGACGATCACATACCACGGCATCTCGCGCAGGAACTTGCGGCCGCCGAGCTTGCGGCGCTTCAACTCGACCATGACGTCCTGGAACTTGGAGCCGACCGCGGCGACGTTTTCCTCGCCCGGACTGAGCCGCTTTTCCTCGACCGGGGCGGAAATCTCGGCGACGAACATGCGGTTGGCGCGGATTGCCCGGCGCTGCGCGACGATCAGCCAGATCAGCCAGAAGATCACCAAAAGAGCGATGATGACGATGCGCACCGTCTCCGACGCCATCGGCACATAGTCGCCGACCCGTACGATCGGGCCGAACACCCAGATGATCAGCGACAGCAGCGCCAGGCCGATCAGCGTCCACAGGAAACGCGAAGTCAGGACCGCCCAGAGGAAGCGCAGGATGAACATGTCACAGCCTCTTTTCGACCAGCACTTCGACGCGGCGGTTCAAGGCCCGGCCTTCGCGTGTGCCGTCGTCGGCCACCGGATCGGTGGCGGCCCGGCCTTCGGAGCGCACGCGCTCCTTCGGCACGCCGTTCTGAATCAGAATATCGGCAATTTCCGCGGCGCGGGCTTCCGACAGCCGCTGGTTGGTCGACAGTGGGTTGGTCTTTTGCAAGGGAACGCCGTCGGTGTGGCCGACCACCGTGATATCGCCGATCAGCTCCTGGTTCTCGAGGATCACCTTGGCGACCGAGGCGATGAGCGGATCGAAGCCGTCTGTCAGCTGCGCGCGCGACGACTGGAAGAGTTCGGGATTGGAGGCCTGGATGACCAGCCGCGCCAGCGACACGCTCTCCGTGCCGCTCAGCGCCCTCTTGAGCTCATCCGGCGCCGCCGCCTGGAATTCCGGCAGCAGCGCGAAATCCACGGCCACCGGCGGCGGCGCGTCGACCTTCGGCGAAGCGCGGGTGACATCCGTACGCGTCGGCGGCGGCAAGGCGCGAACCAGCGCCGAAAGCTCGACCGCCTGGCTGCTCAGGCTCATCGACAGGCCGATATGGATGGCTGTCGCCATCACCGCCGCTGCCGCAACCATCACCCAGATCGGCACGATGAAGCGCTGCGGTTCGTCGGAGGCGATCACGCCCTTCCAGTTGGGCGACAGCGGTGCGCCTTCGGCGTCGCTGTCGCGCAGGAAACGCGCGGCCGCCACACGCACGGCATTGAGCGAACGGTCGCCGGAGCGGCCAGGTACGCGATATTTGCCGCGGAAGCCGAGTGCCATGCAGTGATATTGCAACTCCAGCATTTCGCGGTCGCGGTTGGGATGGCGCTCAAGCTCTTCGAGACGGGCGAAGAACTGCGCGCCGGCATCGACGTCGCCGCGCAGCATCACCACCAGCGGCTGGCGCGGCCATGCGCTGGCGCCGCCCCACGGCGTATTCAGCGCCAGATCATCGAGCAACGCAGCCACCAGCCACGCCGCCTGGTCGGCTCGTTCGAGCGACGACCCTTGCGCCATCGTGGCGTCGCGGCAGCGCACGAGTTCTTCCAGCAGCCTGGTGCGAAGGGCTTCCGGGTTCTCCGGCGGCTGCGCGTTTTCCAGTTCGGGTGCAAATTCCAGCAGCGGCGAGAACGCATTGACGAGCACGTTCGGATGCGCGCGCGCGGAGCGCTTCGCGGTGACGCCCGACGCCGGCAGTGGCATGGCGCGCGGCGTCGGCGCTCCGCTCAGCCGAATGCGCGTCCGCTCCCGATCCTCGGACAGTCCGAATGGATCGTCCCTGCTCATCATCTCACCTGTTGACCGAGTAGCAGTCGACCTGCGGTTCGCTGGGCAGCACGCCCGAAACGCCGATCACAAAACCGGGCGCTTCGAGAAGCGAAGCCCAGTGCTCGCTTTTCTGGTCGAGTTCGAGGCACAGCCGGTCGCCGTCATAGGGAATTTCGCGCGGCTGCGAATGCAGTGGCTTTAGCGGAATGCCGGGCAGGCGTGACTTCCACAGCCCTTCGAATTCGCTGGCCGAGCCGACCGTCGCCTGGTTGACGAAAATCTTGCGCAAGGCATCCTCCGACAGTTCAGAGCCGATCCGCACCACGATGCGGCTCGCCACCAGAAGTTTCGGGTTGTCGATGCGGATCTTCCACACATTGGTGGCATGGCGCATGACCGGCAGGGCGCGCGATTTTGGCTCGATGTAGCGCAGGCTGAGGATCAGCGAACGCAGCGCATCGGCCAGCGCCGAATAGGCGGGGCCGGGCGCCATATGGTCGTAAACAGGCAGTTCGCCGAGCCGCCTTGCGCTCGAGCCATAGGTCGCCATCGAGCCGGCAAGGCCGGCCAGCTCCATATAGACCTCGGCCGGATGGAACACGTCCTGCGCCAGCATGTGCGCCAGCCGCGGCCGCGCGGCGTTGACTAAATTGAGGATCAGAAGATCCTCGACGCTGCGCCCGGGGCCGCCCAGCACCATCTTGCCATGCGCCTCGGCGATCTGGTCGAGGCCGGTGACCACTTCCTGAAGCAGCCGGCTGTACCAGGACGCCGCGCCGATGACCAAGGTCGGCGGCAGGAAGGTGTCGTCCAAGGCCACGCCGCCATCGGCGCGCACGCCCTTGAGTTCGGCCACCGGCAGCGCGGTGTAGCCGCCGACGGCCGTGCCCGGCGTAAGCAACAGCGCCTGCGGCCGTGCGATCTCGATTTCCTCGGGATCGGAGCCGCCATGCACGGCGTCGCGCACCGACACGATCCGGCCGCGATAGCGCGCGCCGGACGGCTCGGCGTGAGCGGGGTCGAAGCCGACGCCGCCGGGCGGCTCGAGCGGCAGCGCTATCAGCACCGGTCCAGCGCCCATCTCCGGCGTCACCGCCAGCGGCCGCGGCGCATCCATCGTCTCGGGGATCGCGAACGGCGTCCCGTCGGGAAAGATGCCGCGCGCCGAAAGCACCGAGATCTGGCCGGCATCGAGCTGTGCCTGATCGAGCGTCAACGTTCGAAAGCCGAACGTATGCAGATGCCCGGCCTGCAAGGCGCCGCGCACCGTCGCTTCGAAGAAGCGGTCCTGTTGCTGGAAATGCTGGGTGCGAAGGAAAAGCCCCTCCGACCACAGCACCCTGTTTGCATCGCTCATGCCGGCACTCTCTGCTTCCTGCTCATCATGTTGCGCGGCTTGCGGACTTTTGCCGCCCATGCATGTCGCTCAAAAGTGGTCACGGTTTTGAGAGAACGACATGCATAAAAATAAAGATCTAAAGCGCGTCGCCTGAATCCGTTCAAACGCGACGCGCTTTAGGCGGAAATCCCGCCGCTGCCGAGCTTCACATTGACCGTGAACTTCGATCCCGGCGAAACCGATTTGGTCGTGCGCCAGTTGCGTCCGCCGGGTTCCCTGATCAGCGCGACGAAGCCGAGTGCTGCCACTTCCGGCTCGACCGTGATGGTCTTCGATGCGGTCTTGCCGGGTCCGACGGAAACCGTGTCGGAGCCGATGAGATCGCCGCCAAGTGCCGCGCCGGCACCGCCCTGCAGGGCGAAATAGTCGGCCGAGTTGAAGGCGCCGGTGCTCTTCAGGCGCAAGATCATCACCGTCACCGGCCTGTCGCCGCCGCCCGGTCCCGGGTTCATGCCGGCGCCGCCGGCAAGATTCACTGTGATGACGGATGGTTTCGGCGGGCCGCTCTGGCAAGCCGTCAGCAGTCCCGTCGCCCCGATGGCAAGGATAAATTCGCGTCTGTCGATCATGTCTCAGTCCTCCTCATATGCATCACGAAAATCAGCGCCGATCTCGCCCAGAAAACGCGTCTCGGCGCTGCGAGCGATTTCACGGTGGCGTTTCTGGTACAACTCCCAGAGCTTGGCTCCGCGCCCGCCGGTCAGCAGATTGCCGATCGCCGAACTCGACTTCAGTTCCTGCTCGATCGCCGCCGGATCGAAGCGGTCGATCATGCGCTTGAGCGCGCCTTGCACGCCGCGCCAGGCGCGAACGTGATGCTGCGCCAGATCGCGCACCGCGTCCTTGATCGCCGCCTCGGCGCCGAGGAAACCGGGGCTGCGCTCGGCCAGGATGGTTACCAGCGCATCGTCGACCGAGGGCAGGAATTTGAGCGGGTTGACTTCGGATGCGCCAACCACCGTTTGAGCGACGCGAGCGTTGCCCTTCTCTTCGGCGCGCTTGCGCAAAAGCTGCATCAGCCCTTCCATCATCAGCCGGTACTCGCGGCCGAATTTTTCCATGTCGGCCACCGGATCGCCGCCGGGAAAATCGGCCTCGTCCATGCCCATGCCGCGCAGGAAAGCGGCGCGCAATTCCGCGTCCGACGGTCCGGCTGACGGCCGCGCCGCGGATTGGCGGACAGGAGCGCGTGGTGGCGGTGGAGACGGGGGAGGCGGTGGCTGCGGTGGCGATGGCTCGACCGCGCGGACTGGCAGATCCCAGGGCGCTGCAGAGGGGGCAGGCGAGGGCGCATCGGTTGCACCGCCATCCGTCACGCCGGCGTCGAGGCTGGTGGACCCGGCAGGGCCGAAACCAAACCCGTCATCGTAGGCCGGCAGCTTCTCAGGATTGGATCTGCTCGGCTCTCTCGACCGCGGCGCGGAGTCGAGGCCGAAGGGATCGTCGAACGATGGCTTGGCGCCGTTTCTGTCAGTGGGCTCGGCCACCGGCGTTGCCACAGGGTCGAGGCTGAACGGATCGTCGAACGCCTGCGAGCTGCGTTCATCGGACCGCGCACGCGCGAATGCGCCGGGCACCGGCTTTTCGAATGGATCGGGCAGGTTGGCAGGGCGTGGCCGTCCCGGCTCTTCTTCCGTGGTGGACGAAAAGAAATCGTCGCCGCCGAGGCTGACCGGCGCCCGCGACGCCGCCGGCTTACTGGCAGGCGCTGAAGGCCTGGAGGCCGGCGCCTCGGTCTTCGCCGTCTGCAAATCGACCCACACCACATAGTCGCCCAGTCGCAGTCGCATGCCGCTTTGCAGGCGCGCGGTATTTCCCGCGCCGAGCGGGCTGGCGGCATCGTCGATGAACAACCCGCTGCTGGAGGTATCGGTGACGAAATAGCCGCCCTGCTTGCTGGTGATCTTGCAGTGGGCGCGCGAGACGAACATGTCGGGATCGTTGATCTGCCAGTCGGCGTCGGCGCTGCGGCCGATTACCAGCTCGCCCTCGTCCAGCCGCGCCTGCCGCGTGACTTGCGCGCGTGGTCCCTGTTCGAGAATCAGAAGCAGGCTCATGCCGCCACCTCTTCCCGCCAGCCGACGATGGTCCGCAACCGCATGTCGTCGGCGTCCCCCTTTTCGACCGGTCGCGCCAGCCAGGTGGTGCGGGCAAGCTGGACGGTGCCGAGCTTCGCCGGCGGCACTGCCTTTGCCGCAAGCACGATCCTGAGATCGACATCGATGGTCTCGCCGATCAGGTCGCGCACCGCCTGCTTCAACAGCTTCAGCCGCTCACCGCCCGGCAGGAAGGCCTTGTAATCGATATAGCTGAGCGCGCCGATGCGCAGCTCGATGCGGCTCTGCCGGCTGAAGCTGCGCGGGCCGATGGTGGCGCTGCGGCCGAGCGTGGCATAGCTGCCGGCAAGCCGCGTCTGCAGCGCCTTGGGGATGGTCATCCAGGCCGCGACGAACTCCTTCAGCACCACCGGCACTTTGAAGGCTTCGGCCAGGAACAGCGTCAGTCGCTCGGGGCCGTCGACTTGGGCAGCGAGCGAGGCGGCCTGGCGAAGTTTTACTGTATCGAGTTCGGCATCCTGCGTGCCCGGCAGCCCGATGCCGGCCATCGCTTCCAGCATGGAACGGACGCGGCCGCCGACACCGCGTTCGACCTGCACAGCCGGATGCGCATCCGCCCAGGCCCGATAGTAGAGCGCGATCATCCTGTGCTGCAGGATATTGACAAAATCGACGAAGGTCGTGTCGCTCGTCTGCCGCGCCTCGGCGCCGGCATACCAGCGTTGCGACAGGCGATCGAGCACCCAGCGCGTCAGATGCAGTGGCATCGGCCCTTCGGGTCCGAGCAGGCCGAGATTGTTGACCGTGACGCGTGCCGGCGACTTGTCCGTCGGCTCGCGGAAATCCACCACGTCCTGCACTGCGAAGGACAGCCGCACATTCTGGCCGAGCCTTGCCGGCTCGCGGTCCGGCCGGCCGGAATGGCCGAACAGGCCGCCTTGCCGTTCGAGCCGGCGCAGCAGTTCGAAAAAGTCGAAACTCTCGGACAGGGTTGCGGCTCGCTCTAGATCAGGTAGCGATTGCCGGGCGTCATCGGCCATGGCACATCCTCCTGTTTCTGGAGCAACCGCGTGCGCGTGCGCACGAACCCGTTAATGCCGGCATGGCGGGCAAACAGCCGCGACAGCAGGCCCGACAGCAGCAGAGTGCTCTGTCCCGCCAGCACCGACTGGTCGACATGCAGCGTCACTTCCGTGCCGCGGCCGAAGCACATCGGCCCTTCGATCGCCAGCCTTTCGATCACCGCGCGCGAGTCGATGCGCACGATCGAGCGCACATTGCGGGCGAGCCCGGGGTCGCCGCGCTCGGCATAGAGATCGAGCAGCGCGTGCAGCGGATCGACGCCGCGGCCTTCCTTGGCCAGGCTGNGGGTCGCCGCGCTCGGCATAGAGATCGAGCAGCGCGTGCAGCGGATCGACGCCGCGGCCTTCCTTGGCCAGGCTGAGGAAGTTGAGCGCCAGCTGTGACACCAGCCGCCAGGCCAGGTCGTCGGCGCGCGACTCGCCGTCGGCGCCGGTCGGCAGCGCTGCCGGGATCGCCGGCTGCGGCGAACGCAATGCGCCGAGCAGCCGGACCGTCTCCACAGGGTCGCCGGCTTCCAGCGTCAGGGTCGGCGTGTCGTCGAGGATGGCCAGGTCGCGATTGGTGCAAAGCGCCATGATATCGACGCGCTTGAGCGGCCGGTTGGCCTGACTGTTGACTGGGCGCGACACCGCCAGGAAGACGTCGTCGCCGGCATAGGAGGTCCGCGTCACGCCCTGGCGCCGCTCGTCCTCGGTCGGCCGGCGCGGCCGCCGCTCCGTCGAATAGACCCAGCCGCTGCCGCGATTTTGCCCAAGGCTGAAGAGTTCCGGTATCTCCGCGTCGGGTCCCTCGGCATCGGCGTCTTCGACGCGGATGACGCGGTAGATTTCAAAGTCGCGCGCCCGCGTGCGGTCGGCATGCAGCACCTGGCGTGTCTTGCGCTGGTCGAGCTCGACGATGTTGCACTCGCGCTCGAAGAGATTGATGATCGGGGTGGCGAAGAGATCGAAATCCGCCGGCGTCAGATCGGCGAGTTCGGGCACCGGACGCCGGAACAGGAAGATGATTTCGAGCCCGGCCTGGCATTTGCGCACGACCGGCAGCAAGCCGGTGACGCGCCCATAATGGAAGCGCTCGGGCATCATGAAATATTCGCGCAGCAGGCGGTAGCCTTCGAAGGTCGGCCGCGTGCGCGGCATCAGCGCCTCGGCATCGGCAATGCCGACCATCTCCGGCGGCGGTAGCGGCGACAATGGATTGGTCTTGCCTTCCGGTCGAGCGCCGACACCAGAGCAGACTCCGAAGATGGCGTCGAAGATTAGCGGCGCCTTGGTGCGGTTGGCGAAATAGAAGTCGAGCCGGTCGAGCGCCAGTTCGTCGAGCTTGCCTTTGCCGGTCCGCGCCAGCGTGATGCGAAGTGCCGCTTCGCCGGCCTTGCCGGCGATCGGGCCGATGCCGGCGGCGGCAAGCGCGCTGCGGTCCTGGAAATAGCCGACCGAACTGATCGCGATCGGAAACAGCGTCATGTCCTGCGCGGTGGTGAAGGTGCAGCGTGTCGACAGGCCGGCCTGCAGGCTGGAGACCAGCCGCGTGCCGCGCTTGACGACGTGGCCGGCAAGCATTGTCTGCACCTGCTGGCCGGGCTTCAGCACCACCATGGCGGTTGCCGGCACCGGCGTGACGAGATCGGGATAAAGCACGTCGAGGATGCTGCGCGAAAACCGCGAGCGCTCGGCATCCACCTTCAGGCGCGTGCGCGCGGCGAGGAAGGCGACGCCGTCGAGCAGCCGCTCGACATAGGGGTCGGGACACGGCACCGTATCCAGCGACAAATTGCGGGCAACCGCCGGATGCATGTCGGCGAACTCCGCCGCCAGCCCGCGTATGTGGGACAGTTCCTCCTCGTAATATTCTACGAAGACCCGGTCCATCTCTCAGGCTTCCCTGAACTCGGTGCGCGCCAGTCCGTTGTCGAGATTGATCGTCGTGCGCAGGCGCATGCGCTCGGGCGTCGGCGTCATGATCAGCACGGCGTCGATCTCGATCTTCAGGCCGGTCTTGTCGCCGAGGTTGACCGTGACTTTCGTCGCGCTCTCCTTCAGCCGCGGCTCGAATGCGGCGAGCACGGCGCGGATCTCGCGTGCCAGAACATCGCGATCGAAGTCGCGCGACGACCGGCCGGAGAAGGACGGCACGCCATAATTGACAACGCTGCGGCGCACCTCCGGAAAGTCGGCCAGCGATGTCGGACTGTCGGTCATCTGCTCGGCCTCGAGATCGGATAGCAGCGGCGCGGATTCGAAACGCTCGGTGTTGAACAGCGCCTCGATGTCGCGCCGCACGGCCTCGCGCAGCACATCGGGCGACACCACGATGCCTCGGCTTTCAAGCTCGCCACGGTGCCGGTTCTGAAACGCCAGCCGGTGCAACCGGCGCTTCTGATCGGGGTTCAATGCGTCATCGGCGTCGATGCGCCTCGGTCCGTCTGCCAGCAGCTCGTCCAGGCGCTCTGCGCCAAGCTCCTCCTGCAGAGCCTGCCTGAGCCCGTCTATCTCCGAGCTCAGGCCCGGCAGGTCGTTGACGAGGCGGTCCCACAGCGAAGGCTGTACCGCCTCGCGCTTGGCCCGTGAACCGCCCGCCTGTACCTTGTCGGCGGCAGGGCGCTTTGCTCGCCCCTCACTTGCCGACATAGACATCCATTTCGGCTTCGTCATTGTCGTCATAGACGAACTTGATCTTCTTGTAGGCGAAGGAGACTTCCTCCTGGATCAGGTCGGCTTCATCATCGGCCTGCGACATGTCGTATTCCATGATCGAGGCGTCGGTCAGGGTAACGACCAGATAGTCCTTGCTCTCGCCGTCGATGGTCCGCCGAGCGGAGAATTTGACCTCGTCCAGCGCCTTGTTTTCGAACAGGGCCTTGGCCAGATAGGGTGAGGCCTTGTCGTAGTGCTTGGTGAACTTGATCATGCCCATCGACACGCGGCCTCGGCGCGAGAGGGAATTGGGGTCGTAGGGCGCGACCATCTTGTAATCGACGCCATGGATTTCGATCTCGTCGTCATGGCCGTCGCGCGTGCTGGGCCCCTTGATATCCGGAACTTTCAGAAAACCGTCGATCTTCATTGTGGGCATTTTCGTTCTCCACGCTTTCAAACAAAGGTTTGGTTGCTGCAATCAGGTCTTCACGGACGGCAATTCCGACACCAGCCTGAGCGAGGCATTGATGCCCTCCAGCTGGTAGTGCGGGCGCAGATAGAAGCGGGCGTTGTAGTAGCCCGGCCGGCCCTCCACGCTGTCGACCTGCACCTCGGCGGCGGCAAGCGGACGCTTGGCGCGCGCCTTGTCGTCGGCGAAGGCCGGGTTGGCCAGCACGTACCGGTTGATCCATTCGGTCAACCAGATCTGCATGTCGGTGCGTTCCTTGAACGAGCCGACCTTGTCGCGCGCAATCGCCTTGAGGTAGTGGGCGAAGCGCGAGACCGGGAACAGATAGGGCAGGTTGGCGGAGAGCCGCTCGTTGGACTGGGCGTCGGGGTCGACCAGGCGGCCCGCCCGCGTCTCGTCATCCTGCAGCGAATGGGCGCCGATAAAGGCCGCGAGATCGGTGTTCTTGCGGTGCAGGATCGGCATCAGCCCGAGCTTGGCCAGTTCCGCCTCGCGCCGGTCGTCGATGGCGACTTCCGTCGGGCATTTCATCGCGATCGAGCCGTCATCGGTCGGGAAGGAGTGCACCGGCAGGTTAAGCACAGTGCCGCCATTTTCGACGCCGCGGATCTGGGTGCCCCAGCCATAGAGCTTGTGGCTGCGGTTGATGTTGACGCCCATCGGGAAGGCAGCGTTCATCCAGACATATTTGTTGTGATCGCCCTGCACTTCCTCCTCGAAGGAGAAGCCCTTGACCGGGACTGTCTCCGAGCCGTAGGGCAGCCGCGCCAGCACGCGCGGCATGGTCAGCCCGATATAGCGCGCATCCTCGCTCTCGCGCAGCGATTGCCACGAGGCGTAGGCCGGGTTGGAGACGATCTGCTGCAGGTCCTGCGGGTTGGGCAGTTCCTGCCAGCTGTCCATGCGGAACAGCCGTGGCGAGGCGGCGGCGATGAACGGCGTGTGCGCCGAGGCGCAGATGCCGGAGATGTTGCGCAACAGGCCGACGTCGCGCGGGTGGTTGGAGAACTCGTAGGCGCCGATGACGCAGCCGATCGGTTCGCCGCCGAGCATCGAATACTCGTCGGTGTAGACTTTCTTGAAGATCGGGCTCTGGTCCCACATCTGGCCTTCATAGTCTTCGAGCGTATCGGCCAGCTGCTCCTTGGAAATGTTCATCACCCGGATCTTCAGCTTCTGATCCGTCTCGGTGTTGTTGATGAGGTACCAGAGGCCGCGCCAGGTGCCTTCCATCTGCCGCACTTCCGGCGCGTGCAGGATTTCGTTGACCTGGGTCGTCAGCATCTTGTCGATGCCGGCGATCAACGACTTGATCGACTTGATCGAGTTGGACGAAATCGTCGTCGTCTCGGAGCGCGACTGCGCCGCCAGAGCCAGGTTGCGAACCAGCTGCTGCAGCTTCTCGCTGTCGTCCTTCTTGACCTTGAAGTCCTTCTCCAAGAGCTGGCTGAATTCACCGAGATCGACGGCCTCGGCCTCGGCGACGGATGCTGCGGTCTTTTGCTGTTCGGCCATGATCTATTCCTCACCCTTGTCGTCGGACAGCGCCTGGGCGGCGATCTGGCCAAGCAACGGCTGGTTGTTCAGCAATTGGGCTATGCGCTTTTCGGCATCGACGCGGCCGTCCATGAAGCCGAGCAGCTCCTCGAGCTGGCGCCGCATCTTGAGGATTTCGGCCAGTTGCGGGACCTGTTCGGCGATCTTGTCGGGGGCGAAATCGCCCATCTTGGTGAAGGTCAGGTCGAGCGCCAGTTCTTCGTCGCGCTCCTGTCCCTCGGCCTGCGGCAGCGTGTTCTTCACCCGCGCCTTGACCCTGGGTCCCAGCGCTTCCATGAATTTGGGGAAGCGGTTGGCATCGGTCTCGACAAAGGAACGGTCGAGCACCGTCTTGGACGCTTCCCTGGTCTGCGATGCGCCCGACAGGTCGGCCATCACGCCCATGACGAACGGCAGTTCGATCGTCGTCGGGCTGCCGTAGGTTTCGACATCGTAGGCGATCTGCACGCGCGGGGCGCGATTTCGCTCGATGACCTTCGCTTTGCTTTCGGCTGGCATGTGTTGCTACCTTTCATCCTTCTGGGCAGTCTTCTTGGCGTCGGGAACGCCGGCGAGCAGCCGGAATTCCTTGAGCCCCGACGGGGCGAGGTCTTCCATCAGTTCAACGAAATCCATGTGCACCATCCTGCGCACCCGGCGGGCGAGATGCGGGATCGGACTCGACGGCTCGGTGCGGTCGTAGAACGCGACCACAAGGTCGAGGCACCTCACCACATCGTCGCGCGAGGAAATCCTGTCCGGGAGCCCCGCACCGGTCTCCGCGTAGCTTGCCATCGTCTCGGCTCCATGACCGTTTCTGACCGGCGCGGCCGGGCTTGCCGGGGGAGCAGCCGGGCTGGCCGCCCCCTTCGTCGCTGCCTCTTCCGTGGTCTCGACCGCCGTGTTGCGTTCCAGCGTCGTCAGCACGCGCTGCAAAAATCGTTTCAGGTCCGGGACGGCAGCCCCGTTGCTGTCAAGACGGGCATTCAGGGCCGTATCGACCGCGTCGAGCGCCTCGATCGCTGCGTGCGCCCCGGCGATGAGCGCTGTCATCTGTTCACCGGCCTGGTCCTGATGGGCGGCACAACCGCTGCCCACCCGGTTCAGGAGCTGTCCGTGCGCGCTGACCAGCGCTGCCTTCTCCGTGGCATTCAATCCCGACGCCGCTTCCTGAAGCATGACGCGATCGTCGAGCGCACCCTGTTCGAGATCGCGTCCGCTGATCGGCCCGATGGGACGCGGCGCGAAGAAGACCATTTGCCTGAGGTTCGCCAGCAGGCCTTCCTGGCCGTTCTGCAGGTCGGCCAGCGCGTTGAGGCGGCGCAGGGCGGCCTCGCGTGGTTGGGGGCTGGCCCGCAGCGCCGGGTGCATCGTCTCCCAATGCGTCTCGAAGGTCCTTGCAATCAGGGTCAGGCCCTGTGCCAGTCCGGCCAATCCCTCTTCATTGGCCAGCGCCCGGGCGACAATGACAAGCAGGCGCAGGTCGCGGCCATGCGAACGCAACTCCTCGGCCTTGCCGAGCACGGCAGGCCAGTCGACCGGAATGGTCGATTGCGCGGCTGGCTTGTTGCGCCCGTCATGGACGACCTTGACCTGCGGCTCCGTGAGCCGCTCCAGCTCATGAAAAGCCGGATCGTTGCGCAAGTCTTCGCCTGACGGATTTTCACCGTCCAGCGGAGCAAGCCAGAGTGCGAGATCGATCACAGATACCCCCGGCGACCGGCTCTAAAACCGTACGTGACCCAACGTTAGCACACGGTTGCATATTCCCACAATTCGCCATCCGCTCAAAAGTTAACGAGCGCTAATGAATGTCGGTGCAACTGCGTCTCGGATGGCGCAATTCATGGCGTGCTTGGCCAACCTCGTATGTGAAGCGCATCGCATAGGATTAGAAAAAATCGTGGTTGTCTGCATTTGGCGGCGCGGGACTCTCCACAAAGGGAAAAGGCCGGCTGCATCAAGCGCTTTGTCAAGCGGCTGCTTATGTGGCAGGCTGTCGACGGGCAGATTGCAGGAGCACGTTCGATGGAACAGCGCCGGTCGTTGCAGGGTTTCAAACGCAAGGAACTGGTTGGCAAGCTCAATCCGGTCTGCCTGCGCGCCTTCAAGGCCGCCGCCGACAGCGCCAAGCTGCGCGGCAATCCTTACGTCGAACTCGTCCATTTCATCGAGCAGCTGGTGCTGTCCGAGCGCTCGGATGTGCAGATGATCCTTGCCGATGCCGGGCTGGATGCCAGCCGGCTTACCAGCGACATGACCCGCGCCGTCGACAAGCTGCCCTACGGCGCCACCTCGATCGAGGAGTTTTCCGACCACATCTTCCACGCCATCCAGGAAGCCTGGAACCTGGCGACGCTGGAATTCCGCATGGAGGAGGTCCGCAGCGCCTATATCGTGCTCGCCTGCCTGAAGACGCCGGTGCTGGAAGGCCTGGTGTCGAAGATCAGCGGCGAATTCGACAAGATCGACGCCGACGCGGTCATCGCCCGCTTTGCCGAGGTGGTGGAGGGCTCGCTCGAAGCCGGCGCCACTGCCGCCGCGGCTCCCACTGCCGAGGCGCCGCGGCGGGTTCCGGGCGGGGATTCGGCCCTCGCCAAATACGCCACCGACCTGACCCAGCGCGCCCATGACGGCAAGATCGATCCGGTCGTCGGCCGCGATCCGGAAATCCGGCAGATCATCGATATCCTGATGCGGCGCCGGCAGAACAACCCGATCCTGACCGGCGAGGCCGGCGTCGGCAAGACTGCGGTGGTCGAGGGCTTTGCCCTGCGCATCGCCCAGGGCGACGTGCCGCCGCCACTCCAGGGTATCAGCGTACGCATGCTCGACATCGGCCTGATGCAGGCCGGCGCCAGCGTCAAAGGCGAGTTCGAAAAGCGCCTGAAGGCGGTCATCGACGAAGTTCAGTCGTCCGAAACGCCGGTCATCCTGTTCATCGACGAGGCACACACGCTGATCGGCGCCGGCGGTGCGGCGGGAACCGGCGATGCCGCCAATCTCTTGAAGCCGGCGCTGGCGCGCGGCGAACTGCGCACCATCGCGGCAACGACCTGGGCCGAGTACAAGCAGCACATCGAAAAGGACCCGGCGCTGACCCGCCGTTTCCAGGTGGTCAAGATCGACGAGCCGTCGGAAGCGGTCGCCGTGCTCATGCTGCGCGGTGTCGCCGGCGTGCTCGAACAGCATCACGAGGTGCAGATTCTGGACGAGGCGATCGAGGCGGCGGTCGGCCTGTCGCATCGCTACATCCCGGCGCGGCAATTGCCCGACAAGGCGGTCAGCCTGCTCGACACCGCTTGCGCCAGGGTCGCGATCTCGCAGCATGCGACGCCGGCCGAGGTCGAGGACATTTTGCGGCGCCGCCAGGCGTTGGAAGTCGAAAGCGGCATCATCGGCCGCGAGGCCGCGATCGGCATCGAAGTAACTGACCGGCAGGCGCGGGTCGAGGCCGGGCTCACTGAGGCCGGGACCATGCTCGCCGCCGCCGAGGAGCGCTGGGAGCGCGAAAAGGCGCTGGTTGCCGAGATCCTCGAACTGCGCGCGCGGCTGCGCGGCGACGGCGTGCCGCTCGATGCGGTGGCGACAGCCGAGACCGATGCCGAACCAGCAGCGCCGGACGAAGAAAAGACCAAGGTGCCCAAGGCTGAACCGCCCAAGGCCGAAACGTCCGAGCCTGAAACGCCGAAGGCCAAAGCGTTCGAGACCGAAGCGCCGGCTGCCGAAGCTGCGCCGTCAGATCCTGTCGCCGATCTGGCGCGGCTGCGTGAACTCATGGCCGAGCTTGCCACCGCGCAAGGCGAGACGCCGCTGATCCTGCCGTCGGTCGACCGCAATGCGGTCGCTGCCGTGGTCCAGGACTGGACCGGCATCCCGACGGGACGGATGCTGTCCAGCCAGACCGAAAAGGCGCTCAAGCTGGCCACCACGCTGTCCGAACGTGTCGTCGGCCAGGATCACGCCATGGAGATGATTGCCAAGCGCGTGCAGACCAGCCGCGCCGGGCTCGGAGCGCCGGAAAAGCCGGTCGGCGTGTTCCTGCTCTGCGGCCCCTCGGGAGTCGGCAAGACCGAGACGGCCCTGGCGCTGGCCGAGACGCTCTATGGCGGCGAGCAGAACCTGATCTCGATCAACATGTCCGAATTCCAGGAGGCGCACACCGTCTCGACGCTCAAGGGCGCACCGCCCGGCTATGTCGGCTACGGCAAGGGTGGCATTCTCACCGAGGCCGTGCGCCGAAAACCCTATTCGGTGATCCTGCTCGACGAGGTCGAGAAGGCCCATCCCGACGTCCACGAGATCTTTTTCCAGGTCTTCGACAAGGGCATGATGGATGACAGCGAGGGTAGGCGCATCGACTTCAAGAACACGCTGATCCTGCTGACATCGAATGTCGGGTCCGAAGTCATCATGGAGCGGACGCAAAACGGCACGGTGAGGGCGGGGCTCGACGGCCTCGATGCAGCCTTGCGCGCTCCACTGCTGAAAGTCTTTCCGGCAGCGTTCCTCGGCCGCGTCGTGACCATCCCTTACTATCCGCTCTCGGATTCGATGATCGAGGCCATCACGCGCCATCAGTTCGGCAAGATCGCGCGGCGGCTGCGCGCCAGCCACGACGCCGAACTGGTGATCGGCGACGGCGTCATGGCGCTGGTCAAGGCGCGCTGCACCGAAATCGAGTCCGGTGGCCGCATGATCGACGNGTGATCGGCGACGGCGTCATGGCGCTGGTCAAGGCGCGCTGCACCGAAATCGAGTCCGGTGGCCGCATGATCGACGCCATCCTCACCAACACGCTGTTGCCGGAACTCAGCCGCGGCGTGCTGAACCGGTCGCTCGACGGCGAGAAGATGACCAAGGTGACCGTCAGCGCTTCCACTGACGGGTTTGCCTATTCGTTCGAATAGTCAGGCCTGACTGCTCGGCTCCGTCTCGGCGCGGATCAGCTTGATGTCGGCGCCGGCTGCCCAGGCGCCGATATCCTCGCGCCGCAACGCCGCCGCCATCATGTCGGGAAACAGGTCCGGCGTGCAGGCGAAGACCGGTATGCCAAGTGCCGCAACCGAAGCCGACATCGCCGGATCATAGCCCGGCCGGCCCTGATCGGTCAGCGCCAACAGCACGATGACATTGACGCCGGACCGGACCAGCGCCGCAAGCCGCCGCAGCAAGTCCTGGCCGTTGCCGCCCTCATAGAGGTCGGTGATCAGCACGAAGTGGGATTTGGTCGGCCGCTCGATGCGGTCGGCGCAATAGGCGACCGCCTGGTTGATGTCGGTGCCGCCGCCGAGCTGCACGCCAAACAGCACCTCGACCGGGTCGCTGAGCTCTTCGGTCAGGTCGACGATGGCCGTGTCGAAACAGACCAGCTTGGTGCGCACGACCGGCAGCGACGCCGTCACCGCGGCGAAAATCGAGGCGTAGATCACCGAGCTCGCCATCGAGCCGGACTGGTCGACGCACAGCACCACTTCGTCGAGATCGACCAGCCGGCGTTGCTTGCGCATGAAGCCGACCAGTTTTTCCGGCACGACGGTTTTGTGCCCAGGCTGGTAGTGGCGAAGATTGGCCGAGATGGTGCGCGGCCAGTCGATGTCGCGTTGGCGCGGCCGGTTGGTGCGTCGCGACTTGTCGAGCGCGCCACGGATCGCCTCGGCGGTCTTCTGCTCCAGCCGCTGCATCAGCTTGGCAACGATGTCGGCGATGATGGTGCGGGCGATGTCCTTGGTCTTGGCCGGCATCACCGAACGCAGCGAGATCAGGTCGGCGACGAGGTTGACGTCGGCCTCGATCGCCTTGAGGAATTCCGGCTCCATCAGCATCTGCTTCAGGTTCAGCCGCTCAAAGGCATCCTTCTGGACGATCTGGACCACCTGGGCGGGAAAGAAGGAGCGGATATCGCCCATCCATTGCGCCACGCGTGGCGCCGAGCGGCCGAGCCCGCCGCGCCGCTTGCGCGGGTCGGCATCGGCATTGGCGCCGTCGCCGTAAAGCGCATCGAGCGCCGAAGACAGTTTTTTGTCATCACTGGAAAGGGCGGAGGAAGCCTCGTCATCGGCGCCGATCGCCAGCCGCCAGCGGCGCTCGCGCCCGCTATCGGAGGATGCCGGGCCGGGTTCGGGCACTTCGGCTTCGTCATCCATTGTCACACTCCGCCCGCCAGCAATGGCCCAAGCCGCTCCAGGTGACGGCGCCAGCCCTCGCCGCCATCCGGCGCCGGCGTCAGGCCGGCCGGCAACCTTGCGGTGCGGCCGAGCACGGCCTCGATCAACCGCCGCCGCTCCATCGAGTCCAGATTGGAGAAGACGCGGCGCAGCAATGGCAGATGCGCGATGAAAGCGTCCTCGTCGAGCGATTTCAGCCACCCATCGACGGCGCCGCGCAGGCCCTCGTCATAGATCAGCCGCTGGCCGGCAGTGCTGAAGAAACCTTCGAAGAACCCCGCTGCCTGGGCGACCGGCGTCCCCGGCGACAGCCTGCGTCCGAGCAGCCCGGCGGCGTCCTCTGCCGACAGTTGGCCGGCTTCATAGAGCAGATGCGCGGCGCAGCCGGCGAGCAGCGCCGTCGAGCGCGGACCTTCCAGCACGCCGGTCAGGCCGTTGCGCCAGGCATCGAGCACGCCTTCGCCGGGCTCGACCAGCCGGATCGCCGTGTCGGCCTTGCGCACAGCACCGACCAGCGTGGTGGCGGCCTGCTCGTCCAGGTCGCGCACCGCATAGGGCAGCGCGATCGCGCCCTCGACGATCAACCGTTCCAACAAACCGGACAGCCGGTTGGTTTCGGTCTTGCGCGCCTCGCCGTAACGGATGATGTCGGCAAGCGGCGGCACCGAGGCCAGCATCTCCAGGCATTCGCTGCTGTGCGCTGCGCGCGCCTCCAACGCTACAAGGCCGGCGCTCGCGGCCTCCGACAGATCCGCCGTAATGGCGCTCTGGACAAGGGCGGCAAGCGTGTCGAGGCTCGCGGCCGCACCGAGCATCTGGATCAGGCGGCCATTGGCGGCCTTTTCGATAGTCGGGCCGTAGATCAGGTTCTCGACCAGGCGCACGGCATATTCCGGCTCCCAGGCCAGCGTCCATTTTTCGCGAAAGGTGCCGCGGCTGCGGCCGGCGTCGGCCAGCCTGCCCCATTGCACGCCAAGCACGTTCAGCCGGTGCAGCAATGTCGAACGAAACAGTCCGCTTTCGCTGCGCAGATCGACCGACAGCTCGCGTTCCAGCGCCTCCGGCTTCAGCCGCGCCGCCTTCTGGTTGCGCTGCAGGTCCTCGATCAGCGGCGCCAGCGGCGTGTCGGGCGGAATCTCGCCGACATCCGCGCCCAAAAGCAGCTCGGCCTCGACCAGCGCCCACAGCACCGCTTCGCCGTTGAACAGCGCCGCGATCGCGGCATCGCGCAATTCCTCGAAGCCGGGCTTCGGCCGCTCGCGAATGGCAGCCAGTGTGCGCGCAAGCCGCTCGGCCTCGATCAGCGACGCGGTCGACACCAGATGGCCCTTCGCCCGCAGCACCGCCGCGATCGTCGCCAGCCACAGCGTCGCGGCGTCGCGCCGCCCTCGTGTGCGCCACAGATGTTTGCACCAGCCGGGCGCGACGACGCCAGCGCCATAACCATAGCCCAGCGCAAGACGCGGCCCGGTCCATGGCGCCCATGTCATGATGCTTTTGCGCCGGGCAATTCCCTTGATCAGCGCCTGGTCGTTCTTCTGCGTGTGCGCGGCCTGCAGGGCCGGCACATGCCATGCGCCGCAGACGACGGCGATCGGTCCGGCGAATTCCTTGCGCGCGGCGGCGATTTCCAATCGCATATGCGCTTCACGCTTGGCCTCGAACGGCGCGATCGCACCTTCGCCGTCGCGCAGCGTCGTCATCGCATCGGTGATGGCAGCGAAGATTGGACCCGGCTGCGGATTCTGCTCGATAATGTCGGCCCACCAGCTTTCGCCATCTTCATAGCCGGCGGCCGCAGCCAGCGTGCCGATCGGGTCGCGATGCGATGCGGGCTCGCCATCCTCACCGGTTTCGTCCTTGGGTTCGGGCTTGTCGGCGTCAGCCGTTTTGTCGGTGTCGTCGGTTGCCGGTGCCGCGAACCGTGCCGATGACGGCAGGTCGATGAACCGCAATGCCGCCTTGTTCTCCACCGCCCACACCGCCGCCTGGTATTCCGGCGAGAACTCGGCGAACGGCCAGAAACTTGTCGCGGCCGGATCGTCCTCGGGGTAGCAGAGCAGCGCCACCGGCGGCTGCATCTGCGGGCGCGCCAGCAATGGCAGCAGGGCGGACGCGTCGCTCGGCCCTTCGATCAGCACCGCGACCGGCTGCAAGTCCCGCAGCGCCTGCACCAGGCTGTCGGCGGAGCCCGGCCCGTGATGGCGGATGCCGAAATAGGCGACGTCGCTCATGACCTCAGATCGCTGCGTTCAGTGCCGCGTAATAGCCGGCATAGTCCGGCCGCTTCTTGAGCACCGTTTCGAGATATTCCTCCAGCACCACCTTGTCCTGCACCGGGTCCTTGACGATCGCTCCGACAAGGCTGGCGGCGAGGCCTTCGGCGCCGAGTTTGCCGCTGTCGAACCACGCCGCCTGGCTGAGGCCGCCGACCATGGTGGCGATCGCCTCGGCGGTCGACAATGAACCCGAAGGCGTCTTCAGCGTCACCTTGCCGTCAGCGGTTGCGCCCGAGCGCAGCTCGCGGAAAATGGTCAGCACGCGCGCAATCTCCTCGCCGACATTCTTCGGCACCGGCAGGTCGAGGCCGCCGGCCATCTCGTCGACCCGCTTGGAGACGATCGCCACCTCTTCGGCCATGTCTTCGGGCAGCGGCAGAACCACCACATTGAAGCGGCGCTTGAGCGCCGAGGACAGTTCGTTGACGCCCTTGTCGCGATTGTTGGCGGTGGCGATGATGTTGAAGCCGCGCTGGGCATAGAGCGAGGTGTTGAGCTCCGGGATCGGCATCATCTTTTCCGACAGCACGGTGATCAGCGTGTCCTGCACGTCCGAGCCCATGCGCGTCAGTTCCTCTAGCCGGCATAGCTTGCCGCTCTCCATGGCGCGGTAGAGCGGCGTCGGCACCAGCGCCTCCTGGCTCGGCCCTTTGGCCAAAAGCTGCGCATAGTTCCAGCCGTAGCGGATCTGGTTCTCGTCGGTGCCGGCCGTGCACTGCACGATCAGCGTCGAGTTGCCCATGATGGCGGCGGCGAGATGTTCCGACACCCAGGACTTGGCGGTGCCGGGAACGCCGAGCAACAGCAGCGCGCGGTCGGTAGCGAGTGTCGCCACCGCGGTTTCCATCAGCCGGCGGCGGCCGACATATTTTGGCGATATCACGGTGCCGTCGCTTGCCTTGCCGCCGAGCAGGTAGGTCAGAACGGCCTTTGGCGAGAGGCTCCATCCCGCAGGTTTTTGCTTGTCGTCATTGCGCGCCAGCGCCTGCAGTTCAGCGGCATAGGCCTGCTCGACGGGGAGGCGGATGGCTGCGTTCATGGTGCTGTTCTCCGGATTGTCATGGGTTGGTTCCCGTCAGGGCCGCGTTGAGGCGCAGGAAAGCGAGCGAGGCTGCCGCCGGCGGCATGCCGGCCGCAACGACATGCTCGATCAATTTTTCCGCTGTCGCCGCAGTGGCCAGAAAGCCCAAAGTTTCCAACAGGTCGTCGACGGTTCGCTTCATCGCGTCATCATTGCCGGCGACAGCCGAACGCAACACCGCCAAGCTCTGGCCGTTCGTCAGGTCGGGCCAATCCAGCCAGTTGGCTTCGAAGCCCTCGGCAAGGGTGAGCGTGCTAACATACTGCGGCGTATCTTTCAGGATCAATCTGACCAGGACACGCTTCCTGCGGCTATCCAGGCGCGGTGTCAGGTGCAGCACGAACAGTGCCGGCTTGCCACCCTCGGCGATCAGCGTGTCGGCCATCTGCGTTACTGCAGCGTCGCTGCCCGACGCGGCGACCATTCGTGAGATCTGGATGTCGGCATTGTTGTCGGCACCGAACTGCCAGGCTGCAATGAAATCGGGTTCGCTGACCCCAAATCGGGAAGCAAGGTCGACCAGATTGCAGGTCTCGAACAGTTCGGCGCGGCGCTTTTCCTGCGCCGGGGATTTGAGTTTTGCCGGGGTGTAGGTGGTGCGGCGGCGGATAAAGCCGGATTTGCCTTCTGCGATGAAGGCGGCAAGTTCGGCAACGGGATCGTCGGCACCGCCACCAACACGACCGTGCTCGCCCAACCTCGCCAGCAGCCGGCTCGCCAGTTCCTGCACCTTGCCGGAGCGGTCAGTGGCCAGGCTTTTCAGGAACGGCGCGTCCTCAGGCGTCAGGCCGAAATGCATGAGTTCGATCAGTGCCAGCCGGACTTCCGCCGGCTCGCCGGGCGCCTTCGCTTCCATCAGGCTGCGGGCCGTGGCCGGATCGCGACGGCGCATCTCGGTCAACGCGATACGGCGCGCGGCGGGGTAAAAGTCATCCCAGTTCTGCACCGTCAGTTGCTCCTGCGGCGCAATCTTCAGCCCCTCGACGCTGGCCTGCCAGTCGATCCACGGCGCATAGATGTCAGGGCTGTTCTGGTCTGATGCCGACGGCATCCAGTCCATCGGATGCAGCACGTAGCCACGGCCGGCGACGAGCGTCGCCACGCGCGCCTTGCGCCGCGCATCGGCGGCGTTCTTCAGGGCCGCCCGCAACAGCGGCCGCAACCGCTCCGGCAGCAGCGGCAGGCCAAGCCTCGGCAGCGGCGGGNGGGCGCCGCTTCAGCGTCTTCGGCGCCGACGGCCGCAGGCCGACATCGAGCGCCTGCGCCGCGATCGCCAGCAGACGTCGCTCCCGTTCGTCTGGGCTTGCGCCACCCGCGATCTCCTTCCATGCGGTTGGCGCCAGATCGAATGCGGTTCCGCCGGTGATCCAGCAGTCGCGCATCGTCGCCAGGCCGGTTAGTTCGAGCTCGTTCATGACAGATCGAGCCTCCCGAAGCCGCTTTGCGCGGCCAGCAGATCGAGCCGCGCGCCGTTCCAAAGCGCTGCCGTGGCCGCGAGGTCGAGGCCAAGCACGGTCTGATCGACGGTCCCGCTAACAGGCAGGGCGATCCCTTGCGGGTCGTGCGCCGCTTGCCACCAGGCGGTGCCGCGCTCATCGAGCAGGATCGCGCCGGCAGGCAGCATCAGCGGGCTATCGGTCGACCAGGGCGCTGCGTCCTGGTGCGCCGCATGCGCCGCGAGCGGGTCCTTGACAGCGTCGAGGCCGAAATCCGGCCAGGCGCCCGACACGACGTCGCCCTTGCGCTCCGCCACCAAGGCCCGCAGTGGCTGGCGCGACGGGTAGAATACCAGGCGGGCGTGGAACCGGTCACCGGGCGTGAACGCCGCCGAGCGGCGGCCGGCCGAAGCCGGAAAGAAATCGAGCAGCAGCGCAAACTGCGGCGTCGGGCTTTTCAGATCGAGCAGCCAGGTCGAATGGCTGACGAGACCGTCGCGGCGGGTCTCGATCTTCTCGCCTACGACCTCCCAATGGCTGTCGACCTGCTTCGCGTCGGGACTGGACAGAACCTGGTCGCGGGTTTCGGACGCCGACACCAGTCGCTTCAGCTCGGGATCGTCGGGCGCCGAGCGCCAGGCTTTGGCCAGCAGCACCAGCTTGCCGAGTTCGCGGATCGCCGCGTCCGGCCGTTCCTCGCTGCGCAGCGCCATTAGCCGGGCCGGGATTTCGTCGATGCGTCCGGCAAGCGCCGTCGCCTTCATGTCGACAAGCCGCGCCGCAATGCGGCGGCAGCGCTCGCTGCTGGCGTCGGCAAAGGCGGAAAGGCCGAGCCGCAGCTGGTCGGCAATCCACTGGTCGAGTTCGTCCAGCGCGCCTGCCACCGCGGTGCGCGTATCTTCCGCCCGCTTGCGCTGCGCCGTCTCGCGGCGCTCCGTCGCGGCGGCGTCATCGACGGTGCTTTCCTCTGCCTGCGAGGCCTCGCCAATGCTCTTGCCAGACGCGCCCCTGCCAGACTTTGCGTCGACCGGCGGGGGCGCACTCTTCCTGCGCCGGCCAAGCCAGTCATTGACCCATTCCGGCGTTGTTTCGGCTGATGTGAAGCTGGCCGGCGCCGTGGCGGCGATCCACATCAGCGCCAGCGTGTGCTTGCAGGGAAATTTTCGCGACGGGCAGGTGCATTTGTAGCCGTGGTCGCCGGTGTCGACGACGGTGCGATAGGGGTTGGATCCCGAGCCCTGGCATTCGCCCCAGATCAGCGCCTGCTGCTCGTTCTTCTCCAGCCGCGGCCAGTTCGAGCGCTTGGTGAGCTTCGAGGCGGCGCTTAGCGACGCCTGATCGGGGGCCAGCGCCTCGATGGTTTTCAGTTCGAATTCCAAGCCGCGCCTCTCGTCACCCCAAATCAATGCCTGGCATCAATATAGGGTGCCGTTTGTGAAGGATTGTTGTGGCCCCGGCAAGACGAAGATAGCGCAGATCAGTACAACGGCGTGGCCATATGCCGGGGCGTCGGCCATTGCGCCGTGATCTCGGGCTGCACCGGGCGCTCGAGATAGGTCGACAGCACGACATAGCTTCGCGTCGAGGTGACGCCGGGCGTTTCGTAGAGACGCGCCAGCAGGCCTTCGAGCGCCCTGGTGTCCTCGGTGCGGACCTTGAGAAGCATGCAGGTGTCGCCGGCCACCGAATGGATTTCCTCGACCTCAGGATATTGGGAGACGGCCATCAGCTCCGGTGTCTTGCCCCAGCCCTTGGTATCGATATGCACGAAGGTGAGCAGCGGCTTCTTCACCGCCTTCGGGTCGATGATCACAGCCGTGCCGCGGATGGCGCCGCTGCGCCGCAGGCGCTTGACCCGCTCATGCGCCGCCGGCGGCGAAAGGCAGACGCGTTCGCCAAGTTCGGCGTAGCTGATCGTCGCATCCTCGACCAGCACGCCTAATATTTTTCGGTCGATTGCGTCGAGCTCGCGGGGAGCTACCTTGTTCTGCAGAACCCCATCTGTTTCTTCGTCCATATCGAAATTCCTTGTTGTCGCGGAATCCAGTTCGGCCATTATGACCCGATGACGAACGCGCATCAAGCTGCAACGCTCCATCAGCCGATCCCGGCGCTGGCCTACCTCCTGACCGGCTGCATCGCCGTCATCGGCTCGAACTCGCTGGTCCTGGGTCCAATTGCTCCGGCAGTCGCCGCATCCTTCGGCACCAGCGTGCCGGCGGTGATGGCCGCGTCGGCTGCCTTCGGTCTCGGCACTTCCGCCAGCGCTTTGTTCCTCGCCCGCTATATCGACGGCGTCGGCGCCCGCCGCATGCTGCAGGGCGCTCTGCTGTTGCTGGCGGTCGGGCTTCTCGCCAGCGCGCTGGCGCCGACGGTGATCATGCTGGTCGCGGCCCAGGCCGTCGCCGGCATCGCCGCCGGCGTCGCCATGCCGGCCATCTATGCCAGTGCAGCGGCAATTGCGCCGCCCGGCCGCGAAAGCGGCACGATCGGCGTCGTGCTGACCGGCTGGACGGTCTCCATGGTGGCCGGCGTGTCGCTGTCGGCCGTGCTTGCCGATCTCGTGCACTGGCGCGCCGTCTTCGCCGCCGTCGCGGTGCTTTCCGCCATTGCGCTTGCTGCCTTGTCGATGACCTCGCTCAGCGACGTCAGGAAGAGCGGCCCGGCGCCGTCGCCGTTCGTTGCGCTGGCCATTCCGGGCATCGTGCCGCTGCTCATCGCCTGCACCGCCTTCATGACCGCTTTTTACGGCGTCTACGGCTATCTCGGCGATCATCTGCACCAGGATCTGGGCGAGCCCGTCAGCGCCAATGCGCTGGCCGCACTCGCCTACGGCGCCGGCTTCGGCGCCGCGGCCTTCCTCGACGGCGTCATCGACCGCATCGGCGCACGGCGCGTCATGCCTTTCGCCTATCTGCTGGTCGCCGTCGTCTATGTCGCGATCGCGCTCGCAAGCAGCAATTTCGTGCTGATCCTGGCTATGATCGCCATCTGGGGCCTTGCCAATCATTTCGGCCTGAACGTGCTGGTGATGCGCCTTACCGCGCTCGATCCGTCGCGCCGTGGCACCATCATGGGCCTGAACAGTTCGGTCACCTACCTCGCCGTCTTCATCGGCACCACCAGCTTCGGGCCGCTTTATTCATCGTTCGGCTTTGCCATCTGCGCGATCGTCGCCGCCGTGCTGATGCTGGTTGCGGCAGCAGCGGGGTCATGGCGGTCGCCTCCGCCCATCAAGCCGTAAAGCTTGCGTCCTCATCCCGTCCTTCGCTAGAGCTTGGCTTGCCATGCGAGCCCCGCCCGGATGAAGACGACGCTTGAAACCACTGCCGACCCCTCGTCAGACGACCTCGCCTTCCTGGCCGAGCGGCTGACGGCGTTCAATGACGGCGATGTCGGCCCCTCCGGCCGCAAGCCGATCGCGGTCTTCGTTCGTGACGAGCACGGCGCTGTCGTCGCCGGCATTTCGGGATACACCGCCTGGGGCTGGCTCTATGTGCAATGGCTGTGGGTCGACGAACGCCTGCGCGGCCAGCATATGGCCGGCGACATGCTGGACGCTGCCGAGCGCGAAGCAGTCGCCCGGGGCTGCCAGACCGCCTGGATCGACACGTTCAATCCGACAGCGGCCAAAGTCTATGAGCGGCAAGGCTACCGGCGTTTCGGCGAGCTGCCTGACTTTCCCATCGGCCGCAGCCGCATCTTCCTGCAGAAGAAGCTCTAACCTGCCAGCCGCCCGCCTTGCATCGGCCGCGGCACGCCGGTGGTGCTGGGAAAGCTGATCGGCAGGCCGCGCAGCACGCGCACGGCAAGGAAGGCAAAGCATTCGGCCTCCACCGCATCGCCTTTCCAGCCCAGTGTCTCGGCCTGCACCACCTCGACGTTGGCGCGCCTCGCCAGCATCGCCATCATCGTCGGGTTGCGGCGGCCGCCGCCACTGACCGCTAGGCGCTTCGGCCGGCGCGGCAACAAATCGAGCGCCTTGCCGACGGCCGAGACGGTGAAGGCCGTCAGCGTCGCCGCCCCATCCTCTGCGCTGAGGCCGTCGGCCATGGCGGCGCCGAAGTCGAAACGGTCGAGCGATTTCGGATAGGGCTTGGTCAGATACGGATGCTGGAGCAATTTGGCCAGCCGCACTTCATCGACGGTGCCGGCCGCGCCTAGTGCGCCGTCGCGGTCCATCTCGCCGAGGCCGTTTGCCTTGATGAAATCGTTGAGCGGCGCGTTGGCCGGGCCAGTGTCGAAGGCGACGATGTTGTCCTTGCCGTCCCACCAAGTGACGTTGCCGACACCGCCGAGATTGAGCACAGCGGTGTCCCCGCTGGCGTCGGCTTCCCTCAAAAGCGCCGCGTGGTAGGCAGCCGCCAGTGGTGCGCCCTGGCCGCCGCCGCGCACATCGTCCGAGCGGAAATCATAGGCGACCTTGGCGCCCAGGATCGAATGCATCAGCTCGCCGTCGCCCAACTGGCGCGTATCGCCGCGCCGCCCGGGTTGCGGGGCACGATGCAGCACGGTTTGGCCGTGAAAGCCGACCACGCCGATATCGCCCATGGTCAGGCCGTTGCTTTCGACAAGGTCCTTCACCGCCGCCGACTGCGCCCGCGTCAGCGCCTCCTCGGCTTCGGCAAAGATCGCCGGCTCCGGCCCGTCGAAATTCCACACCCGGGCCTGACGCAGCGTCTCCTCCAGCAAGGCACGGATCGCTGCGGGGTAGGGGGCCAGCGTATAGGTGCCGAAATCGGCGATCCGCTCGCCATCGGTCTTGATCAGCGCCACGTCGATATTGCCGTCAAGCACGGTGCCGGTCATCAGGCCGACGGCCCAGATTGGTTCCACGGTCGACTCCCTTGCGACACCGTTTGCGATTCCAACGCAATCACCTGTCGGACGGATTGTCTCGCCAGGCAAGACCCTGGCCGCGGTCGATTGCTCCGAACCTGCCGGCAGAGTTTTTCACCGAACAGCGAAAATCGAGCAACGCCGTTCTTGCCTCTTGCCGTTCAAGACGCCAGCTATGGAACAAGCACATCAATCGCCAGGGAGAAACGGCATGGCATCCGAAGTCGCAGTGATCGCGGGCGCGGGCGCGGGCCTGAGCGGCTCGCTGGCCCGTCTTCTCACCAAGGAAGGCTTCCGCGTGGTGCTGGCCGCCCGCAACACGGCCAAGCTCGCGGCGCTGGTCGGGGAAACCGGCGCACTGGCCGTCGAAACCGACGTCGCCGACCCGGCCTCCGTCGCCGGCCTGTTCGACACCGCCGACAAGCAAGGTCCGCTGGCGCTTGCGGTCTTCAACGCCAGCGGCCGCACGCGCGGCCCGATCGCCGAGGTCGATCCCGATGCGGTCAAACAGGCGCTGCTGGTTGGCGCCTATGGCGGCTTCCTGGTCGGCCAGCAGGCGGCGCGGCGGCTGCTTTCGCGCGGCTCCGGCTCGATCCTGTTCACCGGCGCTTCGGCCAGCACCAAGGGCTTTCCCAACTCCGCCGGCTTTGCCATGCCGAAATTCGGCCTGCGCGGTCTGGCTCAGTCGATGGCGCGCGAACTCTTCCCGAAGAACATCCATGTCGCCCATTTCATTATCGACGGCCAGATCGAGCCGGTCGGGACGAAGCCCGAGCGACCGGACAGCCAGCTGTCGCCCGATGCGATCGCGCAGACCTATCTCGCGACCCATCGCCAGCATCGCAGCGCCTGGAGCTTCGAGGTCGAGCTGCGGCCCTTTGTCGAGACATTCTGACCGGTCCGGCGTGAGCGTTCTCGCAATCGCGAAATCTTTGAGAGAATATTCCCGGCTTCGTGTTTGAGAAGAAATGCGGTTCTTTGATCCGGCAAGCAGCATTGCCGATGATGTCGTCAAGGCTTGGTATTCCACCTCGCCGCAATGACTTCAGGATTACGAGGGATCGACAATGTCCGAACGCGGAAACGCTTCCAGCTCTCTTCTTTTTTCAGCCATCAGCCGGCGAGCTGCCCTTGCGGCACTTTTTGCCTCGGCCATCACGCTTGTTGGTCTGGCTCAGCCGACGCCGTCCTTCGCCGAGGACAAGAAGTCTATCAAGGTCGGCATCATCAGCGGCGAGGATGAGGATGTCTGGCGCGTCGTCGTCGCCCAGGCCGCCGAAAAAGGCCTGACCGTCGAGACCGTGGTGTTCAACGACTACACCCAGCCCAACGAGGCGCTCGAGCGCGGCGAGATCGACGCCAACGCCTTCCAGCACCAGCCCTATCTCGACAACCAGATCAAGACCCAAGGGTACCACATCGTGCGCGTCGGCTACACCGGCGTCTGGCCGATCGGCCTCTACTCCAAGAAATACACCAAGGTTGCCGACCTGCCCGAAGGCGCCGTCATCGGCTTGCCCAACGACCCCTCGAATGAGGGCCGCGCGTTGCGCGTTCTGCAGAACGAAGGCGTGATCAAGCTGAAGGACGGCACCGGCATCCTGGCGACTACCGCCGACATTGCCGAGAACCCGAAGAAGGTCGTCATCAAGGAACTGGACGCCGGCATTGTCGGCCGCTCGGTCGAGGATCTCGACGCGGCTGTCGTCAACACCGACTGGGCGCTGAAGAGCGGTCTCGGCCCGGACAACCGCATCGCCCAGGAGCCGGTGGCCGACAACCCCTACCGCAACTTCATCGCCGTGAAATCCGGCAACGAGAACGAGGCGTGGGTGAAGACGCTGGTCGCGTCCTACCAGAACGAGGCGGTCAAGGCCGAGTTCGACAAGGTCTACAAGGGCACCGGGATCAGCGCCTATTGATTGGCGCCTGGTTGTCAGGAGCAGGCGGCCCGCTGTTGAGCGGGCCGCTGTCGCATTTGTCGAGCCTTGAAACGGACAGTGAGATGAACCAGCACGTCACGGCCGAAGCATCCGGTCCGGTCAATATATCGGCCGGGCAGGAAGATGTCGTACGCCTGGTCGACCTCAAGCGCCGCTTCGGCGCGACGCCTGCGCTCGACGGCGTCTCGCTGACGGTGCGCAAGGGCGAGATCCTCGGCATCATCGGCCGCAGCGGCGCCGGCAAGTCGACGCTGATCCGCTGCCTCAACGGGCTGGAGCGGCCGGACTCCGGCGACGTCTTCATCGAGGGCCGCGAGATCGGCCGGCTCGGCGAGCGTGAATTGCAGCCGCTGCGGCGTCGCATCGGCATGATCTTCCAGCACTTCAATCTGCTGTCGGCCAAGACCGTGGAGGACAATGTCGCGCTGCCGCTGAAGATCGAGGGCCGCCCAAAGGCCGAACGGCTGGCGCGCGCCGCCGAATTGCTCCATCTCGTCGGCCTGTCGGAGAAGGCGAAGGCCTATCCGTCCTCGCTGTCGGGCGGCCAGAAGCAGCGCGTCGGCATCGCCAGGGCGCTGGCCGCGCGGCCGGCGCTGCTGCTGTCCGACGAGGCGACCTCAGCGCTCGATCCGGAGACGACGCGCTCCATCCTGGCCTTGCTGAAAGACATCAACCGGCAGCTCGGCCTCACCATCCTGCTCATCACCCACGAGATGGAGGTGATCCGCTCGATCGCCGACCGCGTCGCGGTGATCGATGCCGGGCGCATCGTCGAACAAGGCCCGGTGTGGTCGGTCTTTGCCGAGCCGCGTTCCGAAATCACCAGGAGCCTGCTCGGCGGCATCCGCCCGCAACTGCCGGCCGAGATTGCCGGCCGGCTTGCTCCCGGAGGCGGCGCCGAGCTCATCCTCAGGGTCGACGTCGCAGGTGAGGCCGCGCGCGGTCCGCTGCTGTCCGATCTTGCGGTGGCCGTGCCGGGACGGTTCCGCCTCGTCCATGGTGGCATCGACCATGTCCAGCAGCAGCCGGTCGGCACGCTGTTCCTTGCGGTCGCGGGCAACGATCCGAAACATCTGTCCAAAGTAATCGCATTCCTGAAGGCCCGCGACGCACGGGTGGAGGTGCTTGGCCATGTCGCCGGTTCTGTTTGAACTTCTGCTGCGCTCGATCTGGGAGACGGTCCTGATGACGGCGGCATCGGGCCTCATCTCGCTCGTCTTCGGGCTGCCGCTCGGCCTGGCATTGATTGCCACCGAGCGCGGCGGCATTGCCGAAAGCCTGTGGGTGAACCGCGCGCTCGGCGCCGTCATCAACGGCTTCCGCTCGGTGCCTTTCATCATCCTTCTGGTGGCGCTGATCCCGGTGACGCGGCTGATCGTCGGCACCGCGATCGGCACCTGGGCGGCGATCGTGCCGTTGTCGATTGCGGCGACGCCCTACTATGCCCGCATCGCCGAAGTGTCGCTGCGCGAGGTCGATCGCGGCCTGATCGAGGCGGCACGCGCCATGGGCGGCAATCGCTGGACGATCATCCGCGAGGTGCTGGTGCCCGAAGCTTTGCCCGGCATCGTTGCTGGTTTCACGGTGACGCTGGTAACGCTGATCGGCGCCTCGGCCATGGCCGGCGCCATCGGTGCCGGCGGGCTTGGCGACCTCGCCATCCGCTACGGCTACCAGCGTTTTGAGACCAGCGTCATGGTCGCCGTGGTCATTGTGCTGATCATCCTCGTTTGCGGCATCCAGTGGGTCGGCGACCGGCTGGTCGCCAGGCTGGACCGGCGCGGATAAGCGGCCACGAACGTTATTTGCCGGCAGGCTGCCAAACGCAGCGCCGGCTTTCTCCTATCGGCGCCGAGATTGGATTGCGCGTTGCTTTGATCGGACCGGCCTGCGTGCCACCGTGACAGCGAAACAAGGAGCTTGACCATGCCCAGGATCGTACCCGTGCTTGATCTCGGCCGCCTCGAACAGGGCGCTTCCGAGCGGCGAACGTTTCTCTTCGACCTGCGCACGGCCGCGCGCGATGTCGGCTTCTTCTATTTGACCGGCCACGGCATATCGGCTGCGGATACCGCAGAAGTGCTCGACGCCTCGCGCCGGTTCTTTGCCTTGCCGGAAGCCGACAAACTGGCGATCGAAATGGTGAAGTCCTCGCAGTTCCGCGGCTATACGCGCGCCGGCGGCGAGCTGACCAAAGGCAAGGCCGACTGGCGCGAACAGCTGGACATCGGCGTCGAACGCCCGGCGATCGAACAAGGCCCCGGCGTGCCCGCTTGGACGCGGCTGCAAGGGCCCAACCAGTGGCCGGCCACGCTGCCCGAGCTGAAGCCGGCGCTACTCGCATGGCAGGCCAAGGCGACGGCGGTGGCGATCCGGCTGCTCCGGGCCTTCGCTTTGTCGCTCGATCAGGCCGAGGACGCCTTCGATCCCGTCTACCGGGCCGAGCCCAACCATCGCATGAAGATCGTGCGCTACCCCGGCCGCGACGCCACCGGCGACAACCAGGGCGTCGGCGCGCACAAGGATGGCGGTTTCCTGACGCTTCTGTTTCAGGACGAGAGCAAGGGGCTGCAGGTCGAATATGACGGTGCCTGGGTCGACGTCGATCCGCTGCCCGACACGCTGGTGGTCAACATCGGCGAACTGCTCGAGCTGGCCTCCAACGGGTATCTGAGAGCAACGGTCCACCGCGTGGTAACGCCACCGGCCGGTGTCGAGCGGATTTCGGTGCCCTTCTTCTTCAGCGCCCGGCTCGACGCCACGATCCCGCTGCTCAACCTGCCCGAGGAACTGGCGGCCGAGGCGCGGGGTCCGGCCAGCGATCCCGACAATCCGCTGTTTCGCAATGTCGGTACCAATGTGCTGAAGAGCCGCCTGCGCTCGCATCCCGACGTGGCGCGCCGGCACTACGCCGATCTCCTGGAAACCGGCGCCTCAGCCGGCTGAAATCTTCGAAGACGAGCACGAAATTTCTGAATCCTACGTTGTTTTAGAAAGCCGTTCGTCGCCAACCGCAGCGAATGCGCGCATATAGGAATTATCGTCCGGCGGTTTCCTCCCATTCCGCTGGACGGTGTTCCCCTCTGAAGGTTCTTGACCTTCTTTTGGCCGGGCCGCTTTCGCGCCCGGCCTTTTTTATCCATTAAGAGCCCTAGCCAAACTTCGGATCAAGGCTCCCCGACTTGTAGCGCTTGGCCATCTCGGCCACCGGCAGCGGCTTGATCTTCTGCGCGTTGCCGGCGGTGCCGAACTGCTCGAAGCGCTCCTTGCACAGCTTGCGCATCGCAGCCATGGCCGGCGTCAAATATTTGCGCGGATCGAACTCCGACGGGTTTTCGGTAAGCACCTTGCGGATGGCGCCGGTCAGCGCCATGCGGTTGTCGGTGTCGATGTTGATCTTACGCACGCCGTGCTTGATGCCGCGCTGGATCTCTTCCACCGGCACGCCCCAGGTCGGCTTCATCTGGCCGCCATATCTATTGATGATTTCCTGCAGGTCATCGGGCACCGAGGACGAGCCGTGCATCACCAGATGCATGTTGGGCAGGCGGCGGTGGATTTCCTCGATGACGTTCATCGCCAGCACCGCGCCGTCCGGCTTGCGCGAGAATTTGTAGGCGCCGTGGCTGGTGCCCATGGCGACAGCCAGCGCATCGACATGGGTGTCCTTGACGAACTCGACCGCCTGTTCCGGATCGGTCAAGAGCTGGTCGTGGCTGATGGCGCCTTCGACGCCGTGGCCGTCCTCCTGCTCGCCGCCGCCGCTCTCAAGCGAACCGAGCACACCGATCTCGCCTTCCACCGACACGCCGCCCCAATGCGCCATGTCGACGACGCGCCGGGTGATGCCGGAATTGTAGGCATAGTCGGCCGGCGTCTTGCCGTCCTCTTTCAGCGAGCCGTCCATCATCACCGAGGTGAAGCCGTACTGGATGGCGGTGACGCAGGTGGCTTCGTTGTTGCCATGGTCGAGATGCATGCACACCGGGATGTCGGGGTGGATTTCGACCAGCGCGTCGATCAGCTTGGCCAGCACCACGTCATTGGCGTAGGCGCGGGCGCCGCGGCTTGCCTGCAGGATGACCGGCGACTTGGTCTCCTCGGCCGCCTCCATGATGGCGAGGCCCTGTTCCATATTGTTCATGTTGAAAGCGGGTACGCCGTAGCCGTACTCGGCGGCGTGATCGAGCAATTGTCTCAGTGTTATGCGAGCCACCCAATAGTCTCCCGTATCTGGTTTCAAGCGCAACGTCGCGGGCCGGCCGGTTGCCGGCCAGATGCTTCTGGCCGGATTTCGCCAGAACCGCAACCGTCAGCGGCCATCGTGGCCGCAATTCTTGTTGCAGGGCTGAAATCCGGTAGCCAGCCGGTGAGGCGCTAATCTACCCATTGAGGGGGAGATGGACGGCAGGCCAGAGGGGGTCGGTTCGACTGGAGCGCTAGCGTCCATCTGTCGGTGCTGGGAGGTCGCGTCAGGACGCGCCGACCCCCTCTGTCGCCTTTGGCGACATCTCCCCCTCAAGGGACCCTCAAAGGGGGGAGATTATCCGCGTTCGGGGAACATCGCCTTCAACCCTTCGCGCGAAGCCTTGGCCACACCGCGCTCGGTGATCAGCCCTGTCACGAGCCGTGCCGGCGTCACATCGAACGCCGGATTGGCCGCCGGCGTCGCTTCGGGCGAAACCCGCACCTGCGCAATCTTGCCGTCCGCCGTCTTGCCCCAGACCAGCGACACCTCGTCACCGGAGCGTTCCTCGATCGGGATTTCGGTCAGCCCATCACCCACCGTCCAGTCGATGGTCGGCGAGGGCAGAGCGACGTAGAAGGGCACCTCATTATCGGAGGCGGCGAGCGCCTTGAGATAGGTGCCGATCTTGTTGCAGACGTCGCCATTGGCCGTGGTGCGGTCGGTGCCCACGATCACCATGTCGACCGCGCCACGCTGCATCAGATGGCCGCCGGCATTGTCGACGATCAGCGTGTGCGGCACGCCGTGGCCGGCCATCTCCCAGGCGGTCAGCTGGGCGCCCTGGTTGCGCGGGCGCGTCTCGTCGACATAGACATGGACCGGAATGCCGGCCTCGACGGCGAGATAGATCGGCGACGTGGCGGTGCCGTAATCGACCGTCGCCAGCCAACCGGCGTTGCAGTGGGTGAGGATGTTGACCGGCTCGCCCGGCTTCTTGCGTGCCGCGATCTCCTTGATGATGGCAAGCCCGTTCTCGCCGATGGCGCGATTGAGATCGACATCCTCGTCTGCGATTTCGGCAGCGCGCTTATAGGCCGCCTCCGCGCGCTGTCCCAATACGATCGGCCTGAGGAACCGCCGCATCTCGTCCAGTGCCCAGCGCAGATTGATCGCCGTCGGCCGCGTCTTGTGCAGCGTCTCCCAGACCGCGTCGAGCGCTTCGTCAGACGGATCGTCCGCCATCTGGATGGCGACGCCATAGGCTGCGGTGACGCCGATCAGCGGCGCGCCACGAACCCACATGTCACGGATCGCGGTGGCGATGCCGGCAACGCTCCCGATCGTCTCGACCCGGAACTCGTGCGGCAGCCAGCGCTGGTCGATGATCTCGACCGAACGCTGGTCGTCGCTCAGCCAGATGGTGCGGTAGTGGCGCTCGCCGACGTTCAAATCCTGCTCTCCCGTTCGATCAAAGCGGCCAGATTATTGACCTCGTCCATGCCGTGAATCTGGTGCCGGTTGACGGCGATGTGGCGGCCGAATTTCAGCGCCTTGGCCTCGCAGGAGGCTCGCAGATCCTCGTCTTCAATGGTCTCGAAATCGGCATTGTGGGCGAGGCCGAGGATGCGCCGGTGCACCTCGATGCCGGCAAAGCCCAAGAGGTCGGTCCAGATCTGGTGCAGCACATGGTCGAGCGCCTGCTCCGAGGCGAGAATGTCGCCCTGATCCTCGAACAGGCTCTTCTGGTAAAGCATGCCGGTGCGCTCGGTGCGCCATAGATGCGAGAACTCGGCGCGGAACACCGTCCAGGTGTCATTGGTCACCCCGAGCAGATAGGCACGCATGGCGTCACGCTTGCCCTTGTGTTCATGGCCGCGCTGCGAGAAGTAGGACATCCAGAAATTGGCGAGCAGCATGCCGACGTCGAAGGCCATCGGACCGTAGAAGGCGAATTCCGGATCGATCATCCGCGTCTCGGTGTCGGTGACCATGATCGAGCCCGAATGCAGGTCGCCATGCAGCAGCGTCTCGGCGTTGGCGGCGAAGATATGCTTCAGCCGCTGCGCCTCGACCTTGAGGTCGCGGTCGGCGCGCAGCTCGGCGACCAGGCCGTCGAGCTGCGGCGAGGTGTGCCGGTTCAGCTTGGCGTCGAAATAGGGATCGGAAAACACCAGGTCTTCCGTGATGCCGCAGAGCTCGACATTGTCGGCGAACAGCGCCAGGTCGGCCTTGCGGTCCTTGGTCGGCATGGAGAGATCGGAGCCGCGGAACAAAGTGCGGGCCATGAACAGGCCGATGTCGCGGGCGATATTTGGCAACTCGCGGCCGCCGATCAGGGCACGGCGCAGGATGATGTGCGGCGGCGCCAGATATTCCATGATGATCAGCGCCTGGGCTTCGTCGAAATGGAGGATCGCCGGCACCGAACCCGGCGCGCGCGCCTCTTGCCGCGTCAGCGCGTGATACTCGAAGAAGGAGCGTTTGAGCGGCAGCGGCCAGCTGTCGCCGACGAGGCGAACATAGGGCAGGGCCTGCTTGACCACGGCCGCACCCGACACGCCCTCGACGATGAAGACGAGGTTGAGATTGCCGTCGCCGACCTCGCGCACCTTCCAGGCACCGGTATCGGGGCCGATTTTTGCGCACAGCGCTTCGTTCGTGCCGAGGCGCGTTGCAAGCGTCTCCACCGACAGTGCTTCGAACGGCAATTTCGCAGTCATTCCTCACCCTCCCGCTTGCTCGCTCAATCATAGTGGAGCGATGGCGGTGAGGCCAAGCTAGGAAGCTGACTGGCAATTGTCAATCGAGTTGACAATTGATGACGTAGCCCATAGCGTCATGGTCAGGGAGGAAACGAATGGGCAATGATGCCGTGTTCCGCGTGGACGGGCTGAGGAAGTCCTTCGGCCATATCGAGGTGCTTGGCGGCGTCTCGCTCGAACTGCATGCCGGTGAGATCACCGTGCTGATGGGCGCCAATGGCGCCGGTAAGTCCACCCTCGTGAAAATTATCAGCGGCGTCTACGACCATGCCGGCGGCACCATGCACCTGGCCGGTCATGATTTCGCGCCGAACACGCCGGCCGAGGCGATCCGCGCAGGCGTCGTCACCGTGCATCAAAACATCAATGACGGCGTCGTCGCCGATCTCGATGTCGCCACCAATCTGACGCTGGATAGGTTGAGCGGCAAGGGCGCGCCGCTGCTGTTCAACCCCGGCCGGGTGCGCCGCGAAGCCAAAGCGGTGGCCGACCGCATGGGGCTCGCCATCGACCTCAAGGCCCGCATCAGCGATCTGTCGCTGGCCGATCGCCAGATGGTGGCCATCGCGCGCGCCATGGCGCACCAGCCGAAAGTGCTGATCCTCGACGAGCCGACCTCCTCACTGTCCAGCGCCGAGGCGGACCGGCTGTTCGCCCTGCTCGACCGGCTGCGCGAGCAAGGCGTCGCCATCCTCTACATCTCGCACCGCATGTCGGATATCAGGCGGCTTGCCGACCGCATCGTCTCGATGCGCGATGGCGTCATCTCAGGCGTCTTCGACAGCGAGCCTCTCGACTATGAGGGTGCCGTTAACGCCATGCTCGGCCGCAAGATCCATCTTGACCGCATCGAAGCCAGGAGTTCTGCCAAGCCGATCCTGACCGTCGATGCCTTGCGCATCGCCCCTGGTGCCCGGCCATTCTCGCTGACGCTCGGCGACGGCGAGGTCGTTGCCATCACCGGCCTCGTCGGCGTCGGCAAGACGGCGCTCGCCGAGACGCTGTTCGGCCTGCGCAAGCCGCTGTCCGGCACGATGACTTTATATGGCAAGCCCTATGCGCCCGCGTCGACCGGCGAAGCCATCGCCGCCGGCGTGTTTCTGGTCGCCAAGGACCGTGGCGAAAACGGCATCGTCGGCGACTTCAACATCCAGGAAAACATCAGCCTGCCCTTCCACAAGCGCATGTCGCGTTTTTCAGTTCTCAAACGCGGCCTTGAACGCACTATTGCCCGCCGGCAGATCGAGGATCTCGGCATCGTCTGCCGCTCGGAGAAGGACGAGATGACCACTCTCTCGGGCGGCAACCAGCAGAAGGTGATGGTGGCCCGCTGGATGGCGCAGGACGCCCGATTGTTCATTCTCGACGAACCGTTCCAGGGCGTCGATATCTCCGCCAGGCGCGACATCGCCGCCAAGCTGAGGGCCAGCGCCAATGGCCGCGCCACGCTGCTGTTCGTCACCGAACTCGACGAGGCACTGGAGACGGCCGATCGCATATTGGTGATGTCCGAGCAGACCATCGTCGGCGAACACCGCAACGCCGATGTCGATCTCGACCGTCTGCTGGCCGAAGTCGCGGGCGGGCCGTTGCACAGTGCGGCCTGAGCCACGATGATTGAAGAACTGAGGGTTGGAATGGAGTGCACGGGTTTGAGTTGGGTATTGACGGCGGGCGCTGAATGACGCTGCGCGATTACGCCATCCGCTATGGGTTCATCGTGCTTCTGTTCGGGCTGATCGCGTATTTCGCCATCGCCGCCGACGGGTTCGTCTCGCCGCAAAGTGCCGTCTTCATTTTCCAGTCGGTCGCCATCACCGGCGTGCTGGCGCTGGGCGTCACCGCCACACTGGTTGTCGGCGGCTTCGATCTCTCGATCGGCTCGGTTGCCACATCGGCCATGATGGCGGCTGCCTATGTCATGGTGGTGCTGGAGCAGAACGTTGTCGTCGCTGTCCTCATCTGCCTGCTCATCGGCGCCCTTGTCGGCCTCATCAATGGCTGGCTGATCGTCTATATGCGCGTGCCCGATCTGCTGGCGACGCTCGGCATGATGTTCCTGCTCGTCGGCCTCCAGCGCATCCCGACTGAAGGACGCTCCATCGCCACCGGTATGACAATGCCGGACGGCTCGGTCGCCAACGGCAAATTCTCCGACGCCTTCCTGGCGCTCGGCCGCCACCGCTTCGACTTCTTCATCCCGAACCTCATTCCGGTCTCGGTGGTCGTGCTGATCGTGCTCGCCGTGCTGATCTGGTTCTTCCTCGAATACACACGCTTCGGCCGCATGATGTATGCCGTGGGCAGCAATGAACGGGCCGCCGAACTCGCCGGCGCGCCTGTCAAGGCATACAAAATCTGGGCCTACGTCATTTCAGGAGTTTTTGCCTCGATCGGCGGGATTTTGCTGGCCGCACGGCTTGGACGCGGTGACATCGCGTCGGGTAATAATCTGCTGCTCGATGCGGTTGCCGCGGCGCTGATCGGCTACGCGGTGCTCGGCGCCGCCAAGCCGAACGCCTTCGGCACCGCCATCGGCGCGCTGTTCGTCGGCATCCTGCTGCAAGGCCTGACGATGATGAACGCGCCTTACTACACGCAGGATTTCGTCAAGGGCGTGGTTCTCGTCGTCGCCCTTGTCTTTACCTTCGCCCTTTCCGGCCGGGGCAGGAGATAGAATGGCTGCCGGGACAGTTTTGGGTTCAACAAACGGAGGAAAGAACGTGAACATCACAAGACGACTTTTGGGGAAGGTCGCGCTCGGATTGGCCGGCGCAACAATGCTGATGCAGGTCCCGGCCTTTGCCGCCGACAAGCCGGCGCCGTTCGACAAGCCCGGCGTCAAGATCGCGCTGGTGCGCTATCTCTCGACCGGCGATTTCTTCCAGGCCTATCTCTCGGGCGTCGAGTCCCAGTCCAAGGCGCTCGGCATCGATCTGCGCGTGCTCGACAGCCGCCAGGACGCCGCCCTTCAATCCGACATGGTCGACCAGGCCATCGCACTCGGCGTGCAGGGCATCATCATCCAGCACGGCCTGACGGAATCGATGAAGGACGCCGCCCAGCGCGCGGTCGATGCCGGCATCAAGGTCGTCGCCTTCGACGTCAATGTCGAAAACCCCAAGATCCCGCAGATCGAACAGTCCGACAAGGACCTTGCGCGCCTGGCGCTCGAGCAGGCGGTCAAGGACAATGGCGAGAGCTGGAATGCCGGCTATGTCTATGTCGCTGGCATCGCGCCGCTCGACCGCCGCAACGAGACCTGGGTCGACGTGAAGAAGAAACATGCCGGCATCAAGGAAGTCGCGATGTTCGGCACGCTCGACAACCCGATCGCCAACTCGGTCGCCAACCAGGCGCGCTCGGTGCTGCAGGCGCATCCCGACATCAATGTGATGTTCGCGCCCTATGACGAGTTCGCCAAGGGTGTGAAGATCGCCGTCGACGAGGCGGGGCTGAACAAGAAGATCAAGATCTACTCCGCCGACATCTCTACCTCGGACATCGCGGCCATGCGCGAGACCGACAGCGCCTGGGCCGCCACCGCCGCCACCAACCCTGCCGTCGTCGGCCAGGTCTCGGTGCGCGCGCTGGCGCAGCTGCTCGCCGGTGAAGATCCCGGCCACAACGTCATCGTGCCGCCGACGCTGATCACCCAGAAGGACCTGATCGACAAGGACATCAAGAACATGGAGGACCTGTCGGCCAAGCTGCCGCAATTCGCCCATGCCGATGTCGCCATGCCGGCCTGGATGCCGAACCCGAACGCGAAGTAGGATCGGTCGTCTGATAGATGCGAAGGGCGGCATGGGCCGCTCTTTTCATATTGATCGTAAGCCTGCCGGCCTACAACCAATGGTCTGGATCGCGCATCCCGTGGACAATCGCCACAGACACCATCGGGCTGCGGCTCGTAGATGATGATATAACGGCCTTCGACGAGCACGCGGGCCGTTGCGCTTAACTCGGGCCGTGCGCTGCCCATCTTGGGGTGCTGCGCCGCCAGCTCCAGTCTTTCGAAAATGCGCATCAACAGTCTGTCTGCTGCCTTTTCATTGTCGGCGGCGATGGTGTGCCAGATGTCTCGCAAATCCTGCGAAGCGCGCGGTGTGAGCCTATAGCTAGCCACGGGCGCGGCGTTCTGCCTTCAGGCTGCCGATGAACTCGGTGGGGTCGACAGCCACTGGCTTGCCGCTGCCCATCCCGTCGGCATAGGCCCGCTTCAAGTGCTGGAGTTCGAGCGTGCGCAATTCCTCGCGCTGCTCCCATAAGCGCAGGGCGTCGCGGACAATCTCGCTGTTGGAAGCATAACCGCCACCTTCGATAGCGCTTTGCAGGCGAGCTATCTGCTGCGCGGTGAGGGATATGGTGAGGGTGCGCATAGGTTCATTTTTCATACCCACATTATAATGCATCCAACAAGGTCTAACATATCTGTTAGGAATCTGCCCCTGCATCATGACCGCCCGACTCGCACCAGCCCACCGCGCCGTCCTCGCCATGCAGGCGTGCAGTACCGGAACACCATATTCGATGGCAGGCAGGTCGTGCGGCGCACCCTTGGCGGGGATCGCCAGCATCCGCCCATGCCCGCCCGGCGCCAGGCAAAGCTGCGTCCCATCAGACGGTGTCGCCAGCGCGCCGTCCTTGAAATTGCTCAGCAGCCATTGGCCTTCGCGGGTGACGAAGATGGGAACGGCGTCGGATTTCGCCGGGTCCAGCAGGGCTATGACATTGGTTGCCGAAAGCAGCGACACCTCATGCTCGGCGGAGCGCCCGCCGAACAGCAAGCCGACACGAAGTCTCTTCGCAGCCATCGACAACTCCACCAAGGATCAGGGTCGGAGCTCGCATGCGAAACACAAGGCGCGCCCTAAAGTGGTCGAGCAATAGGCCAAGGATTGGAGTGGATTTTGACCGGTTCGAGCAGTTTTTCAGCACGACCTGCAAAAGCAGTTCTCCGCCTGGAGTCCTTCAGGTGGGAGAGCGGTTCGTCGTTTTGGTGAACGATGAACCGCTCCAGGTCTATGTCTAGCGCAGCGCTGCGGCGATGTTGCCACCGTCGACCGTCGTCACATCGGCGGTGGTGCGTTCGGCCAATGCTTGGTGCAGGAAGGCCTGCGCCACGTCTTCTGCCGTCACCTCCTGTCCGAGCAGATTGCCCGACATGTATTCCTTCTCCGACACGCCGCGCGCGCCGGAACGGCTGGCGATCATGGCGTCGGTCAACAGGCCGGAGCGGATGCGGTCGGCGTTGACCGCATTGGAGCGGATGCCGTGCGCGCCGTAGTCGAGCGCATATTGCCGGGACAGGAATAGCGTCGCCGCCTTCGGCACACCATAGGCGCCGAATTTCGGACCCGGGTTGACCGCCTGCTTGGAGGTGTTGAACAACAACACACCGCCGGTGCCCTGTTCCAGCATGATGCGCACCGCGTTCTGCGCCGCCGACTGGTGGGCGAAGAAGTTGAGCTCGAAACTCTTGCGCAGCAGGGCATCGTCGAGCTCGCCGATGCGGCCTTCCCAGGCGGCACCGGCGTTGGAGACCAGAATGTCGACGCCGCCATAGACAGCGACAGCTTTGTCGAAGGCGGCGCGCAGCTCGGCCGGGTTGGTGATGTCGGCGCCGACGCCGATCGAATTGTTGCCGGCTGCCTTTGCCGCCTCGGCCGCCCTGGCCGCATCGAGATCGACGACGACGGCATGCGCGCCATTGGCGGCGAACANCTGCCTTTGCCGCCTCGGCCGCCCTGGCCGCATCGAGATCGACGACGACGGCATGCGCGCCATTGGCGGCGAACAGTTTTGCCGTCGCAGCACCGATCGCGCCGGCGCCGCCAGTGATCAGCACCACCTGGCCGGTCAGCGGCTTCGGCTTGTTGGAGGCGAGCTTGGCCTGCTCAAGCGACCAGTACTCCAGCGGGAAGAGGTCGGCCTTCGATAGAGGATGGAAGCTGCCGACGGCCTCGGCGCCGCGCACCGCCTCGATCCACATCTCGCCGACATCAGATGCGATCTTCGCATCCTTCAGCGTGCGGCCATGGCCGAACATGCCGAGACCCGGCACCAGCGTCAGCCGCGGCATCGGGTCGAGCATGGTGCGCTGGACGTCGTCCAGCGCATCGTTGGTTTCGAAATAGGCGCGATAGTCGTTGGCGAAGGCGTCGACATGGCTCTTGATGACGGCCTTGTAGTCGCCAATCTTGTCGGCGTCTGGCGCCGGAACCGCCATCGGTCCGGTCTTGATGCGGATCGACAGGTCGGGCGTCGACACGCCGCGTCCGGCATAGTCTGCAATGCCGGCTGAGTTGATGAAATCGACGATGGCGTCCGAAGTGCGGAAATCGCTGATCATGCGGTCGAAGCGGCCTTCGCCACGCGCCACCGCCACCGCGCCACGCAGCATCGGCGCGATCGCTGCCGGCGTTGCGAGCTTGGCCGGCAGTGCGGCTTTCGCTGCCTTCGGCTTGCCGTTCTTCGCCACATAGTCTTCGGCCACGTTCACATAATGGATCATGCGGTCATAGGCCTGCTTCGCAGCGTCGCCGAAGGTGAAGATGCCATGCTTGTCGAGGATCAGGCCTTCGACGCTGGGGTCGGCGTCGTAGACATCGGCGGCCACCTTGGCGAGGTCGAAGCCCGGCTTGATGTAGGGCACGTACCCCATCTTGTCGCCGAACACGGTCTTGATCAGCGGCTTGCTGTCCGCCTGGTCGACGATGGCGAGGATCGCGGTCGAATGCGTGTGGTCGACGAATTTATGCGGCAGGAAGGCGTGCAGCAGCGTCTCGACCGATGGATTGGGGGAGGCGGGGTCGATGAGGTTCGCCCGCTGCAGCGCCACCATGTCCTCGTCGGCGAGGCTGGCCAGCGCACGCGCCTTCAGCAGCGCGCCGAGCTTGACCGCCGGCAGGCCTTGCGGCTCGATCACACCCATGTCCCAGCCGCTGCCCTTGACGCACAGCACATCCCATTCGTCGCCGACGAGATCGGTGGCCTTGGTCTTGCAGGAGGTGTTGCCGCCGCCATGCAGCACCAGCCGCGGCTCGCCGCCGAGCAGCCGGGTCGTGTAGACGCGCAGCGCGAGGTCGCGGGCAACGCCCTTTTTCGCATAGTCGGCAACCAGTCTTTCCGCGTCGCCGTCATTCCAAAGGTTCTTCATGTCGCTATGTCCGCTTTGCTGTCTTTGATGTTGCTGTGAACAGGAGTGCCGCGACGCCTTGATGACAATGCGCCTGCTGCTGGGATTTCGTTGGTCAGGAAGCCTTTTTTGCCCCCGCACTGGCTCCGGCATGGTCGAGCAGCCGCCGCGCCATGCTGGCGCCGACGACGAGATGCGTGCAGAGTCCGCCGGCGAGTGCTGCGAGCAGCGGTTCGAACTTGCTGTCTTCCTGCACCACCATCAGCCGCTTTTCGATCTGGCGCAGTGACGACAGCGAGGCCGAGATGACGCGGCGGTTGTAGCTGCAGTCGAGCGCCTTGCCGGTGGCATCGATGATCTGGCCGGCAACGACGCCGGCGGCGCCCGCTTCGCGCAACAGCCCCATCTCGCCGGGGCTGAGCGCGCCGCATTTGACGACATGGCTGTCGCCATCGACGATGCCGACCGAATAGAGCGCCAGATCGCAGTTGGCAATATCGGCCAGTTGTTCGCGGATCACCGGTTCGGCGCGCAGCCCATGCGCCAGCAATTCCGTCGTCAGCACCAGCGGCGCGTAGAAATTGAGGCCCTTGGCGTTGAGCCGCCGGGCGATCTCCATCGTGCACTGGTCGGGACGGTAGGAGTAGGGCGCGCCGAGATTGCCGCAGAGCTGCACAACGGTGACGTCCTGCAGGTCGGCATAGGACATGACGTCGGCGATGGTGTAGACGGTGCGGCCCCAGGCGACGCCGATCCGGTCGCCCTTCTTGACCAGTTCGAGAAAGACGCCCGCCGCCAGCACCGCAACGTCCGTCGAAGGGTCGACGACATAGGCATTCTCCGGCGCGATCCACACCGCATCAAGCTTGAGCGCGTCCTCGAGCTGGCGCGCAAGCACGTCGTCGGTGAACAGCTGCGTCGAGGTCGAGATGTTGACGATGCCGGTCTCGCGCGCCTTGCGCAAATACATGGCGACCGAGGCGCGGGAGATGTTAAGCTGGCTGGCGACCTGGTCCTGGCGCAGGCCATGGGCATAATAGAGCCATGCGGCCTTGTGGATAAGCTGTTCTGCCGGTCGGATCGCCATGCCGTCTCCTCGGCTGACATTATTCACGGCTCTCGACAAAAGTCAAACTGGCGTGGGTACACGATACCTCTTTGCCCATCGAATCTGGACGATCATTGCGCCAAATGTGCCCGGTCGGGAATCGCCGATGGTGACGTGGCGGGAACCTGTGGTTAGAAGTTCTCAACAATGAAAATTCGGGGAGCACGGGATGGGCAGTCCCTACGAGCAGGATCTCGGCAAGAACGCCGCCAACCATCAGCCGCTGACGCCGCTCACTTATCTGGAGCGGGCGGCAAGCACCTATCCCGATCATGTCGCCATCATCCATGGCAGCCAGCGCATCACCTATCGCACCTTTTGGCGGCGCTCGCTGAAGCTGGCCTCGGCGCTGTCGAAGCGCGGCATCGGCAAGGGTGATACGGTGACCGTCATGCTGTCCAACACGCCCCCCATGCTGGAGGCGCATTTCGGCGTGCCGATGGCCAAAGCGGTGCTGCATTCGCTCAACACAAGGCTCGATGCCGCCGTCATCGCGTTCCAGCTCGACCATGCCGAGACCAAGGTGCTCATCGTCGACCGCGAATTCGCTGCTGTCGTCAAACAGGCACTGGCACTGGCCAAGGTGAAGCCGCTGGTCATCGACTATGACGATCCCGACTATGCCGCCGATGCACCCTATCCCAAGGGCGAGCGCATCGGCGCGATCGACTATGAGGCGTTCGTCGCCGGCGGTGACCAGGGCTACGCCTGGTCGATGCCCGACGACGAATGGGACGCCATCTCGCTCAACTACACCTCCGGCACGACAGGCAATCCGAAGGGCGTCGTCTACCACCATCGCGGCGCTGCACTGATGGCTTACACCAACACCATCCATGCCGGCATGGCCAAGCACGCCGTCTATCTGTGGACGCTGCCGATGTTCCACTGCAATGGTTGGTGCTTCCCATGGACAATGGCCGTCCAGGCCGGCACCCATGTCTGCCTGCGCTGGGTGCGGCCGAAGCCGATCTACGANGCCATCGCCGACCACGGCGTCACACATCTTTGCGGTGCGCCGGTCGTCATGTCGGTGCTCATCAACGCCAGCGATGAGGACAAGCGCCACTTCCCGCAGACCGTTACCTTCAACACCGCTGCCGCGCCGCCGCCGGAAGCCGTGCTGTCAGGCATGGCCGATGCCGGCTTTGCCGTCACCCATCTCTACGGCCTGACCGAGACCTATGGCCCGGCGGTCGTCAACGAATGGCACACCGCCTGGGACGGTCTCGACAAGGGCGAACGCAGCGCCAGAAAGGCCAGGCAGGGCGTGCGCTATGCCGCACTCGAAGGCCTGACGGTGATGGACGCGGAGACGATGCAGAAGACGCCGGCCGACGGCGAGACCATCGGCGAGGTCATGTTCCGCGGCAACATTGTCATGAAGGGCTATCTGAAGAACAGGAAGGCGACCGACGAGGCTTTCGCCGGCGGCTGGTTCCACTCCGGCGACCTCGGCGTCATGCATCCCGACGGCTACATCCAGCTCAAGGACCGCTCCAAGGACATCATCATCTCCGGCGGCGAGAACATTTCATCGATCGAGGTCGAGGAAGCCCTCTACAAACACCCGTCCGTGGCGTCCTGCGGCGTCGTCGCCAAGGCAGACGACAAATGGGGCGAGGTGCCGGTCGCCTATGTCGAGCTGAAGCCCGGCAAGGTGGCAAGCGAGGCCGAGATCATCGAACACTGCCGCGCGCTGCTCGCCCGCTTCAAGGTGCCGAAGGCGGTGATTTTTGCCGAGATCCCGAAGACATCGACGGGGAAGATCCAGAAGTTTCAGCTGCGGGAAATGGCGAAGGGATCTTAGTTCCAGAGCGCAACGGCACGCGCAAGGTCGAGTTCGCGCACACCCTCTGTCACCAAATTATACGCGTACGTCGAATTCGCATTGACAATTCCCTCTTTTCGATTTACGACTGACGAAAGTTGAAATTCGTCACTCATAAATCGACAGAGAGCCATGTCCGAAGCCGCCAGCATAATGGCCGACTCCACCCGCCAGGAGAATGTCACCCGCATTCTCGACTGTGCCGAACGCCTGTTCCGGCACTATGGTTACGGCAAGACCAATGTCGCCGACATCGCCCGCGAACTCGGCATGTCGCCGGCCAATATCTACCGTTTCTTCGCCTCCAAGGTCGAAATCCACCAGGCCGTCTGCGGCCGCATGCTCCTCGCCAGCTACAACATGGCCTACGAGATTTCCCGGTTGCCGATCAGCGCCGAGGAGCGGCTGCGCCGCTACGTGCATGCGCAGTACAAGATGACGCTGGAAGTCATGCTCGACGACCAGAAGGTCCACGAAATGGTCATCGTCGCGCTCGAGCGCGACTGGGGCGTCATCGACAAGCATATCGACAGCATTCACGACCTGTTTGCCGAGGTCATCCGCGAGGGCATCGAGGCCGGCGAGTTTGCCGACCAGGATCCGGTCATCGCATCGCGCTGCTTCGGCGCCGCCACCGTCATTCTGTGCCACCCGCAAATGGTGGCGCAGTGCCTTGCCAAGACCAATCGGGCGATGCCCGACGATCTCATCGATTACGCGATCAAGGCTCTGAAGTAATAGCCGCCGCCCGCCGGGCGCCGGTGTCGACCGTTCATCTCCAGTCGGGAGTACGAAAGTGTCTTTGTCCAGTTCCATCATCCGCAAGCTGCCGGTCGCCGGCCTGATCGTCGCCACGCTCGGGCTCGCCGCCTGCAGCCAGGAGAAGACCGAGGTCCAGGACATCATCCGTCCGGTCAAGGTGGTCGAGATCGGCCAGGCCGAAAAGAGTCGCGAACTCACCTATTCCGGCTCGGTGCGAGCCCGTACCGAAATGAACCTCGGCTTTCGCATCTCGGGCAAGGTCACTGAGCGCCTGGTCGACATCGGCCAGCATGTGACGACAGGCGATGTGCTAGCCCGTATCGATCCCACGGACTATGAGTTGTCGGTCAAGAGCGCCAAGGCCAGCCTCGACGCCGCCGAGCGGCAGGTCGAGACGGTCGATCTGTCCCGCAAGCGCGCTGAACAGCTTTTTGCCAAGAACTTCACCTCCAAGTCGCAGCTCGAACAGGCGACGCTGAGCTACAACCAGGCGGTAGCGACGCGCGATGCTGCCCGCTCTACCCTTGCCCAGGCGCAGAACCAGGTCGTCTACACCGATCTCAAGGCGAGCGAGAACGGCATCGTCACGGCGGTCTCGGCCGATGTCGGCCAGGTGGTCGGCGCCGGAACGCCTGTGATGACCGTTGCCGTCGACGGCGAAAAGGAAGTGCTGATCGCGGTTCCCGAAATGGACATCGCCGCCTTCAAGCCGGGAAAGGACGTCAAGGCCAGCTTCTGGTCCGATGACGCGCTGGCGCTCTCCGGCAAAGTGCGTGAAGTCGCCGGCAGCGCCGACCAGCAGTCTCGCACCTTTGCCGTCCGCGTCTCGCTGCCCGACGACCCGCGCGTGCTGCTCGGCATGACCGCCAACATCGAGGCCTCGGTGGCCAAGAAGCAGGAGATGGTGTCGATCCCGCTCAGCGCGCTTGCGGAAAAGGATGGTCGCAAGATTGTCTGGACCGTCGACCGCGCCGGCGAGACGGTGCACGAGCGCCTGGTCAAGGTTGCGGAGTTCACCGCCGACGGCGTCAGCGTCGCCGACGGGCTCAAGCCGGGGGATGTCGTCGTTGCCGCCGGCACCCAGTTCATGACCGAGAATCTCAAGGTCAAGCTGACCGGCGATGCGGTCCAGGCCGCCTCTGCGGAAGGCGATGCCGCAAAGGCCCTGCGCTGACCGCAGGCATGAAGCCGGCTTGATCGTCGCTTCGGCGAAAGGGCTGGGCAAGCGAATTCAGGGTTTCCGGGCGGCGAGCGCCCGATGGTCGAGACGCCAAGATCGAGTTCCCCCGCATCGATCCGCGCGTCCCACCGCGATGAGTGTCTCTCCGCTCGGAAAGCCTCGCCGCCCGGAAGCCAGCATCGGAATACCTGAAGCCGCATGCCGAGGGTGTGCGCTCACGATCAACGAATTGGACTGACGCCGATGACCACCACCGACAGCACTGAAAAGCAGCCTTTCAATCTTTCGCGCTGGGCCATCGGCCATCCCTCGATCGCGCGCTTCCTGTTCGGTCTGATCATCATTGCCGGCGCGCTCGGCCTGATGCGCATGGGCCAGAAGGAAGACCCCGATTTCACCTTCCGCGTCATGGTCGTCCAGGCGATCTGGCCGGGCTCCTCGATCCAGGAGATGGAAGACCAGGTCGTCAACAAGATCGAGCGCAAGCTGCAAGAAACGCCGCACCTCGACTTCGTCCGTTCCTACACCCGCGCCGGCAGCGCCATCATCACCGTCCAGATCAAGGGCGACACCAATGCAGAGGAGGTGAAGGACGCCTTCTACCAGGTGCGCAAGAAGGTCGGCGACATCTCCGGCGACCTGCCGCAAGGCCTGCTCGGGCCCTATTTCAACGATGAGTTCGGCGACACCTTCATCACCCTGCACTCGATCGGCGGCGACGGCTACAGCTATCCGGAGCTGAAGAAATTCGCCACCCAGGCTCGCGACATGCTGCTGACGATGCCGGGCGTCGAGAAGGCCGTCATCATCGGCGACCAGCCGGAGAAGCTTTATATCGACGTCTCGTCCAAGGCCCTGGCCGAACGCGGCCTGACGCTGACCGACCTGCAGAACGCCATCAAGGGCCAGAACAATGTCGATCCGGCGGGCTCCGTCGACACCGGCCTGCGCTCGGTGCGCATCTCGGTCGAGGGCGATGTCACCAGGGCTGCCGACATCAGGGAATTGCGCCTGCGCGCCGGTGGTCAGGTGACACGTCTTGGCGACATCGCCACCGTGAGTTCCGGTCTCGAAGATCCCTATCAGCGCAAGTACCGCTTCAACGGCCACGAAAGCGTCCAGGTCGGCGTCGTCATGGCCAAGGGTTTCAACGTCAGGGACGTCGGCACGGATGTCGAGGCGACCTACAAGCGCTTCGAGGAAGCGCTGCCCTACGGCGTTGCGGTTGACCAGATCTCCAACCAGCCCGAGGTTGTCAAGGACGCCGTCAACGAGTTCATGGAGGCGCTCGGCGAGGCGCTGCTGATCGTGCTTGCTGTCTCGCTGCTGTCGATCGGCTGGCGTTCCGGCCTGGTCATCGCCATTGCCATTCCGCTGGTGCTGGCCGCCACCTTCGCCATCATGTACGAGCTCGGCATCGATCTGCAGCGCATTTCGCTCGGCGCCCTGATCATCGCGCTCGGGCTGTTGGTCGACGACGCCATGATCGTCGTCGAGATGATGGAGCGCAAGCTGGAGGAGGGGCTGGTCAAGATCGAGTCGGCGAGCTTCGCCTATTCCTCGACCGCCTTCCCGATGCTGAGCGGCACGCTGATCACCATAGCCGGCTTCATCCCGGTCGGCTTCGCCGCCTCGACCGCAGGCGAATATGTGCGCACGCTGTTCTATGTCGTCGGCATCGCGCTCGTCGTGTCGTGGTTCGTCGCCGTCTATTTCACGCCGTGGCTGGGCTACATGATCCTCAAGCAGCGCAAGCATGCCGGCAACCATCATGACGCCTTCGACACCGGCTTCTACCGGCGGCTGCGCGCCACGGTCGGCTGGGCGGTGCGCCACCGCATCATCGTTCTGGTGATGACGCTGGTCACCTTCGCCACCAGCCTGTGGGCGTTCCAGTTCATCCCACAAAACTTCTTCCCGCAATCCTCGCGGCCGGAAATCCTCGTCGATCTCTGGTTGCCTGAGGGAACCTCGATCAAGGAAGTCGAGACGCAGGCCAAGGCGCTGGAAGCCCGGATGATGGACGACAAGGACAAGCGCTTCATCGCCACCTATATCGGCGAAGGCGCGCCGCGCTTCTTCCTGCCGCTCGACCAGCAATTGCGCAATCCGAACTATGCGCAGCTTCTGGTGATGGCCAATGACGAGCCGGCGCGTGAGCGGCTGATCCTCAAGCTGCGCTCAGTCCTGGCGCAGGATTTCCCTTCGATCCGCTCCAAGGTCGACCGTCTGTTCCTCGGCCCGCCGACCGGCTGGCCGGTGCAGATGCGCATCATGGGTCCGGACCGCCAGGAGGTGCGCCGCATCGCTGACCAGGTGAAGGCGAAATTCGCCGAAAATCCGCTGCTCGGCGCCGTCCATGACGACTGGCTGGAGCCGGTACCGGCGATGAAGCTGGTCATCGACCAGGACCGCGCCCGTGCGCTTGGCGTCACCTCGCAGCGCATCCGCCAGATGCTGCAGGCAGCGATGTCCGGCGCGCCGCTCGATGACTTCCGTGATGGCGAGGAGACGGTTTCCATCGTCGCCCGCGAACCGGACGCCAGCCGCAGCCTGCTGTCCTCGGTCGACTCGGTCTATATCCCGACCGATTTCGGCGGCTTCGTGCCGCTGTCGCAGGTGGCCAAGGTGGTGCCGGTGCTCGAGCAAGGCGTCGAATGGCGGCGCGACCGCCTGCCGACCATCTCGGTGCGCGCCACGCTGCCGGATGGCGTGCAGTCGAACGACGTCGTCACCAAGCTCTACAATGACATGCAGGGCATGCGCGCCGGCCTGGCGCCCGGCTACAAGATCGAGATCCAGGGCGGTGCGGAAGATTCCGCCGAAAGCCAGGCCTCGATTGCCGCCAAGGCGCCGATCATGCTGGCCGTCATCGTCGTGCTCCTGATGATCCAGCTGCAGCATTTCGGCAAGGCGATGCTCGTGCTGGCCACCGGTCCGCTCGGCATCATCGGTGCGGCGGCGGCTCTGTTGATCAGCGGCGCGCCGTTCGGCTTCGTCGCCATCCTCGGTGTCATCGCGCTGCTCGGAATCATCATGCGCAACTCAATCATCCTGGTCGACCAGATCGATCAGGACATCGCCAGGGGAATGGACCGATCGGAGGCCATCATCGGCTCGGCGGTGCGCCGTTTCCGGCCGATCGTGCTGACGGCGATGACGGCGGTGCTGGCGCTGATCCCGATCTCGCGTGCGGTGTTCTGGGGACCGCTCGCCTACGCCATGATGGGCGGCATCCTCGTCGCCACCGTACTCACCATCCTGGTGCTGCCGGCAGGCTACGCGCTGTTCTTCGGCCGCGAGCCGAAGCAAGGCAAGAAGCCAGCTGATGAGGCGGTGCAGGACAATGACAGGCCGCCACTTGCCCTGGCCGCCGAGTAAGCGCTGCCGGCGCACAGGATGCACCTTGGAAAAGGCTGGAACGCCGTACGCTTGACGTGCGGCGTTCTGGCTTTCTCGTTGCCGGTGGCACCGAGCACCTCGGCAAGTATCTCAACACCAGGCGGGTTCATCAAAATAGGTTGAACGGCCACCTGTATGAAAATGCTTCGCGGCGCCGGTTTTGCAAAACAGAATTCCTTTCCAGGACGGCAAAGCCGTCCGATCCTGCTTACATATCGGAGCGGCAACGCTCATTCGCATCAGGTGATCATCCCATGGTAGACAATAAGCAATTGCGGCTCGGCGCCTTCATGCGTCCGGTCAGTCTTCACACCGGGGCCTGGCGCTATCCCGGCTCATATCCCGATGCCAACTTCAACTTCGCCCATCTGAAGCGCTTCGCGCAGACGCTTGAGGCGGCGAAGTTCGACGCCTTCTTCATGGCCGACCATCTGGCCGTTCTCAACATGCCGATCGAGGCGCTACGGCGCAGCCACACGGTGACCTCGTTCGAGCCGTTCACGCTGCTGTCGGCGCTCGCCGCCGTCACTGATCATATCGGCCTTATCGCCACCGCATCGACGACCTTCGACGCGCCCTATCACATTGCCCGTCGCTTCGCCTCGCTCGACCATATCAGCGGCGGCCGCGCCGGCTGGAACATCGTCACCACATCCAATCCCGACGCCGCGCTGAACTTCGGCCTCGACGAGCATGTCGAGCACGACGAGCGCTATCACAATGCGCGGGAATTCTACGATGTGGTGACCGGCCTCTGGGACAGCTTTGCCGACGACGCCTTCATCCGCGACGCCGAGAGCGGGCTCTATTTCGATCCCGCGAAGCTGCATGTGCTCGACCATAAGGGTGAGCATCTCTCGGTGCGCGGCCCGCTCAACATTGCGCGGCCGGTGCAGGGCTGGCCGGTCATCGTCCAGGCCGGCGCATCTGAGGCCGGGCGGCAGCTGGCAGCCGAAACGGCGGAGGTGATCTTCGCCGCCCATTCCGATCTGGCGGCTGGGCAGCGCTTCTTTGCCGATGTCAAAAGCCGGGCCGAGAAGCTCGGCCGTTCGCGCGACGACATCAAGATCCTGCCCGGCGCCTTCGTCATCGTCGGCGACAGTGTCGAGGAAGCACAGGCCAAACGCGCCAAGCTCGACAGCCTGGTCTATTACGAGAGCGGCATTGCCTCGCTGTCGATCGCGCTGGGGCACGACGCATCCGGCTTCGATCCCGACGCGCCCCTGCCCGAAATCCCCGAGACCAATGCCTCGAAGAGCGGCCGTGAGCGCGTCATCGAGCTGGCGCGCCGGGAGACTTTGACCGTCCGCCAGCTGGCGCAGCGGCTCGGCGGCTATTCCGGCCTTGCTTTCGTCGGCACGCCGAAAACCATCGCCGATTCGATGGAGGAATGGCTGTTTGCCGAAGGGTCAGACGGCTTCAACGTCATGTTCCCCTATCTGCCAGCCGGGCTCGACGACTTCGCCGAGAAGGTGGTGCCCGAGCTGCAGCGGCGAAAGCTCTTCCGGCGCGAGTATGAGGGCACCACCTTGCGCGAGAATCTCGGCCTGAAGCGTCCGCCGAACCGGTTCTTCAAAGGCTCCGAAGCGGTCATCCGCAAGGCCGGCTGACGTCTGCCACAAAAAGAAACGGGCGCGCCGAAGCGCGCCCATTCTTTTCAAGCCATCACTATCAGATGACGAAGTACCAGTTGGCGAGCAGCATCACGACCAGGCCGGCGACCAGCGTCAGGTAGGGCAGCATGCCTGCCTTTTTGACCGAGAGGTCTGCGCCCGCCATGCCGAGGTCGGCCAGCATGTGGTCGGGGAACTTGCCCTTGTCCTGGACGTAGTGCCGGTAGCAGAACACCGGGATGATCAAGGCGGCTGTGATCAGGCCGGCCCAGAGCGCCATCGGGTTCCACACCTTGGCGCCGGCGCCCATGAAGATGGCGTTTACATAGGCGAAGATGGCGCCGAGGCCGAGCAGCCAGCTCGGCGCCTTCCAAGGCCGGTTGATGTGGCCGTTGTCGATGCGGTGGATCCAGCCGGCATTGAGGTTGAGGAAGTTGAAGATGATGTAGCCGCAGTTCGACACGGCGAGGATGAAGAAGAAGCTCGTCGCGTCGGCCGAGGCGATGGCCAGCACGATCAGGTTGAAGACGAGATCGGTCCACATGGCGCGCGTCGGCGCGCCATGCTCGTTGACGTGGCTGAGATAGCGCGGCAGCCAGCCATCGACCGAGCCCTGGTAGAGCGTGCGCGACGAGCCGGCCATTGCCGTCATGATGCACAGCACCAGCGCCAGGATCATCAGCATCACCAAGAGGCTGTGGATCAATGCGCCACCCCCGACCATGCCGGCCAGTGCATCGGCAACACCGGAGCCGTCGACGATCGGCGTCGCCAGCATGCCGTTGAGGCCCAACACGCCCTGGAAGGTGAAGGGCACCAGGATGAACAGAAGCATGCAGAGCAGGCCGGAATAGAAGATCGCCTTGAACGTGTCGGTGCCGGGGTTCTTGAACTCCGATGTGTAGCAGACGGCGGTCTCGAAGCCGTAGGTCGACCACGCCGCGATGAACATGCCGCCTAGAACCAGCGTCCAGCCGGCAATGTTCCACGAGCCGGGCTCCGGCGCGTAAGCCGCCGCCAGCGGCACCAGCGGCGAAAAGTTCGCCCAGTTGATCTGGCCGGTGACGATCGGCACGACACCGACGATCAGCATCGGGATGATGACCAGGAGGCCGATATACTTCTGCACATTGGCGGTGCCGAGAATGCCGCGATGCTGGATCGAGAAGATGATCAGCATCAGCACCGCGCCGATGAAGAAAGTGGCATTGAGGGTGAAGGAGACAGGACCTAGCGTGTGGCTGAACAGCGTCCAGTTGCGGATCGCCGGCGTGGCCGCCGCGGTCACCGCGGCGATGGCGTCGGCAGGCACCATTCCGGCATGCGCCGCGATATAGGCGACGACGTCCGGCGACGCCTCGGTGAACAGCGGCACCGGCGCCAGCGCGTTGAGAATATAGGCGGCGGCGATCGAGCAGCCCAGCGACAGCACCGGCGACCAGGCGAACCAGTTGCACCACACCGACAGCGGCGCGATGAACTTGGAATAACGAAGCCAGGCGGTGGCGCCGTAGATCGAGGCGCCGCCCGACTTGTTCGGGAACAGGCCGGCGATCTCGGCATAGGTGAAGGATTGCAGGAAGCCCATGATCATGGAAGCGATCCAGATCCCGAAGGCCAGCGTTCCCGTCGTTCCGGCAATGCCGCCGATCGAAAACAGGACAAGGGCAGGAACGCCGCTCGCCACCCAGAAGGCGCCGCGCCAGTCGATGTTGCGGAGCAGCTTGCCTTCAGCGGGCTGCTCCAGGGCAGTGGTAATCGTGCTCATCTGTCTGAATTCCCCATTTTGTGTTCCCGGCCGGTGATGCCTCGGCTTCGCGAAGCTTGTTCCCCGGTACATGACCGCACGACTCCAGTGTTTCCACTCAGTCGTATTTTTTTCTTAACAGTGAAGATTGATCCGGCGCGCTTTCACGTCAAGTGATTTGTGGCGTCGTGCACATCACGGTTGCGAAACGCTCGCTTTGTCCTTCTCCCCTTGTGGGGTGAGAAGCGGTCCGCGGTAGCGGACGGAAAGCCAATTGCTTTCGAGCTTCGAACGCCCTGAGCCTGCGAAGGGCCGGGGGTGCAACCCTCAGGATCGCGGCCTGGTCTTTTGCGGATCGTAGTGGGCGAAGGCCACGACGCGCGCCGGCAGCCGCTTGGCATGACCGTCGAGCTTGCCGATCTCCACCTCTGTGCCGATTGCCGCGTGGGTGACGTCAAGCCTCGCCAGAGCGATGTTTTTGTTCAGCACCGGCGAGCGCATGCCCGAGGTGACGACACCGATCTGGGCGCGGCCGATATGGACGCAATCCCCATGGCCGACGGCGACATTGCTGTCGATGTCGAGGCCAACGAGCTTGTGCTGCGGATGTTCCTTGCGCCTTATCAGAGCCTCGCGGCCGATGAAATCGTCGGTCTTGGCCTTCAACGGTACGGTGAAGCCAATGCCCGCCTCGAACGGGTCGGTCTGGTCGGAGAATTCGTAACCGGCGAAGATCAGCCCGGCTTCGATGCGCACCATGTCGAGTGCCTGCAGGCCCATCGGCTTCAGCCCTTGCGGCTGGCCGGCCTCCCAGATGGCATCGAACACTTTTTCGGCGTCGCGTGGGTGGCACCAGATTTCGTAGCCGAGCTCGCCGGTATAACCGGTGCGCGACACCACGACCGGAATGCCATTGCCGCCGCCGATGCGCGCGACAGCGAAGCGGAACCATTCGAGTTCGTCGATCGACGGTTGCAGCGGCGAGGTCCAGACCACCTCTCGCAAAATGTCACGGCTCTTCGGCCCTTGGACAGCGACATTGTGCATCTGATCGGTGGACGAGCGCACCAGCACGTTGAGGCCGAGTTTTCTGGCGGTGTCGCGCAGCCATTCGCCGGACAGGTCGTCGCCGCCGACCCAGCGGAAATTGTCCTTGCCGAGCCGCAGCAGCGTCCCGTCGTCGATCATTCCGCCATGCTCGTAGCACATGGCGGAATAGACGACCTGGCCGACGCCGAGCTTCTTGACGTCGCGGGTCAGCGTGTATTGCAGCAGCGCTTCGGAATCGGGACCGGTGACCTCGAACTTGCGCAGCGGCGACAGGTCCATGATCACCGCGTCCTGCCGGCAGGCCCAGTACTCGGCGATCGGCCCCTCTTTGGCGAAAGAATTGGCCAGCCAATAACCCCGGTATTCCACGAAGTTGCGGGTGTGCTTGGCGAAGCTTGAATGGAAGGCGGTCTCGCGGGTCATTTTCGGTTCCGAATCGGGCGTCATGCGTCTGGCGATCGCTCGCGAGAATTTGTGTTGGCCGGAATAGGTTCGCACATGGATGTCGGTCGGGTTCCAGCCATTGGCCGGTGTCGTGTCGTCGGGACAGGCGGAGGAGACGCAGACGATGTCGGTGAGCGCCCTGAGCAGGACATAGTCGCCGGCGCGCGACCACGGCTCATCCGACACCATGACGCCATGGGCGTCGATCGCCGTGTTGAAGAAGAAGTTGATCGCCATCCAGCCGGCACGTGGGGTGACACCCTTGTCGGCCAGCGCGCGGTTGAAATTCTCCGAGCAGTTGGTGTGGCCGGGATAGCCGATGTCGTCGTAATATTTGGCGGCACACGCCAGCGCGAACGCGTCATGCCGGCCGCATGTGTCCTGGATAACCTCGACCAGCGGCTCCATGTCCTGGTCGTAATATTTCGAGTGAAGGCCGGGCATCGGGTAGCTCGACCCCATCAGCGTGCGCGTGGTCGTTACGTCGAGCGGATGGTCCAGCCCCTTGTCCAGCTTGCGCGCCGAGAAGCACTGGAAATCGGTGCACTGGCGGCCGTCGACATCGATGATCTGCAGGTAGTCGCCCGCCTTGACGAAATAGGGTTCGGCTGTCGCCGAATGGACGCGCAGATCGAGCACCGGATCGGCAAGCGGATCGGCCAGCTGCGACTTTGTCTTCAGGCGCACGGTGGCGCGGCGCACCATGACGGTGAGCGGCGTTGCCGTGTCGTGGCCGTCGACCAGCATCGGCCCGCTAGGCGCTGCAATCAGCAAGCCGCCATCGCGCGCGACGGTGAAGGCCTGCTCGGTGCCTGCCGGCGTGGCGCCGCCGAAGACGCGCACCGCCTTGGCCTGGTCAAGCTGCACCTGGCGGCGCTCGAGTCCGCGGCGCACGGAAGCGAGGCTATCGTCGCCCTCGGCCAATAGCGCCTTGATCCCGGCGGCATTGCTATTGGACTTTTCGCCGAAGATGGCGGGGTCGGTGGCGCCTGACTTGTCCCAGGCCAAAAGCTCGCAGGCCTGGCCGCCCTCGACATTGCGGATGGCAAATGTATCGCCGGCCTCGATATCGATCAGCACCGCGCCGTTACCGGGGGCCGCATACCGCTCCATGCCCGGCGGCAGCGCGATCTGGCCGGGCCGCAGGATGAGGCTTGGCCGGGGCGGCCCGGCTGTCACTGAAGGGTAGGGCGACTGGCTCATCTCAGCCTTGCGGTTCGAGAAACAAGTTTGCCTGTGTGTAAAATTACTTTAGCTGCAAGAATAGCAGCGCAGTTGCGTTTGGCAAGGCTGGCTCCCCCTTCTCCCNGGGAGAAGGAAGAAGCGCACAAGCGCTACGCCAAATCCAGGAATGCCCGATCTCGACACCATACTCCGCCGCCGAATCCAGCATCGTGTGCCACAGACTTTCAGCAAATGTCGCAAACATCAGCACGTTGAACACCGCCTGCCCATCCGGCCGGTCATTCCCGCGCCAGAGCGTGACGCTGGTGTGATCCATCGAGGTCGCGGCAGCCGCCCCAACCAGAAATGCATCGGGATGCAGATCGATCGACGACAGCTTGCCCAGCATCGCCCGCGCCTTGGTACCGGAGATACTGATCAGCACTCGCGCATGCGACTGGTCCGATAGCGAAGCGGAAGACGCGAACGTCTGGGCGAGTGCTTCAGTCCCATGCTTGCCGCCCTTCAACAGCACGAAGAACTGGTCCGGTCCCGACCAGATCAGCGTCGCATCCGAAGTCTGCACCGCCTTGGGTGTCTCAGGAGCCGCAACACCGAAGCTTGCCTTCGCAGCGTTGGCCAAATCTCCCGCCTTGCCGCGCCGCGCCATCACCTGGATCAGGTCGAAATTGCGGATTTCGGTCAGCAACACGCCGACATTGCCGTTCGCGCCGTAAGGCCCGACAACAAGTGCCCGCTCGAGCGGGCTACGAACATCCCAGGAAAAATCAGCCACGCTGGCGCCCTCCATCGGGATCGTAGAAGACGGGATTGCAGAGCTCGACATCATAGTCTTCACCGCGCAGCGGATCATGCGCGTGGACGATCTCGCCGATGCGTTCGCGGCCGCGCTCGACAAGGCCGAGACCGATCCACTGGTCGAGCGTCGGCGAGAAGCAGACCGAGGTGACGTAGCCTTGGTCGTTATCAGGCCCGGGCGTCTGGCCCTTCGGGATGATGTGCGCGCCGGAGCGCAGGCGGCGCGCCTTGTCGATCGGCTTGATGCCGACCACGACCTGCCGGTCCGGCGCCACCAGCGCCTCGCGGCCGGCCATGACGCGACCGATGAAATCCTTCTTGGTCGACATCATCTTGCCGAGGCCGAGATCGGCGGCGGTCGTCATGCCGCTCAGTTCCGGTCCGGCGACATGGCCCTTTTCAACGCGCATGACGCCGAGGGCTTCTGTGCCATACGGCGTCACGCCGAACGGTTTTCCCGCCAGCATCAAATTGCGTGCCATCGCTTCACCGTAACGCGCCGGCACCGAAATCTCGAACGCCATCTCGCCGGAGAAGGAGATGCGGAACAGCCGCGCCTTGATGCCGCCGCGCAAAGCGACTTCGCGCACGCCCATGAAGGGAAAACCTTCGTTCGAAAGGTCCTCGGCAGGGTCGACGATTTCCTTCAACAGGTCTCGCGTCCTTGGCCCGGCAATCGAGAACTGCGCCCACTGGTCGGAGACCGAGGTCAGTTGCACGTCGAGTTCGGGGAATAGCACCTGCCGGCAGAATTCGAGATGCTGCATCACCAGCCCGGCCTTCGCCGTGGTCGTGGTGAGGAAATAATGGTCCTCGGCCAGCCGCGAGGTCGTGCCGTCATCATAGACGAGGCCGTCCTCGCGCAGCATCAGCCCGTAGCGGGCTTTTCCCACGGCAAGGTTTGAGAAGGTGTTGATGTAGACGCGGTCGAGGAAGGCGCCGGCATCGGGGCCGTGCACATCGATCTTGCCCAGCGTCGAGACATCGCAGAAGCCGACGCCCGAGCGCACCGCCTTGACCTCGCGGGTGACCGATTCCAGCCAGTCCTTCTCGCCCGCGCGCGGATACCATTGCGCGCGCTTCCACAGGCCGGTGTCGACAAAGATCGCGCCTTGTTCGGCCGCCCAGTGATGCGACGGCGTCAGCCGCGTCGCATGGAAATTTTCGTCGCGATGGTGGCCGGCAAAGGCGCCGATGGCGACCGGCACGTACGGCGGGCGATAGATGGTCGTGCCGGTCTCGGGAATGGATTTGCCCGACACCGCCGCCATGATGGCGAGGCCGGCGACATTGGACGTCTTGCCCTGGTCGGTCGCCATGCCGAGCGTGGTGTAGCGCTTCAGATGCTCGACCGATTCAAAACCCTCGCGCTGCGCCAGCTCGATGTCGGACGCGGTGACGTCATGCTGCTGGTCTACAAAGGCCTTGCCTTTGCCGGCGACGTGCCAGAGCGGGGTCAGTGAGAAGGACTCGTCGCCGGCAACAGCTGCAGAGCCCGGATTGCCATTGCGTCCCGCGTCCCGCGCCGCTGCGGCGCCGGCCTCGAAACCTGCGCGCAGGCAGGCGCCTAGCCCGAAGTCGCCGTTAGCCGCACCTGCGGCGACCATACCGGGCGGCGCGCCGTCCGGCACGAAGGCGGCGATGTCGTCTCGCCATTTCGGCCGGCCGCGATGGTAAGAGGTGAGCCCGACCGCCGGATTCCAGCCGCCGGAAACGGCAAGCCCGTCGGCCTCGACCTCGGCGCGCGCGCCGCCGGTCAGCGACACCGCTATTTTTCTTACGCCGTCCTTGCCGCCGTCGACGCCGCTGACCGAACCATGCAGCACGGTGAAGCCGTTCATGGAAGCGAGAGAACGATGGGCAGGCGAGACGTCAGGCCGCGCGTCGATCACCGCCGCGATCTGCAGCCCGGCGCCGAGTGCCGTCTCGACCGTGCGCCAGCCATCCTCATTGTTGGTGAACAGCGCGATCCGCTTTGCCGGCGTCGCCGCATAACGTGTGACGTAGGTGCGGATGGCGGACGCCATCATCACGCCGGGCGTGTCATTGCCGGCAAAGACGATGGGACGCTCAATCGCGCCGGCGGCGACGACGCAGCGCTTGGCCACGACGCGCCACAGGCGCTGGCGCACCTGATGCTCGGGCGGCACCGGCAGATGATCGTTGACCCGCTCGATCGCGCCATAGGTACCGCCGTCATAGACGCCGAACAGGGTCGTGCGGGTCATGATGCGGACATCCGGCATCGAGCTGAGCTCGGCCAGTGTGCGCGACAGCCACTCCGCGGCCGGCAGACCGTCGATCGTGCCGCCATCCGACAACAGACGGCCGCCGGGCGCAAAATCTTCTTCGCACAGGATGACGCGCGCACCGCTGCGGCCTGCAGCGAGTGCGGCGGCGAGACCGGCCGGACCAGAGCCGGCGATCACCACATCGCAATGCGCCCAGGCCTTGTCGTAGTGATCCGGATCGGGGGTGACCGCCGCGCGACCCAGACCCGCGGCGCGTCGGATCGCCGGCTCGTAGACCATTTCCCAGAATTTTGCCGGCCACATGAAGGTTTTGTAGTAGAAGCCGGCGACGAAGATCGGTGCGAACAGCTGGTTCACCGACATCACATCGTGGCGCAGCGACGGCCAGCGGTTCTGGCTGGCCGCTTCGAGGCCTTCATAGAGTTCGGCCGTCGTGGCCTTGGTGTTGGCCTCGCGCCGTGCGCCGGTGCGCAGTTCGACCAGCGCGTTGGGTTCTTCCGAGCCCGCAGTCAGAATGCCGCGCGGACGATGGTATTTGAACGAGCGGCCGACCAGCTTGACGCCATTGGCGACCAGCGCCGACGCCAGCGTGTCGCCCTGGAAGCCGGAGAGGCTCTTGCCATCGAAGCGGAAGTTGAGCGGCGCCGAGCGGTCGATGAGACCGCCGGATGTGAGACGATGGGATTGGCTGGAACTCACGATGGCCGGCCTCTCATCGATCCAATGCCAGGCGGGACCGTCGCGCTCTTCACCCTCCCCCTTGTGGGGGGGGTCGCTGCGCAGCAGCGGGGTGGGGGTGCGGCACCGACCCCCACCCGGACCTGCGGTCCGACCTCCCCACAAGGGGGAGGTAGGGGGCTGGCGCTTTTCGCGACGGCTGTGGTCTCGACAGAATAGCTCATGTCTCCACCTGGCTCGCACCAGCCCCCGCCGCCGGTTCCACCGCCGAGATCTCGTGCGTCAGCGTGTTGCGGGTGACCTTCAGCCAGGCCCGGCAGCCACCGCCGTGATACCAGTTCTCTGCCATCACGCCGGCGATGTTGTCGCGCAGATAGACATAGTCGTAGACGGCATCTTCGCCGGCATCCGCCGCCGGCCGTACAGGCTTGGCATCGCCGAGATAGCTGAACTCGCCGAGTTCGCGTTCGCCGCAGAAAGGACAGGTGATACGCATCTTGTTCCGGCCGCCTCAATGCAGGTTCGGTTGGGCGCCTTGGCCCTTTTCGTCGATCATGGCGCCGCGCTGGAAGCGGTCGAGCCGAAACAGCGCCGCCTCCTTGTGCGTTTCGTCACGCGCCAGAAGATGGGCAAAGACGAAGCCGGAACCGGGCGTCGCCTTGAAGCCGCCATAACACCAGCCGGCGTTGAGGTAGAGCCCGTCGACCGGTGTCTTGTCGATGATCGGCGAGCCATCCATCGACATGTCCATGATGCCGCCCCACTGGCGCAGAAGCCGCACGCGGCCGATCATCGGGATCAGCGCCATGCCGCCTTCGCAGACATCTTCCATGACAGGCAAATTGCCGCGCTGGGCGTAGGAATTGTAGCCATCGATGTCGCCGCCGAAGACCAGCCCGCCCTTGTCCGACTGGCTGACATAGAAATGCCCGGCGCCGAAGGTCATGACGCCGGGGATGAGCGGCTTGATCGCCTCCGAGACGAAAGCTTGCAGCACATGGCTTTCGATCGGCAGGCGCATGCCCGCCATCGCTGCGACACGCGACGATGACCCGGCGACTGCCATGCCGACCTTGCCGGCGCCGATCTTGCCGCGCGACGTCTCGACGCCAGTCACCTTGCCGTTGCCGTCCCGGACAAAGCCGGTGACCTCGCAGTTCTGGATGATGTCGACGCCGAGTTCGCTCGCCGCATGGGCATAGCCCCAGACCACCGCGTCATGCCGCGCGGTGCCGCCGCGGCGCTGCAGGAGGCCGCCCTGCACGGGAAAGCGCGCATGGTCGAAATTCAGGAACGGCAGCATCTTCTTCAGCGCCGCCTGGTCGAGCAGTTCGGCATCGATGCCATTGATGCGCATGGTGTTGCCGCGCCGCGCATAAGCGTCGCGCTGCGCATCGGAATGATAGAGGTTGAGGACGCCGCGCTGGCTGACCATGGCGTTATAGTTGAGGTCCTGCTCCATCCGCTCCCAAAGCTTCATCGAAAGCTCGTAGAAGCCGGTATTGCCGGGCAGGCCGTAATTGGAACGGATGATGGTGGTGTTGCGGCCGGCATTGCCGGAGCCGATCCAGCCCTTTTCCAGCACGGCGACGTTTCTGATGCCGAACTCGCTGGCGAGGAACCAGGCGGTGGCGAGCCCATGGCCGCCGCCGCCGATGATCACAACATCGTAGTGGTCCTTGGGCGCCGCATCGCGCCAGGTGCGCTGCCAGTTCTTGTGGCCGGAAAGGGCAGCACGGGCGAGCGAGAAGATCGAATATTTCATCAGGTCATTCCGAGGTCGCTCGCACCGCTAGGACGATTATATGTCCAGCGTGTGGTCGCGCTCCCATTGCGTGAAGTGCGAAGCATAGGAATTCCATTCCTGTTGCTTCAGCTTTAGATAAGCCGACGAGAATTCCTCACCCAGCGCCGCCTTGAGCGATTTGTCCTTGTCGTATTCGCGAAGCGCGTCGAGCAGGTTGAGCGGCAGCTTCGGCGCGCCCTTCACAGTGTGACCGTTCTGGTACATGTCGATGTCGTAGCGCTTGCCGGGATCGGCCTTGGAGCGGATGCCGTCGAGACCGGCGGCAATGATGACGGCCTGCAGCAGATAAGGGTTTGCGGCGCCGTCCGGCAACCGCAGCTCGAAGCGGCCGGGGCCGGGCACGCGCACCATGTGAGTGCGGTTGTTTCCGGTCCAGGTCACCGTGTTCGGCGCCCAGGTGGCGCCCGAAATGGTGCGCGGCGCGTTGATGCGTTTGTAGGAGTTCACCGTCGGGTTGGTGATGGCGGCCAGCGCCGAGGCATGTTTCATGATGCCGCCGAGGAAATTCTTGCCCTTGGCCGACAGGCCGAGTTCCATCGCGTTATCGGCAAAGACGTTGACCTTGCCGGCCTTGTCCCAGACCGAAATATGGGCGTGGCAGCCATTGCCGGTCAGGCCCTGGAAAGGCTTTGGCATGAAGGTCGCGCGCAGGCCGTGTTTCTCGGCCACCGACTTGACCATGAACTTGAAGAAGGAGTGCTTGTCGGCGGTGGCGAGCACATCGTCGAAAGCCCAGTTCATCTCGAACTGGCCGTTGGCGTCCTCATGGTCGTTCTGGTAGGGGCTCCAGCCCAGCGCCAACATGTGGTCGCAAATCTCGGCGATGACATCGTAGCGGCGCATCACCGCTTGCTGGTCGTAGCAGGGTTTTGAAGCCGTGTCGTATTTGTCGGAGATGACGCTGCCGTCCGGCGAGATCAGGAAGAACTCTGCCTCGACGCCAGTCTTGACATGCATGCCGTCAGTGGCGGCTTCCGCGATCAGCCGGCGCAGCGTGTTGCGCGGCGCCTGCTCGACTTCCTTGTCGTCCATGATGCAGTTGGCGGCGACCCAGGCGACATCGGGCTTCCACGGCAGCTGGATCACCGAATCCGGATCCGGCACCGCCAGCATATCAGGATGCGCCGGCGTGAGGTCGAGCCAGGTGGCGAAACCGGCGAAGCCGGCGCCGTCCTTCTGCATGTCGGCGATCGCCTGCGCCGGCACCAGCTTGGCGCGCTGGCCGCCGAACAGGTCGGTGTAGGAAATCATGAAATATTTGACGCCGTTCTCTTTGGCGAATGCGGCGAGATCGTTCCCCATTATAGTTCCTCGCTTATTTTGATGTGTTTTTTAGAAGCCGTTTTTCCCCGGTATCCAGTTGGTGCCGGCCAGCGGCACGCCAGCCATGGCGGCGGCTTCGATGGTGAGGGCTACGAGATCCTCGGGCTCGAGATTGTGCAGGCTGTTCTTGCCGCAGGCACGCGCAATGGTCTGCGCCTCCAGCGTTATCACCTTGAGGTAGTTCGCCAGCCGCCGTCCGGCGGCGATCGGATCGACCCGCTTCATCAGTTCGGGGTCCTGCGTGGTGATGCCCGCGGGGTCGCGACCCTCGTGCCAGTCGTCATAGGCGCCGGCGGTGGTGCCGAGCGCATTGTATTCGGCCTCCCAGCGCGGGTCGTTGTCGCCGAGCGCGACGAGCGCTGCCGTGCCGATCGACACCGCGTCGACGCCGAGCGCCAGCGCCTTGGCGACGTCGGCGCCATTGCGGATGCCGCCCGACACGATCAGCTGCACCTTGCGGTGCATGCCGAGATCCTGCAGCGCCTGCACCGCCGGCCTGATGCAGGCAAGCGTCGGCTGGCCGACATTTTCGATGAATACTTCCTGGGTGGCCGCCGTGCCGCCCTGCATGCCGTCGACGACGACGACATCGGCGCCGGCCTTCACCGCAAGTGCTGTGTCGTAATAGGGGCGGGCGCCGCCGACCTTGACGTAGATCGGCTTTTCCCAGTCGGTGATCTCGCGCAGCTCGAGGATCTTGATCTCGAGATCGTCCGGCCCGGTCCAGTCGGGATGGCGTGAGGCCGAGCGCTGGTCGATGCCCTTCGGCAGCGTGCGCATTTCGGCGACGCGGTCGGAAATCTTTTGTCCCAACAGCATGCCGCCGCCGCCGGGCTTGGCGCCCTGGCCGACAACGACTTCGATGGCGTCGGCACGGCGCAAATCCCTGGGGTTCATGCCGTAGCGTGACGGCAGGTACTGGTAGACCAGTTGCTTGGAATGGCCGCGCTCTTCCTCGGTCATGCCGCCGTCGCCCGTGGTGGTCGACGTGCCTGAGAGCGTAGCGCCACGGCCGAGCGCTTCCTTGGCCGGGCCGGACAGCGACCCGAAGCTCATGCCGGCAACGGTGATCGGGATTTTCAGCTCGATCGGCTTCTTGGCATAGCGCGAGCCCAGCACGACCGACGTGTCGCACCGCTCGCGATAGCCTTCCAGCGGATAGCGCGAGATCGAGGCGCCGAGGAACAAAAGGTCGTCGAAATGCGGCAGCTTGCGCTTGGCCCCGGCGCCCCTGATGTCATAGATGCCGGTCGCCGCGGCGCGGCGGATTTCGGAAAGCGTGTAGTCGTCGAAGGTCGCGGATTTGCGCGGCGTCGTCGGCGGGTTCTTGTAGGTCATGCTGCCTCAATACGCGTCGGCGTTGTCGATATTGAAATTGTAGAGCGTGCGCGCCGAGCCGTAGCGCTTGAATTCCGACGGCTTGACGCCGGTGACGCCGGCGCGGTCGAGCAGTCCCTGCAGCAGTTCGATATGCTCGGGCCGCATCTCCTTGGCGATGCAGTCGGCGCCCAGGCTTTCGACCTTGCCGCGCACGAACAGCCGCGCTTCGTAGATGGAATCGCCAAGTGCGTCGCCGGCATCGCCCAGCACCACCAGATTGCCGGACTGCGCCATGAAGGCCGACATGTGGCCGATATTGCCGTGCACGACGATGTCGATGCCCTTCATCGAGATGCCGCAGCGCGACGAGGCGTTGCCCTCGATGACGAGCAGCCCGCCCTTGCCGGTGGCGCCGGCATACTGGCTGGCGTCGCCCTTGATGACGATCGAGCCCGACATCATGTTTTCGCCGACGCCAGGTCCGGCCGAGCCGTGCACGGTGATGGCAGCGCCGTCATTCATCCCGGCGCAGTAGTAGCCGACGCTGCCGCGCACATCGATGCTGACAGGCTGGTCGACGCCGACCGCAACCGAATGGCTGCCCTTCGGGTGCAGCACTTCCCACGCCGTTTCGTTGGAGCCGGGCGTCAGATTGTGAAGCGCCTGGTTGAGCTCGCGCAGCGACGACACATCAAGATCGAAGACCCGGGACGCCTGGTCTTGCGCCGCCTTCGAAAGTTTGGTTGCCGGCATGGGCTCAATGCTCCCAGAAATAGACGGTTGCGGGTTCCGGCTCCCAGACCCTCGCATTGTCTATGCCGGGCAGCTTGGTCAGCGCCCGATATTCCGAGCCAAAGGCGACATACTGGTCGGTCTCGGCCATGACGGCGGGCTTGCAGGCGATCGGATCGCGCACCACGCCGAAACCGTTCTTGGTGCCGACGACGAAGGTGAAGAAGCCGTCGAGGTCGGACAGCGTGCCTTCCAGCGCCTCGCCGAGGTTCTTGCCATGCGCCATCTGCGAGGAGAGATAGGCGGCGGCGACCTCGGTGTCGTTCTCGGTCTCGAATTTCATGCCCTCCCGCACCAGCTCACGCCGCACATTGTTGTGGTTGGACAGCGAGCCATTGTGCACCAGGCACTGGTCGGCGCCGGTCGAGAACGGATGCGCGCCCATAGTGGTGACGGCCGATTCCGTCGCCATGCGGGTATGGCCGATGCCATGCGTGCCGGTCATCGAGCGGACGTCGAAGCGGTCGACGACCGCTTCCGGCAGACCGACTTCCTTGTAGATTTCCACCGCTTCGCCGGCGCCCATGATGCGCACGTCGGGGCGGATTGACTGCAGCGCTTCGCGCGCGGCATCGACCTTGTCGGGCGCGGTTCTCAACACTGCATGGGTGGACTTCACCGCTATGCTCACCGGCGCGCCGATGGCCTTCGCGAGTTCGGCGTCGAGGCCGCGGAAATCGCGCTCGGGCTTCGCGGACTGGATGGTGATCTTGGCTTCATTCCTGGAAGGCGCGCCATAGATGGCAATGCCGGCGCTGTCGGGGCCGCGATCGCTGAGCGATATCAGCATCTGCGACAGCATCGAGCCGAGCTGCGGCTCAAGCGACTTGTCTTTCAGAAAAAGTCCGACGATTCCACACATGTCAGCCTCCCGACGTTACCACTAGACGATGATGTATCGAATGCGTCGTGCGAATTCAATCGTATGAAAAAAATATTCCTGTAGTTACGTATCCGGCTCGATGCGGCCTTGTGAACTATCGCCGCCGTCGCGGGCGCTGTGAATCCATGTGGCGGTGCGGATGCGGGCTATTCTGTAGGCATCGAGGATCGACAGCGCATAGATCAGGAAGCCGCCGGCGTGGCGGCCGACGAAGCTGGCATCGGCCGGCGCGATCTTGGCCGTCACCCAGGCGAGGATCACCATGAAGAACAGGAACTGCAGGCCGCGCACGGGCACGCCCAGAATGACGTGGCCGCTGGCCGGTAAGACGATGGCAGCGCCGAGCACCAGATACGGGTTTGTCGGTGCGGGTGCGCTCATGCGACCTGCCTTTCCTGTCGGTTGATGGCATCGCGCAGCACTGAGGCCGAGGTCAGCAGTCTCTCGACCAGCGTTGGATCCAGCCTTGCGCCGCCGAATGCGGCCTGCCGGAACACGCCGTAGCGCGCCCGCTCGGCCTCGGCCAGCAGCCAGACGATGCGCACGCCGTTCGGGGTGATCAAGAGTTCCTTGGCGCGGCCTTCGGCAAAGATGTCGAGATGGCTGGCGATCAGGTTCTGCGGAAAGCGCGCCGCCCTGAGGTCGGTTCGCAGCACGGCTTCAGCCGGAAATCCCGGAGCCTTCGGCAGCGTATGCTGAAGATGATCGAAATTGGAGAAGGTCGTCGGCGAGCCCGGCCGCATCATCATGTCGAAGGTCGCCGGCACCGCAACCGGCTCTGTGATCGTGACACTCAACCATCGCGCCGGCAGCTTTCGCGTTGCCAGCGTGTCGACGATGGTGCGCAGCTGCACGCGCTGTCCGTTCCATGTGCCGGCCCAGGTGACAACGCCGGCTGTGCCATCGGAGACATCAACGGCATCTGTGATGACGGTCCGGATGCTGGCTGCCTCGGCTGCAAGATCAGCCTTGGCCTTTTTGCGGCTGGCGCGCGTATGCCAGGCGAGGTGCAGGACGAGAGCCACGGCGACCGCCCCGGCCAGCAATGCTGTCGTCACGTCAGACACCTCGTCACGCCATGCCCGCCCAGACCGGCAGGCCCTCTCCTGTCAATAGCCCTGCGGCTTCGGCCACGGCATGGTGAACTGGTCGCCGCGGCGCACATAGCGGTAACGGTAGAAGTGGAACCACAGCGAGATCAGGAAGTAGAAGGCGACCATGGCGATCAGCTGCGTGCCGTAGCCGAGGAAGATCGCAAAGAAGGTCACCACGCAGAGGCAAAACAGCACGATCGCCGGGATCGGGTGGAACGGGTGCGTATAGCCGCGGCGGATCGTGCCCAGCGGCCACTTTTTGCGGAACATCATGATGTTTATGCTCATGAAGGTGTATTGCAGCACGCCCGACAGGATTGAGAAGGTGATCGCCTGGTTGAGGTCGGCGATGAAGGCGAAGGCGAGCGCGATCGGCAACAGGAACAGGATCGAGCGATAGGGCGTGCGGTATTTCGGGTGCACGGCCGAGAACCATGTCGGCAGATAGCGGTCGCGTCCAAGCGAGAACCACGCGCGGGCCGCATCGTTGATACAGCCATTGGCCGACGCCAGTGCCGCGAGCAGCGTGGCGACGAACAACAGGTTTTCCAGCAGCGGGCTGCCGGTCAGCTTGCCGGCGTCCCACAAGGGATAATAGGTGATACCGAGGTACTCCCAGGGCATCAGCGAGGCGCAGACATACCAGGTCATGGCGGCGGCGATCAAAAGCGTGATCATGCCGGCCATGGTGCCGTAAGGCAGCGAACGCGCCGGCGAGCGCACTTCCTCGGCGGCCTGCGTGGTGCCTTCGATGCCGAGATAGTACCAGATGCCGAACTGGAAGGCCGCGATGACGCCGATCCAGCCATAGGGCAGCGCATTGCCGGGGGTGACCAGTTCGTTGAGCTTCAGCACAGCACCCTGCGTCCAGGGGCTGACCGAGAAGAACAGGATAACGATCGAGACATAGGCTATCGCCGTGATGACGAAGTTGACGTTGAGCGTCATCAGCACGCCGCGATAGTTCAGCCATGCCAGCACGACGATGGTGGCGGCAATGAAGGAGTTGTGGGTGAGCCCTTCGACGCCGGCCTTGGCGACGATGGTGTCGCCGAGCAGGATGGCGTCCGAAACCTCCAGCATGGTGTAGGCAAAGACCAGGAACAGCGCGACGTTGAAGGCCATCAGCGGCCCGACAATGTGCTTGGCCTGCGCGTATTGGCCGCCGGCGGCGGCAACCGTCGATGTCACCTCGGAGTCGATCATGGCGACCGAAGTGTACAAGAGCCCGACCACCCAGCAGACGATCAGCGCCGCCAGTGCGCCGCCCTTGTCGGCCGAGAAATTCCAGCCGGTGAATTCGCCGACCAGCACGATGCCGACGCCAAGCGCCCAGACATGGGCCGGGCCGAGCACGCGTAGCAGTGAAACCCTGTCGCCGTGTATTGCCGGTTCAAGCGTGATCGTCATTGTTCAATCCCCACTCAGATCCGGTGTTTTTCGGAAGCGGCTTCAAGCTCGCCTTCGCGCGAGGAAGTCAGCACCTCCTCGGAATAGGTCGTGTCGATCTTGAACCAGTCGTAGAGCATCCACAGCGCAAGCACGACCGAGATGCCCCACGATGCGTAAGAGAGTGCGACCCACATGAGCGTGCTTCCCCAAAATCTCTGGCGTTACTTGTCGTCGAACTTTTCGTTGATGACGTCGCGATATTCGCGGTCGGAGGCGCGGAACAGGAAGACGAAATAGCCGATCAGCACCGCCGCCATGATGATCAGCGTCGGCCAGTCGATGATGTAGTGGAAGCGGTTCTGGATGATGTCGTGCGCGGTCTCCGGCGTATAGCCGAGCTTTTCCCAGATCGAGGCCATGGTCGGGTTCTGTCCCAACGCTTCCCAGGTTTTGGCATCGAGCGCGTCGATGGATTTCGCCGCACCCGCCAGGCCGAGTTTCAATGGCAGCCACAGCGCCACGAAAATGGCGACCACGACGACCACGATATCGAAAATCTGCCCGGCCTTGCCTTGTTCCGGCGGCGTGTAGCGCGACATGACTTCTACCCCTCAGGACGTTCTGTTTTCAGGACTTGCGGCTGCGGGCCGCGTCGGCGTTCTTGATGTCGAGACCGTAGATGAAGTCCTTGTCTTCCTTGTAGTGATTGACCATCGCCAGGATGGCGGCCGTGTTGAAGATCAGCACGGCGGCCGCCGCGATCGCGACGACGATCTTGATCCCGGTGTCCGGGATGTAGGGCCATGTCATGACGAGCACGAAGAGGATCGTCGCCCAAAGGCAGATGATCAGGAGCGCGGATCCGCGCAGGTCGGAACGGTACAGCGCTTCGATGCGCTGCTGCAGGTCTGACATCGGTTTTCCCCTTTTTCCAGCGCCCGACCCCGAATTGGCCGCCTGCTGCCCTCTTTCAACAGAGTGAAATTTTTTTCATAAATTCGGGCCGAATCCAGCAATTGTCAAGCCGATTTTACGTTGGGTTAACCGTTTGTCCCCAGCCGCGAATTTTGCCTGACAATGAAATTATTTGCTTGCGGGTATTGCGGCATCAGGACGTTTGCGATCAATATTCGACCAAATGCTCCCGCCTCCGCGCAGGGAGCCGGGAACACAATAGAATTTTCGAACGGAGGATTTGCGGATGACGGCATCCTGGAGATTTTCGACCCTGGCGGATCGCCATCGCGCGTTAGGCTCGAAGCTCGAAGACTGGAGCGGCATGGGCACCGCCTGGACCTACGACAAGGACGCCGACGAGGAATACACCGCCATCCGCACCAGGGCCGGGCTGATGGATGTGTCGGGCCTGAAGAAGGTTCACATCACCGGGCCGCACGCCTCACACCTCATAGACCTGGCAACGACGCGCGACGTGGAGAAGATCTATCCCGGCAAGTCGGCCTATGCCTGCATGCTGAACGAGGCCGGAAAATTCACCGACGACTGCATCCTCTACCGCACCGGGCCGAACGCCTGGATGGTGGTGCACGGCTCCGGCACCGGCCATGAGGAATTGCAGCGCGCTTCCGTCGGCCGCGACGTATCGCTGCGCTTCGACGACAATCTGCACGACCTGTCGCTGCAGGGACCGACCGCGGTCGACTATCTCTCAAAGCATGTGCCGGGCATTCGCGACCTCAACTATTTCCATCATATGCAGACGCAGCTGTTCGGCTTTCCCGTCATGATCTCGCGCACCGGCTATACCGGCGAGCGCGGCTACGAGATATTCTGCCGCGGCCAGGACGCCGGCACGATCTGGGACAGGATCCTCGACGAGGGCAAGAGCGCCGGCATCATTCCGTGCCGCTTCACCACGCTCGATATGCTGCGCGTCGAAAGTTATTTGCTGTTTTATCCCTATGACAACTCGCAGAAATATCCGTTCGAGAACGAAGGCCCCGGCGACACGCTGTGGGAGCTCGGCCTCGACTTCACCGTCAGCCCCGGCAAGACCGGCTTTCGCGGCGCCGAAGAGCATTACCGCCTCAAGGGCAAGGAGCGCTTCAAGATCTACGGCGTGCTGCTCGACGGCAAGCAACCCGCGGATGAGGGCGCGCCGGTCTATCGCGACGGCAAAAAGGTGGGCGTGGTCACCTGCGCCATGTATTCGCCGCTGGTCGAGAAATCGATGGGCATCGCCCGCCTCGACGTCGACTGCGCGGTCAAGGACACCAAGCTCGAGATCCGCAACAAGAGCGGTTCGATCAGGGCGACGGCGCAGCCTCTGCCCTTCGACGATCCCAAAAAGACCAAGCGCACGGCGAAAGGCTGAGGCACAATCGACAGCGAGGGGTTTCGAGGTACGAAGTAGAGAATGGCAGCCAAAACGATCATCAGCCGGCCCATTTACGGAACCCTGTCCCCGCAGCCCGGCAAGCATCATCTTTTCGTGGCGGATGCGGAAGGCGCGCTGGCGATCGTCGATATGGCAAGGACGGCGCCCCCCGGCTTCTTCGACGGCGCCGAAATCGTCTTCATTCCCGGGGCCGACGGCAAGCACGTTGCCGCTCTTGAGGCACTGAAGTCCGCGCAATTTCATGTCGCGCCAACCTTCGCCAGCCTGCTGCCCCGGCTGAAGCAGACGCTTGCCAACGCGCATATGGGCCTGCGCCTCTATCTCGCCGGCACCGAAGGGCTGATCGGCCAGGCCATGCAGGTGGCGCTCGAAGCCGGCATCGATCATACCTCCATGCAGACCGAGCATCGCGGCTCATTGGCGCGGCGCATGCAGTGCGTGCATTGCAAAGGCATCACCGAAAATGTGACGACGCAGCCGGCCACCTGCGCGCATTGCGGCCTGCTGCTTCTGGTGCGCGATCATTATTCGCGACGGCTGGCAGCATTCCAGGGCGTCTGCATAAATGCCGAGGATCGCTCGGAGATCCCTCCCATAGAGGAGGTCTTCCCATGAGCACCGGCACCACCAAGCTCGATGTCGTCGTCAGCGACGTCGTCCCGGTCAACGAACTGGTGACGCGCTTCCATTTCCGCCGCCGTGACGGTGAGCTTTTGCCGACCTTTTCCGGCGGCGCCCATGTCGTGGTCGAGATGCGCGATGGCGACCGCACAAGGCTCAATCCCTATTCGCTGATGGGATCGCCGCTCGACACCCGCGAATACACCATCTCGGTGCGCCGCGACGATGTCGGCCGCGGCGGCTCGTTGTTCATGCACCGGAGCGTCAAGCCTGGCCTGGAGATGGTGGTCAGCTACCCCGTCAATCTGTTCTCGCTCGACCTCAGGGCAAAGAAGCATCTGATGCTTGCCGGCGGCATCGGGATCACGCCGTTCATGGCGCAGACCGCGCAGCTCGCCGGGTCCGGCGGCAATTTCGAGCTGCACTACACCTGCCGCACCGCCTCGCTCGGCACCTATGCCGATGTGCTGCAGGAGCGCTATGGCCGTCGCGTCCGGCTCTATCACGACGACCGCGACGAGCGCATCGAACTCGACCGTCTCTTGTCCTCGCAGCCGCTCGGCACCCATCTCTATGTCTGCGGCCCGGCCGGCATGATCAACTGGGTGCGCGAGCGCGCTGCGGCTCTCGGCTGGCCGGCGGAGACCGTGCACTACGAGCATTTCGCGGCACCCCAGCCCGGCCTGCCGTTCGACGTCACACTTGCCGTTAGCGGCAAGACCATCCGCGTCGGCGAGCAGCAGAGCCTGCTCGAAGCGATCGAGGCCGCCGGCGTCGATCCGCCCTATCTCTGCCGCGGCGGTGTCTGCGGCCAGTGCGAGACCAACGTCGTCTCGTATGACGGCAAGTTCATCCACAACGACCACTGGCTCAGCGAGGAAGACCATCGTTCCGGCTGCAAGATCATGCCGTGCGTGTCGCGCTTCGAAGGCAAGTCGCTGGTCCTGGAAAGATAGGAGGCCAGCTTGGGCATCACCTTTCGCAAGGAAACGTTTCGCGACGATTTCACCTTCAGGAACAGCCCGGAACACATCAGGCGGTTTCCGTTCCCGTTCCACGAAGACGCCTACATGTATGCGGTCAACATCGAGCCGCATGTGGTTGGCCCCAAGGGCAGCGTTCTGGAAAACCTGATCGACGTCGACGAGCACTATGTCGCCGAGATGCAGGACCGTGCACTGGTGCTGGCCGACGATCCGCTGCGCTGCCAGTCGCTGCCGCATATGACGCTGGCCGGCTGGGACCTGCTCGAACTTTTGATGGAGCAACAGGCACTTGGCTATCCCGAGCATTTCACCCTGACCCGCGACGGCGACCGCTGGCGCTGGATCAACCGGCCGCTCGGCATCGACGACACCTTCACCTTCGGCGACACCTCGACACTGCCTTACGGGCCGATGGAGTACATCACCCGCCAGAGCCAGGGTGATTTCTGCATTCTCGATCAGCGCGACGGCAATCTTTGGATGGACGCCGGCATGGTCACCACTCAGGCCGACTGGTCGCTCGATTTCGACATCGGCATGAATTTCTTCGAATGGCACGCGCCGGTGCCGCTGGCGCATGAGAAGGGGATTTTCGTCAGGGCGCTGAAGTTCCTCACCAACATCCAGCAGGGCAAGCCGGCGCGGCGTCTCAACTGGACGATGACCATCAACCCGCGCCTCGACACCAGTCCGGAGAATTACCACAAATGGGGCCCGGACCGCGCGACGGTGACGCCCGAAAATGTCGGCGACAAGGTGCATCTGCGCGTCGAACTGCAAAGCTTCTGGCGCCTGCCGCGCTCGAACGGCATCGTCTTCCCGATCCGCTGCTATCTGATCAAGATGGACGAACTGGTGACACAGCCGAAATGGGCAAGGCGACTGCACCGGGTGATCCGGGATTTGCCGGAAGAGCTGGCCACCTACAAGGGCCTGACGCGGTATCGGCCGACATTGGTGGAATGGCTGTCGAAGCTGGATGATGGCAGTGCGACGTCACCGGGGTTCGGGCCGGACTAAAGGCCCCCTCATCCGGCCGCTGCGCGGCCACCTTCTCCCCGAGCGGAGAAGAGATCGCCAGCGCTGACGCCAGACTCCTCTCCCCTCGGGGCAATCCGGGTGAGCGGGCTGCGGCGGTCCGACTACCCCGCGCTCTGCGGATAGCAAATAATCGACAGATACCGCATCGGAAGTTTCGTCAGTTGCTCCGGCCCGTGCGGCGCGTCGGCGTCGAAGAACAGGCTGTCGCCCGGCTTCATCGGATAGAGGTTGCTGCCGTGCCGGTACACCACCTCGCCCTCCAGCATATAGAGGAATTCCATGCCCTCATGCTGGAAGGTCGGGAACACATCCGAATCCTCGGTCAGCGTAATCAGATAGGGCTCGACGACGACGCCGCTGGTGTTGGAGCCGATATGGCCGAGCAGATTGTATTGATGGCCGGCGCGGGTGCCGCGGCGTTCGACATCTAGCCCTTCGCCGGCCTTGACGAAGACGGCGCTGCGCTCTTCCTCGAATCGGCGGAAGAAGGCGGTGACGGGAACGCCGAGCGCCCTCGACAGCGCCTGCAGTGTGGTCAGCGACGGCGAGGTGATGCCGTTCTCGATCTTCGACAGCATGCCCAGCGAAATATCGGTGGCGACGGCGAGATCGGCGACGGTGATGCCGAGCTTCTTGCGGAAGGCGCGCACCTCGCGCCCGATCGCCACCTCCAGCACTTTTTCGCGCGTGTCGCGAATGGCGTGCGGATTCTGCGTCAGCGGCGCGCGGATGGTTTTTCCGTCCACGGAGGCCTTTGCCGGTGGCTTTGCCCTTGTCGAAGCAGTCTTGGAATCGGAACTTGTCTTCGCCATCTCGCCTCCGAATCCCCATGATTATTTCACTCCAGGTGAACATATTCGGTGCCGATACAGAAACGCAACCGCGCAGCAAGCCCCTTAAGTCGAATGGTGTCCGAACAGGATTTACGCCGTCATCCGTTTTTCCGGAAATCCGCTGGGGCGAAACGCGGTTTCTCCACAAGGCCTGTTGACAGCATCCAAGAGGCAATTACTGTCCTGTGAGTGAAATTTGTTTCGTAAGAGCAATTCCAAAAATCGAATGACACCGGGAGGCCTGCCATGAAAACGCGCGTTGCCGTCATTGGAGCGGGGCCATCCGGTCTGGCCCAGCTCAGGGCCTTCAAGTCGGCTGCCGACAAGGGCGCCGAGATCCCCGAAATCGTCTGCTTCGAAAAGCAGTCGGACTGGGGCGGCCTGTGGAACTACACCTGGCGCACCGGCCTCGACGAGCATGGCGACCCCGTCCACGGCTCGATGTACCGCTACCTCTGGTCGAACGGACCGAAGGAATGCCTGGAATTCGCCGACTATACGTTCGAGGAGCATTTCGGCCGCCCGATCGGATCCTACCCGCCGCGCGCCGTTTTGTGGGATTACATCAAGGGTCGCGTCGAGAAATCAGGCCTGCGCAAATGGGTGCGCTTCAACAGCCCGGTGCGCATGGTCACCTTCTCGGACGAGAGCAGGAAATTCACTGTCACCGCGCATGACCGCACCAACGACGTCACCTACTCCGAAGAGTTCGACAATGTCGTCGTCGCTTCCGGGCATTTCTCGGTTCCCAACGTTCCCTATTTCGAAGGCTTTTCGACCTTCAACGGCCGTATCCTGCACAGCCATGATTTTCGCGACGCCATGGAGTTCAAGGGCAAGGACATACTGATCATCGGCCGCTCCTATTCTGCCGAGGACATCGGCTCGCAATGCTACAAATACGGCGCCAGATCGATCACCTCCAGCTACCGCTCCAAGCCGATGGGGTTCAAATGGCCGGAGAACTGGAAGGAAGTGCCGCTGCTGCAGAAGGTCGTCGGCAAGACGGCGCACTTCAAGGACGGCACCACAAAAGATGTCGACGCCATCATCCTGTGCACCGGCTATCTGCATTCCTTCCCGTTCCTCACGGAAGAGCTGAAGCTGAAGACCGCCAACCGCATGTGGCCGGACGGGCTCTATGAGGGCGTCGTGTGGGAGAAGAACCCGAAACTGTCCTATATCGGCATGCAGGACCAGTTCTACACTTTCAACATGTTCGACGCCCAGGCCTGGTTCGCCCGTGACGTCATCATGGGCCGCATCAAGCTGCCGTCGGGACAGGCGATGGCCGAGCACGGCGCCAAGTGGCGGGCACGCGAAGAGACGCTGGAAGACGCCGAGCAGATGATCTGGTTCCAGGGCGACTACACCAAGGAACTGATGGACCAGACCGACTATCCCGGCTTCGACGTCGAGGCGGTCAACCAGACCTTCATGGAATGGGAGCACCACAAGGCGGAAGACATTATGAGCTTTCGCGACCACGCCTACCGCTCGCTGATGACCGGCACCATGGCGCCATTGCACCATACGCCCTGGCTGCAGGCGCTGGACGACTCGATGGAAAGCTATCTCCAGGTGAAGGGCGTGGCGGCGGAATAGGTCGGCGTGATGCAAAACAATGCGCCGGCACCGGCCCAGTTTCAATTCAGAGGGTAGTCGGGAGCCGCATCGGTCTCCGTCACCTTGACCCACACCAATTCGCTATAATAGGCACCCTCCGGGCCGGTGCCGTACATAGACAGCCTGTCAGCCATCAGCAGATGTGTCATGTCGTTGAGTGCCCGGCCGGTCGGCTCCTCGGGCCAGGCGAAGACGCCGTCGGTTTTGGCGCCGAACCTCACATCGGTGCATCCGAAATCGATCTCGACCTTCCACGACAGCAACGGCCTGATATCGCTGAGCGGCGGGCGCGGCGGATCGGGCTGCTCGAAGTGATGGTCGACCGAGACTCTCGTCGGCACTGCCGGCGTGATGCCTTTGGCTTTGAAGGAGGCGATGGCGTCGTCGCCAAATCGTGCGAGCAGGCCAGCGTGCCATAACCGGTAGGTCGCGCGGAAAAAGCCGCTGACCCGGATAGATTTGCCATCGTTGTTGAAGACGTTCACAGCGGCGTAGAAACGGCGCAGTCGTGGCGCCAGCGCCCGCCAGTCGCATTCGGCCGGTGTCCCCGGCGTCGCGATGAAATCGTCAAGCAGATCGCTGCCGCGCACATTGGCGTTCAGCACCGTGCAATCCTCACCATGGATATGCCAGTGCCGCCGGAGCTCGGCTGCTGCGATGCCGGGCTTGCGCAGCTCTTCCACCGAGGCGCGAACCCGAGCAATCGCGTAGGACGTAGCCGCATCCAACGTCTCAAACCCCGAAACCACATGCTCGCCGGTCATGGCCATGTCGAAGACGACGACAGTAAAAGGCGGTTCGCGCTGATCGGGCATTCGGCAGCAAGCTCAGGCTGGTCGAGGATGAAGCAGCTTTCCGCGCGAAAATGCGTCAAAGTCAAGAGCTGGAGCGCGGCCTGCCATTTCCAGAAGAGGCGAACTCCAGAAGAGGCGAAACCGTTCTATCCGAGCCGTGCTTGAGCTTTCGCGGCTCAGGGGTCGAAGACCGACCGCGATGATGTCGATGGCATGCTATTACCAGCCCCCGAAAATGCCGCGACCCTGGACCGTGCGATGAACACTTCCTGGCCGAGATCGCGTGTGCCGGCCACGGGGCAGGTGATGATCATCACTTCAATCCAGCGGATAGTCGGGAGGCGCCTCCGTCTCGGTCACTTTGGCGGTTAGTATCTCGCAGTCATTGGCCCAGTCGGGGCCATCGCCGCGCATGGCCATCATGTCGGCCATCAGCAGGAACTGCATGGTTCTGAGCGCCCAGTCGGTCGGCTCTTGCGGCCAGGCGAAGATTCCGGCGGCGTCGCCACCGAACTTCACGTCGTGGCAGACAAAACCGACCTCGACCTTCCAGGATCGCAGCGTCAGGCCTGGCGGCGGGTAGGGCGGGTCGGGAAGCTCGAAGTAATTGGCGACCATGAGCTTCGTCGGCTCCGCCGGCTCGATCCCCTTGGCTTTGAAGGCGGCAATGGCGTCGTCGCCAAAGCGCTCGAGGAGGCCGTCTCGCGTCAGCCTGTAGATCGAGCGAAAGAAGCCGCCCGCCCAGACGGATTCGTTGTTGCCGTTGGAGATCAGCAGCGAGGCGCGGAAGCGGCGCAGCCTGGGCGCCAGCGCCTGCCAGTTGCACTCGGCTGGCGTCGCCGGCGTCGCAATGAAATCGTCGAGTAGATCGCTGCCGCGCACTCCGGCGTTCAGCACCGAACAGTCTTCGCCATAGAGCTGCCAGAGCTGGCGAAGCTCAGCAGTGGCGATGCCGGGCTTGCGCAACTCCTCCACCGAGGCGCGAACCCGCGCAATGGCGTAGGACGTCGCCGCCTCCAGCGTCTCAAACCCCGAAACTACGTGCTCCCCGTCCGGCTCGCCGGTCTTGGCCATGTCGAAGACGAGTACGGCAAAAGGCGGTTCGCCGGGATTGGACATTCAACAATTATCCTAGTCTTGCCCGCGCCTTCGCCGTCCAGGCATTGAACAGCCGGTCTGCGACGATGCCGATGAAAGCGATGGCGAGACCCGCGACAATGCCGCGTCCGGAATCGGCCTTGGACAGCGCGATGAAGACTTCCTGGCCGAGGTCGCGTGTGCCGACCATGGCGCAGATGATGATCATCGCCAGCGCCATCAGGATCGTCTGGTTGACGCCCAGCATGATTTCGGGAAGCGCCAGTGGCAATTGTACCCGAAAGAAGGTCTGGCGCGGCGTGCAGCCGGAAACCTTCGCCGCCTCGATCAGCGCCGGTGGCACTTGCCGGATGCCGTGATTGGTGTAGCGGATCGCCGGCACCACGGCGAAGGCGACCGTGGCGATCATGGCGGTGACGTCGCCGACCCGGAACAGCATCACCACAGGAATGATGAAGCAGAAGGACGGCAGCACCTGCAGCGTGTCGATGATGGGCGTGACGATCTTTTCGAAGCGGTCGCTGCGCGCGGCCATCAGGCCAATCGGGATGCCGATCAGGCAAGCGATGAAGGCCGAGATGCCGCAGAGATAAACCGTCGCCATGGTCTTTTCCCACAGGCCGGTGACGGCGCAGAAGGCGGTCAGCGCGGCGACGAAGGCGGCGAGACGCAGGCCACCGAACTGGTAGCCGGCGAGGCCGAGCAGGGCCACCGCGCCGAGCCACGGAAAGCCTTCGCAGAAGGCGCGCAGCGGGTTCAGTACATTGAGGATGAGCGCCACGCGAAACGCTTCGATCACGTCGAAGAAGTTGATCGTCACCCAGCTCACCGCCGCCTTCCACAGTGGCGCAGTGGTGAAGGTGATCGCCTTCGGCACCGCCGCGAAGGCCGGTACGAACAGGCCGAGCAGCGTCGTCACGACCAAGATGGCGATGGCCTGCGACAGATTGGGATAGCGCCGCCAAACGCTCTGGTTCGCCTGCCGTTGAACGTGGCCTTTTGCCTGCTTATGCGCGATCGCCTGGCTGAGCCGGTCGAGCGCGATGGCGAGCGCCACAATGGCGAGCCCGGCTTCCATCGCTTCGCCGACCTTCAGCGCACGCAGCGCCAGCAGCACGTCGTAGCCGAGGCCGCCGGCGCCGATCATCGAGGCGATGATCACCATGTTCAGCGCCAGCATGATCACCTGGTTGACGCCGATCATCAGTGTCGGCCGCGCCGACGGCAGCAGCACGCGCCACAATTTCTGCCGCGCCGTGCAGCCGGCCATCTCTGAGAAATCGTCGATCTCTGACGGCACCCGCGACAGGCCGAGCATCGTCGCCCGCACCATCGGCGGCGTGGCGAAGATGGCGGTGGCGATCATCGCCGAGACCGGGCTGTTGCCGAACAGGAGCAGCATCGGGATGAGATAGGCGAAGGTCGGGATGGTCTGCATCAAATCGAGGGCAGGTGAGATGATCAGCCGCTCGGCCCATGGCTTGCGCCACGCCCAGATGCCGGCGAACAGGCCGGTGACGATGCAGAACGGCACCGCGATGGAAATCAGTGCCAGTGTCAGCATGGCGCTGGTCCATTGGCCGAACAGCGCGGTGTAGAGGAAGCAGCCGCCGACCAGCATGCCGAGTTTTCTACCGCCCACGGCGTGCCCGGCGATGAAGGCGGCTACGCAGACGCCGATCCAGGACAGGCGCGGCAGGAAATAGGCATCGGCGCCGTGACCAATCTTGAAATTCTTGGCCAGCAGGTCGAGCGCGAAATCGAGGGGAACGCCGAGCACCGCGGTGATCGAGCGGGTCAGCCAGGACAAGTTCGGCTTGATCCAGCGCATCAGCGCACTGACCCAGTCGGCGACGGGAACGACCGCATCGGCCGGATAGTTGACGGCCCAGGGCAGTCTGTCCTGCAGCAGAAACACCACCAGCACGGCGGCCAGCGCCAGCGCCCAGACCAGCAGCCAGCGCTGAACCGGTGGCCTCGTTTGGCTGGCGCTTGCCGTCACCGTCATGCGCCGGCTCTCGTATGCTCGATACCGGCCAGCAACTCGATCACCGATTGCGGCGTCACCTCGCCGATCGGCCTGCCGCTGCCGTTGACCACGGCGAAGGGCTTACCCGACGCGACAATGCTGGCCGAGAAGCTGGCGATCTTGGCGTCGGGCAAAACCGTGCCGCCGTGCTCGGCGCCATCGCAGGCACGCATCAGGCTGCGCGCCGAAATCACCTTGGCGCGGTCGACATCGCGGGTGAATTCGGCGACATAGTCGGTCGCCGGGTTGACAACCAGCTGTTCCGGCGTGCCGGTCTGGATGACCTCTCCATCCTTCATGATGGCGATGCGGTCGGCAAGCCTTATCGCCTCGTCGAAATCATGGGTGATGAAGACGATGGTCTTGTGCAGCATGGTCTGCAGCCGCATCAGTTCGTCCTGCATCTCGCGGCGGATCAGCGGGTCGAGCGCCGAGAACGGCTCGTCGAGGAACCAGATCTCCGGCTTGGTCGCGAGGCTGCGGGCAATGCCGACGCGCTGCTGCTGGCCGCCGGAGAGTTCGCGCGGATAGAAATGCTCGCGGCCGCGTAAGCCCACGAGATCGATCACCTCCCGCGCTCTCGTTTCGCGCGTCGGTCGGTCCTGGCCCTGGATGCTCAGGGGAAAGGCAATGTTGTCGAGCACGTTAAGATGCGGCAGCAGCGCAAAATTCTGGAACACCATACCCATGCGATGACGCCGCAGTTCGATCAGCGCCGCATCGGAAATCTTGAGCAGGTCGTTGCCTTCGAATTCGACCTTGCCGTGGGTCGGCTCGACCAGCCGCGACATGCAGCGCACCAGCGTCGACTTGCCGGAGCCGGACAGCCCCATGATGATGAAGATCTCGCCCTGGCGTATTTCGAGATCGACGGCGCGCACCGCACCCACCAGTCCGGCGGCAGCGACATCGTCGATGCTGGCCTTGCCGTTACGCTCGCGGATGAAGCTGGCCGCGTTCGATCCGAACAGTTTCCAGACATTACGGCAGGCAAGCTTTATCGGCCGCGCATCCTCCGGCGTGCCAGCCGCCTGCGGTTCAGTCGCTTCCGTCATCCAATGGTCCTTCTGGAAAATGGAGATAAGACCCGGCCGCCAGGGCCGGGTCTGGCTTCCAGTCAGGCGATCACTGCGCCCAGGCTTTCCAGTCGGCTTCATGAGCGGCGATCCAGGCGGCCGCGACGTCTTCCGGCGTCTTGCCGCCGAGGTCGATCTCGCCGCTCATCTTGTTGAGCTCATCGGTGTCGATCGTGTAGGCCTTGGCCACCTTGTAGGCGACCGGCCATTTGTCCTTCATGCCGGACCAGGAGTATTTCCAGATCTCGCCATGCGGCTTGCCGCAATCGTATTTGGCATCCGGGTTGGTGCCCCATTTCGGATCGGTGTAGCATTCGGGCGTATACTCCGGGAATTCAACCCACTCGCCCTTGTACTTGGCCGGCGCCCAGTGCGGCGAATAGATCCACAGCATGATCGGCGCCTTGCGCTGATAGGCCGAGTCCAGTTCGGCGAACATCGCCGCGTCGGTGCCGGCATGGATGACGGTGAAGGGCAGCTTCAGCGCCTCGACGCGCTCGTCGTCAAAACCCTCCCAGGTTACCGGGCCGCCGAGATAGCGGCCCTTCGGCGCCGTCTCCGCTGTCGAGAACGCCTCGGCGCATTTCGGGTCCTTCAGCGCTTCCCAATTGGGCAGGCCGGGGCATTTCTCCTTCATATATTCGGGAAACCACCATTCCTCCTTGGCCTTCGGCCCGAGCTTGCCCAGCCGCTCGGTCTGGCCGGTGGCGTCTGAAGCCTTCATCGCCTCGCCGGCCGTCGTGTCCCAGAACTCCAGGCCGACATCGAGGTCGCCATTGGTGAGACCGGTGGTCAGGCTGGAGAGGTAGTCGGCGGTCGGATATTCGACGGTATAGCCGAGCTTTTCGAGGATACCGCCAAGGATCTTGGCGTTGAGGTTGACGCTGGTCCAGTCGAACAGCGCGATCTTGATCGGGTCGTTGGATTCAGGTGCTGCTGCGTGGACCGGTGATGTAAGCGCACTTGCGGTGGCAAGCGCCAAGGCTCCCATTGATAGGTTCGAAATCACACTGCGAAATGACATGCTTGTTCTCCTGTCAAACCATGTGGAAATTTCTTGATCGTTCCCTTCTTGCGTCTTTTCTTGATTGTGTTGGAAAGGCGGGTCGTTACGCAAGCTCGTTCGCACCAAGCCAGTGCCGCGGCCGCAACTTGCGCAGGCGAAATGGTTGCTCGACTTGGTGTTTATGTGATGCCGGGCGGGCCCGCGTCATGGCATCGGATGGATTGCTGCGTGAGCAATCGTCAACAGATCGATCGCCGCTCCAGCGGCGCTCTCAGACGTGCGAGCCATCAAGGTCCCATGATCTCGGCCGGCGAGCCCCGTCCTCGCCAAGGCCGTTCATGGGATGAAATTATATATACCAACGTTCATGCGGCGCAACGGCTGATGCCCTGTGCACTGCGGAATTTCAGACTGGTCGATTGCCAACCGCCAGAGCTGATTCACGACATGATCAGGCCGCCATCGACATTGATGGTTTGGCCGGTGATGTAGGTGGCGTCGTCGCTGGCGAGAAAGCTGACCAGGCCGGACACGTCCTCGCCGCTGCCGGCGCGGCCCATCGGGATGTTCTTCACCCATTCGGCCATCAGCTCGCCGGGCTTGTAGTCACCCATCAGCTTGCCCCAGGCGGCGTCGTTGTAAGCCCACATGTCAGTGTCGATAATGCCGGGGCAAATCGCGTTGACGGTGATCTTTTCCTTGGCTACTTCCTTGGCCAGGCTCTGGGTGATGCCGACGACGCCGAACTTCGACGCCGCATAGTGCGGCGTGTAGATGAAACCCTGCCGCGCCTGGCCCGACGCCGTGTTGATCAGCCGGCCGCCATCGCCATGCTTGCGGATGCGGGCGATCGCTTCCTGACAGCACAGGAACACGCCCTTGGTGTTGACGGCCATCACCTTGTCCCACTCGGCCTCGGTCATCGCCTCGATCCGGGCGATGGTGATGACGCCGGCATTCTGCACCGAAATGTCGACACGGCCGAATTCCTTCTCGGCGAGATCGTAAAGCGCTGTAACCTCATCCTTCCTGGTCACGTCCATGCGCATCGACGCGACCTTGGCGCCCGCTGCTTTCAGGCCGGCGGCGACGTCCTCGACGCGGGCATCGATGGCGCTGACCACGATCGCGGCACCTTCCTCGGCGAAGCGCTTCGCCATCGCCGCGCCGATGCCACCGCTCGCGCCGGTGATGACCGCAGTCTTGCCTTCAAAACGCTTCTGCATCTTTTCTCCTTACCAGCAGACAAAACCGCCATCGACGATCAGGTCGATGCCGGTGACGTAACTCGCGGCGCGGCTGGCCAGGAACACGGTCGGGCCGACCATCTCTTCCGGCGTCGCCATGCGCCCCATGGGCGTGTCGCGTTCGAAGATCTTGATCTGTTCGGCGACCTCCGGCCGCTTGTTCATCGGCGTCAGCGTGTAGCCTGGGCTCACCACATTGACGCGCAGGCCGCGATCGGCCCATTCCATGGCGAGGCTTTTCGACATGTGGATGACCGCCGCCTTCGACGAATTGTAATGCGCCTGGGTCAGGCCGCGATTGACGATCGAACCCGACATGGAGGCGATGTTGATGATCGAGCCCTTGCGCCGCGTCAGCATGGCGCGCGCCTCGGCCTGGCAGGACAGGAACACGCCGCTGACATTCACGTCGTAGATATTCTGCCATTTTTCCAGCGGCAGCGTCTCGGCCGGCTCGGCCCCGGCGATGCCGGCATTGTTGACGGCGATGGTCAACGCGCCGAGTTCGTTCTCGGTGCGCTCGATCGCTGACGCGAGATCGGCCTCCGACGTCACCGTTCCGGTCAGCACCAGCGCCTTGCGGCCAAGTGCCGAAATCTTGTGCGCCGTCTCGTCCAGCCCGCCCTTGGAGGTGTGGCCGAAACAGGCTATGTCGGCGCCGGCTTCGGCGAGCCCGATGGCAATGGCCTGGCCAATGCCGCTGCCGGCGCCTGTTACCAGCGCTACGTCGCCGCTGAGATCGAATAGTTTCATGTTGTTCCCCCTCCTGAAATGAAGGGGCGCCAGTTTTTGCTGGCGCCCCGCGCGGTCCGGTCCTTGGGAGGATACCACCTGCTGCGCTTTGTTCCGACTCCTGTCCTCAGCTCGTGGCGAGTTCCATCACCGCGACATTGCTCGCCTCGCTGCGGTCGAGAATGCCGCGCTGGCGGCCGCGGCTCAGCACCAGCACCCGGTGCGACAGCCCCAGCACCTCCTCGAGGTCGGAGCTGACCACCACCACCGCCATACCGGAGCGGGCGAGGTCGGCGATGACGTCGTAGATCGCTGCGCGCGCACCGACATCGATGCCGCGCGTCGGCTCATCGAGGATGAACACCTTCGGCGGTCGCGACACCCATTTGGCGATGATCACCTTCTGCTGGTTGCCGCCGGAAAGCTTGCTGACCGCCTGGCCAGGTTTGCCCTTGACCCCGAGCCTTGCGATGCCGGCTTCGGCGAATTTCTGCACCGCTTTCGGAAACACCCAGCCTTTCGGCGCGACATGGTCGAAATTGCCGAACGCCAAATTCTCGCCGATGGTCTGGTCGAGCACGACGCCTTGCGCCTTGCGGTCTTCCGGCACCAGCACGACGCCGGCCTTGATGGCTGCCGCCGGCCCGCTGAGATGCACCGGTTTGCCGGCAACGCGCACCGAGCCCGACGAGATCGGATCGGCGCCGGCGATCGCCCGCACCAGTTCGGTGCGGCCGGCGCCGATCAGCCCGGCAATGCCGAGGATCTCGCCTGCTTTGACCGAGAAGGAGACGTTGTTGAAACTCTTCTCCGGCGAAGACAGGTTGTCGACCTCGAGCAGTGTTTCCTCGCGCGGCGGCGTCAAGTGCGGGAACATCCGCTCGACCGAGCGGCCGACCATCTGCTCCACCACGGTGCGCACGGGAATATCGGCGCGCTCGTGGCGGGCGACGATGCGTCCGTCGCGCATCACCACCACGCGGTCGGCAATCTGCGCGATCTCGTCGAGACGATGGCTGATATAGATGAAGGACATGCCTTCCGCCTTGAGCTTGCGGATCTGCTGGAACAAAAGCTCCGTTTCCTCGCCGCCGAGCGCTGCGGTCGGTTCGTCGAAGATCAGCAATTCGGCATTCAGCGTCAGGGCCTTGGCGATCTCGACCTGCTGCTGGGCGGCGATGCGCAGCGTGCCCACATTGCGCTCGGGCGAGACGTCGAGGCCAAGCCGCTTCAACTGCGCCGAGGCCCTGGCGTTCATCTCGGCGCGGTCGATGCGGCCGCCGCGCATCGGCAGGCGCCCGACATAGACGTTCTCCGCCACCGACAGATCCGGCAGCAGCTTCAGTTCCTGGTGGATCATGCCGACGCCGGCATCGATTGCCGCGGCAGGCGAGGCGGGGGAATAGGGCTTCCCCCGCCAGATGATGGTGCCCGCGTCGGGCCGGGTCGAGCCGGCGATGATGTTGGACACCGTCGACTTGCCGGCGCCGTTTTCGCCGAGCAGCGCCACGACCTCGCCCGGCCGCACCTCAAAGCTTGCATCGGCCAGGACCTGGACCGGTCCGTAGCTCTTGCAAAGGCCGTTGACGAAGAGCCCGTTGTGCGGGCTTTCGCTGTGGCGAGGATCAGGAGACATCGTGGTGCTCTCTTAAGCGGTGCCGTTCGTTACGGATGCTTGGCGATGAACTGCTCGACATTGTCCTTGGTGGTCAGCGTCGCATCCTGCAGCTGCTCGGCCGGAACGCTTTCGCCGGCCACCAGCTTGATCGCCGCATCGACGGCGAGACGGCCCATGCCTTGCGTCTGCTGCGTCGCGGTGACGTCGAACACGCCGTCCTTCAGCGCCTTGAGTGCGGCCACGTCGCCATCGAAGCCGGCAACCCAGACCTTGTGGCCGGGATTGGCGACCTTGACCGCCTGTGCCGCACCCAGCGCCAGCGCATCGGCCTGGCCGATGACGATGGAGACATCGGGATGCGACTGCAGCAGGTCCTGCGTCAGCTTGAAGCCTTCGTCCTGGTGCCAGCCTTCGCTCCACAATTCGCCGACCACCTTGATATCGGGATAGGCCTTGAGCGCTTCGCCGCAGCCCTTCGAGCGATCCACTTCCGGCGTGGTGCCCTTCTGGCCGTGGATGATGATCAGTTCGCCTTTGCCGCCGGCCTGCTTGGCGATGTAGTCGCACACCGCCTGCGCCGAGGCGACGCTGTTGGTGGCGATGAAGGTGTCGCCGGGCGCGCCGTCTGCGTTGCGGTCGACATTGACCACCGGAATGCCGGCGGCCTTGGCGGTCTTGGTCGGCACGGTGGCGGCTGTGGCGCCGGCCGGAATGTAGATCAGCGCGTCGATGTTCTGCGTGATCAAATCCTGTACCTGGCTGACCTGCGTTGCCGAATCGCCCTTGGCGTCGACGGTGACGATCTCGATGCCCTTCTCCTTGCCGTAGGCTTCGACCGACTGCTTGATCTGGTTGAAGAAGTCGGCCTGCAAATTGGCCACCGCGAGGCCGAGTTTCTTGGCCTCCTTGGCCGAGGCCATGTCGGTCAGGCCGAGCAGGGGAATGATTGCGGCAGCGGCGAGCAGCAGTGAACGTTTGGTGAGCATATGTTTCCTCCGTTGATAGTCAAACTGTCCCGCCAGCGCATCGCGCCCCTTGGAACATCCCAGTTTCGGATCGACCGATCCGTCTATCGCCCGGACGTTCCGGGCGAATTCTCAATTGTGCCCCGCTCTCTATCGCGCCCTGCGCCGCCAGGTGTCGCTGGCGACGGCCAGCGCGATCACCACGCCGATCACCACCTGCTGGATGAAGGGCGAGACGCCGAGCAGATTGAGGCCGTTGCGCAGCACGCCGATGATGAGCACGCCGACCGCTGTGCCGCCGATCGAGCCGACGCCGCCCGAGAGGCTGGCGCCGCCGATCACCACCGCCGCGATGGTGTCGAGCTCATAGCCGAGGCCGGAACTCGGCTGCACCGAATCCAGCCGCGCGGCAAGCACAATGCCTGCAAGACCCGCAAGCACGCCGCAGATGGCATAGACCCAGTTGGTCAGCGACTTCACCGGAATGCCGGAGAGCCGCGCCACCTCGGCGCTGCCGCCGATGGCGTAAAGGCTGCGGCCGGTGGCGCGGTAGTTGAGGAAGATGGCGAAGACGATCGCCAGCACCATCATCACCCCGACTGTGACCGACAGGAAGCCGAAATGGCGGATGATCGACAGGCTGGTGAACCAGTCGGGAAAGCCGACGATCTGCGAGCCGTCGGTGATCATGTTGGCAAGGCCGCGCGCCACCGACATCATCGCCAGCGTCGCGATGAACGGCGGCAGCCGGGTGACGGTCACCAGCAGGCCGGACACCAGTCCGCAAAGGCCGGCGACGACCAGTGCTGCAACGACGCCGGCCGCAAGGCCGAGATTGAGATAGTCGGGATGGGAGACAAAGCCCATCACCATGGCGGCCAGCGCCAGCACCGAGCCGACCGAGAGATCGATGCCGCCGATCAGGATCACCAGCGTCATGCCGATTGCCATGATGCCGAGCACCGTGATCTGGTCGAGCACGTTGAGGATGTTGCGCACGGTGAGGAACGTGTCGGTGGTCAACGTCAGCGCCAGGCAAAGCAGCAGCAGCCCGATCAGCGGCCCCATGGTTCCGGCAAACAGTGCCGAAAGCTTCGCGGCCGTCGCACCTTGAGTGCCGGGCGCGGCTTTCAACTCGCCAGCCTTCGACTCGCTTGCATCATTACTCACGGCCACTTCGTCTCCTCCGTCAGCGAAACGGCGATGGCCTGCCGTCCGCTCTTGTTCACCAGGCACCTCCCTGTGAACAATTTATCTTTGATATACAATTTTGTTCAGCTAAACTGTTCATTAGAAAATTGTCAAGAGCCGTTGCGCCATTCGGCGACGGTTTGCGCCACAGGGCGGTTTGTCCTAGGGAAGGCCAGGCGGCGGCGCCTGCGGAAAAGATTTCCGAAATCTGCCGCGGGAGGGCAAAAGATGGCGACCGTCGAAAATGAGAAGGCTTCGCGCTTCCCCGATGCCGAGCTCAAGGCCCGCGCCGCCTGGCACTACTATGTCGAGGGTCTGACGCAGGAGCGCATCTCCGAGATCCTCGGCGTCGGCCGCATCAAGGTGCACCGCATTCTCTCCGCTGCCCGCGAGGAGGGCATCGTGCAGTTCCGCATTCGCGACAGTGTCGTCGAATGCGTGCAGCTCGAGGAGAGCCTGAAGCAGCGCTTCGGGCTAAGCCAGGCGGTCGTGGTGCCGTCGGCCGCCGACCGCAGCAACGCGCCGCTGATGATCGGCCACGCGGCCGCTGCCTATCTCGCCGACAACGTCAATGCCGGCGACGTCATTGCGCTGGGCTGGGGCCGGACGCTGAAATTCGCCATCAACGAATTGCCGAGGCGGCCGATCGCCAGGACGACGGTCGTCTCGATGCTCGGCGGCCTCACCCACGCGCAGCCGCTCAACCCGACCGAAAGCGCCTGGGAGTTCGCCGAAAAGATCGGCGCTGAATGTTTCCTGCTGCCGGTGCCGGTCTATGCCGACAAGCCGGAACAGCGCGATGCCTTCATGAGCCAGCGCAGCGTTCAGGATGTCGTCTTCCGCGCGCGCCGCGCCAACATCGCCGTGCTCAGCGTCGGCTCGTTTTCCAAGGACAGCCCGATCGCCAATTACGGCTTCATCAAACCGAGCGAACTAGAGGAATTGCAGGCGGCCGGCGCGGTCGGCGACCTCTTGTGCCATTTCATCGACGCCGAGGGCCACCCTGTCGACCATGAGGTCAACCGCCGCGTCTGCGCCTATCCGCTGCAGGATCTGTCCGATATTCCGAGCATCATCCTGGTGTCAGGCGGTCAGGAGAAGGTCGCCGTCATGCGCGCGGCGCTCGCCAACACCAGGATTTCGGTGCTCATTACCGATGAAGATGCGGCCAAAGGCCTGCTCAACCGTTGAGCGCTGTCCGGCGTCGGTCAGAATTCGCAGGGCTCCGGACGATTGTCGTCCGACCAGTCGGCCAGTGCGATCGGCACGAATTTTCCCGCGACCGGTTTGCCGTCGTCCAGGTCCTTTGAAGCGGTGCCTTTGCCGGTGAGAAAATTGATGTCGCAGCCGCCCAGCGTCGTCTCGACCGAGCCGTCGGCTTTCTGCACATTCCAGTCCCAGTCGCGACTGTAGCCGGCGACAAGGAGTTTACCGCCGCGCCAGACGATGGTCAGCGTCGCATCCCATGATTTGTTGGCGCCGCAGCCGAAGCACGAGGTGACGACAAGCGATCCCTTGCCCTTGCTTTCGAGCCCGAGAACACGGTCCTGTGTCAGCGCCTTTTTGACAAAGTCAGGCTTGCGCGAAGGATCGAGCTTTCCTTCGCCGGCAGCCAGATAGATCGAGAGATCCGCCAGCCCGGTGTCGGAATCCGCTGCGATCGCGGCCCGATCCATCCTGCCGTCATTGTCCATGTCGAGCGTGACCTCGAAGGGCGGCTCGTCCTGCGCACGCGCCGTCATCGGAGCTGCCGCAAGCGCGACAATCCAGGGCAGGGCGGCAAGGTGAAATACTGCTTTCATGAGCCCGATGAGTCTAGCATTGGCCGGGCGGGACGCAAAATCGGCAAGCTGGGCAGGTTGGGCATGGGAGCCTCACGCAGGCAAGCTGCGCTTGAACTCAGATCGCACCGAGCCGCGCGTGGATGTCGCGTGTCGCGTGATAGAGGTCGCGGTAGATCGCCTTGCGCGCCCGGTAAGCCGGCACCAGCGTCATATCCGGATCGACACGCCTGGCCGGCGCCGCCGCCATTGCCTTGGCGGCGTCTTCCGCCGAGGCGAACCAGCCGATCGCCGAAGCCGCCAGCATGGCCGCGCCAAGGGCCGCCGCCTCGTTGACCGGCGACACGAACAGCGGCCGCTCCAGCACGCTGGCCATGATCTTCATCAGCAGCGCCGAATTGGTGCCGCCGCCGGCGGCAATCATCTCTCCCGGCTTGCCGCCGCTTTCGGCCTCCATCGCCTCGCTGGCGATGGCCTGCTCCAAAGCGATGCCTTCCAGCGTGGCGCGGAAGAGATGCCTGGGCTCATGGTCGAGCGACAGGCCAACAACGGCGCCGCGCGCCGCGCCATCCCAATAGGGGCTCATGACGCCGGCCCAATAGGGCATGACCAAAAGACCGTCGCCGCCGGCCGCAACATCGACCGCACCCTTCTCCAGTTCTGCCGCGGAAGACGCGCCGGTGGTGCGCACGATCCAGTCGACCAGTTGCATGCCCGAGCGCAGCACGGTTTCCAGCATGAAGCCGGAGCCGGTCGGCGAGACCAGCGTGCGAAACGCGTCCGATGTGGTGACCGTGCCGGAATAGCAGCCGCTGACGACGCCGGAGCCGAGCGAGAGATAGCTCCTGCCGGCACCATAGACGCCCATGCCGAGACCCATGGCCTGGCCATCGCCGGCGCCGGCGACAATTGGCGTGCCCGCTTTGAGGCCAGTCAGCTGGGCAATGCTTTCGGCAAGGCCGCCGCAGATTTCGCCTGGGCCGATCAGCGCCGGCAACTGCCGTGGCTGCAGCCCTGCAGCCGCGACAAGCTCAGGGTGCCATTCGCCTGTCGCGACATCGAGCAAGCCGAGCGGGTCGGCACTTGCCGTGCTGGTAACCAGCCGTGCGGTCAGCCGGTGAACGAAGAAGCCATGAACATCGACCAGGGCGGCGGCGTTGGCCAGCACCTGCGGCTGGTGTTCGGCCAGCCAGGCGATGGCATAGAGCGCCGGCGTCGGATCCGGCGGCTTGCCGCTCCAGTCGCGGATCGTCTCGCGGCCAAGCTCGGCCGACAGCCTGGCGACTTGAGGCCGGGCGCGCTCGTCAAGCCACAGGATCGCCGGGATGAGCGGCGTGCCGGCCTGATCGATCAGGGTGAAGGTCTCGCGCTGATGGGCCATGGCAATTGCCGCCACGCGCGCGGCGCCGACCTTGTCGGCAACCTGCTTCAGCGCACTGATAAGGGCTGCCCACCAATGTTCGGCATCCTGCTCGAAATGGCCGGGCTTAGGATTGGCCAGCGGATAGGCCTCGCGCGCCTGGAACAGCTCCGCGCCGTCGCCGGTGAAGGCGATCGCCTTCACCGCCGTCGTCGAGGCATCGATCCCGATAACGACATCGTCCATCACAGGGAGATCCCGAAGGTTCAGGCGGCGTTGGTCACAAACTGTCCATCCGACTGGTCTAGACGGCGGCGGATCTGCGTTATCACCATCGAATCGTCGGGTACACAATTTTCATAGGTAAGGAAGTCGCCGGTCTTGACCGGCTTGACCACCTTGGCGCGTTCGGCAATCCCGAGCGGCAGCGCGCCCTTGGCGCGGGCGTCCTCCCAGGTCATGGCGAAGCCGCGATAGTCGTTCTCGCCGATCATGCCGAGCGATTGGCCCGCGCCGAGATCGCTCTTGGCCACCGCCACCGCTTCGGCGACCGGATGGTCGAGGGGCTCCATGTCGGCGCGTTTGTAGACAACGGCGCGCGCCGCCGACAGTGGCACTTCAAGGCTTGTCAGGTGATAGGGACGGTAGATCGTGAAATAGGGGCCCTTGCCGACCTTGAGGTCGACCATGCGCTCCAGCACGCGCGGATGCCTCGTTTCGATGATGCAGAACACGCCGGGCGCCACGCCCTTGCCGATGGAATAGTCGACCACGCCCTTGCGGTGCAGCACGCCGCCATCCTCGCGCGGGCAAAGCACGCTGGCCAGTTCCTCCAGCGTCGCCGTCGGGCCGTGCATGCCCGGCACGTCGGGCACCAGCCCGGTGGCGTTGGCGATAGCCACCATCTCGATCGCCGTCTTGGAACCGTCGACGAACTCGACCAGCATGCGCGCATTCATGTTGCGCTCGGCCGCTTCCTTCTCGTAGTCGGCGGGCATGGCGTCGATCTTGAGCGGGTTGTTTTTGCCCTTGCCGGCGGCGATGATGTTGAAGCCGAGGCTCTTGGCGAAGCCGATGATCTCCAGCGTGCAGGCGGGTTCGTCGCCGGCCGCACCGGTGTAGACCACGCCGGCCTTGCGCGCTTCCTCCTTGAGGAAGCGGCCGATCGTAATGTCCGCCTCGACATTGAGCATGACGATGTGCTTGCCGTTCTTCATCACTTCGAGCGCAAACAGCGTGCCGATGTTGGGATTGCCTGTCGCGTCGATGATGACATCAATGCGGCCGGCCGCGGCCAGCGCATGCAGATCTTCGGTGACAGCGATCTTGCCGGCCTCGATGGCGCGGTCGATGGCAGAGGCGTTCGCAGCCTGGACGATGTCGGAGCGGTCATGGCCGGCGAGCAGTGCGGCATCGATCGCCGCTTGCGGGCGCACCTCGGAAATGGCACCGATCCGCATGCCCGGCATCAGCGCCACCTGGACGACGATGTCGGTGCCCATCTGCCCGGCGCCGGCGAGACCGATGGTGATGGGCCCTTGGGCTTCAGCGCGCTGCAGAAGTTCCGCTGCAAATTGCGGATGGGCCATATCGCTTCCTCCAGTCACGACGCGCCGCAGCGTCAAATCATCATTTTGAACATTCCTATTTCCATTTGAAAAATATTTCAACCCGCAAATCGGAGAATGGCTGCAGGACCAAATCTCCCACGGAGGATTCGTGGGGTGACAGCTTCATGCTGCGCTTGATCTCAGCCGATCTCTAGGAAAGGCTTGCCGAGCAGGTCGGGCACGACATCGATGCCGAGGCCGGGCCCGTCGGGAATGCCCATGTGGCTGCCGGCGACCGGTGGGGCGTTGGAGGCCGTGCGCACCGTCACCCACTCATGGAAGGCGATGGCATGCAGCCGGCGTTCTTCCGGCGTCGACAGCGACAGATGCGCCATCGCCGCCGTGTCGATCTCGGCGCCGCCCGTATCCTCGACGGTGATCATGAAACCGAGATCGACGGCGACGTCGCGGATTTGCCTTGTCCTGGTTACGCCGCCCAGCCGCGAAATCTTCAGCGTCAGCCCATCGGCGGCGCCCAGGCGATAGATTTCCACCATCGCCTCGAGCGAGATGACGCTCTCGTCCAGCACCATCGGCTTGTCGAGCATGCGGCGCACCGACATGTTCTCCTCGATCGTCGTGCAGGGCTGCTCGAACGTGTAGTCGATGCCGCGCGTTGCGTCGGCGAACTGCCGTGCCTGATAGGGCGTCCAGCCGGCATTGGCGTCGCAGAAAATCACCGTGCCTTTCGGCACGGCCGAAGCGACTGCGCTCACCCGCTCGATGTCGTCATGCACATTGCCGCCGACCTTGACCTGCAGCCGCCGGCAGCCTTCCGCGATGATCCTTTTGGCCAGTGCCGCCATCTGGTCGAGCGTGCCGTGGGTGACGACGCGGTAGGTCTCCGCCATGTCGCTCTCGCGGCCGCCAAGCATGGTCACCAGCGGCACGTCGGCGGCCCGGGCCGCCAGATCCCAGCAGGCCATGTCGAGCGCCGACTTGATGTAGGGATGGCCCTTGAACACCGTATCCATCAATCGGCCGATGCCGGCGAGGCCACGCGGGTCCTGGCCGATCAGGTGCGGCGCGATCTCGACCACGCCCGCGCGCGTTCCCGCCGGAAACGCGGCCGAATAGAAATTGCCGAGCGGCGCCATCTCGCCCCAGCCGGTCACGCCGCTGTCGGAGGTGATGGCGACGATCACCGCGTCGAAGCAGTCTGCAACCCGCCCCTTTGACATGCGGTAGGGCCCGTCCACGAAGGGCTGCACGACGCGATAGGCCTTGATGGTTTTGATCTGCACTTGTCTGTCCGTTGTCTCTAGGCGTTGAGGAGGGTCAGCCCTTCGATGTTCCGCTGATCGAGGCCACGCGTATAGGCAAGCAGCTCTTCGAAATCGAGGTCGATATGCTCGCGCGCATGGCGCTGGGCAGCGCGCATGTCGGCGCCCTTCAAGAGCCGCACATAGGTTTCGTGGAGATCTTCGGCCGGCACCGGCTCGTTGCGGGCCCGCTGGTGCAGGGCAAAGTACATCTGCAGCCGGCTGGTCAGCCGCTGCCAGGTTTCCAGCAGCACCGAATTGTCGGCCCATTCATAGATCAGCCCGTGCAATTGCAGTGCGGTCTCGATCTGGCGGGTGGTGTCGCGCGCGCGCGTTGCCTGCTTCACCGCTTCGTGGCGGCGGTCGAGTTCATCGAAGAAGCGCTGGTCGCGCAGCTTCCATGTCCGCTCGATGGCGAATTCATCGAGCACCTTGTTCAGCGAGTAGGCGTCGTCAATGTCCTTGGCGGTGACATCGATGACGAAGGTGCCGGCATAGGGAATGCTGGTCAGGATGCCTTCCTGCACCAGCTCGCGCATAGCTTCGCGCAAAGGCGCGCGGCTGACCCGCATCTGCTCGGCGATCCTCAGCTCGCTCAGCTTTTGGCCGGGTTCCAGCTGGCCGGTCAGGATCGCCCGCCGCAACAGCGCAACGATCTCGGCCCGGCGTGTCGTATCCGCGATCGGATTGAAGTCCAGCTTGGCCATTCCGTCACTCCAGCGAGAGCCGGAAACAGACAAGCAGATTGTCGACAATCCTACAATATGTCTGTTCCGGATTCTTGTGCCTTGCGGTTACCCCAAAAACGGCGTGCGGCGCTCCATAAAAAAACGGCGCCCTCGGCGTGGAAGCCGAAGGCGCCGCAGGACCGGGGCTGATGGGGGTTATCAGCTGGCCGGTTTCTCCTGGGGCAACGGCGAGATCGGCATTCCTGGTCCGATTTTCTGCAGATTGCCCGTTATCACCTGGTCGCCTTCGGCAACGCCGCTGAGGACCGCCACAAGGTCGCCGCTGGTCGCGCCAAGCGAGACGATGCGCTGGTCGACCGTGTTGCCCTTGCCGACGACATAGACATATTTGCCGAGCTGGCTCGAACCCAGCGCCACCTGCGGCACCATCAGCGCGTCGGGCAGCTGCTTGATGTGCAGCCGCACGCGGACATACTGGCCCGGCAGCAGCGAGAACTTCGCATTGCCGATGGTGGCGCGCGCCGTAATCGTGCCGGTCGAGTGGTCGACCGTGTTGTCGATGAAGGTGAGTTCGCCCTTCTGGCTGGCTTCGGTCTCGCCGGGCAGCAGCACCTCCACCTCGATCGGGCCGGCGGCCCGGGCCCGTTCGATTTCGGCCAGGTCCGTCTCGCTCGGATTGAAGGTGACGTAGATCGGGTCGAGCTGCACCAGCGTGTTCAGCACCGTACCGGCGACGCTGACCAGCGTGCCGACCGAAGCCTGGTTGCGGCCGACGCGGCCGGCAAACGGAGCGTGGATTTCGGCGTAGCTCAAATTGAGCTCGGCCGTGCGCACCGCCGCCTGGTTGACGGCAAGCGACGCTTCGGCCTGGCGCAAGGTGCTCGTACGCTGGTCGAACCCATCCTTGGCCAGATAGCCGCTCTTGGCGAGTTCGGAGCCGCGGCCGAGATTGGAGCGCGCATAGTCGAGGCTCGCCTGGTCGCGCTGCACTTCGGCCTTGGCCTGGTCGAGAGCCGCCTTGAAGTCGTCGGGCGAGATCTTGTAGAGCAGATCACCCTGGCGCACATCCGCGCCGTCCTCAGCCGTCTGCTCCTGCAGATAGCCGGGCACGCGGGCCTGCAAGGTGACGCTGCGGATCGCCTCGATGCGGGCGGCGTAGTCGAGGTAGATCGGGATCGTCTTCTTGACCACGCTCGTCACCGGCACCGGCATGACGAATGCCGCAGGTGCTGCCGTCGCTGCCGCCGTGCCGGCATTGAGGCTGAGATTGCCCATGTCGAGGAAGTGGACGCTTGCCACCGAGATCGCTCCCAGGGCGACGGCCGTTCCCAAAGCTATTTTCCATTTACGCATTTTGGTCTCCAATTCTATTCGGCTGCTTCGGCCAGGCGCATCGGCGCTGGTTCGGCAGTCGGTTCATTATTGTCCTGGTCATGAGCGGCGTTCAGTTCGCTGCGCACGCGGCCTTCGCGCAGCTGCTCGATGACCGCGTAGAAGACCGGCACGAACACCAGCGACAGGATGGTCGCCGCGACCATGCCGCCAAACACGGTGGTGCCGATCGACTGCCGGCTTGCCGCACCCGCACCCGTCGCAAACATCAGCGGCAGCACGCCGAGGATGAAGGCGAAGGCCGTCATCAGGATCGGCCGCAGCCTCAGCCGCGCGGCTTCCATCGCCGCGTCGACAATGCTCAAGCCTTCCTCGCGCCGCCGCCTTGCAAACTCGACGATCAGGATCGCGTTCTTGGCGGCGAGGCCGATCAGCATGACGAAGCCGATCTGCGAGTAGACGTCGATCTGCATGCCGCGCAGGAACAGGGCTGCGAAGGCGCCGAACAGGGCCAGTGGCACCGCCAGCAGCACGATTAACGGCATCGCCCAGCTCTCATACTGCATCGCCAGGATCAGGAAGACGAAGACGATGGCGAGGCCGAAGACGACCGACGCGATCGATCCTGCCTTGAGCTCCTGGAAGGTGATGCCGGTCCATTCGAAACCGAAATCCCTGGGCAAAGCGGTGGCGGCGGCCCGTTCCATCGCGGCAACCGCCTGGCCCGACGAGAAGCCGGGGGCTGCGCCGCCATTGATCGTGGCCGAGGCGTTGTTGTTGTAGTGCGGCACGGTTTCCGGGCCGACGAACGGCACCAGTTTGCCCAGTGTGCTCAGCGGCACCATGCCGCCGGAGGCGTTGCGCACATAGAGTCGCGAAAGGTCGCCTGCGTCGGCACGTGCATCCTTGTCGGCCTGGATGGTCACCCGGAAGGTGCGGCCGAACAGATTGAAGTCGTTGACGTAGAGCGAGCCGAGATAGATCTGCAGCGTGTTGAAGACGTCGGGCAGGTTGAGGCCGAGCAGTTTGGCCTTGCTGCGGTCGAGGTCGTAGTTGAACTGCGGCGTCGAGGTCGAGAACGGCGAGAACAGCTGCTGCGGATTGATTTCCGGCTGCTTGCGCGCCTCGGCGATCACGGCTTGCGTCGCGTCGTTGAGAGCTGAACTGCCGCGCCCGGTGAGATCCTCGACGACGAATTCGAAGCCGCCCGTGGTGCCGATACCCGGGATCGAAGGCGGATCGAAGGACAGCGCGAAGGCTTCCGGAATCTGCATCAGCTTGCCGCGCACGTCGGCGACGAGCTTCGACGCGCTCTGGTCGGGGCCGCGCTCTTCCCACGGCTTCAGGATGGCGAACTCGACAGCCGAGTTCGACTGCGCGGCACTGGTCAGGAAGTTCAGGCCGCTGATCGAGCCGACAATCTCGACGCCGGGCGTAGCTTGGAGGATGTCGCGCGCCTTCTGGGCTACCGCGTCGGTGCGCTCCAGCGAGGCGCCGTCAGGCAGCTGGATAACAACGAAGAAATAGCCCTGGTCCTCGACCGGAAGGAAGGTCGAGGGCAACTTCTGCCAGACGAAGTAGGTGGCCACCAGGCCTGCCGCGAACAAGCCGAGCATGATCCAGCGCAGCCGGATGAGGATACGCACGCCGTGCGCATAGGCATGCGACAGTCTGTCGAAGCCCGTGTTGAACCAGCGGAACGGGGCGAACTGCGTCTCGCCGCGATGGCGCAGGAAGGCGGCGCTCAGCGCCGGGCTGAGCGTCAGCGAGTTGAAGGCGGATATGCCGACCGAAATCGCCACCGTCAGCGCGAACTGATTGTAGAGCTTGCCGGAGACGCCGGGAATGAAGGCAACGGGCACGAAGACGGCCATCAGCACTGCGGTGGTGGCGATGATCGGTCCGGTGACCTCGGCCATCGCGGCCTTGGTCGCCGCCAGCGGTTTGAGGCCCGCCTCCAATTGTCGCTCGACATTTTCGACCACCACGATGGCGTCGTCGACGACGAGGCCGATGGCCAGCACCATGCCGAGCAGGGAGAGCATGTTGAGTGAGAAGCCCATCATTTCCATGACGACCATCGTCGCCACCAGCGACACCGGAATGGCGATGGTCGGGATGATCGTCGTGCGCCAGCTCTGCAGGAAGATGAACACCACGGCCACGACCAGCACCAGCGCTTCGCCAAGCGTGATCAGCACGTCATGCATCGATGCCGACACGAAGCGCGTGGTGTCGTAGTGCATGGCGTAGCTGACGCCCTTGGGGAAACGGGCCGACAGTTCCTGCATCTTGTCCTTGACGTGCTGCTGCAGATCGAGCGCGTTGGAACCCGGCATCTGATAGACGGCCAGCACCACCGTCGGGTCCTTGCCGAAGAAGGCCGACGACGAATATTGCAGTGCGCCGAGCTCGATGCGGGCGACGTCGCGCAGTCGCACCAGCGAGCCGGTGCCGGTGTTGGCGCGCACGACGATGTCGCCGAACTCCTTGGGGTCGCTCAGGCGGCCGACGGCGTTGACCTGCATCTCGAAGGCGGTGCCGGCGGGCGCCGGTGACTGGCCGATCTTGCCGGCCGCCACCTGGACGTTCTGCTCCGAGATGGCGTTCTGGACGTCGACAGCGGTGATGCCGAGATTGGCCAGCTTGTCCGGATCGAGCCAGACGCGCATCGAGTAGCGGCGCTCGCCGAATATCTGGACGTCGCCGACGCCAGGCAGCCGCTTCAGCGGATCGACGACCTGCAGATATGCGAGGTTGCTCAGCGCCACCGGATCGACCGAACTGTCGGGCGAGGTCAGGTTGACGATGAGGACGAAATTCGGGTTCTGCTTCTTGATCGTCACGCCGCCCTGGTTGACGATCGCCGGCAGCGACGAGGCCGCTTGCGAGACGCGGTTCTGGACGTCGACGGCCGCGGTGCTCAAGGAATAGCCGACATCGAAGGTGATGGTGATGGTCGAGGAGCCGTCATTGGAGCTCGACGACGACATGTAGGTCATACCTTCGACGCCGTTGATCTGCTGCTCCAGCGGCGTCGTCACCGTATCGGCGACCACTTGCGCACTGGCGCCCGGATAATGCGCGCTGACCACGACCTGCGGCGGCGTGATGTCGGGAAACTGCGAAACCGGCAAAAGGAAATAACAAATCGTCCCGGCGAGCACCATGATGATGGCGATGGCCGAGGCGAAGATCGGACGATGGATGAAAAAGTTTACCACGACACGCAAACCTCTTTAGAAGAACCGGCCTCTTTAAAAGAATGGGCAGACCGGGACAGCCGCCGGCCGCGCACCGAACCCGGGTCCTGCAAAAAATACGAAGACGGCGCCGCACCGCTGAGGCCCTGCTCATCGGCAACGGTCCTCAGCATCGCTTCGAAGGCGCGCGGATTGACGCGGTCCGCTTTCATCACCAGCCGGATCATCGGATCCCGGATGGCTTCATCGATGGTCAAATCCTTGCGCTGCGACATTGGAGCGTCTCCATTCCAGCGGCCCGCATCGGACGATCGCGAACCGGTTTTCATCTCTTCACCGGCCGGAGCCGCATGACCTGCAATTTTCACCCTTTGTGATCTGGCAGGACCAGTTCACGGCCTTGTTATTGACGGAAGGCCACATAGGTGTTACCAGTAAGTAACATTCGGATAGTTACAGACCGGTAACACCCTAGTCAAGAGGTGAACCGAATTTTTAGGGAGACAAGGAGACTGCGATGGCAGACGGCATTACCGATCGCGTGCGCCCCCGGGATCGAATCCTGGAGACGGCGCAGGACATGTTTCACAAGCATGGCATCAAGGGCGTCGGTGTCGACGCCATCACGGAAGCCGCCGGCACCAACAAGATGACGCTCTACCGTCATTTTGAGTCGAAGGACGAACTGATCGTCCAATGCCTGCGCGCGTCGGCGGCTAAAGGCGCCGCGATGTGGGACCAATTCGAGGCTGAGCATCCCGGCGACAAGCTCGCCCAGTTGCATGCCTGGATTCGCATGGCCGCTGCTTGCCTGGCGGCTGACGGTCGCGGCTGCGACATGGCCAATGCCGCCGCCGAATTGACCGAGCCGGACCATCCCGCCAGGAGCGTGATCAAGGAGCTCAAGAGCGCTCAGCGCGATCGCCTCGTTGCGCTGTGCCGGGATGCGGGCATCGGTCAGGCCGAGCTTCTGGCCGATACGCTGTCGCTGCTGTTCGAAGGGGCGCGCGTCAGCGTGCAGACCATGGGCTGCCAGGGCCCCAGCACGCAGTTCGTGCGCATGGCTGAAGGCCTGATCAGCTCTTTCAGGGCGCGCTGAATTCCAGCTCACCGAGTTTGCAAGGCCCCCTCATCCGGCCGCTTCGCGGCTAGCTCCTCCCCGAGGGGAGAAGAGGCTGGCGCCGGCGCTGATGATCTCCTTTCGCTTTGGCGAGAGGTCGGATTGCAGCGAATTGCTCTTTGCAACTCGGTCTCGGCAATCCGGGTGAGGGGCTTTGGATATGCCAAGTTTCATTTGGGAATGAAAAAAGCCCGCTGCCGGGAGGAGGTGGCAGCGGGCTCGATTTCGAACGAGATGCGGGAGGAGGTGCACCGCGCTCAGCGTCGGCATCGCATCTGGGAGGAGTAGATGGCCGACACCCAGATGAGTAAGGGTTGCCCAATGATTCGGCAACAATGAAAGTTGCATGGCTGCTGTGCAGATTTGCGGCATCTACCCCGACTTGTCGTACAAATCGGAGAAACCGCCACGGCGCGACGTCACTGCACCGGCACGTTTTCCTTGAAGATCAGCCGTGGCTCGATGAACTTCTTCGTCAGGTATGGCGCGGCGGATGCGATCGAGCCAAGCAGGCGGATCACAGATTGCTCCGCGATCAGCCGCGCATTCTGGTCGATGACGACATCGGCGAGGTCGTCGACGAGATAGCCGCGCGTTTCCTTGGTCAGGTCGTGGCAGATGAAGACCGGCTTCTTCTTTGGCTTGGCCTCGAGCAGCGCTCTCGCCACACCTGAGCGCCCGGCGCCGACGCAATAGATGCCGAGCAGTTCCGGCTCGTTGTGCAGCGCCTGCATCGTTGCTGTGTAGCTGCCTTCGGGTTCGTCATTGATCTCGACCGCACTCGAGACGGTGAGATTGGGGAATTCCTCTGTCAGTACCGACCGAAAACCCATTTCGCGCTCCTCGTGCCCGCGATAGGAACGCGAGCCGACGACCATCGCCAGATGACCCTGGCGGCCGTTGAGGAAGCGCCCCATCAACAGCGCCGCCGTGCGTCCGGCAACCCGGTTGTCGATGCCGACATAGGCCGAACGCGGGGCGGCTGGAACGTCGGAGACCAGCGTGACAAGGCGGATGCCGGCCTCGACCACGTCACGCAATATGTTGCGGGTTCGCGGATGATCGACGGCAATGACGCCGACGCCATTGGCCTTCAGCGACAGATTTTCAACCGCCGCCTGCAGCGCTGCCGGTGAGATGCCGCCGAGATTGTGGATCCGGCACGAGGCGACCAGCGGCAGGCGCCCCGCATAGTCCTCGATGTGCCCGGCGAGGTCGATCATGAAACCATTGGCGCCGATCGGCAGGAAGAATTCAAGATGCGCCGGCCGCGACGGCAGCGTCACCTGATCGACCACCGGCAAATAGCCGAGCTGCTTGGCCGCCTCCATCACCCGTTGGCGGTTGGCGGCGCTCGCGCCGGCCCGGTTGTTCAGAACCCGGTCGACGGTCGCGGTCGACAGGCCGCAGCTCCTGGCTATGTCGGCAACGGTGGCTTTCATGGCTGTAGTCATAGAGCATGATCCCGAAAAGTGGGAACCGGTTTTCTCGGACAAACGGGAACCGTTTTGTCAAAACGTCATGCTCTACAACGAGTTAGAGCGGATGCGTTTCCGTGCCAGACGGCGCGAAGACGGTTCAGCCGTGCGATGGCCCGCCTTCGATGATGGCGTCGCGGATCTCCTTGTCCGACATCCCGGTGATGATGCGTTCGACCTCGGCCACGCTGGTCTTCTTCGGGTCGATGTCGTCGGCCACCACCTTGCCCCGGCGCATGACGACGATGCGGTCAACCACCTGGAAGACATGGTGGATGTTGTGGGCGATGAAGATGCAGGAATGCCCGGAATCGCGCGCGTTGCGCACGAAGCTCAGCACGCCTTGCGTCTCGGCGACGCCGAGATTGTTGGTCGGCTCGTCGAGGATGATCAGGTCGCTGTCGAAGTGCATGGCGCGCGCGATGGCGACGGCCTGCCGCTCGCCGCCGGACAGGGAGCCGATCGGCGTCGTCGGCGGGATGTTCTTGGAGATGCCGACCTGTTTCAACAGGTCGCGGGCGACATTGTTCATCGCCTCCTGGTCCATGCGGTTCAAAAAGCGCGGCGGTTTGATCGGCTCGCGGCCGAGGAACAGGTTGCGCGCGATCGACAGCTGCGTCACCAGTGCCGAATCCTGGTAGATCGTCTCGATGCCGTGCGCGATGGCGTCGCTGGTGCTGCGCAGATTGACCTTCTTGCCGCGGATGAAAATGTCGCCGCTGGTCAGCGGCACCGCCCCCGACAACACCTTGATCAGCGTCGATTTGCCGGCGCCATTGTCGCCGAGCAGGCCGACGATCTCCCTTTCGTTGACATGAAAATTGGCGTCTTCGAGCGCCTGCACGCGCCCGTAGGACTTTTTGATGTTGGACATGCGGATGAGCGGTTCAGCCATGGTTCTAGGTCCCTGCCTGATGCCGGCGTTCCAGCCATGAGTGCAGCGCCATCATGCCGAGGATGATGGCGCCGATGAAGATGTTGTAGGCCAGCCCGGGCACGCCGATCAGCACGATGCCGTTGCGCATGACGCGCAGGATGAGGATGCCGAGCACCGTGCCGATGATGGTGCCGCGCCCACCGGTCAGCGCCGTGCCGCCGATCACCACCATGGCGATGACTTCGAGCTCGTAGCCGGTGCCGCTGTTGGGGTTGGCGGCCGACGTGCGCAGCGACGAGATGACGCCGGCAAGCGAAGCCATCACCGACGACAGCACGAACAGGCCGATCTTGACGCCGCTGACGTTGACGCCGCGCGCCCTTGCGGCGCCTGGATTGCCGCCGGCTGCCTGGATCCAGTTGCCGGTCCGGCTTTGCGTCAGCACGTAGCCCAGTGCGATGGCCGCCGCGATGAACCAGAAGAGCGACATGTAGATGCGGAACGGGCCGATGAAGAAATCACCGACCAGCGCTTCGGCCAGCCAGCTGCCCTCGGCGCTCCACGTCCGCTGCGGAAAGCCGTCGGTGACGAACAGCGCGGTGCCGCGCACCACCAGCAGCATGCCGAGCGTCACCAGGAAGGATGGGATTTTCAGCTGCGTGACGAACCAGCCATTGACCAGGCCGATGAAGGCCGCGATCAGCAGCGCGGCGAGGAAGCCGACCTCCAGCGAGGTCAGGCCGCTGTTGAACAGCGTCCACATCAGCACCGGCGAAAAGCCGAACAGCGAGCCGACCGACAGATCGAATTCACCCGACGTCATCAACAGCGTCATCGCCAGCGCGATCAGCCCGAGCTCGACGGTGAAGGCCAGCGTGTTGGAGATGTTCTGCGGCGACAGGAAATCGTGGTTGATGCTCCAGAACACCGCGATTTCGACGATGAGCAGAACGAAGGGCCCGAATTCCGGCCTCGCGATCAGGCGTTGGATGAGCGAACGGTTTTCCACTGATAACCTGCGACAGGAAGGGGAAGGCTGAGCCCAGCGCGCAACGCGAAGGGCTCGGCGACAAGACAGTCGCGACCGCGGCTGCGGCCGCGACTGTTGAAGGTCTGGGTTATTTGCCCGACAGGATGTCGTCGTAGACCTGCGCGGTGTCCTTTTCATAGAGCGCGCCGGTGATGACGTTGAAGCCCGGAGGAATGCCTGACGCCGCCATGTTGGCCAGCGACAGCGCGACGTAGCTGGTCGCCTGCGGGTCCTGCCACTGGCCGGCATTGACGTAGCCGGTCAGCACTTCCTGGGTGGTGTCGAGCGAGTTGCCCCAGCCGACGACCGGGATTTCGCCCGGCTTGATGCCGGCCTGGTCGAACACCCGCTTGATCGAGCCGGTGACCAGATCGCCGAGGCCGATGATTGCCTTGACCTTGGCCTTGTTGGCGGTGAGATAGTCGACCATGCGGTTGATGGCTTCGGCCTGGTCGAGGGTCGCTTCGGTGATCTCATAGGTGATCCCCAGCGGTTCGAAGACGCTCTTGATGCCTTCCTCTTCCTGGACGCCGTAGGTGGCGCCGGGGATTTCGACCGGCATCCAGACGAAGTCGCCCTTCTTCACCAGGCCCTTGTCGACCAGATATTGCGCCCAGTGCTTGCCGAAGGTGACGTTGTCGCCGCCGACATAGGCGTCGAAGCTTGCCTTGGGATCGGGCGTGTTGAAGTTGATGATCGGGATCTTGGCCGTGTTGGCTTCCTTGGCGATTTCGATCAGGCTGCCCGGATCGGGGCTGGTGGTGACGATGCCGTCGGCCTTTGCCGAGATCGCGGCGCGCACGGCCTCCTGCTGCGAGGCAACGTCGCCATTGTGGAACGAGGTGTTGACGGTGTTGCCGGTGTCCTTCGCCCATTGCTTGGCGCCGGCCAGGAAGTAGGTCCAGACCGGGTCGGCCGGGCCGCCATGCGAAATCCAGTAGAACGTCTTGGCCTGTGCCGCCGCCGGAACGGCCAGCGCCACAATCAAGCCAAGCACGAGTAATCGTAGCCTCGTCAGCATTTGCTTTCCTCCCATGTTGAAAAACGACCTCCACGTCCGGCGATGATCCGGGCCATGCCCTTGATCCTCTCCTCCTGCCAGCGCCGACCCGGATGCGCAGAGCATCTTCTTTTGCGGCCGATGGCAAGCCTCCATCCGCCCAATGGATGGTGGCGCGATGCAACGCGCCATCATCGATCCCATCAGATCGCATCAGTTAGAGGGCGATTCCAGGAAAAGTGTGAAACGGTTTTCCGTCCGGAATTGCGTCAACCAAGAGATAGAGATATTTCCCGGCAAGCAGGCGGGGCTTAAACTCAGGCGCGCGGATTTTCCTGAAAGCGCTCGGCCTGGCGGTTGCGCAGCACCTTGGCCAGCCGGTCGAGCGCGAGCGCCAGCACCATCACCGCGCCGATCACGAAGGGGCTCCATGCGGCGTCGATGCCGAACAGGGTCACGCCGCTCAAGATGACCTGGACGATCAGCATGCCGATCACCGCACCGAAGACGGTGCCGCGCCCGCCGGAAAGCGAGGTGCCGCCGATGATCGCCGCGGCAATCGCCATCAGCACGAAACCGCCGCCTTGGTCGACGTCGGTAACGGGAGAGCCAAGCCACAGCGCGCCCGCCAGCCCCGAGACGATGCCCATCAGCACCAGCGTCTGCAGCCGCACAGCACCTGTCGGGATGCCGGCATAGAGCGCCGCCTGCGGATTGCTGCCGACGGCCTGGATCCGGTAGCCGAAGCGGCTGCGGTGAAGCACGAGGTGCATCACCACCGCCATTGTGACGAAGACAAAGACAGCCGTCGGCACAAGGCCGAACAGCTTGCCGTGAACGATCTCAAAGAAGTCGCCGCCTGGGCTGGCCGGAGCTGTCGCTTGCATCTTGACGGCCACCGCCGCCAGGCCCCGGAACATTGCAAAGGTGCCCAGCGTAACGACGATGGCCGGCAGTCGCAGCGCCACCACCAGCAGGCCGTTGACGAGGCCGAGCCCGGCGCCGAGCAGCACGCCGGCAAGGGCGGCAAGCCACGGGTCGATGCCGGTGGCCAGAAGGAATGCGGTGAGAAGGGCCGCGAGATGGAATATCCAGCCGACGGAAAGGTCGATCTCGCGGAGTGCGAGCACGAACACCATGCCGATCGCCAGCATGCCGGGATACGCAGCGGTTTCCAGCAACGACAGCACATTGGCCTCGTCGAGGAAATCCGGCCGGGCAAAGCCTGTAATCGCCACAAGGACAACGAGCCCGATGAGCGGCCTGAGTTCGACGGGCAGGCGAAGGCTGCGCTTCGGGTGGGCAGCCGAACCGGCAAGCTGTAGCATGGGATCCAATCGTGTCATGCCATGGCTCCCACGAGTTTCTTTTTCGGCCGCTCCGCCCCCGGCATCTCGCCGGTGGTGGTCAGTTGCAGCACTGTCCTTCGCTTCATCTCGGCGCCGGACAGCTCGCCGGCGACCCGGCCGCGGTGGAAGACAAGGACGCGGTTGCTGAGGTTGGTCAGTTCGGACGGCTCGACCGAACGCAGCAAAACGATACAGCCATTGGCCGCCATCTGCCGGATCAGCGCATAGATCTTGCGCTTGGCAGCCGCCTCGATACCGCCAGCCGGATTGTCTAGGAGCAGCACTTGCGGCGCCGTCTCCAGCCATTTGGCGATTACGATCTTCTGCTGATCGCCGGCCAGCAGCGAATTCACCGGCGCGTCCGGCAGGCCCTTGATGCGCAGCGCATCGATCTGCCTTGCGGCGGCGGCGATCGCGGCCTTGGGCGAGTAGCGGCGAGACCCCCAGTTGCGGGCGCCGGTAGCGATGTTGCCTATGTTGAAGGCCAGCGACCGGTCGGGCATCAGGCCGTTGCACAGGCGGTTGGCCGGCACCAGGCCGATGCCGCGCCGCGCCGCTTCGGTCGGATTTCCAGGCAAGCCGTAGCCGTCGGGGAGCCGCACCCTGCCGCTTTGCGCCTCGCGCAGGCCAAACAGCATCTCGAACAGGTCTTCAACGCCCGACCCCTCAAGCCCGGCCAAGCCGAGGATCTCGCCGGAGCGGGCGGTGAAGCTGACGCCGGAAATCCGGCCGCCGCTCAGACCCTCCACCGTGATCCGCGGCCTTATCGTGCTGGCATTGGCCGGCAGTGCAGGCGGGAACAGGCTGCCGCGCTGCTGGCCGATCATGGCGTCGATCACATCGGCTTCGCTCAACGCCGAGCGCTCACTTGTCAGCACGTCACGGCCGTTGCGCATCACGGTGACCTGGTCTGCGATCGCAAACACGTCCTCCAGCCGGTGCGAGACATAGAGCACGCTCGTGCCCTTGGCCTTGAGGTCACTTAGTACGGTGAACAGGTGCTCGGTCTGGCGCAGGTCGAGCGCAGAATTCGGTTCATCGAGGATCAGCAGCCTCGTGCCTTCCAGAATTGCGCGGCCGAGTTCGACATATTGCCGTTCGCCCATGCCGAGTTGTCCCACAGGAGCGTGGACATCGACGTCGAGCTTGAGTTGCCGAAGCAAGGTGCGGCTGCGTGCCTCCATCTCGCGCCTGGAGACAAAGCCGTTGCGCAACGGCTCGCGATTGACGAACAGATTGGCCAGCACCGAGCGGTCGGCAAACAGACTGAGCCCCTGGTGGACGACGCCGAAGCTGTGCTTGCGTGCAGCGATCGGGCTGTCGACGGTGACTATCTGGTCGCCGACACGGATGGTGCCGCTGTTGGACCGGAGCACGCCGGCAAGCACCTTCACCAGCGTCGACTTGCCGGCGCCGCTTTCACCGACGACAGCATGGATCGTCCCCTGTCCGACAGACAGGTTCATATCCCTTAGCGCGAAAACGCCGCCATAACGCTTGGCGAGATTGCGCACCGATATCATCGGCAAACCGAGCATGCGATTCGGCCCCCACAGACCGCGCCCCGATCCTGGAGCGAATTTCCGATACAGTCACCCGGATTCCGCTAACAAACGGCTTACGAATCCCGGACAGGAACGTTTACCGGCTAGCCGTTCGTCCCGCTGCTCCGAAATCAGATCAGGTCGGCCTTGGCTAGGTCCCGCATGAGATGGCTGGCGCCGTAGGTCCAGTGCGGGCAATCGGGCGACAGAAGCACCCGGTTGACCAGCGCGCCGAATTTCTCCGACGAGATGGTGACGATGTCACCGACCTTGTGGGTGAATCCCTTGCCCTTCTCGCCGCGATCCTTCGACGGCACGAACATGGTGCCGAGATAAAGCGCCAAGCCGTCGGGATACTGGTGGTGCGGCCCCATGGCGGCCGCGACCAGTTCTTCGGGCGAACGGCTGATCTCGGCCATCGAGCTCGCGCCCTCCAGCGAAAACCCGTCCTCGCCCTCGACCTTCAGCCGCACAGTGGCGCGCTTGACATCGTCGATGGAAAAGCTTGCGTCGAACAACCGGATGAAGGGCCCAAGCGAGGCCGAGGCATTGTTGTCCTTGGCCTTGCCGAGCAGCAGCGCCGAGCGTCCCTCGACGTCGCGCAGATTGACGTCGTTGCCGATGGTCGCGCCGACGATCTTGCCGGTGCTGGCGGCGATCATGGCGATCTCCGGCTCGGGGTTGTTCCAGGTGGAGACAGGATGCAGCCCGACATCGGCGCCGAAGCCGACGGACGCCATCGGCTGGCATTTGGTGAAGATCTCGGCGTCGGGGCCGATGCCGACTTCCAGATATTGCGACCAGGCGCCGCGCTGGATGAGCTTGGCCTTGATCTCCATCGCTTCGGGCGAGCCGGGCTTCAGCTTGGACAGATCGTGGCCGATCAGCCCGGCAATGTCGGCGCGGATGGAGTCGGCCTTTTCCGCCGAGCCGCGCGCCTGCTCCTCGATGACGCGTTCGAGCAGGCTGACCACGAAGGTCACGCCCGACGCCTTCACCGCCTGCAGGTCGACAGGCGAGAGCAGATAGGGTTTTGCCGGATCGCGGGTGGCCTGAAAACTGTTGGCGGCGATCGCGTCGAGCGAGCCGATCGGTTCGCCCTTGGCAGAGCGCACGTGTCCGGCCGGATCGGCCATCTCGCAGATGTCGCGCACTGTGGGTGCGGTGGTCGAGGTGACGTCGAAAACGATCCCGTCGCGCACGGTGACCACCAGAGGATGCGAGGCATCGCTTGCCCTGGCTCGGCCGATGAAGAGCCCGTCGGCGGGAAGCTGCGTTGGGTTCGTCATGGCTTACGGTCCTTTGATGATCGAGATGGCAGCTGGGCCGCGGCACTTTCACCGGATTCACGCCAAAGGTCTATCCCGTGGCGCAGGCAATTGTCGGTTCTGACATGAGGCCCGCTCTTTCAAAAAAATGAAACTAGCACTAGAATTTTCATTTTCCGCATACTCCAGGTGAAGCCTTGCCCACACCGTTTTCCGTTCCGATCTGGCAGAAGCCGCAGACCGCATCCGCCTTCCAGTTGCTCGTCACTGCGCCGGTCGACGTTGCCATCGTCGGCGGCGGCTTCATGGGCCTGTCGACCGCCTTGCACGCAGCCCGGCTCGGTCTCGGTGTACAGGTGCTGGAGGCCGGCGAGATCGGCCAGGGTGCCTCGGGCCTCAATGGCGGCCAGGTCATTCCCGGCCTGAAATATGATCCCGAATGGCTGCTCGAGCATTTCGGTCCCGAGCGCGGCCAGGCATTGGTCGATTTCGCCGCCTCCACGGCGGACGCGGTGTTCGACCTCATCCAAGACGAAAAGCTGGCGGTGCCGTTCACGCGCAATGGCTGGATCCAGGCCGCGCATACCGAAACCGCATTGAAAGCGGCGGCGAACAGGGATCGTCAATGGCGGGCGCGTGGCGCCGATGTCCGGCTTCTGAATGAAAGCGAGATCGCCGCTATGACCGGCGCGCAAGGCTATCTCGGCGGCTGGCTCGACCGCCGCGCCGGCATCATCGATCCGCTCGCCTATACAGTGGAACTGGCGCGCATCGCTGCCGCCGCCGGCGCCAGCATTGCCGAGCGGCAGAAGGTGGTGAAACTCCGCAAGGAGGCCGGCCTTTGGCATGTTTCAAGCGAAAACGGCGCCGAGGTGCGGGCGAAAGCGGTTGTCCTGGCGACGAACGCCTATACCGATGGACTGCTTCCGGGCCTCGCCGAAACGATCGTGCCGCTGCATTCCTTCCAGGTCGCCACCGCGCCGCTGTCATCCAACCTTGCGGCGACGATCCTGCCGGAAGGGCAGGCGGTGTCCGACTCCAGGCGCATTCTCGTCTACTACCGCAAAACAGCCGACGGCCATCTGGTGCTTGGCGGCCGCGGCCGCATGGCGCGGCCGAGGAGCGAGGCCGACTGGGCGCATCTGCAGCACGCGCTGGTGCGGCTCTATCCGGCCTTGGCCCATATCTCGATCGAGAAACGCTGGTTCGGTCGTGTGGCGATGACACCGGATCACCTGCCGCACATCCATGAGCCGGAAAAGGGCCTGCTCGCCGTGGTTGGTTGCCAGGGCAGGGGCGTCGGCCTGATGACCGCGCTGGGAAAACGCATGGCGGGCTACCTCGCGGGCGGCGATGTCAATCAATTGCCGTTCCCGCTGTCGCCGGTCCGGCCGATCCCGTTCCACGCCTTCCGCCAGGTCGGCGTCGCCGCGACCATCGCCTGGTACCGGATGCTCGACGCCTTCGAGCGCTGATTGGGCGCCGGTCGCCTAGGCCTCGTGGATTCAGCTTGACAGTTTCACAAATATGAAAAAAGCTAAGCCGATTTCATATTTCCGTTGAGCAGTCCGATGTCGAGCATCGTTGCAACAGAAGCGCCGGCAGGGTCGTCCCGAGGCTTCCGCTTCGCCATGTTGCTGCCGGGCGGGCTCGTCACCTTCTTCCTGATCCTGTTTGCCCTCGGCCTGGTGCTGTTCCTCGCCTTGCGCGGCAATGACGGCTCGCTGCTCGGCGCTGGCTTCACGGCAGGCAACTTCATCACCGTGGTCTCCGATCCGCTCTACTGGACGGTGACGCTGCGCTCGCTGGTGATCGCCGGCCTGGTGACGCTGGCAACCGTCGTCACCGCCTATCCCGTCGCTTACTATCTCGCCTTCCATGCCGGCCGCCGCCGCAGCCTGCTTTTGTTTCTGGTGACCCTGCCATTCTGGACCAGCTATCTCCTGCGCGTCTTCGCCTGGAAGATCGTGCTCGCCTACAATGGCGTGCTGAACTCGGCGCTGATCGAAAGCGGCATCTGGTCGGAACCGACGCTGGCCTTCCTCAACACGCCGGCCGCCGTCGTCGTTACGCTGGCGCATGCCTATGCGCCCTTCGCCATCCTGCCGATCTATGTGGCGCTGGACACCATCCCGAAATCGCTGCTCGAAGCCGCCTCCGATCTCGGCGCCAGACCGTTCACGGCGTTTCGCCGCGTCGTCTTGCCCAATTCGATGCCGGGCGTTCTGGCGGCCGCCCTCGTCGTCTTTGTGCCGACGGTCGGCGACTATGTCACCCCGGCCATGGTCGGCGGTCCCGCCAGTACCATGATCGGCACATTGATCCAGTCGCAGTTCGGCAAGGCCAATGACTGGTCGTTCGGGGCGGCACTTTCAGTCTGCGTCATGCTCGTCATTCTCTGCGTGGTGCTGGTCGCACGTGGCGCCGACCGCAGATTCGGCAGCCGCACATGAGCGCGGCGCGGAGAGATGATGGCCGCGGCTGGCTCGGCGTCTATGTGTGTGCCTATCTCGTCTTCCTCTATATGCCGGTGCTGTTGATCCCGCTGTTTTCCTTCAACAACTCCATCCAGGCCGCGTTTCCGCTGCAGGGCTTCACGCTCGAATGGTATGCCACGCTCTATGGCAATCCGGCGCTGTCCGGCGCGCTTTTGAACAGTCTCGTCATTGGGGTCGTGGCCGCCGCCGGCGCCACGCTCTGCGGCATCACGGTGTCCTACATGGATCTCTATGGCCGCTCGCCGCTCGCCGCCACCATCAGCGCCATCTCCAGGCTGCCGATCCTGATCCCCGGCGTCATCGTCGGCATATCGTTGCTGATCCTCGTCAATCTCATCGGCCTCGGCCCGTCGCGCATCGCCATCGTTCTCGGCCACATACTGGTGGCGCTGCCGACCACCGTGGTGATCATGCGCAGCCGGTTTGCCGCAATTCCGAAAACCATTCGCGAGGCCGCACTCGATCTCGGCGCTTCCGACTGGACGACCTTCCGGCGGGTGATGTTGCCGCTCTCGCTGCCGGCCATCGTCTCGGCCTTCATGCTGGCCTTTCTGATTTCCTTCGACGAGTTCATCGTCGTCTTCTTCCTCGCCGGCACCGAGCCGACGCTGCCGCTCTACATCTGGAGCCAACTGCGTTTTCCTCGCTCGCTGCCGACCGTGATGGCGCTGGGGACAGCTATCCTTGCTGTGTCCGTCATCATCGCCGGCATCGCCGAAATCCTGCGCCATCGCGGGCTGAGCACAGCCCGTNCGGCGCCCACCAGTCCAGCCTGAACCATAACAAAAGAGGAGAACCGAAATGGCATTCGACCCGAAATCAATTACTGGGCTGAAATCGATCACTGGCCCGAAATCGATCACTGCAAAGACAGCCCGCACCGGGCTTGCCGCGCTTGCAATCGTCCTGTCGTCGACTGTCGCCTTCGCCGCCGACAAGCTGCAATATTTCACCTGGTCCGGCTATGAACTGCCAGACTTCAACAAGAGCTTCCTGACGGCCCATCCCGATGGCGTCGAGGCCTCGATCTTCGGCGACGACGACGATGCCTTCACCAAGGTCAAGGCCGGCTTCCGCCCCGATATCGCCCATCCCTGCTACGACAAGGTGGCGCGCTGGAACAAGGAAGGCCTGCTGCAGCCGATCGATACCAAGCGCATCAAGAACTGGGATTCGATCTTCCCGGTGTTCAAGAACCTGCCCGACATCCAGGCCGGCGACGGCAAGGTCTGGATGGTGCCGTGGGATTGGGGCAACACCTCGATCCTCTACCGCACCGATCTGGTGAAGAACCCGGAAGCGAGCTGGAACCTTCTGTGGGACAAGCAATATGCCGGCCGCATGGCGACCATCGATGCCGTGCATGACACGCCGATCGTTGCAGCACTTCTGGCCGGCGTAAACCCCTTCGATATGACGCCGGAGCAGATGGACAAGGTGGCGGAAAAATTGCGCGAGCAGCGTCCGCTGCTCTCCAACTACACCACCGACATGACCTCGGTCGAACAGGCGCTGGCCAGCGGCCAGCTGGTCGCCGCCATGACCTGGAACGCGTCGGCAACCTCGCTGAAGAAGCAGGGCGTGCCGGTCGAGTTCATGAAGCCGAAGGAGGGCATGCTGACCTGGGCCTGCGGCTTCGTCATGCTCAAGGACGCCAAAAACGTCGACCTCGCCTATGACTTCATCAACAGTCGGCTCGACGCCGACTCGGGTAAGTACCTGATCCAGGCCTACGGCTATGGCAGCTCGCTGAGCACCGCCTTCGCCGGCGTGGCGAAGGACGAACTGGACAAGCTGCAATTGCCGGCGGACCCGGAGGTGATGCTGAAGACCACCATCTTCACCGGCCCGATGGAGCAGAACGACGATGTGGCGAAGATGTTCGAGAAAGTGAAGGCGGGCGGCTGAGGGATCCATCGCCGACGGTTGCGCTGCCCCTCACCTGCCTGCCGGCATCCTCTCCCCGTATAGTGACGGGGAGAGGGGCGCTGTCACCAGCGATTTCGCAAATCGCAAACGTTGCAGAAATGGCGCCGAGTTTGCGACCAGCCGCTTTCTCCCCGTCACTATACGGGGAGAAATGTCCGGCAGGACAATGAGGGGCAGCGCCGACGGCAGGTAATTGTGACTAATCTCCTGAAGCCCGCGGGTCTTGCCGCCGCGCCAAAGACTGCAACAAGGACCAACTGATGGACATGCTTGAAGCGAAACCAAAGGCCGACGCCGACATTCGCGTCGGCCGGCGCGTGCGGGCGCTGCGGCTGGAGCGCAATTTGTCGTTGGCCGAGCTGGCAGCAAAAGCCGGCGTCTCCATCGGTGCGCTGAGCCAGATCGAGCGCGGCCTGTCTTCGCTGCGCGTCAAGGTGATCTGGCCGCTTGCGGCCGCGCTCGACATCGAGCCTTCGGCGCTGATCACCGACGGCAACGAAGCCGCCAACGATCTCTATTGCGTGCGCGCCGACAAAAGGCGGCAGCTCCCGGTCAAGTCGGAAGGCATCGCCAAGGCGCTGCTGTCGCCGCCGGGCGCGGCGCTGACCGGCCTCTTGGTGACCGTGGAAGCCGATGGCGGCACGGCGGAAGCCTATGCGCATATCGGTCACGAGTTCGGCTATGTCCTGTCGGGCGAGGTCGAACTGGTGGTGGACTCGACAAAATACGTGCTGAAGAGCGGCGACTCCTTTGCCTTCAAGAGCACGCTTCTGCACGCCTTCCGCAATCCCGGCACCGAGCCTTGCCAGATCCTCTGGGTCAACACCACCAAGCCGTCCGAGGTTCGCGATGGCGCCTGATGCGCTGGTACGCCTGGACACGGTCTCGAAGGTTTTCCCCGGCGGCATTGTCGGGCTCGACGCCGTCGATCTCGACATTATCAGCGGCGAGTTCATCACCCTGCTCGGGCCCTCGGGCTGCGGCAAGACCACCAGCCTGCGCGTCATTGCCGGTTTCGAGAGCCCGTCGAGCGGCAAGGTGCTGCTTGACGGCCGCGACATCACCGCGCTCAGGCCGTTCGACCGTCCCGTCAACACCGTGTTCCAGGATTATGCGCTGTTCCCGCATATGAACGTCGCCGAGAATGTCGGCTTCGGCCTGTCGCTGCGCAAACTGTCCGGCGCCGAGCAGGCAAAGCGCGTCCGCGAAGCCCTCGACATGGTCGGCCTCGCCGACAAGCTCGGCGCCCGCGTTTCCGAACTGTCGGGTGGCCAGCGCCAGCGCGTCGCGCTCGCCCGAGCCATAGTCTGCGAGCCGCGCGTTCTGTTGCTCGATGAACCGCTGTCGGCGCTCGATGCGCATCTGCGCGAACAGATGCAGGTCGAACTGAAGCGGCTGCAGTCGCGGCTCGGCACCACCTTCGTCATGGTCACCCACGACCAGACCGAAGCGCTGTCGATCTCCGACCGCATCGTCGTCATGAACAAGGGCCGCATCGAGCAGATCGCGCCGCCGGCTACGCTTTACGACCGGCCGGCGACGAAATTCGTCGCAAGCTTCATCGGCACCATGAACCTCTTGCAATCGCGCTTCATCGGCCGCGACGGCGACCGCCTGCGCTTCGCCGCTGGCGGGCTTTCGCTGGAAGCAACATCTGAAACCGGCGACACACCCGGCGAAGGCACTGAGCGCACCATCGGCGTTCGCCCCGAGGACTTGCTGGCCACCACCGATGCCGCCGCCGGCACCGCGCCGGCGCGCGTCAACTCCATCGTCTTCCACGGCCGCACGCTGCGGCTGCATGCTGAGCTGGGGCAGGGATTGCCGGTGGTGATCGATGCGCCGCGCCAGGCCGAGGGCTTTCAATTCAGCGTCGGCGACGTGGCGCATATCAGCCTGCGCCGTGGTGCCAACTGCCCTATGCTGCCAAGCTGATCCAACCCAATCCCTTCATCGACGGTTGGATTTAACCTGCTGTGAAGATCGCCAAGGTGGAATTAAGTGTGAATTGACTCGCAAAGGAACATATTCCTACTTTGCGGGATGCCCGAACTAAGCACCCGACCGCGCCGAAATGTGCAAACCCTCTGCTTGGCGCATGAAGTCGGGCAGCTAATTCGTGTTCGATGTCGGAACTGCAACATCACTCGACACTATCTGCCTGGCGATCTCGCAAAGCTGGTTGGTGATATCCCCTTTTGGGATGTGGAGCGGCACATGCGGTGCGAGCGCTGCAAAGGTCGTGAGCTCGATGCAGGCATCATTCTGCCAAGCGCTGCTGAACGCCTTAAAATTCGCGTCAGACGTCTTGTCGAAATCCGCATGGTTCGCCGGGTAATCTGGCGAGACGACGATTGAGGAGAGCCGATTTCGGGCTAAAACAGAGACCCTTGGGCCGGGGCCTGTGGTGGGAACTTGATCTGTGTGGCTGGCTTCTCAACGATCACCAACGCGTCGTTGGGCGCCGTCCGCTGCAGATGCCGTGCTTCCGACCATGGCGCCGTCAGCCAAGCCTCGGTTTCCTCCGGCGTGGTGAGGATCACGGGCATAGCCTTCTCATGTATCGGCGCAATGAGAGCATTAGGCTTGGTGGTCATGAAGGCGTATAGCTCGAAGTCGCCGGGACCGTCCTTGACCTTTCGCACGCCCTGCCAAGACGTCCAGAAACCAGCGAAGAAGAACAGCGGCCGGCTCTCGCCACGGGCAAACCAGTAATTTCGCTGGATTCCTGTTTCCGGGTCTTTATCGTTCGCCGCAGGGCTGGGCTCGGCAAAGCTGGTCACCGGCACGACACATCTGTGCTCGACGCCCACATATTGCTGCCAGTGCGAATATTGCGGATTGCGAACGTTGGTGGTGCCGTAGTCGGCCTTACCTTTCATGCGCTCGGGCGGCGTTGGCAACCCCCAAAGCAGTTTCGCCAGTTCACGCTCCCCATCCGTCCTGTTGCGAACGACAAGCCCAGGTTGATTGGGATAGACATCAAGCGAAGGTTCGAGGTTGCCGCTGATATCGCGCAATGTGCGGGTCCATTGGCGGACCGCCTCTTGCGTCGTCGTGATGTTGTAGAGGTTGCACATGCACCCAGCATTGCGGAATTGGCTTTTGTCTGCAACCGAAGTCGCTGTCCGACGCCGCCGCAATCGTCGTCACACAGCCGCGCTATATCATCGTCCTGACACACCTTGTCAGCTGTCGTGCGGGTAAAGGTGGCGGGCCGGCAAGCGCTTACCTACTTCAAACCAGTCTGAACAGGAGGAACACACATGACCATCGCGGATGTTGCCAAGGATTTCACTGAAATGCTCCAGCAGGGGGATCACCTGGGTGCTGGTGAAAAGTACAATGCCGATGATATCGTCAGCCTCGAAGCCATGGAGGGGCCGATGGCCATCGCCCGTGGCAAGGAGGCTCTCAGGCAAAAGGGCGAATGGTGGCAAGACAACCACGAAGTCCATGGCGGCTCTGTCGAAGGCCCCTATGTCAACGGCGACCAGTTCGCGGTGCGCTTCAAGTTCGACATAACGCCCAAGGCGACCGGCGAACGGGTCACCATGGACGAGGTTGGCCTGTACACGGTCAAGAACGGCAAGATCACCGAAGAGCGCTTCTACTACTGAGCCCGGGTGCCGTAGGGTTCCGGCGCACTTCGCTGCACGACCCAAAAACCAGGCGGCCGGGACAAAGTCCTGGCCGCAGTGGGAAAAGCTCAAATGGTCTTCACATAGTGCGCCAACTGATCGGCCACCGTGCCCCAGCCGTCGAAGAACCCCCATCTCTTCATGATTGTTGCGGGTAGCCTCGTCGCGATGGATGGCCGTTGCCGTGTAGCGCGTGCCCTTGTCATCTGACTGAAGCGAAATGACTGCGGTGATGAAGGGCTCGCCGGAGGGCCGATAGCCCGGCAGCAGCGCATCGGTCCACACCAGCCGCTCGTTCGGCACGATCTCGAGATAGCAGCAATGGCGGTCGTTGACCTCCTTGCCGTCGGGCGATTGCATGCGCGTCCGGAACAGTCCGCCCGGACGAAGGTCGATCTCGCAATCGGTGATCAGCCAGGGCTTGGGCGTGAACCATTGCTTGACATGCTCCGGCACCGTCATCGCGCTCCACAAGAGTTCGCGCGGCGCGTCGAGCTTGCGCTCCAGCACAAGGTCCAGTCTGGGGTCAGGCTTGAAGGGATAGCTCACTTTTCTGGCTCCTTGAGGCTCATCACATAGGCGTCGAATTGATCGAGTCGGCGCTCCCACAGCGTGCGCTGTTCGGCCAGCCAGTTTTCGGCGAGCTGCAGCGGTTCGGGCGCCAGCTGATAGGTCCTGGTGCGGCCGATTTTTCCCGATCGCACCAGACCGCAGCCTTCCAGCACTTTCAGATGCTCGATGAAGGAAGGCAGCGCCATCTCGAAAGGCTGCGCCAACTCGCTGACCGAGGCCGGACTGCGGTTCAACCGCTCGACCACGCGCCGCCGCGTCGGGTCAGCCAGCGCGCGGAAGATGCCGTCGATCGGCGGGAGACTTGTAGTTGGGGCGTGGAGGCTTGGCATGGGCGATCCTGAGGTCTGTCGACGCGGTGCAGCAGATACTTAGGAAATTTCCTTAGTATTGGCAACCTCTAAAAAAGCGCCGCTAGCGATTGGGACGCTGGCAAAGCGGGGAGGGCGGTTTTAGGCTGTCTGAGGATTCGACTGTCAGTCGAGGGAAGCGCGTTTTGACGATCACCATGTACGGCATCACCACCTGCGACACGATCCGCAAGGCGCGCACCTGGCTGGAGGGCCATGCTGTGCCCTACCGCTTTCACGACTACCGGGCCGAGGGGATAGAGGCGGGCAGACTGGACGGGTGGGTCGGCAAGGTTGGCTGGGAAAAGCTGCTCAACAAGGGCAGCACCACATTTCGCGAACTGCCGGACAAGGACAAGCAAGGGCTCGACGAGAAGAAGGCCAGGAAGCTGATGCTGGCCAACCCGACGATGATCAAGCGCCCGGTGCTCGAGGTCGGGGATGAGATTTTGGTTGGCTTCAAGCCGGAGGCTTATGAAGGGGTGGTGAAGTAGCGTCGCCTCGCTTCGTCATCCTGTGGCGAAGCTAGGTTCGAAGCGACGCAGCGCAGACCATGGGATCCTGTCGGTCTCCTTCCCACCCCAAACATAGCATGGGAACAACACACAGGATCCTCGGGTCAGCCCGAGGATGACGAACGCGTGGAGGGCGATCGCTAATTGTGAAGGCTTTCGCTTGCGGCGTATGCAGCGGTTCGCTGTCTCTCAACCCGTCCCGCGCAAATACCCCGCCAACGCCACCGCATTGTTATGCGCCTCGTCATGCGCGCCATAAAGCAGCGTCACCTTGGCCTTGCCGAGCAAGCCACGCAGTTTCGCCACCGCTTCTCTATTCCCATCCAGCTCGACCGAATACCGCACCTGAAACTCCGCCCATCGCGCCGGCTCATGTCCGAACCACCTCCGCAATTCATCGCTCGGCGCGATCTCCTTCAGCCACAGCGTCAGCGCGGCATCCTCCTTGCTGATGCCGCGCGGCCAGATGCGATCGACCAGCACCCGCTGCCCGTCATCGGGCGCGGGTGCTTCGTAAATTCGCTTGACCGTCAGGTCGAAACCCATCCGCCCTCCGCGAGCTTACGCCCACTCGCCCTTGCGCATCACCGGCACCTTGCGGCCATCCTTGTGCACGCCGTCTATGTCGATCTTGTCCGAGCCGATCATCCAGTCGATGTGGATAAAACTCTTGTTGCCGCCGCGCTGGGCGATTTCGTCCTGGCTGAGCGAGGCGCCGTCGACGAAGCATTTTGAATAGCACTGCCCGAGCGCGATGTGGCAGGCGGCGTTCTCGTCGAACAGCGTGTTGAAGAACAGCAGGCCGCTGGCCGAGATCGGCGAGGAATGCGGCACCAGCGCCACCTCGCCGAGCCGGCGCGAACCCTCGTCGGTGTCGAGCACTTTCTTCAGCACGTCCTCGCCCTTCGAAGCCTTGGCCTCGACGATCCTGCCCTCTTCGAAACGCACCGAGATATCGTCGATCAGCGTGCCCTGGTAGGACAGCGGCTTGGTCGAGGATACACGGCCGGAGACGCGCCGTGCATGCGGCGTGGTGAAGACCTCCTCGGTCGGGATGTTCGGATTGCAGGTGACGCCGTTCTTGGCAGTCGAGGCGCCGCCCATCCATTCATGGCCATCGGCCAGCCCGACGGTGAGGTCGGTGCCCGGGCCGCTGAAATGCAGATCATGGAAATTGTGCTCGTTCAGCCACTTTGTGCGGCCGCGCAGCGCTGCATTGTGCGCCGTCCAGTTTGCGATCGGGTCTTCCACATCGACCCGTGATGCCGAAAAGATCGCATCGGCGAGCTTCACCACGGCGACATCGTCGGCATCGCCGGGGAAGACCTGTTTTGCCCAGGCGAGATCCGGGTAGGCGACGATGTTCCAGTTGATGTCGAAGCCGGTGATCTTTTCCAGCGCCGGCTGGTAGGCCATCGAGTTCGCCTTGTTGGCGCGCGCCACTTTCGCCGGGTCCTGCGCCGACAACAGCGACGGGTCCTCGCCGCGCACGGCAAGCCGCGCCGCATTGTTGGAAAAGGCCTTCGCCATGCCTTCATACATCCAGCCGGCGGCGCGGTCGAAGCCGGCATCCGCCCCGTAGCGGAAGCGCGCCAGCGTGATCTCGTCATCGTTGAAGATCGGCGTTACCAGCCCGGCGCCCGCCTTGTAAGCGTGCTCGACGATGCGCCTGGTCAGCGGCAGGGCTGCGGTCGACGAGGTCAGCACCAGATCCTGCCCCGGCTGCAATTGCAGCCCGACCTTGATGGCGACTTCCGCCAGCCTGTCGAGCTTCACCGGGTCGATCGTTGCGGAAACGCCGCGCGAATGTGTGGTCATGATCCTGCCTGTCTTGGTCTTGGGGGTGAAGCTTCCAACATAGATCGGCGCGGCTGTGCTTTCCAGCACTGTCGCGACGGACAGCCCTAGGCAGCGCTTTCCAGCGCGCTGAACTGCGCCACGGTCGCCGCGATTTCCTCGCGGATCCAGATCTTGAAATCGCGCACCTTGCGGCTTTCGGTCTTGGTCGCCGAGGTCACCAGCCAGTAGCCGAGGCCGCTCTGCGCCCGCACGCCGAAAGGCGCGACGAGGCGGCCGTCGGCCAGCGCATCGGCGGCCAGCAATTGCCAGCCGAGCATGACGCCGTGGCCCGCGATTGCCGATTCCAGGCACAACATCGGGTCGGTGAAGCGCGCGCCCTTGCGAAAAGTGACCGGCTCGGCCCCGGCAGCCTTGAACCAGCTCTCCCAGTTGATCATCGCCCGCTCGTCGGTGATGGCGCAGGTCTGCGCCAGGTCTTCGATCGACTTCAGTTTCTTGGCGATCACCGGCGCGCAGACCGGAAAGACTTCCTGCGCCAACAAAAGTTCCGCCCGGCCGCCCGGCCATTTGCCGTCGCCAAGCCGGATGGCGATGTCGATGTCGGAACGTTCGAGATCGGCGAGGCGCACCGAGGCGTCGATGCGCAGCAGCACGTTGGGATGGCGATCGAAATGCCGCGACAATCGCGGCAGCAGCCATTTCGAAGCGAAGGCCGGCGCCACCGAAACCACCAGCGTGCATTGGCTTGCCTCGTCGGCCAGCGCCACCGCCTGCGCCAGCTCGCGAAAACCGGCGCCCAGCCGGGCGGAAAAAACCGTGCCGAACTCGGTCAGCACCAGCCCGCTCGCCGTTCGTTCAAACAGCGCCTGTCCAAGCTGCTTTTCGGTGCGGTTGATCTGCTGGCTGACGGCGCTGACGGAGACGTTGAGCTCGCCGGCAGCGGCCGCCAGCGAGCCGAGGCGGGCGACGGTTTCGACGGCGCGCAAGCCGTTGAGATGGACGCGGTTCAGCATAGCCATTCCAGTTTTTCTAAACCGGCGCGGCCGAAATCTCAATTGAAAGACGGCGAGACAGGGCAGATTCTAGCGGGACAGTCAGACCGAGGAGGTGAGGATGGTGACGATCGTATCATTGCTCAAAGTCTTTGCCGGCTACACGCGGCGGCGCCATGACGGCGATGTCCTCAATTGGGTGACCGATCCGCTGTCGCATCCCGTGCTCGACACCATGTCGGAGCGCGAACTCGCCGACATGCCGTTTCGCCTGACGGCGCGCCGCACTGCATACGAGACGGCGCAAGCAGGCTGCCGCTGAAATCGCGGACGCGGTAACTGGGAAGGCGATACCGTCGGCGCCAGCGCTGCCCCTCATTGCCCTGCCGGGCATTTCTCCCCGTAAGGGGAGAAAGGTCGCCGGCGCCGAAGGTTTTGCCAATTACCAGCCCTGCAGGCAAGGGCGCCGAGGCACACGGTTAACTGTCCAGCCGATAGATGGGTAACACTTTGAACCGGATACATAGGTGACACTTCTCTCCCCCTATGCGTCCGCCGCAGCGCCAAGC
>NZ_AYXF01000009.1:0-186101 GCF_000502215.1 Mesorhizobium sp. L103C105A0 | reverse complement strand
CGTGCAAACCCTCAGGCCCAAACGTCCGATAGCGTCCTAGCCATTTGTAGCCGTTCTTGCGTGAGATCCCGTAGGGCCGCACAAAGCGCAACCATCGTCTCATCCCCAGAAAGACACTCCACAACAAACCGTAGCCGCTCGTCCATGATGCCAGTCTCTCGCCAAACCATCGCCGGTCCTCCGGCGGACAAGAAAACTGTCACCCATGCTATCGGTCCATTCTGTTACCTATCTATCCGGTTCGGACACCGGCATCCTCTCCCCGTATAGTGACGGGGAGAGGGGCGCGGTCATCGCCGTTTCGCCAATCGCCANCGGTCCTCCGGCGGACAAGAAAACTGTCACCCATGCTATCGGTCCATTCTGTTACCTATCTATCCGGTTCGGACACCCTTACCCTCTCCCCGTATAGTGACGGGGAGAGGGGGTAGCGAACGGCGGCTCAGCGACGACCTCCGTCACCCCAAAAACGGCTTAGCCTTCATGGTCTCCGGCACCGGCACACCCAGCCGCTTCAGCACCGTCGGCGCCAGTTGCAGCTGATCAAGCAGCGTGTCCGGATCCGGCCCTTTGCCGGCTCCGAAATAATACAGCGCGAAATCCTGCATTTCATCGTCACGGCCGCCATGGTGGCCGCGGTCTGTCTGGCCGTGGTCGGCGGTTACGATCACCTCGTAACCGGCTTGCCGCCAGCCCGGCAGGAAGGCTGCCAGCATGCCGTCCATCGCATAGCAGGCATGGTCCATTTCGTGGCAGTCATGGCCGAAGCGATGGCCCATCGAATCCAGCGTGCAGGTGTGCAGGATCCCGTAGTCGATGGCGTGGCGCCGGGTCAGCTGGGTCAGTGTCGCAAACAGGTCGACATCGCTCGGCGTCATCTGGTTACGGGCATTATAGCCGGTCATGGTGTGGAAGCGACCATGCGTGATGGGTCCGTTGGGCTCGTCGAACTCCATGTCCTCGATCAGGTCGAACGGATAGGAGCGGAAGAATTCGGACCAGTAGGAGTGCGTCACCGCGCCGGTCTTGCCGCCGGCCTTGCTGACTTCGGAGAAAATATCCGGCTTGTTGACGAGAAACCGGTTTTCGTTGGACAGGATGCCGTGCTCCTGAGGCGAAACCCCGGTGTGAATCGAAGCATAGCAGCAGGCCGAAGTAGACGGCAGCACCGAGCGCATCTTCCACACCTGCGCCTCGCCCGATTGCACCCAGCCTTCGAGATTGCCCATCAGCCGGCGCCAGTTCCGGTAGGGCACGCCATCGAGAATGATGAGCAGCAGTTTGGTCTTGAGCGCCATGGGCGGCTCCGGAAAGCTTTTGCCGTTGAAAGAAGTTTTCGCGACAAAGGCCGCGAATTCCCTACTAATTCCCCGCGCTCGCCATGCGCCGTCCCTTGATCGCCTTTTCCAGCCAGCCGATCTCCATCTCGGGAACGGACGACAGCAGCAGGTCGGTATAGGCGTCGAAGGGCGGCGTCAGCACCTTGCTCTTGGCGCCGTAGCGCACCACCTCGCCGCGGTACATCACCGCGATCGAATCGGCGATCGACTTCACCGTCGCCAGATCGTGGGTGATGAAGAGGTAGGCGACCTTCTCGTGCTGCTGCAGGTTGAGCAGCAGCTTGAGAATGCCGTTGGCCACCAGCGGGTCGAGCGCCGATGTCACCTCGTCGCAGATGATCAGCTTGGGCTTGGCGGCGAGCGAGCGGGCGATACAGACGCGCTGTTTCTGGCCTCCGGAGAGTTCGGCCGGATAACGATCGAGAAAGCCCTTGCCCATCTCGATCTCGTCGAGCAGTTCGGCGACGCGCTTGTCGCGCTCGCGGCCGCGTATGCCGAAGTAGAATTCCAGCGGCCGGCCGATGATGGTGCCGACGGTCTGGCGCGGGTTCATCGCCACGTCGGCCATCTGATAGATCATCTGCAACTGGCGCAGATCCTCCTTCGGCCGGTCGGCAAGCCGGTTGGCGAGCGGCCTGCCATCGAAGGTGACGGTGCCTTCCCCGGGCGGCAACAGCCCGGTGATAGCGCGCGCCAGCGTCGACTTGCCAGAGCCGGATTCACCGACGACCGCCAGCGTCTGTCCCGGATAGATGTCGACCGAGACGTTCTTCAGCACCTTGACGTGGCTGCCGCCGTAAGCGGCGGTGACGTTCTTGACCGACAGGAACGGCGCGGCGCCGGGCTTCTGCTCGGCATGCTCGATCTCATGCACCGAGACCAGCGCATTGGTGTATTCCTGGCGCGGCTCCTTGATGATCTGGCGAGTGCCGCCCCATTCGACCAGCCTGCCATGGCGCAGCACCATGATCTCGTCCGAGACCTGGGCGACGACGGCAAGATCGTGGGTAATGTAGAGCGCAGCGACATGGGTGTCGCGGATGGCGTCCTTGATCGCCGCCAGCACGTCGATCTGCGTCGTCACGTCGAGCGCCGTGGTCGGCTCGTCGAAGACGATCAGGTCAGGTTCCGAACACAGCGCCATAGCCGTCATCACGCGCTGCAACTGGCCGCCTGAGACCTGGTGCGGGAAGCGTTCGCCGATGATTTCGGGGTTCGGCAGGCTGAGCTTCTTGAACAACGCCACGGCACGTTTCTCGGCCTCGGCGCGTGTCGCCGTGCCGTGCAGCAGCGTTGCTTCCACCACCTGGTCCATCAGCTTGTGCGCCGGGTTGAAGGCGGCGGCCGCCGACTGCGCGACATAGCAGACCTCGCGGCCGCGCAATTTGCGGAAACCTTCCTTGCCGCCCTTGAGAATATCGCGGCCGTTGAGCAGCACCTCTCCGCCGGTGATGCGCACGCCGCCACGGCCATAGCCCATCGACGACAGGCCGATGGTCGACTTGCCGGCGCCGGACTCGCCGATCAGGCCGAGCACCTTGCCCTTTTCCAGCGTCAGCGAGACATCGTGGACCAAAACGATGTTCTTCGGCGCCTCGCCGGGCGGAAACACTGTCGCTTCGATGCGCAGATTGCGGATATCGAGCAGCAGGCCGGGCTTTGCTTTTGTGTCAGCCATCACCCGCGTCCTCCCTTCAGGCTTGTCGTGCGGTTGAGCACCCAGTCGGCGACCAGATTGACCGAAATCGCCAGTGCCGCGATCGCCGCGGCGGGAATGAGTGCCGCCCCGATACCGAAGACGATGCCGTCCTTGTTCTCCTTGACCATGCCGCCCCAATCGGCATCCGGCGGTTGCACGCCAAGCCCGAGAAAGGACAGCGTCGACAAGAACAGCACCGCGTAGATGAAGCGCAGGCCAAGTTCCGAGACCAGCGGCGAAAGCGCGTTGGGCAGGATCTCGCGGAAGATGATCCAGCCGCTGCCTTCGCCCCGCAGCTTGGCGGCCTCGACATAATCCATGACGTTGATGTCGACGGCCACCGCGCGCGACAGCCGGTAGACGCGGGTCGAGTCGAGGACGCCCATCACCAGGATCAGCGTCACCAGGTTGGTCGGCAGCACCGAAAGCACGACGAGCGCCATGATCAAGGTCGGGATCGACATCAGCAGATCGACAAGGCGCGACAGCAGCGTGTCGAACCAGCCGCCGAACACCGCCGCCGAAAAGCCGAGGATGGCGCCGAGCGAGAATGACAGCGCGGTGGCCAGCACCGCAATGAACAGCGTGATGCGAGCGCCGTAGATCATGCGCGACAGAAGATCGCGACCGAGATTGTCGGTGCCCAGCAAATGTGCCGCCGTCATCGGTTCCCAGACATCGCCGACGATTTCGGCATTGCCGTACGGTGCGATCAACGGTGCGAAAACTGCCGCCAGCACGAACACAGCCGTCAGCACGATGCCGATCAGCGCGGGGATGGGGATGCGTTTGATGTCGAGCATGCCCGCCGCCTATTTCGGATGTCTGAGGCGCGGATTGGCGACAATCGCCCCGATGTCCGCAATGATGTTGAGGCTGATATAGACGGCGGCGAAGACCAGGCCGACCGCCTGCACCACCGGCACGTCGCGCTTGGTGACGTGGTCGACCAGATATTGTCCCATGCCGGGATAGACGAAGATCACCTCGACCACGACGACGCCGACGATGAGGTAGGCGAGGTTGAGCATGACCACGTTGATGATCGGCGCTATGGCATTGGGGAAAGCATGCTTGCGGATGACGTTGAAGGCCGACAGGCCTTTCAGTTCCGCCGTCTCGACATAGGCCGACTGCATGACGTTGAGGATGGCCGCGCGGGTCATGCGCATCATATGCGCCAGCACAACCAGCGTCAGCGCGGTGGCCGGCAGCGCGATCGCCTGCATGCGCTCACCGAACGGCATGCCGTCATAGACCGTGGAAATGGCCGGGAACCATTGATACTTCACGGCAAAGAAATAGACGAGCACATAGCCGATGAAGAATTCCGGGAAAGATGTCGAGGCGAGCGCCAGGCCGGAGATCAGCTTGTCGACCCAGCCATTGCGGTAACGCACGGCGATCAGGCCGAGGATGATGGCCAGCGGCACGGCCACGATCGCAGCCCAGAAGGCGAGGAACAGCGTGTTCCACAGCCGCCCCTTGATCGACGTGGCAATATCCTGGCCGCTCGACATCGCCGTGCCAAGATCGCCGGTGAGCACACCGCCTAGCCAATGGAAATACCTGATGTAAGCCGGCTGATTCAGGCCGAGCTGCTCGCGCAGATTGGCGAGCGATTCCGGCGTCGCCGACTGTCCGAGAATGGCTTGCGCGACGTCGCCGGGCAGGATCTGGGTGCCGGCGAAGATCAGGACCGAAACGGCCAGCAAGAGGACGATGCCCAGCGCAACGCGCTGGGCCACAAGTTTCACGACGGGTGAGGACATATCCGCAAAGCCGGGCTCAGGCTTCGAGCCAGCACTTCGCCAGCGCGTAGCCGTTCATCAGCTCCTGATGCGGATCGTCTACCCAGCCGCCGACCTTGGCGCCTGTCGCATCGATGAACTGATTGAACATCGGCAGGATCAGGCCGCCCTCGTCGCGCACCAGCACGGCCATGTCGTGGTACATCTGCTTGCGCTTGGTCTCGTCGAGTTCGGCGCGTGCGGCCAGCACCAGCTTGTCGAAGTCCGGACGCTTGAAACGGGTGTCGTTCCAGTCGGCGGTCGACAGATAGGCGGTCGAGTACATCTGGTCCTGGGTCGAGCGGCCGCCCCAATAGGAGGCGCAGAAGGGCTGCTTGTTCCAGACCTCGTTCCAGTAGCCGTCGCCGGGCTCGCGCTTGAGCTCGATCTTGATGCCGGCCTTGGCCGCGCTCTGCTGGAAGAGCTGCGAGGCGTCGACCGCGCCCGGGAAGGCGACGTCGGAGGTGCGCAGCAGCACGGTGCCGTCATGGCCCGACTTCTTGTAGTGGAACTTGGCCTTGTCGGGATCATATTTGCGCTGCTCGATCTCGGAAAACAGCGGATAGGACGAATTGATCGGGAAGTCGTTGCCGAGCGAGCCGTAGCCGCGCAGCACCTTGTTCAGCATCTCTTCGCGGTCGATCGCGAGCTTCAGCGCCATGCGCAGGTCGCTGTTGTCGAAGGGCGCGGTGTTGCAATGCATGATGAAGACGTAGTGGCCGGGGCCGGCATGGTTGCGGATGGTGACGCCCGGTACGCGCTTGATGAGGTCGACGATCTTCGGCTCGACGCGGTTGATCATGTTGACCTGACCGCCCTGCAGGGCCGCCGTGCGCGCGGTCGCGTCGTTGATAACGATGATCTCGATCTGGTCGGCATGGCCCATCTTGTCGGCCTGCCAGTAATTTGCGAAGCGCTCGCCGCCATGGCGCACGCCGGGCTCGTTGGTGGTGACCTTGTAGGGTCCTGCCGAGATGCCGGCATCCGCCTTGTCCTTGCCGCCGTTGGGCTGGACGATGAGGTGGTAGTCGCTGAGGAGATAGGGAAGGTCGGCGTTGGCCTCCTTCAGCGTCAGGACGACTTCCTTGCCACTGGCCTTGATGCTGTCGATGCCTTTCATGTAGCCCAGCGCGCCGGACTTCGATTTTTCATCGGAATGGCGCTCGAGGGTTGCCGCCACATCCTCAGCGGTCACCGTCTTGCCGTTGTGGAATTCGACGCCGTCGCGGATTTTCAGCGTCCACACCTTGGCGTCGTCCGACGAGCCGATCTCTTCGGCGATGCGGTTCTCGAGTTTGCCTTCCGGGGACAGCTCGACGATCAGCTCGCCCCACATCTTGCCAAAGGCGAACGGCACTTGCGTCATGAACAAAGCCGGGTCCAGGCTGTTCGTGGATTCGCCGCCTACGAGGCCGGCCTTCAGCGTGCCGCCCTTGACCGGGCCTTCCGCGCGAGCCGCACTGGAAAGCAGCATATTGGCGAAGGGCGCTGTGACGCCCAGTGCTGCGGCGCGGCCGAGGAAATCACGACGGCTCAGCTTGCCGGACGCAACGCGCCGGCTCAGATATTCGAGTTCGTTGGACATTTGAGTTCCTCACTCTGTTGGTTCGACCTTATGGTCGTTTTTTGCTTGTTGTTACCAAAGGGATATTGACCGGAAGGCAAAGCGGTAAGCAAGACGGAATGCGACATGCCGTGGCGTAAATCGTGCGTCGCAACTGGACCAGTCGCGTGGACGCTCAGAGCAGGTCGCGCGGGATCGTCTCTTCGAAATCGCGTTCGAAAACCAGCGTTTCGCCCTCATAGGCTTCGATTCTGGCGCTGACGACGAAGTTTTGCGCGTCGCTGCGCATTTCAGCCGATGTCTCGGTGCGCACCGACCATCCGTTTCGCGACAAGGTCTGCGTCCAGTGCGTCCGGCCCGAGGCAGACAGCGGGTCGTAGGGATGGATCGTCCAGCTCTCGCGGGCAATGCTGCCATTGGCCAGTCCATGCGCGAGATCGCGCACTTCGCCGAAATCATCCGTGATCGAGAGCGTGACGACACCGGTCTTCTCATCGCGATCGACGTGACGCTCGGAATTCGCTGCACGAACTGTCGCGGTTGCCCAGGGTGTTGCGCCTTCGGGAGACTGGAATGAAGTCTCGTCGCTTTTTGCGAGCGGGCGCAGCGGCAGTCTCAGCGTCGCCGCTGAAAGGTCGAGCCGCACCGGCTCCGGCGACGGCCAGATCATCGGCCAGTAAGCGTTGGAAACAGCGATGCGTAGGCGGTGTCCGGCCGGCACGCGGTAGGCGCACTGGTCGAGAATAACGCGCGCCGAAACCGTTTCGCCCGGCACCAGCGCTTGCGGCTGTTCGTGCGAAGCACGATGCGTCAGGTTGAGCACGCCGTAGGAGATCAGTTCCGAGGCGCCGTCGGGGTGCACGTCGCACAGCCGCACCGCGATGTTCGCCTGCGGGCGATCGGACGACACCCGGATGAGAAGCTCCGGCGCGCCGACGATGTCGAGTGCCTCGGCAAGCACAGGCTGATCGAAGCAGACGGACAGCGCATCGTCCGGGCGCTGGTCGCCGGGCAGTTCCGGGCCAAAGGTGAAGGGAAAATATTCGCCGCCGGCGAGCCCGCAGCTTTGCGGGGTCGCCACGATCGCCGGCCTGACGCCGTCAGCAATGATTTCGATCGCCCCGACCTTGATGTTGGGAGACGGCCATTCCTGTTCGGCCACCCAACGGCCCGGCCGCTCCGGGTGCCAGCGCGCCGGCCGCACACTGTCCATGACATAGGCGCGGTAGTCCGGGTCGGCCTCGACGCCGGTGTCGACGCCCTTCAACCAGTTGTCCCACCAGCGCAACGCCTCCTGCAGGAAGCCGATGGCGGGTTTGGGTTCGGCATAATGCGGGTATTTGTGGATCCATGGCCCGACAATGCCCTTCACCGGCGCCTGGATGTTGGTGACCAGATGCGAGATCGTGTTGCGGTAGCCGTCATGCCAGCCGCCGATCGACAGCACGGCGGCTTTGACGGCGGAGAAATCCTCGCAAATCGAACCGCGTTTCCAATAGGCGTCGCGATGCTGATGGCTGAGCCAGAGCGGCAGAAGGAAAGACTGGTTCTCCAGCCGCGTCAGCCAGAGGTCGCGCCAGCGATTGTCGCCCGCAATCAGCGGATCCGGCGGTCGCGACGAATAGGACAACATGGCCGAGGCCCAGCCGAAATTTTCCGTCAAAAGGCAGCCGCCCTTGTAGTGGATGTCGTCGGCGTAGCGGTCGACGGTCGAGCACAGGCTGATCACCGCCTTCAGCGCTGGCGGCTGCTTGGCCGCTACCTGCAGGCAGTTGAAGCCGCCCCAGGAAATGCCCATCATGCCGACGCTGCCATTGCACCAGGGCTGTGCTGCCGCCCAGGCAATCACATCACAGGCGTCCTGCAATTCCTGTTCGGAATATTCGTCGTCCATCAGCCCTTCGGAATCGCCATTGCCGCGCATGTCGACGCGGATCGAGGCGTAGCCGTGGCCGGCGAAATAGGGATGCGTCAGCTGATCGCGAAAGATGGTGCCGTCGCGCTTGCGGTAGGGCAGGTGCTCGAGGATCGCCGGCACCGGATCGCTGCTGGCGTCCTCCGGCATCCAAACCCGCGCCGACAGCCGGCAACCATCCGGCATGACGATGCCCATATCGGGGAATTCGACGACCTTGCGGGGAAATTCGGTGATGGTTTTCATGCGGGGCTCATAACGCCCCGCTATGCCAAGACTTTCAATCGCCATTCGCGACTGGAGCAGTGAAAAATGCGACCTGGCCGCAGCCTGCTTCACGACCTCAGTTCAGCGGAATCTCGTTTTCGGCCTTGCTGTCCTGATAGACGCCGGAAATCGCGTCGTAGCGGGCGGAAATATTGCCGATCCTTGCCTCCAGCCGGTCGCGCTCGGCCTCGGGCAACGCCCGCACCAGCCTGCGAATGGAAAAACTCTTCCAATAAGCGTTTTCGGCATTGTAGCCGCCGGGATCGAGAGTGAAGACCTCTTTCAGGATTTTCAGATCGTGCGGGATCGCAAAGCTGTCGCGTGAATCCTCGTGGCTGAAGAGGTAGTAGAAATTGTCGAAGCCGGTCCAGGTGATCGCCGACAGGCAGAGCGAGCAGGGCTCATGCGTGGCGATGAAGATGGCGTCCTTGGTGTCGACGCGCTCGGCTTTCGGCATTTCATAGAAACGCTTCAGGCAGTGCACCTCGCCATGCCAGAGCGGATTTTCCATCTCGTTGTTGGTTTCGGCCAGCACCAGCGAGCGGTCGCCCTTCCGCAGGATGGCGGCGCCGAACAGCTTGTTCCCATGGGCCACGCCCTCTGCCGTTTTCGGCACGATGTCGTGCTCGATGACATCGAGCAGGCGGTCGATCAGCGATATGTCGGTCATTTCTCAGGTCTCGTTGGGGAGATGGACTTCGTAGGGGGGCGAGAAATGGAACTCTTCGAGGTTGGAGCCGTCACCTCCGCGGTCGACGATGACGAAATCCTGCGCTTCGCCGAGCGGCGTCAGCACACCGTGCCAGAGATTGCGCGGATAGTTGACGCCTTGCCCGGGTGCGGTGATGAAGGCGTGCGGCTCGCCCGGACCGTCCTTGCCGTCATGGCAGACGACGACCAGGAAAGGCCGCGGTGACAGCGGGATGAACGCCTGGCTGCCTAAGGGATGGCGCTCGACCATGGTCAGCTTCAGCGGCAGGTCGTAAGGCGTGCCGCGCGCCATCGAGATCAGCACGCGGGCATTCGGTCCCGCGGCTTCAGCGGTGGCGAGATCGTGGTAGCGCTCGGTCTTGCCGCCATTGATCGGGTAGTGATTGCCGCCGCCCATGTCGATGACATCGCCGAAGCCGGCAAAGCTTTCGCGGGTCAGCGGCCGCGCTGTGATGCGGGTCACCGCGCGCGACCGCCAATGCCCGCCCCGCCGAGCTTGGCGTGCCGGTTGACGTCCTTGTAAAGGAGATAGCGGAATTTGCCTGGGCCGCCCGCGTAGCAGGCCTGCGGGCAGAAGGCGCGCAGCCACATGAAGTCGCCGGCCTCGACCTCGACCCAGTCCTGGTTGAGGCGGTAGACCGCCTTGCCTTCCAAGACATAGAGCCCGTGCTCCATGACATGCGTCTCGGCAAATGGGATGACGGCGCCAGGCTCGAGCGTAACGATGGTGACATGCATGTCGTGGCGCATGTCGGCTGGATCGACGAAACGGGTCGTCGCCCAGCGACCCTCGGTGCCGGGCATCGGCGTCGGCGCCATTTGCTGGTCACTGCTGAACAAGACTTCCGGCGCGTCGATGCCGTCGACGGCCTCATAGGCCTTCCTGATCCAGTGGAAGCGTACGGCGTCGCGACCTTCGTTGCGCACCGTCCAGCCGCTGTCCGGCGGCAGGAAGGCAAAACCGCCGGCTTGCAGCACGTGCTTCTTGCCGGCCAGCGAAACGGTCAACTCGCCCTCAACCACGAACAGCACGCCCTCGGCGCCGGCGTCCGGCTCGGGCCGGTCGCTGCCGCCGCCGGGCAGGACCTCGACGATGTACTGCGAAAATGTCTCGGCGAAACCCGAAAGCGGCCTGGCGATGATCCAGGCCCTGGTCTCGTCCCAGAACGGCAGTGGGCTGGTGACGATGTCCTGCATCACTCCCTTCGGTATGACGGCATAGGCCTCGGTGAAGACGGCGCGGCCGGTCAAAAGCTCAGTTTGGCCGGGATGGCCGCCATGCGGTGCATAATAGGTTTTCTGGTCAGTCTTGATCATATCCATTGGGTCCTGACCCCTCAGTCATTTCATTAGAGCGGGAGCATGTCTTTCAGGCGGAGCAGCGCGATGCGCTCGACCTGTTTGCAGGCGGTATCGAGTTCTACGCCACGGCTGTTGCCGATGCGCGCCTCGAACTCGGCGAGGATCTCCTCCTTGGTCTTGCCCCGCACCGCGATGATGAAGGGAAAGCCGAAGGTGGTGACGTAAGCGGCGTTGAGCTTGGAAAACAGCTCGCGCTCCTTGTCGGTCAGCGCGTCGAGGCCGGCGGAGGCCTGCTCGCGTGTGGATTCCGCAGTGAGGCGTCTCGCTTCGGCCAGTTTGCCAGCGAGATCGGGATGGGCGTTGAGGACGCCGATCCGCTCGGTTTCGCTGGCGGCGCGGAAGACGCGGCAGAGCGCATTGTGCAGGCCGCCGGCGCTGTCATGCGCCGGCCCAAGCTCGAGTTCATAGGCACGTTCCGCGATCCAGGGCGAATGTTCGAACACGCCGCCGAAAGTGTCTACGAAGGTTTCGAACTCCATCTTCGACGGCTTGAGCGCCGCCGGCTGGTAGGGGTGGTTCTCCTGCCAGTGCCTGGCGATATCGATGCGCCGCGCCAGCCAGACCTTGTCGTGCGATCTGACATAGTCGACGAAGCGCTTCAGCGCCGCCACCCGACCAGGACGTCCGACGAGGCGGCAATGCAGGCCGATATTCATCATCCGCGGCCGGCCCGCTTTGCCCTCGGCATAGAGCGTGTCGAAACTGTCCTTCAAATAGGAGAAGAACTGGTCGCCGGAATTGAATCCCTGCGGCGTGGCGAAACGCATGTCGTTGGCATCGAGCGTGTAGGGGATGACGAGTTGCGCGCCGCCGCTGTGCTCGAACCAGTAGGGCAGTTCGTCGTCATAAGTGTCCGACACATAGTCGAAGCCGCCCTCTTCGGCCACCAACCGCACCGTATTGACCGAGGTGCGGCCGGTGTACCAGCCGGTCGGCCGTTGGCCCGTCACCTCGTAGTGCAGCTTGATCGCCGCTTCGAGGTCGCGGCGCTCGTCCTCGGCGCTGTGGTCGCGGTAGTCGATCCATTTCAGGCCGTGCGAGGCCATTTCCCAGCCGGCCTCCTGCATCGCCGCCACCTGGTCGGGCGACCGGGCTAATGCTGAGGCGACCCCGTAGCAGGTCACCGGCACTTGCGCCTCGCTGAACAGGCGCAGCAGCCGCCAGAAGCCTGCCCGCGCGCCATATTCGTAGATCGATTCCATGTTCCAGTGGCGCTGGCCGACCCAGGGCGCGGCGCCGACGATTTCCGACAGGAAGGCTTCCGAGGCCTTGTCGCCGTGCAGCACGCAGTTCTCGCCGCCTTCCTCGTAGTTGACGACGAATTGGACGGCCACATGCGCACCGCCCGGCCATTTCGGATCCGGCGGATTGGCTCCGTAGCCGCGCATGTCTCTAGAGTAACGCATTGCCCCTCCCCGCCGGACGCTGCCGGAAGTTATGATCAGGATAGTCGAAAGGGTTGCTCGCGCATTCCCCCGAAATTTTTGAAAGTGTTTTTGTGCCACTCCGCTCGACCGGGACTTATGCATCGCCTTTAATTGGCGCACAATTCACTGCTTTGTTCGGCTGTATCGGAAATGGGAGGCGCCAGTGGCAGAAACGTCGAAAGCCGATGGCGGACGTCTGACGACGCATGTGCTCGACACCGCGACCGGCAAGCCGGCGGCGGGCCTGTCGATCGCGCTTTATCATCTTGAGAGCGACGCGCGGATACATTTGAAGACCGTCGTCACAAATGCCGACGGCCGCTGCGATGCGCCGCTGCTGGCAGGAGCGGAATTCCGCCTTGGAGAATACGAACTGGTGTTCGCCGCCGGTGACTATCTACGCGGCCAGGGCACCAAACTGCCGGAACCGGCCTTCCTCGACAGTGTGCCGATCCGCTTCGGCATGGCGGAATCCGTGCATTATCACGTGCCGTTGCTTATCTCTCCTTATGGCTACTCGACCTACAGGGGGAGCTGACGCATGGCCAAGATCACCATACGCAACGAGATCCGCTTCATCCTCAATGGCAGGGATGTCGCGCTGTCGTCGGTGGCGCCCGACGCGACCTTGCTCGACTGGTTGCGGCTCGACCGCTCGCTGCGCGGCACCAAGGAAGGCTGCGCCGAGGGCGATTGCGGCGCCTGCACGGTGCTGGTCGGAAAATTGTCCGCCGGCAAGCTGGTTTATGAAAGCGTCAATGCCTGCATCCGCTTCCTGGGCTCGCTCGACGGCACCCATGTCGTCACCGTCGAGCATCTGCGCGGCGCGCCTGGCCAATTGCATCCGGTGCAGCAGGCGATGGTCGATTTCCACGGTTCGCAATGCGGCTTCTGCACGCCGGGCTTCGTCATGTCGCTCTACGGCCTGTGGATGAAGTCGCCGGACCCGTCGAATGCCGCGATCGAAAAGGCCTTGCAAGGCAATCTTTGCCGCTGCACCGGCTATGAGGCAATCATGCGCGCCGCGCGTGCCATCTCCAGCTACGGCAATGCGGCGAAGGATCCGCTGGCGGCCGAGCGCAAGGCGATCACCGCCAGGCTCGAGGCTATGCATGACGGTGCCCGCGTCGAAATCGGCGCCGGCAAGCAGCGGCTGGTTGTGCCGGCTGACGTCGACGATTTCGCCGCTGTACTGGACAAGGAGCCCGGCGCCACTGTTGTCGCCGGCTCGACCGACGTCGGCCTGTGGGTCACCAAGCACATGCGCGACATCTCACCGGTAGTCTTCATCGGCAATCTCGAGGGGCTGTGCGCGATCTCCGAAGACAATGACGTCATCACCATCGGCGCCGGCGTCACCTACACCGACGCCTTCGCGACACTGGCCAAGCGCATCCCCGCGCTCGGGCCATTGTTCGACCGCATCGGCGGCGAACAGGTACGAAACATGGGCACCATCGGCGGCAACATCGCCAATGGCTCGCCGATCGGCGACACGCCGCCGCCCCTGATCGCGCTTGGTGCGCAACTGACGCTGCGCCGCGGCAAGAAGCGGCGCACCATCGCGCTCGAGGATTTCTTCATCGCCTATGGCAAGCAGGACCGGCAGCCAGGCGAATTCGTCGAGGCCGTGCACGTTCCCGTGCCGGCCAAGGGCACGAAGTTTGCCGTCTACAAGATCACCAAGCGCCGCGACGAGGACATCACCGCAGCCCTTGGCGCCTTTTTCCTCGACTTGGCCAAGGACGGAACCGTGGCCGATATATGCATCGCCTATGGCGGCATGGCGGCCACCCCGAAGCGGGCTTTCGGTGTCGAAAAAGCGCTGCTCGGCAAGCCGTGGACGGAGACGACGGTGGAAGCGGCCATGGCTGAATATGCCGGCGATTTCACCCCGCTGACCGATATGCGGGCATCGGCCGAATACCGGGCGCTGGCGGCCAGGAACCTGCTGCTGCGCTTTTTTGCCGAAACCAGCGGCAGCAAGGCGCCGTTCCAGGTGTCGCGCAACGAGGCGGCCTGATGAACAAGCACGCCTCTCCAGATCTCAAGGCGCAGAAGATTTCCGGTGGCGTCGCCGCCGACCAGCGCCACGATTCCGCGCACAAGCATGTCAGCGGCAGCGCGGTCTATATCGACGATATGCCGGAACCGGCGGGCATGCTGCATGGCTGCCTCGGCCTGTCCACGGCGACGCATGCGACGATCAGCAAAATGGATCTGTCGGCGGTGCGCGCGGCGCCGGGCGTCGTCGATGTGCTGACGGCCAAGGACGTTCCGGGCGAAAATGACATCTCGCCGACCGGCCGCCACGACGAGCCGGTGCTGGCCGACGACAAGGTGCAGTTTTATGGTCAGCCGATCTTCTGCGTTATTGCCAAGACGCGCGAACAGGCGCGCCGCGCCACCCGGCTGGCCAAGGTCGAATACAGTCCATTGCCTTTCGTCACCGACATTGGCGACCTCGACCCCCGCAAGGACAAGCTGGTCACGCCGCCGCTCACGCTGAAGCGTGGCGATGCCGCTGCCGCGATCAAGGCGGCGCCGCGCCGGCTGAAGGGCAAGATGCGCATCGGCGGCCAGGAGCATTTCTATCTCGAAGGCCATATCGCCGTGGCCATCCCCGGCGAAGACCAGGACGTCACCATCTATTCCTCGACCCAGCATCCGAGCGAAGTCCAGCATATGGTCAGCCATGCGCTGGGCGTGCCGAGCAACGCCATCACAGTGGAAATCCGCCGCATGGGTGGCGGCTTCGGCGGGAAGGAGACGCAAGGCAACCAGTTTGCGGCATTGGCTGCGATCGCCGCCAAGAAACACCATCGCGCGGTCAAGATCCGGCCCGACCGTGACGACGACATGATTGCCACCGGCAAGCGCCATGACTTCCTCGTCGACTACGAAGTAGGTTTCGACGACGCCGGCAACATTCTTGGCGTCGACTTCATGTTCGCGGCGCGTTGCGGCTTTTCATCGGACCTGTCCGGCCCGGTCACCGACCGCGCGCTGTTCCATTGCGACAACACCTATTTCTGGCCGGCGGTGCATGCGCAATCGGCGCCGCTTTACACCAACACCGTGTCGAACACGGCGTTTCGCGGCTTCGGCGGCCCGCAAGGCATGGTCGGCGCCGAACGCGTCATCGACGAGGTTGCCTTTGCCGTCGGCAAGGACCCGCTCGAAATCCGCAAGCAGAATTTTTATGGCACCAGTGGTGATAAAGACGGGGGCCGCAACGTCACCCCGTATCACCAGACGGTCGAGGACAACATCATCCACCGCATCGTCGCCGAGCTGGAGGCGAGCGCCGACTATGCGGGGCGCCGCCGCATCATCCAGGCCTTCAACGCCAACAGCCGCTTCATCAAGCGCGGCCTGGCGCTGACGCCGGTCAAATTCGGCATCTCTTTCACGGCCACCCACTACAACCAGGCCGGCGCGCTGGTGCATGTCTATACCGACGGTTCGGTGCATCTGAATCACGGCGGCACCGAGATGGGGCAAGGCCTCTACGTCAAGGTGGCGCAGGTGGTGGCGGAAGAGTTCCAGATCGACCTCGACCAGGTCAAGATCACCGCGACGACCACCGGCAAGGTGCCCAACACTTCGGCCACCGCGGCGTCGTCCGGCACCGACCTCAACGGCATGGCGGCGCAGAACGGCGCCCGCCAGATCAAGGAACGGCTGACCGACTTCGCCGCCGAAAAATACCAGGTGCCGCGCGAGCAGGTGCTTTTCCTGCCCAACCGGGTGCGCATCGGCAACCAGGAGATCGCCTTCACCGACCTTGTCAAGCAGGCCTATATGGCCCGCATCCAACTGTCGGCGGCGGGTTTTTACAAGACGCCGAAAATCCACTGGAACCGTGACAAGGGCGAGGGCCATCCGTTCTATTATTTCGCCTATGGCGCCTCGTGCTCGGAAGTCTCGGTCGACACGCTGACCGGCGAATATGTCGTCGAGCGCACCGACATATTGCATGAAACCGGCCGCTCGCTGAACCGCGCCATCGATCTCGGCCAGATCGAGGGCGGCTTCATCCAGGGCATGGGCTGGCTGACGACGGAGGAGCTGTGGTGGGACGACAAGGGCCGGCTGCGCACGCATGCGCCGTCGACCTACAAGATCCCGCTCGCGTCCGACCGGCCGAAGATATTCAACGTCACGCTGGCCGACTGGCCGGAGGCCAACGAGCCGACGGTGCACCGTTCCAAGGCGGTCGGCGAACCGCCCTTCCCGCTCGGCATGTCTGTGCTGCATGCGCTGTCGGACGCGGTGGCAAGTGTGGCCGATCATAAGGTCTGTCCGCGTCTCGACGCTCCTGCAACACCAGAACGGGTGCTGATGGCGATCGAACGGTTGAAGGGTGAAGCCGAGAATAGCGCCTGACTCTGACCTGGATTCTGGCAAAACGTGCAATTCAGACTGAAAAACTCTATATTTCCCGTACGGGAATGCGAAATATGAACTCGAAAGTGCAAAGCCTCAGAGCTTTTCTCGCCAGCGCCGGCCGGCTTGCTCTGGTCGAAGTGGCCGGCACCAAAGGCTCGACTCCGCGCGAGAAGGGCGCCTTCATGCTCGTATCGCAGGCGGCGATTTTTGGCACGATCGGCGGCGGTCAGCTCGAGTACATGGCGATCGACAAGGCGAGGCAGATGGTGGGGTCTTCACCCTCCCCCTTGTGGGGAGGGTCGGCGAGCGANGGGTCGGCCGGCGAAGCCGGCCGGGGTGGGGGTGCGGACGATCGTGCCAAGCCACCCCCACCCCGTTTCGCTGACGCCGCCACACGGCGTCCGCTCACCGACCCTCCCCACAAGGGGGAGGGTAAAGAAGCCCGCATCAGCTTCGACGAAGTCTGCGCCACGCTTGACGTGCCGCTGGGCCCCGAGATCGGCCAGTGCTGCGGCGGGCGCGTCGAAGTCTTGATCCGTATCGTCGATGCCGCGCTTACTGCCGAGCTGATCGCGGCCGCAGAAGCCGAGGAAGCCCACCTGCCGCATGTCTATATGTTCGGCGGCGGCCATGTCGGCCAGGCGCTGGCCGCGACGGTAGCACTTCTTCCCGTGCATGGCGTCGTCATTGAGACGCGGGCCGAAGCGCTGGAAGACATGCCGGAGACGGTCGAGAGGCGGCTGACGCCGATGCCCGAGGCCGAGGTGCGAAACGCTCCCGCCGGCACCGCCTTCGCCATCCTAACCCACGACCATGCGCTGGATTTCCTCATCGTCGCCGAGGCGCTGAAGCGCGACGACGCGGCCTATGTCGGCATGATCGGCTCGAAAACCAAGAGAGCGACGTTCAGGAACTGGTTCCTGAAATCGACGGATGGCACGGAGGCTGAGTTGGCCCGCCTCGTCTCCCCGATCGGCGGCGACGCCGTCAGGGACAAGCGCCCGCCGGTGATCGCGGCGCTCGCGGCAGCCGAGATCATGACGGCACTGGTCGTTCACAACACCGCGCCGAATGCCGACCATGAAGTCCAGCACAAGATGATGGCCGGCTAAGCTTCGGCGCGGCTAAGCAGGCCGCTTCAGGCCGAGATGATCTCGCAAGGTGCTGCCTTCGTATTCCCGACGGAACAGTCCGCGCCGCTGCAGTTCCGGCACCACCAGCGTGGCAAAGGCATCGAGCTCGCCGGAGAAGTATGACGGCATGACGTTGAAGCCGTCCGCGCCGCCGCCCTCGAACCGCGCCTGCAATTCGTCAGCGATCTGCGCCGGCGTGCCGACGATACGCCAATGGCCACGTGCGCCGGCGAAATGGCGCGCAAGCTGGCGGATCGACAGGCCGTCGCGGCGCGATTGTTGGATGACCAGCGCCTGGCGGCTTTTCATGCCCTCGGTCTCCGGCAGTTCGGGCATCGGTCCGTCGATCGGATAGGTCCCGAGATCGGAGATGCTGAGATAGCTGGACAGCAGCGCCACGCCGACATCGTCGGGGATCAGCGCCTGCAATTCCTCCTGTTTCTCCCGCGCTTCGGCCTCGGTGTCTGCCACCACCGGGGAGACGCCGGGCATGATCTTGATGTCGTCGGGTTCCCGCCCATAGGCCGCCATACGGCCCTTGAGGTCGTCGTAAAAGGCCTTGGCTTCCTCGAGGGTCTGCGCCGCCGTGAACACCACGTCGGCGGTGCGGGCGGCAAGGTCGCGGCCGACATCCGAGGCGCCGGCCTGCACCATCACCGGCGCGCCCTGCGGCGAGCGCGGCAGGTCGAGCGGGTCGCGCACCGAAAAGCTCTGGCCGTTGTGACCGTGAAAGCCACTGCCTTGCCAAAGTCCTGATACCACCTCGGCGAATTCGCGCGCCCGCTCGTAGCGGTCGGCATGGGGTTTCAGGCCCATCGCGCTGAAATTGGCGGCTTCGATGGGGCTGGCCAACGTCACCAGGTTCCAGCCAGCCCGGCCACCACTCAGATGATCGAGCGACAGAAAGGTGCGCGCCAGACCGTAGGGCTCGTTGTAGCTGGTCGACGCCGTCGAAACGAGGCCGATGCCGCTGGTCTGCACGGCGAGCGCGGACAGCAGGCTGATCGGCTCGAAGCCGATCGAGCGTGAGGTCTGGCTGGCGATGCCGATATTGGCTTCGCGCAGACCGGCGGCGTCCTCGCAGAACACCATGTCGAACTTCGCCGCTTCCGCCGTGCGCGCCAGCCGGATGTAATGATCGATGTCGATGCCTGCAGTAACATGCGCCTTGGGGTGACGCCAGGCGGCGATGTGGTGGCCCGTCGCCCACAGGAAGGCGCCAAGCTTCATCTGGCGGGTCATTGCGCTCCTCCGGCAAGTCTGAGATGAGAGCGCAAGGTGGTGCCGGGATAATCCGGGCGGATGAGGCCGCGGCGCTGCAATTCCGGCAGCACGCGGCCGATGAAACCGTCAATCGCCGCAGGCGGTATTGCGATGTTGAACCCGTCGCAGCTTTGCGAGCTGAACCATGTTTCGAGCGCGTTGGCAGCGACATCTGCGCCAACGTTCAGCAGCAGCTTGACCGCACCCGGATCGCGTCCGCAGGCCACAACGCGGCGCTTGAGATCGTCATGGCGCGCCTTGGGGTCCTTTGTGGGTCTGTCCAGCAGGACGACATCGGCGGTGCGGGCGGCCATATCCAGGTCGGCCTCGGACAGGCCGGACAGCACCAGCACCGGCGTATCCTGCGGCGAGCGCGCGACGTTCAGCGGCCCGCGCACGGAGAAAAATTCGCCCTTGTGGTCGAGCAGGTGCATTTTTTCGGGATCGTGGAAGCGGCCGCCGATCTTGTCGAACAGCAGCGCGTCGGCATCCCAGCCCTGCCACAGGCGCTGAACGATGCCGATGTATTCCTGCGTGCGGCGGCGGAACACATCGTCGGAAAATCCATCCGGCCGGCTGAAATTGGCGGCTTCCCCTGGCGCCTGCGCCATGGTCGCGTGCCAGCCGGCGCGGCCATGGCTGATGATGTCGAGCGAAGCAAAACGGCGCGCCAGATTGTACGGCTGGTGAGCGACCGTCGAGGCTGCAGCGACAAGGCCGATCCGACTTGTCATCGTCGCCAGCGCCGCCAGCAAGGTCGTCGCTTCGAAAGAACTCGACCCGGCGCTGTTCGGCGCGGAATCATCGAGGACAATCATGTCCAGCCCCGCCGCTTCCGCTTGCTTGGCAAAGCCGGCCAGATCGCTAAACCCGAGCGGCTGCCCGCAAGCAATGTTGGGCGAAACGGCAAGATGCATTGTGGCTTGCTGGTCAGTCGGCATGGGACCATCGATCATAGGGCGGCGTATGCGAACCTAAGGTCACCTGCTTGTAAGACAATCCTGGCGACTGGGCCAACAGCCCCTCACTTGCCGGCCAGCAAATCCTTGATCAGCCGCTGGCAACGCTCGGCCATGAAGTCGAGCAGCAGCCGCACCTTTGGATCCTGGAGCTTCTTGTGTGGATAGACGGCGGCGAACTGCACCGGCGTTGGCGGTGTGCTGGCCAGGATGACCTGCAGCCGCCGGTCGCGGATGAAAGGTTCCACTTCGAACCGCGGCTTGTTGATGATGCCGCGGCCCGACAGCGCCCAGCCGGTCAGCACATCGCCATCGTCGGTGTCGTAGGGGCCGTGCACCTCGAATTTCTGCGGGCCGGACGGCGTCTGCAGCGTCCAGACATATTCGCGCGCCCCGGAATAGCGCAGCATCAGGCAGTCGTGCTTCTTGCCGATCAGCTCCTGTGGCTCCACCGGCTCGCCGCGCGCTTCGAGATATTTCGGTGCCGCTACCAGCACGCGTTCACATTCCATGATGCCGCGCATCCGCAGGCTGGAATCCTCGATGATGCCGAGCTTGAAGGCGACGTCGATGCCTTCCTTCATGATGTCGATATTGTGGTCGGAGAGCCTCAGCCGCACCTCGATATCGGGGTATTTGTCGTGGAAATCCGGAATGCCCGACGCCACCAGCCGCCGTCCGAGGCCGAGCGGTGCGGTCACCTTGATGGTGCCGCGCGGTTGGCCGGAAAGAGCCGAGACCGCGGCTTCCGCCTCGGTGATCGCCTCCAGCACCTGCTTGGCGCCGGAGTAGAACACCGTGCCATGCTCCGTCGGCATCAATTGCCGTGTGGTGCGGTTGAACAGCCGCACGCCGAGGTGTTTTTCCAGCTCCTTGATGCGGTTGGAGGCGACCGCCGGCGAAATGCGCATGTCGCGGCCTGCCGCCGAGAGATTGCCAAGCTCGACGACGCGGACGAAGACGGCGATGTTGTCGAGATAGGCCATTCGTGGCTCTTTATGTGGCGGCGTACGTGGTCAGCCTAGTATTTTCCATTTTTTTTTGAAAGTCATCGTACACCTCGCCTCTTTTCGTTTGCGCCCGACACCGTAAAGTCAGCCGATCGGCAGGGACGATTTCAAATGATGGATTTCGCGATTTTCTGGGACTGGCTGAGTTTCGCCGTGCGCTGGCTGCACGTCGTCACCGGCATCGCCTGGATCGGCTCGTCCTTCTATTTCGTCGCGCTCGACCTTGGGCTGCGCCAGCGCCCCGGCATGCCGGCCGGCGCATTCGGCGAGGAATGGCAGGTGCATGGCGGCGGCTTCTACCACGTCCAGAAATATCTGGTGGCGCCGGCCGAAATGCCGGAACACCTGACCTGGTTCAAGTGGGAATCCTACGCCACATGGTTGTCCGGCTTCGCCATGCTGTGCGTGGTCTACTATGCCGGCGCCGATTTGTTCCTGATCGACCCCAATGTTCTGTCCATGTCGGTTCCCGTGGGCATCCTGCTGTCGATGGCGACGATCGGCGTCGGCTGGGTTGTCTACGATCTGCTCTGCCGGTCGCCGCTCGGCAAAAGTGACACCGGACTGATGCTGGTGCTCTATGGCGTGCTGGTGTTCATCGCCTGGGGGCTGACGCATCTGTTCACCGGCCGCGCCGCTTTCCTGCATCTCGGCGCCATCACCGCCACGATCATGTCGGCCAATGTCTTCATGGTGATCATTCCAAACCAGAAGATCGTCGTCGCCGACCTGATTGCCGGCCGCAAGCCCGACCCGAAATACGGCAAGATCGCCAAGCAGCGCTCGCTGCACAACAATTACCTGACGCTGCCCGTGCTGTTCCTGATGCTGTCGAACCACTATCCGCTGGCGTTTGCGACGGAGTTCAACTGGGTCATCGCCTCGCTGGTGTTCATCATCGGCGTCTTGATCCGGCACTATTTCAACACCGTGCATAAGCGTGCCGGCAACCCCCACTGGACCTGGATGGCGGCTGCGGTGCTATTCGTCATCATCATGTGGCTGTCGACAGCGCCGAAAATACTGACCGGCGAGCCCAAGGCATCCGCCGCGGCCGAAGTCTATATCGCCTCGTCGCATTTCCCGGCGGTGCGCGACACCGTGCTTGGCCGCTGCTCGATGTGCCATACGGCCGAGCCGGTCTATGAAGGCATCTACCATGCGCCGAAGGGCGTGATGCTCGACACCGACGCCGGCATTGCCGAGCATGCGCGTGAAATCTATTTGCAGGCCGGGCGCAGCCACGCCATGCCGCCCGCCAACGTCACCCAGATCAGCGACAAGGAACGGGCGCTGCTGGTCGCCTGGTTCGAAGGCGCAGGGAAATAAGCATGACTTCGACACTTCTGCGCGGCCGCACGCTGAGCTTTTTGCGCTTGCCCGAAGCCATCACCGACCATGCCGCCTGGCGCTATGAGGAGGATGGCGGCCTGCTGATCCGCGATGGCCGAATCGTTGCCGCCGGCGCCTACGCTGATGTGGAAAGGCAGGCTGGCGACGGTGCGAAAAAGATCGATCATCGGCCGCATCTGTTGCTGCCAGGCTTCATCGACGCGCACGCGCATTTTCCGCAGATGCAGGTCATCGCCTCCTATGGCGCCGAACTGCTCGACTGGCTGAACACCTACACCTTTCCCGAAGAGACCAAATTCGCAAATGCCCAGCACGGCCGCCGCATCGCGCGGCTGTTTTTGGATGAAATGGTGCGCCACGGCACGACGACGGTCGCCGCGTATTGCTCGGTGCACAAGGCCTCGGCCGAGGCGTTCTTTGCCGAATCGCACGCGCGCGGCATGCTCAACATTGCCGGCAAGGTGATGATGGACCGCAACGCGCCGGCAGGCGTGCTCGACACACCGCAATCGGGCTATGACGACACCAAGGCGCTGATTGCGGAATGGCACGGCAAGGGCCGCCAGCTTTATGCGATCACGCCGCGCTTCGCCATCACCTCTTCGCCCGAACAGTTGGAGATGTCGGGCGCGCTCTGCCGCGAGCATCCCGATCTGCATATGCAGACGCATCTGTCGGAAAACCACGCCGAAATCGCCTTCACGCAAAAACTCTATCCGCAGGCGCGCGACTACACCGATGTCTACGAGCAGTATGGCCTGCTGGGGCCAAAGAGCCTGTTCGGCCACTGCATCCATCTCTCGGAACGCGAGGCCGATGCGCTGTCGGACTCAGGCTCGGTGGCGGTGTTCTGCCCGACCTCGAACCTGTTCCTCGGCTCCGGCCTGTTCGATTACCAGCGCTTTCGGCGCCGCGACAAGCCGCTGCGCATCGCCGCGGCCAGCGATGTCGGCGGCGGCACCAACTATTCGATGCTGCGCACCATGGACGAGGGCTACAAGGTGATCGCGCTGACTGGCGAAAAGCTGAACCCGTTCCAGTCCTTCTGGCAATTAACGCGTGGCAATGCCGAGGCGCTGTCTATGGCGGAGAAGGTCGGCACGCTGGATGAAGGCACCGACGCGGATATCACCGTGCTCGACGCCCGCGCCACACCGGCGATGCGGCTGAGGATGGAGACTGTGGAGACGCTGGCGGAGGAGCTGTTCCTGCTGCAGACGCTGGGCGACGACCGCGCGGTGCGCGAGGTCTATGTCGCGGGGCGGCCTGCCAAGAGTGATATAATCGCCGGTTAGGACCCATCATCCGCGCGGGACAAGATGATGATTGCGCCTGGTTGCCAAGTGGTTCCCCCACTCCGTCGCCGCTTCGCGGCGCCACCTATCCCCCTCCGAGGGTGAGGAAGGGAGCCTTTGCTTCGGAGGACGGGCGCCGGTTCGGACAGCTTGGCGCCCTTCCTCTACCCCGTCGATCGGGGGAGAGGTGTCGAGAGAAGCTCGAAGGAGTGGGGGGCGACCCTGGCGGGGCAAGACCACCACCGCGACGAGACCTTGACCGGGCGGAGCTTGTCGTACACACGATTTGTGACGATTTCGGAGAACAAAAATGGCCGCCGCGGACGACATCGCTCTGATCCAGAAACAGGAAGAGACGCTGGTCTTCCCGGCCTTCGACGAGGCCGTCGCCTTCAAGGTCGGCGCGGCGATCCGCGAGCGGGCGCTGGCCGAAAAGCTGCCCATCATTGTCGATATCAGGCTGTGGGATCGGCCGCTGTTTTATGCCGCGATGCCCGGTTCAAACGCCTCCAACCCCGACTGGGCACGACGCAAGATCAATGTGGTCAAGCGCTACCTCAGGAGCACCTATCGTCTGGTGCTGGAACAGCAGCGACCGGACCGCACCTTCAAGGTCGGCGAGGGGCTGGATATTGCTGATTACGTACTGGCCGGCGGCGGGTTTCCGGTGACTGTAAAGGGTGCCGGCGTCATTGGCGTCATCGCCGTCTCCGGCCTGCCGGAACGCCAGGATCATGGCGTCGTCGTCGATGCACTGTGCGATCATCTCGGCCTCGATCGGACACAATTGGCGCTGCCGCCGGAAGGTAAATCGTGACGTTGGCGCTGCCCCTCATCCGCCTGCCGGCACCTTCTCCCCGTATAGTGACGGGAGAAAGGACAAGCTCGAGCGCTGGCGATCCCCTCTCCCCGTCTTTCACGGGGTGAGGGTGAGGGGCAGCGCCAACGTTTGCTCATTTTGAAAACCGCCAGTTACGGCCAAGGATAACCGTGCTCGATCCCAAATCCTTTCTCATCTCGATCTTCAATGCCGCTGTTGCCGCTGCCGATCCTGAACGGACCATCAGGGATCATCTGCCGGCCAGGCCCAAGGGCCGTACCATTGTCATTGGCGCCGGCAAGGGCTCGGCGCAGATGGCGGCCGCGTTCGAGAAGGTGTGGGATGGCCCAATCGAAGGGCTGGTCGTCACCCGCTACGGCTATGGCGCCAGATGCGAGCGCATCGAAATCATCGAGGCGGCACATCCGGTACCGGACGCTGCCGGTCTTGAGGCGTCGCGGCGCCTGCTCGAAAAGGTGCAAGGGCTGACTGCGGACGACCTGGTAGTGGCGCTGATATCGGGCGGAGGATCGGCGCTGCTGCCGTCGCCTGCCGCCGGCCTGACGCTCGCCGACGAAATCGCCGTCAACGAGGCGCTGCTTGCCTCCGGCGCGCCGATCGCGGCGATGAACACAATCCGCAAGCATCTCTCGACCATCAAGGGCGGCCGGCTGGCAGCTGCCGCCTGGCCGGCCAAACTGGTATCACTGGTTGTCTCTGACATTCCCGGCGACAACCCGGCGCTGGTGGCCTCCGGCCCGACCGTGCCCGACTCCGGCAACCGCGCCGATGCGCTGGCCTCGATAGCGGCCTACGGCATGAAACTGCCCGACGCCGTCATGGCGCACATCAACTCGCCAGAGGCCGATGCGCCAGATCTGGATGACCAGCGCTTTTCACGCAATGAAGTGCACCTGATCGCCTCGGCTGGCGTGTCGCTGGAAGCGGCAGCCGCTGAGGCAAAACGGCAGGGCATCGAAGCCGTCATCCTCTCCGATTCCATCGAGGGCGAGGCGCGCGAGGTCGGTGGCGTGCATGCAGCCATTGCGCGCGAAGTGGCGACGCGCAACCGGCCGTTCAAAAAGCCGGTGCTGATCCTGTCCGGCGGCGAGACGACCGTGACCTTGCGGGCCCCTGTTGACGGAAAAAGGGGCAAGGGCGGCCGCAACTCCGAATTCCTGCTCGCCTTTGCCATCGGCATCAGCGGCGCGGAAGGTATTCATGCACTGGCCGCCGATACCGACGGCATCGATGGCTCGGAAGACAATGCCGGCGCCTTTGCCGATGGCTCGACCGTCTCGCGCATGCGTGCCGCCGGCGTCGACGCCAAGGCGATGCTGGCCGGCAACAATGCCTGGACGGCGTTCAACGCGATCGGCGATCTGTTCGTGCCGGGGCCGACGGGTACGAATGTGAATGATCTGAGGGCAATCCTGATCAGTTAATTCGGCCGTGGCGGCCGAAGTTTCCAACGTTGGATTCACGACCGTAGGTGATTGGCTGAAGCAACTCAGCTTCGTCGCTGAGGCTTTCGCTCATCTCACGACCCCATCAGCCGCTTCACCTCTTTCATATCCTTTAGGAACCGCTCGCGCTCAGCCTCCTTGTCCGTCGGCTCGTGAATGCGCAGGATAAAGGAGGGGTGGATGGTGATGAACACGCGCAAGCCATCCTCGCGTTCGATCAACTGGCCGCGCATTTTCGTCACGGCAATGGCCTTGCCCAGCAGCGACAACGCCGCCGTTGCCCCAAGCGCCACGGCGAGGTCCGGCTTGATCAGCTCAAGCTCCCGGCCGATCCACCAGCGGCAGGCCTGGACTTCGCCGGTATTTGGCTTCGAGTGGATGCGGCGCTTGCCGCGCGGCTCGAACTTGAAGTGCTTGACGGCGTTGGTGACGTAGACTTTTTGCCGGTCGACGCCTGCGTCATCGAGAATCGCATCGAACACTTTGCCCGCTGGCCCGACAAAAGGTTTGCCGGCGAGATCTTCCTGATCGCCAGGTTGTTCGCCGACGAAGACCACTTTGGCGTCATCCGGCCCCTCGCCGAACACGGTCTGTGTCGCGTCGCGCCAGAGCGGGCAGCGACGACAACCCTTTGCAGCCTCGCGCAAATCGGAAATCGTCTTGGCATCGTCTTCATCCGGCGCCTCGGCCGGCTCGGGCTTCGGCCAATGTCTTGCCTGCAGCTTGGCGTGGTGCGGCGCCGGCGTTGTCGGCAGTCTGGCAATCATATCCCTGGCGGCCTCGTCCGCTCCTGCGATCAGATCTGGAATGAGCGAGGCCTCGGGAAGGTTCCGCCAATATTTCTTCGGCATCTCCTTCTGCATCGCCTTCACCTTGAGCCGCGCCGGGTTGAAGATGTTTTCGAAATAGGTCCGCCACAACGCCTCGGTGTCGTCCTGATCGGGTGCATCGCCCTTGGCCGCACCCGGCCCGATCGCCAGCCTTTCGCCGTTCCAGTCGGCGGAGGCATAGGGCGTCAGAATGGTCCAGCGCATGCCGGTGAACCGCCGGACGAAGAAATCCGCGTTGCGCTCGACAATGAAATGCTCCGGCTCGAACTAGGCGACGTAGCGCTCGTTCTCGCCGTCGCCGATCTTCCGGAAGCGTACGAAGGCATGCATCTTATGGCTGTCGCGCCGCACCGCCTTTTCCATGGCTTCGAGCCGCCTGGTGTCGGGATCGGATGCGATCGCCAGCAGTTTCGGCTCGGTGCGCAGGCGCCAAAGCATCCAGTAGAGAAAGGCAAACCGGCCGGGGTCGGAGTGGCAGAAGGCGGTTTCGGCATGGGCGATGAACTCGCGCGGGACGGTAAGCTGCGCGCCCTCTGGCACCGCCGGCAAGGCATCTTGAGGATCATTGGCGTCGGACCCGACACCCCAACTAATATCCTCAGGCCGGACCTCATTCAGCGCCAGACGCCGTGCCGCATCGCGCCAACCGGCGAAATCGGTCTGGCTCGCTAGCCGGACAGTGTATCGGGCAAGGTCGAGCTGAGCCGGCTGCATGGTCAAAACAGCGACAGTTGTTCGCAGGACTTTACGATCGTGTCGCGCAGGCCTGTCTTGTCGGTGAGTCCGCCCGGCGACCAGCCTTCGGCGATGATGAAGGGCCTCAGCTTGGCGATCGAATGGCAGATCCGTCCGACATCTTCCAGCCGCATGCGTCGGTGGCGGCGGGTTTCAAGGATCTTCGCCACCACCTTGGTGCCCAGACCCGGAACCCGCAGCAGCGCTTCGCGGTCGGCGCGGTTGATGTCGACGGGAAACCTCGCCCGATTGCGCAAAGCCCAGGCGAGCTTGGGGTCAATGGCGAGATCGAGCATGCCGTCGCTGCTGCCGGCGAGGATTTCCGGCTGCGAAAAGCCGTAGAAACGCATCAGCCAGTCGGCCTGATAGAGCCGGTGCTCGCGCATCAGCGGCGGTTTTTGCAGCGGCAGCGACGATGACGAATCCGGGATCGGGCTGAAGGCGGAATAATAGACGCGCCGCAGGTGATAGCTGCCATAGAGCCGCGCGCTGGTGTGCAAAATGCCGTCGTCGGATGTTTTGTCGGCGCCGACAATCATCTGCGTCGACTGACCTCCGGGCGCAAAGCGTTCGCGCTTCTTGGTCCTCAGCGTCGGCTCGGCTTTTTCCTCCATCTTCCGGCGCAGGTTCGCCATGGAAAGCCGGATCGTTTCCGGCTTCTTCTCCGGCGCCAGTTTCTTGACGCCCTCATCGGTCGGCAGTTCGACGTTGATAGACAGCCGATCGGCGTAGAGCCCGGCCTGCTCGACCAGTTCGGCCGAGCTTTCCGGAATGGTCTTCAGATGAATATAGCCGGAGAATTTTTCGTCCAGCCGCAGCCGCCGCGCCACTTCCACCATTTCGGCCATGGTCTCGTCGGGCGAACGGATGACGCCGGAGGACAGGAACAGGCCTTCGATGTAGTTGCGCCGATAAAAGTCCATGGTCAGCTGCACCACCTCGTCGATGCTAAAGCGGGCGCGGCGCACATTCGATGACGAGCGGTTGATGCAGTAGCTGCAATCGTAAATGCAGAAATTGGTGAGCAGGATTTTCAGGAGCGAAATGCAGCGGCCATCCGGCGCGTAGGAATGGCAGATGCCCATGCCTTCTGTGGAGCCGATACCGCCGGATTGGAGCGAATCCTTCTTCGCCGAGCCGGACGAAGCACAGGAGGCGTCGTATTTGGCGGCGTCAGACAGGATTGCCAGCTTTTCACGGACGGTGGGCGCGCTCATCTGTTCATGATATGTTCTTGAAGGCTGCAGCGCCACCTCATTTGATGCAGGCGGCGAAAAAGTGATCGCCGCCCGCCGTCAGGGCAATCAGAGACCGTTTCGAAATTCGCTCTGGCGAGTCATATGGTGGTGGTTTCGAGAACCGAAGCGCAGCGGACATTTGGTCCGTGAGCATCGGAAGCGCAGAAACCACCATCGATGGCCGCCGGAGTAGAATTTCGAAACGGTCTCTCAGACCTCGTGCAGGTAGAGGTGGTAGTCCAGCTCGCTCACCGTACGCGCGACGCGCAGATACTCCGACTGCTTGATCGCCACGAAGGTGCGATGCAGATCCTCGCCAAGCGCCTCTTTCAGGAAGCTCGAGGCCCGCGCCGCCTCGATCGCGGCGCGCCAGTCGACCGGCATGGTCGTGCGCGTGACAGCGGCTTCATAGCCATTCCCAGTGGTTTCAGGGCCGGGGTCGAGGCCTTCGTCCAGACCCTTGATGATGCCGGCCAGCACCGTTGCCGCGATCAGGTAGGGATTGGCGTCGACGCCCGACGGCCGGTGCTCGATGCGCCGGTTCTTGGCGTCGCCGGCCGGCACGCGCAGCGCCACCGAACGGTTGTTGACGCCCCAGGTCGGCGCCACCGGCGCATAGGACTGCGAGACGAAGCGCCGCCAGGAATTGGCGTGCGGCGCAAACACCAGCATCGATTCGGCCATGGTCTGGATCAGCCCGCCGAGCCCCTGCAGCAGCGGCAGCGACCAGCTTTCGCCGCCGGCTTCGGCAAAAACGTTGCGGCCGTTCTTGTCCTGCAGCGAAACATGGAAATGCATGCCGGAGCCGGCATATTTTTCGATCGGCTTGGCCATGAAGCAGGCGGTAACACCATGGCGGCGCGCCTGCGCCCGCACCAGCCGCTTCAACATGACGAGGTCGTCGGCCGCCCGCATGACATCCTTGCGGTAATTCAGCGTCAGCTCGTACTGGCCGGGCGCGTATTCCGAAATCACCGTTTCGGCCGGAATGCCTTGCGCCTTAGCCGCGGCATAGATGTCGGAAAACAACGGCTCCATGCCGTGCAGATGGTCGACGGAATAGACTTCCGTCTTGGCCGAGCGGCGGCCGTCGAGCACGGCGTCCGCCGGTTTTACCTTGCCGTCGGCGTCACGCTCATTGGCAAGCAGGAAAAATTCGAGTTCGAAGGCGCCGGCGGGATAGAGGCCCTTGGCCGCCAAGATGTCGACCTGCCTGGCCAGCGCCAGCCGTGGGTCCGACGACATAGGCTGTCCCTCGAGATGGTACATCGCCATCAGCAACTGGCCGCGCGGCGGGTTCGTGCCGTAAAGCGGCACCAGCGTGCCGGGGATCGGCCATGCCCTGAGATCGCCGTCTCCAGTCGTCCAGATCAGCCCGGTTTCGTGCACATCCTCGCCGGTGATGTCGAGGCCGAGGATCGAGATCGGCATGTGGCGGCCGCCCTCGAAGATGCTTTTCAGCTCATGCCGGCGCACGATCTTGCCGCGGCCGACCCCGTTGGCGTCGGTCAAGACGATATCGAAGGCTTCGATTTCGGGATGGGCGTCGAGAAAGGCTTGCGCCTCGGCGGGCGTCGAGCCCGAAGGTGAAGTCATGATTAGTGTACTCGAGTTTGGCTTGGCAGCTTGTCTCATGCCGTCAGCCTTGCCGCAACCGTGGCGAAGGCGGTGATCAGCCGGTTGACCTGGGCGCCGGTGGTGGCCGGTGAGATCAGCATCATGTTGTGAAAGGGCGCGATCAGCACGCCCTGGTTGACCAGCGCGACATGGATAGCCGCCTCAAGCTCCGGCGCATGGGCAGTCTCGGCTTCGGCGCCGTTCCTGAGCGGGCCAGGGGCGCAGATGAACTCGACGCGGGCGCCGACGCGGGCGACATGCCAGGGCAGATTGTAGCGATCGATGACGCCGGTCAGCCCGGCATCGAGCCGCAGGGCGAGGCGATCCATCCGGGCATAATTCTCCTGCGTCATCACCTCTTCGAGCGTTGCGCGCATGGCTGCGAACTGCAGCGGGTTCGCCGACAGCGTCGTGCCCATGCCGGAATAGCCCGGCTCCTTGGTTCGATTGTAGTCGGCATAGCGCGAGGCGACCTCGTCGCTCATGCCCCACACGCTTGCCGGCACTCCGCCGGCGATCGGCTTGCCCAGCACGAACAGGTCGGGCTGCAGCCCGAATTTCCTGGTGTAGCCGCCGGGTCCAGTCGAAATCGTGTGCGTCTCGTCTATCAGAAGCAGCGTTCCGGCCGCGCGCGTCAGTTTGCGCAAGGCGTCGTGAAAACCCGGATCGGGCAGCACCATGCAGGAATTGGTCAGCACCGGCTCAGCAATGACGCAGGCGCCATCCTTGTCCTTGAGCGCTGCTTGCAGCGCGGCGACATCGTTGAATTCAATGACCTTCGCCGTCTTGGTCAGGTCGCGAAACTCACCCGCCAGCCCCGGCCGATTCACGGGCTTGCCGTCGACCATCCGGACCATCGTCTCGTCGACCGAGCCGTGATAGCAGCCGTTGAAGACCAGTATCTTTTCGCGGCCGGTGACGGCGCGGGCGACGCGCAGCGCGAAGCGGTTGGCGTCGGTGGCGGTGGTGGCGATCTGCCAGAACGGCAGACCGAAACGCTGAGTGAGCAGCGGCCCGATGGCCAGCGCATCTTCCGAAGGCAGCATATAGGTCAGGCCGCGCCCGGCCTGGCGGCGGATGGCGCGCGCCACCGGCGGCGGCGAATGGCCGAACATCGAGCCGGTGTCACCGAGGCAGAAATCGTCCAGCCTGTTGCCGTCGATATCCGTGATGGCGGCGCCCTTGGCGCTTTCGACCAGGATCGGGAATGGCGTCGGCCAGTCGTTCATCCAGTGCATCGGCACACCGCCGAAGAAGCCTGGCAGGCCGTTACCGACCTTGGCCTGCGATTTCGGCCGCGCCTTGCGGAAGGTGTTCGCCTCGCTTGTCCGCAATGCAGCGATGCGGTCACGGCTGATACCGCCAATGGACGCCTTTGAACTGTTCGTGCTGTGCATGAAATCCCTCTCGGCCGGCACACTACCCAATTGGCGACGGCAACCGCAATTGGCCGTGTTGGTGCGCTGCATTGGGTCAGCAGCAAGTTCGGCAGACTTGACCTTCCGGCGCAGTCGGGCGCCAATGCGATCGGGTCTGTGGTTTGGGGAGAAAAATGCGGACGATCATCTGCGCTATTGCGCTACTCTTGTCGGCCGCTGCGGCTTCCGCATCGGGCGGCGTCTGGTGTTCCGTCGATGACAAAGCGGTGCAATTCGAGGTCGGCGCCGGGGTCACCAGAGGTATGGGCGGCCCGACCTTCAATTTTCGCGGCGATCTCGAGATACTTGGCCGGCCGGAAGGCGACAGTCTGCGCAAGACCGTCTTCGAGGATTCCGACCTCACCCAGTACTGGCTGGACGACAAGGAGTTGCGGCTGAACGTCTACCACGAGCATCAGCTCGGAGATAAATTCAACTCTGTCGAACTGACGATCCTGACCAAGACCAGTGACGAGGGCGTCTATGACGGCCGGTACACGCTTGCCGTCTACGACAACGCCGCCGACACGGAACAGGACGGCAAGCCGAAAGAATTGACCGGCAAGGTGTCGTGCGGAGCCGAATAGGTCACGCCGAGATATCGATGACGCCGCAGTCGCCGGCGGCACTGCCGAAGGCGACCCGGCGCTCTTCCTTATCCCACATCATCGCGGTGATGGCGCCCTTGCCCGGGCGGCGCAACAGCACCTCTTTGGCATCGGTAAAGCGCACCGCCATGACCATGCCGTCATCATAGCCGACGGCGACGACATCCTGGCTCGGATGGCAGGCAACCGATGTCACCATGGCGTTGCCGCGCGTGCCGAGCTCCAGCGGCGCCTTGCCCATCGGGCCGTCCTTGCCCGAAAACGGCCAGACGATCGCCGCCGGCGCGCCGGAACTCGCCAGCCATTTGCCCTTCACGCTCCACGACAGGCTTTTGACCTTGCCGGGATAGCCGGTCATGCGCATGTGCTTGCCGTCGGCGAGCTTCCAGCCATGCAGCGCGTTTTCCTGCATGGTGGTGACGAGGAAGGCGCCATCCGGCGAGAAGGTGACGCCGGTATGGGCACCGGCCCATTCCAGCTCCACCGGCTTGCCGTCGGCGGCCGGGAAATGCAGCGTCGCGCCATTGTAGCGGGCGACGCCGAAGCGTATGCCCTTGGGGGAGAAGGCCAGCCCCTCGACCGAACGCGGATGGGCAAACTCTTTGGTCTTGCCGTCGGCAAAGCGCACGAACGCAGTCTTGCCTGTGGCATAGGCGATAGCGCCTTGCGGCCCGGCGGCGACGCTGGTGATCCACTTCTTGCCGGCGCTCGCCAATTCGCCGACGGTGCCACCTGCGGTGACAGCAAAAATCTTGCCGTCCTCGCCGCCGGTGATCAGGCGGTCGTTGGCGGCGTCATGGAACGTGGAGAGCAGGCCGTCATTGGCCTGAATTGTCTTGTGGCCGTTGTCGAGCCTATGAACTGTCCCATCGGCCAGCGCATAATGCGGCACGTTGTCGAGGAAGACGGCGGCAAGGCAGTGACCTTCCAGGTCGAGGGGAGCAACTGTGGGCATCAGGACCATTCCAATGAAGCTGTCACCACTCCCGGGAAGCCATTGAGGCGGCCAGGCCTGGCGTCAACCTTCCCCTTTGTGGGAGAAGGTGGATCGGCGCGCAGCGCCGAGACGGATGAGGGGTGTTGGACGGATCGCCGTCGGTGCCGAGCTGGAGCACCCCTCATCCGACCTCGCTTCGCGAGGCCACCTACTCCCACAAGGGGAGAAGGAAGAGCGGGCAGCGCTAGCGCCATAGAGTCCGGAAATCAAGCCGCCTGGCAGGCGTCAAAGCTCTTCTTCAGCCGTTCGGCGTCAAGCTCGCGGCCGATGAACACCAGCCGGCTCTCATGCTTTTCGCCGTCTTTCCAGGCGCGCTGGTGGTCGCCTTCGATGATCATGTGCACGCCTTGGATGACATAGCGCTCGTCGTCGCCCTTGAGCGCGATGATGCCTTTCAGCCGCAGGATGTTGGGACCTTCCATCTGAGTGATCTTCTCGATCCACGGGAAGAATTTCTTCGGGTCCATCTCGCCGCCGCGCAGCGACACCGACTGCACGGTCACGTCATGGATGTCGGAGGGATGCGCGTGATCGTGATGATGATGGTCGTGATCATGGTCGTGGTGATCGTGGTCGTGATCATGGTGGTCGTGATCATGATCGTGCGCCTCGAGAAAATGCGGATCGTTTTCCAATGCGCGCGACAGGTCGAAGGCGCCGCGGTCGAGCACTTCGGACAGCGCCACGCCGGCGCGCGTGGTGCGGTGAATCCTGGCCGCCGGGTTGATGGCGCGGATGGTCGCTTCGACCTTGGCCAGCTCTTCGGGCGTCACCAGGTCGGTCTTGTTCAGCACGACAACATCGGCAAACGCGATCTGGTCCTCGGCTTCCTTGGAATCCTTCAACCTGAGCGGCAGGTGCTTGGCGTCGACCAGGGCCACGACAGCGTCGAGTTTGGTCTTGGAGCGCACGTCGTCGTCCATGAAGAAGGTCTGCGCCACCGGCACCGGATCGGCGAGGCCGGTGGTCTCGACGACGATGGCGTCGAAGCGGCCGGGACGGCGCATCAGGCCTTCGACGACGCGGATCAGGTCGCCGCGCACCGTGCAGCAGACGCAGCCATTGTTCATTTCGTAGATTTCCTCGTCGGATTCCACGATCAAATCATTGTCGATGCCGATCTCGCCGAATTCATTGACGATGACGGCATAACGCTTGCCATGGTTTTCCGACAGGATGCGGTTGAGCAGCGTCGTCTTGCCGGCGCCGAGATAGCCGGTGAGAACGGTCACGGGGATTTGCGTCTGTGCTTCGCTCATATCTTGCCTCGAAATGGCTGGGCCACGGAATTGCGGGCCGCAAGAAGGGATTGTTGGCCTGATATAGGATGTGTGCCGGCCTTTTGCACGAGGCAAACCGCCTGGGTGTTTGACCCAGGATTGACGAAGCGGATGGGTAGACCCGAGAGGCCGAGTGCGAGGGATGCCGACCATCAACGTGTCGCTGGAAACGCCTCTTCGTTGACCTGTGCTGAGCCGCGCCGCGTCAAACCGTTGCAATCGCCTTGGCGGAAACTCGTTTGTCATCTAACTGAAATAAACATCTGGCATCACCATTTCGAGCACCACAAATGCTTGCCGGCAAAGCTGTTTCGAAAGCCGGAATCTTTTTGATCGTCGATTGCCAACCGGCCGGCTGCGTCTATGCTGCACGCACCGGTACGGCCGAAGAGGGATCACCATGGCCAAGGCGGACAAGACTGCAACGATGAGCCGGCTGCATTCGGCGGCAAGGCTGGCAAGGACCGCGCTGGCGGCGCGGCTTCTGGCGCACGGCTTCTATGCCGGCCAGGACCAGATCATGCTGACGCTCGACCGCGAGGACGGCCAGACGCCCGGCAATCTCGCCGGCCGCCTCGGCGTGCGCCCGCCGACCATCACCAAGACCATCAACCGGCTGCAGGCCCAGGGCTTTTTGGAAAAGCGCGCTTCTTCCGCGGATGCACGCCAGGCGCATATCTTTCTCACCGACACCGGCCGCGAGATCATCCACGCCATCGAGAAGTCGGTGAAGAAGACCGAGAAGCAGGCGTTGAAGGGCCTCGACAAGAAAGAACAGAAGACGCTGTTCAAGCTGCTCGCCCGCATCGAGGCCAATTTGTCGAACGAGGAGCTGGTGCTTGTCGACGACGATGGCGACATCGACGATTGATCTTCCTCACCTAGGCGGCTACCGAAGGCCCGCGCACCAGGGTCGACCAGCGGCCGGGCGTCAGGCCGAATGCTTTCTTGAAATGCCTGTTGAAATGGCTCTGGTCGCTGAAGCCGGCGCCAACGGCAATCTCGGCCAGCGGCTCGCCCACCTCGATCATCCGTCTTGCCTTTTGCAGCCGGCGCATCAGCAGGAACCGATGCGGGCTGGTGGAATAGGTCGCGCGAAAATGGCGTGACAGCGCATAGCGGTCGAGCCCGGTGACGGCTTCCAGCTCATCGGAACGAACGGACCGCTCGGCATTCTCCTCGAGATAGCCGCGCGCCAGCGCTGCCGCACGCGAGGCCGACTTCCCCATCGGCTTTGCTTTCTGTCCCGCATGACGCCCCAGATGCTGCGCCAGCTCCGCAACGAAATCGGCGACGAACAGCTCGTCCAGTTCCTCATCGAGCGGCGACAGGGCCGAAAGCAGCGTGCCACGCAAGGCAGGATCGCTGACCACAGCATCCCTGACGAAAGGCAGCGGCGCGCCGTCGAGGCAGTCGAGCAGCAGTGAGGGTTCCAGATAGAGGATCCGGTAGCGCAGACCATCCTCGGTCCCGGCGCCGCCATCGTGCACTTCGTCGGGATGCAGCACGATAACCTGGCCGGGCAGGCTGTGGTTGACAGTGCCCCTGTAGTGGAAGCGCTGCACACCGGAAAGCGTCACGCCGACGGCAAGTGTATCATGACGGTGCAGGTCGAAGGCGTTGCCATGGAAATGCGCCTCGATGCGCTCGATGCCGGTGCTGCCTGGCGCCGAGACGATCCGGTCTTCATCCGCGCACGAACGTCCAAGACCCTGTGTCGCCTCACCGTCTAGATCGTGCGTCATCACCTATCCCTGCCCTTCATGGGCGTGCTCCGGAGTCCTCATTTTGGTGTTCGATACGAAATTTGCAATCGTGCTGCGGGACGATCTCGCCGTCTGGCAAAAGCTCAACGTCGCCGCCTTCCTGACCAGCGGCATCGTCGCGCAATTCCCCGCCATTATCGGCGAACCCTACCGCGACCGCGCCGGCAACCTTTATAATCCTCTGTCGATCCAGCCGGTCATCGTGCTTTCGGCCGATGGGCCGACGCTCAACTCCATCCACCGGAAGGCGCTGGAGCGGGGCGTGACGGGGTCAGCCTATGTCGAGGAGATGTTTGCCACCGGCTTCGATGCGGCCAACCGCGCGGTCTTCGCCGAGTTCGGGCCTGAGGACGCCAAGATCGTCGGCATCGCGCTGCGTGCCGACAAGAAACTCGTCGACAAGATCACCAAGGGCGCCCGCATGCACGCCTAATTCAGCAGGAAGCGTGTAACGGCGCTCATGAATTCAGTCGGCCGCTCGACGTTCAGCATATGGACGCCCGGAAGCAGTGTAAGCGTGGCGCCGGGGATGCTGGCTGCGATCGCCTCGCTGTGGCTTGCCAGCGTTACCTTGTCGTCTTCTCCACCGATCACCAGGGTGGGCGCGGTAATGAGGGAGACAGTCCGGCGCAGATCGCAATCGCGTACGGCGGCGAAGCATCCCGCGAGACCTTGGGGCGGCGTCGCCAGGACCATCGCGCGGAACGCGTCGACGGTTTCGTTTGGGCCGGCAAGCATCGAGGCGGGAAACCAGTTGTGCATGAACATGTCCGCGGTGGCCGACATGTTGCTCGCTGCAAGGACAGTCCTGATCTGCTCATCAAAGTAAGAAGCCGGCCCGAGATGCGGCGAGGTGTTGGAAAGGATGAGACGCTCGATGCGCTCCGAGGCATGGATACCCAGCCACTGCCCTACGAAGCCGCCCAGCGACAGCCCGCAGAAATGCACGCGGGCGATTTGAAGCGCATCCAGCAGCTCAAGGACGTCGCGGCCCAGCCGATCAAGCGAATAGGCTCCGGCCGGAGCATCGGAACTGCCGTGGCCGCGCAGATCATAGCGCAGCACCCGGAAAGATCCGGCAAGTTCCGCTAGCTGCCGGTCCCACATATGCAGGTTCGTCGCAATGGAATTCGAGAGCACAAGCACAGGGCCGGCCCCCGCCAGCTGATAGGCGATCCGGCAGCCGTCGCCCGTCGTAAAATAAAGCGTGTCAGTCATCTGGTCCTCATCTCACCCTGGCGAAAGGAGTTCCATGCTCCCGCCGCCCTTTGAATGAGCCACCCTAGGCCTCGTAATTATCCAGGAAAATTACTATGATTGGACGATCTCAGTAGGTTTTTACGATAATGAATGGTCTGAAACTCCACGACTTACGGTGCTTTGACGCCGTGGCAAGCGAGGGCAGCTTCCAGGCGGCCGCCCTCGCCTTGAATCGATCGCATCCATCCGTCTTCGCCGCTGTCGCACGCCTCGAGCAGTTGCTCGGGCTCACACTTCTCGACCGCAGCGGATATCGGGTGGGGCTGACGGAGGCGGGCCGCGAGTTTCACGCGCGAGCGCAGCTGACATTGCGCGAGCTCGACCATCTGCGAACCTATGCGGGCCAGTTGGCGAGCGGCGAGGAGACGGTCCTGCGTGTCGTCATGGGTGATCTCTGCCCGCGACCGCAAATCCTGCGTATGCTCAGCGGCTTCTTTGCCGAACGCACCGGGACACGCCTGCACCTGGAGTACGAGGCGGTCGGCGGTCCGCTCGAACGGTTGATGGAAGGCTCGGCTGACCTCATCTTCCATCGCGCGGATCCTTCCGATCCGCATCTCGAGCGGATCGATCTCTGCGCGGTGCCCCTCGTGCCGGTGGTGGCGCCTGGGTTCCTTCCGTTCGCGCCTGGCCGCGAGATTGCGCCGGAGCAGATGCGGCCCTTCACCCAGTGCGTGATCCGCGACACGGCGCGGCGGCCATCGCCGGAGAGCTATTTCCTCATCGACGGTGCGCATCAGTGCTCGGCGCCGGATCATCTGATGAAGAAGGAACTGATCCTTCACGGACTGGCCTGGGGCCATCTGCCGGCATGGCTGATCGAGGACGAACTGCGGGATAGGAGGCTGATCTCGATCGCTGGTGCACATCTGCCCGGCCGGACGGAGATCTTGGCGGCGGTGCGCCGGCGCGACCGACCGCATGGACCCGTCGCCGAGGCGTTGTGGCTTCATCTCCAGGCGCAAGTGGCATCCGACGGCAAAGCACCGGGATGTCAGAACGTCGCAGCGGAACGCAAAGCGCCTTAGCTGGCATCGGATCGGCCTGCGCTGAACCTGTCTCAGACGCCTGTTGTGCCAGTCGCTTTTGGCTTGCCGAGCGCTGGAGATTGCCGCAAAGGTTAAGCGTTGATCCTCCCTGCCCGGCCTGACATTTGAACGTTCCCGCAAGATCAGACGAAAGCGCAACGCCGCCCGCGGCGATGCTGTTCATGCTTTCCACCTATGTCTTTTTCACCTTTCTCGACACATCGAGCAAATATCTGGTGCTGGCCGGCGTCTCGGCGCTGATCGTCGCCTGGGCCCGCTTCACCGTCCATGTCCTGCTTGTCGGCGTTTTTCTGCGCGGCTGGCGCGAGCCGTCGCGCTTCCGCGCCAACAATCTGTCGGCCCACATCCTGCGCGGCGGACTGCTGTTCGGCTCGACCATGTGCAACGTCATGGCGCTCAAGACACTGCAATTGGCCGAGACCACCTCGATCTACTTCTTCGGCCCGATGGTGATCACCGCCCTTGCCGGACCGCTGCTTGGTGAATGGGCCGGCTGGCGGCGCTGGCTGGCGATCCTGTCGGGCTTTGTCGGCGTGCTGGTGATCACAAGGCCTGGCGTCGGCGTGTTCGGCGTCGGCCACCTCTTTGCGCTCGGCTCGATGCTGTCGAACAGTTTTTACGTCATCATGACGCGGCGCATGTCGGCCAGCGAAAGCTCGGAGAGCCTGATCCTGTTTTCAGCGCTGGCGCCGGCCGTGCTGCTTCTGCCGATGCTGCCGTTCTCGCATGGGCTGCCGCAGGATGGCTGGCACTGGTTTATCCTTGTGATGCTGGGTGTGTTCGGCGCCGGCGGCCACTGGCTGCTGGTTCAGGCCTACCGACTGGCGACCACCACGGCGCTGGCGCCTTACCCGTATTCGCAGATGGTCTGGATGATCCTGTCCGGCTGGATCATCTTCCATCAGTTCCCCGACCGCTGGACGCTGGTGGGTGCTGCCATCATCGTCGCCAGCGGCCTCTACATCATCCATCGCGAGCACCGTTTGCGGCTGCGCAATCGCACGACCGTCGATGTCGAGGCGGAGGCTCTGGCGAAAAAACTTTGATTTGCTCCGAATCCGATGGCATAACGCCGCATTTAAAAAATTTAAAAAACTCGGGGAGCGAAGGGCTGGCACAAAAGATCAAGCTTTCGACGATCGCGGATGCGCTTGGCGTCTCCACGGCCACGGTCTCCCTCGCCTTGCGCGACAGTCCACTGGTCGCAGGCGCCACGCGTGACCGCATCAAGGAGCATGCGCGGGCCATCGGTTATATCTACAACCGCCGCGCCGCCTCACTGCGCACCTCGCGCTCGGGGATTGTCGGCGTCGTCGTGCACGACATCATGAACCCGTTCTTCGCCGAGATCCTGCGCTCCATCGAAAGCGAACTCGATCGCAGCCGGCAGACCTTCATCCTGTCCAATCACTACGACCAGCTGGAAAAGCAACGCACCTTCATCGATACGCTGCTGCAGCTCGGCGCCGACGGCGTCATCATGTCCCCGGCCATCGGCACGCCGGCCTCCGACATCGTCATGGCCGAGGAAAACGGCCTGCCTGCGGTGCTGATCGCACGCAGCGTGGAAGGCGCCGACGTGCCGGTGTTTCGTGGTGACGATGCCTATGGCACGGCACTTGCCACCAATCATCTGATCTCGCTCGGGCACAAGCGCATCGCCATGATCGGCGGCACCGACCAGACCTCGACAGGGCGCGACCGCTACCAGGGCTATCTCAACGCCATGGAGGCCGCCGGGCTTGAGGTCAGGCCGTCCTGGCGCATCGCCGGGCCGCGCACCAAGCAGGGCGGATTCGAGGCGGCTGGACAGTTTTTGGCGCTTAAAGACAAGCCAACCGCCGCTTGCTGCTGGAATGATCTGGTCGCCATCGGCCTGATGAACGGCATTGCCCGCGCCGGCCTGGTGCCGGGCGCCGACATCTCGGTGACCGGCTATGACGATCTCGAGGAGGCGGCAATCGCGACACCGGCGCTCACCACAGTCTGGAATGGCCAGCGAGAGGTCGGCCGCCGTGCCGCCAGCGCGCTGCTCGACAAGCTGAACGGACAGGCGGTACGGCCGTCACAGGAACTGATCAAGCCGGAACTGCATGTGCGCCAGTCGACCGGCAAGCCGGTGGAGCGTGCATGACCAAGACTGATGCGTTGCAGACCGTCGCCGTTCTGGTGCCAGGACATTTCAACGACCATGCGGTCGAGCGCATCGACCGCACCTTCAAGCGGGTCAAGATAGAGCGCGCCGATCCCGCCCTGGTCACCGACGAGATGCGCCATGACGTGCGCGCCATTGCGTCCTTCGCCGGCGTCAATGCGGCATTGATGGATGCATTGCCCAACCTCGAACTCATCGCCTCCTTCGGCGTCGGCTATGATTCGGTCGATGCCGGCCATGCGGCCAAGAAAAACATCATGGTCACCAACACCCCCGATGTTTTGACCGAGGAGGTCGCCGACACCACGATCGGCCTTTTGCTCAACACCGTGCGTGAACTTTACAAGGCCGAGAAATGGCTGCGCGACGGCAGTTGGGTGAAGAAGGGCAACTATCCCCTGAGCCGGCTGACCTTGCGCGGTCGGCATGTCGGCATTTTCGGCATGGGCCGCATCGGCCTTGCCATTGCGCGCCGGCTGGAAGCGTTCGGGCTGCCGGTGGCCTACCACAACAGGCGCAGGGTCGAAGGTCTGGCTTATGAATACCACCCGACGCTGAAGGGCCTTGCCGAAGCGGTCGATACGCTGATTTCCGTAGTGCCGGGCGGCGCTTCCACGGAGAAGGCGGTCAATGCCGAAATCCTGGCGGCGCTTGGCGCCAACGGCGTTTTCGTCAACATCGGCCGTGGCAGCACGGTTGACGAGGCAGACCTCGCCGTAGCGCTTGCCAACGGCACCATTGCCGCCGCCGGGCTCGATGTTTTCGCCGATGAACCGAATGTGCCCAAGGCTTTGCTGGAGGCGCCCAACACCTCGTTTTTGCCCCATGTCGGCTCGGCCTCGCACCACACGCGCCGCGCCATGGCGGATCTGTGCGTCGACAATCTGGTATCCTGGTTCAGCGAGCGCCGGCCACTGACCCCGGTGCCGGAGACGGCGCAAGTCAAGCCACGAAGCTGAGCGGCTCTCTGCCACACTCGTTAACGTCGGCTTAACGCTTTGAAATCATTCTGCATCTGCGCCGGGGGGCGCGGAGTGCAAGATGACGAAACTTCCGGCATCGATTGCGGCAGCGGCACTTTTCGCCGGCTTTCAGCTGTTTCACGGCGGCAGCAGTGAAAGTTCGGCCAATGAAGCAAGGCCGGCAACCACCTTCAGGCTGGTCGCCAATGGCGACGAAGGCGACTGCGCGGTTAGCCGCGGCGCCGCGATTGACGATGGCCTGTCGCTGTTGACCGTGGCGCCGAATTGCCGCGGGCTGCTGCCCGGCATCGAGCGGGCAAAATTCTGGCGAGAGGGCGAGGACGGCACGATCGCGTTCAGCGCCGACGGCACCGACCCGATCGTCACCTTCTCGGTTGCGGATGGCGACGGCTACGAATCCTACGCTCCGGCCACGCCACTGCTGTCGCTGGCGACAACCGGCGAACGGGATCAATCCGCCGGCAATTGATCGCCGGGATTTATTCCGCCGCCGCCCGTGCACCGGCCTTCGCCGTCGCATGCAGCCGCACCGCATCGCCGAAGGCGCGGAAGATCTTGGCCGAGTTGTTGTCCGACTTGACCCAGTATTCGGGGTGCCATTGCACGCCGACGGCGAAGGCGCGGGCGTCCTTCACCGAAACTGCCTCCACCGTGCCGTCGCCGGCAACCGCCTCGACCTGCAGCTTCGAGCCGAGCCGGTCGATGCCTTGGCGGTGCAGCGAGTTGACCTTGATGTCGCCGGCGCCAAACACGCCGGCCAGGCAGCTGCCCGGCTTGATCGAAATGGTCTGGTGAATGGCGAAGCGTTCGTCCTGGTTGTCGCTCACCGGCGCGCGATGGTCGAGCGAGCCTTCGCGCTCCTGGATCTCGGTGCCAAGCGTGCCGCCCAGCGCAACGTTCAACTCCTGGATGCCGCGGCAGATGGCAAGCAGCGGCACGCCGCGCTCGATCGCCTTGCGGATCAGCGGCAGCGTGGTGGAATCGCGCGCCGGGTCGTAGGGGCCGTTGGCTTCGCTGGCGTCGCCGCCATAGAGCGATGGATGCACGTTGGACTTCGAGCCGGTGACCATGACACCGTCGACCGAGGACAACAGCTCGTCGAAATCGAGCCGGTCGCCGAAGGACGGCACCAAAAGCGGGAACACGCCGGCGCCGGAAAGTGCTGCCTCGATATATTGCTGCGGGACGGCATGCCAGGTGTAGTTGTCGAACTGACGGACGTCGGTCGATATGGCGACGAGCGGCTGGTGCATTTTTGGGTCCGGATTCCATTTGGAGCGAAGCGAATAATCTATTGTGCCTGCAAAATAGGCGATCCGAAGGCGCTTTTCCATGGCAAGTTTCGCCATCTCGCATGGGCCACGCGCGACCGTTAGACTATAGTTGCAGGCTGGCTGGCCGGCCGGCGGATTTGTCGCCAGCGCCGCCGTCAAATCCCGCTGCCATGCTGGACTCGACCCCTTGCCCGTGTATTGTTTCGGCAAATCGATACCGGGCGCGAGGAGATGTCCCTGATGTCGGTTTGTTGGTCCAAAAGGGAGGTTCTGCATGGATCGTCGTTCATTCATCCGCAAGGCCGGGGTCACCGGCGTGGGCGCTGCGGCGGCTGCCGCGACGCTAGCCGCACCGGCAATCGCCCAGTCCAATCCGAAAGTGACGTGGCGGTTGGCGTCGTCCTTCCCCAAGTCACTCGATACGATCTATGGCGGCGCGGAAGTCTTCTCCAAGATGCTGTCTGAGGCGACGGACGGCAATTTCCAGGTCCAGGTCTTCGCCTCCGGCGAACTCGTACCCGGCCTGCAGGCCGCCGACGCCACCACGGCCGGCACCGTCGAGGCCTGCCACACGGTGTCATACTATTATTGGGGCAAGGACCCGACATGGGCGCTCGGTGCGGCGGTGCCGTTCTCGCTCAACGCGCGCGGCATGAATGCCTGGCACTATCATGGCGGCGGCATCGACCTGTTCAACGAGTTTCTCGCCACGCAAGGCCTGTTCGGCCTGCCCGGCGGCAACACCGGCGTGCAGATGGGCGGCTGGTTCCGCAAGGAGATCAACACCGTCGCCGATCTCTCCGGCCTCAAGATGCGCATCGGCGGCTTTGCCGGCAAAGTGGTCTCGAAGCTCGGCGTCGTACCGCAGCAGATCGCCGGTGGCGACATCTATCCGGCGCTGGAAAAAGGCACGATCGACGCCGCCGAATGGGTCGGCCCCTATGATGACGAGAAGCTCGGCTTCTACAAGGTCGCGCCCTATTACTACTATCCCGGCTGGTGGGAAGGCGGCCCGACCGTCCATCTCCTGTTCAACAAGGCGAAGTACGAAGAGCTTTCGCCGGCCTACAAGTCGCTGGTGCACACGGCCGCGCACGCGGCGGACGCCAACATGCTGCAGAAATACGACTACCTCAATCCTGCAGCAGTCAAGCGGCTGGTGGCCGGCGGCGCGAAATTGCGCCCGTTCAGCCAGGACATCATGGCCGCCTGTTTCGAGAAGGCCAATGAGGTCTACACCGAAATGGAAGCCACCAACGCACCGTTCAAGAAGATCTGGGACTCGATCAAGGGCTTCCGCAAGGAGCACTATCTGTGGGCGCAGGTGGCCGAGTACAATTACGACACCTTCATGATGGTCCAGCAGCGCAACGGCAAACTGTAGGCTGGGATCTGTCCCTTCTCCCCGTCACTATACGGGGAGAAGGTCCCGGCAGGGGGATGAGGGGCGGTGCAAACTTCGGCGATTGATCGCCTTGGGCTTGGTAGCCGCCCCGAAATTATAGCTTATCTTTCCAAGCGTTGACGCTGCACCTCACCTGCCTGCCGGCATCCTCTCCCCGTATAGTGACGGGGAGAGGGGCGCGGTCATCGCCGTTTCGCCAATCGCCAACACCGCAGGATTGAGGCTGCCCTTCATTCCCTGCCCGGCACCACCAACACCTTGACCTCGCCCGGCGCTGCCGGATTGGCGATCACCGAGGCGGCTTCCTCCAGGCCGACCTGCCTTGAGATGAGCTTGTCGATCTCGATTGCGCCGGACGCGACAAGGTCCGCCGCCCGCCTGTGGGTGAAGGGATTGATGAACGAGCCGAGAACCTTCAGCTCGCGAAACAGGATGTCGAACGGTTCGAAGGGCACTTTCACGCCTTGCGGCATCACGCCGACGATCACCACCGAGCCGCCGGACTTCGCCAGCCGCATCGATTGTTCGACGGTATCGGGGACACCGGCGCATTCGAGCACCACGTCGGCCCCGCCGGGCACAAGGCCGGCTGGGCCGGCGATCGCCTCGATCGGGTCGACCGCGTTTGGGTCGACCGTCGTCGTTGCACCGAGCTCTTCGGCGAGCGCACGGCGGGAGGCCTGCCGCGTCGACAGGATGATGGTCGCCGCTCCTGCGAGCCTCGCCAATTGCACGGTAAGCAGGCCGATGACGCCGCCACCAAGCACCACCACGGCAGCGCCGGGTCTGATTCCGGCGAGGTCGACAGCGTGCAGGCAGCAGGCCAGCGGCTCGCAGAAGGCGCCATGCGTTGGCTTGAGGTTCGCAGGCAGAAGAAAGGCCTGGCTCTGCGGCATCACGACGTAGTCGGCGAAGCCGCCGTCGCGATGGATGCCGATGGCCCTGAGATTGCTGCACAAATTGACCCGGCCAGCCCGACAATGACTGCAGCGTCCGCAGAAGATGTTGGGATCGCCGGTAACACGGTCACCGATGGCGATGCCGGAAACCGCATCACCGACAGCCTCCACGATGCCGCAGAATTCGTGACCAAGCGTCACCGGCGGGCTCGAAGGGAATTCGCCGTGGAGGAGGTGACGGTCGGTGCCGCAAACGCCGCAGGCTTCGACGCGCACCAGAACGTCCTGCGGTCCCGCAACAGGCTTGTCGACCTCCCGTAGCGCAATGCTGCCCACGGCTTCCAGGCGCACGGCTCTCATGACATCCTCACTCAGGTTCTCAGTGTTCACACATCAGTTGAAGTTCGGCGGCTGCGACAGGTCGGTCGCCGGCGCCGCCGGCTTGGCGGGCGGCGTCTCGCCGAAATTCGGCGGCTGCGAGAGATCGTTCGACGGTGGCGCCGCGGGTGATGGGCCACCGTTGGCTGGTGGTGGTGTGCCGAGAGGCGCAAGGCCTGGCATATCAGGCAAGTTGATCTCGATCGTTCCCGGATCGACGGCCGCACCCTTGTAGCGCATGACCATTTGCGGGAAGGCGATGGTCAGCCCGATCATGATCACCTGGATGCAGACGAAGGGCACGGCGCCCCAATAGATCTGGCCGGTGGTCACCGGCGCGATCTGCTTGCCGGTGAGGCGATCGAGATAGGGCACGCGCGCGGCGACCGAGCGCAGGTAGAACAGCGCAAAGCCGAAAGGCGGGTGCATGAAGGAGGTCTGCATGTTGACGCCGAGCAGCACGCCGAACCAGATCAGGTCGATGCCGAGCTTATCGGCTGCCGGCGCCAAAAGCGGCACGATGATGAAGGCGAGCTCGAAGAAATCGAGGAAGAAGGCGAGCACGAAGACCAGGATGTTGACGCCGATCAGGAAGCCGACTTCGCCGCCCGGCAGCGACGTCAACAAATGCTCGACCCAGACGTGGCCGTTGACGCCGTAGAAGGTCAGCGAGAACACCCGCGCGCCGATCAGGATGAACAGCACGAAGGAGGAAAGCCTCGTGGTCGACGCGAGCGCCTGTTTGATGACATCCAGCGACAACCGCCCCTTCATTGCCGCCATCGCCAGGGCGCCAACCGCGCCCATGGCGCCGCCCTCCGTCGGGGTGGCGATGCCGAGGAAGATGGTGCCCAGCACCAGGAAGATCAGCGCCAGAGGCGGGATCAAAACGATGATCACCTGCTGCGCCAACCTGGACATCATGTTGATGTTCAGGCCCTTGTCGGCGATCGCCACGATATAGATCAGGATCACCCCGATGCTGGCGCCAAGGATATCGGCATTGTCGCCATGCGCCGGCGCAAGGTAGCGATAGGCCGCATAGGAAGCCGCGACTGCCACCAGCAGTGCCGCGAGCAGCGACAGCACGCCGTGGCCAAGCGTGCGGGCCGCCAGCGGCAACGCCGGCATCGAGTTCGGCCGGACGATCGACATGATCAGGATGTAGAGCGTGTAAAGGCCGGTCAGCACCAGGCCGGGGATCAGCGCGCCGGCATACATGTCGCCGACCGAACGGCCGAGCTGGTCGGCCAGAACGATCAGCACCAGCGACGGCGGGATGATCTGGGCGAGTGTGCCGGATGCCGCGATGACGCCCGACGCCAGTCGTCGGTCATAGCCGTAGCGCAGCATGATCGGCAGCGAGATCAGGCCCATGGCGATGACCGAAGCCGCGACCACGCCCGTGGTCGCGGCAAGCAGCGCACCGACGAAGATCACCGCATAGGCAAGGCCGCCGCGAACCGGGCCGAACAGCTGGCCGATCGTGTCGAGCAGGTCCTCGGCCATGCCCGATCGTTCCAGCACGATGCCCATGAAGGTGAAGAACGGGATTGCCAAGAGCGTGTCGTTCGACATCACCCGGCTGCCGTAGAAATTGTCGGGCAGCGCATGCAGCAGCGGCCACGCCAGGTTGATCGAGCCGCCCGAATAGGGCGACAGCACGACGCCGATGAAGAAGAACATCAGGCCGTTTGCGGCGAGTGAAAAAGCGACGGGATAGCCGATCAGCAGGAAGATGATCAGCGAAGCGAACATGATCGGCGCCATGTTCTGGGCGATGAACTCGATCATGGGCGCGCCTCCTGGGCGAGCGCCTTGGCCTCTTCAGCAAGGGCTTTAGCCTCGAGCTCGGCCTGTTCGTGCACCGAGATGAACGGATTGGGATCGTCCATGTCGCCGCGCATGATGGCGATCTTCTTGATGATCTCGGAGATGCCTTGCAGCGCCAGCAGGAAGAAGCCGACGAGCAGGATTGCCTTGGCCGGCCAGATGATCAGGCCGCCGGAATTGTTCGACATTTCGCCGCTGCGGAACGACAGCGACACGTAGGGGACAAAATAGATCACCATCAGCGTCACGAACGGCATCAGGAAGAAGACATGACCGAGCAGGTCGATCCAGTGCTGCACGCGGCGCGACCACATGCCGTAGACGATGTCGATGCGGATATGGTCGTTCTGTTTCAGCGTGTAGGCGGCGGCCAGCATGAAGGCGGCGCCGAACAGGTACCACTGCAGTTCCAGCCAGGCATTCGACGAGACGTCGAAGACCTTGCGGATGATGGCATTGGCGGCGCTGACCAGGATTGCCAGCAGGATCAGCCACGATATCCACCGGCCGATGAACTCGTTCATACGGTCGATCGTTCTGGATAGAGCGAGCAGCCCTGCCATGCATTTCCTCCCTGAGGTCGAAGGCGCGCCGGCTCCCCTATTTTCCGTCGCGCCGCTGTGGCCCAACGGTATGCCGTGCGTGGTTCGGCGGGTCAACATGGCATGGGCGCGATCAACGCCGTCGTGACGGGAGGCAGGGGATAAGTGCCGACCGGCTGCTGCGTCATGCAACCAAAGTCTGACAGCGGATGCGGCGATCAGGCGATCTTCTGCTGGTCGCGGCCGGGACCGATCAGCACAAGTGCCGCGACCAGGAACAGATACATCCAGCCATCGCGCCATTCGATCGGGAAATAGCCGGCCCATAGCGACTCCGCCATGCCGAAGGCGGCCGCACCGAGCGCGGCCCGAGGCGGAGAGAGATAGCCGCCCACCGCCGTCACGAACAGGATTTTCAGCCCGTAGACAAGGCCGGAGCCGAAGCTGACATTGCCGTAGTAAAGGGCGGCCATGATTCCGGCCAGCGCGGCGCAGAAACCGCCGAACAGCACCGCATGCCGGAACACTGCACGCACGTCCACGCCGCACATGGCAGCCGCTTTGGGATCGTCGGAGACGGCGCGCCAGCGGCGGCCGAAGCCCGAGCGGGCAAACGCCCATGCAGCGAGCATGATTGCCGCCAGAACCACCGCGCAATCGATGAGCTGGATCAGCGTCAGCGTCGCCTGGAAGCCGGCATCCTGAGCAAAAACGATGGGCTGCGCCAGCATCGGCGGCAGCCACCAATCATGCGTGTCGGCGGCGATACGGCTTGCTTCCGACAGCACCAGCAGGATGCCGAGCGTCGTCACCACAATGGCATTGGGCGTGCGGTCGGCCAGCGGTTCGAAGACGCTGCGCGACAGCACGTGGCCGATCAGCGCGGCATAAAAGAAAGCCGTGACGACGCCGAGCACCACTGCCGCCAGCAAGGTCAGCCACAATACCTGATAGCCGAAGGCCACGGTCAGGATCATCGTCTGGCCGCAAAAGGCGAACAGCGCGCCATAGGCGAGATTGGTCCGGTGCAGGATGCCGTTGGTCAGCACGTAGCCGAAGGCAAGCAGCGCATAGAGCGCGCCGGAATGCAGCCCGTTCAGCACCTGCTGGAAGAAATAGAGCATGGACAGCTTTCAGGGCATGTCGCCCAAAAGTGCAAAGCGGTTTTGGGGCAACGACTTGCCTCAACAAAATCCTGCGCCGGAGCCCGCGCCAAGGTTTGCATCGTAAAATCTAACTTGTCAAACGCGATTTATCGGTTAGATTTCTGATATGACAGTATCTTGGACCCCACATCGCTTCACCGGCGGCATTCTTGCGCTCGATACGGCCAACACCGTGGTGTTGCGCAACGATCCGGAAAAGACTTTCGACCGTTTTGCCGATCCGGCCGAGATCGCGCGCTTCGCCAACGCCGCAACCGGCTTTCGCGGTGCCGAGCTTGGCGGCAGACCGCTGGAGGCGACCTCGCCGGACAGGATCGCCCCGGTGGTGCTGGCGATCCGCGAGACGACCGACCGCCTGTTTCGCGGCGCGGTGTCGAAAGGTGCGCTTGCCGCCGGCGACCTCGCCGCTTTTCTCAAGGCCTGCGCCAACGGCCTCGATCGGAGCCCTGCCGAAATCGGCGCACCGGGTAGACCGTTCGGCGATCCATCGACGCCGATCGCGTTCGAGGCGGCGCTGGCGGTTTCGGCCTTGTCGCTGCTGCGCGACGACACGGTCGCCAGGCTCAGGATCTGTCCCAATTGCAGCTGGCTGTTCGTCGACAGGAGCCGCAATTCCAGCCGCCTTTGGTGCGATATGGCTGTGTGCGGCAACCGCCAGAAAGCAAGCCGTCACTATCGCCGCCGCACGGCGGCACATGAGGTCAACAATGCTTAGGGTTGTTTTTCGTTCGATCCTTGTCGGTGCTGCGCTCATTGCAGCCGTTGCGCTTGGCGCCTGCCGCGACACCGGCGGCGACGGCAAGCTGTTCGAGGTTTCCGGCAAGGTCGTCGTCTTCAATTACCGCCTCGCCCGGGCGACCTATGTCGTGACGCTGCGGCCCCTGCAGCCGATGGGCGAAGGCCAGGTTGCGGTCGCCAGCTTCCAGAATCCGGCTGGCGGTCCTCCCCTGGTGATCGAGCAGAAGGTCTGGCCGAAGCTCGACAAGGTCAGCCTGGAAAGCCCGGCGCTGACCTGTATCGTCAAGGACAAGCCCTATGCGATTTCGATCAGCATCAGGGGTCCTGACGGCACGTTCCTGCAGAAGATCGACACGACGCTGATGTCGAGCGAGGACCAGTCGATCCTTCCCGACCGGCCGCTGGTGGTCGACCAGCTCTATACGGCCAATCCCGATCTTGCCGGCCATCCCGACGGCAAGCTGCCGGGTGAGCCGAAGCCGGATTGCTCGAAAGGCTGACGCGTCTTTGCCCGGCGCGACTGCGTGGAAATTTCTGGTCGCCGGACAACCGCCGCGGACCGATTTCGTGCCGAATACGCGACGGCAGCGGATCGTTCGTTGCGCTTTGCCTGGCACTTTCGATTTCGTTTGACCTGCCTTGCAAGCGGAGAAAGACTGCGCCATCTCACTCCTACGTTGGCTGCGCGCCCCCGGTGCTGTCTCCGCAGAGGAAATGCCTGATGACGCTGCACGACGTCGCGCTCGACGACAAGTTCGATCTTGGTAAGGAGCGCATCTTCCTGTCCGGCGCACAGGCGGTCATCCGCATGCTTTTGATGCAACGCGAGCGCGACCGCCGGGCCGGCCTCAACACGGCCGGCTTCGTGTCCGGTTATCGCGGCTCGCCGCTCGGCGGCCTCGATATGCAGCTGTGGCGGGCGAAAAAGCAGCTGGCGCAGGCCGACATCGTCTTCCAGCCCGGCCTCAACGAGGAGCTTGCCGCCACCGCCTGCTGGGGCTCTCAGCAGACGGAATTAATGGGCGAAGGCAAGCATGACGGGGTGTTTTCGGTCTGGTACGGCAAGGGACCGGGCGTCGACCGCTCCGGCGACGTTTTCCGCCACGCCAACCTCGCGGGAACGTCGAAGTATGGCGGCGTGCTTGCGCTGATGGGCGACGACCATATGGCCGAATCATCGACCAATGCGCACGCCACCGAATTCCTGTTCGTCGACACCATGGTGCCGATCCTCAACCCGGCCGGCGTTCAGGAGATCATCGACTACGGCCTCTACGGCTTTGCCATGTCGCGCTTCGCCGGCACCTGGGCGGCTATCAAATGCGTCAAGGACAACATCGAATCCACGGCCTCCGTCGATGCCGCGCTCGAGCGCCTGAACATCGTCGTGCCGGAGTTCGATATGCCGCCCGGCGGCCTCAACATCCGCGATGAGATCGACATGCTCGGCCAGGAGGAGCGGCTGCATGAATACAAGCGCGCCGCTGCATCCGCCTTCATCCATGCCAACGGCCTGAACCGCATCGTCTATTCGGGCGGCCGCGCGCCGAAGCTCGGTATCATCACGCTGGGCAAGAGCTATCTCGATGTCCGCCAGGCGCTGGAAGACATCGGCATCGACGAGGCCGCCGCCAACCGCATCGGCATCCGCCTGTTCAAGGTCGGCTGCCCCTGGCCGCTCGACCTGCAGCATATCGCCGAATTCGCCCGCGGCCTCGACACCATCGTCGTCGTCGAGGAGAAGCGCTCGCTGATCGAGGTGCAACTGCGCGAAAACCTCTACGGCACCGCCACCCAGCCGATGATCGTCGGCAAGAAGGACGAGCGCGGCGACTGGCTGTTCCCGGCCAAGGGCGCGCTCGACCCCAACGAGATCGCCATTGCGCTGGGCGAGCGCATCCTGCGCACAATCGGCCCTTCGGAAGAGATCACTGCAAAGGTGGCAAAGCTGCGCCAGTTCCAGGCGATGCTTGCCGACACCAGCGATATCGGTTCGCGCACGCCGTTCTTCTGCTCCGGCTGCCCGCACAATTCCTCGACCAAGGTGCCGGACGGCTCGATCGCCGCCGCCGGTATCGGCTGCCATTTCATGGCGCTGTGGATGGACCGCAACACGGTCGGCTTCACCGCCATGGGCGGCGAGGGCGCACAATGGGTCGGCCAGGCGCCATTCTCCAAGCGCGGCCACATTTTCCAGAATCTCGGCGACGGGACCTACAATCACTCCGGCACGCTGGCGATCCGCTTCGCGCTGTCGACCGATGCCAACATCACCTACAAGATCCTCTACAACGACGCCGTCGCCATGACCGGCGGCCAGCCGCATGAGGGCGGCCTGACTGTCGACATGATCGCCAGGCAGGTGCGCGCCGAAGGCGTCGAGCGCATCGCCATCGTCACCGACGAGCCGGACAAATATGCGGGGAAGGCCGAATTCCCCTTCGGCGCCACCATCCACCACCGCGACGACCTCGACCTCGTTCAGCGCGAGCTGCGCGACGTCAAGGGCGTCTCGGTGCTGCTCTACGACCAGACCTGCGCCGCCGAAAAGCGCCGCCGCCGCAAGCGCGGCACCTTCCCGGATCCCGACAAGCGGGTCTTCATCAACGAACTGGTCTGCGAGGGCTGCGGCGATTGCGGGGTGCAATCGAACTGCGTCTCGATCCAGCCGGTCGAAACCGAGTTCGGCCGCAAGCGCAGAATAGACCAGTCGAGCTGCAACAAGGACTTCTCCTGCGTCAACGGCTTCTGCCCGTCCTTCGTCACCGTGCACGGCGCCAAGATCAGGAAGGCCGAAGGCATTGCCGGGCGCTCCGACCCGCTTGACGGCGTGCCGGTGCCAGCCGAATTCCCGCTCGGTAGCGAGGGTTGGGCGGCGATCATCGACGGCGTCGGCGGCACCGGCGTCGTCACCATAGGTGCTGTGCTCGGTATGGCCGCCCATCTCGAGGACAGGGGCTGCGGCATGATCGACATGGCCGGCCTCGCCCAGAAGGGCGGTTCGGTGTTCACTCATGTCCGCATCGCCCGCACGCCGGACGACATCCACGCGATCCGCGTTTCGGCCGGCAAGGCCGACCTGGTACTCGGCTGCGACCTTGTCGTGTCCGGCGCCAAGAAGGTGCTTGGCGCGGTGCGCGAAGGCCATACCATCTTCCTTGCCAACACCGCCGAGATCATGCCTGGCGAGTTCGCCCGCTCGGCCGATTTCTCGCTGCCCATCGAGCGCCTGAAGAAGGCGATCCGCGCTGCCGCTGGCGACGACAAGACGCATTTCTTCGACGCGACGGGCACCGCCACCCAATTGTTCGGCAATTCGCTCGGCGCCAACATGTTCATGCTCGGCTTCGCCTTCCAGCATGGCGGGCTGCCGCTGTCGGCGCAAGCCGTTGAAAAAGCAATCGAATTGAACGGCGAGGCGGTGGCGATGAACATCGCCGCCTTCCGCTGGGGCCGGCGCGCCGCGCATCAGCCGGAGTTTGTGCGCGGCCTGGTCGCCCAGCCGGGCAAGGCCACTGAGATCGCCAAGACGCTGGACGATATCATCGCCCGCCGCGTCGCTTTCCTCTCTGCCTATCAGAATGCCGCCTATGGCAGGCGCTACGCCGAGAAGCTGGCGGTTTTGCGTGCTGCCGAGGCCAAGGCCGTGCCTGGCTCGACCGCGGTGACCGAGGCCGCCGCCAGAAACCTGTTCAAGCTGATGGCGATCAAGGACGAATATGAGGTGGCGCGGCTCTACACCGACGGCTCCTTCGCTATGGAGCTCTCAAAACAGTTCCAGAGCTACGAAAAGCTCGAATTTCATCTGGCGCCGCCGATCATGGGCAGGCGCGGCAATGACGGCAAGCCGAGGAAATCGAGCTTCGGCCCGTGGATGATGAAGGGATTTCGCCTGCTGGCGGCGCTGAAAGGCCTGCGCGGCACGGCCTTCGACGTGTTCGGCTACAGCACTGAGCGGCGCATGGAGCGGCAGCTTCTGGCCGGCTATGAGGCCGATCTGGAGCTTGTCGCCAAAGCACTTGCGCCAGGCAGGATCGAGGCCGCCATCGCCCTTGCCTCGGTGCCGGCGCTCATTCGCGGCTACGGCCATGTGAGGCAGGGCAGCGCCGAAAAGGCCGAGGGCGAGCGCACAAGGCTTGTCGAGCGGCTGGCCAACACGCCGGCGCGGCCTGAACTTCAGGCCGCCGAGTGATCGATACGCCTTGTTTACCTGAACACGAATTTTCGCGGTTTACGCCGGTGGAGCCGACTTGACGCCAAGCGTCGAAACGGCATCTCTAAACCTTTCTTAAGGCGAATGTGACATGACTGCGGTTCGTGCGACACCGCAGGCCATGCAAGAAAACAAAGCCGCAGAGATAGGTGAGGACGTCTATGCTGGGTTCGTGCGATCGTTGTTCAACGATCCCGGGATCCTGCTGATTGGCGCATTTTGCCATGGCCTCATCGGCATTCTGGTTTATTTTACCTCGGGGCATCCGGCCTATCTTGCATTGGCCGCGCTTATGCTTGGGGCGGGGCTTTACCGTTACTACGGCATCCGCAAAGGCCTGCGCATAGGCAGTTTCGAAACTTATGAACAAGCCAAGAAGTGGGAACGCTACTACCTGGTTGGCGGCACCATCCAGGCTTTCTTCATGGGGCTTTTCTGCTTCACCTCAATCTATCTCATTCCCGATGTCTTCGGGGAAAGCGCCGCCATCGCCGTCATAATGGGCTCGACGGTGACCATTGTCGGCCGCAATTACGGCTCCAAGACCATGGTTGCGGTGCAGGCCTTCACGGTCGTGCTGCCGATCGCGGTCGGGCTGATGCTCAAGGGACATCTCGGCGATTTCATCCTCGGCCTCTACATCGTGCCGTTCATCTTCATCATCACCCGGATGGCCAGCCACGTCCGCACCGTGCTGTTCAACGCCATTTCGGAGCGCAAGACGGCCGCCAGGCTCGCCGAGCGCTTCAACCGCGCGCTCAACACCATGTCGCATGGCCTGGTCATGCTCGGCCCCGACGGCAAGGTCGTGGTCGGCAATGCCGAAGCCGCGCATCTGATGTCGCTGCGCTCGCCTGACCAACTGCTCGGGCGGTCGATCCATTCGCTGCTCCTGCGCGGCGTCGCCGGAGGCATGCTGGCGCCGAAAGACTGTCGTTATGTCGAAGCGCAGCTGACGCGCGCCTTGCGCGAGGGCCGCGACCGCAAGGTGCTGGTCTCCTTCTCCAATGGCCAGCACTATGAGTTCTCGGCCCGTGAAGGCAATCAGGACCTCGGTGTCATCACCTTCGAGGACGTCACCGCCCGTGTCGAGGCTGAGGAAAAAATCCGCTTCATGGCGCGATATGACAGCCTTACCGGCCTGCCGAACCGCGCGTATTTCCATGAGCTGGTCGGCGAGGCCATGGCGTCGGGCAGCCGCGACCGCCTGTGTGCCCTGGCGGTGCTCGATCTCGACGATTTCAAGAGCGTCAACGACACCCTTGGCCATCCGGTCGGCGACGGACTTATCTATGCCGTTGCCGAGCGGCTGGCGGCCGTCGCCGGGCAAGGCGTCAATGTCAGCCGTTTCGGCGGCGACGAGTTCATGATCTTCTTCGACCGCGTCGAGGATGAAAGCCATCTGACGGGCCTGCTCGACCAGATCTTTGCCGATCTGCAGGGCGAGGTCGACGTCGCAGGCCACGGTCTGCGCATCCAGGCAAGCGCGGGCGCCGTGCTGTCCAGGGTCGAGGACACCGATGTCGACGCCATGATCGTCAAGGCCGATCTGGCGCTCTACAAGGCCAAGGAACTCGGCAAGAACAACTGGCGGCTGTTCGAGGCAGCGATGGATGCGGCGTTCCGCAACCGCCAGCTGATGAAGGCCGATCTGCGCACGGCGGTCGAAGGCAAGGCGCTGCGGGTGGTCTATCAGCCGATCGTGGCGATGAACACCATGCGCATCGCCAGCTGCGAGGCCCTGTGCCGCTGGGATCATCCCGATCTCGGGCCGGTTTCGCCCAGCATCTTCATTCCGCTGGCCGAAGAAATGGGCATCATTTCCGAGATCAGCACTTTTGTGCTCGCGGCTGCCTGCGCCGAATGCGCCAAATGGCCGGGCCAGACCAGCGTCTCGGTCAACCTTTCGGCCAAGGATTTCCGCAACCGCGACGTTGTCCAGAAGGTTCGCGACGCGCTTGCCACTTCGGGGCTCGCCGCCGGCCGCCTCGAGATCGAAGTCACCGAAACCGCGCTGCTCGACGACAAATCGCTAACGCGCCAGTATATCGAGGAACTGAAGCAGCTTGGCGTGCGCATCGCGCTCGACGATTTCGGCACCGGCTATTCAAGCCTGAGCTACCTCCACAAGCTGCCGCTCGACAAGATCAAGATCGACCGTTCGTTCCTGATGGACGTGACCCAGAACAAGCGTTCGCTCGACTTGTTGAAGGGCATCGTCGACCTGACCCGCGTGCTCGGGCTGACCGTCACCATCGAAGGTGTGGAAACCTTCGAACAGCTGAAGATCCTGGTGCATTCGGTCAAGCCGGACCTCGTCCAGGGCTTCCTGTTTGGCGCAGCACTCAGTGCCTCGGGCATAGAGACCATGTCCAACGTGACCTGGCCTTTCGCCGCCGAGCTGCGGCCGGCGGCAAAACTCGCCACGCCCTGACCCGTCATTAAATTGCGCTTGAAAAGCCCGTCTAAAAAGCGTTGTATTGTCTAGGCGTTAACTGATTGTTAAGGTTAATGATCGGTAAACACAGACGATTAGAGTTTCATCTTCTTGTTCCTTCGGTCGTCCGGTATTGTTCTCCTGCGGCGGTACGAGGGGAAGTAATGGACACGCATCAGTCAGGTGTGCTTTCGGGTGCGGCAGTCAAATCTGGCCCGCCTTCCTTGTTCGCCCGCAACGTCCTCGACGTCCTCGATCGTGTCGAATACCGGCGCTGCGAAAGCGGCGAGGATCTCGAAGCGGTCTACCGGCTGCGCTACAAGGCCTTTCATACACACGGCCTGCTTGATACCATTACCGAACAGAAGCTCGTCGATCACCTTGACGAAGTGCGCAATTGCTACTGTTTCGGCGTCTTCATGGATGGCGAGCTGGTCAGCACCGTCAGGCTCCACCATTTGACCCGTGAGACCCCCGAAGCGCCGATCATGACCGTTTTCGGCGACCGGCTGCTGCTGCGGCTGGCGCGCGGTGAAACCTTCATCGACCCGAGCCGGTTGGCGATCGATCCGCAAATGTCGTCGGCCAACCGCGCCCTGCCCTATGTCACGCTGCGGCTCGCGGTTATCGCCAACACCTTCTTCAACGCCACCAGCTGCATTTCGATGATCCGCGAGGAGCACACGGCCTTCTACCATCGCATCTTCGGATCGGTGCAGGTCGGCGAGCCGCGCCTCTACCCGCCCTTCACCATGCCGATCTTCTTCTATGAATCGATCTGCGAGCAGAACATGGCCCCGACGCTGGAGCGCTTTCCCTTCTTCCAGTCGACGGCGCTGGAGCGGCGTATGCTGTTTGCCAAGGCGCCGGCCGGCGAGCTCGCGCCGCTGACCATCCTGCCCACCGCCAAATATTTTCGCGAAGCAGCGTAATGTCGGCAAAGCCGGCGCACTTTAGCGCCCGGTGCGAGGAGCTTTCCGGCCGCTTCGGCGTTCTGGACGTCACGACCCCGACGCGGCCATAGAAAGGAACCGACATGCATATTCCCGAGCTAGCACTGACCCCGCTGATCTCGCTGATTGCCGGCGTGCTGATCCTGGTGATGCCGCGGCTGCTCAACTACATCGTCGCGCTCTATCTGATCGTCATTGGGCTGCTCGGGCTGTTTCCGCATCTGGCCGGTTGAAACGCAAAACGTTCGACGTTAGGCCGGCGACAAGCCCTACCGCCGGCTGTCAACATTCCTTTGAGGCTGTTGTCACTGGTCGTGCGGCAATAGCGCCATTGCTCTTGGCCCGGCTTTTCGCTATGTGCCTCAAAGATGTCTTCGAAGGGGTATTCCTATGGCTGATCACACGCCGACCGGTCCTGTCGAACTGGGCGCGAAGATGGACTATGCCGAACATGACCGCACCTATCATGGCTTTCTGGCGCTGGCCAAATACGGCTCGCTGTTCTGCGGCGCCCTGCTCCTGGCCATGGCTTTCGGCTTCTTCGCAGGCGGCTTCTTCTCCGCGACCATCCTGTTCGTGCTGATCCTCGCCCTCGGCGCCTTCATTCTCCGATAGTCTCTTCAGACCCTTGCCAAGGGCGTAGCCGGACATCCGGCCGCACTCTTTCGCAAAGCCGCACTCTTGCGCAAACAGGTTCCAGCCGAAAGGATCATGCGGTGGGACAGACGGTTTTCATCCCTCGCGAGCTCGATGCCAGCGAGCCTCGTGTCGCGGCCTCGCCCGATACCGTGAAGCGGCTGGCGGCGCTGGGCTTCGACGTCACCGTCGAGACGGGCGCCGGCACCAGGTCGCGCATTCCCGATGAGGAGTTCGCCAAGGCGGGCGCCGCGATCGGCAAGGCTTCGGATGCGAGCCGGGCGAATGTAGTGCTGAAGGTGCGCCGGCCGACCGATGCCGAGTTGAAGGGCTACAAATCGGGTGCGGCGGTCATTGCCATCATGGATCCCTACGGCAATGACGCCGCGGTCGCGGCGCTTGCCGAGGCTGGGATCACCGCCTTCTCGATGGAATTCATGCCGCGCATCACCCGCGCCCAGTCGATGGACGTGCTGTCGTCGCAGGCCAATCTCGCCGGCTACCAGGCCGTGATCGACGGCGCATCGGAGTATGACCGCGCGCTGCCGATGATGATGACGGCGGCCGGCACGGTGCCGGCGGCGAAGATCTTCATTATGGGCGTCGGCGTTGCCGGCCTGCAGGCGATCGCCACGGCGCGCCGTCTCGGCGCCGTCGTCACCGCCACCGACGTTCGTCCCGCCGCCAAGGAACAGGTGGCGTCGCTCGGCGCAAAGTTCCTCGCCGTCGAGGACGAGGAGTTCAAGGCGGCCGAGACCGCCGGCGGCTACGCCAAGGAAATGTCGAAGGAGTACCAGGCCAAGCAGGCAGCGCTCACCGCTGAGCACATAGCCAAGCAGGACATCGTCATCACCACGGCGCTGATCCCCGGCCGTCCGGCGCCGAAGCTGGTGTCGGCGGCGATGGTCGCCTCGATGAAGCCGGGCTCGGTGATCGTCGACCTCGCCGTCGAGCGCGGCGGCAATGTCGAAGGCGCAGTTGCAGGCCAGGTGGTGACCACGGCCAATGGCGTGAAAATCGTCGGCCACCTCAACGTGCCCGGCCGCGTCGCCGCATCGGCCTCGCTGCTCTACGCCAGGAACCTGTTCGCCTTCCTCGAGACGCTGGTCGACAAGACCAGCAAGACGCTCGCCATCAACCGCGAAGACGATCTGGTCAAGGCGACGATGCTGACCGACGCTGGCCGCGTGGTGCATCCGGCCTTCGCCAAGGCGGCGGAACAGCCCCATGTCGAACCGGCGGCCATTCCGGCGGAGACCATGGTGGCTGATGCCACGCCGAAGAAGGCTGCACCGAAAAAGGCGTCCGACAAAGCCACTGCCGGCAAGTCCGCCGCCAAGCCGAAGGGGATCGCGTGATGGATCAGACCTTGCAGAAAGCCCTCGATCAGCTCGACCAGGCAAGTGCCGCCGTCCGGCTGGCTGTGCAGAACCTGGCCAACGCGCCCGGTGGCGCCGATGCGGCGGGCGATGCCGCGCACGCACTTTCCGGCGGCGCCATCGATCCCTTCGTCTTCCGCTTCGCCATCTTCGTACTTGCGATATTCGTCGGATACTACGTCGTCTGGTCGGTGACGCCGGCGCTGCACACGCCGCTGATGGCGGTCACCAACGCCATCTCCTCGGTCATCGTCGTCGGCGCGCTGCTGGCCGTCGGCATCTCGGCCTCCGGCATTGCCACCGGCTTCGGCTTCGTCGCGCTGATGCTGGTCTCGGTCAACATCTTTGGCGGCTTCCTGGTCACCCAGCGCATGCTGGCCATGTACAAGAAGAAGGACCGGTAGAGAGCCATGAACGCCAACTTCGCGTCCTTCCTCTACCTGGTCTCCGGCGTCCTGTTCATCATGGCGCTGCGCGGCCTGTCGCATCCGACCACCAGCCGCCAAGGCAATCTCTACGGCATGATCGGCATGGGCATTGCCATTGCCACCACGCTGGCGCTGGCGACTCCGTCCGCCGGGCGCTTCGGCCTGATCGTGCTTGGTCTGGCCATCGGCGGCGGCGTCGGCGCCGTTACAGCGCGCCGCATCGCCATGACTTCGATGCCGCAGCTGGTTGCCGCCTTCCACTCGCTGGTCGGCCTTGCCGCCGTCATGGTAGCGGCAGCCGCCATCTACGCGCCGGAAAGTTTCGGCATCGGCACGAATGGCGACATCCACGCCCAGGCGTTGATCGAGATGAGCCTTGGCGTTGCCATCGGCGCCATCACCTTCACCGGCTCCGTCATCGCCTTCCTCAAGCTCGATGGCCGCATGTCGGGCAAGCCGATCATGATCGGCGGCCGTCACATCATCAACGCGGTCCTCGGCATCGCGCTGATCGTGCTGATCGTGCTTCTGGTCACCACCGAGGCCAAGCTGGTGTTCTGGCTGATCGTCGCGGCGTCGCTGGCGCTCGGCGTCCTCTTGATCATCCCGATCGGCGGCGCCGACATGCCGGTCGTCGTCTCGATGCTGAATTCCTATTCCGGCTGGGCCGCCGCGGCACTCGGCTTCACGCTTGGCAATCTGGCGTTGATCATCACCGGCGCGCTGGTCGGCTCGTCCGGCGCCATCCTGTCCTACATCATGTGCAAGGGCATGAACCGGTCGTTCATCTCGGTCATCCTCGGCGGCTTCGGCGGCGAGACCGCGGCGGTTGCCGACGACGGCATCGAACGCACGGTCAAGCAGGGCTCGGCCGACGACGCTGCCTATCTGATGATGAACGCACAGAAGGTCATCATCGTGCCGGGCTACGGCATGGCGGTCGCCCAGGCCCAGCACGCGCTGCGCGAAATGGCCGACAAGCTCAAGGCCAATGGCGTGGATGTCAAATACGCCATCCACCCCGTGGCCGGCCGCATGCCCGGCCATATGAACGTGCTGCTCGCCGAAGCCAATGTTCCCTATGACGAAGTGTTCGAACTGGAAGACATCAACTCCGAGTTCGCGCAGGCCGATGTCGCCTATGTCATCGGCGCCAATGACGTCACCAATCCGTCCGCCCGCGACGACAAGTCGTCGCCGATCTACGGTATGCCGATCCTCGACGTCGACAAGGCCCGCACCTGCCTGTTCGTCAAGCGCTCGCTCGGCTCGGGCTACGCCGGCATCGACAACACGCTGTTCTACAAGGACGGCACCATGATGCTGCTCGGCGACGCCAAGAAGATGACCGAGGAAATCGTCAAGGCCATGGATCACTGACCCCGCCGCAACCTTCCACTGGAAGGTTGTCGGTCCATCATCGGAAACAAAAAAGCCCGGTTCGACCGGGCTTTTTGATGTTGAAGACCGGTTCAGCGGCTGGTCAGGAAAACCGCTTCCTCGTCGTCGCGCTGCCTGCCGCCCAGTGCTGCCGCAGCGCTGGCGATGAAGGCGCCGATAACCAGCGACAGGGCGCCAAGCAGTGCGAAGGTGGCGCTGCCTTTCCGTGCGGCGTCGGCGGCCTGCTTGGCCTTGACCTTGGCGTCCTCGACCCTGGCCACCAGGGCGTCGACACGCGCCTTGGCGTCAGCCTCGGAAAGCCCGGTGCGGGCGGCGACCAGCTGCGACAGATAGGTCTTGTCGTCAGCCGAAATTTCGCCTGCCGCCGCACTGGCGATGAGGATGCGCGAAGCCTGCCCGGCCGCAGCCGCATCGCTGTCCGGATTGGCCGCCGCGAGCCTGGCGGCATCAGCCGGACGGAACAGCGTATCCACAAGATAGGACGTTGCATTGTCGGCCGGTGCGCTGCCGGCATTGGCGGACGCGCCGGCCGAAGCACCCATGGCGGCGCCTGAGGCAACAGTAGAAGCCGCCTGCACGCCTGAACCAAGCACTGCCGACAGCGCCGACCCGAGAATGCCGACGACCAGCAATGTCGCCAGCGCCCAGGCGAGGAGGCCGTGCGCGGTGTCACGGAAATAGACCTCGTCGGTGTGGATGCCGACCCATTTGGTGCGCAGGCGTCCGGCAAGATAGCCACCGACCCCGGAGGACAGCCATTGCACGATGATGAGCCAGATCGCGCCGGACACCGCGAAGGTGGTCAGCGAGGCACTGGCGCCGGACCACGGCGAGACCATGGTCAGCCCCAGCCCCGAACCGAGCAGCATGAGGATGAAGGTCAGCGTCGAGGCCGCGAAGGCGCCGGCGATGATCGGACCCCAGCTGACGGCCGGGGCGGAGGATTCTGTTGAGGCGGATACGTCGACAGCCGATACGGTGGACTGCATCGACGCCTCCTACCGTACGAACAGCATGATGAGAATGATGATCGGGATCGGAATACCGAGCAACCAGAGCAAAATACCGCGTCCCATAGAGAGCCTCCCTGCGAGAAATTGATCGATGTCGTCACAATGTTCCTGGGCGATTTCCGTTCCGAAGGGCAATGAAATGATTTGCTTGCCGGGAACGGAACTATTTTCCCCGCGGCCCGAGGAACGACTGCGAAACTGTGGATTGGTTCACGGAGTTCCACATGGGCTGCCGTGTATTGTTGGCTCGGTGAGCCGGGGGTAGCATGAGCGATCCCGCCGTCGGATGTCGTCAACGGAGACGCTGATGCCCAAGACTGTCGCATCGCTGGCTTACAAAAAGGCGCAGCCCGGCCAGGCGGTGGTGATCGTGCACGGCATGGGCGAGCAGCGGCCGATGGGTACGCTGAGGGGATTCGTCCAGGCGGTCTGGAGCAGCGATCCCACCCGTGCTCCACCCTACGCCCAGATTCCCGATCCGGCCGTTTCCGGCGCCACGATCAACCAGAGCTGGATCACGCCCGACAGCCGGACCAAGTCACACGAGCTGCGCCGCATCACCACGCCCTACGACGTCGATGGCCGCCGTACCGATTTCTACGAGCTTTATTGGGCCGACATCACGCAAGGCACGACGCGCGGCCGGCTGGCCGCCTGGGTGACGAACCTGTTGTGGCGCAAGCCCGCCGACATTCCGCCCGACGCCCGCAAGCTTTACGTCGCCACACTTCTGATCGTTATCGTCATTCTGGGCGCAGCACTCGTGCTGGCAACATCGGTCTGGCAACAGGCCGTTACCTTGACGACCGGCCTGATGATCACCACCCTCGCTTCTTTTGTCATCTGGGCGGTGGATCAGTTCGCCCTGCCCTATTTCGGTGACGTCGCCGCTTATGTGCGCGCCGAGGCGGCGACGATCGAGAAGCGTGCGCTGATCCGCGACAGAGGCCTGACGTTGCTCAAGACGCTGATGAAGGACGATGCTTACGACCGCATCGTGCTGGTCTCGCACAGCCTTGGGTCGATCATCGCCTATGATTTGCTGCAGATCCTGTGGGCCGAGTTCCGGCCGCGAAGGCTGGAAGCGGTCCGCGACAAGGCCAAACTGGCGGCGGTCGAGGCCATCGACAAGGCAACGCTCGGCTCTGATGGGTCAGCGTGGCCAAACAATCTTGAAGACCTCGCCGGGTTCCGGCGCGGCCAATGGGCGCTCTACCAGCAGCTTCGGACCAAGGACGCCGACCACCCGCTGCCCTGGAAGATCAGCGATTTCGTCACGCTTGGCAGTCCGCTCTCCCACAGCGAATTCCTGGTGACCTACAATCTCGCGGAATTCAGGCGTGGCCTTGCCGAGCGCCTGTTCTCGGCCTGCCCGCCGATTGCCGATGACGGGCGCGCCGGCGGCACCGTGCTTTACCAGGAAGGACACAGCCAAGCAGGCAAGGCGCAGCGCGCGGTGCATCATGGCGCGGTGTTTGCGGCAACGCGCTGGACGAACGTCTACGACCGCGGCAATGGCTGGGCGACAGGCGATCCGATTTCCGGTCCGATGACGGAAAATTTCGGCCCCGGTGTGGAGAACATCCAGGTCGAGCTTCGCAGCTCACTTGGCCGTATCTTCACCCACACGCTTTATTGGTCATCGACGGCAAACGGCGTCGAAATCGCCCTGCCGGCGGGCACCGCGCCGCGCTCGCATCTGCAAGTGCTGCGCGACGCCGTCGATCTCGGGCGAAAGCTGGACCGAGTTGAGTGGCGGCGTTGAGAACGGTTCATCGCAAACGCTGGAGATTGGCTGAGACCTCACCCACGTCGTTATCCTAGGGCGAAACAGGAGCGAAGCTCCGTCGCGAAGACCCTAGGATGACGAAGCGATGGGCGCGCAGCCATCAAATGTCCAGATTGGCCACCGACAGCGCGTTGTCCTGGATGAATTCGCGCCGCGGCTCGACCTCGTCGCCCATCAGCCGCGAGAACAAGCTGTCAGCATCGGTTGCGTCATTCACCTTGACCTGCAGCAGCGAGCGCACATTCGGGTCGAGCGTGGTTTCCCAGAGCTGCTCGGCATTCATCTCGCCGAGGCCCTTGTAGCGCTGCATGGTCAGGCCCTTGCGGCCGGTCGCAAACACCGCGTTGAGCAGCGCCAGCGGCCCCGAAATGACTTCGGAGACATCCTTGCGGCGCAGCACCGGCGGCTCGCCATAGACTTCCATGAGGCGCGGGGCATAGCGGTCGAGCTGGCGTGCGTCGGCTGAATTTATCAGCCCGGCATCGAGCTGCGCGAATTCCTTGACGCTGCGCACCGTGCGTTCGAACACATAGCCGCCGACGCCTTCATTGGAGGTCGACAGCCGGCCGGTCCAGCCGCGCTCGGTGTCCTCGGCAATGATGTCGAGGCGCTGGGCGACGCGTTCGGCCATGGCATTGGCGCGGCCGAGGTCGTTTAGCACATCGGCGTTGAGCGCGCCGGCGATCGCCGCCTGTTCGACCACGCCCCTGTTGTAGCGCGTGTGCAGCCCGTTGATGAGCTGGCGCACGGCCAGTGCATCATCGATCGAGCCGCGCAGATCCTGTCCGGCCCGCGCCTCGCCGGAGGCAAGCGTCAGCGACGCCTCTTCCAGCCCGGAGCCGATCAGGAACTCCTCGAAGGCGCTCTCGTCCTTGATGTATTGCGAGCTTTTTCCGCGCGTCACTTTGTAGAGCGGCGGCTGGGCGATGTAGAGATGGCCGCGCTCGATCAGCTCCGGCATCTGGCGGAAGAAGAAGGTCAACAGCAAGGTCCTGATATGGGCGCCGTCGACGTCGGCGTCGGTCATCAGGATGATCTTGTGGTAGCGCAGCTTGTCGGCGTTGAACTCGTCCTTGCCGATCGAGGTGCCGAGCGCGGTGATCAGCGTGCCGATCATCTCGGAGCCGAGCATGCGGTCGAAGCGGGCGCGCTCGACATTGAGGATCTTGCCGCGCAGCGGCAGGATCGCCTGGTTCTGGCGCGAACGGCCACCCTTGGCCGAACCGCCGGCGGAATCACCCTCGACGATGAAGATTTCGGATTTCGCCGGGTCGCGTTCCTGGCAGTCGGCAAGCTTGCCGGGCAGAGAGGTGACGCCGAGCGAGCTTTTGCGGGTGATGTCGCGGGCCTTGCGCGCGGCTTCGCGCGCCGCAGCCGCCTGGATCACCTTGTCGATAACCACCTTGCCCTCGCTGGGGTGTTCTTCCAGCCAGGTGCCAAGCGCCTCGTTGACCAGGCCTTCGACCACCGGGCGGACTTCCGACGAGACCAGCTTGTCCTTGGTCTGGGAGGAGAATTTCGGGTCGGGAACCTTGACCGACAGCACCGCCGTCAGGCCTTCGCGGCAGTCGTCGCCGATCAGCGCCACCTTTTCCTTCTTGGTCAGGCCCGACGATTCGCCATAGCCGGTGATCTGGCGCGTCAGCGCGCCACGGAAGCCGGCCAGATGGGTGCCGCCATCGCGCTGCGGGATGTTGTTGGTGAAGGCCAGCACGTTCTCGTGGTAGCTGTCGTTCCACCACATCGCCACTTCGACGGTGATGCCGTCGCGCTCGGCCTTGATGGCGATCGGCTTGTCGATCAGCGGTTTCTTGACCCGGTCGAGATATTTGACGAACTCTTCCAGGCCGCCATCATAGTGCAACTCGTGGCGCACGAGATCGGCATGGCGGGCATCGGTCAAAATGATGCGCACGCCGGAATTCAGGAAGGCGAGCTCGCGCAGCCGGTGCTCCAGCGTGCCGAAGTCAAACTCGACCATGGTGAAGGTTTCGGACGACGGAAAGAAGGTGATCTCGGAACCGCTGCGGCCCTCATAGGTGCCGGGCTGCTTGTTCTGCTCATAGCTGCCGGTCGCCTTGAGCGGCGCATCGGCATTGCCATGCGTGAAGCTCATCTCGAAAATCTGGCCGTTGCGGCGGATTTTCAGCTTCAGCCAGGCCGACAACGCGTTGACCACCGAGACGCCGACGCCGTGCAGGCCGCCAGACACCTTGTAGGAATTCTGGTCGAATTTGCCGCCGGCATGCAGCTGCGTCATGATCACTTCGGCCGCCGAAATGCCTTCGCCAGTGTGAATATCGGTCGGAATCCCGCGGCCATTGTCGATAACGGTGACCGAACCGTCGGGATTGAGCGTCACCGTGACCAGATCGGCATGGCCGGCCAGCGCCTCGTCGATGGCGTTGTCGACCACCTCATAGACCATGTGATGCAGGCCCGAGCCGTCGTCGGTGTCGCCGATATACATGCCCGGCCGCTTGCGGACAGCGTCCAACCCCTTCAAAACCTTGATGGAATCGGCGCCGTATTCGGCCTCAGCGCCGTTGGCGTTGTCGCTTTGATCGCTCATGAAAACCTGTCTGATTGATGCCGCATGCTCAGCGCGAAAAAATGGCTTCGAATCACGCCGCTTTGATGTCCTAGATATAGGCGCAAAAGGCGGTTTTTCCAAGGTTTGCGGGCATTTCAGGGCTGAATCCCGAGCTGGCAGCCGGCTATTTTTTCGCGGCTTTCAATTTGGCCAGAAGACGGCGCAGATATTTGATCGTGGGTTTGTCCCTCGGCGCCAGTTTGCCTGTGCGGTCAAGCTCCAGCGTCAGGTCTAGCGCCTGCGACAACACAGCCTTCGGATTCTTCGCCACATAGGCATAGTTGATGTAGGCCTGTACCAGATCGAATTGCCAGATCGCATTGTCCGGATCGGACAGGGCCAACCGCTGGCGGATGGCCAGGCTGGCTTCGAAGGCCTTCTTCGAGCCCTCATAGTGGCGCTGCTTGGTCTCCAGCAGGCCTATTTCCTCGAACGTGATCGACAGGTCGCGCTGCCAATCGGAATTGCCCGGGTCGAGCTTTGCCAACCGGTCGGCAATGACGAGACTGTCCTGGTAGTTCTGCAAAGCACCGGCGATATCGCCCTGGGCATCAAACACGCCGGCAATTTTTTCCAGACAGACTGACAGGTCGCGCTGCCAGTCGGTGTTGCCTGGGTCGCTGGCGGCAAGGTCTCGCGCCGTGGCCAGCGCCTGCTGGTAGGCCTCCAACGCGAGTGGCCAGTCCTTCTGGTCGCCGTAAGCATTGCCGATCTTGGCGTAACCGACCGACAGGTCGCGCTTCAAATCGGTGTCGTTTGAGTCGCGGCGCACCAGCGCTTCGGCGATTATTTGGCTCTTGTTGTAGGCGTCGAGCGCGCCCGCAGCGTCGCCACGCTCGCGCAGGACGTCGCCGATCCTGGTGTAGCTGACGGAGACGGCGCGCTGATGCCTGGGGTCGTCGGGGTTGTTCTGCGCCAGCGCCAGCCGAATTCTCAGGCTCTCTTCGAATGCAGTCTGGGCGCCATCCAGCTGGCCGGCGGTGCGGGCAAGACCGCCGATTTCGTCGTAGGTAATGGTCAGGCCGCGCAGCAGATAGACGCTGTTCGGCTCGGCGTCGGCCAATTGCTGCTTGATGGACAGGCTTTGCCGATAGGCTTGGGCTGCCGCACCCACATCGCCTTGCGTCGCCAGTACGTTGCCGATCTTGTCATTGGCCATGGCCAGATCGCCGAGCCAGTTTTTTTGGTCAGGGACCCTTCCAGTCAGATCCTGCAGCATGTCCCTGGCCGCCTCATAGTTTTGCAGGGAGGCCGGCAGGTCGCCTTGCGCCATCTTGATGTTGGCAAACTTGATATGGCCGATGGCGAGATCGCGCTTGACGCTCTGATCGGTTTCCTGGCGCGCTCGCTGCTCGAGGTTGGCGACCAGCGCCGCAAAGGCGCGGCCGGCGGCATCGGTGTTGCCAATCGTTGTGTAGAGGATGCCGAGCTCTTCCAGCGTGCGGCTTTGGCGGTCGGCCTGTTCCAGGCTGAGCGAGGTCTGTCCGGCTTCGCCATAGAGCGCCAGCACCGTTTCATAGTCCTTGATGGCGGTGGCATAGTCCAGGGTGGCGCGCGCCGCGCCGCCCGAGAGAAACCGCGTCGCGGCTTCGGACAGGGTGCGGCTGACGAAATTGGCCTTCAACGCCTGGCGCGAGACATTGTCGACGTCGGCGGCCTTGGCGAGGATCACGCGTGCGCCATCGAAAGCGCCGAGCGCCAACTGTTCCTCGGCCTGGCGGCGCAGTTCGGTCACCTGCGGGTCGTCGGCGGCCAGCGTCTTCATCTCGCCGCGCACCTTGACGAAGGCGTCGGCCGCCTCGCGCAGCTTGGCGTCCAGGCTTTCGCCGGAGAGATGGCTGGTGTCGGAACTGATCAGCGCGCCATAGAGCGGCGCCAGCGGCATGTCGGCATCGCTGGCGACCCGTTCGACCGCGCCGCGCATTTCCGGCGTCACATCGGCCATGGCAAGCAACAGCCGCTCGCGCTCCGGCAGTTGTTCCTTGGCCGCCGAGGCGAAGAACAGCTTCGGCAGCCCGCTCTCGACGTAGGGCAGCTGTTTTCCGCGCGAAAGGTCGTAGACCTCCTGCTGCACCAGCGTCAGCACCGAGCGGATTTCGAGCCCGTCGGTGCCGAGGTATTTGATCAGCGCCGCTGTAAAGGGCGAATTCGCACCGGTACCGTCGGCAGCCGTCTCGCCGGGCGCCGCCGAAAAGGCGAACAGGATGTTTTCCGCCTTGCCGACGCGTCCGAGGCCCGGCTTGATCTTGTCCACCAGGTCCTTGATCAGCGATGTGGCGCCACGCCCGTCGCCGCTGCCGCCTGTGAACGGATCGCTGCGGCAGGCGTCGAGCACGATCAGCCCGACCTTCGCCGTGGCGGCAACCGCATCGCGCACTTCCTCCAGCGGCAGGCTGGTCTTCTCCAGCTGGTCGAGCGAGGAGGCATCGGCATCGACCGGCAGAAGACGGTTGTCGCCGGAGATTTCGACGCCATGGCCGGAGAAATACACCAGCGCCACGTCGGCGCCCATGGCGTCCTCGCGAAAATCGTCGAGAGCCCGGCGCATGCGCCCGAGATCACGATTGGTCTCGACCACGACCTCGAAGCCGAGCTTCTTCAGCGCCACTTCCATCACCTCGCCGTCATTGACAGGATTGGCCAGCGGCCGCACCAGCCGGTAGTCGTCCTCGGCAATGACCAACGCCACGCGCCGCTCCGCCACCGCTGTGGCGGTGGTCGCAAGCATCAACAGCAAGGCAAACAACAGGCGCAAATCGAACCGCCCCCGGCTCAGTCACCTGCCGACCATTCCACCTCTTTATGGCATGAGCAAGCCGGGGCCGGCTGCGTTACGTAGCCCGCATCGGCTTCAGCGCCCCGCTCCAGCGCGAGAGCTCGTCCAGCATGGTCTTGGTCCCACCCTCTACCTGCTCACTAGCCTGGAAGGAGCCGTCGCTCTCCAGCAGTTTCTGATACATCGGCAGCGCGACGCCTTCCGAGATGGGCATGACGCCCACCGCGGTCAGCAGCGGCTTCAGCGCCTGCGCGGCGCGCAGGCCTCCGGAAACGCCGCCATAGCTGAAGATGGCGGCTGGCTTGTATTTCCATTCGCGCGCAAGGTAGTCGATGGCGTTGACGATCGCAGGCGCCACGAAATAATTGTACTCCGGCGCCACGAACACGAAGGCGTCGGCGGCATCAATGACCTTCGACCAGGCTTTGGTGTGGTCGTTCTGGTAATTGCCGAGCCTGGGGTGATGCGGCTCGTCCAGAACCGGCAGATGGAACGTGGCAATGTCGGTCAGCACCGGTTCGAATTTGCCGTGCTCGCGGGCAAAATCCTCCAGCCAGTGGGCGAAGACCGGCCCGGCGCGGCCCGGCCGCGTGCTGCCGATTATGATGTTCAGCTTGTGCTTCAAGCGGACTCTCCTGGGCGATTGGCAGTAGCTGTTGGTAACTGTCACCTATGGCAGAGTGTCCAACCGGACAAGCCGCAACCGTTTCACCGGCGGTCACGATCCGATGAACACACCGTCTGTCGGGCACACCGGGCGCTGCAGCGTTTCAGTTTGCCGTTCGGTCACATGGACGCCCGGATTGCCAGCCACTACATCTGAGCTATCAGCGGAGCACCTCATGGACACGCAGCCCGTCCCCTTCGTGCCGCCGGCGCCCAGGCCGCGCACGACGCCGCCTTCGACGCTGGAGATGATGCGGATCGTCTACCGCAATCCGCTCGAACTGTGGGGCGAGCACACCTACAACGAGCCCTGGATTTCGGCGAATGGCGTCGGCGGGCATCTGATCGTCGCCAACGATCCCGGCCTTATCCGCCACGTGCTGATCGACAACGCCAAGAACTACAAGATGGCGACGGTGCGCCAGATGATCCTGCGACCGATCTTGCGCGACGGGCTGTTGACCGCCGAAGGCGAGGTGTGGAAGCGCTCGCGCAAGGCGATGGCGCCGGTGTTCACGCCGCGGCATATCTTCGGCTTCGCCGAGCCGATGCTGCGCCGCACGATGCAGTTCGTCGCCCGCTATGACGAAGGCGGCATGACCGATGTCGCCCATGACATGACGCTGCTCACCTACGATATCCTGGCCGAGACGCTGTTTTCGGGCGAGATTGCGGGCGAGCCCGGCAGTTTCGCGCAGGAGATCGACCGCCTGTTCGAGACCATGGGCCGCGTCGATCCGCTCGACCTGTTGCGCGCGCCCGAATGGCTGCCGCGGCTGACCCGCATCCGCGGCCGCAAGACCATGGCCTATTTCCGCAAGATCGTCACCGATACGGTCAAGATGCGCGAGGAGCGGCTGAAGCGCGACCCCGACACCGCGCCGCAGGATTTCCTGACGCTTCTGCTGCGCGCCGAAGGCCCCGACGGGCTGACGCGGGCGGAAGTCGAGGACAACATCATCACCTTCATCGGCGCCGGCCACGAGACCACCGCGCGGGCACTGGGCTGGACGATCTACTGCCTCGCCGAAGCGCCGTGGGAGCGCGAAAAGGTCGAGCGCGAGATCGAGGCCGTGCTGGCGCGCGAACCCGACCCAACGAAATGGCTCGAGGCAATGCCGTTCACCCGCGCCGCCTTCGAGGAGGCGCTGCGGCTTTATCCGCCGGCGCCGTCGATCAACCGCGAGCCGATCGAGACGGAGACCTGGAACGATCTGGTGCTCCCCAAGCGCGCGGCCGTACTGGTGATGCCTTGGGTCGTCCACCGCCACAGAAAACTGTGGGACATGCCCGACGCCTTCATGCCCGAACGCTTCCATCCGGGAAACCGCGAGAAGATCGACCGCTTCCAGTATCTGCCGTTCGGCGCCGGTCCGCGCATCTGCATCGGCGCCAGCTTCGCCATGCAGGAGGCGATCATTGCGCTGGCCATCATGCTGTCGCGCTTCCGCTTCGATGTGACCGCCGAGACCAAGCCGTGGCCGGTGCAGAAACTGACGACACAGCCGCAGGGCGGCCTGCCGATGCAGGTCACGCGGCGCGTTTAACGGCGCAACGCCTTGTTACGCGATACCGGCGGGCTTGCGCTGGAACTGGCCTGCGGCGCGGAAGCGCCAGAGATAGCTGGGCAGGATGGTGCCGATAGACTGCGGCTGGATGTCGAGGCCGGCAAGGTTCCGGTTGGCCTTGTTGGCCTCCTCCGACACGATGTTGGGCTGGCGCAGCAGCAGCACCTGGTCCTTGGTCAGCAACGGGTTGGGCAGCAGGCCGAGGATCGAGGCCTGCAGATTGGCCATCCACCACGGCACCGGCACCAGGAGCCGCTTGCGCTCGATGACAGTGAGCAGCTCTTCCATGCACTGCTTGAAGGTGAGCACTTGCGGCCCGCCGAGTTCATAGATCTGGCCGCCCTTGATCTTGCCCTCGACCGAACGCGCCACGGCTTCGGCGACATCGCCGACATAGACCGGCTGGAACTTGGTCTGGCCGCCGCCGATCAGCGGCAGCACCGGCGAATAGCGCGCCATGTCGGCGAAGCGGTTGAAGAAACTGTCCTCGGGTCCGAAATTGATCGACGGTCGGAAGATGACGGTGTCCGGGATCGTTTCCAGGACGGCCTTTTCGCCGAGCGCCTTGGTGCGCGCATAGTCGGACTCGGCGTTGAGGTCGGCGCCAAGCGCCGAAATATGGGTGAGCCCTGCGCCGACCGAGCGCGCGGCTTCGGCGACGGCGCGGGCGCCGAATTCGTGCACGGTGTTGAATTTCTGCCGGCCGCTTTCATACGGGATGGCGACCAGATTGATGACATGGTCGGCGCCCTGCACGGCGCGGTCGACCGACCAGCGCACGCGCACATTGGCCTGCACCGGCTGGATCTGGCCGACATTGCCGAGGGGCTGCAGATGTCCCGCGAGATCGGGCCGGCGCACCCCCACCCTGATGCGGTAGCCGCGCTTGGCCAGCGCCCGCACAATGTGGCGGCCGACGAAGCCGGAGCCGCCGAAGACGACCACGAGCTTGGGGATCTGCAGGATTTCGGTCATGGCTGGCTCCGGCGCTCGAAAGCTTGGCTGAAGCCGTTTCATAGTCCGTTTTGGGCCAAAGGCAAAGGGTGACGCGTCGTCGCTGCCACCCTCTTATAGACCCTTCAGAACGCCTTGCCGAGGCGCGCGTCGACCGACTGCCGGTTGCCGCCGCGGATAACGAAGAACAGCAGGATCGCCGCCCATAGAAGCGACTTTTCAGCGCCGGAAAAGCCCTGGCCGACAGTGATCCAGTGGAACCAGACGGTGACCAGCAGCACGATCATGCCGGCAAAGGCGGCGGGCCGAGTCAACAGGCCGATGGCGATCAGAATGCCGCCGAAGAATTCGGTGCAGGACAAAAGCAACGACCAGAACGCGCCGGGATAGAAGCCGAGGCCTTCGACCATCTCGGCGGCGCCGAAAGGGTTGGTGATCTTCTGCGAGCCGTGAATGGTGAGAAACCCGCCGGCGACGACGCGCAGAAGGGTTTCGGCGCCATCATGCAGCGACGAATACAGGCGGCCAAACACCGGAACGATAAGTTTGCCCCGGGAAGCGTCGGTGGTTGCGGACATCGTAGCTCCTGTTGTTGTGACGATCCCTTGCAAACGCCCGATGGTTCCCGGCAAGTCAAGTTAACAAAAGTTAACTTCCGCCATCATGTTTTAGCACACAGAGCACGAACGCAGAAAACCCCGCCGAAGCGGGGTTTTCCGGGTGACGCAACGGTCGAGACAGAGCGCAACGGGGCGGATAAGCTGAGACGGCATACGCCCGCCCGGGCCCTGGACGTATCCGACAGAAGACACCGACCGGGCAAACCCGACCCGGCAGCTATTGGTCGTTGCGATCGGTAGAAAGGTTCAGCCAGGTCGCGTTGTCGCAGGACCGCTTCAGCCCGAATAGCGCTCGGCGAACTCGGAAATGCGCTGCACCACGGCTTTGGGGGCATTGATGCCGCGCGCCTGCGCCTTCTCGGCCGCTTCGGCCCGCGCCCGGCCCGGCACGTGCACGCCAAAGCGCCGGCGCAGCCGGTCGAGCTGATCCTTCATGCGCTGCTCGAAATCCGGGTCGAGCAGTTTTGGCTCGACGGCGAGCACGAACAGGCCGGTTCCCGGGCTGTCCGTTCCGCCGGAGAACCAGGGCGCGTCGAGCGACCAGTTGGCGCCCGACAGTCCAGCCGCCAGCACTTCAACCATCAGCGCGATGTTGGCGCCGCGCTGGCCGCCGAAGGCCAGCATGGCGCCCTTCATGGCCGCGGCCGGATCGGTGGTCGGGTTGCCGCTGGCGTCCAGCGCCCAGCCTTCGGGGATCTTCTTGCCGTCCTCGGCCGCCTTGCGGATGTTGACGAAGGCGGTGGCGCTCGACGACTGGTCGATGACCAGCGGCGCGCCATCGGCGGCGGGTGCCGCAAACGACATCGGGTTGGTGCAATAGACCGGCTTGACCGAGCCCGAGCCCGCCAGCACCGCCGGTCCGTTGGTGGCGGCGAAGGAGACCAATCCCAGTTGCGCCAGACGCCCGGTGAAATAGCCGAGCGCGCCGCACGTATAGGCATTCTTCTGCGAGAAGATGGCGACGCCGAACAGCTTTGCCGCCTTGGCGAGGTCGTCGATGGTGCGGTCGAAGCCGGTATGGGCGAGGCCGCCACGCGCATCGGAGAGATAGACGGCGAGCGCCGGCCTGGTGATCACCGGATCGGCATTGCCGTCGATGCGGCCGGCTTCCAGCGCTTCGAGGTAATCGATGAAATGGGTCAGCCCGACGGTCGAAAGCCCTTCCGCCTCGGCGGCAATGATCGAGGCGGTGAGCGACCGCGCCGCCTCCTCATTGGCGCCGGCGCCGAGCGCCGCCATCCGGCACAGCCCTGTTGCCTGGTCTAGAGAGAGTTGCATGGTGCGGACCCGATTGGTGGTGAGAGTGAGTAGGGAGTAGTCAGTAGGGAGTAGCGAAAGCAAGCGGTTTCCCGGTCATATGCTGACTACTCACTACTGCCTGCTCACTATTCCCTAGCCCACCTTGTTCGGTATGCGCGCCTCGATCTTGCTGAATGCAAACACCAGCATGCCGGTGATGATCATGTAGATCAGCGCCAAAAGCAGCAAGGGTTCGTAGGTGAGGTAGGTGTCCTGCCGGACCTTGGACGAGACTGCGAAGATGTCGATGACGCTGATCGTCGCCACCAGCGGCGTCGACTTCAGCTGCAGCACGGTTTCGCCGGTCAGCGTCGGCAGCGCCCGGTAGATGGCCTGCGGCAGCCAGATGCGGCGGAAAATCTTCCAGCGGCTCATGCCGAAAGCGCGGGCCGCCTCTAACTGCCCCTTCGGCACGCCGGCAAAGGCGCCGCGCATTACTTCGCCCTCATAGCCGGCGAAGGACAAGGTCAGTGCCAGCACGCCATAAGGCCAGGCTTGCCTCAGATACGGCCACATCCAGGATTCGCGGATCCAGGGAAATTGCGGAAACAGCGAGCCCAGCCCGTAATAGAGCAGCCACAACTGGATCAGCAGCGGCGTGCCCCTGATGACGGTGCAGAATGTCCTGGCTGGAGCGGAAAGCCAGAACGGGCCGGCGGCCTGCGCCAGCCCGAGCGGCACGGCGAGCAGGAAGCCGAGAAAGCAGGTGACGGCCAGGATCCACAGCGACCGCCAGACGCCGATCAGTCCCATTTCATAATATTGCGGCAGCCAGTCCCAGCGCATGAAGAAGGCGGCGCTCAGCACCAGCCCGATCGCGATCAGGATCAGCACGATGCGATGCGGCTGCAGCCACAGCGACGTCCGCGCGGCAACATTGATAATGGTCGCTTCTCCGGCCATCAGCGCGCATCCTTGAGCGACGGCATACCGCGCCTGGACCGCGCTTCGACGCGGCCGATGATGAGGTTGGAAACCAGCGACACCAGGAGATATAGAAGACCGGCGGCGAAAAAGAAGGTGAAGTAAGCCTTGGTCACGCCGGCGGCCTGCCGCGTCGCTAGCGCCAGTTCTTCGAAGCCGACGACAGCCAGAAGAGCGGTGTCCTTGGTGGCGATCAGCCACAGATTGGCCAGCCCCGGTATGGCGAAGGGCAGCATGGCCGGCAGCGTTATGCGCCGCAGCATCAGGCCGGGCGACATGCCGTAGGCACGCGCCGCTTCGATTTGCCCCTGCGGTATCGCCAGTATGGCGCCACGGATGACTTCGGTCGAATAGGCGCCCTGGACGAAGCCGAGCACGGCGATGCCGGCGGCGAGCCCGCTAATATCGAGGCGTTGAAAGCCGAGCGCCGCCAGCAACTGGTTTATCAAATCGGTGCCGGCGTAGTAGAGCAGCAGAATCAGCACCAGTTCCGGCACGGCGCGCACGACGGTGGTGTAGACTGCGAGCAGGTCGCGCACCACGGGACCGCCATAGAGTTTGCCGAAGGCGCCGGCAGTGCCGATCATAAGACCGAGGCAGGTTGCGCCAAGCGCGATTTCCAACGAATGCAGGAGGCCGAGCAGGAGCTTACCACCCCAGCCTGGCGGGTTGTACGAAAGGAGCTCTATGATGCCGGCCGCCGAGGCCGAAAGAAGTGCGTCGATCAGCGTCGCCCCCGGATGCTGGCTCTAACCGCCGACGGCAGCGCCGGCGGCAAGCATGTCTGGGAAAGATCGGGCAGGGAGGCATGGCGCTAACCCCATGCCCCCTAGCTCATGCGAGGATCGTCAGTTCGACTGCGCGCCGCCACCACCGTAAATGTCGAAATCGAAGTATTTCTTCGATATCTCGTCATATTTGCCGTTCGAGCGGATCGCCTTGATGCCGGCGTTGATCTTGGCCTTAAGGTCGGTGTCTTCCTTGCGCACGCCGGCGCCCACGCCCGGTCCGAGCACTTCATCGTCCGGAGCCACCATGCCCTTCAGATCGCAGCAGGCCTTGCCCTGGTCCGACTTCAGGAATGCGTCGAGCGCGATCGAATCCGCCTGGACGGCGTCGAGGCGGCCTGCGGCCAGATCGTTGTTGGCTTCGTCCTGGGTCTGGTATTCCTTGATCTCGGCGGCCGTGGGGCCGAAATGCTTCTTGGCATAGGCCGAATGGGTGGTCGACACCTGCACGCCGAGCACTTTGCCCTTGAGATCGTCCGGCGTGGCGCCGAATTTCTGGTCCTTCGGGCCGATGATGGCGGTCGGCGTGTTGTAGTACTTATCCGAGAAGTCGATGGTCTTCTCGCGTTCGGCGGTGATCGACATCGAACTGGCGATGACGTCGATCTTCTTGGTCGTCAGCGCCGGGATGATGCCGTCCCAGGCGACAGGCGTGATGACGCAGTCGAGCTTCTCCTCGGCGCAGACGGCGTCGATGAACTCGATTTCCCAGCCAACCCATTTGCCGGAAGCGTCCGGCGAGGTGAAGGGCGGATAGGGCTCGGCGGCGACACCGATCTTGACCGGATCGGCCTTGGCCACGCCCATGGCGGCAACGCCGAGCAGCAGCGCTGCGGCGAATGTTTTCAGAACAGTCTTCATGTCACGACTCCCAGTTTGTTGTTGGTTCCCGGTTTTCTTCCGTCCCGGCTTGTCCTAGCCGATGTTGCGGATGAACTGCTTCAGCCTTTCGGATTTCGGTGCGCCGAATATCTGCTCCGGCGGCCCCTCTTCCTCGACCAGCCCGTTGCAGAGGTAGACGACATGGGTCGCGACCTCGCGGGCGAATTTCATTTCATGCGTGACCAGCACCATGGTGCGGCCCTCGCGCGCCAGGTCGCCGATCACCTTCAGCACCTCGCCGACCAGCTCCGGGTCGAGCGCCGAGGTCGGCTCGTCGAACAGCATGACGCGCGGGTTGATGGCCAGGGCGCGGGCGATCGCCGCGCGCTGCTGCTGGCCGCCCGAGAGATAGGCCGGATAGACGTCGCGCTTTTCGGCCAGGCCGACGCGCGCCAAAAGCTTTTCGGCTTCCCTGATCGCCACGTCGCGCCTGACGCCCAGAACATGCACCGGAACCTCGATGACGTTCTCGATCAGCGTCATGTGGCTCCACAGGTTGAAGTTCTGGAACACCATGCCGAGCTTGGCGCGGATGCGTTCGATCTGCCGGCGGTCGGCGGGCACGGTGTGGCCGTGGCTGTCGGCCTTGAGTTTGATCTCCTCGCCATTGACGCGGATGATGCCGCTGGTCGGGTTTTCCAGGCAGTTGATGCAGCGCAGCAGCGTCGACTTGCCGGAACCCGAGCCGCCGATAATGGCGATCACCTCGCCGTCGCGCGCCGACAGCGAAACGCCTTTCAGCACATGCAGATGGCCGAATTTCTTGTGCAGGTTCTCGACATGGATGGCTTCGGCGGCGCCGTCCTGCGCCTTGCCGGATTGGACTGCGGCGGTTCCCGCCGCGCTCACCGGGGAACCTCTGCCACAGGGTCCACGGCAGATCGTCGAACGTCTATCCGGCTAATCAACATACGCTGTAATGCCCACTCCAGACTTCAGCATGGACCCAACAGCGCGAGCCCGTCAATCCCGCTCATTACGGCACTTGCGGCCTTATTGTGCAAGTGTATAAATAGCCTCCGATGAAAATTTTTCCATTTTTTTCACCTTGAACACGGCATTGAAAAGGGCACTGATGAGCGCTTTCGGATCACAATCCATGGCGGCGCCGTTGCGGCGCGTGCTGATGCGGTCGGCGGCCAATGCCATGCGCGGTGCCGACCGGGCTACCTGGCACTATGGCCCGGGTTTCGACCCGGCGAAAGCGGCGGCGCAGCACGCGGCTCTCGCTGAGCTGGTGACGGCGTCCGGCGCCGAAATCGAATGGATCGATGACAAGGCCGACGGGCTGTCGGATTCCGTATTCACCCACGACCCGTCGCTGATGACCGACCGCGGCGCGCTGATCCTGTCCATGGGCAAGCCATTGCGCGCCCGGGAGCCATCGCTGCATGAGGAAACCTACACACGCCTGGGTATTCCCATCCTCGGCCGCGTCCAGGCTCCCGGCCAGGTCGAAGGCGGCGATTGCGTATGGCTGGATGCCAGCACGCTGGTGATCGGGCGCGGGGTGCGCTCCAACCAGGAAGGCATACAGCAGGTTTCCAACCTGCTGACGCCGCTCGGCATTTCCGTCTACGGCTTCGATCTGCCGCTGTGGCAGGGCGAGGAGGCGTGCCTGCATCTGATGTCGGTGATCAGCCCGCTGGCCGACGACCTGGCCCTGGTCTATTCACCGCTTTTGCCGGCGCCGTTCTATCAGTTGCTGAAGGCGCGCGGCATCCGGCTGGTGGAAGGCGACGCCGAAGAGTTTGCCGCGTCCAACGGCCTCAGCCTGAACGTGCTGCCGACCAGCCCGCACAAGGTCATTGCCGTCGCCGGCTTTCCCAAGACCAAGGCCGCGATGGAAGCCGCCGGCTGCACGGTTCAAATCTTCGAGGCGGATGCCCTCTGCATCGCCTGCGAAGGTGGGCCGACATGCCTGACGCGGCCCATCCTGCGGCAATGAATGAGCGCCGCAAGTTCCGCCGCGAGGGCGAGGAGCGGCGGCGGCAGGATTTGATCGACGCGACCCTGGACAGCGTGGCCGAACATGGGCTGGAGGGCGCCAGCCTGCGCACCATCGCACTGCGCGCCGGCGTCACCGCGGGGCTGATCCGGCACTATTTCCCCGGCAAGGAAGACTTGCTGCAGGAAGCGTACGCGGCGGTGATGGGCCGTATGACCGAGCAGGCGAAGGCAGCATTGCTCATGGAAGACGCCGCGCCGCGCCAGCGCCTTGCGGCCTTCGTTACCGCCAACCTCAACGCCCCGATCATCGATGCACGCGTGTTTTCGCTCTGGGCAACCTTCATCGGCCGCGCCGGCGCGGATCCGAGCCTGGCTCGCGCCCACCGCGAAGGCTATCTTGGCTTTCGCAACGAGGTGGAAGCAGTCGTTGCTGAAGTGCTCGGCGCCGAGCAGCGCAGGCCAAACGCAAATGAACTGCGCCGCCATGCCATTGCCATCAACGCGATCATCGACGGGCTCTGGATCGAAGGCTGTATGGCCGCAGAGATGTTCTCGCCTGGCGAATTGGCGGCGATCGGCGTCAAAGCCATAGAGGCCGAGCTCGGCCTCGCACCGCAAAAGGGAGAGAAGCCATGACCACCATCGGCGAAGCGCTGATCACGCTGCTCGAAGCGCATGGCGTCGACACCGTTTTCGGCATTCCTGGCGTCCACACTGTCGAGCTTTACCGCGGGCTGGCGCGTTCAAAGATACGCCATGTCACGCCGCGTCACGAACAGGGCGCCGGCTTCATGGCCGACGGCTATGCCCGTGCCAGCGGCCGGCCGGGCGTTGCCTTTGTCATCACCGGACCGGGGCTGACCAACACCATCACCGCAATGGGCCAGGCGCGCGCCGATTCGGTGCCGATGCTGGTGATTTCGGGCGTCAACGCGATGCCGACGCTGGGAAAGGGGCTGGGCTTCCTGCACGAACTGCCGGACCAGCGCGGCATGATGGAGAAGGTGGCGCTGTTTTCGCAGCGTGTCACCGAGGCCAGCGAATTGCCTGGCGCTTTGGCGCGGGCCTTCGCGCTGTTTTCGTCGTCGCGGCCGGGCCCCGTCCATATCGAGATCCCGACCGACGTCATGGTCAAACCGGCCGACGGCATCGCTGCTTCGCTCACCAATGCAGCGCCGCCGGCGCCGGATGGCGCAGCCATTGCCGAGGCAGCCAAACTGATCGCAGCCGCGCGCCGGCCGCTGATCCTTGCCGGTGGCGGCGCCAAGCGCGCCGAACAGCCACTGCAGCGCCTGGCCGAGCGGCTCGGCGCACCTGTCGTCCAGACCGCCAATGCGCGCGGTCTGCTGCACGCGCATCCGCTTTGCGTGCCGGCCAGCCCCAGCCTGAAGGCGGTGCGTGCGCTGATGGCAGACGCCGATCTGGTCATCGCCGCCGGCACCGAATTCGGCCCGACCGACTATGACGGTTACAGCGACGGCGGCTTCGTGCTGCCCGCCAATCTGATCCGCATCGATATCGGCGCCGACCAGCTCGCCCGCCGCCCGGTGAGCGTCGGCATCCAGGCCGATTGCGCGGAGGCGCTTGGTGCACTGCTAGGCGCGCTCCACCCTGATCATGCCGCAGCGAAGGACGGCGAGAGCCGCGCAGCCGCGTCGAGGAAGGCGGCCTTTGCCGAGCTCAGCCCGGCCTATGCCGCGCAGGTGCGTGCGGTGGAAACCATCCGCGACGCACTGCCGGGCGCCATCATCGTCGGCGATTCCACGCAGCCGATCTACGCCGCCAATCTCTATTACGACCATGACCGGCCAGGCGGCTGGTTCAACGCCGCCACCGGTTTCGGCGCGCTCGGCTACGGGCCGCCGGCGGCGATCGGCGCAGCGCTCGCCACGCCCGGCGTGCCGGTGGTTTGCCTCACCGGCGACGGCGGCTTTCAGTTCACCTTGCCGGAGCTGGGCGCGGCGCTCGATGCACCCGCACCGGTCATCTTCGTCGTCTGGAACAACAGAGGCTATCGCGAGATCGAAACGTCGATGCTCGATGTCGGCGTCGAGCCGGTCGGCGTGTCCCCGGCGCCGCCGGATTTCTGCAAGCTGGCCGATGCCTACGGCATATCAGCCGAACGGCTTGCCGGTACTGCCGGTCTCGCCGATGCGCTCAAACGCGCACGCGCAACGGGCATGCCTCACGTCATCGAAATCACCATCGACTGACGCCTGGCCGCGCGCCGTACGTCCATGCGCGGGGGTCGGAAGGGGCGGTCGGCGGCTTCGAGCGATGCAAAGACGCAACAACTGCCATGTCGAGATGTCGGTTGAGTGATCGTGCAAAAGGCGCGACGCTCTGCGTCGGGTCGGCACGACAAGCGACATAATCATAAGAAACGACAGGAGCGTCCAGGATGACGGAAACAGTTCAGGGCAAGCATATCGTGGTGACCGGTGGCACCGGGGCGCTGGGTGCCGCGGTCGTCGGCAAATTGCTGGCGGACGGCGCGATCTGCCATGTGCCCAATGCCCACGCGTCGGCCCCCACGCATTTCCCCTTCGCGGCCCATGATCGCGTCCGGCTGGCGCACAATGTCGATCTCGCCGATCCTGCCAAGGTCGATGCCTTCTATGACAGCGTTCCCGAATTGTGGGCCTCCATCCATCTGGCCGGCGGCTTTGCCATGGCCCCCGTCGAGAAAATCGAATCCGCATCCTTTGCCGAAATGATGGACACCAACGCCCGCACCGCCTTTCTGTGCTGCCGCGCGGCAGTGCGCTCCATGTTGGGCTCGAACACAGCGGGCCGCATCGTCAATGTCACGGCACGCGCCGGGCTCGACCCGCGCCGAGGCGCCGGCATGGTCGCCTATACCGCGAGCAAAGCGGCAGTGGCGGCGATGACCGTGGCGATGGCGGAAGAGCTGAAGCACAAAGGCATACTGGTCAACGCGGTGGCGCCCTCGACGCTCGATACGCCGGCCAACCGCGCCGACATGCCGGATGCCGATTTCGGCAAATGGGTCAGCCTCGAAGCCGCCGCCGAGGCAATCGCCTATCTGGCATCACCGGCCAATCTGGCAATGAGCGGAACGCTGGCGCCACTTTACGGCCGCGCCTGAAGTTCCGCCGCGCAGGCGACTCATTTGGTTTGGCTTCCGATGGCGGCCTTTGCCGACCTCGCCTGAGTCTACAGCGGAGGTTGGCCATTCAATCATGGCGTCCGCCGACGCCTCCACGGCATTAGAAGGCCTGCGACTACGTCAGGTTCGAGACGCCCGCTTCCACGACCTCGACTGCGTCGCCGATGGCGATCGCGCCGGCGTTGTTGGGAATCGCATTCTGGCCGAAGATGATGCCGCCCTTGGCGGAGCAGTGGAGTTTGCCAAGCGTCTGCAACGGCTCGCGCGGGTCCGGCTGCTCGCCGCTCAACGGATCTCGGGTGGTGATGACGCAGCGCGAGCAGGGCTTTGCGATCCGCAACTCCACCGTGCCGATGCGGATCGTCTTCCAGCTGTCTTCAGGCCATGCGCCTTCTGCGTCGACGACGATGTTTGGCCGGAACCGCGCCATCTCGATGGGCCTGGCAAGATGGCTGTTCAGATGGTTCAGCGAGCCTGTCGTGGCGATCAGCAGCGGAAAACCGTCGGCAAAGCCGACGAAATCGCCGGGCTGGCCGAATTCCGCATCGACCGGCCGGTTTTGCGGATCGTCGAAATAGACGAGATCGACAGGCCGGCCAAGAATAGCCGAGAGATAGGCGCCGGCGGCCGGATCGCCCGGCCGCGCGGCAGCCATATCCTTCCAGATCTTGACTTGCCGGAGCGCGGTGCCGGGAGCCGGAGCCTCGACGAAGTGCGAGCCATGCCTGTCATGTTTCAACAGGATGCCCGTTCCGCGATGCTCGACGTCGATCGTCGTCATATCAGGTATCTGGCGAATGGTGAGGAACTGCCCATCCTTGTCGACGACCATCCAGCGGCGGTCGCCTTCCATGCCCATTGTCTCGATGTCGGCGCTCGGCACGGCATGGCCGCGCAGGCTCTTGACCGGATAGCGATAGAGTTCGACGACCTTCATCGCGCATGCTTCTCCGTTGCCCGAAGGGCCGGACTTCCGTGTTTACGTCTGCAACGACGGCCGAGCCTACAACCGCGCGTGTGGAATTGAAGGGGTTGCACAGTCTTAGTCTAGTGCCAATCGCGCAGCCGAGCATGAAAAACCCGCGAGCCTTGCGGCCCGCGGGTTTTCTTGTTCAGGCTGCGCGCGAGGCGCAGCCGAGGCTTACGCTTGCGCGAAGCGGCTTACGCGCTGCGCGCAAAGCGGCTTAGCTGCCCTGCTTCTTCAGCGCGGCGCCAAGGATGTCGCCCAGCGAAGCGCCGGAGTCGGTAGAGCCGTACTGTGCGACGGCTTCCTTCTCTTCGGCGATTTCCAGCGCCTTGATCGAGACCTGCAGCTTGCGGGTCTTCTTGTCGAAGGCGATGACGCGGGCGTCCAGCTTCTGGCCGACCGAGAAGCGCTCGGGGCGCTGCTCGTCACGGTCACGGCTGAGGTCGTTGCGCTTGATGAAGGTCTCTATGCCGCTGTCGACCAGCCGCACTTCCAGGCCGCCATCCTTGATGCCGGTGACTTCGCAGGTGACGACCGCGTTCTTGCGCAGTTCGCCTGAAGTCGCCGCTTCGCCGACCGTATCCTTGGCCAGCTGCTTGATGCCGAGCGAGATGCGCTCCTTGTCGATGTCGACGTCGAGCACCTGCGCCTTGACCATGTCGCCGCGATTGTACTCTTCGATGACCTGCTCGCCCGGACGGGTCCAGTCGAGGTCCGAGAGGTGCACCATGCCGTCCACGTCGCCTTCAAGGCCGATGAACAGGCCGAACTCGGTCTTGTTCTTGACCTCGCCCTCGACCTGGCTGCCGACCGGATGGCTCGCGGCAAAAGCCTGCCACGGATTCTCGAGCGTCTGCTTGAGGCCGAGCGAGATGCGGCGCTTGGCCGGATCGACCTCGAGCACGACCACGTCGACTTCCTGCGTCGTCGACAGGATCTTGCCGGGGTGCACGTTCTTCTTGGTCCACGACATTTCCGAAACGTGGATGAGGCCTTCGATGCCCGGCTCCAGCTCGACGAACGCGCCGTAGTCGGTGATGTTGGTGACGGTACCCTTGATCTTCTTGCCGATCGGGAACTTGGTGCCGATCTCGGACCACGGATCGCTCTCGAGCTGCTTCATGCCGAGCGAGATGCGGTGGGTTTCCTGGTTGATGCGGATGATCTGCACCTTGACCGTCTGACCGATGTTGAGGATCTCGGTCGGGTGGTTGACGCGGCGCCATGCCATGTCGGTGACATGCAGCAGGCCATCGATGCCGCCGAGGTCGACGAACGCACCGTAATCGGTGATGTTCTTGACGACGCCTTCGACAACCTGGCCTTCTTCGAGGTTCTGCACGATTTCCGAACGCTGTTCGGCGCGGCTTTCCTCGAGCACGGTGCGGCGCGACACCACGATGTTGCCGCGGCGGCGATCCATCTTGAGGATCTCGAAGGGCTGCGGGTTGTGCATCAGCGGAGAGACATCGCGGATCGGGCGGATATCGACCTGGCTGCGCGGCAGGAAGGCCACGGCGCCGTCGAGGTCGACGGTGAAGCCGCCCTTGACCTGGTTGAAGATGACGCCTTCGACGCGCTCACCCTTGGTGAACTTCTCTTCGAGCTTGACCCAGCTCTCTTCGCGGCGGGCCTTGTCGCGCGACAGGACGGCTTCGCCCAGCGCGTTTTCGATGCGCTCGACCATGACCTCGACCGTGTCGCCGACCTTGAGCGTCGAGTCCTTGCCCTTGACGCCGAATTCCTTCAGCGGCACGCGGCCTTCGACCTTGAGGCCGACATCGATGATGGCCATGTCTTTTTCGATCGCCAGGATCGTGCCCTTGACGACCTGACCTTCGCCGGAGTGACCGGTGGTAAATGATTCTTCGAGCAGGCTCGCGAAATCGTCGCGAGTGGGATTTGCAGCTGACATATTTTCTCCTGGAGTGCCCCGCATCTGAAGCGGGACGGGCGCCGTGGGTTAGCGTTGCGTTGGCCTGCCGGCGTTCCGGGCTACAAAAGCCCTGGGCCGCCTAAGCGGCAATTCCGGCGCATGAAGAATGCTGGCAGGCTGGTTCGTGCCCGATATGGGTATTTTCTTCGCTTCCGGCAATCGGTGGAGCGGGAAAACCCTGGATCAGGCTTTGTCTCTCTTGGCCAGGGCGTCGTCGATGATCGCTTTGGCCGCCAGAAACGCGGCCTCTATAGCCATTTCGGAGGTATCAAGCAAGTGCGCGTCCGCCGCCGGCTTCAGCGGCGAGTCGGCGCGGCCCATGTCGCGCTCGTCGCGGCGCACAATATCGGCAAGAATTTCGGCGAAATCGGCGGTGCCGCCGATGCTTTCGATCTCGGCCAGCCGGCGCTGCGCCCGCACTTCGGCGCTCGCCGTCACATAGAGCTTTATGTCGGCGTCAGGGCACACAACCGTGCCGATGTCGCGCCCGTCGAGCACCGCGCCTGGCGGTGTCCTGGCGAAATCGCGCTGCTTTTCGACCAGGATGCGCCGGACGGTAGGGTAAATCGCGACCTTCGAGGCCGCCTCGCCAACCGCATGCGCCGACAGCACCGCACGGTCGAGCTTTGCCAGATCGACCTGGCGTGCGGCGGTTTCGGCTGCTGAGACATTGTCGAGTGGCAGCGCGTGCCGGATCAACGCATAGGCGACGGCGCGGTAGGTGAGGCCGGTGTCGAGCAGGTTGAGGCGGTAGTGGTCGGCCAGCCGTCGGGCCAGCGTGCCTTTGCCGGCGCCGGCGGGACCGTCGATGGCGATGGTGAAGGTCATTGGCGGGCCAACACGAAAGACAGACGCCGCGATCCTTCGCGCCCCCCTCTGTCCTGCCGGACATCTCCCCCTCCAGAGGGGAGATCAGAAGCTTCTGCGCCCCACTCTTTCCTGCAATTTCGAAAACTGGCGAAAGCCGCTGTGACGGCCGATCTCCCCCCTTGAGGGGGAGATGTCCGGCAGGACAGAGGGGGGCGCTGTCCCGCCGACATCTCTGCTTGCTTTGCGCTTGGCATCAACCTACCCGATCTCCGCACCGAGCCCCGTCATCAGACCCATGAACTCCGGGAAACTCGTCGCGATCATGGCGGCGTCGTCGATGGTCACCGGCTTTTCCGTTGCCAGCCCCATTACCAGGAAGCTCATGGCGATACGATGGTCGAGATGCGTCTGCACCGTCGTGTCCTGGCCATTGGGATGGCCGCCCAGCCCCTTGCCGCCGGGCTTTCCGCGCACCGCGAGCGAAGCTTCGCCTTCGGCGCAGTCGACGCCGTTGAGCTTCAGCCCATTGGCAACCGCTGCCAGTCGGTCGGATTCCTTCACCCGCAGCTCTTCCAGCCCCTGCATCAACGTCTCGCCCTCGGCGAAGCTTGCGGCAACCGCCAGCACCGGATATTCGTCGATCATCGACGGGGCCCGCTCGGGCGGCACGGTGACGCCCTTGAGCTCGGAGTAGCGCACGCGCAGATCGGCAACATCCTCGCCGCCGGCATTGCGCGGGTTCAAGATGTCGATCTGGCCGCCCATTTCCTGCAACGTTAGAAGCAGGCCGGTGCGGGTGGGGTTCATCAGCACGTTCTCGATGACGATGTCCGAACCCGGCACGATCAGTGCCGCGACCAGCGGGAAGCCGGCCGAGGAGGGGTCGCCGGGCACGGCGATGGTCTGCCCCGTCAATTTGCCCTGGCCCTCGATGAAGATGTGGCGCACGCCGCGCTCGTCGGTCTCGACCGAGAGATTGGCGCCAAATCCCCTAAGCATCTTTTCGGTATGATCGCGCGTCATCACCGGTTCGATCACGGTGGTGATGCCGGGCGTGTTGAGGCCTGCCAGCAGCACGGCCGACTTCACCTGCGCCGAGGCCATCGGCACGCGGTAGGTAATGGGTGCGGCGTGTTTCGGCCCATGCAGCGTGATCGGCATGCGGTCGCCCGGCGTCGCCTTCAGCACCTGCACGCCCATCTGGCGCAAGGGTTCGAGCACGCGGCCCATCGGCCGTCCCGACAGCGATGCGTCGCCGATGAAGGTCGTTTCCATGTCGTAAGTGCCGACGAGGCCCATTGTGAGGCGGGAGCCGGTACCGGCATTGCCGAAATCGAGCGGGCCTTCCGGCTGCAGCAGCGCGCCATTGCCGGTGCCGCGGATCACCCACTCGGCGCCGCGCTTCTCGATATGCGCGCCCATCGCCTTCATGGCGGCCGCCGTGCGCATCACATCCTCGCCTTCGAGCAGGCCGGTGACGCGGGTTTCGCCGGAGGCAAGGCCGCCGAACATCATGGAACGGTGCGAAATCGACTTGTCGCCCGGCACGCGAGCGGTGCCGGAAAGGGCGGATGATTTGCGGGCGGTGGCCGGCTTGGCAGCGGCGGCGTGAGACATGGAATTTCCCTGGACGGAATGCCGGCGCGCCGGCGCTTTTCATTTGTTGCGGCGGTCTCGTATCACGGCGGGCACGAATGGTCATCCCCATGGTCGTCGCTTGGCGCGAGGCCTTTCAGTGCTTGGTTTTGTGACGCCGGCTTTTCGCTTTGACAGCGCGGTAAACTGTGGTTAAGGGGACCACTCTTTTACTGACGAGGCTTGACGTGGCAAAAAACGAACTTGGCACAAAGCGTGTCGACCCTGAAACGGGCCGAAAATTCTACGACCTGAACAAGGACCCTATCGTCTCGCCCTATACGGGCAAGACGTATCCGCGTTCCTATTTCGAGGACGGCAAGATCGCCGCCCTCGAAGAGGAAGAGGAAGTGGCCGAGAAGGAAGTGGACGCCGAGGAAGAAGAAGGCGTTGAAGTCGTCTCGCTTGAAGAGGCCGACGAAGACGTCAAGGCCGGCGACGAGCTTCCCGACCTGGGCGACGACGAGGACGATGTCGATCTAGGCGACGATGAGGACGATACTTTCCTTGCCGACGAAGAGGAAGAAGACGACGACGTCGCCGACATGATCGGCGTCGGCGACGACGACGACGAAGTCTAGGAACGCTTCGAACGCATGCATTTAGCGGCGTTGACGGGCTATGACGAAAAAGCGGCCCTCGAAGGCTTGATCTTCAGGGAAGGCGGGGTTAGAAGCCGCCTGCACTAAACGGCGCGGTCCTGAAACCCGCGCCGGACCTCTCGCCGGCAACGGCGACGGCTGACTGCCGGAGTGGGGCCATAGCTCAGTTGGGAGAGCGCTTGAATGGCATTCAAGAGGTCGTCGGTTCGATCCCGATTGGCTCCACCAAACAGTCTTTTTCCGACGCTCGGTTTCGCGGCATTCGTGCTTGTCGCCTGCCAGTCGGCGCCTGAACCATCATCGCCGCCGCCAACGCCCGCACCTCAGCCCATGGCGCCTGCCGCGATCTCTGCTCCTGATGGTGCGGCGGTCCTCGATCCATCCGTGCGGGTTATGCCGCCCGGCGAAGGCGTCCCGGCCAAGTATGTCGCGTTTTCCGGCATATGGGGCGGACAGCTGGACGGGATGTATGACGGCAAGCTCGCCGTGCTGACGATTACGCGCGGCGGCAATGTCACCGCCACCTATGCCTGGGGCGATGTCGCCGACAACAAACCGGGCGTGGCCGACGGCGAAGGCAAGATTTTCGGCAACACGTTGAAACTGCGGCGCCTTCCCAATGGCGCGGACGTCAGCGCGGTCATTCAGGCGGACGGAACGCTGGCCGTCACCTATGGGCTTGCCGACCGAACCTATACGGGCACGTTCACCAAGCAATAATTGCGAGAGCTAATCTTCCGGGGGAGCCACGGCTGGCCCCTTCCCCGATCAGTGCAGGCCGAATTCGCGCAGCAGTTCTTCGCGATAGCGCACGAAGCGGCTCTCGCTGCGCTCGCGCGGGCGTGGCAGGTCGATGTCGATCAACCGCGCCGCGCCGCCTTTCTCCTTGGGCAGGATCAGCACCCGGTCGGCAAGATAGATCGCCTCCTCCAGATCGTGGGTGACCATCACCATGGTGACGTTCTCCTCGCTCCAGATGCGCGCCAGTTCCTCCTGCATGCCGATCTTGGTCATGGCGTCCAGCGCCCCCAGCGGCTCGTCGAGCAGAAGGATCTCGGGCTGCACGGTGAGCGCCCGGGCGATGCCGACGCGCTGCGCCATGCCGCCGGAAAGCTGGCTCGGAAAAGCATCGGCGAATTCGGCAAGGCCGACCAGGGCGACGTAGAAGCGGGCGCGTTCCTCGGCCTGCCTCTTGGGAACACCGCGCACTTCGAGGCCGAACGCGACATTGCCGAGCACGCTCAGCCACGGCAGCAGCCGCGGCTCCTGGAAGATCACGGCACGCTCGGCGCCGACGCCATGCACCGGCTGGCCGTCGATCGCGACACCGCCGCTGTCGGCCGCCTCCAGCCCGGCCAGAATACGCAGCAGCGTGGTCTTGCCGGAGCCGCTGGCGCCGACAATGACCAGGCATTCCCCCGAACGAATGTCGAGGTTGAGCGTCCGCAGCACGGCAAGCTGGCGCCCGCCGAGGCTGAAGGATTTGGACAGGTCGCGGATCGAGACCTCCCCGCCGCGGTTGGAACCGGTCATCTCATCTCTCAGCTATTTCAGAGCTCAGTTGATCTTGGTTTCGCCGGGCCGGTACAGAATGTCGGCGGCTTTCAGCTTGCCCTTGGCCAGACGGCCGTCGCGCTCCAGCACGGCGACCCAGAAGTCGATGTCGCGGTCGGTCGCCTGCGCACCTTCGCGCAGACCAAAGCCGGTCCAGTAGCGGGCGAGATCGCCGTTTTCACCGCGCTTGTCGAGGATAGTGGCCAGCACCTTGCGGGCTTCGTCCGGGTTCTGGCGCGACCAGTCCGAGGCGCGCGCCGACTGTTCGACGAAGTTGCGCGCCGCATCCGGGTTGGCGGCAATGAAGTCGCGCCTGAGTACGACGAAGCCGCCGGCGAGCTCGCCGAGCACCTGCGTGTCGTCGAACACGCCGCGCACGCCGCCATTGGCGACCAGCGCGCCGGCAAAGGTCGCCTGCCAGTAGCCGAGGCCGGCAATGTCGACCTGGCGCGAGCGCAGCGTCTGCTCAAGCTGCGGGCCGGGCACGACAATGAGGTTGGCGGCGGTCGGCGGCAGGCCGACGCTGTGCAGGGCCTCACGCACCGTATAGTCGAGATGAGCGCCGAGCGTGTTGACCGAGATGGTCTTGCCGGCAATGTCGGCGATCGATTTGATCGGGCTGTCTTCCAGCACGTAGAAGACGCTCTTCACATCCTTGTTGATGCCGTTGCTCGGATACGCCGCGACGAAGTCGTTGCCGCCCGAGATTGAGTTGATCACCGCCGCGGTGGCGGCCGAGCCGATGTCGACGCTGCCGGAAGACAGCGCAAACAGCGATTCCGGTCCACCCGAGGAATAGCCGACATTCTCCAGCTCGACGCCGAGCCCTTTGAAGTAGCCAAGCTCGTCGGCCAGCTCGTGCGGGGAGATGCTGCCACGGCTGGCGAGGTAGCGGAACTTGACGGCTGCGGCTTGCGCAAAGGCCATGCGCGGCAGGCCGGCGGCGATGAGGCCGGCGGCAAGCGGCGCGCCGGCAAGCAGCGAACGGCGGGTGATTTTCATGATCGGGTCCTTCCTGGAGGTAAACGGTGAGGGGCGGACTGCTCAGTTGACAGGATTGCTCCAGCGACAGAGCCGCCGCTGCAGGGTGACCAATGCCTGGTTGGCGATCAGGCCAAGCCCGGCGAGGATGACGATTGCCGCAAACATCAGCGGGATCTGGAAATTGTACTGCGCGTTCATCACCTGGAAGCCGATGCCCTTGTTGGCACCGATCATCTCGGACGCGATCAGCAGCAGCAGCGCGGTGGTGGCGCTCAGCCGCAAGCCGACGAAGATCGACGGCACGGCGCCCGGCAGTACGACGCGGCGAAACACGGTGAGCCGGCTCGCACCATAGACGCGCGCCATTTCAAGCAGCTTGGGATCGACTTCCTTGACGCCGCTGGTGGTATTGAGCAGCAGCGGAAACAGCGTCGCCCAGAAGATGACGAAGATCTTCGAGGTCTCGCCAAGTCCCAAGAGCAGGATGAACACCGGGTAGAGCGCCAGTGCAGAGGTCTGCCGGAACACCTGCAGGATCGGATCGAGCGCGGTTTCGACCGGGCGCACCTGGCCCATGAACAGGCCGAGCGGAATGGCAACGGCTACAGCCGCCGCAAAGGCGATGCCGGCGCGTTGCAGGCTGATGGCGATGTCGCCGAGCAGGCTGCCGCCGGCAAGCCCCTTCCAGAGTGCGACGACGATCATGTCGATCGGCGGCAGCACCGCCGCGTTGACCCAGCCGACGCTGCTCGCCACCTGCCAGAGCGCCAGGAAGCCGGCAAGCACGCCGTAGCGCTTCAGGAAGCGAACAGCCGCCTTGCTGCCGAGGTTCAGGAAGTCGGTGCCGAGCCCAGTTTCGCCACCACTGCGGCGAACCGTGATCTGCCGATCGATGTGCTGCAGCGTCATTGCTTCACCCCTTCGATGCCAAGGTCATTCGGCGGCAAGGACGGTCGAGCGGGCGACGGTCCATGGATTTTCCGGGCGCCTGAGGCCGAGATTCTCGCGCAGCGTGCGGCCTTCGTAAGCCGTGCGGAACAGGCCGCGCCGCTGCAGCTCGGGAATGACCAGGTCGACGAAATCGTCGAGCGCGCCGGGCAGCCAGGGCGGCAGGATGTTGAAGCCGTCGGCCGCCTCGCTGGTGAACCATTCCTCCAGCTGATCGGCGACCTGCGTGACGCTGCCGACGATGGTGTAGTGGCCGCGCGCCGTCGCTACCCATTGGTAAAGCTGGCGGATGCTGAAATTGTGCTCGTCGGCAATCTGCCGGATCAGCGCCTGGCGGCTTTTCATGCCTTCGGTTTCCTTGCTCGGCGGCAACGGGCCGTCGAGCGGATAGCCCCTGATGTCGAGCGTCTGGCCGGCCAGCCCGTTGAGCAGGGCGACACCGTCCTCGGGCAGGATAAGGTCGTTAAGCTGTTGGTATTTGGCACGGGCCTCGTCCTCGGTGCGGCCGACGAAGGGCGCGACGCCCGGCATGATCAGCACCTGGTCGGGATCGCGGCCGACTTCAGCCACGCGCGCCTTGATGTCGCGGTAGAATTCCTGCGCCGTCTCGAGCTTCTGATGGGCGGTGAAGATGACCTCGGCCGAGTGCGCGGCAAGCCCACGGCCGTCTTCCGACTGCCCCGCTTGTACGACAACCGGATGTCCTTGCACCGGGCGCGGCACGTTGAGCGGACCCTTGACGTTGAAATGCTCGCCCTTGTGGTCGATGTCGTGCAATCTGTCCTTGTCGTAGAAACGGCCCGACTGCTTGTCGCGGATGAAGGCGTCATCCTCCCAGCTGTCCCACAGCGCCTTGACCGTCTCGACATGCTCATGCGCCCTGGCATAGCGCTCGGCATGGCTGGGCTGGACGTCGCGGTTGAAATTGCGTGCCGTTTCGTCGCCGGCCGAGGTCACCACGTTCCAGCCGGCGCGGCCGTTCGACAACAGGTCGAGCGAAGCGAATTTGCGCGCCAGCGTGTAAGGCTCCTCATAAGTGGTGGACGCCGTTGCGATGAAGCCGAGATGCGTCGTCAGCGGCGCCAGCGCCGCAAACAGCGTCACCGGCTCGAAGCCGGCGATCTTGGCGTTGCCGCCCTCGCGGGCGCCGAGGCCGACGGTCAGGTTGTCGGCCAGGAAATAGGCGTCGAACAGGCCGCGCTCGGCGGTCAGCGCCAGTTGCTTGTGGAACTCGAAATTGGTGGCGCCGTCGGCCGGCGCATCGGGATGACGCCAGGCGGCGATATGCTGCCCGCCGCCGGGCAGGAAAGCGCCGAGCTTGATCTGCCGCGGCCTGCTATCGGACTTGCTGGCTCGAGTCATTGCAGGCGTCCTTCTGGTCTATGCGGGATGGAATATTGCGTCGCGGATCGTGGTTTCAGGCGGCAAGGACGACGCTGTAGGGCACGCCGGCCACCCGGCATGCTTCGGCGACCGCCTGCCGGGCTCGCGCCTTGACTGCCTCTGACACCAGCACGCCATCTGCAAAGTCCTTGTCCGAGGCGTAGATCGCGGTCGGCAGGGTCTGCGCCTCGAAGAAGCCGAACAACGGCCGCAACTGGTGTTCGACGACAAGCGAATGACGCTCGCCGCCGCCTGTTGCCGCCAGGATGATCGGCTTGCCGCGCAGCGACGACGGGTCGAGCAGGTCGAAGAAGTGCTTGAACAGCCCGGTGTAGCTGCCCTTGAAGGTCGGGGAGCCGACCACCAGCACGTCGGCGCCGAGCAGCTGCTCGATAATACCGCGCGCCGCCGGATCGAGATCGCCAAGCTGTCTTGCAGGCGCAAAGGACGGGCCGAGATCCTCGATGTCGAAAACGCTCAAAGCCGAGCCGGCCCGGCTCGCCACCTCACCGGCGATGTGGCTGACGAATGCCTTCGTCTTGGACGGACGGGTCAGGTTGCCGGACAACCCCACCACCAGCTTTTTTGACATCCGAGGCTCCTTCTCGCAAACGCACTATCCGCATTAAGCCTACCGATTTTGTAGAATTAAATGAGCGAGAAGATTTCAAAACCGGGCTCTGAAGCGAATGGAGTTTGCGGTACATCGCCTTTGGTTGGTTCATTTGGCCCCAAAAGCGCCGCGGCAGATGCTGACGCGGTCGCGCAAGGCATCGCCGGGGACCATGGCCTTGGTCCTTTGCGCACCGATGGGTATCGTCGCGAAACCGTCAAGGGCCGGCGGCATTGACACTGCGTTGTGTGAGTGTCGATTGAACCCGATCGCGTGGGCGACGAAGTAGGCAACTGGAATCAAAGAACAGGATGCGCGCATGAAGAAGATCGGCCTTCTTTCTTTCGGCCATTGGTCGCCCTCGTCGCAATCGCAGACGCGCTCGGCTTCCGACGCGCTGCTGCAGTCGATCGACCTGGCCGTCGCCGCCGAGGAGCTGGGCGCGGACGGCGCCTATTTCCGCGTCCATCATTTTGCCCGCCAGCTCGCTTCGCCATTTCCGCTTCTGGCCGCGGTCGGCGCCCGCACCAGCCGCATCGAGATCGGCACCGCCGTCATCGACATGCGCTATGAGAATCCGCTGTATATGGCCGAGGATGCGGGTGCTGCCGACCTGATCGCCGGTGGCCGGCTGCAGCTTGGCATCAGCCGCGGTTCGCCGGAGCAGGTGATCGACGGCTGGCGCTACTTCGGCTACGTGCCGCAGGACGGCAAAAGCGATGCCGACATGGCGCGCAACCATGCCGAGGTGTTCCTGGACGTGCTGCGCGGCGAAGGTTTCGCGCAACCCAATCCGCGGCCGATGTTCCCCAATCCTCCGGGAATGCTGCGGCTCGAGCCGTTCTCGGCCGGCCTGCGCGACCGGATCTGGTGGGGCGCCGCTACCAACGCCACCGCCGAATGGGCGGGCAAGCTCGGCATGAACCTGCAAAGTTCAACGCTGAAGTTCGATGAGAGCGGCCAGCCGCTCCACATCCAGCAGGCCGAACAGATCCGCGCTTATCGCGCGGCGTGGAAGGAGGCCGGCCATGCGCGCGAGCCGCGCGTGTCGGTCAGCCGCAGCATCTTTGCGCTAGTGAACGACCGCGACCGCGCCTATTTCGGCGGCGGCAGCAGCGAAGATCATTTCGGCTATATCGAGCCTGAGAAGCTTGCCGTCTTCGGCCGCTCCTATGCCGCGGAGCCCGATGTGCTGATCGATCAGCTGAAAGAGGACGAAGCGATCGCCGAGGCCGACACGCTGCTTCTGACCGTCCCCAACCAGCTCGGCGTCGAGTACAACGCCCACGTCATCGAGGCGATCCTGAAGCACGTCGCGCCGGCTCTCGGCTGGCGCTGACAAGAGGCGCCAGCCGCCGGGGAAACAAAGAGATTGAGCGTTTCGCCGCCAAACGGTGAAACGCTCAAGAGAAGAGATGGCTAAACATCCGCCTTGAAGGTCTGCTTCTGCTGGCCGAGCCCCTCGATGCCCAGTTCCACCACATCGCCAGCCTTCAAGAACACCGGCGGCTTCATGCCCAGCCCAACGCCGGGCGGGGTGCCGGTGGAGATGATGTCGCCAGGATGCAGCGACATGAACTGGCTGAGATAGGAAACGAGATAGGCGACGCCGTAGACCATGGTCCTGGTCGAGCCGTTCTGCATCGTCTTGCCGTTGACCGTCAGCCACATTTTGAGGTTCTGCGGATCGGCAACCTCGTCCTTGGTGACAAGCCACGGCCCGGTCGGACCGAACGTGTCGCAGCTCTTGCCCTTGGTCCACTGGCCCTGGCGCTCGGCCTGGAAGGCTCGCTCGGACACGTCATGGGCAACGGCATAGCCGGCGACATAATCCAGCGCCTCGGCTTCGCTGACATATTTGGCTTTTCTGCCGATGACCACGGCGAGTTCAACCTCCCAGTCGGTCTTTTCCGAACCGCGCGGGATCAGCACGTCATCGTCGGGACCGACAATGGCCGAGCTTGCCTTCATGAAGATGATCGGCTCCGGCGGCACGGTGGCGCCGGTTTCGGCGGCATGGTCGGAATAATTCAGGCCGATGCAGATGAACTTGCCCGTGCCGGCGACGCAGGCGCCGAGGCGCGGCTTGCCGGAAACCGCTGGCAGCGAGTTCGGATCGAGCTTCGACAATGTCTCGAGCGACGCCGGATCGAGCGCCTTGCCGGCAATGTCGGTGACATGACCCGAAAGATCGCGGATCGTTCCATCCGCATCGAGCAGGCCGGGGCGTTCGCTCCCTATCTCGCCATAGCGCAGCAGTTTCATCTTGCTCTCCAAATTGCGGCCCAAGGCCGTTTTCAAAACTCGTTCCGCCAAGCGATGACTGGGTGGACTCTGGCTATCGGACCCGACCTAGGGCAAGCCGGACTTTAGAACTGTTCGAGCCTGGACCTGCGGATCGAGGCTATTGCTCAGATCGACCAGCCGCCGTCGATATTATAGGCCTGGCCTGAGGTGTACGTGGCGCCGGCGAGGTAGACGGCAAGGTCGGCGATTTCCTCGGGCGTGCCGAGACGGCCCATCGGCTGGCGGGCAATGAAGGCCGCGCGGGCCGCCTCGTAATCGCCCTGCGCATGCATGCGGTCCTGTAGCGACGGGCTCTCGACGGTGCCGGGGCAGATGGCGTTGCAGCGAATGCCCTTGGCGACATAGTCCGCGGCAATCGCCTTGGTGAGACCGATCACGGCCGCCTTGGTGACGCCGTAGGCGAAGCGGTTGGGCACACCCTTGCCGGCGCCGGCGACGGACGACATGTTGATGATCGAGCCATCGCCGCGCTCCAGCATGCCGGGCAGTACGGCCCGAATGGTGCGGATCATGGCGCGGACATTGAGGTTGAAGGCGAAATCGAGATCGGCGTCCTTCATCTCGAGGATGGACCCGGAATGGACGAAGCCGGCGCAGTTGAACAGCACGTCGACGCGGCCGATTTCGGCGAAGCCGGATGCCACCGCATCGTCGTTGAGAACGTCGAGCTTGCGGGTCTTGATGCCGGAGGTCTTGGCGAGTTCGGCCAGCAGCGCCTCGTTGATGTCGGTGGCGTGCACGATGGCACCTGCCTTGGCGAAGGCCAATGCGCTCGCTCTGCCGATGCCTTGTGCCGCCGCGGTGACGACAACGACCTTGCCTGCCAGATCCGCCATGCGTTTCTCCTCGCCCTCTTTGGCCACTGCTCGGCCCGATTTACTGCCGGCTGACTGGGGCGTCCCGTGCCAGACAGGCGCGACTATGCGGCCCTGCACAATCCATCAGTCCATAACAAATGTTTTTTCTGGTTAAAGAACACATGTCCAAGCGTCAAGCCCGAACGCGATCACCTTCGCGACGGCTGATGTAATGCACATCGCTTGCTCTGATGCAACAACATGTATGACAACCGGACAACGAGTCACGCTGCCATGGTTCACTCAAGCACAGCGCGCTTCAGGCGGCATTAGTCGCCGTATGGCACCCAGACGTTCTTCACTTCGACGGCGCGGCGCAGCAGGGCATCGCCGGCGGCCTCGTCGGACGCCCAGTCGAGGCTGCTGCCGTTGCCGGTCCAGACGCGCTTGAGATTGCCGACGGAATCGGCCTCCGCCTTGGCGCAAGTGTCGGCATCGGCAAACAGCCAGAGCCCGTCGACATCGTCATGCTTGGCCAGCACGCCGGCAAGCTCCGCCGTGCGGCCGGTGACGATGTTGATGGCGCCTGCCGGAACGTCGGAATATTCGATCACCTGGTAGAGATCGGTGGCAAGCAGCGGGTATTTTTCCGACGGCACGGCCACTACCGTGTTGCCCATGGCAAGCGCAGGTGCGATCAGGGAGATCAAGCCGAGCAGCGGCGCGCTGTCCGGGGCGACGATGCCGACGACGCCGACCGGCTCGTGCAAAGCGAGCGTGACGGCGCGGGCCGGTGGCTGATGCACCCTGCCCTCATACTTGTCGGCAAGGCCGGCATAGAGGAACAGGCGCTCGATCGATTGTTCCACTTCCTCCCGCGCGGCCTTGGCGTTGGCGCCGGTCAGTTCGGTCAAGCGTGCGGTAAACTCGCCGGCACGGCCGGACAGATTTTCGGCGAGATAATATAGCACCTGGGAGCGATTGTAGGCGGTCGCCTCCGGCCACGCTTTGCAGGCGCGGGCGGCGGCAACGGCGTCGCGGATGTCCTTGCGGCTGCCGAGACCGACTTCGCCGGCCAGCTTGCCCCTGGCAGTGGCGACATAAACCGAGTAATTTCCATCGGGACGCACCTGCTTGCCGCCAATGAACAGCTTGGCCGTGCGGTCGATGGCGCCGCCATCCGATTGCTCGACGGGCTGCGCCGAAGACGCCGTCGGCTTGATCACCGGGCCGAGCGGCAGTTTTGCCGAGAGATATTCGAACATGCCCTCGCGCCCGCCCTCGCGGCCAAAGCCGCTTTCGCGATAGCCGCCGAAGCCGCAGGCGGCGTCGAACATGTTGGTGCCGTTAACCCAGACGACGCCGGCCTTCAATTGCGGAGCGACATGCAGCGCGAGGTTGATGTTTTCGCTCCACACCGAGGCGGCCAGCCCATAGCGCGTGTTGTTGGCAAGCTCGATCGCTTCCTCGGTGTTGCGGAAGGTCATGGTGGCCAGAACCGGACCGAACACCTCTTCCTGCGCCAGTATGTTTGCCGGCGAAACACCGGTGGCGAGCGTCGGCAGGTGGTAGTAGCCGGAAGACGGCAGCACCGCATCGGGCTGCCAGCAGACGGCGCCCTGCCTGGCGCCTTCGGCGACCAGACCCTTGACGCGGTCGAGCTGCGTGGCGTCGACCAGCGGGCCGACATCGGTGTTCTTGTCGAGCGGGCTGCCGACGCGAAGCCGGCTCATCCTGACCTTGACCTTGGCGATCAAGGCATCGGCAATGCCTTCCTGCACCAGAAGCCGTGACCCGGCGCAGCAGACCTGGCCCTGGTTGAACCAGATGCCGTCGACCAGTCCTTCGACGGCGCTGTCGAGATCGGCGTCCTCGAAGACGATGAAGGCCGATTTGCCGCCAAGCTCCAATGACAGCTTCTTGCCCGATCCAGCCGTGGCTTTCCTGATGATCTTGCCGACCTCCGAAGAGCCGGTGAAGGCGATCTTCTGGATGCCGGGATGGTTGACGATGGCGACGCCCGCTTCCGGCCCGCCCTGGACGATGTTGACGACGCCCTTGGGCACGCCGGCACGCTCGCAGATCTCGGCAAACAGGATGGCGGTGAGCGGCGTGAACTCGGCCGGCTTCAGCACCACCGTGCAGCCGGCGGCGAGCGCCGGCGCAATCTTCCATGCCAGCATCAGCAGCGGGAAATTCCATGGGATGATCTGGCCGACGACGCCGACACCCTTGTGGCCTGGGAAATCCTTGTCCAGCGCCTGTGCCCAGCCGGCATGATGGATGAAATGGCGGATGGCCAGCGGCACGTCGATGTCGCGGCTTTCGCGGATCGGCTTGCCGTTGTCGATTGACTCAAGCACTGCGAACAGGCGCTGATGACGCTGCATCGCGCGGCCGATGGCGTAAAGCACTTTTGCGCGCTGGTAGCCCGAGGATGCCGACCATTTCGGTAAGGCCTTGGTGGCTGCGGCGACGGCTGCGTCGATATCGGCGGCGCCGGCATCGGAGATCTTGGCCAGCAGCTTGCCGGAGGAGGGTTCGCTGGTCTCGAAAGTCTTGCCGCTGGCGGCCGCCTTCCAGCCGCCATCGATGAACAGCGCCTTGCCGAAATCGCGTCCGGCAAGCCAGGCATCGGCCTCGGTGCGGGCTTCCGGCGCCGGGCCGTATTCCATGGCGTGATAGCGTTCGAGAATGTTCATGACGCGCTCCAGATAATCTTCTTGGCAGGCGCTCTGTGGCGCCCCCCTCCTTCCTGCCGGACATCTTCCCCACAAGGAGGGAGATCAGCATTCGCGCCTGTCGGCTCCGAAACGTCGACGACTGGCGAAATCGTCAATGATAGCCAATCTCCCCCCAGGTGGGGGAGATGTCCGGGAGGACAGAGGGGGGCGCGAAAAAACTCGGCGTTCAAGGCCTTCACCCGCCTCACGCCATTGCGTGGCGGTGGTTGGCCGAATAATGCCCGGTCAGATGATGCTCGAGCTGGCGCTCGATATCGGTCAGCAGGCTCGAGGCGCCGAAGCGGAACAGGTCTGGCTCCAGCCATGGCCGGCCGAGCTCCTCCTTCATCAGCACCAGCCAGTCGAGCGAAGCCTTGGCTGTAGAGATGCCGCCGGCCGGCTTGAAGCCGATGAGAAAGCCGGTCTCCTCGAAATAGGCTCGGATGGCGCGCACCATGGCAAGGCCGACGGGCAGCGTGGCGTTGACGCTTTCCTTGCCGGTCGAGGTCTTGATGAAATCGGCGCCGGCCATCATCGCCACCATCGAGGCCAGCATGACATTGCGCAGCGTGGCGAGGTCGCCAGTGCCGAGAATGACCTTGAGATGCGCATCGCCGCAGGCTTCGCGCATCGAGACGATCTCGTTGTAGAGCTCCTGCCACTTGGCGCCGAAGACCAGGCCGCGCGGGATGACGACGTCGATCTCGTCGGCGCCGTCGCGCACCGATGCCTCGATCTCCTGCAGGCGGGTCGACAACGGCGCAAGGCCGTGCGGGAAAGCGGTGGAGACGGCGGCGACATGGATGCCGGTGCCGCGCACGGCATCAACAGCCGTCGCGACGAATGGATGATAGACGCAGACCGCCGCCGGGCGGATTTTTTCGCCCTCGATGCCAAGCCCCTCGACGATGTCGCGGCGGAACGGGTTGATCGCCTTGGCGCATAGGCGGCGCACCCGCTCTTCGGTGTCGTTGGAATTCAGAGTCGTCAAATCCATGCAGGAGACCGCGCGCAGCAGCCAGGCGGCCTGGTTGTCAGCCTTGATCGAGCGCCGCTTTGTGAGGCTGGCGACCCTGCGTTCCAGCGCCGAGCGGTTGACCGAGCGCACCGATTCCATGAAGCCGAGATCGAGCCGCATGCCGGTGTTGCGGGCAATACCGTGGCTTTGCGGCACGGGCGTGTTGGCTGCGGCACGCGCCGGCAGCGGCGTGACCTTGGACCCGCCGAGATCGGCTTCGCGGATTGTGCTGCTCATCTCCTGCCCTTTCGCTCGACGATTTTACGTCGTGGTGCGTGTCGTTGCTCCCGGACTTGGGCGACACACACCGAAGATAGCCCGTGAATCGATGCTTCACGAGTCCTTCAAGGGCTCATAACGGAAAAAGGCGGCAAAAGCAGCTGAATTTTGACCACATGGTCAAAACGTCAATTCAAGACGTGGCGCCGAGGCGCCGGCTGATGTCAGCCGACGAAAGCGCGCTCGACGACGAAGGTCGAGGGATGGCTGAGCGAGCCCTCATGGAAGCCGAGGCTTTCGGCCATTTCCTTGACGTCCTTCAGCATATGCATCGAGCCGCAGATCATAATGCGATCCGTCTCCGGATTGAGCTTCTCGATGCCGAGGTCGTCGTAGAATTTGCCGGAGCCGATCAGCGCGGTGATGCGGCCCATGCGCGCCGACTCTTCGCGGGTCGTCGAATTGTAGAGGGTGACGCGGCCGCCGGTCAGTTCGCCGATCAGGGGATCGTTCTCGAGCGCGGCCACCAGTTCCTGGCCATAGGTCAGTTCGGCATTGTCGCGGCAGGTGTGGGTCAGGATGACCTGATCGAATTTTTCGTAGGTATCGGGGTCGCGCAGAAGGCTGGCGAAGGGCGCAATGCCGGTGCCGGTCGAGATCATGAACAGGCGCTTTGCCGGGGTCAGCGCGTCGACAACCAGCGTGCCGGTCGACTTCTGGCGCATGATGACGGTGTCGCCGACCTGGATCTTCTGCAGTTCGGAGGTCAGCGGGCCGTCCGGCACCTTGATCGAGAAGAATTCCAGCTCTTCGTCCCAGGCCGGGCTTGCCACCGAATAGGCGCGGTACACCGGCTTTTCGGCATTGGGCAGCCCGATCATGACGAACTCGCCGGAGCGGAAGCGCAGCGACTGCGGACGGGTGATGCGGAACGAGAACAGACGGTCGGTGTAATGCTTCACCGAGACGACGGTTTCGGCATAGACGTTGGCCGGAATCGGGAACTGCAGCGGACGGGCGCCGGCGGTGTTGAGTGCGGATGTGGTGTTCATCAAATCCAACTCTGTCTTGCCCACGCCTGTGCGGGCGCCAAACCGTTTCCTGCGCGCCCAGACCATTCAGGTCCCGGCGTGCCGTTCACACACTCCAAAGCAGTGAGCTCTTGTGTCTCAGATTTATTAGTATACAAACGATATTTGTGTCAAGATACCACGCTAAAACAGCTTTCCAAACTGCGGCATATTCGTAGTTCCGCCATTTCGGATTTCGACAATGAAAGAGAATTTTTCGGTGCAACAACCGGATTCCCTGGGTCACGTCGTTGCCGGCATCGATGTTGGCGGAACCTTCACCGACCTCATTTTGATCGACGGAAATGACGGCGGAAAGGTGCATATCGCCAAGACGCCGACGACGGTCGACAACCAGGCGTTCGGCGTGGTTTCAGCGCTGGGCGCCACAGGCTTTGCCATAGACGGCATCGACCTCATCGTGCATGGCACGACCACCACGACCAACGCGGTTCTGGAACGCAGGCTGGCGAAAACCGGCATGATCACCACGCGCGGTTTTCGCGACGTGATTGAGCTTGGCCGCCGCACACGGCCGCAGCCCTATGGCATGACCGGAAGCTTCGTTCCGATCATCCCGCGTGATCTCAGGCTGGAAGTTTCGGAGCGCGTCGAGGCGTCGGGCGCGGTGCGCACGCCGCTCGACGAGGCCGAGATGCGCGACGCCGTGAAGACGCTGATCGTCGCCGGCTGCGAGTCCCTCGTCATCCATTTCCTGCATTCCTACGCCAACCCTGGGCATGAGCGGCGCGCCGCCGAAATCGCCGCCGAGCTTTGGCCGAACGGCTACATCACGACTGGCCATGCGCTGCTGTCGGAAGCCCGCGAATTCGAGCGCGGCGTGACCGCCGCGGTGAACGCCTCGGTGCAGCCGATCCTCGAGCGCTATGTCGAGCGGCTGCGCAGGGAGTTGGCCGCCAAAGGCTATGCCCGCGACTTCCTGATCATGAACGGCAATGGCGGCATGATCTCGGCCCGCTTCGTCACGCGCGAGTCGGCCAAGACCGTGATGTCAGGCCCGGCTTCGGGTGTCATCGCGGCCGCCTATACGGGCAAGCGCGCCGGCTTTGAAAACCTCGTCACCTACGACATGGGCGGCACCTCGACCGACGTGGCGCTGATCCGGGATGCGGAGCCCGCCGTCTCGAACGAGATCGAGATCGAATATGCGATGCCGATCCATGTGCCGATGGTGGCGGTGCATACGGTCGGTGCCGGCGGCGGCTCCATCGCCCGGGTCGATGCCGCCGGCCTGATCCAGATCGGCCCGGAAAGTGCCGGCGCCAATCCCGGCCCGATCTGCTACGGCCGCGGCGGCCTGGAGCCGACCATCACCGACGCCAATCTGGTGCTCGGGCGGCTGGCGCCGAAGAAGCTGCTGGCGGTCGAAAATCCGGTCACCGTCGAGCGGGTCACCGGTATCTTCGAAGACAGAATAGGCAAGGCCGCCGGCCTCTCCGGCGTCGAAGCGGCGGGCGCGGTGCTGCGCCTCGGCAACATGAAGATGGCCGGCGCCATCCGCATGGTCTCGGTGTCGCGCGGCCATGATCCGCGCGATTTCGCGCTGTTCGCCTTCGGTGGCGCCGGGCCGCTGCATGCCTCCGCCCTGGCGCGCGAACTCGGCCTGCCCCGCGTGCTGGTGCCGGCGCGTCCGGGCATCACCAATGCGCTCGGCTGCGTCGTGGCCGATCTGCGCCATGACTTCGTCAACACCATCAACCAGCCGGTCGCCGTGCTCGATGAAGCCAGGCTTCGCGAGGTGCTGGAACGTCACCGCGGGGAAGGCGAGGAACTGATCGGCAAGGAAGCGGTGAAGCCGGAAACGATCCGCGTTACGCACTCTGCCGACATGCAGTTTGTCGGCCAGACCCACATCATCAACGTGGCGCTGCCGTCTTCATCGGTGACAAGGCACGAGTTGCAGGCGCTGTTCGAAAAAGCCTATTTCGCCCGCTTCAAGGTCGAGTTGCCGGAGATCCGCGCCAATCTGGTCAACCTCAACACGTCGGTGACGGGCGTGCGGCCGGCAATCGACCTGTCACGGCTGATCGACCCGGCCGGACGTACAAAGACGCTAGACGAGGCGCTGCGCGAGACAAGGCCGGTCTGGTATGCCGGACGCTGGCACGATACGCCGATATACGCACGCGAAAAATTGCCGCTCGATGCCGTTATCCAAGGGCCGGCGATCCTCGAACAGATGGACGCCACCACCGTGCTCGAACCCGGCGACCGCGCAAGATCGGACGCCGACGGCAACATCATCATCGATATCGGCGAGGCCTGAGATGCAAAAGCTCGACGCCATCACGCTTTCGGTCCTGCAGGCAGCCTTGCAGCAGGTCTGCGACGAGATGGATCTCACTTTCTCCCGCGCTGCCTTCTCGCCTGTCATCGCCGAGGCCAATGACCGCTCCGACGGCATCTACTCGGCCGTCGATGGTTCGTTGATCGCACAAGGCAGCCAGGGCCTGCCGGTGTTCGTCGGCGTCATGCAGTATTCGACCAAAACGGTGATCGAGATGATCGCCGACGGCCGCTGCCTGCCGCCGGAACCCGGCGACATCTACATCGTCAACGATCCCTATCTCGGCGGCACGCATCTGATGGACGTGCGCTTCGCCATGCCGGTCTACCGCGGCGGCAAGATATTTTGCTGGCTATCGAATACCGGCCACTGGCCCGATATCGGTGGCTCGGTGCCGGGCGGCTTCTCCGCCTCCGCCACAGCCGTCGAGCAGGAAGGCCTGCGGCTGCCGCCGGTCAAGCTGTTCAAGAAGGGCGTGCTCGACTCCGAAATCTACGCCATCATCTGCTCCAACATCCGCGTCGCCGACCAGCGCATCGGCGATATAAGGGCGCAAGCCGCGGCACTGTTGATCGGTCAGGACCGGCTCAATGGAATCCTCGATCGTTACGGGGACGAAACCGTCGTCGGGGCGATCGCCGAACTGCGTCGCCGCGCCGCCGAGCAGATGCGCGCCAACATCTCCGCCATTCCCGACGGCACCTACAGCTCGAAGGCCTTTGTCGACTCGGACGGCGTGGTCAACGAGCCGCTGACCATCGCGCTCGCGGTGGAGAAGAAGGGCGACACGCTGACCTTCGATTTCACCGGTTCGTCAAAACCCTGTGCCGGGCCGATGAACAGCGTGCTGGCGACGACTTTGTCGTCGGTCTATCTCGCCATGCGCCATATTTTCCCGGATGTACCGATCAGCGCCGGCGCCTTCGAGCCCCTGATCGTCAAGCGGCCGGAAGGCACGTTCCTCGACGCCAAATACCCACGGCCGGTCTCGGGCTGCGCGGCTGAAGTCTCGCAGCGCATCGCCGAGGCGGTGTTCGCGGCGATGGTGCAGGCGCTGCCGGAAAAGGTGACGGCTGCACCCGCCGGCTCCAGCGGCAATTTCGCGCTGGGCGGCAACGATCCGGCGCGCGGCCGCGACTATGTGATGTATCAGATCTCCGGCGGCGGCTATGGCGGCAATTCAGGCCATGACGGGCTGACCAATGGCTGCTCTACCATCGGCATTTCCAAATCGCCGCCGGTCGAGATCATGGAGCAGGCGTTTCCTGTGCTCTACCGCCACTATGCCTTGCGCGAAGGCTCGGGCGGCGCCGGCAAGCAGCGCGGCGGCTTCGGCCTCGCCTATGAGGTCGAGATCTTGCGAGGCGAAGCGCGCGCGTCCTTCGTCATGGACCATGGCCGTTTCGGCCCGCAAGGCGCGCTCGGCGGCAGGGACGGCGCGGTCAACACGGTGACCGTGTTCCGCGCCGGCGAGGCACATGTGCCGCCGCATCTGTCCAAGGAACAGGACATCGCGCTCAAGGCCGGCGACCGCGTGCGCGTCGGCACGCCGGGCGGCGGCGGCTATGGCGATCCGCGTGAGCGCGACCCGAAACTGGTCGCCGAAGACATCAGGCTTGGTTACTACACCGTTGAACAAGCCAAAGAGCTGTTCGGAACCTGACAGCCGACAGGCCCGAGCCGCGTCAGGTCTGCAGCTTGGCCTTCAGCGCATCGGCGAATTTTTGCGCGATCTTCTTGAAGCCGGCGGGATCGGGATGCAGTTCGTTGGCCCAGTCGGCCACCTTCAACGTTCCCTGCGTGTCGACCAGATGGAAATTGTTGTTGGGATCGTCGGCCAGGCGCTTCACCACATCGCGGAACGCCGCCAGCGCGTCGTGAACGATGACCGTGCCCTTGGCGACCGTCCAGTTGCAGAAATCGAGCGACGGTTTCAGCCACGGGCCGACACAGGACGGATGCGCTCCGTTCGGGATCGGAAAATCATAGCAATGGCCAAAGATCGGCACGCCTGGCGCGACGCGGTCGCGCAGCGCGAACAAATCGAGATAGCAGGCCTCGACCATGCCGAGCGCCTTGGTGAAGCGGTTCTTGTTCAGCCCGGGGGCGTGGCCGTCATTGAAGTCGAGGAAGATGCAGAACTGGTCGCCGGCAATGTCGTTGCCACCGGCAGAGAACAGGATGGCATCGGGCTTGCCGTCCAGCCAGTTGGCCTTGTTGCGCAGGGCGGCGATCATGCGCTGCTGCTTGGGCAGCGACATCTCGTCGGTCGCCGCATCGCCATGATGGGCAAGGTTGAGGATGGTCGGCGGCATCGAGCCGATGCGGCGCAGCTGCGCGATCACGTCGGTGTCGACGAACGGAAAGCCGTTGCCGGTGAGCGGATAGTCGAACCAGGAATCGCCCTGCGCCAGCATCACCAGCGGCCGGTTGGCGACGGCCGCCTCGAGATTGCCGGCGCTTTCCCTTGCGGTTTCGAGCCGCTCGATGTTGGCCTGGTGAACCTTGATGCGCTTGGCGATGTCGTCGTCTATGCGCCGCTGCGCGGCTTCCTGCACGAATTCCTGCTGGTCCATCCCCAGGTCCCTCCCACGACCGTCTACTTCCAGCTGAGCATGCGCCCATGTCCATGATCGGTCTGTAATTTAGATCACAGTAAGATTCCTGGGGAAGGACGGCTTGCCGCGCCGTGATCGCCGCAGAGCATGTCGTTTCCGTCTCCGTGGGGCCTGCAAAAGACCATAGACTTCTATCCTTGTTTTCGCGCAATTCCGGACGGGAAACCGCCAACACCTTCCCTGGAATTGCTTAGTCAACGGAGATCAGGAACATGCGTCTTTTCGGTCGTTTCGTGCTTGCCGCTTCCGCCGCCCTGCTGCTTGGGACCGGTGCTGCCTCCGCCGAGAAACTCAGGATCGGGACCGAGGGCGCCTATCCGCCTTTCAACTATGCCAATTCGGACGGCACGCTGGGCGGCTTCGACATCGACCTCGGCAAGGCGCTGTGTGCCGAGATGAAGGCCGAGTGCGAATTCTCCGTACAGGATTTCGATGGTTCCATTCCGGCGCTGCAGGCCGGCAAGTTCGACGCCATCATCAACATCACCATCACGCCGGAACGGGCCGAGAAGGTCGAGTTCACCCACAAATATTACCAGACGCCGCCGGCCATCGCCGTGCCGAAGGATTCGACCATCGCCGGCACATCGCCGGACGATCTGAAGGGCAAGGTGCTGGGCGTGCAGAGCGCAACCATCCACCAGAATTTCGCCGAGCAGAAATACTCCGGCTCGACCGTGAAAGCGTATCCGACCGGCGACGACGCCCGCACCGACATGGCCAATGGCCGGCTCGACGCGATGATGGACGGCTCGATCATCCTGACCGAATGGCTGAAGAAGCCCGATGGCGCCTGCTGCAAATTGCTCGGCACGCTCACCGCTGATCCGGCCATTCATGGACCCGGCGTCGGCATCGCCCTGCAAAAGGGCAACAAGGAACTGGCCGACAAGTTCAATGCCGCCATCGACGCCCTGCGTGCCAACGGCAAGTACAAGGAAATCAACGACAAGTACTTCGCCTTCGACGTCTACGGGGGTTAATCCCTCAGCCAACCCGACCTCGGCAGCGCCACCCGGCGCTGCCGTTTTCATGAGATGACGGAGAAGTTTCTTGGTTGAGCGGCGCTCCCCTTTCTACACCAGCATCGTTGGCCTCGGCGCCACGATGGGCCGGGTCGGCGGCGACTTCGTCTCGGCCAAAACTTATTCCGGCATCGCCGACGAGCATCTGAACACGCGCAAGAATGTCGGCGTGCAGGATCTCAGCACCATGGGCAAGATGGACATCAAGGGGCCGGAAGCCGAGGCGCTGGTCAACCACATCATCGTCAACGATGCCGCCGCGATGAAGCCCGGCCAGGTGCGCTATTCCACCGTCTGCCGCGACGATGGCGGCATCATGGACGACCTCACCGTGTTCCGGCTGGCGCCTGAGCATTTCATGCTGGTGACCGGCTCGGTCAACCGGCTGAAGATGCTGCCCTGGCTGCAGCATCATGCTGAAGCGCGAAAGGCCTATGTCACCGACATCACCGCGGCCGTCGCCTTCCCGACCATACAGGGGCCGCGCTCACGCGAGCTGCTGAAAGCTATAGTGTCGGATGCCGATCTCGAAGAGTTGAAACGCTGGGCGTTCACTTCAGGGCGCGTCGGCGAGACCAAAGTCCTGATCTCACGCACCGGGGTGACCGGCGAGCTCGGCTTCGAACTGTTCGTGCCGGCGGACGAGGCCACTTCCGTCTGGGACGCGCTGATGCGGACCGGTAGCGATTTCGGCCTGAAGCCATACGGCGTGCTGGCCATGTTCACGCTCGGGCTGGAAAAGGCCTATCCGGCGCATGGCATCGACATGGACGAGAGCCGTACGCCCTTCCATGTCGGGCTCGATCGCTGGATCAAGTTCGACAAGGGCGAGTTCATCGGCCGCGAGGCATTGCTCACAATTCGCGGCAAGGGGCTCGACGAACGCTGGACCGGGCTGATTCTCGACGGTGACAAGCCGGCCGCGACGGATGCCAGGGTTTTCGCCGACGGCGAGGATGCCGGTGTCGTCACCTATAGCGATCACGGCTATTCGCTGGGCAAGGTGCTGGCGACCGCGCATCTGCGGCTGCCGTTCACCGCCATCGGCACCGAACTCAGCACCGACATTGACGGCAAGCGGACACGCGCGGTGGTGGCGCCGATGCCGTTCTTCGATCCAGAAGGCACGAGACTGCGCGCCTAGGCGAGTTTCGCCAGCAGCCGCATAAACGTAGCGGCCTCCTTGGCGGTCAGCGGCGCCAGCGTTTCCTGGGTGATGGCGCGGGCCAGCGGGATCAGCCGCTCGATCGCCTCGCGTCCCTCTGGCGTGAGGTTGACCAGCAGCCGCCTCTTGTCGACCTCGTGTTTGGTCAGATCGACCAGGCCACGCGCCTTCAGCCGGTCGATGACGCCCTTGACCGTCGCCGCATCCATGGCGATCAGCGTGCCCAACTGGTTCTGCGAGGTCTCGCCGACGTCGTGCAGCTTGGCAAGTGCAGCGAATTGCGGCGGCGTCAGGTCGCTGATCTGGGCGGCAAAGATCGAGACATGGCGCTGATGCGCCTTGCGCAGGATGAAGCCGACCTGCTCCTGCAGGCGGTAGTCATGTTCGTCGGGCTCTTCGGCCTCGACGAGCTTGAGAAGATTGTCCCCGCCGCTCATCGCAAGCCGTCCCAGGCCTTGATGTCGCCGACCGCCAGGCCGCCCATGCGGTCGTGCACGCGGGGGCCGCAGCTCATGGCGAGGCAGAACAGGATTTCGTCGGCGCGCGGCCCGTCGCTGAGACCGACCTCCATGGCGTCGAAATGGCTACGCACATAGGCGGCGTTGGTGTGGCCGAGCGGCACGTCGAGCCGCGAGCCGAAGGCGCCGACCTTGGTTGCCGACGGCACGATCGCCTTGGCGTCGCCCAGCCGCTCGCGCATGGCGTAACCGCCCGGCACATGCCACAGCGCGCCGTGTTCCAGCTCCCCTGACGAACCGACGATGGTGCCCTTGCCGTAGGCGTCGATCTGCTTGATGTCGCCGCCCAATGCGGCAATGAGCTTGTCGGTGAGCAGCAGGCCGAGCGGCTTCAGATCGTCCATGGCGCTCTGCAGTTCTTCGACGTAGCGGCCGGCGAACGGGTTCTTCACCAGGGCCACGGCTGCAGCGCGGCGGCGCGGCAGAGCAGCGACCGGCCCGCCATCGTGAAAGATCTCTTCGGTCAGAACCGCGATCTTGCGGATCGGAAACTCAGGCATGGGCAACTTCCTTCCCTGGATTTTTGTTGGGCGCGGCAAGCGCCATGGAACCACTGATGCGGGCTTCCCCACCTAGAAACAGCGCCGATGCGGCAATCAGGCCGCGCCGGCGAAAATCTTCGGCGACGGCAAGGCCATTGTCCAGCGCCCGCTCCACATCGCCACGCGCGAGCATGCCGACGGCTTGTGTCACCAGCCGCGCGCCGAGATCGCTGTCGGGCGCCAAGTCCTGCACGGGAATGCGCTTGATGGCGGGATTGCCGGGCAGGTCGACGGCGTTGGCAATGAGTGTCGCGGCCGCATCGGCCTCGGCGCCGGTGTGCGCCAGCACGGTGACGGCGTCGGCAATGCCAAGCGAGAACGAACGGCCGCGCCAGCCGCTGGTGGCGACGCCGCGCACGCCGTCCGCCGAGCGAATGGTGAGGCGGTCGGCCATGCCGTTGCCGGTGCCGGCGATCGCCAGGTTCATCGACTGGCCCTTGCCGATATGGAGGGCGCTGTCGCCGCCATTGTTGACATAGGCCCGGTCGAGCTTGCGACCGGCAAGCAGCGCGGCGAGCACTTCGTCGGCTACTGATCCGGCGACGGCGGCCATCGGCGTGATGAAGCATTCCGCCAAGGGCATGACGGCTGCTTCCATGCGCCGCGCAGTCGGGCCGGCGAAGGTGCGCGGCGCCAGGAAAAATGCCGGCAGCCGCAATTCGGGAAGCTCCTCGACCAACTCGATCAGGATCGTCTGGAAGCGCTCGATCGCCTGATCGTAGGCGGCACGACACTCAGCCGCCTCACCAAAGGCCTCGACGATCAGGTCGATCGGCCCGTGGTTGAGGTGCAGCCGCTTGCCGTCCTGCAGCCAGTGGACTTGCGGGCCTTGCATCAAGAGGCCCCGTTCGAGCCGACGCGGCGCAACTGCGCCAGCGGCGGCCATGGATTGTGGGCCTCGGCGCCTGAGCCGCGGCGCGGGTTGAGATATTCGCCGCCTTTGGCAACGATATCCTCGACGCTGCGTATCTCGGCCTCGTAGCCGCCCAGCCGGACATAGTCGTCGCGGCGTAGCGTGAATTCGATCGGCGCCACCAGCGCCGGCGTCGGCACATAGCCGAAGGCGCCTTCCGGCACGCGCATGACGTCGACCATCAGCGTGATGCCGCCGCCCGGCCAGACATAGACCGGCGCGCCGCCAACGGTAACATAGGTATTCAAGCCCTGCACCGAGCGGGTGAGATTGACCGGGTTTTCGGTGACGCCGGCGCGCAGCGAACCGCCGGCGCCGCCGATGAACAGCACGGTGCAGAGCGCCGGCTCGCAATTGTCCTCGATCAGGCCGACCGATTTCTGCAGCCGCTCGGGGAACGGTTTTTCCACCGGCTTCAACTCGTCGTCGAGCTCGTAATAGGCGAACTGCTCGCCGGTGGTCGACACCATCAGCAGCGACAGGCCGGGGCGGGCGCCCTTCTTGGCGTTCCATTCGCCGAGGATCGACAGCGGGTCGGAAATCGAGGTGCCGCCCCAGCCGAGGCCGGGCTCGGAAACCTTGAAATAGCGGCCCGGCGTCGAACGGCGGCCGATGATCTTGATGCCGGTATCCTGCCAGCCCAGCACCTTGCCGGCCTGATGCTCGGAGACGACGCCGGTGATATGGTCGTCGACCACCACCACCTCGTCGACAAGGCCGCGCCATTGCGTGGCGAACATGCCGATGGTGGCCGACCCGCAGCCGACCCGCATACGGTGTTCCTGCTTGCCGTCGATGACAGGTGGTTTGCCGGCTTCGACGATGATGGTGGCGCCGCCATCGATGGTCAGTTCGACCGGCTTGCGATTGCACAGACTGAGCATCGCGTCGCAGGTTGCCCGGCCTTCGGCCTTAGAGCCACCGGTCAAATGATGCACTCCGCCGAGCGACAGCATCTGCGAGCCGTATTCGCCTGTCGTGACGTGGCCGATCGGCTCGCCTTGCGCGCGCACGATTGCCGTTTCGGGACCGAGATGGCGGTCGGTGTCGATCTTCACCTTGACGCCGCAGTACGAAAAAATGCCTTCGGTGACCACGGTCACCAGATCGACCCCCTCGACCTCCTGGCTGACGATGAAGGGAGCCGGCTTGTAGTCGGGATAGGTGGTGCCGGCGCCGATTGCAGTGACGAAGCGGCGGCCGGTGTTGACCAGTTCGCCGTCCCATTGCTCGCCCTCGGCAGTGAAAGGCACGACCGCGGCGCCGCTCTCTGCCGCATGGTCGAGGATGGTCAGCGGGTCCATACGCACGATGCGGCCACCGACATTGCCGTAGCGGTCGCAGGCGCCGGTGCGGCCATCGGCGATGTAGCACATCACCGGACAGGCATCGCAGCGGATCTTTTCCGCCACCAGCTTTTCGCCCGGATCGTGGGTTTCGAAGCGTTCGGCAAGCTCGCTCATCGGCGTGCCTCCTTGTCGCGGATGCCATCTTTTTCGCGGATGGCGGCGCGGATGCGCGCCGGCGTCGCCGGAACCTTGGTGATGAGAACGCCGGTGGCGTGGCGTATGGCGTTGAGGATGGCGGGTGCGGTCGGGATCAGCACATGCTCGCCCAGGCCCTTGGCGCCGAACGGTCCCTCCGGATCGGGAACCTCGATCAATATGTGCTCGATCTCAGGCACATCGCCGATGGTCGGGATGAGATAGTCGTGCAAATTCTCGGTGCGACCGGGGATGTATTCCTCCATCAGCGCCATGCCGATGCCTTGCGCGATGCCACCTTCGATCTGGCCTTCGACCAGCAGCGGGTTGATAGCCTTGCCGACATCGTGCGCGGCGGTGATTTTCAAGAGCTTCACCGTGCCGAGCTTGAGATCGACTTCGAGTTCGGCGATCTGCGCGCCATAGCCATAGACGGCGTAAGGCTTGCCCTGGCCCTTGGCATCGAGCGGCAGCGTCGGCGGATCGTAGGTCTCCTCGGCGCGGAAGACGAAACCGCCCGCATCGACATCGAGGGCGGGGAGATCGATGCGCCGAGTGGCTTCGCCCTCGCGAATGACGATCACCGGACCGTCCAATTGCAGGGCAGCTTTCTCCGAGACATTGGCAAAACGCAGGATCTTTTCGCGCAAGGCGCGGCCGGCTTTTTCGGCCGCCTTGCCGGTGACAAAAGTCTGGCGCGAGGCCGATGTTTTGCCGGCGTCCGGGCTGATCGCGGTGTCGGCGCTTCTCAGCTTGAATTTTTCCAGCGGCAGGCCGAGTGCGTCGGCGCAGATCTGGGCGATGACGGTGTTGGAGCCCTGGCCGATATCGACGGCGCCCTGGTGCAGGATGACGTCGCCGTCTGGCGAGATACCGACCCTTATGGTCGACGGATTGGGCAGCGAGGTGTTGCCGCAGCCATACCAGCAGGACGCGATGCCGACGCCGCGCCTTTTGCTCGTATTGGCATTGTTGAATGTATCTGCGTCGACCTTCGCGCGAGCCCAATGCGGCCGCAAGGAGTCGAGGCACTCGAAGATACCGACTCCCGACTCCAGTCGCTGTCCGGTAACCGTTTCGGATCCGTTCCGAAGGCAGTTTCTCAGGCGAAAATCGAGCCGGTCCATGCCGAGCTTGCCGGCAAGCTCATCATAGAGCGTCTCCTGCATGATCGTCGCCTGCGGCACGCCGAAGCCACGGAAGGCGCCGGAAATCGGCCCGTGGGTGTGGATGGCGCGGCCTTCGGCGCGGTAATTCGGCGTCGCATAGGGACCGGAGGCATGCACCGGCACGCGGTTGGCGACAGTCGGCCCCCAACTGGCATAGGCGCCGGTGTTGAAATCGCCGGAAAAGATCATGCCGGTGACATGGCCCTCGGCGTCGGTGCCGATCGTCGCCTTCATCTCGGCTGGGTGGCGCTTGGTGGTCGACATCATCGATTCGGTGCGGGTGTAGGCAAGCGCCGCCGGCCGGCCGGTTTTCAGCGCCACAAGGCCGATGAGCGGCTGCAGTGAAACGTCCAGTTTCGAGCCGAAGCCGCCGCCGGTCGCGGTCGGCACGATGCGCACCTTGTCGACGGCAAGACCGAGCACCTTTGCCGTTTCGTCACGGTCCATATAGGGGGCCTGGGTGCAGGCGACGACGACCAGCGTGTCGCCGTCCATGTAGGCATGGCCGGCTTCCGGCTCGATATAGGCGTGCTCGACATAGGAGGTGTCGATGGCACCGGACACCGTGTAAGCAGCCTCGCCAAGCGCCGCCTCGGGGTCGCCGCGCTCGACAAAGCCCTTGGTCAACAAATTGGCCGGGCGGTTCGCGTGGATGAGCGCAGCCCCTTCTGCCTGCGCGTCGCCGGGCTGCAGAAAATGCGGCAGCTCGGTCCAGCGGACCGGGAAATCCTGGAGGTCGAGATCGAGCATGGCCTCGCGCTCGCCGGCGACCAGCGCCACTGCCTCGCCGCGCAGCCGCGCAAAGCCTTCGGCCAGCGCCGGCTGGTCGGCAAACGGACCGATGACGCCGAAACAGTTTTTTCCCGGAATGTCGGCGGCGGTGAAGACGCCGACGATGCTGGGATGCGACTTCACCCAGCCCTCCAGGTCGCCGAAGGCGAAGCCGGCATGATAATGCGGCGAGCGGACCACCAGCACGGCCAGCGCATCGGCGGGAAAGGCATCGGCGCCGAATTTTTCAGCGCCGGTGACTTTTGGCACGCCGTCGAGCCGGACCGGGGAGGCGCCTACAGCATTCCCTGTGGTTGGCATTCTACGTTCAAAGTTGAATTCCAACGAATGACGTTGGCGCTGCCCCTCACCCTTACCCTCTCCCCGTGAAGAACGGGGAGAGGGGAGCGTCGGCGCTGGAGCACTTCCCTTCTCCCCGTCACTATACGGGGTGAAGGTGCCGGCAGGCGGATGAGGGGCAGCGCCGTCGGTCGACGTCCCGAACCGTCCCGCATCCATCACTGCCGCGACGATCTTTCTGTAGCCGGTGCAACGGCAGAGGATGCCGCCCAGCGCATCCTGCACCTCGGTCTCGGTCGGATTCGGCGTGCCATCCAGCAGCGCCGTTGCCGCGACCAGCAGCGCCGGCGTGCAGATGCCGCATTGCGCGGCGCCATGCGCCAGGAAAGACGCCTGCAGCGCCGACAGCCGGCGATCGGCGAGGCCTTCGACGGTCGTTACGGACGTCCCGGCTGCGGAGGCCGCCGGCATCAGGCAGGCGCAGACGGCGTCGCCGTCGACCAGCACCGTGCAGGCGCCGCAATCGCCGGCATCGCAGCCAACCTTGGTGCCCGTCAGCTGCAATTCGTCGCGCAAAACCTGCGACAGACGGCGCAGCGGCGGCACATTGACCGAGACGGCGGCGCCATTGACGGCGAAGGCGATCTCGGCGCGCTCGATGCCGAGGCCCGGCACGAGGTCGGGCAGGGCTTCAATCATCTCAGAGTGGCTCATGCCGCCACCATGCTGTTGTCGTTCGTCAGCCCGCAGGCCCCCAGCACGGCGCGAGCGACAAGCTCGCGCGCTGCGTCGAGCCGGTATTCGGCGCTGCCGCGCACGTCGGCAATCGGCGAGAGCTCGGCCATCGGCGCGGACAGGAGAGCATCGGCGAGTGCCGGGCCGACAGGCTTGCCCACCAGCACGGCTTCGACAGCGGCGAGCCGCCTGGCGACGGCCGAGCAGGACCCGACCGCGACAGCGGCTTCCATGACTATGCCACTCTCGGCAACGAGGCGCGCCGCCACCATGGCGATGGAGATGACGAGGTAGCGCCGCGCACCGAGCTTGACGAAGGCCGACGTGCCGGCAGAGGCCCGCTTCGTGATGCGGATGGCGGTGACCAGTTCGCCCGGCAGCAAAGCGGTGCGGCGGTTGCCGAGAATGAACTCCTGCAGCGGCAGATGACGCGTCGCGGCTGCAGAGCGCAGCTCGACCTCGGCGTCCAGCACCAGCAGTCCCGGAACGCCATCGGCGGCAGGCGAAGCATTGCAGAGATTGCCGGCGATCGAGGCGACATTCTGGATCTGCAGGGAGCCCACTTCGCGCGCGGCCTGCTTCAGCGCATCGAAAGCCGCCGGCAATGGATGGCGGACAAGGTCGGTCCAGGTGGTGCGGGCGCCCAAAACCCAATGGGTTTCGGTCTCGGCAATGCCGCGCAGCGAGACCAGGCCGTTAATATCGAGAACATTGTCGCGGAACGGTTTGGCGCCCTGCGCCGGATAGAAATCGGTGCCGCCGGCAAGCACGCGCCAGGCGCCCTCGCCCAGCAGAGCGAGCGCCTCGTCGAGCGTGGCGGGTTTCGCGTAACGGATCACGCTTTGCCTTCCAAAAAAATAGGCCTTCCCATTGGGACCTTCAAAAGGTGGGGTCTTCCCGAACCCCGCCAATGTCTGATCAGGCCAAATTCATTCGTATGCAAATGATATCAAGCTGGCGGAAATTGTCAAAGCCGGAGTTTAAGGGAACCCGGCCGCCAAGCATTTCTTACGCTTGCAGAGGTTGACGCAGGCGGCCATCCGGTCAAGTTTCAGCATCCGGTCGCATCAGCGGCGTATTTCACTCGATCCCCCGTTCGAGACGTAGAAGAGGAGAGGCGCCATGGCCGACGAAGCGCTTGTTGTCATCGACCTGCAAAACGACTTCTGCCCCGGCGGCGCACTGGCGGTTGCCGGCGGCGACGAAATCGTGCCGCTGGTCAACGATCTGATTCGGCATGCCGAGCATGTCGTGCTGACGCAGGACTGGCACCCGGCCGGACATTCGAGCTTTGCCTCCAGCCATCCGGGGGCGCAGCCCTTTAGCGCGATCGAGATGCCCTATGGGCCGCAGACGCTGTGGCCGGACCATTGCATCCAGGGCAGCCTCGGCTCGGATTTTCACTCGGGGCTCGCCTGGACCAAGGCCGAGCTGGTGATCCGCAAGGGATTTCGCCCTGATATCGACAGCTACTCCGCCTTCTTCGAGAACGACCACAAGACGCCGACGGGGCTCGCCGGCTACCTCAAGGAGCGCAGCATCGACAGTGTGACCCTGGTTGGCCTGGCGACCGACTTCTGCGTTGCCTTTTCGGCCCTCGACGCGGTCAAGCAAGGCTTCAAGACGACGGTGCGGCTCGACGCGTGCCGCGGCATCGATCTAAACGGTTCGGTCGAGGCGATGCTGAAGAGGATGCGCGATGCCGGGGTGAAGCTCGAAGACCCGATCTCGGAGTGACTGGATCGTGACGCATCGAGGGGGCTGCACACAGTTGGGGAAGGCTTTCGCGGCAGGTGTACTCGCTTCCGCTGTGTCTCCGCAAATGGCCTTCGCGGCCGAGGCCCGCGGCCTGCCCGATGCTGCCATGTCGCTGTGGTGGGCGCTGCCTTTCGCCGGCCTGCTGCTCTCGATCGCCACCGGACCGCTGCTGTTCCACCATGTCTGGGAGCATCATTACGGCAAGATCGCCGCCGGCTGGGCAGCGCTGGCGATCATCCCCCTGATGGTTGCATTCGGCGTTCCGGTAGCCGGCGAAGCCGTGCTGCACACGCTGCTCACCGAATACATGTCGTTCATTATCCTGCTGTTCGCGCTCTACACCATTTCGGGCGGCATCCTTGTGGCCGGCAACATCCATGGCACGCCGCTGGTCAATGCCGGGCTGCTGCTCGTCGGGGCAATGCTGGCCTCGGTGATCGGCACCACCGGCGCCTCGATGATCCTGATCCGGCCGATGCTGCGCGCCAACGACAACCGGCAGTTCAACGCCCATGTCGTCATCTTCTTCATCTTCCTGGTGTCCAACATCGGCGGCTCGCTGACGCCCTTGGGCGACCCGCCATTGTTCGTCGGCTTCCTGCGCGGCGTCGACTTCTTCTGGACGACGGCGAACCTCTGGCGCGAGACGCTGTTTACCGGCGGCCTGGTGCTGCTTGTCTTCCTGGCCATCGACATCATGCTGCATCGCCGTGAAGGCGGCGCGCCGAAGATCAAGGATCCGACGCCGGATACGAAGGTGCGTCTGCGCGGCCTGGCCAATCTGCCGCTGCTGGCTGGCGTCATCGCCGCCATCCTGCTGTCGGCAGCGTGGAAGCCGGGCGTGAGCTTTTCAGTGCTGGGCGTCAGCCTCGAATTGCAGAACCTGGCGCGCGACGCCATCATCCTGGGGCTCGCCGGACTGTCGCTTGTCGTTTCCCTCAAGAGCCATCGCGAGGCGAACGGCTTCACCTGGGGCCCGATCGCGGAGGTGGCAAAACTGTTTGCCGGCATCTTCGTCTGCATCGTGCCGGTCATCGCCATCCTTCGCGCCGGCCATGACGGGGCGCTGGCGCCGCTGGTCGCGCTGGTGACGTCACCCACCGGCCAGCCCAATGATCTCGCCTATTTCTGGCTGACCGGCGGGCTGTCGTCCTTCCTCGACAATGCGCCGACCTATCTGGTGTTCTTCGAACTCGCAGGCGGCGACGCGCGGCACCTGATGACGGAGGCGGCCTCGACGCTGGCTGCCATTTCGGCCGGCGCGGTGTTCATGGGCGCCAACACCTATATCGGCAATGCCCCCAACTTCATGGTCTACGCCATCGCCCGGCATCGCGGCGTGAAAATGCCGGGCTTCTTCGGCTACATGGCGTGGTCGGGCGTGGTGCTGATCCCGATATTTCTGATTACAGGTTTTGTCTTCTTTGCGTGATGCGAAGGGCGCTGGGCCCTTACCTACCCCGTGTGGGGAGGTCGGACCGAAGGTCCGGGTGGGGGTCGGTGCCGCCCCCACCCGGCTGCTTCGCAGCCACTTGTCGGGGCGAGCCACGGGTCTCGCCCGTCCTTCGGACCCCCACAAGGGGGAGGGTAATCTTAGCCGACGCCCACATATCGGCGCACCGCCGACGGATCGGCGCGAAGCTGTTCGACATCCACCGTCTCGCGGTTACGGCCGTTTTCGATGAAGCAGACGCGGTCGGCGACGGACAGCACGGCGTCGACGCGCTGTTCGACCAGAATGGTGGAGACACCTAGCTCACGCAGCTTCACCACCGTCTCGCGGATCTTGGCGATCATCGACGGCATCAGCCCCTCCGTCGGCTCGTCTAGCAACAGCACCTGCGGCTCAAGGCAAAGCGCACGGGCCATGGCCAGCATCTGCTGCTCGCCGCCGGACAAAGTGCCGGAGCGCTGGCGCAGCCGCTGGCGCAGCAGCGGGAAGAGATCGAGCACGCTTTCGCGCGTCGCTCTGCCCTTGCCGCGCGCCATCAGACCGATCTCGATGTTTTCCGCCACCGTCATCTCGGCGAACAGCCGCCTGCCTTGCGGTACATAGGCGACGCCGGCCTTGGGCACCTCATGCGCCGGCAGGCCGGTCAACTCCTTGCCGGCGAGCCGGATCGAGCCGGCGCTCGACGGAACCAGCCCCATGATCGCTTTCAGCGCCGTCGTCTTGCCGGCGCCGTTGCGACCGAACAGGCACAGCACCTCGCCCTTGTTGAGCACGAGATCAAGCTCGTAGAGCACCTGGACCTCGCCATAGAAGCAATCGAGCCTGGAGATGGTCAACGCTTCAGTCTCGTGGGCCTCAGTCTTGGGGGCTTCGCTCATGGCGCCGTCCCCAGATAGGCTTCCTGCACCTGTGTGTTGGCGCGAACCTGTTCGGGCGTGCCTTCGGCCAGGATCCTGCCGGCGTTGAAGACGGTGATGCGGTCGGCCAGCTGCATGACGACCGGCATGTTGTGCTCGATCAGGAGCACGGTGGCGCTCTTGGCAATCTCGCGCACCAGTCCGATGAAATTGTCGATCTCGCTGTCGGCCAGCCCCTGCGTCGGCTCGTCGAGGATCAAAAGCCGCGGCTTAAGCGCCAGGCCCATCGCGACTTCCAGCAGGCGCTGGTGGCCGTAGGAAAGCTGGCCGGCCGGCATATGGGCGCGGCCGGCAAGTCCGGTGCGTTCCAGCGCGGCCATGACGCCGGTGCGCACCGCACCTTTCGAGCGGCCATCGGTCAGCGTGCGCTGCACCGGCAACGCGACATTATCGTAGGCAGAGAGGTTGGCGAAGACGCTGGTGATCTGGAAGGTGTAGGCGATGCCCCGGCGCACCCTGAGATAGGCCGGCTGGCTGGTGATGTCGGCGCCGTCGAAGACGATCATGCCGGACGATGGCTGAATGCGGCCGCTGACCAGGCTGACGAAGGTGGTTTTGCCGGCGCCATTGGGGCCGATGACGGCGCGGATCTCGCCCGGCATCAGCTGAAAATCGACACCATCGACGGCGCGCAGGCCGCCGAAACTGCGCGCCAGGCCTTTGGTGGTCAGCAACGGCATCATGGGAGCCACCCGAGCCAGCGCTGGCGGATGGTGCCCAGAATGCCTTTGGGGAAAAACAGCACCAGCAGGATGAGCGCAATACCGACGATCAGGAGATAGGCGGAGGTGTAGCCGCTGGCGGTGTCGATGACATAGTACATGAACACCGTGCCGAGCAGCGCGCCCAGCGTCGTGGCGGCGCCGCCGAGCAGCACCCAGAGCAGCGGCAGGATGGAATACTGCACCGAGGCAAAGCTCGAGCCGACATAGCCGAACAGCAGCGCATAGGCCGCACCCGAGGCGGCGCAGATGGTGCCGGAGACGACGACGGCGATCAGCTTGTTGGAGAAGGTGTCGTAGCCCAGCATTTTCGTGCGCTCCTCGTTCTCGCGCACCGCGACCAGCACGCGGCCATAGCGGGAGCGGACGATGGCGAGGGTGATCAGCAGCACGACCGAGAACAGCGCCAGCGCGCTCATGTAGCGCACGGTCGGGTTGGTTAGGTCGAGCGATGTCGCGCCGAAGGCCAGAACCCGCGCCGGCTGCGGCACGACCAGACCCTGGTCGCCGCCGGTCCAGGCGGCGAAATAGAGGATGACGAGGTAAAACACCTGCGCGAACATCATGGTGACGATCATGAAGGCGACGCCGGTGGTGCGCAGCGCCAGCAGGCCGATCACCAGTGCCAGCAGCGCGCCGCAGGCGATGCCGGCGAGGAAAGCCAAAGGCACGCTCCAGCCGAGATGGATGACCGCGAGACCAGCGCCATAGAGCCCGGCGGCGAAGAACATGGCGTGGCCGAGGCTGAGCAGGCCGACATAGCCGAACAGCATGTTGTAGCCCATGGCGAACACCGCCAGCACCATGATTCGGGCCAGCAGGCCATGATGGTAGTCGGGCAGGACGAAGCTCAGCGCAAACAGTAGCGCGATGACGCCGAGATGCAATGCATAGGCTTTTGCCGGCGAAGCTTCGCTCATCGCGACGCCTGCCCGAACAGGCCCTGCGGCCGGAATACCAGCACCATGGCCACCAGCAGCGTGGCGATGATCTTGGCCAAAGTCGGCGAAAAGAACACCGAGATGATGCCGTCGGACAGGCCGATCAGCACGGCGGCGACGACGGTGCCGCGCAGCGAGCCGAGGCCGCCGATGATGACGACGATGAAGGACAACAGCAGCGGGTCCTGTCCCATCAGATAATGCGCCTGACTGATCGGCACGATCAGCACGGCGGCGATGGCCGCCAGCATGGCGCCGAGCCCGAAGACGCCGGCATAGACGCGGTCGACCGGAATGCCGAAGGCCTGCGCCGTCTCGCTGTCATATTGGGTGGCGCGCATGATGAGGCCGATCTTGGTGCGCGTCAGCACCAGCCAGGTGGCGATGAGCAGAAGGGCCGAAGCGGCAATGATCGACAGCTTGTAGCCGGAATAGCCGAACCAGGGCAAAAGGATGCGGTAGCTGAAGGGCGGCTCCACCGGGCGGGCTTCCGGGCCATAGAAGCTCAACGCCAGCTGCTGGATGATGTAGAGCATGCCGATCGTGGCGACGATGGTGGCTTCCGGATTGTAATTGAGCCGGCGCAGCACAAGCCGCTCGGCGACCAGCGCAATGGCGCCGACAATCAGCGGCGCAATCACCAGCGCCGCCAGGAAGCCGAGCGTGGGATGGCCGGGTATCGCCGTCGAGATCGCCCAGGCCAGCACCGCGCCCAGCATGAAGAACTCGCCATGGGCGACGTTGACGACGCGCATGACGCCGAACACCAGCGACAGCCCAAGCGCCGTCAGCGCCAACACGGCGGAGGTGACAAGGCCTTCGAGGGCGGCGAGGAGGAGATGGGGTCCGAAATGCATTCAGGGCGCCCTTACCCTCCCCTTGTGGGGAGGGTGACCGCGCAGCGGTCGGGTGGGGGTTGGGCACGGGCCGTCGCGACCCCCACCCCGTCTCGCAAGCTTCGCAAAAGTGCGAAGCTTGCGTGCCGACCCTCCCCACAAAGGGGAGGGTAAGGCGCCTCACAGCGCCTGCGTCGTATAATCCCCTTCGGCCTCGTAAAGCCCGTCCTCGATCTTGGTCTTGTGGACGACATTCAGCTTGCCACCTTCGACCTTGGAGATGTTCTGGATGCCAAAACACTGGTGGATCTTGCCGTTGAAGGTCTTCGGCCCCTGCGGATGCTCCGGCCCTTCGGCGAATTCGGTCAGCGCCTCGGTCGCCTCGACCAGCTTGGCGCGGTCTTCCGGGCCCTTGTAGCCGGCGTCTTCCATCGCCTTCTTGACGACATAGAGCGTCTCCCAGCAGCCGAACATGTGGGCGGCGGTGGAGACGTCCTTGGGGTCGCCAACGGCAGCGCCATTTTCGTCGATGCCAACGGCGGCGCGGTAGGCTTTCTGCGCGGCCGAGTCATTGGCCTGGGCATAGCGCGGCGAGCCTTCCCAGAAATGGCTGCCGTCCAGGAATTCGAGGCCGGGGCTGTTGATGTCGGTGGCTTCGAGCGAATCGATGAAGCCGAACAGCTGCGGCCGGTTGGAGCCGTAGAACTCGCCGAGTTCCTTGACGAAGGTGAGCACGGCCGGGCCGACCATCACGTGGTAGATGACTTCGGTCTCGGCGGGTATCTGCGGGAAGTATTTCGTGAAAGACGACTCTGTCGGCGGGATGGCGATCTGGGCGATGACCTCGGCGCCTTGCGCCTTCAGCGCCGGCGGCAGGTAGTCGCGATGGTCGTAGCCGAAGGCGAAATCCGGGAAGATCTGCGTCACCTTCTTGCCGGCATTGGCCGCGATCCACGGCGCCATCGACTGGATCTGGCTCTTCACATCGGTGATGCCAGGCTGGAAGACGTAGCGGTTGAGCTTGGTCGAAGCGACGTGGTGGCCTTCGCTGACGACGAAATACGGGATCTTGTTTTCGCCGGCGGCCGGCGCCGAGCCGATCACCACATGCGAGAACAGCGTGCCGAAGACGATGTCGGTCTTGTGCTGGGTGGCGAACTTGCCGACCACCTCGGCGCCACGGCCGGGATCGGTGCCGTCATCCTCGATCACCAGTTCGACAGGTCGGCCATTGATGCCGCCGGCGTCGTTGATCGCCTTGACCGCGGCGGCACTGGTCTTTTCATACCAGCGGCCATAGGCGGCGCCGATGCCGGTGCGGTGCGACTGGAAGCCGATCTTGATTGGCGCCGAACTCTGCGCCTGGCTGTAGCGGACGAAGCCGGGCGCGAGCGTCAGCCCGGCGCCGGCGGCGAGACCTTTCAGCGCGGTGCGGCGGCTAAGGGTGGATTTGGAGAGATCGAAAAACCCATTCTTGTCAGTCACGGCAGTTCCCCTGTTTTTGAGTTTTGACTGTCTGTAACGAGGCAAGGCCACTCCCTTGCAGGAGGGGCAGAAATTGCATGTGTACAAACTAAATCACCAAAGCACAGAGCTTGCAAGCGGGCTTTCCGCAAAGGCATATTGATCAGCTTGTCTCATCCGGCCGTCGGCGTGGCAAGCAACCACAGGCCGAAGATCGTGTAGGCAATCATCAGCATGGTGAGCGGCAACTGGCTGAGGGCGGCGCGCGATGGCACCTGGTGCAGTCGCCAGGCCAGTCCATGGGCAACGAGCACCGCCAGCATGTGCCCGGCGATGATGATGCCGGCCTGCAGGTTCCACAGCCACCAGGCGGAGTGGGCCCCGGCGACGATGCCGGCCTCGATCTGCATGTCGGCGGCGCCGAACAGGTTCCATCCCAGCGCGAACGGGTCGGACAAAGCGGCGATCGCATACTGGCCGTCGACCAGCAGCGCCGTCAGATAGTGCGCGACATGATAGGCGAGCGCGATCGGTACGATCGACCAGACCAGCAGCCCGGCGGCCTCGCCGTGGGAATGTCGGCTGCCGGCAAGGCGCTGGCCGAGTATGACGGCCAGCAGGAATGCCGCCGCGAGCAAGACGAAGGTCAGCACGAGGCCAAAGCTGCTTATGCCGATGAGCGCGGTGCGGCCGGGATATTCCAGCGGGTTGATGCCGAACAGGCCGAGCCAGAAGAAGGTTTTCGACAGGCCGTCGAAGGACACCGATGACAGGCTGAGCAGCAGGAAGGCGATACCGCTTGCCGGCAGGGGCGCTGCGCCGAGCAGTTTTGCGCCGGGCCAGCAGAGAGCGAGGCGGCCGTGTTCATCGCGCTCGACGATGGCGAAACGAGCCACCATGGCGAAAAAGATCGTCAGGAATTCGCCGCGCCGGCTCCAATCGCGGTAGCCGAAGGCGAGCATGGCGATGAAGGTAAGCAACCAGTAGAGGCCGGCGGCATAGGCCAGCCGCGCCGGATCGTCGGGCGCCGGATAGATCAGTTCGAACCAGGCGAAGGCGAAGAACAGGATAACGGCCGGCCAGCAGCCGAGCCATGAAGGCAAACGCGATTCCTGTCCCTCACCGCCACGAAGCTCGAACAGGCGGCTTACGATCCGCCACGGGCCATACCATGGGTTCAGCCACGACCAGAGATCGCCGAACAGGCCTTGGGCGATGGCAAGGCCGACCCAGAGCAGCGTCCAGATGGTTAGCGGCAGCGGATTGGAGAGCGGGTCGCGGCTGCCGAACAGGCCGGCGGCGATGAGGGTTGCGAAGCCGGCAAAGGAGATGAGGCTGATGATTATGCGGGCGGTGTCGGCGAATGGGAAGAGCGGCAGGCGGCGGCGCCAGAAGCGGTCGAGGGTTGCGGGTGGCAGCAGGGCGAGGACGAGGAAGCTGACCGCGACGGCAAGCGCGCCGCCGGCGATGTAGTAGCCGGTCGGGAGGAGGAGGACGTGGCCGCGGTCGGAGGCGTGGGCGAAGGCAGGGGTGGGGAGGAGTGTGAGGGTGGGGGAGCAGGCGACATATGTCAGCCTGACGCGATCCTTCACACCCCCCTCTGGCCTGCCGGCCATCTCCCCCGCAAGGGGGGAGATTGGATGTCGCCGGGGCTTTCGCCAACTTTCAAGGGTGAAGAAAGAGGCGCGGTACTCGACGCTGCCAATCTCCCCCCTTGCGGGGGAGATGTCCGGCAGGACAGAGGGGGGTGGGCGGGAACTCACGCTATCGCGATTTCCATTTCGTCCAGCAAGGCACCCGCCGACCCTCAAACCTTGACCAGCTGCTCCACGCGGTCCTTCGCCCCAAAAATCCGGAGATAGCGCTCGATCTCCTTCTTGTCGCCCGTCGCTTTCGCCGGATTGTCCGACAGCTTCACCGCCGGCCGGCCATTGGCCTCCGTCACCTTGCAGACCAGCGATATCGCATCGAGGCTGTTGGTTTCGGTCGGCGCGCAGCCTTCGAAATCGTTGGTGAGGTTGGTGCCCCAGCCGAAGGACATGCGCACCTTGCCCTTGAAGTGCCTGTAGGTCTCCTCGATGGTTTCGACCTCGAGCCCGTCGGAGAAGATCAGCAGCTTCTGCCTGGGGTCCTTGCCCTTCTCGCGCCACCAGTCGATGATTTTTTCACCGCCTTCGATCGGCGGCGCACTGTCGGGGCGGAAGCCGGTCCAGTCGGCGACCCAGTCCGGCGCGTCGCGCAGGAAGGATGCGGTGCCGAAAGCGTCGGGCAGCACGATCAGCAGGTTGCCGCCATAATAGCGCTGCCAGTCCTGCAGCACCTTGTAGGGAGATTCCTTCAATTCCTTTTCCGACTTGGCAAGGGCGGCGAAAACCATCGGCAGCTCATGCGCATTGGTGCCGAGCGCTTCGAGGTCGTTGTCCATGGCCAGCAGCACGTTGGAGGTGCCGGTGAAGGCTTCGCCAATGCCTTCCTTGAGCGCCTCGACGCACCAGCGCTGCCACAGGAAGGAATGGCGGCGGCGGGTGCCGAAATCGGAGATGCGGATGCCAGGCAGCGCCTTCAAGCGTTCGGTCTTGGCCCACATCTTCCCCTTGGCGCGTGCATAGAGCACGTCAAGCGCGAAGGGACCGAAGGCGCGCATGGCGGCGCGGGAACGAAGCTCATTGATGATCGCCAGCGCCGGGATTTCCCACAGGGTGGTGTACATCCAGGGACCGCTGAAGGAGAGCTCGTACTGACCGTCGCGCTTGGAGAGCTCGTAGTCGGGCAGCCGAAAACCTTCCAGCCAGGCGAGGAATTCCGGCTCGAAGATCTGTTTGCGGCCATAGAAATTGTTACCGCCGAGCCAGATCATCTCCTTCTTGGAGAAGCGCAGCGTGCGGGCATGGTCGAGCTGGTCGCGCAGTTCGCCTTCGTCGATATCGTCGGCCAGGCGCACCGAGGTGGTGCGGTTGATCAGTGAAAAGGTGGCGTCGACCTTGGGGTACATGCCCCAGATCATCTGCAGCATCAGAAGCTTGTAGAAATCGGTGTCGAGCAGGCTGCGGACGATCGGGTCCAGCTTCCAGGTGTGGTTGTAGACGCGCCGCGCTATATCAGTTCTTGCCATGTCCTGCCGTCGCCTTCGCTGCTCACGTCCGTCTTACCCAATTCCGGACGGGAAACCGCCGCACATTTTTCCTGGAATTGCCTGGCAAGAGCTTATTAGCATTGAATTTTTGAAAGCGCCTCCCGCTTTCCGGGCTGGCCCGACAAAAAGCAGTCGCTCCGGTCCAGCCTCAACTCTTGGCGCCCACCACCCGCAGCGCCGGACGCTTCCGGCGGCTGCCGATGCGGCCGGCCACCGGCGCGTCGGCGCGGCTGTCGGCTTGTTCCTTTTCGGCAAACAGCCAGTCGACGAACAATTGCACGATCGGCGCCGAACGCATCTCGTTGCGGCAAACGACGTAGAAATCGTCGACCGCCGGCACCGACAGGCTGAACGGCGCCACCAGCAGGCCCCTGGCGAGCAGCATGCTGGCGGTGACGGAATCGCCGAGCGCCACGCCATGTCCGTGCACCGCGGCTTCGATCGCCGTACGGGCGTCGCCGAGATGGTGGCGGCGGCCACGTTCGAGGTCGAGCCCATCGGCGGCGGCCAGCCAGGTGTGCCATTCGCGGCCATCATCGCCATGCAGGATGACATGGCCAGCAAGATCCCGGCAGATGCGGAGCGGCCGGTTGTTGATCAGCGTCGGGCTGACCACCGGGAACAGTTCGAGGCCCGACCATTTGCGCATCCAGCAATCGGTCCAGCTGCCGTCGCCATAGAGCACGCAGACATCGACCTGTGGGGCGCGGATGTCCTTGGGGTCGTTGGACGGGATCAGCGTCAACCTGATATCAGGATATTGCGCCATGAAGCTGCCGAGCCGCGGCGTCATCCACAGAAGCAGCAGCGCCGGCACGCAGGAGACCGACAGCGTACCGGCGCTCGCTGGCCTGGTCATGCGCTGGGTGGCGGCGGCGATGCCGTCGAAGGCGGTCGAGACCGCCGGCAGCAATTCGGCGCCGTGCGGGGTGAGCTTTACCCGCTGTCCGGTGCGTTCGAACAGTTTTACGCCGAGTGATTGCTCGAGCGCCTTGATCTGGTGGCTGATTGCGCCGTGGGTGACGTTGAGCTCACTCGCCGCCTTGGTCAGCGAGGCATGCCGCGCCGTCGCCTCGAAGGCGCGCAAGGGATTCAAGGGGGGCAGACGCTTGGCCATGAGCAACCGGATACTCTGTGAGATTTTCTCACAATCAGCACCGTAACAATATCAATTGATTTTTCAATGCGGCTGCCGGACACTTTGGCAGGTCAACAGCATCAATGACGTGAAATCTACAGGCAGCCAGCGGGACAGCGACCCGGCCGGATGATGGTCAGTTCGCAGATGTCGCCACGGCCGCATGCATCAGCCCGCAGGAGGAGACCGACATGGGTTATGACAGAGGCAAGCTGGAAGCCTTGCGCCGCAAGTATGGCGAGAGCCATGGCGGCGAGATGTTCGACCCGAAGTTCCGCAAGGTCGCGGACAAGATCTTCTCCAAGAGCGGCACAAGGCTGGCGCCCTATGCCGGCATCCCCACCTTCCTCGCCGCGCCCTACCGTGAAATCGCTGCCGACAATCCGGATTTCGGCGATTTGCAGGTGGCGATCATCGGCGTGCCGATGGATCTCGGCGTCACCAACCGGCCCGGCTCGCGCTTCGGGCCAAGGGCGCTGCGCGCCATCGAGCGCATCGGCCCTTACAATCATGTGCTGGAATGCGCGCCGACGCATGAGCTGCGCGTCGCCGACATCGGCGATACGCCGTTCCGCAGCCGCTACCGGCTGGAGGTCAGCCACGAAGACATCGAGCGCCGCACCAACCAGATCGTCGATGCCGGCGTGCTGCCGCTTTCGGTCGGCGGCGACCACTCGATCAGCCATCCGATCCTGAAGGCGGTCGGCAAAAAGGCGCCGGTCGGCATGATCCATATCGACGCCCATTGCGACACAAGCGGGCTGTTCGACATGACCAAGTTCCATCATGGCGGACCGTTCCGCAACGCGGTGCTGGACGGCGTGCTCGACCCGACCCGCACTATCCAGATCGGCATCCGCGGCTCGGCGGAGTATCTGTGGGAGTTCACCTATGAATCCGGCATGACGGTCGTGCATGCCGAAGAGGTGACGGGTCTCGGCATCCCGGCCATCATCGAGAAGGCGCGCAGAATCGTCGGCGACGGCCCGACCTACATTTCCTTCGACGTCGACAGTGTCGATCCGGCCTTCGCGCCGGGTACCGGCACGCCGGAAATAGGCGGCCTGACGACGCGCGAGGTGCTCGAACTGCTGCGCGGCTTGAAAGGCCTCAACATCATCGGCGGCGACGTCGTCGAGGTGGCGCCGCAATATGACGCGACCACCAACACCGCCCATGTCGGCGCCCAGGTCCTGTTCGAGATCCTGAGCCTGATGGTGTTCAGCCCGGCGATCACCGGCAAGGGGGCCTGACGGATTTCACATGCAAAGGCGGCCGCCGCGCTGGAGCCGGCGGCCGTTTCCAAAACAAACAAGCTTCCAGAAGGGGAATACCAATGACAATCCAAATGAAATCAACCATCGCCGCCGCGCTGATGCTCGCCGGCCTCGGCTTCGCCTCCCAGGCCAATGCCGACGCCGTCGACGACATCACCAAGGCCGGCGCCATCAATGTCGGCATCTTCTCCGACTTTCCGCCCTTCTCCTCGGCCAGCGCCGATATGAGCATCAAGGGTTACGACGTCGACGTCGCGCAGGCGATCGCCGATTCACTCAAGGTGAAGCTCAATCTGGTCAGCGTCACCGGCCAGAACCGCATCCCGTATCTCACCGACAAGCGCGTCGATATCCTGATGAGCGTCGGCTATTCCAAGGAGCGCGAGGAGGTGATCGATTTCGCCGCCGCCTATGCGCCCTACTACATCGCCGTCATCGGTCCGGCAGCGCTTTCGATCAAAGGCAAGGAAGATCTCGCCGACAAGTCGATCGCCGTCAATCGCGGCACGCTCGAGGATACGTCGTTGACCGAAGCGGCGCCGTCATCGGCCGACATCAAGCGCTTCGACAACTACAATTCCGTCATCCAGGCCTTCATCTCCGGCCAGACCCAGCTGATGGTGGTCGGCAATGATGTCGGCGCGCAGGTGCTGGCCAAGCAGGACGCGCTGAAGCCGGAGCAGAAGTTCCAGCTTTTGACCTCGCCTTCGCATATCGGCCTCAACAAGAAAGAGGACCGGCTGAAGACGGCGGTCAATGATGCGGTTGCCAAGATGCTGGCCGACGGCAAGCTCGACGAGAGCTCGAAGGCCTGGCTGAAGACGCCGCTCAATCCCGACAACCTCAAGGATTGAGTTCTCGTGGCCTTTGCCTGGCTCCCAGGCGCTGTGGGCGACATCGCGCGCGGCGCGGCCACGACGATCCTGTTGATCGTCGTGACCACGCTCGTGGGCACGCTGCTCAGCATCCTGGGCGCTGCCGGCCGGCGCAACGGCCCGGTATTCGTGAAGCGCGCCATCGCGGTCTATGTCGAGGTGATGCGCAACACGCCGTTCCTGGTGCAGCTGTTCTTCATCTTCTTCGGCCTGCCCAGCCTCGGCATAAGGCTCGACCCGATCCTGGCCGCCATGCTGGCAATGACGCTCAACATGGCGGCCTACACCATTGAAATCGTCGGCGCCGGTCTCGATGCCGTGCCCGGCGGACAGACGGAAGCAGCGCTTGCACTGGGCTTGAGACCGCGCCAGGTCTTCATCAAGATCGTGCTGCCGCAGGCGCTCAAGGTGATCTACCCGGCGCTGACCAGCCAGATCGTCATCATGATGCTGGAATCGGCCGTGGTGTCGCAGATCGCCGTGCGCGAGCTGACCTATGAGGCCGACATGCTGCAAGCCCGCACCTTCCGGTCCTTCGAAACCTATTTCGTCGTGACCCTGGTCTACCTCGTCCTGTCCATGGCCTTGCGCCGGCTGCTGGTCACAGGCGGGCGCCGCGTATTGGGGGCAGGTGTCACATGATCGAATTCACCTTCTGGGACATCGTTCGCAATCTGCTGCTCGCCGCCCGCTGGACGGTGCTGTTGTCGCTGGCCGCCTTCGTCGGCGGGGCGCTGGTCGGGCTGATCGTGCTGTTCTTCAGGATCGCAGAGAATAAATGGAGCCAGCGGGTCGCTTCCGGCTACATCGCCCTGTTCCAGGGAACGCCGCTGTTGATGCAGCTGTTCCTGATGTTCTTCGGCCTGCCGATGCTCGGCCTGCGCATCGAGCCATGGACGGCAGCGGTGCTCGGCCTGACCTTCTTCGCCAGCGCCTATCTGGCCGAGATCTGGCGCAGCGGCGTCGATGCGCTGCCGTTGGGACAGTGGGATGCCGGCGCCAGCCTCGGCCTGCACCGCCTGCAGGAGCTCAGGCTGATCATCCTGCCGCAGGCGTTCTCGATCACAAGGGCGCCGATCGTCGGCTTCCTGGTGCAGTTGATCAAATCGACGGCGCTGACCTCGATCATCGGCTTCGAGGAGCTGGTCAGAACCTCCAACGCCATCAACAACGCCACCTTCGAACCGTTCAAGGTCTACGGGCTGGTGGCGCTGATCTTCTTCGTCATGTGCTTTCCACTGACGCAATACGCCCGTACGCTCGAACAACGAGCGGCGGCCCACTGACGCCAGGGGGCGACAGTGCGTGAAGGGAACCTGCCGGAATAGAACGGCATCAACTGAGGAGAAACCAGATGAACAGACTGATTGGAAAATCCCTGACACGGCGCGGCGTGCTTGGTGCGGGCCTCGCTACAGCCGGCGTGCTCGCCATGCCGTCGATCCTGCGCGCGCAGGACAAGTCGCTGAAGGTCGGCGTCTATGGCGGCTATTTCAAGAAATCCTTCGACGAGCACGTCTTCCCCGACTTTACCAAGGCGACCGGCATTGCGGTCGAGTCGGTCGCCGAGCCGACCGGCGAAGCCTGGCTGGTGCAGCTCGAACAGGCGTCCAAGGCCGGCCAAGCCCCGGCCGACCTTTCGATGATGTCGCAGACCTCGACGCTGAAGGGCCAGTCGACCGAATTGTGGACGCCGCTCGATACGTCGAAGTTCAAGCACTACAACGACCTCTTGCCGCGCTTCGTCAACAAATATCCGGATGGCCGGGTCGCCGGCATCGGCGCCGTCGCCTGGTGGATCACGCTGGTCTCCAACACCGACGTCTACAAGGATGCGCCGACCTCATGGGAGACTCTGTGGGACAAGGCCAATGAGGACAAGCTTGGCCTTCTGGCACTTGCCTCGAACTCGTTCCTGCTCGAAGTGACAGCCAAGACCTTCATGGGCGGCACCAATGCGCTCGACACCGAGGACGGACTGAACAAGGCGTTCGAAAAGCTCGCCGAGCTCAAGCCGAATGTCCGGCTGTGGTATCGCGACGAGGCGCAGTTCGAGCAGGCGCTGAAGTCGGGCGAGATCCCGATGGGCCAGTATTATCACGACGTCACCGGCCTCGCGGTCGCCGACGGCTTCCATGTCCGCTCGACCTTCCCGAAGGAAGGCGGCATCCAGGATTCCGGCAATTGGGTGCTGTCGCGCGCCTCGACCAAGGTCGACGAGGCGCATGCCTTCATCGACTATATGAGCCAGCCGTCGATGCAGGGCCTGATGTCGCGCAAGGTCGGAACCACGCCGACGCTGAAGAAAGAGGTGCTCGACCTCAAGCCGGAAGAGTTCGCAGCCGTGTCGTCGGATATCGATCCGATCATCCCGCGCTACGACCTCTATACGTCGAAGGCCGACTGGATCAACCAGAAGTGGACCGAGCTGATCGTCGGCTGAGCCGTTCGATCCGTCTGAACCACAGCGGCCGCCGGCATAGTCCGGCGGCCCCTTAGCAAACCCTCCAAGGGATGAGCATGTCCGGACTAGACATCAACGCCGTCACCAAAAAATTCGGCAACTTCGCCGCCGTCGACAATGTCCAGCTCAACGTGCCGCATGGCACGTTCGTGTGTCTGCTCGGCCCGTCGGGCTGCGGCAAGACCACGCTGCTGCGCATGATTGCCGGACTGGAGGAGCCGACCAGCGGCGCCATCGTGCTCGACGGCGAGGACATCACGCCTTTGCCGACGCACAAGCGCAATCTCGGCATGGTGTTCCAGTCGCTGGCGCTGTTTCCGCATCTCTCCGTCGGCGACAACATCGCCTATGCGCTGCGCATTCGCGGCGCCTCGAAGGAGGAGCAGAAGAAACGCGTCGACGAGTTGCTGGGCCTCATCCATCTGACCGGCTTTGCCGACCGTCCGGTGGCCAAACTGTCGGGCGGCCAGCGCCAGCGCGTGGCAATTGCGCGGGCCTTGGCGCTGTCGCCGAAACTGTTCCTGCTCGACGAGCCGCTGTCGGCGCTCGACGCCAAATTGCGCGAGGCCATGCAGGTGGAACTGCGCCAGTTGCAGCAGCGGTTGGGCATCACCACCATCGTCGTCACCCACGACCAGCGCGAAGCCATGACCATGGCCGACCTGGTCGTCGTCATGGGCCACGGCAGGATCCTGCAGGCGGCGCCGCCGATCGAGATCTACCGCAAGCCGGCCGACGCCTTCGTCGCCGACTTCATCGGCATCACCAATCTGCTGCCGGCCGAGATCGACAGCACCGGGCGTACCACCATTCTGGGCACAGCCATTCCAGGTCTTGCCATGCCGGTGGGTCAGACCAAAGCGTCTGTTTCGGTCCGCCCGGAGGATGTGCATCTGGGCAGCCCCGGCGGCTCGGCCATTACCGGCGAGGTGAGTTTCGTTCGCGATCTCGGCGGCACCATCGAGACCTTCGTCGACGTCGGCGGTACCAGCATCATTGCGGTAACGACGCCGCGCGAGCGGCATGACGTGCCGGTCGGCGCCAAGGTCGGCGTAACATTGCCGCCGGCGAGCTGCGTGGTGCTCGGCGCATGAGACGCGAAGCGCCGAAGTCGATAGCCGACTACACGCCGCTGTTCTTTCCGGCGCTGATGCTGATAGTCTTCTTCGTCGTGCCCTTCTCGACGATGATCGCGGTCAGCTTCTTCAAGCGCAACCCGTCCGGTTTCTACACGCCGGATTTCGTGTTCGACAATTACGCCCGCTTTCTGTCGGTGTTCTTCGGCGGCGTGCTCGGCTTTTCGCTGCTGCTGGCGGTGCTGGTCGCCGTCTGCTGCGTGGCCATCGCCTTTCCCTTCACCTACCTTTTGACCCGCCGGCCGCGCCGCGTGCAGACGCTGTGGCTGGTCGGCCTCCTGTCGGTGCTGTCGCTGTCGGAGGTCATCATCGGCTTTGCCTGGTCGACGCTGTTTTCGCGCACCGCCGGCATCACCAATCTGTTCGTGGCGATCGGGCTGATGGACAAGCCGGTGGCGCTGCTGCCGACTTTTGGCGCCGTGCTGACCGGCATGGTCTACCAGGCGCTGCCCTATACGATCCTGGTGCTGTACCCCGCCCTCGTGCGCCTCGACCCGACATTGCTCGAGGCAGCGCGCACGCTCGGCGCCTCGCCGATCCGCGCCTTCTTCAACGTCGTCGCGCCGGCATTGCGCAACACCATTGTGGCGACGCTGATCATGGTCTTCGTGTTCGCCCTCGGCTCCTACCTGCTGCCGCAGATTCTGGGACGGCCGCAGCACTGGACGCTGTCGGTGCTGATCACCGACCAGGCGATCTACCAGTCCAACATGCCGTTCGCAGCCGCAATGGCGGTGTTCCTGGTGCTGATCTCGCTGGCGCTGGTCGGATTGACACTGCTCGTCGGACGAAGGGAGAACGCCCTATGACCGCGACCTGGCTGCGCCGTGTCTATTTCACCATCGTCGCGCTGTTCCTGGCGGCGCCGCTGATCGTCGTCGCCGGCGTGTCGGTGAATTCGCGGCAGGAGCTCTCCTTCCCGCCGGTCGGTTTCTCGCTCGCCTGGTACGCCCAGATCTTCACCGATCCGGAATGGCGGCTGGCGCTGATCCATTCGGTGACGCTGGCCGTCTGCTCGGCGGCCATTGCCGTGGCGGTCGCGCTGCCGCTGGCTTGGTTCCTGTGGCGGCGCATCGCGCCATGGGCGAACATTTTTCAGGTGCTGGGCCTCGCGCCCTTCATCCTGCCGCCGGTCATCACCGCGCTCGGCTTCCTCTCCTTCTGGGCGACGGCCGGGCTGTTCGGCCTGTTCTTCACCGCCATCATCAGCCACGCCATCTTCTTCGTGACGCTGCCGCTGGTGACGCTGTCGCTGGGCTTTGCCTCGATCGACCCCTCGCTGGTAGAGGCCGCCGCCACCATGGGCGCCGACGACCGCACAGTGCTGAAAACCGTGGTGCTGCCGTTGATCCTGCCCTACCTCGTCTCGGGCTACGCCTTCGCCTTCGTCTTGTCGCTCAACGAATACATCGTCGCCTACATGACGATCGGCTTCACCACCGAGACGCTGCCGATCAAGATCTTCAACGCGCTGCGCTATGGCTACACGCCGACCATGGCTTCGGTGTCGGTGTTCTTCGTGGCGGTGGCGGCACTGGTGTTCGGCTCGATCGCCAGGTTCGGCGATATACGCAGGCTGCTCGGCGCGATGTCGTCGGACGGGAGCTGAGCGCATTCATTTGTAACAGCACCCCTCGATCGCTGCTCAGAACCACCAATGCCATCAAGGTGTCTGAGTGCACCCTATGCACTCGCGCAGGCGGCAGCTTCGCGCCTTTGCTGGCCGTTCAGAAGTCCGGGCTGGCCGCCCGAAAGCGGTCGTCCTAGCAGATGACTTGCTCATACGCTTGAGTTGACCGGCCGAATGTTCGCGGAGGAATAACGCGCAGCCTACGACTGAGCGCCGCCTCGTCGACGGAAAGAGCTAGAAGACTCGCCGCTCGGCTGATCTGATCGAGTAGGAGCCGGTGGTGGCCTGAGGTCTAGCTAAGATGCGATCGCTGCTCCATCGGAGGCGATTTGCGATTAACTGACATCATCCCACAATTCGTTCCATGGAAGCGCGTTGTATCGAACGGGGTGTCAGGCGATTGGAAAATGCAACGATCTTGTTCAAGAGCCCGGGAATCACGATCGCCTTGCCTTGTCCTAGTGCCCGCAGACCGCTTTCGGCGACAGGACGGGGCTTCATCGTCAGAAGGCGCAGAATGGGCGAAACGGGAGCGCCGGCCGCTGCATCGAAGCCCGTTTCGGTGTGCCCGGGGCAAAGACTGGTGACGACCACACCTTGCGGGCGAAGTTCATCGTGCAGAGCCTCTCCAAAAGCCAGCACATAGGACTTCGTCGCTGCGTAAGCGGCAAAGGTGGGAACAGGCTGGAGCGCCAGGAGACTCGCAATGAGAAGGATCTGGCCGGATCCCCGGGCTGCCATGTCTCGCCCGAAAACATAGCTCAGTTCGGTGAGCGCCGTGATGTTGAGCTGTATCATCTCGGTGGTACGCTCGATCGGCGTTTCCAGAAATTCGCCGTGCAACCCGTATCCCGCATTGTTCACCAGAATGTCGATCTGCAGCGACCTCGCTTCCAGGCTGCTTTTCAAATGGTCAGCGGCTCCAGGCGCGGCAAGGTCGACTGGCTCGACGAGGATGTCGACGCCATGATTCCGGCGAAGTTCAGCGGCGAGCTTTTCCATCGGCTCGCGTCGCCGGGCTGCGAGCACCAGATTGACCTTCTGCGCCGCCAGCAGCTCGGCAAATTCGAGCCCGAGCCCGCTAGATGCGCCTGTGATCAGGGCCCGTTTTCGCGGGACGCCATGCTTTTCACCAGCGGAGATTTGCGTTCCCGTGTCATCAGCGTGTGGCATCTTTCTTCCTTTCAATTGAACGGGCGACATCGCGCGCGGATGCCATCATGTTTCTGCGCGATATGCCCCCGCGTGCTGTTGGACGAACTCCAGAACACCGAGCGGCGGCATTTTGGCGACCTGTTCGACGTCGGCGGTCAGCCGATCATAGCGGTTCTGCTGGATGAGAAGCGCCATCGTGGCCAAATGAGCGAGCACATGTCGGGTCAGCATGCCGCTGTCCTCCAGCGCCTTACGCCAGGGTTCCCAAGGCACGTCCACGTAAGTGATCGACCGCCCAAGCGCCTGGGAGAATTCCTCGGCAATGTCATGCATATCCTGCGAACGAAGGCCGGTCAGTTCATAGATTTTGCCGATGTGCTCGGCTGGTGCCTTCAGCACCGTCGCGATGACCCTCGCGACATCGTCACTTGCGATAGGCGAGATCTTGCCATTCCCGAAGGGGAGGCGAATTTGCTGATGTTGATGGATCGACTGCATGGAAAGGCGAAGGAAGAAGGTATCGAGGAACGCTGTCGGACGGATATGCACAACGGGCAGGCCGGACCAGTTCAGCGCCTGCTCCGCAAGCCAGTGCAGCTTCTGCTGCGGGCTGTCGGTGGTCGACGTGATACCCATCTGCGATACGGTCATTTGCGAGATGTTCACGAACGCACCAACTTGGTGATGTTTCGCGACGGCGGCCGCATTGATCGTTGCCTCAAGGTAGGACGGCGATACGCTCATTCCGAAGTAGACCCGGTCGCAGCCTTCAATCGCGCGATGCGCAGCTTGAAGATCGAGAAGGTCGCCAACCGCGATCTCCACTCCTCGTTCCGCCAGCTTGGCCGATCGCTCATCGGCCTTGCGGACCATCGCCCTTACCTTAAGTCCGCATTTCACCAGCTGCTCGCACACGGCGTAACCGACGGCGCCGGCAGCACCAGTGACCAAGATCGGGTTTGTCATTTCCTACTCCTTGCAGGTCGATGCCGAGCATGTCCCGGCAATTTCGCCTGAATTCAAATCTGACCACCTGCTTGCAGGCTTAGTTGGAACGCGTCGTCGGTATGGTCTTGACGAAGGCCAACATAATGCCCGCGAGACCCTGCGTTGTTAGCGCAACATGATATTCAGAAGGCGATCGACCGGTTTCCCGAACGGCGGGCGGAAAAGTTTGAGGGCGTTCCACCGGCCCTGGGCGTAGACGCCCTTGGCGTGGCTAAGACGCTTGAAGCCTTCGATGCCGTGATAGGCACCGATGCCGCTGGTGCCGATGCCGCCGAACGGTAGATCGTCCTGCGCGACATGCATAATGGTGCCGTTTATCATGGCGTTGCCCGACGTCGTGTTGTCCAGTACCTTGCGTCGGTCCGCGTCATTGCCGAAGTAGTAGAGCGCGAGTGGTCGGGGCCGGGCGTTCACATAGGCGATGGCGTCATCGATTCTGCCGTAGCTCAAGATCGGCAGGATGGGACCGAAGATCTCCTCGTGCGCGATCTTCATCTCGTCGGTGACGCCGAGCACGACGGTCGGCGCCAGGGTGTGAGGACGACGGGTTGCGTCGCCGGGCCGGTGTCCAACCTCAATGATCCGCGCGCCGTGGGCGCGAGCGTCGTTGATCAGGTCGGTCAGCATCGAATATTGCTGGTCGTTGACGATTGAAGTGTAGTCCGCGCTCGTCGGGCCATCGGGGTAGGCAGTCTTCACCAGCCTGTCGTAGCTCTCGACGAAGGTGCTGACCTCGGATTCGTGGACAAGGGCGTAGTCCGGGGCGATGCAGGTCTGCCCGCCACTGAGAAGCTTCCCGTATACGATCGCGGACACCGTGCGGTCACACACGCTACCCTTGGAGACAATGGTCGGGGACTTGCCGCCGAGTTCGAGAGTGACGGGGACGAGGTTTTTGCTAGCCGCCTCCATCACCGCTCGCCCCACGGCGGGGCTCCCGGTGAAGACGAGATGATCGAACGGCAGCGAAGAGAATGCGGAGCCGTCGCCATTGACAAGGGTGACCTGTTGTTCGGGGAAGATCTCGCGGAGCATCGAGGCTAACACCGCGTTCGTCGCCGGCGTTAGCTTCGAAGGTTTGAGCATCACGCGGTTTCCCGCTGCGATCGCGGTAACCACCGGCATCATCGACAGGTTGACGGGGTAGTTCCACGGCGAGATGACGCCGACCACGCCAACGGGCTGGTACTCGATCCAAGCCCTGCCGAATTGCATGAGGAGCGAAACATGGCGCCGCTCCGGCCGCATGAACCGGCGCAGGTTCTTGCGAAGATAGTCGATCCCGCCGACAACGCCGAAGATTTCCATGATCGCCGTCTCGTGCCGCGAACGATGGCCAAAGTCTGAATCGATCGCAGCCTCTATCGCGTCACGACGATCGATCAGGGCCTTCTTGAGTTTGGCGAGATCGGCGCGGCGATGGGCGAGTGACGGAGAACCGTCGCGCAGGAATGCGGCGCGCTGTGCATCGAGGAGCGCAGCGAGCTGCTCTGCATCGACGTTTTTTGTGATGGCATTCATGACGAACTCTATGTAGACAGAGGAAACATGACGCCTATCTATGCTCCAAAGTGAACGCTGTCAACATATGTTTACATGGGACACTTCAAATGCAGAAAACAACACCGGAACGGCCCTACCACCACGGCAACCTTCGCCGCTCGCTCATCGACACGGCCTTGGAGGTGATGCGGCAGGAGCGGAACTGGCAGTTCACATTGCGGGAAATCGCGCGACGCGCTGGCGTGAGCCACGCGGCGCCGTACAAGCACTTTCCCGACAAGGGTGCATTGCTCACCGCGCTGGCATTGATTGGGTTCGATCAGTTGCGCGCAGCATTGATTCAGGCGCAGTCGAACGCTGGAGGGGAGCCGCGCGAGGCGCTGTTGCCCATGGCGCGCGCCTATATCGATTTCGGCGTCGACAATCCCGCCCTTTATCGCCTGATGTTCGGCGCGGAGAGCGGCTACCAGTGCGACGTCCATCTCGGCGAGAGTGCGATCAGCGTGTTCAACACAGTCATGGATGTCCTGGCCCGCGGCCAGGCTGAAGGTGTATTCCGCCGACGGCCGGTTCGCGATTATGCAACGGCGTGCTGGTCGCTTCTTCACGGGATGACCATGCTGTCAATCGATGGCCTGCTAATGCCCGAAAAGGTTGGCTTGGAGCCGCTGAAGGCTGCATTTGGGTCACTTATGGAGGGGATCGCGAGCGAGGGAATGTGAAGCGCCCGATCTCCCGTCAACGCAAGGGCGTTCCGAAGAGTGCGGCGGCAAGCCAAACCGATAGAGGCAAGCTTGCCGGCCTGTTTGGTGGATTCCTGCCCTAAGCAGACATTCTGCTTCCGGTCCAAAAGGCGACAACCAGACATCTGCTCTGCAGTGACTGCTTCGGGCAGTTGGCGGACCGCTTGGTGCGTCTTCAATGGCTGAAGACGAGCGGCGGTGCGATGCGGTCCCGCCGCAGCCAGCGCGCGAGCAGCAGCACCGCCACCACGGCCAGACCCGACGCCAGGCCGATCCAAATGCCGACGCCGTGCAGGCCGAAATGGAAGGCGAGCAGCACGCCGAGCGGCAGGCCGATGCCCCAATAGCCGATGGCGGCATAGATCATCGGCAGCTTGGTGTCGTGCAGGCCGCGCAGCATGCCGGCGGCAACGGCCTGCGCGCCGTCGAAGATCTGAAACAGCGCGGCAAAGGCCAGGAACGACACGGCCAGCGCGATCACCCTGGCATTGGCCGGATCGGTCATGTCGATGAAGGCGCTGATCAACAGATGCGGCCACAGCACCATCACCAGCGCCATCAGCGCCATGGACGAGACGCCGATGACGAAGGCGGTCCAGCCAGCGCGCGAAACGCCTGCCGGATTGCCTGCGCCATGCGCCAGCCCGACACGCACGGTGACCGCCTGGTTGAGGCCGAGCGGCACCATGAAGGAGATCGAGGCGATCTGGATGGCGATGGCGTGCGCGGCGAGCGAATCCGCATCGATCAGGCCCATCAGCAGGGCTGCGGCGTTGAAGATCGTCACCTCGAAGGCGAGGATGCCGGCGATCGGCATGCCGAGCCGCAGCAGACCCTTGAAGCGCGGCCAGTCGGAGCGCCAGAAGCGGCCGAACAGGCGGTAGCGGCGGAACTTCTTCTCCAGCATCACCACGGCTGCCAGGCCGCAGAACATCAGCGTGCTCGACAGCGTGGTCGCCAGCCCCGAACCGGCAATGCCGATCGAGGTGACGCCGAGATTGCCAAACATGAACACCCAGTTGAAAAAGGCGTTGCAGGCAACGGCGACGAAAACGATGACCAACGCCCAGCCTGGCCGCTCCAGCGCCGAGATGAACGAGCGCAGCACGATATAGCCGTAGAAGGGCAGCACCGCCCATTCCAGCCAGCGCAGATAGATGCCGGCCTGATGTGCCAATGCCGGCTCCTGGCCCATGGCCAGCAGAATGGCCTCGCCATGCCACAGCACGATCCAGATCGGGATCGAGATCAGGATCGCCAGCCACAGCCCTTGGCGCACGGTGCGACGCAAATCGCGCACCGAATAGCGGCGGCGGCCAAGCTCGGTGGCGATCATCGGCGAGGTCGCCAGCATCAGGCCAAGGCCGAAGATCAGCGGCATGAAATAGAGGTTGGCGCCGAGCGCGCCGCTGGCCAGCGTATCCGCGCCCAGACGCCCCATCATCATGACGTCGGTGGCGGTCATCGCGGTCTGGCCGAGATTGGTCAGCACCATCGGCCAGGCCAGCGCCAGCGTCGCCCTGATTTCCTGACGCCAAAGATTTTCCGGCGCACGAGCGCCGGCTTCGATCGCAGACATTGTCCTGCTCTTTCCGGTTGCGGCGCGTCGGCAACGAGGCCGGAAGCCGCACTTCCAAACGGCAAAACCTTCGGTTTCGCAGCGTTTGCGTCGTTCTATTGGACGAAATGCGGCATGAAGGCAAGGGAGGACGGGCAGCCGGCGATTGAGCCAGAGGCGGGAACCCTCCTATCCGGCTGCCTTTGGATCAACCGATGCTTTCGCCGCCGTCGATCACCAGCGCCTGGCCGGTCATGAAGGATGAGCGGTCCGAGACGAGGAACAGGATCGCTTCGGCGATCTCTTCGGCGCTCGCCCAGCGCCCCATCGGGATCTTGGTGCGGACATAGGTCTCGATCGCCTCGCGTCCGCCCATCTGGGCGATGAACGGCTCGTTGAAAGGCGTGTCGACCCAGCCCGGGCAGAGCGCGTTGACGCGCACATTGTGGCGGGCATAGTCGAGCGACATCTGTCTGGTCATCGCCACCACCGCATGTTTGGACGTGGCATAGGCGATCATCTCGCGGTCGTAGAAGACGCCCGAATTCGAAGCCGTGTTGAGGATGACGCCGCCGCCTTGCGCGACCATCGCCGGCATGGCCAGCCGCGCGGCCAGGAACTGCGCCCGTACATTGATGCGCCAGGACGCATCCATGCCATCGACCTCGACCTCGGTCAGCGTGCCGCCGACCTGAATGCCGGCGTGGTTGTGCAGGATGTCGATGCGGCCATACTTGCCGAGCGTGCCTGTGATGAGCTGCCCGACCGCCGCGTCGTCAGAGACGTCGGTGACAATCGCCTCGGCCTGCCCGCCCACTGCCCGGATGTCCGCCGCTGTCGTCTCGCCGCTGGTCTTATCCCGGTCGGCGATGACCACCACAGCGCCTTCCCTGGCCATGATCATGGCGCCGGCTCGGCCGATGCCGGAACCGGCGCCCGTCACCACGGCGATGCGGTCTCTAAGGATCATGAATTTGTCTTTCAGCTGGATGGCTTGTTCAGTTTGACGGCTGGCGCTGGCGCAGCTGCCATTGGGCAAGCACCACCAGAAGAACCGAGGCGACGAGCACGATGGTGGCGATGGCGTTGATTTCCGGCGTCACGCCGCGCCGGATCGAGGCGAAGACATAGATCGGCAGCGTCGTCTGCGCGCCGGCGACGAAGAAGGCGACGATGAAATCGTCGAAGGAGAAGGTGAAGGCGAGCAGGAAGCCGGCGATCACCGCCGGCATGATCTGCGGCAGCACGATCGAGCGAAACGTCGTCAGCGGCGTGGCGTAGAGATCGCTCGAGGCCTCGACCAGGTTGCGGTCGAGGCTGGCGAGACGCGTGCCGACGATCATCGTCACCAACGCCATCGAAAACAGGCCGTGGGCGGCGATGATCGATCCATAGCCGAGCGACAGGCGCGGCGGCTGGTCGTTTGGCCAGATCGAGGCGAGGAACGGGTTGAGCACGCCAAACAGCTGGACCAGCGCGACAAGCGTCGAGATGCCGATGACGACGCCGGGAACGACGATCGCGGCACCCATCAGCGCGTCGAAGACGGCGCGGGTTCTGAGCCCGACCCGCGCCAGGCCGAGTGCCGCCGCCGTGCCGCACACCGCCGCCAGAAGGGCGCTGGTGGTGGCGATGAACAGGCTGTTCTTCAACGCCTCGACCAGGAACGGGTTCGACAGCGCCGTGCCGTACCACTGCACCGAAAAGCCGGTGAACTCGCTGGCATGGCGGCCGGCGTTGAAGGAAAACAGCACGACCAACGCGATCGGCAGATAGAGGAAGGCGAAGACGGCTGTGACGAAGGCGCGCATCAGATCAGATCCACCCTGCGGGCGCCCGACACCCGTGTCGAAATGCGGTTTGCCGCGATCAGCACCACCACCGAAACCGCCACCAGCGTGATGGCGATGGCCGATCCGAACGGCCAGTTGCGCGACTGCAGGAACAGGTCGACCAGCGCATTGCCGATGAAGAACACCTTGCCGCCGCCAAGCAGCGTCGGGATCAGGTATTCTCCGAGCAGCAGGATCATGACCAGTGAGAAGCCGGTCATGACGCCCGGCAGCGACAGCTTCAGCGTCACCCCCAGAAAGGTTGAGAGCGGGGTCGCGCCGAGATCGGCGGAGGCTTCCAGCAGCCTTCGGTCGAGCCGCTCGAGACTGACATAGATCGGCAGGATCATCAGCGGCAGATAGCCATAGACGATGCCGAGCAGCACGGCGCCCGGCGTGTTGATCAGCCTGACATCCTCGATACCGACAAAGGCCAGCAGCGCGGGAATGCCGCGTCCGCCCAGAATGTACATCCAGGCATAGGTACGCATCAAAAGGCTGGTCCAGAACGGAATGACGACGAGCGCAAGCAGGATCAGCCGCCAGCGTTGCGGCGCCTTCAGGGCAAGGTAGTAGGCGACGGGGTAGGCGACGAGCAGGCAGGCAAGCGCGCCCACCGGCGCCAGCATCATGGTGTTCCAGAAGGCAGTCGCCCGCGCCGGGAGGTTGGCATATTGCGCCAGCGTGAAGGCGGCCTGGTAGCCGCCCTCCGGCGCCCGCTCGCCGACGCTGAACACGGCAATGGCGACGAACGGCAACACCAGAAACACCACCAGCCACGCTGTAGCCGGAGCGAGCAGCAGCGCTGTCAGGATGTTATACCGAAATCTGTTGCCGTGCATGGAAACCGCCCCGATGCCGGCGGACATAGGCCCACCGGTTTCCGTTTGCGTCAGGCCGGCCTCAAGCCGACTTGAAGCGCGCCATCAGCTCGGCGCGGCCGGGATCGGTCAGCGTCGCCGCCGCACCGAATTCCAGCGGTGTCAACAGGTCGGCCGCCGGATAGAGGATCGGATTGTCCAGCACTTCCTTGGGCAGCAGCTTGTTGACGCGTGCGTCGGTCGACGGCGCGCCGTTGGCCAGATGCTCCTTCACCGCGACCTCAGGGGTCATCAGATAGTTGAGCAAGGCATAGCCGGCCGGCTTGTTCGGCGCGTCCTTCGGGATGGCGTAGAAATCGGTCCAGATTTCGCCGCCCTCCTTGCCCAGCACATAGGCGATCTCCGGGATATCGCGATGCAGCTGTGCGCCGTCATTCGTCCAGCACATGGTCATCCAGGCGTCGCCCGCCCGCATGCCCGGCTGGTAGTCGGACGAGACCGCGAACAGATGCGGCTTGACCTTGAGCAGCAGCTCCTCGGCCTTGGCGAGTTCGTCCTGCTTCAGCGAGTTGAAGGAATAGCCGTGATATTTCAGCGCGTTGCCGATTGTGGTCAGCTGGTAGTCGTGGACCATGGTGCGGCCATCGCCCTCGGCCATGGCGACGTCCCAGAATTCCTTCCAGCTGGTCATCGGCTTGGCCAGCTTCTTGGTGTTGACGGCAAAGCCCGTGGTGCCCCAGTTCTTCGGCACCGCGTAGGTCGTGCCGTCGATCGTGCCTTCCGAGGTGAAGCGCGGGTCCTCCTGGGAGCTGTCGAAATTCGGCAGCTTGGCCATGTCGAGCGGATCGATGATGCCGAGTTTCTTGTAGGTCGAGATCGTGTAGTTGGTCGGCACGAACAGGCTCCAGCCCGAGGCGCCGGCCTGCAGCTTGGCCAGCATCTCCTCATTGGAGCCGAACACGTTGACCTCGACGGCGACGCCGGTGTCCTTCTTGAAATTCTCGAAGGTCTGCGGGTCGTGATAGTTCGGCCAGGTGGCGATCGACATGCGGTCGCCGAGGTTTTCGGCGGCGAAGGCCGGCGTCGGCATGATGCCGAGCTCGCGCGCCATCACCGCGGTTGCGATGCCAAGGCCGGTGAGGCGGAGGAAGTCGCGGCGGCCGATCGAGCCGCGCTTCAGGCGCATCAGCTGGTCGACGAAGTTCTCAGGGCTAATCGGCAGTCCGTCACGATATGATTTCGACATTTTTTGCTACCCTCTGGTTGGTCCCGTTGTTCTTGGTCTCCGGAAACGCCAGCGGCGTCCCGGAGGCAAAGCCGATGGCGACGGGTTCACCCGGCTTGAAGAGGTTGCCATGGCCGATCACATGGTCGGCCTTGGCCAGCAGCGTTCCGATGCCCTGCACCTCGATGGCGTATTCCGCCGTCGAGCCCAAGAAGATCCGGTTGCGCACGATGCCCTTGAAAGGGCTGCCTTTGGTGGCGCCGAGGCTTAGCGATTCAGGACGCAGGCTGACAGAAACGGTCTCGCCCTGCTGCAAGGCGGTTCGTTTGCGCGCGGCAATGACGGTTCCGTCCGCCAGCGCCACATTGACAAGATCGCCTGTATGCCCGGCAACCTTGCCGCTCAACAGATTGGTCTTTCCGACGAAGTCGGCGACGAACAGGTCGGCCGGCTCGTCATAGATCTCGCTCGGCTGGCCGAGTTGTACGATGCGGCCGCCATTCATGACGCAGACGAAGTCGCTCATCGACAGCGCTTCCTCCTGGTCGTGGGTGACCAGCACGAAGGTGATGCCGATCTCGCGCTGCAGGTTCTGCAACTCGATCTGCATATCGGTGCGCAGTTTCTTGTCGAGTGCCGCCAGCGGCTCGTCGAGCAACAGCACCGCCGGCTTGTTGACCAGTGCGCGCGCCAGCGCGACGCGCTGCTGCTGGCCGCCGGAGAGTTCGTGGATCTTGCGGCGGCCATAGCCGGCGAGCCGCACCATTTCGAGCGCCTCGCCGGCGCGCCGGCCGATTTCCTGCGACGACAGGCGTGGCTGTGCCTGGCGCAGCCCGTAGGACACATTGGCTTCCACATCGAGGTGCGGAAACAGCGCGTATTGCTGGAACACCATGTTGACCGGCCGACGATAGGGTGGCGTTCCGGCCATGTCCCGGCCACGGATGAACACCTGGCCTTCGCTCGGCTGCTCGAAGCCGCCGATCATGCGCAGGCATGTGGTCTTGCCGCAGCCGGACGGTCCGAGAAGGGCGACAAAGGCGGAGGGCGGCACAGCCAGATCGATGCCGCTGACAGCGGTCACGGCGCCATAGCGCTTGGTGACGCCGCGAAACTCGATGTCGGGCACTGCGGTCAAAGTGCTGGCTCCAGCAACAGGGCTATTTCAGGACGCTACCAGAGCCAATGGCGGCTAGTATATACCTCGCTGGTGGTATATCTGATCTATTTTCTCGTTTAAGGGGGTATATTTTGAGCGCATCTCGCAGCGACGAATACAGCCGGCTCGCTGCCCTTGTCGCGGCAACGCGAGAGACCAGCGGCGACCTGTTCGGCCAGGCTATGGTCGATTGGTTGAGGCAGCATGTCAGCTTCGACCACTGCGTGATCTTCGGCTATCGCGGCGCTTCGCGGCCGCCGTTGCTGTTCGAAACCTTCTCGCCTGACGAGAGCCATGTCTTCGTCACGCTTTATCAGGAAGGGCCTTACCTGCTCGACCCGTTTCATCACGCGGCGGTGGAGCGCAAGGAGGGGTTCTGGCGCATGCGCGAACTGGCGCCCGACCGCTTCTATGCCAGCGAGTATTTTCGCACCTACTACAGTCAGACAAGGCTCGCCGAGGAGGTCGGCTTCTTCGTGCCATTGCCCGGCAAGGATGCGCTGGTGCTGTCGCTGATGCGATTGCAGGCCTCCGGCCCCTTCGGCACCGCCGATGCCAGGCTGCTGCGCGACATGGCGCCGGCGGTCATCAACTTCGCCCGGTTGCGCTGGCCCGCACTTGCGGCCGAGGAGCAGGACGAAGCGGAGCAGGGCGAGACGATCGCCGCCGTCAACGAGTTCGACCGCGCCCACATTTGGGAAAGCCTGTCGCTGACCCCGCGCGAAAAGCATGTCGTCGATCTGGTGCTGCAGGGGCATTCCACCGAGTCGATCGCGAGAGCCATGCGCATCGTGCCGGGAACGGTGAAGGTTCATCGCCGCAACATCCATCGCAAACTCGGCGTCAAATCCCAAGCCGGGCTGTTCGCCCGCTTCATTGAGATCATCGAGAGCCGGCGTTGAAATCGCTGAGGCAGACATCGTTCACTTGCGGGCAACAGACTGCTACGGATTACCCGAAACCAGTCGCTTCCTCATACGCCCCGGAGAGCAGACGATGGCATTCAGGCGCAGAAAGAACACGGCCGCGATCCCTCGCACGGTGCCGGCTTTCGAGCACATCGTCACCGAGGCGAGCGACAGTTTCCTGTGGCGGCTCGACGACTATCCCTGGGAGCGCAATGTCTGGAATTTTCATCCGGAATACGAGATCCATCTCCTGAGGAAGTCTTCCGGGGTCGCGCTGGTCGGCGATCACATCGGCGAATTCGGGCCGGGCTACCTGAGCATCGTCGGCGGCGGGCTGCCGCATGACTGGGTGACATCGGTGCAACCCGGCGAGCTGATCGAAGGACGCGACATCGTGCTGCAATTCGATCCGCAGCGGCTGCGCGGCTCGGCGGGACTGCTGCCGGAGCTGCGCGAACTAGAACCGTTCCTGGAGCGATCGCTGCGCGGCATCGTCTTCCATGGCCGCGCCGCGCTCGACGGCGCTGCGCTGATGGAAAGGATGGGCACCGTGCACGGGCTCGCCCGGTTTTGCCTCTTCCTCGAACTGGTCGATCTGCTGGCCAGGACAGACGAATACGAGCTTTTGTCCTCGCCGGATTTCTCACCCGCGCTCGACGCAACCTCGCTGGACATCATCCAGCGCACGCTGACCTATCTCTTCCAGCACTTCGCCGAGGACCTGAAGCTGCCGGAGGCGGCGGAGCTGGCGGGGATGAGCGAAAGCACGTTTTCGCGCTTCTTCCAGAAAAACACCGGCAACAGTTTCAGCGACCACATCGCCAAGCTCCGGCTCTGGCAAGCCTGCAAGCTGCTGGCGGACACCGATATTCCGATCACCGACATCTGCTTCCAGGTCGGCTACATGAACATCTCCAACTTCAACCGCGCCTTCCTGCGCAAGCACCGGATGACGCCGTCATCCTACCGCAAGCTGTCGAAGCAGCGGATGACGATGCGCGCCTGAAAACCGGCCTTCCTCACTCCATCGGTACTCATGTGACAGAGGCCGTGCAGGCGAGCCGGATTTTGCAGCGCACAATGCATAAAAGTACAGGTCTGCTGCAACGGGGCTTCTAGCGCGGCCTTTAGCAACTCCTCATTTTGGCGATGGGTGGCTTGTCGCTCGGGCGATGGCGAGGATCGCGCAACCGAAGACTTCCGCTTCCTGCGACTGTTCCTGGAGGAGAAAATCAATGAAACCAATTCGGCTCGCTGCGAGCATAAGCGCAGCTTTCATGCTTACCACGACCCTCTCGACCATGGCGCTGGCGGCGCCGGTCTGCTCGGCACCGGTCAAGGTGCTGGCGCAACCGCGTGACGGGCTGACGCTGCTGGAGGCGTCCAAGGACGAGTTCCAGAAACTGGCCGGCGCCAGCTTCCAGATCGACTATCTCAACGAGAACGACCGCCGGGCAAAGTCGCGCGCCGATGCGTCCACGGTCGGCAACTACAACGTCTACTATGTCGACGAAGCCAATGTCGCGCTGTTCGCCTCGTCGAAATGGATCGTGCCGCTCACCGACTATTACCCGGCTGACTACGACTACGCCGATTTCGACCCGGGCCGGCAGAAGGTCGCCACCTATGACGGCAAGGTGTGGTTCGCGCCGCTGACCGGCGGCGGCGACCTGATGGTCTACCGCAAGGACATTCTGGAAGCCGCCGGCATCCAGCCGCCGAAGACGCTGGACGAGTTGATCGCCGACGTGCCGAAGCTGACAGATCCCGACAAGGGCATGTACGGCATCGCGCTGCGCGGCGCGCGTGGCTCGGGCGCCAATGTCTGGCGCTGGATGCCGTTCTTCAAGGCCTATGGCGGAAAATGGTTCGACGGTGACAAGCCGGCTTTCAACTCCGAGGCCGCGGTCAAAGCGACCGAGACCTATCTTAAACTGTTCAAGGATTCAGCGCCCGGCACGCAGACCGGCAGCTGGGATGAATCGACCGGCGCCTTCCTGTCGGGCCAGGTTGCCATCTTGGTCGAATCGACGCCGCTGTCGGGCATGGCGGTCGACCCGAAGACCTCGCAAGTGGTTGGCAAGATCGGCTTCCTGCCGCCGCCCTCGCCACTGACCGGCGGCGGCTACGGCCACGGCCTCGCCATCGCCGCCAAGGCCAATGCCGATGACGCCGCGAAGCAATGCGCCGGCCTGTTCATCGCCTGGGCGACGTCGAAGGAGAACGAGAAGCGCCGGCTCGACGCGCACCAATTCGGCGAGCTCAACCGCACCAGCGTGCTGTCCAGCAAGGAGTTCGCCGACATTTACGGCGCCGATCTCGGCCAGGCGCTTGCCGATACCGGCAAGGTGACGGCGGTGAACTTCTGGCAGGATCCGCGCTGGCCGGATCTCGGCGACCGCTGGGGCATCATCCTGGAAGAGCTGGTCACCGGCACGCGCACCGACGTCAAGGGCGGCCTCGACGAACTCGAGGCCTACGCCAACGAGCTGGTGAAGAAGAAGTAATCCTCCCGCCCGCGGCGCGCGGTCCACGGCATTCGACCGGATGCCGGGACCTGTGCGCCGCGGGTTCTCCCCAAAAAGGCACAGCCCGAGGATAGGCAATGCGCCGACGCTCTTCCCTGCCCGTGACGTTTCTGGTTCCGACGCTCGCCATTCTTCTGGTGCTGTCGATGGTGCCGACGCTGTACGCCATCGTCATTGCGCTGCAGAACCGCGAGCTGAGCTCGTCGGACTATTCCTGGGTCTGGCTGTCGAACTTCATCGACCTGTTCGCCGACCGGCGTTTCCTCAACGCGGTCTGGGTTTCGGTGAAGTGGGAAATCGTCACCGTGGTGGCGACGATGATGGTGGCGATCGGGCTCGGCGTGCTGATGTTCGAAGTAGCGTCGCCGCGGCTGCGCAACATCTACTGCCTGCTGTTCATCATCCCGGTGCTGTTGCCGCGTGTCTCGGCGGCCTTCGTGTGGAAGTTTGCCTATCATCCGCTCTACGGCATCGCCACCTATCCCTACAGGCTGATCACCGGCGGGCTGATCTTCGACCCGCTGTCGAAGCCGTCGACGGCCCTGTTTGCCGTCGCCTCGGTCGATGTCTGGCAGTGGGGACTGTTCTTCGCGGTCATCGTGCTGAAGCTTCTGGAGACCTTGCCGCCGCAGCCGATCGAAGCGGCGCGGCTCGACCACGCCAAACGCTGGCAGATCCATGCCTATGTGACCTTGCCTATGCTGAAGGCGCCGCTGATCAGCCTGATGTTCGTCAAGATGATCGAATCGCTGCGCTCCTTCGACCTGATTTATGTGATGACGCGCGGCGGGCCGGGCGTGGCGACCGAGACGCTCGACATGTACGCCTTCTCGCAAGGCTTCATCGAATCCGGCAAGGTGTCCTATGCCTCGGCCATGGCGGTGCTGATGATGATCGCGACTGTCATCACCTTCACCATGCTGTGGAAGCGGGTGCAGGCATGAGGCCGTATCGCATGAGACCGGGCCGCCTCATCGGCAAGATCATCCTGGCCCTCGCCGGCTTCATGGCGGTGTTTCCGCTCGCCTGGACGGCGGTCAATTCGCTGAAGAACAATGTCGACATCATCACCCGCGTGCCGCGCCTGGTGTTTACCCCGACCTTCGACAACATCAGCTACATCATCGGCCGCGACAGCGTCATGACCGGCCTCTATAACTCGGTCATTTCCTGCGGCGTCGCCGTGCTGATCGGCGTCATGCTCGGCCTTCCGGCAGCCTATGCGGTGGCGCGCTATCCCAACCGCTTCGCTGGGGACATCCAGTTCTTCGTGTTGTCGCTGCGCTTCCTGCCACCGGTGGCAGTCGCCATTCCGCTGATGGTGATCTGGCTGCAGATCGGGCTCTACGACACCTTGCCGGCGCTGATCGTCACCTATTCGCTGCTCACCATCTCGGTGATCATGTGGCTCGCCATTCCCGCCTTCCAGGCCGTGCCGAAGGAAATCGAGGAAGCCGCCTTCGTCGACGGCTACGGCGCTTACTCGGTGTTCTGGCGCATTGCGCTGCCGGTAGCGGCGCGCTCGCTGATCGGCGCCGTCGCCTTCAGCTTCGTGCTGGTGTGGAACGAATTCCTGATCGCGCTGATGCTGTCCAGTTCCAACGCCAAAACATTGCCGATCGTCGCTTCCGAACTTTCACAGCAAGGCATGAACGTGCCGTGGGGAATCCTCAACGCCTCGGTCGTGCTGTTGTCGCTACCGCCGCTGCTGTTCCTCGGCGTGCTCAGCGGCTTCCTGAATTCCGTTTTCCGGCAAAAAAAGACTTGATGCGAGGACTTACCTATGCGGGCACTGGTGCTTGAGAAAAAAGGCGAACTGTCGCTGCGCGAGATCGCGCTGCCGCTCGACGTCGGACCGGGCGATGTCAAGATTGCCATCCACACGGTCGGCGTCTGCGGCAGCGACGTGCACTATTACACCCATGGCGCGATCGGCAGCTATGTCGTGCGGGCCCCGATGGTGCTCGGCCACGAAGCCGCGGGAACGATCGTCGAGATCGGCGCCAATGTCGGCACGCTGAAGGTCGGCGACCGCGTCTGCATGGAGCCGGGCGTGCCGAACCTGTCGTCGCGCGCGACCAGGCTCGGCATCTACAATGTCGACCCTGACGTCTCCTTCTGGGCGACGCCGCCTGTGCATGGCGTGCTGGCGCCCTATGCCGTGCACCCGGCCGCCTTCACCTACAGACTGCCGGACAATGTCACCTTCGCCGAAGGCGCGATGGTCGAACCCTTTGCCATCGGCATGCAGGCGGCGAGCCGCGCCCGCATCGTGCCTGGCGACGTCGCCGTCGTCGTCGGCTGCGGCCCGATCGGCATCATGATCGCGCTGGCGGCGCTGGCCGGCGGCTGCTCGAAGGTGCTGATCTCCGATTTTTCCGCACCCAAGCTCAAGATTGCCGCGCAATATCCCGGCATCGTGCCGGTCAATTTAGGTGAGCAATCGCTGGTCGACGCAGTCTCCGCCGCGACCGACAATTGGGGCGCGGATATCGTGTTCGAGGCGAGCGGCAGCCCGAAGGCATTCGCCGACCTGTTCGATGTCGTGCGGCCGGGCGGCGCTGTGGTGCTGGTCGGACTGCCGGTCGAACCGGTCAGCCTCAACGTTCCGGCGGCGATCTCCAAGGAAGTGCGCATCGAGACGGTGTTCCGTTACGCCAACATCTTCGACCGCGCGCTGCAGCTGATCGCCTCGGGGAAGGTCGACCTCAAGCCGCTGATCACCGGCACTTATGATTTCTCGGACAGCATCGAGGCCTTCGAGCGGGCGGCGCAAGGCAAGCCGCAAGACGTCAAGCTGCAAATCCTTCTTACCGGCGAGAAGGGCTGACCATGCCCGCGATCGTTTGCTCCCATGTCGACAAGGCTTACGGCGCCAGCACCGTCATCCGCGACCTCAATCTCTCGATCGAGGAGCACGAATTCGTCGTATTCCTCGGCCCGTCCGGCTGCGGCAAGTCGACCTTGCTCAGGATGCTGGCCGGACTGGAGGATATCAGCGGCGGGGAAGTGTCGATCGGCGGCAAAGTGGTCAACGATCTCGAGCCCGGCGAGCGCGGCATTGCCATGGTTTTCCAGAACTATGCGCTCTACCCGCATATGACGATCTTCGACAACATCGCCTTTGGGCTCAAGCGACAGAAAGTGCCCCCGGCCGAGATCCGGAAGCGGGTCGAGGCGGTGGCAACGACGCTCGGCCTCGAACCTTACCTCGCCCGCAAGCCGACCGAACTTTCCGGCGGCCAGCAGCAGCGCGTGGCGATTGCGCGCGCCATGATCAAGACGCCGAAAGTGTTCCTGTTCGACGAGCCGCTGTCCAATCTCGATGCCAAGCTGCGCAACCACATGCGGGTCGAGATCGCCCGGCTGCATCAGTCGCTGAAGACCACCACCGTCTATGTCACCCACGATCAGTTGGAAGCGATGACGCTGGCCGACCGGATCGTGCTGCTCAGGGATGGCGTTATCGAACAGATCGGCTCGCCTGCGGAGATCTATCGCCAGCCGGGCAATCTGTTCGTCGCCGGCTTCATCGGTACGCCGAACATGAATTTCATCGACGTGGCCGTCGGGCGGAAGGACGAACGCTGGACGCTGACAGGCGGCGGCTCGACCTTCTCCATAGAAGGCCTGGGCTTCGATCTGCGCGGCGTCCAGCGCGCCGTGCTTGGAATCCGACCGCCGGACCTGAAGACCGCCGGCGCTCAGAGCATCAATCTTCTGCAAGGCACCGCCGACCTCATCGAGTTCCATGGCAATGACGCGCTGGTGACGTTCGCCTGCGGCGGCAAGGAGGTCGGTGCGTTGGTATCAACCCGCGAATGCCCGGCGTTGCGCGCGCCTGTGCGCTACACATTCGAGGAGGAGAGCGTGCATCTGTTCGACGCGGCAACGGGCGCATCCTTGCGCAGGCGAGAGGAGGCCTAGATTTGGTACGCAATTCCGGACGGAAAACCGTTTCAGACCTTTCCTGGAATTGCTCTAGCTGATGGCGTCGAGCTCCTGCCGCTGGCGGTGCATTTCGAGGAAGATCCTGTAGTCGCGGTCGAAGCGGCCTGACGCGGCCGGGTTCGAGGTGCGCGCCCTGCCGCCTTGCTGCATGGCGACGCAAGCGGCATTCAGGTCCGGGAACAGACCGGCCGCGGTGGCGGCGACCATGCCGGTGCCGAGCAGAACGGCTTCGTCGGCCAGCGGCTCGATCACCGCGCAGCCGGTGGCGTCGGCATAAAGCTCCATCAGCAACGGGTTCTTGGTGTGGCCGCCGGTGACATGCAGCGTGTCGATGAGATAGCCGTTCTCGTTCAGCGCCTCCAGCACATGGCGCACGCCGAGTGCGATGCCGACGGCGGTGCGCCAATAGAGCTTGCACAGGCTGTCGAAGGAGGAATCCAGCGTCAGCCCGCTGACCACGCCGACGGCATGCGGGTCGGCAAGCGGCGAGCGGTTGCCGTGGAAATCCGGCAGCACATGCAACCTCGCCGCCAGCTTGTCGCCTTCGGTGCTACGCAGTTCAGCGACGCGCCTGGCGATCTTGGCATGCATGGCCGCATCCGGCTCGCCGCCGGCGCCATGCCAGCGAATGATGTGGTCGAGCAAGGCACCAGTGGCCGACTGTCCGCCTTCCGACAGCCACAGCTTTGGCAGTGCCGCACCATAGTATGGACCCCAGACGCCGGCGAAAGGCTGCGGGTCGGGCGACATCGCCATGACGCAGGACGAGGTGCCGGCTATCAGCGCCAGATGGCGGCCGATATTCTGCTCGTCGCCAGCAAAGCCGCCGAGCACGCCAAGCGCGCCGGCATAGGCATCGATGACGCCGGCGCCGACCCGACAGTTTTCGCTCAAGCCCAACTCCGCCGCCGCTTCAGGGGTGAGCGTGCCGATGTCTTCGCCGACAGCACTTGCCTTCTCCGGCAGGCTGCCGTGTTCGAACAGATCGCCAAGCCCGACCCTGTCGAAGAAGTCACGGCGCCAGCCGGTTTCCTCATGCGCCAGATAGGTCCATTTGGCGGTCAGCGTGCATTGCGAGCGCGCCAGCGACCCGGTCGCCTTCCAGGTCAGGAAATCGGTGAGGTCGAACAGGTAGCCGGCTTCATGCCAAGTTCCCGGCAGATTGCGCTTCAGCCACATCAGCTTCGGCGTCGCCATTTCCGGCGACATGACGCCACCGATATAGTCGAGTACGGCGTGGCCGCTATCGGTGCATTCATCTGCCTCGGCGATGGCGCGATGGTCGAGCCAGACGATGGTGTCCCAGCGCCGTTCGCCCGTCACCGAGACGCTGAGCTGGCCGGCATTCCTGTCCAGCACCACCAGCGAGCAGGTGGCGTCGAACGACATGCCGACAATATCGTCGGCTGACACACCGGCCTTTTCGCGCGCGGCACGTACGGCAATGCACACAGCCGACCAGATATCCTGCGAATTGTGCTCGGCGTGATCGGCCTTCGGCTGGTTCATGACGATCGGATGCTCGGCGCGGCCGAGCAAGGTGCCTGACATGTCGAGAATGCCCGCACGGGCGCTCCCGGTGCCGACATCGACCGCGCAAACGAAGCTCTTCGTCAAGATGCTTTTACTCTCGCTCCCTAGAGCCGTATGATTTCAGGTCTGTTCGACCTGAAATCTGAATCCGTCTCTAAATCAAAGAAGTAGAGCATGATGTCGTCCGAAAACCGCTTCACACTTTTCGGCATCATGCTCTAGCCTGCAATCAGATCGGGCAATTGCAGCATGTCCGCGAATATAAAGTCCGGTTCACTCGACGCAAGCCGCGCTTTCAAGGCCGGGTTGCCGGCGTGCGAACCGCCGGTGAAAGCAAAGACGCGCATGCCGGCCGCACGCGCCGCCGCGATGCCGGCAGGGCTGTCCTCGATTACGATGCAATTACCGGGATGCGCGCCCATGGCGGCGGCGGCATGGAGAAAAAGATCCGGCGCCGGCTTGCCGCGCGCGACCATGGCGGCACTGAACAGATGCGGCTCGAGCAGGCCGAGCAGACCGGTGACGTCGAGCGCGTAGCGTATCCGGTCGAGCGTGCCGGAGGAAGCGACGCAGCAGGGTACGCCCAGCCTCGGCAGGATGTCGCTGATGCCGGGAATCGGCTTCAGCTCCTCGCGGAATTTGCGCATCAGTTCGACGCGCATGTCGGTAAGATGCACGTCGGTGATGTCGATGGTGAAATCGCGAAGAAGTATCTCGCGCACGCTCTTCATGCTCTTGCCGAGGAAATGCTCGTAGGCGGCATCCTCGCTGACCGAGCCCCCGGCGGCAGAGATCATGCCGAGCAGAGCCGAAACCGACAGCGCCTCGCTGTCGACCAGCACGCCGTCACAGTCGAAGATGACCAGTTCGGGCGTCATTGCGGCTGGCGTCAGAGCTTGCCGGAGATATAGCGCGTCAGCGTCGCGCGCGTGCCATTCGCCCACAAGACGTTGAGCGCATGGGCAAAGGCCTCGGCGAAAGGCGCCGAGCGGCCGACACCGCCATAGATATCCTCCATCGCAAGCCAGGCACCGGGCTTATCCTTCGCCGCCTTCGCGCTTGCCTGCAGCCGGTCCCAACTCGGGTCGTTGGCCTCGATGACCGCGCCGCTGTCTGTGGTGCCGAAACAGTAGCGGCACCACAGCGCGGACTCGAGCGCCAGACCCGCGACGCCTTTGCCGGCCTTCAGCCGGTCGGCAATGGTCGGGATGATGAATTTCGGCTGCCGGTTGGAACCGTCGAGGCAAAGCCGACGGATGGTGTCGCCGATCTTCGGGTTGGAAAAGCGGTGCTCGATGAGCTGGTAATAATCCTCCAGCACGGTGTCCGGCACCGGCGGCACCGTCGGGATGATCTCGTCATGCTCGAGCTTGGCGAGGAAGCCGCGCACCAGCGGCTCCTGCATCGCCTCATGGACGAAATGGATGTCCATCAACCCTGCGGGATAAGCGATCGTGGCATGACCGCCATTGAGGATGCGGATCTTCATCAGTTCATAGGGCGCGACATCCCTCACGAATTGCACACCGACCTTTTCCAGCGGCGGGCGGCCGTCGGTGAAACGGTCTTCCAGCACCCATTGCTTGAACGGCTCGCAGAACACCGGCCAGTTGTCCTCGAGGCCGAACTCCGAGGCGAGAATACCGCGCTCGCGGTCGGAGGTGGCGGGGGTGATGCGGTCGACCATGCCGTTGGGAAAGGCGACATTGTCGCTGACCCAGTTCGCCAGATCCTCATCGATCAGGCGGGCGAGGCCGATGACGCCATCCGAGGTGACATGGCCGTTGTGAGGGATGTTGTCGCAAGACATGACGGTGAACGGCACGATGCCGTCGGCACGGCGGCGCTTCAGCCCGGCCAGGATGAGGCCGAACACCGTCTTCGGCGTCGTGCCTCCCTGTGCGTCGGCGACGATGTCGGGGTGGGTCGGGTTGAACTTGCCGGAGGCCGGATCGATGAAATAACCGCCTTCCGTGATGGTCAGCGAGACGATCTTGATCGCCGGATCGGCGAGCTGGTCGATGATGGCATCGGCATCGCCGGGCGTCAGGAAGTCGATCATGACGCCGGTGACGCGGGCGCTCATATGGTCGGAATCCTGCTCGACCACGGTGGTCAGCCAGTCCTGCTCCTGCAGCTTGGAACGGCCGATTTTTTCGCCCTCGAAGACCCCGGCGCCGACCAGCGCCCAGTCATGGCCGATGCCTGAATTGAAGAGATCGTCGAGGTAGACCGCCTGATGCGAGCGATGGAAATTGCCGACGCCGAAATGGACGATACCGGGTTTGAGCCTGGAGCGATCATATCTGGGACCGGCGACCTTGGCGGGGAGTTCCGAGAGGATCGAGGAGGAGAGTTTCACGGTCATTTTTTTACCCTTTTGGCCGGGCTGCGGCCTTCGTGATCCCGGCCCATCAACTCATCCATTGGCCGCCATCGACATTGTAGGTCTGGGCGACGATGTATTCGGCGTCGTCGCTGGCCAGGAATACCGCCATGCCGGTCAGGTCCTCCGGCTTGCCCATGCGGCCATAGGGCACGCCCTCACCGACCAGCCGCCTCTTCTCGCCTTTCGGCCGGTTCTCGTATTTGGCGAACAGCGCATCGACCTCATCCCACATATCGCTGTCGACGACGCCGGGCGCGATGCCATTGACGTTGATGCGGTGCTTGATCAGATCGAGCCCGGCGGACTGGGTCAGCGAAATCACCGCGGCCTTGGTGGCGCAATAGACGGCGACCAGCGGCTCGCCGCGGCGTCCTGCCTGGCTGGCGATGTTGATGATCTTGCCGCCCTTGCCCCTTGCGATCATCGAACGCGCCGCTGCCTGCAGCATGAACAAGGCGCCGGCGACGTTGACGGAGAACAATTTGTCGTAGCTTGCTTTGGTGATCTCGACGATCGGCGCCAGGTCGAACAAAGCAGCGTTGTTGATCAGTATGTCGAGGCCGCCGGTCTTTGTTTCGACCGCATTGACCGCCGCCTGGATCGAAGCGAGGTCGCTGACGTCGAGCCTGACCGGATAGGCGTTGGCGCCAATCTCGGCGGCCGTCTTTTCGGCAGCCGCCAGATTGATATCGGCAATGGCCACCGTGGCGCCCTCGCGGGTGTAGGCTTCGGCAAAAGCCCTGCCGATGCCGCGCGCGGATCCGGTGATCAGCGCCGATTTGCCTTTCAGTCTCACTGCGTCAGCGCCTTTCCGTCGGGGCCGAAGCGATGCATGCGGACCTTGTCCGGCGTCAAATAGATGGTGTCGCCGTGGCGTACGGCCAGTTCGCCATCGGCGCGTACCGTCAGCGGACCGACGCCGTCGGCCTGGACATGCAGGAAGGTGTCGGAGCCCAGATGCTCGGCGACGCCGACAAGGGCTTTCCAGTCACCCGCGGTGGTCGATATCCCCATATGCTCAGGACGAATGCCGATGGTCTTGGCGTTGTATTTGGCCGCCGGCGCACCTTCGATCAGGTTCATTTTCGGCGAACCGATGAAGCCCGCCACGAACAGGTTCTTCGGCGACTTGTAGAGTTCCATCGGCGAGCCGACCTGTTCGATGTTGCCGGCGTTGAGCACGACGATTTTGTCGGCCATGGTCATGGCTTCGATCTGGTCGTGGGTGACGTAGACCATCGTCGTCTTGAGCTGATGGTGCAGCTCGCTGATTTCGAGCCGCATGGTGCCGCGCAGTGCGGCATCGAGGTTGGACAGCGGCTCGTCGAACAGGAATGCCGAGGGCTGGCGCACGATGGCGCGGCCGATGGCGACGCGTTGCCGCTGGCCGCCGGAGAGCTGGCCGGGCCGGCGTTCGAGATAGTTGGTGAGGTTGAGGACCCGGGCTGCGTCCTTCACCTTCTTGTCGATCGTCGCCACATCCTCGCCCGCCATCTTCAGCGGGAAGCCGATGTTCTTGGCCACCGTCATATGCGGATAGAGCGCATAAGACTGGAATACCATGGCCAGCTTGCGCTTGGCCGGCGCCTCGCCGGTGACGTCACGGCCATCGATGTTGATGGTGCCCCCGCTGGTGTCCTCGAGCCCGGCGATGAGGCGCAGCAACGTGGACTTGCCGCAACCCGACGGCCCGACGAAGACGACGAACTCGCCATTCTCGATGACCAGGTCGAGGCCTGGAATGATGACCGTCGATCCGAAATGCTTGGAGACGTTCTTGAGCGTGATGTTTCCCATGGTTTCCTCCCCGAGGGGTTATTTGGCCGGATTGCTTCAGGCAACGTCCGTTATTTTACCGCGCCGAATGTCAGGCCGCGCACCAGCTGCTTCTGGCTGAACCAGCCCATGATCAGGATGGGGGCGATGGCCAGCGTCGAGGCCGCCGAAAGCTTGGCCCAGAACAGGCCTTGCGGGCTTGAGAACGAACTGATGAAGGCCGTCAGCGGCGCCGCCTCGGTGGTGGTCAGGCGGATGGTCCAGAACGCTTCGTTCCATGCCAGGATGATGTTGAGCAGCATGGTCGATGCGATGCCCGGCACGGCCATGGGGGTCAGCACATAGACGATCTCGCCCCACAGGGTGGCGCCGTCCATGCGTGCCGCCTCCAGGATTTCGCCGGGGATTTCGCGGAAGTAGGTGTAGAGCATCCAGATCACGATCGGCAGGTTGATCAGCATCAGCATGATCATCAGGCCGATGCGGCTGTCGAGCAGTCCGGCATCGCGGAAGATGAGGTAGATCGGGAATAGCACGGCAACCGCCGGCATCATCTTGGTCGAGAGCATCCACATCAGGATGTCCTTGGTCCACTTGCTCGGCGAGAAGGCCATCGACCAGGCGGCCGGAACCGCGACTATCAGGGCCAGGATGGTCGAGCCGACCGAGAGCAGCACCGAGTTGAAGAAGAACTTGAAGTAGCCGCTCTGCGCCTGGACCTCGGTATAGCTCTCGAACGTCCCCGACGGGATCAGCGCGAAGCCCTGGATGGCCTCCTGCTCCGACTTGAACGAGGTGATGATCGTGTAGAGGATCGGGAAGAAGATCAGCAGCGCGACGATCCAGGCGGCGCCTGTCGCAATGATCTTGTGTTGGGTGGTGACTGCACGTGCCATCGTATCCTCCCTTACTTGTCCAGGTTCTTGCCCACCGCGCGCATGGCGAAGAAGGCGACGATGTTGGCGAGAATGACGGCGATGACACCGCCGGCCGATGCCTGGCCGATTTTGAACTCCAGCAATGCCTTCTGGTAGACGAGGAAGGGCAGGTTGGTGGAGGCATAGCCGGGTCCGCCATTGGTGGTGACCAGGATTTCGGCATAGACCGACAGCAGGAAGATGGTCTGGATCAGGATGACGACGGTGATGGCGCGCGACATGTGCGGCAGCGTCAGATAGATGAAGCGGCTGACGAAGCCGGCGCCGTCCATCTCGGCGGCTTCCTTCTGCTCGCCGTCGAGCGACTGCAATGCGGTCAGCAGGATCAGCGTTGCGAAGGGCAGCCATTGCCAGGCGACGATGATGATGATGGCAAGCATCGGATGCTGCCCGAACCAGTCGATCGGTTGAGCCCCGAAGAAGCGCGCAATGTCGGCAAAGACGCCGTATTGCGGGTGCATGATCATGTTCTTCCAGACAAGTGCAGCCACCGGCGGCATGACGAAGAACGGAGAGATGACGAGGATGCGGACGATCCCCTGTCCCCACATCGGCTGATCGATCAACAGCGCCAGCATGATGCCGCCGATGACGGTGATCAGCAGCACGCTGCCGACCAGGACCAGCGTGTTGAGGATCGACTGCAGGAATGCCGGGTTGGAATAGAACAGCGAGTAATTCGAGAACCAGACGAAGCCGTCGCGGATCGGGTTCAGCGGATTGTATTGCTGGAAGGAGAACCAAAAGGTGATGACCAGCGGCACGATCATCCAGACGAACAGCAACACGACGGACGGCGCCATCATGAAGCGGGCAAGCGAACGGGTCTGCTGAGTAGCCATGACGGTCACCCTTCACTAGTCGGACTGAATTTTCACAGCGGGGAAAAAGCGGCCGCCCGAACTGGGACTCGGGCGGCCATCGCCGGTCAGGAGGCGACCGGCGTTCGGCACCGGGAGGAGCCTTACTTGATATAACCGCCTTCGGTCATGGTCGCCGTGGCGGCGTCCTGCGCCTGCTTGAGCGCGTCGTCTACGCTGGTCTGGCCGGCGAGCGCCGCCGAGAACAGCTGGCCAACGGTTGTGCCGAGGCCCTGGAACTCAGGAATGGCGACGAACTGCACACCGACATAGGGCACCGGCTTGACCGTCGGATGCGCCGGATCGGCGGCATTGATCGAGTCCAGCGTCATCTTGGCGAACGGGGCCGCCTTCTGGTACTCGGGATTGGCGTAGAGCGAGGAACGCGTTCCCGGAGGAACGTTGGCCCAGCCTTCCTTGGAAGCGACCAGTTCGGCATAGTGCTTGCTGGTCGCCCATGAGACGAACTTCTGGGCGGATTCCGCCTTCTGCGTGCCTGCGGGGATCGCCAGCGACCATGCCCAGAGCCAGTTGGCGCGCTTGCCGAGGCCATTGTCCGGCGCCAAAGCATAACCGACCTTGTCGGCCACCTTCGAGGCCTTCGGATCCGAGACGAAGGACGCAGCCACGGTGGCGTCGATCCACATGCCGCACTTGCCTTGCTGGAACAGAGCCAGATTCTCGTTGAAGCCGTTGGACGAAGCGCCTTCCGGACCGTCGGCCTTCATCAGGTCGACATAGAACTGCAGTGTGTTCTTCCATTCCGGTTGGTCGAACTGCGGCTTCCAGTTCTCGTCGAACCAGCGGGCGCCAAACGAGTTGGACATGGCCGTCAGGAACGCCGTGTTCTCGCCCCAGCCGGCCTTGCCGCGCAGGCATACGCCGTTCACGCCATTGGCGCGGTCGGTCATCTTGTCGGCCGCCTGCTTGATGAAGTCCCACGTCGGGGCATCGGGCATGGTCAGCCCGGCCTTCTCGATCAGGTCCTTGCGGTACATGACGAAGGAGCTTTCGCCGTAGAAGGGCGCGGCATAGAGCTTGCCGTCGACCGAGAGGCCGCCGGCGATGGCCGGGATGATGTCCTTGGCGTCATAGTCGTCGCCGAGCTTGTCGAGCGGCAACAGCCAGCTCTGCTTGGCCCAGATCGGAACCTCGTAGGTGCCGATCGTCATCACGTCATACTGGCCGCCCTTGGTTGCGATGTCGGTGGTGACGCGCTCGCGCAGCACGTTCTCTTCGAGCGTGACCCAGTTCAGCTGGATGTCGGGGTTCGCCTTGGTGAAGTCGTCCGTCAGCTTTTGCATGCGGACCATGTCGCCATTGTTGACCGTGGCGATGGTGATGGATTCGGCGTGTGCGGCAAAAGCGAAAGCGCTGGCCGACAACAAGCCCAGGGTGAGCGTGCGCAGTTTCATCAAATTCCTCCCATGAACCAAGATGAGCATTTGCCTTGGTAATGGGCAATTACTCACTTGGCATAAATTATGTCAAGCCAGATTCGATGCTGCAGCGCAGCACGCAAGGCGGAGCGCGGCGTTGCGCGCGTAGAGGATATTGAACCGATTTGGGAAGCTGTTTGCAGGGGATGTGAGAGCGCGTTGATGCCGACCCATCGCAACCCAATCGTCGCGCCAGGGGAGCGATAGGGCCGAGTCCATCAGCCGTGGGACGGGTAGCTTCCCACGGAATATTCGAAAACCCTGCCGTCGCGTGTTTGCTTGGCTCTGGTCAGCACTTCCGTCACCTGGATCCAGCTGGGCTCGTCCTTGCGCAGCCTAACTTCCCGGCCGATTGCCTTCACGGCAGCTTGAAACGGCGTAAATGCTTCGATCACCTGCGTCGTGCGCACGGTGTTGTTTTCGATTTCTTCGACGCGATAGACTTTCATCAGCCGGCTGATCGACCCTGTTTCAATCTGCAGACGATTGATCCTGCTCAATTGGGTCGTCACAAGCACAAGCCTATGCCGGGCGAGTGATATCGACAGCGTTTTTGTCAAGCTTGGTTAACCGGGTGGCCCGATCGCAGCTGTTTGTCCGCGAAAGCGAGCATTCGTCGCGGATCCATGGCTCGCTTTGCATCTCGGAAATCAATCCGCGAATCGCTCGCCCTCAGGCGCAGGCGATCTCGGCCAGGATCCAGTCCCGGAAGGCTTTTATCTTCGGCACGTTGCGACGCGCCGTCGGGTAGACCAGCCAATAGGCGTGGCCGTCGTCGCCGACTAGGTCGAAGGGCTGGATCAGGCGGCCGGCGGCGAGCTCGGTCTTGAACAATGCGGTGGTCAGGATCGCCACACCATGGCCGGCGATGGCCGCGTTCGCCTCATAGGCCTGCGCGCCCATGCTGGTGCCGGTGCGCCTGGCAAGTTCGTCCGCCGGGACGCCGGCAAGGGCGAACCATTCCCGCCACCAGATGTCGCCGGGATCGAGAATGGGCAGCTTGAACAGGTCGGCGGGTTCGTGGACGCCACCTATGGTGGCAGCGAGTGCCGGGCTCAGCACCGGGGTGAAATCGGCCTTGAACAAAAGATGGGTCTCCACTCCAGGCCACTTGCCGCTGCCGGAGCGGATAGCGATGTCCATGTCCTCGCGGGCAAAATCGATCACCCTGTTCGAGGTATCGACGCGCACCGCCAGCGACGGATGCGCGACCTGGAAGGAGCCGAGGTGCTGCGCCAGCCAGTTCGAGGCAAAGGTCAGCAGCGTCGAGACGCACAGCACACCATCGGCGCCCCCACGCGCGGCGGAATAGGCGCTTGAGAGCAGGCTGAACGCCTCGCTGACGGCGGGCGCCAGGCGCTGGCCGGGTTCGGTCAGCACGATCTGGCGCGGCTGGCGCAGGAACAGCGGCGAACCGATGCGCTCTTCCAGAAGCTTGATCTGATAGCTGGCGGCGGCCTGCGTCATGCCGAGTTCCTGCGCGGCCTTGGTGAAGGAGAGATGCCGCGCGACGGCTTCGAACACCCTGATGGCCTGCAGCGGCGGCAACTGGGCGAGCTGTGGTGCCTTGAGATCGGGCATAAGCCCTCCTTATGGGTCGTGATCGACGTTTGATTGGCGGCAAGAGCCAATCAGGCCGATATCTGGTGTCAACGATCAATCAAGTTCAAGCATAGCGGAGGCTGAAGATCATGACCACGGCACAGCAAAAACTCCATTCCACCCCGGCGCAGAGCTGGTTTTCCCTGCTGGTGCATGAATTTTCCGTGCTTGTGCACCGCCGGCGCGGCTACGTCGACGTCCGGGAGTTGTCGCCGCATCTGCAGCGCGACATGGGTTTTCTCGACGGCAACGACCCGTCCGGGCGCTGCAAATAAACGTGTTGGATTTTATCGATGGGCCGCTTAATCTATCAGGAACCGTCGAGCAAGGCCGTGGCGGTCCGCTCGTCGGTGATGAGGCCATTGACCAGCCGGCGGTTCACAGCGGCCAGGATGCCCGGCAATTTGCGCTCGCCCATGGCGAGCGCAATGACCAGCGACTTTTCGCGTGACGGCAAGGCTGCCGACGATACCCGGTCGTTGGTGATGCCCTCGATCATGCGGCCTTCCCGATCGAACACCCAGCCGACGATCTCGGCGACGCCGCCAGCCTTTTGCAACGCCTTCAGCTCGCTTTCCGAGATAAAACCGTCCTCGTAGAGCGGCGCCTTCGGGCCGAGATCGCCGATGCCGACAAAGGTCACGTCGGCTTCCGCGGCCAGCGCCAGCGTCGGTTGGATCATCGGCTGGGCAAGCAGCATCTCGCGCTCTTCCGGCGACGAGGCGATGACCGGCAGCGGCATCGGGAACGAGCGCGCCTTGACCCGGTCGGCCATGGTGAAGATGACGTTGTAGAAGGCGGCCGAACCGTCGGGCGAGATGTTGCCGGTCAAGGACACAACCTTGTGCTGCGAGCATTCCATCGGCGGCAATTGCTCGATCGCCGCCTTCAGCGTGCGGCCGGTGCCGATGGCCAAGACGATGGGCGTCGGTGACCGCAGCCGCCGCTCGATCTCGGCCGCGGCCGCCTCGGCAATGCCGATCGTGGTCGAGGATGAGGTTGGATCGCTCGGCACCACTTCGACGAGGTCGAGCGCGAAGCGTGACTTCAGTCTAGCTGCGAGATCAAGGCAATTGGCGATCGGGTGATCGACGCGAACCTTGATCAGCCCCTCCGACACCGCCAGCGACACCAGCCGCTGCGCCGTCTGCCGGGAAATGCCGAGCGTGGCGGCGATCTGGTCCTGGGTGTTGCCGGCAACATAATAAAGCCAGCCGGCGCGCGCTGCCTCGTCCAGCCTGCTGCTGCCGCCGTCTTGCCGCGAATTCAAAATGTGCCTCCAGCCCTGCCCCTTTGCCCGCCCTTAGGCGAAGCGTCATAGTCTTGCAGGGAATGTGTCGGCGCGCAATTGTCTATCGGCAGGGCAATTGCTTGCTGCTTCGATCCGGCCGCCGCGCGGCAACCAACCCAGCGAAAATCGCCAGCGGACGGGCTCGGCGGTTTATCTCCTGATACAAACGCTTTAAGGGGATCGGCAAAGGAGCCTCGCATGACGCCGAAAGCGGTTTTCTGGGATATGGACGGCACGCTGGTCGACAGCGAGCCGCTGCATGAGGCGGCCTTGGTGGCGGCGCTGCGCAGCGTCGGTATCACGCCGCCGGCCGACCTGCATGAGCGGGTGCTGGGCGTCGCCGCCGCACCGGTCTACGAGATGCTGCGCAGCGAGTTCGGCCTCGACCTGCCCTTCGACGACTGGATCGTGCGCAAATACGATCACTACATGCCGATGGCCGAGACGCTGAAGCCGCGCCCCGGCGCGATCGAAGTGTTCAACGAATTGCGCGCGCTCGGCGTGCAGCAGGCGGTGGTGTCCAATTCCGACCGGGTGATCGTCGATGCAAATCTGAGCGCCGTCGGCCTGATCTATCCCGGCATGCGCACGATCAGCCGAAACGACGTGCGCGAAGGCAAGCCGCATCCCGAACCGTTCCTGCGCGCCGCATGGCTGGCCGGCGTCGATCCTTCAGACGCGGTGGCCGTCGACGACAGCGTTACCGGCGCCACATCAGGCCTGGCCGCGGGGATGCGGACGATCTTCTGGCCGGAAGCGCCGATGGCAGGACCGAAGGGCGCTGTCGTGATCAACAGTGCGGAAGAGTTGCGGGCTCAGTTGGGACTCTGAGTGAGCCTATGAACGTCGGCGCTGCCCCTCATCCCCCTGGCGGGACCTTCTCCCCGTGAACGGGGAGAAGGGTGAACTCATTCAGCTGCGGTACACCGGCTCTTCGTCGTCGAGGATCGCCTTCAGCTCGGCGAGGTGACGCTCCGCCTGGCCGGGATAGTCGTCCATTTCGCTGGCGGCCTTTTCGGCAATGGCGTCGGACAGCGTGCGCAGCGGACGGCCGGTCCACAGCGCCTTGATGTAGGTCTCGGCGGCGCGTTCGAAATAGAACATGCGGTTGAAGGCGTCGGCGACGGTGTCGCCGATGACCATGACGCCGTGATTGCCCATCACCATCACCTTGACCTTAGGGTCGGTGAGCAGTTGCGAGCAGCGCTCGCCCTCTTCCTCGAAGGCCAGCCCGCCATAATGGGCGTCGACGACGTGGCGGTTGAAGAACATGGCCGAGTTCTGATCGATCGGCGGCAGGGTCGAGTCGGCCAGCGATGCAAGCACGGTGGCATGAATGGAATGCACATGCATGGTGCAGCGCGCATGCGGCACGTTGCGGTGAATGGCGCCGTGCAGGCCCCAGGCGGTAGGGTCAGGGGCGTTGGGACTGGTCAGCGTCTCGGGATCGTTGGCGTCGATCAGCAAAAGGTCGCTCGCCTTGATGCGCGAGAAATGCACCTGGTTGGGGTTCATCAGGAATTTGCTGCCGTCCTCGTTGACCGACAGCGAGAAGTGGTTGGCCACCGCCTCATGCATGTTGAGCCGCGCCGTCCAGCGGAAGGCGGCGGCAAGGTCGACGCGCTCCTCATAATAGGGCAGGTTGGTCAGCGTTTCCTTTTGCAGGCGGGCGATGCTCATCCGAAAACCTCCGTTTTTAAGAGAATGCCGCGCTCGGCCGTGGCCAGCAACCGCAAACTGCTGGGGCAGGCTGTCTTCGCATTGTCCGTTGTCCCAAAACCGCTACGCACTTTTGGGCGACATGCATTACGCCGCCGAGCGGGCCGACTGCAGCCCGCCATGTTCGACGATGAAGTCGATGACTTCCTGCAGGCCCTTGCCGCGCGACAGGTCGGTGAAACCGAACGGGCGCTTGCCGCGCATGCGGGCGGCATCGCTCTCCATGACATCGAGGTTGACGTTCACATAGGGCGCCAGATCGCTCTTGTTGATGACCAGGAAATCGGAACGGGTGATCGCCGGCCCGCCCTTCCTGGGGATTTCCTCGCCCTGGCAGACCGAGATGACATAGAGGGTCAGGTCGGCGAGGTCGGGCGAGAAGGTGGCGGCAAGATTGTCGCCGCCGGATTCGATGAAGACGATGTCGAGGTCGGGGAATTTCCTGTTCAGTCCGGCGATCGCCTGCAAATTGATCGAGGCGTCCTCACGGATGGCGGTGTGCGGGCAGCCGCCGGTCTCCACGCCGACGATGCGGTCCTCAGGCAGCGCCTGCAGGCGGGCCAGCATCATGGCGTCTTCCTTGGTGTAGATGTCGTTGGTGACGACGGCGATGGAGAAATCGTCGCGCAGCGCCTTGCAGAGCTTCTCGGTGAGCGTCGTCTTGCCGGAGCCGACGGGACCGCCGATGCCGATACGCAGGGGACCGTTGGCCTGAGTCATAGCGAAAAATCCGTCATGCCGAAAACTCCGTGATGGCGAGGATGGCGAAGCTGAGCCCGATCAACAGGCAGAGCGGCGAATAGAAGCTGACATCGAGCCGCGCAAAAGGCTGTTCCGGCGCCAGACGGCGCCACCACGGCGTGAAGCCGGCAATGCCGCGGCCGAGGAAGACCAGCCCTATGAGCAGCGCTGTGGCGGCAAGGCCTTCCCTTGGAAAGGGGGTGGCGAAGACCCCGGTCAGCGCCAGCGGCCACAGGGTTGCGAGGCACAGGCACGCGGCAACGGCGAGACAGGCAAACGGCGTCGGCATCTCGTCGACGCCGCGAAAGCCGACGACGGCGTGGGCGCAGGAGACGCCGTCCCTGCCCGGCCAGATGCCGCCAAGGCCCCAATAGACATGCAGCGCGGTGATCAGCAGCAGGACGGCCGAGAGGGCGAAGGCGAGGACGATCATGAGCGGAACAGCCTGGAATACTGCGTCTCGTGCTTCATCGCCATGATGTCGGAGATGAAGGCGCAGCCGCCGAGATCGTCCAATGTCGAGCCGGCGGCGCGCGCGGCCGTCGACAGCGCCAACGGCTCGAAGCCGGCGAGCAAGGCCATAGCGTCCGTCTGGCCGACGATTCCGAGTCGGATCGCCGCCTGGACGAGGTTGGAGAAGAAGGCCTGCAGGAAGGCCGACATCGCGTCCTGAAGCGCGATGCCGTTGCCGCCGGCAACGGCGCCGACGGCGACACAGTAGGCGCATTCGGCCGGCAGGCGGCCCAACACCGGATTCGCCCAAGCCGCTGCCGCTTTCAGGAAGGCGGCGCCTTGCAGCATGGTTTCGGTGTGACGCTCACGCGAGCCGGCCAGCGCTTCGGCGAGATCGGCAATTTCATGGAGATCGCCGCCGTCGCGGGCGCGGCGCCAGGCTTCCGTGAAGAGCACGGCGTCGTTCCAGCCCGAGCCCATCTCGACCAGCGTCTCCAGCCAGAAGGCGAGGCTGGCGGTATCGGCAACCAGCCCGTCTTGCCCGGCGCGTTCGAGGCCATGGCTGTAGGCAAAGCCGCCGACCGGAAAGGCCGGCGACAGCCACGCCATGAGCCGCAGCAAAGCGATGCCGGATGGCTGGTCAGTCATGATCGTGATGGTGCCCGTCATGGGAATGGCTGTGCGAATGCGACTCGCTGTGTGCGTGGGAACGTCCATCATGGGAATGCGCTTCGGCGTGCGCATGCGCATGGCCATGATCGTGACCATGCGCACCTTGGGCGGAATAGGCGCCGCGCACCGGCTTGAACGGTTCGGAGACTTCGCGGACCGTGGCGCCCAGCCCTTCCAGCATAGCCTTGATGACATGGTCGCGCAGGATCAGGATGCGGCCGGGCTCGATCGCTGCCGCCAGATGGCGGTTGCCGATATGCCAGGCAAGCTCCGTCAGATGCACCGCATCGCGGGCGCGGATATCATAGACCTCTTCGGGTGCCGCGGTGATCTCGACCTGGCCGCCATCCTCCAGCACCAGCCGGTCGCCATCGTTCAAGGTCACGGGCTCGGGCAGATCGACCAGCACCTTGCTGCCGTCGGCAAGCTCAATGGCGCGGCGGCGCAAATGACGCTCGTCATGGGGCAGGACGGCACGGCCGGATGGCGGCGTAGTTCCGGCAGTGCCGGCAGGCACCACCGAGACGGCCCGGGGGAACTTGGTGAAGTCGGTGTTCAGGTTGAGTTTCATCGCATGGCTCCACCGTTAGCCTGGGCTCTCGCACGGGCAGGCCGCGCCAGGACGCGGTCGAAATACGCGTTGACGCGCTCGGATTCGATCGGAAATTTTCCGGCGCGGGCCCAGCCGCCCATGTCGCCCAACAGCACGTCGACGGCGGAAAACCGGTCGCCCAGCGCAAACTCCCGATCCCCCAGCCGGCCGTCGAGCGCCTTGGCCTCCGAGGCGAAATCGTAGGCGGCGGCGGGGCCGACATCGACCCGCACGTCCTTCGGCAACAGGAAGCGGTGGCGCAGCTTGTTCCACAGCGGCGCTTCGAACTCGGACTGGGCAAAATGCATCCAGGAATCCATTTCGGCGCGTCCGGCCACACCTGGATTGGCGCCCATGCCTTTGTCGGCGTGCTTGTCGGCGAGATAGACGCAGATTGCCGCCGAATCAGTCACCGTCAGTTCGCCATCGATCAGGATCGGCACCTTGCCCGACGGGTTGAGCGCATAGGCTTCGGGCGAACGCAATTTGACCTCGACGAATTCATAGGGCTGCCCGAGTTCCTCGAGCATCCACAGAACGCGGCTGACGCGGGATCCACGCGATCCGATGGCCTTGTACATGGTTGAACCCTCTTTCCTGCGACCCTAAACCATAGCCACTGTTCAGACGATGGTGTCGAAGAGCCGCAGGATGAACGATATCTGATAGATCAGCGTGCCGGCGACGAATGCGATGTGGAAGCGGCGGTCACGCACCAGTATGGCGGCGATGCACAACACCACGAAAACCGGCGTTCGGAACAGATATTCATTGCCGTAGCGGGCGAAATGCTCGGGACCCTTCAGCAGCGTGTCGACGACGTCGAGCAGATAGGTCGTCGCCAGCAGGCCGAAGAACCAGCCACGGCGTGAATAGAAGAAATCCTCGTAGCTGGTGTAGTCGAGCATCGAATCCGGAAACAGCAGCGCGCACAGCAGGAACAGCGTGATGGCGTAGAAGATCAGGAACAGGTACTTGCCGAAAGTCCAGACCTCTATGGTGTAGAGGCCGAACTCCCACCACCAGAAATGCACCAGCAGCAACAGCATGGAGGCGACCCAGCCGAGGTGCACGGGATAGAGCCTGTACTGGCCGGGATGCTGGACGATTCGCGCCACCCCCGACAGCAGGCGAGCGACGCCAAGTCCGATCACCATGCCCATGACGATGCGGATATGCGGGAAGATGTCGTGGGCGGAGGCTATTTCGGTGACCATGACCTGCTACGCGGTTCTTTGAGCCGCATATTGCGGTGGGACCGACCGGGTCGCAACGGAATTTGCCGGGTCGATCAAATCGCCCCTCGCCTCAAAACAGGAAATACCGCTGCGCCATCGGTAGCACGCTTGCCGGCTCGCAGGTCAGTAGCTCGCCATCGGCGCGCACCTCGTAAGTCTCCGGGTCGACTTCGACATGCGGCGTAGCGTCGTTGAGCACCATCGAATGCTTGCCGATGCCGCCACGGGTGTTTTCCACGGCCACGAACTGCTTGTCGACGCCGAGCCGGCCATGCAGGCCTGAGTCCAGAGCCGCCTTGGAAACGAACGTCACCGACGAGTTGGTCCTGGCCTTGCCATAGGCGCCGAACATCGGGCGGTAGTGCATCGGCTGCGGTGTCGGGATAGAGGCGTTTGGGTCGCCCATCGGGGCTGCGGCTATCATGCCGCCGATCAGCACCATGTCCGGTTTGACGCCGAAGAAGGCTGGGTTCCACAGCACCAGATCGGCGCGCTTGCCGACCGCGATCGAACCGATGTCCCTGGACAGGCCATGCGCGATGGCCGGGTTGATGGTGTATTTGGCGATGTAGCGGCGGACGCGGAAATTGTCGTTGTTGCCGGTCTCCTGCGGCAATGACCCGCGCTGGCGCTTCATCTTGTCGGCGGTCTGCCAGGTGCGGATCGCCACCTCGCCGACACGGCCCATGGCCTGCGAGTCCGACGAGATGATCGAGAAGGCGCCGATATCGTGCAGAATGTCTTCCGCCGCGATGGTCTCCTTGCGGATGCGGCTTTCGGCAAAGGCGATGTCTTCAGGGATCGACGGCGACAGATGGTGGCAGACCATCAGCATGTCGAGATGCTCGGCCAGCGTGTTGACGGTGTAGGGCCGGGTCGGGTTGGTCGAAGACGGAATGACGTTGGGCAAGCCGCAGACCTTGATGATATCGGGCGCATGGCCGCCGCCGGCACCCTCGGTGTGGAAGGCGTGGATGGTGCGGCCCTTGATGGCGGCGACGGTGTTCTCGACAAAGCCGGATTCGTTCAGCGTATCGGTGTGGATCATCACCTGCACGTCGTAATCGTCGGCAACCGACAGGCAGCAGTCGATGGCCGCCGGCGTCGTGCCCCAGTCCTCGTGCAGCTTCAGCGAGCAGGCGCCGCCCAGCACCATTTCCTCCAGCGCTGCCGGCAGCGAGGCGTTGCCCTTGCCGGACAGGCCGATGTTCATCGGGAAAGCGTCGAAGGACTGGATCATGCGCGCCATGTGCCAGGGTCCAGGCGTGCAGGTGGTGGCCAGCGTGCCATGCGCCGGGCCGGTGCCGCCGCCGAGCATGGTGGTGATGCCCGACATCAGCGCTTCGTCGATCTGCTGCGGGCAGATGAAGTGGATGTGCGCGTCGAAGCCGCCGGCGGTCAGGATCTTGCCCTCGCCCGCGATGATCTCTGTACCGGGGCCGATGACGATGGTGACGCCGTCCTGCGTGTCGGGATTGCCGGCCTTGCCGATCGCCGCGATGCGGCCGTCCCTGAGACCGATGTCGGCCTTGAAGATGCCGGCCGTGGCATCGACCACCAGCGCGTTGGTGATGACCGTGTCGACCGCGCCGCCGGCGCGCGACACCTGGCTCTGGCCCATGCCGTCGCGGATGACCTTGCCGCCGCCGAATTTCACCTCCTCGCCATGGACGGTGAGGTCCTTTTCGACCTCGATAAACAGCTCGGTGTCGGCCAAGCGCACTCTGTCGCCGACCGTCGCGCCATACATCTGCGCGTAGGCGGCGCGGGTAATTCTAGCCATCAGTCAATGCTCCCCAAACGAGAGGCCGGCCGCAGCCGAACTCCACATCGTCGCCATCCAATGGTCATGCAATGACCCGCCCGGCGACACCTTCTGATCCCATTTGGCCGTTGAGGTGGCCGTGCCACCCCAAACCGCCCGTTTGCCAAACCCTTGGCCAAATCGATGAAAGGAAAATACATGCGCAAAATCATCGTTCTTGCAGCCGCCGCCACGCTGGCCTCCGCAACCGTAGCCGGCGCCCAGCAGCAGCCCACGCCGCAACCGAAGCCGGCAGCGCCCAGCGCTCAGCCGGCGGCGCCGGCGATCCAGAAGGTCAACATCGTCGATATCAGCGAATTGCCCAAAGCCACCCAGACGCAGGTCAATCAGGTGATCGCCCAGCGTGGCGATGCCGGGCTGCAGAAACTGCGCTCTTCGATCGACGCGACGCCGCAGATCAAGTCGGCGCTCGAAGCCAAGGGGCTCACCTCGGCACAGGTGGTCGCCGCCAGCATGACCACCGATGGCGCGCTGACCCTTGTCACCAAGAAGGCAAGCTGAAAGAAGCGCTTGGCGGGCCGGCACCCGGCCCGCCAGCCCACAGGGAACCTTCGCCCGACAGGAGGCGTTTCGTCCCTTTGGCGCCGAACGGCGTTGCACAGAAAAGTCCACCAGGAGCGAGCAATGCCTGTCTTTGCCGACACCAGATGGCTCCAGAGCCTTGCTGCCTGCGCATTTCTCGCAGCTTTCGGCCCGCAAGCCGCGCAAGGTCTTGAAAGCGCTGACGCCGTCAACCGGGCCGACACCGTCAACAGGATCGTCGGCTCCGATGTCCGGCAGGAGGAGGCGCGGACGGAACCACAGACCAACAAGATCATCACCGCGATCGAGCGGACGCGTGAGAACATCGGCGCCGTGCGCAAGACGTCCAAGCTCGATACTGTGGATATCGTCTTCCTCACCGACGCGGCGCGCAGCGAAGGCGGCCCGCCGCCGGCCGTCGAGAGCAAGGTCGAACAGCATCAGGACGACATTGCGGAACTGCGCAAGGAGATCGACGCCAACGCCTTGCTGTTCAACGCCATCGATTCGCGGCGCGTGCTTACGGAAGACGTCCTTGCGGTGGAATTCGACGGCTCGGCAAGAATCGTCATCTACGCGGCGGCCAGGCCGTCGAACTGACCTCAGGGCGCTCGACCCCGTCGATCTCACAGCCTGCCCATGATCTTCTGCTGAAAACCGTAGACCTCGCGTTTTCCTCCGAACGGCACCAGCGTGACGTCCCGCTCTTGTCCCGGTTCGAAGCGCATCGCGGTGCCGGCGGCAATGTCCAGACGCATGCCGCGCGCTTTGTCGCGGTCGAATTTCAACCCCTCATTGGTCTCGAAGAAATGGTAGTGGCTGCCGACCTGGATCGGCCGGTCGCCGCTGTTGGCGACCTTCAGCGTCACCGTCGGCAGCCCCTTGTTGAGCTCGATGTCGCCGCTTGCGGTGATGATTTCGCCGGGAATCATCGTTAGCCTCACAAAACGCCGAAGACCAGGCCGCCGCCGACTGCAGCACAAGCGGCGCCAGCGGCGCGGGCAAGCCCGCGAAAGCGCATGCCGAGGCCAAGGCCGGCAGCGATGCCCATGGCATGGAGAAGTGCGGTGGCAACGGCAAAGCCGGCCATATAGTCAAGTCCACCGGCATTTTCCGGCACTTCGGTGCCGTGGGCATGGCCATGGAACAGCGCGAACAGGCCGATGATGGCGACTCCGGCCGAGACCGGCAGATCGACCGCCAACGCCACCAGCAAGCCAAGCGCGACGACGGAGGCAAGGATGCCCGGTTCGACGAAAGGCACCGGCACGTGGAGCATGCCGAGCGCGCCGCCGACCAGCATGACGCCGACAAAGGCCAGCGGCCAGGCCCAGATTGCCTTGCCGCCCTTGAGCGCCGCCCACAGGCCGACGGCTACCATGACGGTCATATGGTCGAGGCCGGACAGCGGATGCGCGAAGCCCGCCGCGAAGGACGAGGTCGTGCCGATGCCGACATGGGCATAGGCGGGCATCGCCGCCGCCAGCAGCAGGATCGCTGCAAGCGTGGTGCGTTTGGTTGAAGCAGAGATCATCGGTCTTCCCTTCGAAGTCACGAAAACAATCACGCAGCCTTGCGCGGGCCGCAGCCCTCGGCCTTGAGCACGCGTTGGGTCGAGGCCGGATATTTCACCAGTTTCTCCACTGGGCGGATCGGGCGTGCGGAAAAATTGCCGCCGCAGTTCGGGCAGACGCCGCCCAGCACATGTTCAGCGCAGTCAGCGCAGAAGGTGCATTCAAAGGTGCAGATCAGCGCGTCCGCCGCTTCCGGCGGCAGGTCCTTGTCGCAGCATTCGCAATTCGGTCGCAGCTCCAGCATCGTTTTCTCCTCACCTGATCGGTTCGTGAACGGTCACCAGCTTGGTGCCGTCGGGAAAGGTCGCCTCGACCTGCACGTCGTGGATCATCTCGGCGATGCCTTCCATCACCTGCGCGCGGGTGATGACATGGGCGCCGGCCTCCATCAGTTCGGCGACCGGGCGGCCGTCGCGGGCGCCCTCGACGACGAAATCGGTGATCAGCGCGATCGCTTCGGGGTGATTGAGCTTGACGCCGCGTTCCAGCCGCTTGCGCGCCACGATCGCCGCCATGGCGATGAGCAGCTTGTCCTTTTCACGCGGCGTCAGGTTCATGCGCTTTCCTGGATTTGGCCTGTATTTGGCTCAGAGTGACCATAATTTGGGCAGACCCGCCCGCCCGTTGAGCAGTTCGACGAGCGGAACCAGCCGCTTGCGCAGCTGATAGCCGTCCTCGGCAAACAGCCTCGCAAGAAGCTTGCCAGATTTTTTGACGCTCCAGGCGCTGGCATCGCCGTCGGCGCCGACGATGTCGCGGGCCGGATCGAGCAAGGCTTCGGCCTGCGGCGAGACCATCAGCAGCGTCGCAGCGGCAATGGCGCCGCCGGCGACCGCCGGGCGGCCAAGTGCCGCCGCGATAGCCGGCCCGATGCGGAAATCCTCGGCATGAACGAGCGCACCATCCTGGCGGACACGCCAACGGTCGTGGAAATGGCCGTGCGCGGCCTCTTCGCCCATGGCGAGGCGGCCGAATATGGTGGCTTCAAGCAGCAATGCCTCGGCGCCTGCGGCAAGCTCGACCTCGAGCGTGCGGGCAAAGGCCGAGCGGTCGAAGACGATGGTTTCCTGGGGCAGCCAGGCGATACGCCCGCCCGCGCCGACGCTGAGCTTCACCCGAACTTCGGCGCGGTCGCTAGCGGCACGATAGATCTTTTCGCAGGCCTGGGTGGTTATCGAGGCGGAGGCACCTGGCCCGACATCGATTTCCCAGCCGAGCCGATCGCCGCCGGTCAGACCGCCGGCGGTGTTGATGAGCACGGCTTCGAGCGGATCGGCCGCAACGGCCGGCATGCGGATTTTGGCCGAGCCGTCCTGATAGAGGCGCAAAAGCCGGGTGCGTCCATCCCTGACGCCGCACGCAAGCCGGGCCGCCCCGGCCGCGCGCTGGGCCGGAAGAGCTGGGATCAAGACATGCTGCAACGTATCCACGGCGCTAACGTTAAGCACTCCCGGCGCTTTGTCGATATGGTGCTTGTTGATATAGCTTGTTGCTTGACAGCGTTTCCGTTTCTATAGAGGGAGCCTCTTTGGAACGGTCATGCTGCGCCTGGCGGGTTTTTGAAGGCGACGGCGATTTCAGTCCAGGCAACAGGGGCGCCAACCAATCGGCACCGCGACGTTATAAAATTGGGGAAGGAATCGAATGGCTGACGAGCTGGCAACGGAAATCATCGCCAAGATCAGGGCACATGCGGAGCCCGGTGGCGAAGAGATCACCACCAATACGGAATTGACCGCGCTTGGCATCCATTCCCTGGAACTGACCGAGATCATCTTCGATCTCGAGGAGCAGTACGGCATCGAGATCGAGATGAACACGGTCGATGCCTGGAGCAATCTCAAGAATGTCGGCGATATGGTTGAGGCTGTTCGCGCGCTGATTGCGAAAAAAGCCTGAGCTGAATGCAAAAGCGCGTCGTCATTACCGGCATCGGCGGCATATGCGGGCTCGGCGCCAATGCGCCTGCAATCTGGAACGAAATGCGGGCCGGCCGATCGGCCATCGGTCAAATCAGCAATCCCGGTTTGCATGATTTGAAGGTCAAGGTCGGCTGCGAAATCAAGACGCTGCCCGACCATGGCATCAGCCACAAGCAGACCGTGTCGATGGACCGCTTCAGCCTTTTGGCGACGATTGCCGCGCGCGAAGCCATGCAGCATGCCGGCCTGACATCGACTGAAGCAACCACCTACCGGATGGGCGCGGTTGTCGGCGTCGGCGTCTGCGGCTGGGAGGCGATCGAGGAGAACTATCGCGCCATCCTGGTAGACGGCAAGAACCGGGCCGGCATCTTCACCGTGCCGAAAGTGATGCCGAGTGCGGCATCCGGCCATGTCAGCATGAATCTCGGCCTGCGCGGGCCGGTGTTCGGCGTCACTTCGGCCTGCTCCTCGTCCAATCACGCCTTTGCCTCGGCGGTCGACCAGATCCGGCTCGGCCGCGCCGATGTCATGGTCGCCGGCGGCACCGACGCGCCGCTGCTTTGGGGCATCCTGAAGGGCTGGGAGGCCCTGCGGGTGCTGGCGCCCGATACCTGCCGGCCGTTCTCGGCCGATCGCCAAGGCCTGTCGCTCGGCGAAGGTGCTGGAATGGCGGTGCTGGAAACGTATGAACACGCCATGGCGCGCGGCGCGACCATTCTGGCCGAATTTGCCGGAGCCGGCCTTTCCGCCGACGCTTCCGATATCGTCGCGCCGACTGTCGAGGGACCGACGGCGGCGATGCGCGCCTGCCTGGCGGACGCCGGGCTCAATCCCGAGGACGTCGACTATCTCAACGCCCACGGCACCGGCACCAAGGCCAACGACCAGATCGAGACGGCGGCAATCAAGCGCGTCTTCGGCGACCATGCCTATAAGCTGTCGGTGTCGTCGACCAAGTCGATGCATGCCCATTGCCTCGGCGCCTCGGGCGGCCTGGAAATGATCGCCTGCGTGATGGCGATCCGCGAAGGCATCGTGCCGCCGACGGCCAATTTCCGGCAGGCCGACCCCGACTGCGATCTCGACATCACGCCGAATGTGGCGCGCGAGCGCAAGGTGCGCGCGGCGATCAGCAACGGTTTTGCCTTCGGCGGCACCAATGCCGTGGTGGCGTTCAAGGCGGTCTGACGGCAAGCGACTGGCCTGAGCGACTGGCCCTGAATGACTGCGAAGACGGTGTGTGCACCTTCGACCGGTTGATCGGCAAAGAAGCCGAGGATAATCCTTCGCAACTCGCCAGACGGCGCGATACCGCGCCAAATTCCCGACCGGAGCTTTCGATGACCGACCTGTCCGCCTTTCCGATCACCAAGCGCTGGCCGGCCAGCCACCCCGACCGCCTGCAGCTCTATTCCGCGACGACGCCGAATGGGGTGAAAGTCTCGATCGCGCTGGAAGAACTCGGCCTCCCCTACGAGGCGCATCTGGTGGATATCGGCAAGGACCAGAGCTGGACGCCGGAATTCCTGTCGCTGAACCCGAACGGCAAGATACCTGCGATCATCGACCCCGACGGGCCGGGCGGCAGGCCATTCGGCCTGTTCGAATCCGGCGCCATCCTGCTCTACCTCACCGACAAGACCGGCAAGCTGATCCCTGCCGATCCGGCGCGGCGCTACGAGACCATCCAATGGGTGTTCTTCCAGATGGCGGCGATCGGGCCGATTTTCGGACAGGTCGGGTTTTTCAACAAATTCGCCGGACGCGAGATCGCCGACAAGCGGCCGCTGGATCGCTACCGCAATGAATCGCGGCGGCTGATCGGGGTGCTGGAGACGCGGCTGAAGGGTCGAACCTGGATCATGGACGACGACTATACCATCGCCGACATTTCGATGCTGGGCTGGGTGCGCAATCTGATCGGCTTCTACGAGGCGCGCGAACTCGTCGGCTTCGACGACTTCCCCACCGTCGCGGCATGGCTGGAGCGCGGGCTGGCGCGGCCCGCGGTGCAGCGCGGCCTGACCATTCCCGCCAGGAATTGACCTCGGCCAGCCGAAGCAGCCGGGTCTATTTCGCCTTGGCCTTGCTTTTCGAGCCGCCCTTGCCGATGACGGACGCAGCGAGCGACGCAGCGCCCCTGGCTGTCGCCGCCACCGCACCAGCGGCGACATTGGCGGTCGCCTTGACGGTGCGCATCGCGCCGCCGGCCACCGAGCCGCTGCTTGCCGGCTTCTTGGGTTTGGCGGTTTTCGCCGTCACCTTTGCCGTCGCCACCGGTTCTACCTTCTTTGGCGCCGCTTTGCCGAAAGCCGGCTTTGCGTCCTTGGACCGCTCGGCGATCGCCGGGCCGGCGCCTGCCTTCGCCTGCGTGGCCTTTGCCTGCCTGGCTTTGGGTTGAGCGGTCTTGCTCTTGGCGGGTGTTTTTGCCTTGGTTGCCATCTGACGGTTCCCTCACGGCGGCACGATTGCCGATGAGAGATAACGACCTGAAAGTCTTAAGGTTCCCGTTCCGAAGTCCAGCGAACTATGCGGGATCGCCAACAACCAGGTCGGCGGACCTGCGACGGCCGAGCACGCGATCGATGTTGGGCATGTCGTTGGAAGCGATCCAAGCGCGGGCGTCTTCGTCGGAGCGGCCATGCTCGTGCCAGCGCACCAGAAGGCGGCGCTCGAGTTCGGCACGCGGCACATCGACAAAGATGGTGAAGTCGAACAGCGGCGCCAGCCGCGACCACGGCTCCTCGTCCAGCAGGAGGTAATTGCCTTCGACCAGGATGAACTTGGTCTCGGCGGCAACGATGGAGGCGGCGGCGCGCGACAATTCCATGCTGCGGTCGAACACCGGAATGGCGATGTCTGGCTCGCCCGAACGGATGCGCTTCAACAGCGTCTCGAAGCCGGCGAAGTCGAAAGTCTCCGGCGCGCCCTTTCTTGACCGCAGGCCGCGCTGGTCGAGCACGATGTCATCATAGTGGAAGCCGTCCATCGGCACGACTTCAGCCGCGCCCTCCGGCAACAGATCATGCAGGCCGGCCGAGAGCGTCGACTTGCCGGCGCCGGGCGGGCCGGCAATGGCGACGATGAAGCGTTTCGCCTTGCCAGCGCGCTTGAAGATGGTGGCGGCGAGATGGGCGATTTCGGACATTGGGCGCTTCCAGTTATGCTTTGCATCTTGTCGGCAGTTTGAGGAAATTTCAAACCGCGATTTGGGCAATCTCACGACATCCGCCACGTCAGCGCTGCCCCTCGTCGCCCTGCCGGTGTGCAGCCGATAGATGGGTAACACTTCTCCCCCTATGCGTCCGCCGCAGCGCCAAGCAGATTGGTTGGCGCGGCGGTGCGGCGGACAAGCTCCATGTGCCGTGTGTCGAGGATGCCGGCAGGCAGGTGAGGGGCAGGGCCAGCGTTCGAAAATCAGCCGGGCTGGCCGATCCGCAGGAAATCGCTGTCGAATGCGACATCGCGGGTCGAACCATCGGCTCCGGTGAGATGCATGTGACCTGAGGCTGTCCCGATAGCGCGCGGCGGCTCGCCGCTCGCCAGCGGCAGCGTGCCGATGACATGGCGGAAGGAGACTTCGCCGCCGAGGGTAAAAGCGGTCGCGACCCCTTCGCGCTTCAGCCAATTGTCGTCGATCGATGCGGCATGGCCGATGGCGGCGCGGCCGTCCTCGATGCCGAGCACGCCGCGATGGCGGCTGCTCCACGGCGCGTAGTCGCGGCCGCCATTGCTGAACCACAGCATGGTGACCGGAAGCTCCGCCGGGTTCTTCAGCACCAGCACCAGATCCTGTTCGGCCCGGCGCGCCAGCGCCGTCCAGCCCGGACCGTCATGATCGGCTTCGACCAGGGTGATGAAATCCTCGCGCTCATCCTCCATGCGGTAGTCGGTGAGATCGAGCGTGCCGCCGCCAGTGGCTGGAAAGCGCGTCAGATCGGTCGAGCGGGCGGGATAGGAAAGCTTGAAGCGGCCGCGGGCCGGATCGGGCTCCAGCGGTGCGTCCAGTGTCCCGGCAAAGCGCTTCGGCGAAAAGGCCAGCCGGCCGCCATCGCGCATCGCCGCCATCGGATGGTGGGCGGCGGAGACCGCTCCGGAACCGCCGGAAAAGACATGCTCCTGATAGAGAAAGGGATGACTGTTGCGGAGCGTGAAGATCTTGTCGACCGTCGCGCCCATCACCGTGCGGCGCAACCGGAAGACGGCCCGCCAGCCGTCGGATGTCGCTTCGCTGACGGTGACATCCCAGGGGCTGTTGGCCGGCCAGCCATGCAGCGGTGCGGCCTCGATGTCGCTGGCCGAAAACGGTGCGCATAGGAAATCGCCCGACAGCCGCACCGTGCCTTGAGGCAGATCCGGCGGCAGCGTCTCGCCGGCATCGATCCAGGGCGCGCGGTGCAGCGGCTTCAGCTGGCGGCCATCGCTGTCGACCGTCATGTCGGCGATATGGCCGACAGTGAGATCGAGCGTGACCGAAATGCCCTTTGCCTTGATCGTGACCGTATCCATCCGCGCACCTGCTGATTCTGATGGCAGCGAACAAACCCGCTCCGCGAGGGATGCGCAAGCACAGCGACCGGCATTTTGCATCAGGGCGATTTTTACCCTCCCCCTTGTGGGGAGGGTCGGCGAGCGATCGGAGCGAAGCGGAGATCGATCGACGGGGTGGGGGTAGCGCCCTACGAGGACCCCCACCCCGATCCGCTACGCGGATCGACCCTCCCCACATGGGGGAGGGTGGGCGCCTACTGCCGCTTATACTCGCGCACCGGCGACTTGGTGCCGTCGGTGTAGGTGACCTGCACCGCCATCGACGTCACGTTGTCGGCGACCTTGAAGTAAGGCTGGTAGTCATAAGGAATGGCGTACGGGTCCTTCTTGTCGCAAGGCGGCAGCTTGATCTCCCTGTCGAGCGCCGTGCCGTTCAGGCTGTAGCGCACCTCCTTGATGCCGCAGCGGAATGACAGCATCTGGGAGAAATAGACCAGGCCATGATTGCCGCTGGCGCCGAAGGCGATCCACGACGTCCAGAACTGGTCGAGGATCTGTTTGTTGCCCTGTTGCAGCGCTGCGTCCGGATCGAAACTTATGTCGAACGGCCCGGTCTCGCGGCCCCTGAGATCGAGATACTTGACCCCGATGGTGGTGGCCGTGGTGCTGTCGGGCAATTCGAAGCTCGGATTGGGCATCGGCTTGCCGGTGCGCTGGTCGTTCATCGCCATCAGCCCGGTGTCGGTGAACGGACCTGACACACCCATGCGCCAGGAAATGCCGGTCGCGGCCTCGGGCAGCGAGATGGAGATCGTCCAGCCGGCATTGGAGCGCATCGGCGTCAGCGTCGGGGCAAAGCGTGCTGGGTCGAGCACGTCGCCAAGCGCCGTCAGGCGGGTACGGCTGCGGTCGAGCCAGTCGGCGAGCTGCGTCTGGTCGACGAAATATTTGAGCAGCCCGCCTTCCTTTTCATAGGAGACGAACCTGGTCAGCGCCTCGGCCTCGCTGCGCTTGTCGGACAGCGACTGGACGCCGAGGCGATCCTCGGAAAACTCCTGCGCGAGCAGGTAATAGGCCGGTGCGAAATCCGGATTGGCCGCGATGAAGGCGTTGAGCTTGTCGAGACGCTGGGCATCGTCGAACTGCAGGATATGGACCAGCTTGATCGACAGCGCCTTGGCCTTGTCGGCCAGGGCGCCGAACACTTCGCGGGCGCCGGCCTTGCCGTCCTGCACGCGCAGCAGGGTGGCGAAGCGTGTGTAGGGATCGACGGCGTCGACGTCGAAACCGGCGAAAGCGAGATAGGAGCGCCGCGCATTCAGCATGTCGCCGGAAAGCTCGTAGACGCGGGCATTGTGATAGAATTCGTCCGGCCGCTTCGGCTCGGCGATCGTCCCGCCCTGCGCGGCCAATGCGGCAAAGCCCTTGGCGATGGTGTCGATCGAGGCGGCGATCTGCTCGGTGGTCGCCTGAAGCTTATCCGCCTGCTCGGCCTGTTTCTGCTGGCCGGCAGCGAGCGTTTCGGTCGTCTGCTTGACCGCCTCTACCGACTTTTGCGTCTGCGCGCCCTGCTCAGCCTGCTGCTGCTGGGTCGACGCAATTTCCTCGGTCTTCTTCGCCACCGCGTCGGTCGATTGCTTGACCTGGTCGACCGCCAGCTTCGTCTCGGTTACCGTTTGCTCGATCTTGGCCACCCTGGCCGAGACGATGCCCATCTGCTGCTGCAACTGGGCGATGGCCGGCACCAGGCCGGCGATCACACCGTTCTGCGAATTGGACTGCTGCTGCAGGCCATAGACGCCGCCGGCGACGGCGGCAGCGCTGGTGGCAAAGATCAGCGCCGGCAGCGCCTTGGCGGCCAGCACCAGCCGCAGAACGATGGCAATGGCGATGACGGCGGCGGCAACCGAAGCGACCAGCGCGATATAGGCGGCGAACGGCGCCAGCGGATTGAGGATGTCGGATGCGGCGCCGCCGATGAAAGCGACGCTGCCGGCCCATTTGCCGGTGCGGCTGAGCGAAGCCCTGATAAGAGATGGCGCAGCCGCGCCGATGTCACCGGTCATTGTCAAATCCCCCAAGCAATTGCCGCCTCTATAGCAGCACCGCGACCCCGCAGGCAAAACAGGACAGGAAGCAGGCGATTTCGGGAGGTTGCCGTTTCAGCGCCGATGGTTGGCGAAGCCGAAGCGACATCTGATCTCCCCCCTTGCGGGGGAGATTGGCAGCGTCATCGGCAGCTCCGCCGTTAACCAAATGGACGAACAAAATGGGTTAGGCTAGGTTCCGGCCCTCTCAGCAACGCCGGACTTGACTTGCCAAATTTCCATTTCCCCTCCCCCGCCCAGAAATTTCTCGCAGCCCTCCTGCTGCTTGTCTTCGTGGCCGGCTGCAGCACCACCGCACCGCCCGACAGCGTGCTGGCGGTGCCGGCGCCGCAGGAGAAATATGCGGCCATCGTCGTCGATGCCGGCAGTGGCAAGACGCTGTTCGAAGTCAGTTCGAGGGCGCAACGCTATCCGGCGTCGCTGACCAAGATGATGACGCTGTACCTGCTGTTCGAGGCGCTGGAGTCCGGCCGCGTCTCGAAGGAAACGCAGATTCCGGTCTCCGACAATGCCGCCCGGCAGCCGCCGACCAAATTGCGCTTCAAGCGCGGCGAGAGCATCGATGTCGATTCGGCGATCCGGGCGATCGTGGTCAAGTCGGCCAATGACGTGGCGGTGGCGGTGGGCGAATATCTCGGCGGCTCGGAGGACCAGTTCGCCGCCATGATGACGTCCAAGGCGCGCCAGATCGGCATGAGCAGCACCGTCTTCCGCAATGCCTCCGGCCTGCCCGACGATGGCCAGCACACATCGGCGCGCGACATGGCGACGCTGGGGATGGCGCTGCGCGCCCGCTTCCCGCAGCAGTTCCACTATTTCTCCGAAAGCGACTTCATGTTCCGCGGCCGGCTGGTGCGCGGCCACAACGACATGCTCGGCCGGGTGCGCGGCGTCGACGGCATCAAGACCGGCTATATCAGGGCATCCGGCTACAATATCGTCACGTCCTACAATGCCGACGGCCGGCATCTGATCGTGGTGGTGATGGGCGCCGACAGCGCTAGGCAGCGCAACGACCATGTCGAAGCGCTGATCCAGCGCAGTCTGTCGCCCGCCATGGCCGATACGAAGACGCGGCTGATGTTTGCGGGAGATCAGCCGGCCGCGTCGCCCGGCCTGCCGCCGCCTGGTTTGCCGGCGCAGGGGTCGCAGTTGCCTGGTTTACCGCCGCAATAGAACCCGTCGTTGGGTGGAGGAACTCTGAAACGCCGGCGGGACAGCACCCCCCTCTGGCCTGCCGGCCATCTCCCCCTCAAGTGGGGAGATTAGCAGCTTCGGCGTCTCGCCTCTTTTTCGTGTTTGGCGAAGCCATGGCGACATCTGATCTCCCCCCTTGAGGGGGAGATGTCCGGCAGGACAGAGGGGGGTCGTGAAGGATCGCTGCCTCATCTTAACTCTGCAGCAGGCGCGACCTCCGTCGGCAACAGCACTTCGGCGGTCTGGTTGCCGAGCAGCAGGCGAGCGAGGCCCCGGGGGGCTGCGCTGCCACAGGCAATTGCAGCAGGCATTCATCACAAGCATGCACAAGCCCCCAATCTTCACCGCCACAGTGGCTATGCCGCCTCGCCTTGGCGTATCGTGGGCGCGACAGCAGGAGCCGGCATCATGAGCCCAAAACCATCCGAACAGGCCGACAATGAAAACGACAGCGGCGGCGAGTATTTCGAGGCGCCGCCCGCCCACGACGCCGAACTGGTTGCCGACGAGGCGCTGGAAGCGCCCGATGTGCCGGACTCCGAACCCCATGGCCGCCTGAAGCCGAAGCGAAAACCGTCGGCGATATCAGGTAGAAAGTTTCGCAAGCGTGACCTGGTGCGCATCGACGACCTCAGGCCGAGCCTGGCCGACCGCATCCGCTCCGATCATCCCGACCTGCCGCGCGGCGCCCGCATCAGCCGGGAGGAGCTCGGCCGTTACCGCATGCGCTACATGGAGGAGCTGCTGCAGCAGGAGCATGGCGAATTCTCCGAGCTCGACCGCCAGGTGGTCGAATCGATCGCTAGGCAGGACACGATTTCGGAAAACTCGGAAGAGGAGTTCGAGGAGCACCGCTCGTTCGCCGACCGCGTCTCCGACAACATGGCGGCTTTCGGCGGCAGCTGGTGGTTCCTGATCTCGTTCGGCAGCGTGCTTGCGGTGTGGATCGGCATCAATTTGATCGCGGGCGTGAGCAGCGCCTTCGACCCCTACCCCTTCATCCTGCTCAACCTGCTGCTCTCCTGTATCGCCGCCATCCAGGCGCCGATCATCATGATGAGCCAGAGACGGACGGAGGCCAAGGACCGCCTGCGCTCCTTCAACGACTACCGGGTGAACCTGAAAGCCGAGCTGGAAGTGCGCCACCTGCACGAAAAGCTCGACTACCTGATCTCGCGCCAATGGACGCGGCTGGCCGAAATGCAGCAGATGCAGCTGGACGCGATGCACGAGCTGACGGGGGCGAAGAAGGCGAAGCGGGCGCCACGCAGGGTGCGCAGGCGGGTGGCGAAGGTGGAGGTGGCGGGGTGAGTCCCCGGCTGAGGCTGCAGGGCGGACGCGAACTTGCCAGGCCGCGCAAGGTGGCTTCGAAAATATCGCCACGCCAATTGCCCGTTGAAGCCCGGCGCGGCTTCCGCTAAGAAGCCGTGGCTGGCCGGCCTATCGGCTGGTTCGTTTTCAGGTTCCTTGAAGGCACCCGTAGCTCAGCTGGATAGAGCGCTGCCCTCCGAAGGCAGAGGTCACAGGTTCGAATCCTGTCGGGTGCGCCAACTTACCGAGGTCCATTCCGGACACATAGGTTACGGTTTATATCGGAGACATGGGTAACACTTTTGGCCCGAAGGGGTTTT
>NZ_AYXF01000008.1:0-188153 GCF_000502215.1 Mesorhizobium sp. L103C105A0 | reverse complement strand
ACCAGCTGCTGCCGCATCCGCACCAGCCGCACCGGCGGCTGAAGCGCCGGCTCCGGCTGCCCCGGCGGTTGCCGGGGCACCTGCGGCACCGGCAGCGCCTGCCGCTGAGGTTCCAGCCGTCGTCGCGGCGGCAACGCCCGATGTGCCAGAGACGGTGGCGCCAAAGCTTGAACATGCCGACGGCGCGGTGATCATCCGCAGGCACGACACGCTGTGGCGGATCTCACGGCGCGTCTACGGTCACGGCGTGCGCTTCTCGACCATCTATCTCGCCAACCAGGACCAGATCAGCGATCCCGACCGCATCTGGCCGGGGCAGGTGTTCAAGGTTCCGGAAAAGTCCAAGGAAGGCGAAGCCGCCGACCTCAAGGCGATGGGCGAGCAGGTGACAACGGCGCCGGTGAAGACGCAGTAGCGGCCGAGCGCTTGATCTCCCCCCTTGAGGGGGAGATGGCCGGCAGGCCAGAGGGGGTCGCCGCGCATAGAACGCCGACCTTCTCTTTGCTGCAAACGACGTTGCGTCAGGACGTACCGACCCCCTCTGTCGCCTTCGGCGACATCTCCCCTCGAGGGGGGAGATTAGGTCGCTCTACCCATCGGGTTAGCTTGCCACGCACCCGTTCATCGTCTATCGCCGATGAACGATGGCAGACTCGCTCGCTGAACCAGACCACGCAAACTGCGCACCGCCCCAAAGCCGCGCCGTTGCCGCTCGCTTCGCCGCACTCTCGCACCCGGCGCGCATCGAGATCCTTAGACATCTGTCGGCCAGCCGCTCCTGCTGCTGCCGTGAGGTTGTCGACCATCTCGACCTCGCGCAGTCGACGGTCTCCCAGCATCTGAAAATCCTGGTCGAAGCAGGCTTGGTCCGCTTCGAGCCCGACCGCCAGCGCTCGCGCTATCAACTCGACCGCGCCGCGCTCGCCGACGTTTCCGCATCGCTGACCGCACTCGTCAATTCCTGCTGCTCCGGCCGCTGATTTCTCACCCAAAAGGCAAGACAAGTGGCAGAAAAAACCGTTTCCGATAGCTCGACCTTCAGCACCTTGCGCAATCTGTGGCCCTATATGTGGCCGGCCGACCGCGCCGATCTCAGGGCACGCGTCACTTGGGCAACGCTGCTTCTGGTCGTTGCCAAGCTGACACTGGTTGCCGGGCCGTACTTCTTCAAATGGGCGACCGATTCTCTGGCCGGTGACGCCAAATCGCCGCCGCCGCTGCCATCCTTCCTGCTGGCGCCGGTGATGCTGGTCGTCGCCTACAATGTCGTGCGGCTGGTGCAGCTTGGCTTCAACCAGCTGCGCGACGCGCTGTTTGCCCGCGTTGGCCAATATGCGGTGCGCCAGCTCGCGTTCCGCACCTTCGTTCACATGCACCAGCTGTCGCTGCGCTTTCACCTCGAGCGCCGCACCGGCGGCCTGTCGCGCATCATCGAGCGCGGCACCAAGGGCATCGAGACGATCGTGCGCTTCATCATGCTGAACACGGCGCCGACCATCCTCGAATTCGCGCTGACCACCGGTATCTTCGCCTACACTTATGGCTGGAAATATGTGGTCGTGGTGGCGGCCACGGTGTGGCTCTACGTCTGGTTCACGGTTCGCGCCAGCGACTGGCGGATCTCGATCCGCCGCGACATGAACGACAGCGACACCGACGCCAACACCAAGGCGATCGACTCCCTGCTCAACTACGAGACGGTCAAATACTTCAACAACGAGGGTATGGAGGCTGAGCGCTTCGACCGTTCGATGGCGCGCTATGAAATGGCGGCGACCAGGATATGGACCTCGCTCGGCTGGCTGAATTTCGGCCAGGGCATCATCTTCGGTCTCGGCACCGTCATCGTCATGTGCATGTCGGCGCTGGAGGTGCAGGCCGGCACGCAGACGGTCGGCGATTTCGTCTTCATCAATGCCATGCTGATGCAGCTTTCGGTGCCGCTCAATTTCATCGGCTTCATCTACCGCGAAATCCGCCAGGGGCTGACCGACATCGAGCAGATGTTCGACCTGCTCGATGTGCCGCAGGAAATCACCGACAAGCCGGATGCCAAGCCGCTCACTGTTAAAGCCGGCAAGGTCGAGTTCCGCGACGTGCACTTCGCCTACGACCCCAGCCGCAAGATTCTGAAGGGCGTCTCCTTCGAGGTTCCGGCCGGCAAGACGGTGGCCATCGTGGGCCCGTCCGGCGCCGGCAAGTCGACGATTTCGCGGCTCTTGTTCCGCTTCTACGACGTCCAGGGCGGTCAGGTGCTGATCGACGGCCAGGATGTCCGTGATGTGACGCAGGCGAGCCTGCGCGGCGCCATCGGCATGGTGCCGCAGGACACCGTGCTGTTCAACGACACCATCGCCTACAACATCCGTTACGGCCGCATCGGCGCCAGCGAGGAAGAAATGCAGAAAGCCGCCGAGCTTGCCCAGATCGGCCCGTTCATCGAACGACTGCCCGAAGGCTACCGCTCGATGGTCGGCGAGCGTGGGCTAAAACTGTCGGGCGGCGAAAAGCAGCGCGTGGCGATTGCCCGCACGATTTTGAAGGCGCCGCCGATCCTGATGCTCGACGAGGCGACCTCGGCGCTGGACAGCCACACCGAACAGGAAATCCAGGCCGCCCTCGACCTGGTCAGCAAGGGCCGCACCACCATCGTCATTGCGCATAGGTTGTCGACGGTGATCACCGCCGACGAGATCATCGTGCTCAAGGACGGCGAGATCGCCGAGCGCGGCACCCATGCCGAGCTGATGCAAAAGCATGGCCTCTACGCGTCGATGTGGGACCGCCAGCGCGAAGCGACAGAAGCCGAAGAGAGGCTTCGAGTTGCACGCGAGAGCGATGAGCTGGGTGTGGTTGTGCGCAGGCGGACTTCGGAGGTGAGCTAGGCGGCGGAGCGCCAATCTCCCCCCTTGAGGGTCGCCGAAGGCGACAGAGGGGGTCACCGCGCGTGGAGCGCTAACCTTCATCGGTCGCAAGGGGGGCGCATCCAGTCGAACCGACCCCCTCTGGCCTGCCGGCCATCTCCCCCTCAAGGGGGGAGATACGCAGCGTCGTCGCCATCATCACCACCGAAAATTTCCCCTTGACCTCAACCTAAGTTGAGATCGCAAACCCTTTCCTGAGCCACCGAACCCAAGTCGTTCAAGAACGGAGACAGATTCAAATGGATAAACTTGCCGAGGCAGCCGTGTTCAGGGTCGACAAATTCGTCGTTCCTGCCGAGGCCCGTGAAGAAATCCTTCGCAAGGTCAGGGCGACTCATGAATTGCTGCGTCTGCAGCAAGGCTTCGTCCAGGATTTCGTGCTCGAGCAATTTTCGGGTCCGGGTGAGTTCAACTTGGTCACCATTGTCGAATGGGAAAACCAGGCGGCCGTCGACAATGTCGTGCCGATCGTCAAGGCGGCCCACGAGCGGGCGGGCTTCAACCCGCAGGAGACCATTGCCCGGCTGGGTGTGAAGGCCGATATCGCCAACTATCAGCGTCTGCCTGAGATGTAGGAGGGCCAGCCCGTGCCAGGTGCTGGCGCCTCGACGCTCAGCACCTGGCCGGTGCGGGCATCGCTGATCATGTTCTCGAAACCACGCCATTGGGCGGCAACGATGAACAGCGTCTTGCCATCCAGGCCGCCGAGCATGCAGGCAAAGCAGCCGCGATCGGCATTGACGGACTGCAAGACCTCACCACCTTCGCGCACCCGCACACAGCGTTTGTTGGGAACATCCGCATACCAGGCAGTTCCTTCGGCATCGAGGCAGACGCCGTCGGGAAAGCCATCGAGATCGGCCCAGACGCAGCGGTTGGAAAGCCCGCCATCCTCCGCGATATCGAAGGCGGTCAGCCGGTTGGCATGCGACTCCGCCACGATCAGTGTCCTGTTGTCCGGCGTCACCGCCATGCCGTTGGCGAAAGCGATGTTCTCGGCCACTTGTCGAACCGAGCCGTCCGGCGTGATCAGCACGATGGTGCCGGGCCCGAAATGCTCGCCCGGTGCAGGCGCCGACCCGCCGCCATTGACATAGATGTTGCCGCGCCCGTCGACGACGATCTCGTTCCACGGGCTGTTTGACAGCGACCGAAGATCGGCATGGGTGGCCAGCGTTCCATCCGCCTCCTGCCGCAGCAACAAGCCATCCCGACCCGAGACGATCAGCAATCGGCCATCCGACAACCAGTCGATCGAATAAGGCAGGATGGCCGGCACGGTGAGCATCACCTGGTTCCCGCCGTCCTCATCCACCGCGACGATCTCTCCGGTTCCCCAGTTGCAGAGCCACAGGCGTCCGTCGTGCCAGCGGGGAGACTCTCCGAAAGCGAGGCCTTCTGTAATGACCTTGGCGTTCAGGGCGATTGATTTCGAGGATGGCATCTCTGACCCTGGTTTGTCGACTCGCCGCAATTCGGCATTGTCGCGAAGCGCTTTCCTGCCAAGGACGTGTGAATCTATGGCGCCCCGACATGACCGTCGACAATTTCGGCAAACCATCGTGCGAATGCCTCTGGATCAGAGTGCCTTTAATCCTTGAGGGCAGCTGATATTGTCGCGTCGGAAATAACCCGTTCGCGCAAGTTTTGCGACCAAGAGAGTATTTTCGATGTTCGGTTTCTTTTCCCGCAAATCCAAGAAAACGCCCGAGAAGTCGGCATCAAATTCTGGAAAGCAGTTGGAATTCGGCCTGCCGTTGCCAGTCGTCGTACTGCGTTCGAACGTCGAGGATCCTGATGAAGAGCCGTTTTTTCTCGTCTTCGCTGTCATGCAATTCGTCACAGCGATGGTTTCCAAAGGACTCTATCGTTATCCCGAAATCGACACCAAGGCGATGCAGGTCCTTCATGCCGACTCGTACTCTTCGGAGGTAAAGAACGGCGGCCATAGTCAATTCATCCACAATGCCGGGCAGGAAATCGGCGCCATGATTGCCAACGCACGAGCTGGACTCACTGCTTGTGGCGCAAAGGGCCAGCTTGCGACTTTGGAAAAGATGTCCAGCTGGATTGCAGACCATCCCAACGAAGCCGCCCAGCAGACGGGCTTCGAGGGCGGGCGGGATGATTTTCTCGATACACTTGATCATGCGTTCTACGTTGCGGATGAGGCCGCGCCCATGGAAAACCTTTTGGCGCGCTGGATCGCGTCATGGCCTGATCTGCAAGTTGTCGATAGTGACGATTACGACGACGTCATACACCGGCCGGTGATGGCCAATCCGAAGCGCGAAGGCAGGCTTCTTCATAAGTCCGTTGGCAACTTGGCAGGCCAGATGATCTTGAGCTGGCGCGATGTCGGGCCGGCCTTGCCTGCGCCAAGATCGCGCCGCCCGAGATCAAAATCGCGTTCGGCATGGCAAGGATGCTGAACATAGAAGGAGAGAAACAGCTGGTTTTTCAACTTCAGACCAGCGCGAAGAAGACCCGACTATGCAGTGCGACGGAGACACACGTCACGGTCTACGAGTACATCGCTCCAGAAGAGTTGCTTGTCATACCGCCAGGCGAGAGCCCGCTAGCGGCTAACGCCCCGAAAGTTGGCGCCAAGCTTGGCATTGCTGAAGAGCCCGAGATCACAGCGGTCATTGAGCTGGCGGAACAATACCATGCTCCCGCCGCCGTCGACCTCCTGCTCCGCAAGGCAGGCTTCGACCCGACGGATGCCATCGTTTCTGCGAATTCGGTGGTGCAGAAGGAGGAAGGAGCAATCGTGAATTGGGTGGTGCTGGCATCAGGCCAAGTCTTCCTTTTCCAATCGTTGCGGAACGGCGGTGTGCTCTTGCGCGGCAAGGATGATGAAAGCCTCGCTGAGGCCGCTATCGCCGAGCTCAATGCCCACTTTGATCGCTCCGCTGCGGCGGGTTACAGCAAGCCTACTTTTTCTCCGTCAGGAAGAACATGCCATCGGCATGGCCGTTGGCACCGCATGACAGGGGCTCCGATCTGCCATCCTTGCCGGCGCCGCTCTGCTCGACGACAAGCGCATCGCCGTCGCGTCGAAAGGTAAAGACAAAACCGGTTGGGTTGTCGTTGTCGACGGCACGGCCGACCAGCCGCAGAGTGTTGCGCTCCTCGACCGTGCCGTCGATCTCGCATGACCCACTTCCCGAGACTGGATTGGAAACGACATCTTCCGAGATTTCGACCTTGCCTCCGCCAACAGCCTTGATGTCGACGCTGCCGCGCACGCTGCTCCATGTGCCGATCAAACCTGCATCGGGGGGCTTGCGTATGCCGGACAGGAAGGTTGCGCGGTCGCGCAGGAATTCGCCGAGATCGAAAGTCTGTTGGTTCTTGGGCGAACTTTCGTTGAAACCGGCGATCTGATCGCGATAGGCGATGAAATCGCTTTGGTCGTCCCGCAGCGCCTTCCCGGTATGAGCATCGAGCCTCTTCAGCAGCGCGGTATAATTCTTCGCGACGTCGGCATCGGCTTGCGCCAGGACCGGATCGGCGCAAATGGCCTTTTCCGCCAAGCTGGCGGCCTTGGCGCAGTCGAAGGATACTTGCGCAACTGCGTGGTCGCTCGCTGCCACAAGTACGGTCAAAACGGCACCCACGGCTGCCGATCGTATGGCAACAAGATACGTTTTGCCTGAATTTGGCGCCATGGCAGTCGGCCTTTTCGCCGCGCGTTCAGCCGGCGTTGGCCCGAATTCTGGCGGCAAAGCCGGCGGCAGGCAAGCACGTCACCGTTCCTGCCGGCTGCGGACGATGCGGCCTTGCCCAATGTTGCGTTGCGGCAGCGGAGCCTTTCCGGTATTGAGGCCGGACCTGAAACAGGGACCGCCCCCATCCCATGAGCCCCATCCGATGAGCCTCGTCGATTCGATCAAGAATGCCTTCGTTCCGATCCATCGCGAGGGCTATCCGTTCATTGCCGCCTTTGGTGCGGGCACGCTGTTCCTCGGCTATTTCTCCTCGGTGCTGTTCTGGATCGGCCTGATCCTGACCGCCTGGTGCGTCTATTTCTTCCGTGACCCCGAGCGTGTCACCCCGGTCGATGACAGGCTGGTGGTCAGTCCCGCCGACGGCGTCATCTCGGCGGTCGGCCCGGCCGTGCCGCCGCGCGAGCTTGGCCTCGGCAACACCGAGATGACCCGCATCTCGGTGTTCATGAACGTCTTTTCCTGCCATGTGAACCGCGCTCCGGTGCGCGGCCGCATCACCAAAATCGAGCACCGGCCGGGCAAGTTCCTGAATGCCGAACTCGACAAGGCAAGCTCGGAGAACGAGCGCAACGGGCTGGTCATAGACAGTCCCAACGGCATCGTTGTCGCCGTGCAGATTGCCGGCCTGGTGGCGCGCCGCATCGTCTGCTGGGCCGAGACCGGCGGCTCCATTGCCGTCGGCGAACGCTTTGGCCTGATCCGCTTCGGCTCGCGCGTCGATGTCTTCCTGCCGTCGACCGCGGTGCCGCGCGTCGCCGTCGGCCAGAAAGCGGTCGGCGGCGAAACCGTGCTCGCCGAATTCGGCGGCGTCGCCGCAACCCCGCTCGTCAGGATTTCGTAAGCGGTGGGCGCGCCGTTCAAAAAGTTCGAGGCCCATGGCAGCGGCGGCCCGCGCATCCGCGAAATTCCGATGCGCATGGTGCTGCCTAATCTGGTCACCGTGCTTGCCATCTGCGCCGGCCTGTCCGGCATCCGCTTCGGCTTCGAGGGCCGTTTCGAGCCGGCCGTGGTGATGGTGCTGCTCGCCGCCTTCCTGGACGGCATAGACGGGCGCCTGGCGCGCATGTTGAAGGCGACATCCAAATTCGGCGCGCAGATGGATTCGCTGGCCGACATCGTCAATTTCGGCGTCGCGCCGGCACTGGTGCTCTACGCCTTCCTGCTCGACCGCGCCGGCTCCTTCGGCTGGATCGCAGCTCTTCTGTTCACCATCGCCTGTGGCCTGCGGCTGGCGCGCTTCAACGTGCTCGACGAAGACCATGACCGGCCGATCTGGCAGAGCGAATACTTCGTCGGCGTGCCGGCGCCGGCCGGCGCCGTGCTGGTCATGCTGCCGCTCTATCTGTCCTTCCTGCGGCTCGGTCTCGAGCCGGACCGCCTGACGGCATTCGTCGCCACCGGCTTCACTGTGCTGGTCGCTTTCCTGCTGGTCAGCCGGCTGCCGGTCTATTCCGGCAAAAGCCTGAAAGTGCCGGGCGACAAGGTGCTGCCGATCATCCTGGCGGTCGTTCTCTACGTCCTGCTGTTGATGACCTATCCCTGGTACACGCTGACCGCCTCTGTCGCAGGCTATCTCATCTTCCTGCCTTTCAGCGTGCGGGCGTATTCGAAGCGCGCCAAGCGCGAGGGCGAAAAAGTGCCGCCGTCGGATATTGGGTAGTTGTTATCTCCCCCCTTGAGGGGGAGATGTCGCCGAAGGCGACAGAGGGGGTCGGTACGCCCCGGACGCGACCTCGTTTGAGCGAAGAGGACGTCGGCGCTTCACGCGAGGCGACCCCCTCTGGCCTGCCGGCCATCTCCCCCTCAAGGAGGGAGATACGCTAAGCCGCCAGGCCCAGCCCCAGCTTCTCGATCGCCAGGTTCCGCGTCGAGACATAATCCGTCTTGCCGGAACCCAGCACCGGGATCTCCCCGACCTTGACGATGTCGTTGGGCACCATCAGTTCGGCCGCACCTGCCTTCTTGCCGAAGGCGCGCAGTTCTTCCGGATCGGCGTCGTCGGCGGTGGTGACCAGCACGATGCGCTCGCCGCGCCTCTTGTCCGGCACCGCCACCGCGGCGTGGCGCTCTTCCGGCCACAGCGACTGCACCAGCATCTCGACGGCGCCCAACGACACCATCTCGCCAGCGATCTTGGCGAAGCGTTTTGCCCGGCCGCGAATGGTGATGAAGCCTTCGCGGTCGACCGAGACGATGTCGCCGGTGTCGTGCCAGCCGTCCAGCGGCTGCAATTCGCCGGGCCGATCAGCGGTCATGTAGCCCATCATCAAATTCGGCCCGTCCAGCCACAGGCGGCCGGCACCCTCGATACCCTCGACCGGTTCGAGCTTCATGCGCATCGCCGGCAACAGCCGTCCGACCGTGCCGTCGCGACCATGGATGGCGGTGTTGACGGCGACGACGGGAGCGGCCTCCGTCAGCCCGAACCCCTCGATGATCGAGGCATCGAAGCGCTCGCGATAAACGCGCCGCGTCTCCGGCTTCACCGCTTCCGCGCCGGCGACGACGAAGCGCAGGCTGGAGAAATCGCCATCCTTGGCGGTGCGGGCATAGTTGGCAAGGAAAGTGTCGGTGCCGAACATGATGGTCGGCTTCACCTTGCGGGCGATCTCCGGGATGATCTTGTAGTGCAGCGGCGAGGGGTAGAGGAACAGTTTCACCCCGGTCACCAGCGGCAGGATGGTACCGCCGGTCAGGCCGAAAGAGTGAAAAACCGGCAGCACGTTGAGCAGGATGTCGGACGGCGAAATGGTAATGCGCGCCTCGGCCTGCATGGCGTTGGCGTGGAGATTGCGATGCGACAGCACCACGGCCTTGGGCGTGCCTTCCGAGCCTGAGGTGAACAGGATTACCGCCGGCTTGGCCGCATCCTGCCGCTGCAGCGGGAAGCGCCACAGCGCGGCTGCTGCGAGTTTCTCCAGTGTGGTGACGCTTGCGCGCACATCCTCCAGCCACAGCATTTTGGCGCCGCCGGCCTCGACCGCGGCGATGATGTCGGCAAGCGCCGCCTTCTCGACGAAGGCGCGCGAGGAAACCACCGTTCGGATGACTGCGGTGCGCACCGCGGCGGTTACGCTGGCCGGCCCTGCCGTGTAGTTGATCATCGCCGCTACCCGGCCGGCCGAGAGCAGGCCGACGAAGGACAGCACCACGCCATTGGCGTTGGGCAGCAAAACCCCGACCGCTTCGCCGGGCGCCGCCACCGCCTGGAAACGGCGGCCGAGCACGCGCGCGCCGATGAACATTTTTCGATAGCTGAGCGAGCCGCTGATCACATCCTCGATGATCGGATGCGAGGCGCCGGTGCGATCCGCGGCATCGCGCATGGCCAGGAACAGGCCGCGATCGAGGTTGCTGCCATAAAGCCGCGCCTCGGCGATGCGGTCGAACAACGCATTGGTGTTGGAAGCCTGGTCGGGGTTGCGCGCCACCAGTTCGGCAATCGTCATTGGCTCCAGCACGCTGATCGAGAGTTTTGGGAACCAGTGGCGCGGCGCCCGGTTCTTTGGCGTCAAGGAAACCGGCAGGTCGCGCGAGCCGGTGACGAAGATCGGCACGATGCGGGCGTCGGCCTGCATGGCGATGCGGGTGACGGCGCGGAACAGGCGAAACGTCTTCACATCGGGCTCGACGTCATCGGGCAGATAGACGGCAAGCCGGCCTTTACCCTTCAGCACCCTGACCAGCCGCCGGCTGACGAAGAGATGCTCGGCGTTGAAGGCGATGGTGCGGCCAAGCTCGCGCCAAGGCTCCATCCAGGGCGAGCGCGCCGAGGCCTCGTCGAGAATGTGCAGCGTGTCGTCGGGCAGCAGCGACAGCATCAGCGCCGGCTCGAAGCGTGACTGGTGCGAGACCACATAGATCACCGGCGTCGGCGCGTTGCGGGCAATGCGGATGCGCCGGTCATCGATCCGGTAGGCGAGCTTGAACGGCACATAGAGTAGCGCCTGGGTAAAGCGCAGGTCGAGACGAAACGTCTCGATCGCGCCAATCAGCAGCCAGGCCAGCACGAGGCCTGCAAGCAGCGCCAGTGTCAGGATCATGCCGCGTCTCTCCCAACGGTCCGGTATGCGGCTCTTCGTCCGCTTCGAGAGCAGAGGGTAGCGCAATGGGGAGCAAGGTCAATGCGCGGGTGCGAGGGAGCGGTGTTCCACCTGACCTCACCAGGCAATGACCCAAACGCAGGCCTTGAAATGTTGCGACACGTGTCGTAAATAAAGCGACACGTGACGGAGAGGTAATATGGCCAGTTCCCCGCTGGGTTTTGCCGAGGCACCACATATGGAGCCGGAGTTCGAACGAATGGTCGACCTGTTTGGTGGACGGAAGGTTCTTGGATTCTCGGTAGCCAGTCCTCTTGAGGCACATGAAATGATCCTGCATGGAATTCCGGGCCAGGCGCTCGAAAGCCTCGTCAGGCATCTGATGGTCATTGATCCCGCCGATGCGTTTGAGACCGCATTCGGCATGAGCGAGCGGACATTTCAGCGGCACAAATCGGATCACTCCAAGACCCTCAGTCGGGAGCAAGGTTCCAGAACCTGGAACTTCGCCAAGCTCCTGACAAAGGCCACGTCCGTGCTCGGGACTCAGGAAGACGCGGAAAAATGGATGATCGAGTCTGCCATGGGTTTGGACAATCGCCGGCCGATCGATCTGCTGGCCACGGCGGCGGGCACTGCGCTTGTGCAGGAGTTTCTTGAGCGGCTCGACTATGGTATCTACGCGTGACGCCTTTGCCGGGCTCCCTCGGAACAGGGCAGTTGTTGGGCTGGAGGCTTGATCACAGACGCTTCAAGGCGAGCTGGGACAGTGGCGAAGGAGCCTTCAAGCTTGGGGGAAGGTGGAACAGCAAAGGGATCAGAGCCGTATATGCGTCCATCGACCCATCGACCGCCATCTTGGAGGTGGCGGTCCACAAGGGGTTTCGCACGCTGGATACTGTCCCTCACGTGCTGACGGCATTCGACATCGTCGATCCATCAGAGATTTATGTGGTCCAAACCGACGATATTCCGAACGCGAACTGGCTGCGTCCCGGCATCCCGGGCGCGGGACAGCAGCAGTTCGGCGATGGTCTGCTGGCAAAGCATCCGTTCTTTCTGATCCCCAGCGCGGTATCCCAGCACAGCTGGAACCTGGTGTTCGATCCCAACCGGGCGGCAGGCCTTTATAGCTTGCATCTCCGGGAGGATTTCGCGCTTGATACAAGGCTTCATCCTCCCGCTGGGTAGCAATCAGGCCGTGGCCTTCAGCCGCCCACTGATGAACCGGAACTCCTGGCTCTTGCCGCCATAGCCATAAGCTGCGGCCGGAACCTCGTGCACGAAGGCATAGCTCTCCTCATGCACGCCACCGAGCAACTTACCGAAGGCCTCAAAGATCGCCTTCAGATAGGCTTCCAGCTCCAGCTTGGTGTTGGTGCCGTCGACCACCTTGATGTCGAGCCAGAAAGTATTGGCGCCATGCTCTGCCAGCGACTTGCCGCCGGCGAACCAGTGCTGCGGGTCGATATAGGTGACAGCGACGGCGGTGATCGTCGGGTCCTTGCGCAGATGGGTTGCGGTCAGGCCGGTGATTTCCTTGGCGATTGTGGCGGACAGCTTGGCGTCGGGCTTACCGGTGACGCTGATGTTGATGATGGGCATTTTTCTCTCCTTCGTTTGAGCGGCGTCTGTTTGCCGTTGGAGAGACAATGCCATCATCTTGGAATCAAAAAAATCGAATTGTTTCGAACAAAAGGTTCTGTATTATCGAATTATGCAAGCGCTCGATCCCGATCTGCTCAAAACCTTCCTTGCCTTTGTCGATGGCGGCTCGCTGGCTCAGGCTGCGTCTGCTGTCGGCCGCTCGCCCTCGGCGGTGACCGCGCAGATGCAGCGTCTGGAGGAGATCGTCGGCGAACCGCTGCTGGTGGCGCAGGGGCGCGGGCGCGGGCTGACGCCGGCCGGCGAGGATCTTGTCGGTCATGCCCGCCGCATTCTTGCCGTGCACAGCGAGGCCTGGCTGGCGCTCAAGGGCGCGCGTGCCGCTGGTCGCGTCGCCATCGGCACGACACAGGATTTCGCCGATAGCGGCCTGCCGGAGCTGCTGCGCGCCTTCGCGACCAGCCATCCGCGCGTCAGGGTCGAACTCCGCGTTGGCCGTTCGGCCGAGCTTGGCGAGGCGCTGCAGGCCGGGCAGCTCGATCTGGCCATTGTCATGCGCAAGACGCCGGCCAATGACGAAGTCGGGCTGTTCAGTGAGCCGATGCTGTGGCTGTGCTCGCAAAAAGGGCTTGCCGTGCGGGAAGAGGAATTGCCGCTGGCGCTGCTCGACCCCTATTGCGGCTTTCGCGAAGCAGCACTCGCGGCCCTCGATGCTGCCGGCCGCCGGTACCGCATTGCCGCCGGCAGCGCCAGCCTTGCCGGCTTGCGCACGGCGGTCAATGCCGGCATCGCGCTGACCTTGCGCACCGCCCGCTTTGCCCATTCAGGCATTGCCGAAGCACCGCGCGAATTCGCCCTGCCGCCGGTGCCGACAGCGCAATTCGCGATAAAACTCGGCCAGGGCGCCGAGCGGCCGGCGCGCGATCTTGCCATCCTGCTCAGCGACAACCTCGCCTTGCCCGGCTTTGCCGGCTGATGTCCAAAGAAAAAGCCGACCTTTACGGTCGGCTTTGAGGAGGACGGGTCGAGGGGTTTGGGGGGACTTGGGGGGTGACCCGTCGCACCATAAAACTGCCTGATCCGCATGATGGTTCCATGACTTGGAAAATAATTATTGGGTTGCCGCACTTTTTCTCGCGGCCAGCCAGTCGCGCCCCGCATGGGCGAAAACCGCGCACAGTACTATGGCGCCGCCGATCAGGCTGGCGGCCGGCGCGATCTCGCCGAGGAACAGGAAGGCGAACAGGATCGCAAACGGCACTTCGGCGGCACCGAGAAGGCCGGACTCGGGCGCAGGGATCAGCCGCGAGCCTTCCGTCCACAGGATCGACGCCGCCGCAAACGATCCTCCGAAGGCGACGAGCAGCACGGCGTCGCGAGCAGAAATCGCCAGGGGGTCGGTGACGAACCAGCCGAGCACGAACAGCAGAAGCGCCGAGACTGCGCCCGCCCACACCACCGGCGTGTCGCGGAAGGCGCGCACCATGATCATGTAGAGCGCACTGCCGGCGGTCATCAGCAGCGCGAGCCCATCGCCAAACAGATGACCGCTGCCGAAGCCGGAGCCGACCATCATCGCCACGCCGCACAGCGAAACGGCGGCGGCGGCAAGCGTCTGCGCCCGGAACGGCTCGCGCACCAGCACGAAGGCGAGCAGCGCGGTGATGAAGGGCGCGGTGGCGTAGATGACCGCGACATTGGCGACATAGGTGAATTTGAACGCCGAGATGAAGGCGATGCTGGCCGCGGCGCCCTCGAGGGCCAGCAACCAGCCGCGCCAGCCAAGCCGCAAGCTTTCCCGCCCGCCGGAGCGGCGCCGGCGCCACAGCACATAGAAGGTGATCAGGATCGCGCCGACAAAGCCGCGCCAGCAAGTGATGGTCAGCGGGTCGGCGTGGATCGATTTGGTCAGCACGCCGGTCAGGGCGAAGAAAGCCGCCGAGGCCGCCACCAGCATGATGCCGAGCGTACGCTCGGCAGCGGTATCTGTGGTGCCTGGGCCGTCGAGCGCTTCCGTCATCTCAGCAGCCTATCCGTCTTCTCCTGCCACCATGCTGTCAGCACGGGGTACTCATAGCCGCTTGCGGAAATGCTCGTTGCCGATGATCAGCAGGCCGGCGCCGACGATCAACGCCGCCCCCAGAAACACCTCGCGACGCGGCACGTCGCCCCAGATCGCAAAGCCGAGCCCGAAGGCCCAGACCAATGAGGTGTATTCGAACGGCGCCACGATCGACACCGGCGCCCGCTTCATGCCTTCGAACAGCATAAATTGCGCCACGCCGCCGAGCGCGCCGACGCTGATCAAAAGCAGCAACTGGCGCCAGTCCGGCATCTGCCAGACCAACAGCGCCGGCACCGTGGAAAACACCAGGAAGTAGAAATTGTTGAGCACAAGCTGGATCAGCGTGCGCTCGGCCAGCGCCGTCTTGCGCAACAGCACCACGGCAATGCCCCACAGCACTGCCGCAGCCAGTACCAAGAGCATCGGCACGGACAAGCCGAGACGAGTGGGATCACAGGCGATGAAGACGCCGACGAAGCCGATGAACACCGCCAGCCAGCGCAACAGCGGCACCTTTTCGCCAAGCATCACCACCGACAGCACGGTGACGATGATCGGGGCGGCGTAATAGATGGTGGTGAGTTCGGCCAGCTGCAGGGAGCGGGCCGCGTTGTAGTAGCAGAGCCAGGCGCCGAGCGTGAAGGCGCTGCGCACCAGCATCGGCCGCACGATGGGCGAGCGCATTGTGTCGGCAAAGATGGGCGGTCCGCCGATTGCAGCACAGCCGATAAGCACAGCGATCGAGCGGAAGAACATGATCTGCCAGACGCTGATGCCGACGACCAGAAGCTTGATCGCGGCGTCCTGCGTCGAAAACAGGAAATAGGCGCAGCCGGTGAACAGGATGCCGGCAAGCACCCTTTCGCGGGTTTCCAGAATGGCAATATCGGCCATGCGGCGTGTCCGGCGCTGTCAAGAGGACGAAGAAGAAGCCTGCCCCAATCAGGCTCCCATTGCAGGCTACACGGGCGAAAGCCTGCGGGGCGCTACGCCAGTGGCAAGCTTGCGTTGGCGCAGCCTGGCCGACAGCGTGGGCACGCCGTTCACTGTGTTGCCTGGTAGAGCTCCGAAGCGGCCTCCTTCAGGGCGCGCCGGCCGCCCGGCCTGAGATACATCATGTGGCCGCCCTCGATGACGTCGAGACGGATGGGTTTTGCCCCGCCGAGCGTCGGGATTTGGCTCACCAGATAGCGTGAGGCCAGATAGGGAGTGACCAGATCGGTGTCGCCGTTGACGATCACCACGCCGAGCCCCGGGTTGAGCGAGCGCGCCCGCTGCAGATCGTCCATCACCCCGGCATAGCCTTGCCGCGAGCCGCCATAGTCCCAGGCGTGGGTCACATCGCCATTGAGCAACCTGTAGCTGACATCGGTGCGAAAATTCAGCTCGTCGCGCGCATAACCGACAAAGGCCGAGGTCAGCGCCGGCACGCTGCGGTCGAGCACCGGATCTGGGCCGGCGCTGCGGGCGCTCTCCGGGGCGATGTCGCTGGTGGCGATGGTGCCGTCATACGGGCTGAGCACTTTGCCACTGGGGCGCTGGAATTCGCGCGCGAACAGGGCGGTCGGGATGCGGGCGAAATTGCGTTGCACGAGGTCGAGCGGCAGGCCGGTGATCTCGGCCACGCGCTGGCTGGCCAGCCGCCCACCCTGTTCCAGCCCGCCGGCCAGAGCGGTGAGGTAGTCACCCATAGCATAGTGTTCGACCTCGGCGAGCTTTTCGCGCAGCGCCTCGCCGCTGAGGCCTTCGCTGCGCAGGCGCACCGCCGCCAGCGAGGGCAGTTCCAGCGCCCAATGCAGTGGCTGGAATTCGTCGGGCAGCACCAGCGTGAACTCCAGTGCAGGCGAGATCAGCACGATGCCGTTGGGGCTCAGGCCGACATCTTCCTGCAGGGTCCTGGCGAGAAGTGCCGCGCGGAACCCGCCATAGCTTTCGCCGGCAAGGAAGAGCGGCGATCCGGTGCGGCCGTTCTGGGCGAGATAGAGCCGGATGAAAGCGCCGATCGAACTGGCGTCCTGGCTGACGCCCCAAAAATCTTTTGTGTCCTGGCCGGGGGCCTCGCGGCTGTAGCCGGTGCCGACCGGATCGACGAAGACGAGGTCGGTCATGTCGAGCCAGCTGTCGGGATTGTCGATCAGCTTTTGCGGCGGCGGCAGGAATTGGCCATCGGCGCCGGTCGCGACGACACGCGGGCCGAGTGCGCCGAGATGCAGATAGGCGGATGCCGCGCCCGGGCCGCCATTGAAGACGAAGGTGATGGGGCGAGCCTTCTCCGCGCCCGCCAGTGGCGGCAGCGTATAGGCGACATAGAAGATTTCCGCGGTGACCTCGCCCTTGCCTGATAGCAGTGACAGCGTGCCGGCCTTAGCCTGATAGTCCAGCTTGCGCCCGGCAATGGTGATTGAATGGCTGGTCGTCTGCGGTGCCGGCAGCAGCGACAGCACGCCGCCTGCCGGTGCGGGGCGCTCGGGCGTTTCAGCGACGACTGGCTGCGCGAAGGCTGCAAGCACCAACAGGGTAAGCGAGATCAGTTTCAGCTTGAACGGCATGATGCCTCCGCGGGAATGACTCTGCTTAGGTATGGCTCGGGCGGTCGAAGTCAAAGTAACTCTTCGCGAGCTAGCGTTCCTTCACGCCCCCTCTGTCCTGCCGGACATCCCCCACAGGGATGGAGATTGGATGTCGCGACCGCCTTCGCTAATCGCCGGCGTAGAAAGCGCCATCGGCGAAGCTGCAGATCTCCCCCCTGTGGGGAGGTGGCCGGCAGGCAGAGGGGGGGCGCTGTCTCGCCGGCATATCAGTGCTATCAAAGCGCGACGGACTCGAAAAGGAATGCAACATGGACGCCACCGCACTCAAGGCCATGCAGGCACCGATCAAGGAGGCTTATCGCGACGATTCCTCGCGAGCGCTGATCACGCTTCGCGCCAAAGGCTCCATCGACGACCAGTCGATTGCCTGCAAGGTCGAGACGGGCAGGGCGCTGGCGGTCGCCGGCCTGCATCCGGCGACCGGCGGTTCCGGGCTCGAATTGTGTTCGGGCGATATGCTTTTGGAGGCGCTGGTGGCGTGCGCCGGCGTGACGCTGAAGGCAGTGGCGACGGCGCTGGAATTCAGGCTTGGCGCAGCCACCGTCGAGGCCGAAGGCGATCTCGACTTTCGCGGCACGCTGGGCGTGGCCAAGGACGCCCCCGTGGGCTTTCGCGCCATCCGGCTGAATTTCAACCTCGACACGGATGAGCCGCAGGCGCGCATCGATTCGCTCATCAAGCTGACCGAACGCTATTGCGTGGTGTTCCAGACCATCAACAGCAAGCCGGAGCTGACGGTGAGTGCGCGCGCCTGATCTCCCCCCTTGAGGGGGAGATGTCGCCGAAGGCGACAGAGGGGGTCGGGCCGACTGGACGCGACGCCCTTTGTGCGGAAGGAGGTTGGCACTCTACGCGAGGCGACCCCCTCTGGCCTGCCGGCCATCTCCCCCTCGAGGGGGGAGATTGCGCTACTGCGCAGCAGGCTCTTCCGCGTCGCCCTCATCGGTAAACGGCGAGGCGCTCGGCACGCAGTTGACCGCCCAGCCGGCCGGCGTCGGCTGCTTCTGATATTCGGTAATCGCGTTTGTGCACTGTTCGCGGGTGTCGAAGGTGCTGGGCAGCACCACCATGCCGCCTTGCGGGCCGGCGATCACCAGGTACCAGACCAATGCTACGCTGGGAGCAGCCATGGGAATTCCTCGCTTTGCTGAGTGTCGGAGTCGGGTCGACCCTAGCAACTCCCGGCTGATGGCGAAAGCAGGGCGAGGGGGGAGGGACCTGCCGGATCATCACAGACCCGTGAACGAACCGCTCCCAGACGTCTCTCAGTTCGTCGCAAAGCAGTAGAACAGGCCGTCGCCGCCGGTGCCTTTCAGCGCCTCCTGGCTGCAGCCGCCGCGCGAGGCATGCGAGGAGTTCCAGGATTTCGCCGCCGCCGACTCATCAAGGCCGGTGCGGTCGTGATGGCCCATCATCGCCGCGCCCTCCGCGCCGCTCAAGGTCCAGTCGCCGCAGGTCTGGTCGGCGAGCTTGGTGCCGTCAGGCTTCGAGCCGGTCAATATGTCGTGCCGGTTCGGCTTGTCGCCGCGGCCATTGACCACTTGGCCCTTCTCGGTCAGCGCCGTCTGCTTGTTGATGGCGTTGGCGTCGCTGTGCAGCGAGGCGACGTCATCGGCAATCTTCTCGCCCTTGGCGTTGACCCAGGGACCCTTGCCGATACGGTCGCGCGCATCGACATTGGCGCTCGAGAGATAGGCGTGCCATTCCTTGCCGGTAACCCCAGCCGCTTCCGCCAGCGAGGCGCAATGCGCGTCGGCACCCTTGAGACCGCCGAGATCGGCGCCTTTGCCGGAACCGACGCTGGTGACGAAGAAACTCATCTTTGCGTCTTGCGCCAGCGCCACGCCGGCTGTGGCGGCAATCGCGGCGGCGGCAACGAGAAGAAGTCTACGCATGTCGGTCCTCCTGTTTCGAATGTCCTACATTCGAAGAAACGTAACTGGAGGCCTGTTTAATCCCGCTACAACCCGGTTTATTCCGGCTGCCGGTAGGCGACGAAGCGGTTGTTCTTGACCTGGAAGATCAGCCCCGTCTCTTTCATCTCGGGGCTCGCCAGCGGCACGATGCGTTTTGCCACCTCTGACGGGTGCGGCAGCGTTTCCGGATCCTCGCCGGGCGCGGCCTGCGCACGCATGGCGGTGCGGGTGGCGCCGGGGTCGACCGCATTGATGCGGAGCGGCAGGCTCTGCGTCTCATGCGCCCAGGAACGCGTCATGGCTTCCACAGCCGCCTTCGACGCCGCATAGGGCGCCCAGAAGGCGCGCGCCGAATGCGCGGCCCCGGACGACATGAGAATGGCGCGGCCGGCGTCGGACAGCCTGAGCAGCGGGTCGACCGAGCGGATCAGCCGCCAGGTCGAGGTGACATTGATGGTCATAACCTTCTCGAAGGTTTTGGCCTCGACATGGCCGATCGGCGAGATGACGCCGAGCACACCGGCATTGGCCACCAGAATGTCGAGCTTGCCCCAGCGCTCGTGAATGGCGCCGCCCAGCCGGTCGATGCCGGCCATGTCTGAGAGGTCGAGAGGCACCAACGTCGCTTCGCCCTTGCCGGTTTTCGCGCGCTCGGCCTTGATCTGGTCGTCGAGTTCTTCCAGCCCGCCGACGGTCCGGGCTACCGCAATGACATGGGCGCCAGCGGCGGCAAGTTCCTTGGCGATGAAGTAGCCGATGCCGCGCGAGGCGCCGGTAACGACCGCGACGCGGCCGGAGAGGTCGAGGGTCATGCGAGCGCTTTCAAGGATAGCAGTTGGGCTTTACGCCCCGTTGTTCGCCAGCAGCGACAGCGTGCGCACATTGTCGTGACCTTCGAAGTCGAGCAGGCGGGTCGGGTACTGGCCGGTGAAACAGGCGTCGCAGAATTGCGGCTGCTCATTGTCGCGGCTGGCTTCGCCGACGGCGCGGTAGAGCCCGTCAATGGTGAGGAAGCCGAGCGAATCGACACGGATGAACTCGGCCATTTCCTCGATCGACATGCGCGATGCCAAAAGCTTCGACTTCTCCGGCGTGTCGACGCCGTAGAAGCACGACGCGCTGGTCGGCGGCGAGGCGATGCGCATATGCACTTCCTTGGCGCCGGCGTCGCGCACCATCTGCACGATTTTCTGGCTGGTGGTGCCGCGCACGATCGAATCGTCGACCAACACCACGCGCTTGCCCTCGATCATCCGGCGGTTGGCGTTGTGCTTGAGCTTGACGCCCATATGGCGGATCGAATCGCCGGGCTGGATGAAGGTTCGGCCGACATAGTGGTTGCGGATGATACCGAGTTCGAAGGGGATGCCTGCCGCCTGGGAGAAGCCGATTGCCGCCGGCGTGCCGGAATCCGGCACCGGCACGACGATATCGGCCTCGACCGGGCTTTCCTGCGCCAATTCGGCGCCGATACGCTTGCGCACTTCGTAGACATTGCGGCCTTCGACCGAGGAGTCCGGGCGGGCAAAATAGACATATTCGAAGATGCAGAAGCGGGTCTTCTGCGGCTCGAAGGGGAACAGGCTCTCGATGCCCTTCGAGGTCACCACGACCATTTCGCCGGGCTTCAGGTCGCGCACGAAGCGGGCGCCGATAATGTCGAGCGCGCAGGTTTCGGAGGCCAGGATCCAGGCGCCGTCGAGGTCGCCGAGCACCAGCGGGCGGATGCCGAGCGGATCGCGGCAGCCGATCATCTTCTTGGAGGTCATCGCAACCAGCGAGAAAGCGCCTTCAACCTGACGCACGGCGTCGATGAAGCGCGAATTCAAATCGCGTTCCTTGCTGGTGGCAACGAGATGCAGCAGCGTCTCGGTGTCGGAGGTCGACGAGAAGATCGCGCCCTGTTTCTGCAGCGCGCGCTGCACGGTCATGGCGTTGGTGAGATTGCCGTTATGGGCGACGGCAAAGCCGCCATCGGCGAGTTCGGCGAAGAAGGGCTGGATGTTGCGCATGCCGGCGCCGCCGGTCGTGGCATAGCGCGTGTGGCCGATGGCACGGTTGCCTTGCAGGCTGTCGATGACGTGCTGCTTGGTGAAGGTGTCGCCGATCAGGCCGACATGGCGTTCGACATGGAACTGCGTGCCGTCATAGGAGACGATGCCGGCCGCTTCCTGGCCGCGATGCTGCAGCGCATGCAGGCCTAGTGTGACGATGGCCGCAGCGTCCTGCCGGCCGAAAATGCCGAACACCCCGCATTCATCGTGGAAATGATCGTCTGCTTCGGCGGAAAGGACGTCGTCCGCGTCTGCCTTCGAAACTGCCATGGGGCTCAAGCTCCGCTAAAATGGCCATATAGTGCGATAGCACCGCGAAAGCAACGTAGTCAGGCCGGAACTGCCGGGATGGCGCCTGTCCGGCACCATCCGTCCGTATCAGTTTGCCGGCGCGGCTGGGGCCGGAGCCGGAGCAGCGGGTGCGTTATCGGCCGGAGCGTCGGTCTCGTCGTCGGGCGCCGGCGTATCGTCACCGGTTGCCGGAGCATCCGCCGCCGGTGCATCGGCCGCCGGAGGCGTCTCGGCTGCCGGCTGATTCGGATTGAGCTTCTTCAGGATGGCGTTTTCCGGATCTTCGGGCAGCAGGCTTTCCAGCTTGGCGCCGATGGTCTCGAGCAGCGGCTTCGACTTGGCGTTGGCGATCCAGGCAGGGGCCTTGGCGCCGGCCAGCCAGTTGAAGAACAGCAGCGCCACGGCGACGACGAGGACGCCGCGCGCGGCGCCATAGAGGAAGCCCAGCGTACGGTCGAGCGCGCCGATCCTGGAATCGATGATCCAGTCGGCAAGCTTCATGGTGATGACGGAAACGACGACCAGCGCGATGAGGAAGACGATGCCGGCGGATGCCGCCATGGCGATCTTGTCGCTTTCGACATAGGGCTGAACGTAAGGCAGCACCGGCTTGTAGAAGAAGAATGCCGCCGCGGCGGCAGCCGCCCAGGACACGACGGACAGGATTTCGCGTGACAGGCCGCGAACCATGGCGAGCATCGCCGAGACCAGGGTGAAGCCGACGAGAATTCCGTCCAGCAGCGTAATCGGCATGTCTTTCGCCCCACTCAGATTGTCTTTTCACGGCTCGGGCGAGCCGCGTCAATCTTCCACGTCGACACGGCTGCGCCGTGAGCCGGCTATGCGTGCGACGAGATCGGCAAGTTCGGTCGGCTGGAAAGCGCCGGCCCCGATCCCCCCGACAACCTCCTCGCTGCCCAAGGGCAGAACCGCACTTCCAAAACCCAGCTTTTCGGCCTCTTTAAGGCGCTGCTGCGCATGCGCAACCGGCCTCACTGCGCCCGACAGGCTGATTTCGCCGAAATAGACGCAATCGGCGGGAAGGGCAAGACCGGTGAGCGACGAAACCAGTGCAGCGGCAACCGCCAGATCGGCCGCCGGCTCGGAAATCCGGTAGCCGCCGGCGACGTTGAGGTAGACATCGTGGGTGCCGAAGCGCACGCCGCAATGGGCTTCGAGCACGGCAAGGATCATCGACAGCCGTGCGCCGTCCCAGCCGACGACGGCACGGCGCGGCGTGCCCAATGTGGACGGCGCCACCAGCGCCTGGATCTCGACCAGCACCGGACGTGTCCCTTCCATGCCGGCAAATACCGCGGCACCCGGCGATTTTGCGTGGCGTTCGCCGAGGAACAGCTCCGACGGATTGGCGACCTCGCGCAAGCCCTTGTCCGACATCTCGAAGACGCCGATCTCGTCGGTCGGCCCAAACCGGTTCTTCACCGTGCGCAGGATGCGGTAGTGATGGCCGCCTTCGCCTTCGAAATAGAGAACGGCGTCGACCATGTGCTCGACGACGCGCGGACCGGCGATCTGGCCTTCCTTGGTCACATGGCCGACCAGCACGATGGCAGCACCGGTGGATTTGGCGTAGCGGATCATCGCTTGCGCCGAGGCGCGCACCTGGGTGACGGTGCCGGGCGCCGAGTCGGCCATGTCGGTCCACAGCGTCTGGATGGAATCGAGGATGACGAGGTCCGGCCTTCTGCCGTCGGCTATTGTTGCCAGGATATCCTCGACATTGGTCTCGGCGGCAAGTTCGACCGGCGTGTCGGCGACGCCAAGCCGCTGCGCCCGCAGCCGGATCTGCGCGACAGCCTCTTCGCCCGAGACATAGACGATGCGGTGGCCTTTTGACGCCAATGCTGCTGCGGCCTGGGTAAGCAGCGTCGACTTGCCGATGCCGGGATCGCCGCCGACCAGCAGCGCCGAGCCGCGCACGAAGCCGCCGCCGGTGGCGCGGTCGAGTTCGCCAATGCCCGAGATGATGCGCGGCGCGTCCTCGATGTCACCGGACAGGCTGGTCAGCACCACGGCGCGGCCCTTGCGCGCATTGCGCGTGTTGGCCGGTCCCGAGCCGATGCCGCCCGAGGTGCCTTCCTCGACCAGTGTGTTCCACTCGCCGCAGGCATCGCATTTACCGGCCCAGCGCTGATGCACCGACCCGCAATTCTGGCAGATGAACTGGACGCGCGATTTAGCCATGGAGTGATGCTGCCTGCAAATGACCGAAGGAGGGTGATCCTGCACACCCCTCTCTGTCCTGCCGGACATCTCCCCCGCAAGGGGGGAGATTGGCTATCGTCGCTGCTTTCGCCAATCGCCAACGTCGCAAGATGAGCGCCATCCGCAAAGCTGCTGATCTCCCCCCTTGCGGGGGAGATGGCCGGCAGGCCAGAGGGGGGTGTGACGGAGCGCTGCGGTAGGCCAAAAAGCTACTCGAACCTCTCCGCAATATGATGCTCTTCGGCGAGGTCGGAAAACCGTGTGAACTCGCCATGGAAGGCGAGGCTCACCGAACCTGTCGGGCCATGGCGCTGCTTGGCGACGATGACTTCGGCCTTGCCGCGCATCTCGTTCATCTCGTGTTCCCATTTGATGTATTCATCGGTCCCGGGCTTCGGCTCGCGGTTCTTCAGATAATATTCCTCGCGATAGACGAACATCACCACGTCGGCGTCCTGCTCGATCGAACCGGATTCGCGAAGATCGGACAGCTGCGGGCGTTTGTCTTCGCGGCTTTCGACCTGACGCGACAGCTGCGACAGCGCGATGATCGGAACGGAGAGTTCCTTGGCCAGCGCCTTGAGGCCGGTGGTGATCTCGGTGATTTCCTGCACCCGGTTCTGCGACGATTTCGCGCTCGACCCCTGCATCAGCTGGATATAGTCGATGACGATGAGGTCGAGGCCGCGCTGACGCTTCAGCCGCCGCGCCCGCGCCGACAGCTGCGCGATCGAGATACCGCCGGTCTGGTCGATGAACAGCGGGATCTTCTGCATGGTCTGCGAGCAGGCGACCAGCTTTTCGAAATCCATCTCTGAAATCTCGCCGCGGCGGATTTTTGACGACGAAATTTCCGTCTGTTCGGAAATGATGCGGGTGGCGAGCTGCTCGGACGACATTTCCAGTGAGAAGAAGCCGACGACGCCGCCATTGGCTGCCTTGAACGAGCCGTCGGCCTGTTGCGCCGGCTCATACATCTCGGCGATGTTGAAGGCGATGTTGGTGGCTAGCGATGTCTTGCCCATGCCCGGACGGCCGGCAATGATGATCAGATCCGACGCCTGCAGGCCACCCATGCGGCGGTCGAGATCGCGCATGCCGGTGGCGAGGCCCGACAAATGGCCGTCGCGCATATAGGCGGCGTTGGCCATGTCGACGGCGGTCTTGACCGCGTCGGTGAAGCTCTCGAAGCCGCCATCGTAACGGCCGGTTTCGGCCAGTTCGAACAGCCGCCGCTCGGCATCCTCGATCTGTTCGGACGGCGCCATGTCGACCGGCGCGTCATAGGCGATGTTGACCATGTCCTCGCCGACGGTGATCAGCGCCCGGCGCGTGGCCAGATCGTAGATGGCGCGGCCATAATCGGTGGCATTGACGACGGTGACGGCTTCGACCGCCAGACGAACCACATATTGCGCCACCGTCATGTCGCCGACCTTCTCGTCGGCCGGCAGGAAGGTTTTCAGCGTGATCGGCGTCGCCACCTTGCCCATGCGGATGAGCTCGGCCGCGACCTCGAAGATTTTCCGGTGCAGCGGCTCGTAGAAATGGCCGGCCTTGAGGAAGTCGGAGACGCGGTAGAAGGCATCGTTGTTGACGAGGATGGCGCCGAGCAGCGCCTGCTCGGCCTCAATGTTGTTCGGCGCTTCACGATAAAGCGGTTGCTGCTCCGCCACGCCGAATTTTCGCGCTGCCTCTGCCATGATGTCCCCGATTTTGATCCCGGCTTCTCGATATCAGAACGAGATAAATCGGTGCTGACCTTTCTGCATCACCGCACGACCAATCAACCTCGATGCCCGTTGTTCACAGGGGCGGCAAACCGTCCACAGAAGAGTGTTTCCGCGCCCCGATTCCGGTTGACTCAGAAAGGCGCTGACTTTTATCCGAGTCGTTGGAACAGAGCAAGAACAATCTCGGTGATTATCCGCTTCTAGTCCAGTGTATCGCCCCAGTCCAGCCGCCGCGCTGCCTTGAACAGCTCGCCCTCGCGCTTGGTGAAAAGTGTCTCGCCGGCGCCGCCATCCGGCTGGCACAGTTTGAGCAGCACCTTGCCGGAGCCCGATTTCGGCGGCGCAATCACGCGGGGCGGATGTACAGGCGCGGGTTGCCGCGACGCCGCGACGTAGATGAATTTCTCGTCCTCCCACGGCACGTCCGCGTCCTTGGCCAGGCGATGAAGGCGCGAGCGGGCGACGCGGCGCGAAAAATGGCACCAGTCGGGCGGCTCAAGCGGGCAGGGCGCCTCATGCGGACAAGGCGCCAGCACATGCGCCCCGGCCTCCAGCAATTGCCTGCGCACTGCCAGGATGCGCTGCCAGCCTGCCGGTGTGCCGGGCTCGACAATCAGCAGTGTGTCGCCGGTCAAATGCCAGAGCCGGCCGACAAGCTTCGGCAGCGATGCCGGCGCGATCTCGTCCAGCACATAGGCGCAGGTGACCAGATCGGCAGGCTTGAGATCGGCAAGGTCGATGGTCACGTCGCCGGCGCGCCAGTCCATCCTGGTGGCGATGGTATCAAGGGCGAGCGACTGGCCAACCTTGCGCACCGCGGCGCTTGCTTCAACCAGAACCGCCTCTTCGAGGTCGGGCCACAGGTCTGTAGTGGCCCAAAGCACCGTGCCAGGACCGGCGCCGACATCGAGCAAGCTCGTTGGCTGGAAATCGGGCCGCGCATAGGCGAGTTCGTCGAGACCGGCCCGTACCGCCGCGTAGGTCGCCGGCAGCCGCGTCGCCAGATAGGCTTTTACCGCCATCTCTTCGGCCATGTGCGGGCGGCCGTCGCGCAATTCGGCGCGGTAGCGGTCAGACAGCGTCTTCGCCGCCTGGCGCAGCACCGCCAGCGGTATCGTTTCGAGCAGGCGCTCGACGCCTTGTCGCAGCGAGGCGGGGAGTTCCACGCTCAGGCTCCGCGTGCCGCGAGCACCGAGGCGCGGGCGAACTCGACAAGGGTGGTGGCGATGGTGGGCAGGCAGGTCATTAAAAAAGGTCTCGCGAGAACGAGACCTTTTTCAGTGTCAGAGCCGTCAATGGCAAGCGGCAATCGCAATCGAGGCGTTATTCGCGATCCGCCACCTTGCGACGGCGCGCTGGCTTGGCCGCAACGGACCTGACAGCAACGGACCTGGCAGGCACAGACCTAGCGACAGCAGGCTCGGCGGCCGCCGCCTCCTGACGATGCCCCATTTCGCGCATTTCGAGCGCCTTTTCACATTTGGCCATGTAGTCGCGCGTCATCGGCAGCGTGTCGTTCTTCTTGGCGATCTGGATCTGGAAGATCACCAGATCCTGCCAGCGGAAGGCGGCTTCCGAAGCCGCCAGATAGAACTCCCACATCCTGCAGAAGCGCTCGTCGTAGATGGCTTTGGCCTTGTCGCGGTTGGCGGCAAAGCGCTGGCCCCAATGCTTCAGCGTATCGGCATAGTGCAGCCGCAAAATCTCGATGTCGGTGACCACAAGGCCCGACTTCTCGATCGCCGGCATCACCTCCGACAGCGAGGGAATGTAGCCGCCCGGAAAAATGTACTTGCGGATGAAGGCGCTGGTCGCCCACGGCACGCCGGAGCGGCCGATCGTGTGCAAGAGCATGACGCCGTCGGGCTTCAACAACGTCGCCGACTTGTCGAAGAAAGTGCGGAAGTGGTTGACGCCGACATGCTCGAACATGCCGACCGAGACAATGCGGTCGAAGCGTTCGTTGAGTTCGCGGTAGTCCTTGAGGTCGAAATGCACGCGGTCCTGCAAGCCTTGCGCATGCGCCCGGTCGGTGGCGACGCCGTGCTGCTCGGTCGACAGCGTCACGCCTTGCACGTCGACATCGAAAGCCTTGGCGAGATAGAGGCCGAGCCCACCCCAGCCGGAGCCGATATCGAGCACGGTCTGGCCGGCCTTCAGCCTGAGCTTGGCGGCGATATGGCGTTTCTTGGCCATCTGCGCCTCGTCGAGCGTCATGTCCGGCTGTTCGAAATAGGCGCAGGAATACTGCATGTCGTCGTCTAGGAAGAGCCGGTAGAGGTCACCCGACAAATCATAGTGGCGCTGCACGTTGCGGCGCGCCCGTGATGCGGTGTTGATCTGCTGCAGGCGGCGAAAGGCGTGGCGCAGACCCTCGATGGCCTTCGACCAGGTGGCGTCGATACCGCCGCTGCCCATGTTCTGGAAGGCGATGCGCATCATACCCAGTACGCCGCCCTCGATGATGTCGAGTTCGCCGTCCATATAGGCTTCCGGCACGGCCAGCATCGGATCGAAGGTAATGGCGCGCTCGGCATGCGCGGTCTTGATGTGCATATGCACCGGCTCGCCGCTGCCGTCGCCGAAAACCACTGTCGAGCCCTTCGGCCCGGTGACTTTCAGATTGCCCGTACGCACCAGGCGGTCGAGAACGCGCTTCAACAGAATATTCATCACCAAATGTCCCCTCACGGTCAGACTGGCGGACCAATTCTGCAACAATATATAGGGGTTCGAAAAGTTCCATTTGGCACAAAAATGCCCGGGCGAGAGGCCCGGGCATTGGTCCAGAAAGGCTGGATGACGAGGAAGTGATTGGAGCGCTGCTCCCCTCGCTTCCCGATCAGGCCCCGTGCGGGATCAGGCGTTGTCTTCTTCGCCGCCTTCGAACTCGGTGTTCGGGTCGAAGAAGTTCTCCGGCCGTGCGTTGTCGTTGATGTCGTCGCCATAGATGGCTTCGGCGGTGGTCAGCGTCTCGCCCTTGGCCTGGCGCTCGGCTTCGTCGGCCGTGCGGGCGATGTTGAGGCTGATGGTGACCTCGACTTCCGGATGCAGCGCAATCGCCACATTGGTGACGCCGATGGTCTTGATCGGCTGGTTGAGCTGGATCTGGTTGCGGTTGACCGAGAACCCTTCGGCGGTCAGCAGGTCGGCGATGTCGCGGGTCGACACCGAACCGTAGAGCTGGCCTGTCTCGCCGGCCGAACGCACGGCGATGAAGCTCTTGCCGTCGAGCTTTTCGGCAACCTGGCTGGCTTCCGACTTGCGCTCGAGGTTGCGCGCTTCGAGCTGCGCGCGCTGCCCTTCGAACTTCTTCTTGTTGGCTTCGTTGGCGCGCAGCGCCTTGCCCTGCGGCAAGAGGAAGTTGCGGGCAAAGCCGTCCTTGACCTTGACGGTATCGCCCATCTGGCCGAGGCGGGAAACGCGTTCGAGAAGAATCACTTGCATGGTCTTGTTCCTTCGTCTGGGCACCGACCGCGGGATCGGCGCCGAATTGAATGGAACAGGTCAGGAAGCTCTGAGCGCCTTGGCGCCGGTGTCGCTGTCCTGCCTGTCGCGGCAGTTAGAGGCTTTTCACCTCAACTCGGGATTTCAATGCACGTCGCCAAGAGTGGTCCCGGTTTTGGGACAACGACATGCATCATCAAATTACCCCTGCGGCGCCCGTCGCCGTGGGAGAAGGAAGCAGGCGGCGAACCGCCCGCTCGAAAGTCTTAGCGAACCACGTAGGGCAGCAGGCCGAGGAAGCGGGCGCGCTTGATCGCCTTGGCGAGTTCGCGCTGCTTCTTCTGGCTGACGGCGGTGATGCGCGACGGCACGATCTTGCCGCGCTCGGAAATGTAGCGCTGCAGAAGACGCACGTCCTTGTAGTCGATCTTGGGCGCGTTGGCGCCGGAGAACGGGCAGGTCTTGCGGCGGCGATGGAACGGGCGCCGGGTCGGGATCTGATTGATGTCGACCATTATTCTGCACCTCCTTCAACGCCTTCGCGCGGACGGCGCGGACCACGATCACCACCGGCGTCGCCAAATGAGCGCGGCGGACGATCGCCACGGTCGCCGCGATCACGGTCGCCGAACGAGCGCGGACCACGATCACCACGGTCGCGGTCGCCGAAGCCGCCGCGTTCCGAGCGCTCTTCGCGCTTCTGCATCATGGCCGACGGGCCTTCCTCATGCGCCTCGACCTTGACGGTCAGGAAACGCAGCACGTCCTCGGACAGGCCCATCTGGCGCTCCATCTCGTTGAGCGCTGCCGGCGGGCAGTTGAGGTCCATAAGCGTGTAGTAAGCCTTCCGGTTCTTGTTGACCCGGTAGGTGAGGGACTTCAGTCCCCAGTTCTCGACCCGGCCGACGGACCCGCCATTTGCGGAGATGACGCCCTTGTACTGTTCGACAAGCGCATCGACCTGCTGCTGCGAGAGGTCCTGCCGGGCAAGGAACACATGTTCGTATAGAGCCATAGTGGTTCAGTGCCTTTCTTCGTTTCTCTCCCGGATCCTCGCGGCAAAAGCCTCTGCAACTTCTCTGACCCGCTGGTCCCGAGGGGGCGAGGAAGAAAGGAGCATTTCGAGACGGTCGAGAGCGGAGACACGGGAGGCGGAAGCGCTTCTGGCTTCACACGAAGGTTTTGGGTAAAACCTCCGGCCCTCCGTTCAGCCCCCAGCAAGGACCGGCAGATTGCGGGCGTCTATATAGCAATTTGGCTGGAAGGCAAGGGTAACGCATGCTCCGGACAGCGTCCTGGCGTCGCAGGGTTGGAAAAGACCAGGCATCAACTCGTATGCGGGGTACGACCGTTGATCGTTTCGGGGAAGAAGTCCGGAGCCGCCTTACGCTTGCCGAACATCATATCGTATTGCAGCAGGCGGAAATCGTTGATCGCCGGATCGATGTCCTTCTGCCGCGCCCAGTCCGCCGTGGCCTCACCTGACGGTGTCAGAAGCAGATTGCGATCCACGACGCGATAACGTTCGCGCAGCGCGCCCAGGAAGCCGGTGTAGTAGGGGTGCGTGATCCCGGCCGTTGTCAGGATGTGGTAGGGCAGGAAGGCCGGGCTCACCGCGCCCATATCCTGCGCCGGACCGGTGCGGTTAGACCAGATGACCAGCGGCGTCTGATGATGCTCCAGTGCCGCCTCCGGCGTCGGTTCCTTGCGCGGCGCGACATTGTCCTTCAGGTAACCGGTTTCGACATAGACGGGGCCGAGCGGCGGCAGATGGTCGCCGAAGAAGGCGATGACCGTCGGCCGCTCGCGCTTCTTCGCCCATTCGATCAATCGTTCGAGGCCACGGTCGGCATCGGCGGAGCCTTCGGCGTAGCTGAGCAGCGATTCCCGCGCCCATGTGCTGATCGGTGCCGCGACCTTGTGGGTCGGATTGTAATAGCGGTACGGCTCGTAGGGACCGTGGTTCTGCAGGCTGACGGCGAAGAAGAACACCGGCCGCTCGCTGGCGTCGGCCTCTGCGATGATCTCGTCGGTCATCGACGCATCGGAAGCCAGCGGCCCGCGCTTTTCCAGTGGCGGCAGCGTCTCTTCCGAGCGGAAATCGTTGAAGCCGAAATCGGCATAGACGGCGCCCCTGTTCCAGAACCAGTTGGTGCCCGGATGGATGGCGCGCGCCCGGTATCCCTCGCTTTTCAGGAAGGTCGCCAGCGACGGCGTCGGCGTGCGCACATATTGCTGGTAGGGGATCGAGCCCGCCGGCAGGAAGGCATTGGAAAAGCCGGTCAGCGCCTCGAATTCGATGTTGGCGGTCATGCCGCCGAATTCCGGCGAAAACATATAGCCGGAACGCAGCGCCCGCACATTGGGGATCGGGTCAGGCGTGATTGTGACGCCGGGCAGCTTGGTCGGATCCCAGAAAGATTCGCTCATCACCACGATGATGTCGGGTTTCTCATCCGGTACCGAGGCCGCCACAGCAGGCCTGTCGATCGCGTCGATCGCCTTGTCGGAATAGCCCGCCGGCGCCGAGACATGCGCCATCGGCACGTTGAGCGCGAAGGCCAGCGCAAACCCGTTGGAGGCGTAGTTCTCCTTCTGGTCCCACATGATCGGGATGATCTGCAGCCGGTCGCGGGTCCACGAGAAGGTGGCGTAGTCCATGATTGAGACGAAGAAGGCGAGCAGCGGCACTGCCAGCGTCAGCCGCGCCAGCCGCCCTTTGCGGCTGAGGATCGGAACCTTGCGGCGCCACAACCGCCAGCCATAGATCAGCAGCGACAGGCCGGCGACGATGCCGACCGCCATGGCGAGCGCCGTCCAGGGCCGTTCGCGCACCAGGAGCGGCATCAGTGCCATGATCTGGCGCGAATAAAGAAAATCGGTTGGGTAGAGCGGATCGCCGAGATAATGCGACTTCTGATGCCCGACAAAGGCCAGCGCCAGCGTCAGCGGCGCCACGATCATCAGGCTCTGGTGACTGCGGCCAAGCACGGCGTCCAGTCCCATCAGCACCAATGCAAAGACAATGATGGTGGTCCAGCCCGGCTTGAATGGCTGCAGGAAGAAGTCGACCGTGCCGAAGAAGTCGCCGCGCACGATCCATTCGATGGCGAACACCAGGATGGCGGAGGCAAGCAGCGTGACCAGGCCGTAGCGGATGACCGGCCATCTGCGCCCCGGCAGGTAGCCGGTGGACGGATCGTCTTCCAAGAACTGTGGCGCGGGTACGGCCGCGCCCTTCCTGATCCTAGCCACGTCTCTTCCCCCGGCCCAAGCAACGCGTATTTCCACTCGCGCCACCGTTCTGTCATAGAACTGTCATGCAAAAGCTAGCGCCTGTGGCGAAAATAAGAAGAGCCAGCAAACGATTCGTGAGCGGTTTTCATCAGGTGTGATCGGCAAAAAGCCTTTGGGAACAGGGACTCGAGGTCAGCTCCGGTTCAAGCGAGAGCCGAAATGCCGCCTCCGGGCTTGACTTGGCGGTCCGCCTTGCGTCACAGGCAGTAAAAATCAGCCGCTGGAGAGCGCCCAAATGGCCGTCGCATTCACCTTTCCGGGACAGGGCAGCCAGGCTGTCGGCATGGGCAAGGACCTCGCCGACGCCTTCCCCGAGGCACGCAGGGTGTTCGAGGAAGTCGATGATGCGCTGGGCGAAAAGCTGTCGAAACTGATCTGGGAAGGCCCGGAAGAGGCGCTGACCCTGACTGCCAATGCCCAGCCGGCGCTGATGGCGGTCTCGCTTGCGGGAATCCGCTCGCTGGAAGCGCGCGGCTTTTCGCTGAAGGACAAGGTTGCCTACGTTGCCGGTCATTCGCTCGGCGAATATTCCGCCCTTGCCGCGGCGGGTTTCGTTTCGGTCGCCGATGCTGCCCGGCTGCTGCGCATCCGCGGCAACGCCATGCAGGCGGCGGTGCCGGCCGGCGAGGGCGCCATGGCGGCGATCATCGGACTGGAACAGCCCGACGTCGAAGCCGCTTGCACCGAGGCCGCAACGGGATCCGGCAAGGTCTGCCAGATCGCCAACGACAATGGCGGCGGCCAGCTGGTGATCTCCGGCGCCAGGGCGGCGGTGGAACTCGCCGCGAAACTGTGCACCGAAAAGGGCGCCAAGCGGGCGCTGATGCTGCAGGTCTCCGCACCCTTCCATTCGGCGCTGATGGCGCCGGCGGCCGATGTCATGCGCGAGGCGCTGGCCGGGGTGACCAAGAATGCACCGGTGGTGCCCGTCGTCTCCAACGTCACTGTAGTCCCGACCAGCGACCCCGACGAGATCGCGCGCCGCCTGGTCGAGCAGATCACCGGCCGCGTGCGCTGGCGCGAAACGGTGGAGTGGTTCGGCGCCAATGGCGTCGCCACGCTCTTTGAGATCGGCGCCGGCAAGGTGCTTTCCGGCCTGGCGCGGCGGATCAACCGCGACATCGCCACATCGGCCGTCGGCACGCCGGCCGATGTCGAGGCGGCGCTGGCCGCGCTTGCACAATCCACTGGCGATTCAACCCCTCCCGTGGGAAGGGTGTTCTCTTAAGATCAGGAGACGAAAATGTTCGAACTGACCGGCCGCAAGGCGCTCGTCACCGGCGCATCGGGCGGCATTGGCGAGGCGATTGCCCGGCTGCTGCATGCGCAAGGCGCCATTGTCGGCCTGCACGGCACCCGCATCGAGAAACTGGAGACCCTGGCCGGCGAACTCGGCGACCGGGTAAAGCTGTTCCCGGCCAATCTTGCCGACCGTGACGAGGTCAAGGCGCTTGGCCAGAAGGCCGAAGCCGAACTCGAAGGCGTCGACATACTGGTCAACAATGCCGGCATCACCAAGGACGGCCTGTTCGTGCGCATGGCGGACGCGGATTGGGACAGCGTGCTGGAGGTGAACCTCACCGCCGTGTTCCGGCTCACCCGCGAGCTGACCCATCCGATGATGCGCCGCCGCCATGGCCGCATCATCAACATCACCTCGGTAGTCGGCGTCACCGGCAATCCTGGCCAGACCAATTATTGCGCCTCCAAGGCCGGCATGATCGGCTTTTCCAAGTCGCTGGCGCAGGAGATCGCCACCCGCAACATCACCGTCAACTGCGTCGCCCCGGGCTTTATCGAATCGGCCATGACCGACAAGCTCAACGACAAGCAGAAAGACGCGATAATGGCCGCGATCCCGACGCGCCGCATGGGCACGAGTGTTGAAGTGGCGTCGGCCGTCGCCTATCTCGCCTCCAACGAGGCAGCCTACGTCACCGGCCAGACCATCCACGTCAACGGCGGCATGGCCATGATCTGACGGGATATTGCCGGGTGATAAGAAGACATGGCCGGCTTGTGAAAAGAGACCATTTCGCCTTGGACCTCAGCCATTTTTCGTGTAATGCGGCCCGCAACCCGGCGGTTCGGGCAAAAACCGGTCCGGCACCGTTGCGTTTCCGGCAGGACCATCTTTCAGCTTGATTAGCGGCATTCTGCCCGCTAACGAAGACAGACAAACAAAAGACGAGGATGCCCCAAATGAGTGACACCGCAGAGCGCGTCAAGAAGATCGTCATCGAACATCTTGGCGTCGATGCCGACAAGGTGACGGAGCAGGCGAGCTTCATCGATGATCTGGGCGCGGACAGCCTCGACACGGTCGAACTCGTCATGGCCTTCGAAGAAGAGTTCGGCGTCGAGATTCCGGACGATGCGGCCGAGACCATCCTGACCGTCGGCGATGCCGTGAAGTACATCGACAAGGCTTCGGCCTGACACTATCCGCAGTCATCACCGGGGAGGACCTGCGATGAGGCGTGTCGTGGTCACGGGCCTTGGCCTGATTTCGCCGTTCGGCATGGGCTTCGAGCACAGCTGGAAGGAACTTCTGACCGGCCGCAGCGCCGCCAAGCGCGTCACCGAGTTCGAAGTGGAAGATCTTGCCTGCAAGATAGCCCACGTCATTCCGCGCGGTGACGGCACCAACGGCACGCTCAATCCCGAAGCCGTGCTCGAGCCCAAGGAACTGCGCAAGATCGGCGACTTCATCCTTTACGGGATTGCGGCCGCCGACGAAGCGCTGAAGGATTCCGGCTGGGAGCCCAGCACCGAAGCCGAGCGCTGCGCCACCGGCGTCATGATCGGCTCCGGCATTGGCGGCCTCGAGGGCATCGCCGAGAACGCTATCATCCTGAAAGAGCGCGGACCGCGCCGTATCAGTCCATTCTTCATTCCCGGCAACATTATCAACCTGGTATCTGGCCAGGTATCGATCCGGCATGGGCTGAAAGGCCCCAACCACGCCGTCGTCACCGCCTGCTCGACCGGCGCGCACGCCATTGGCGATGCCGCCCGGCTGATCATCTTCGGCGATGCCGACGTGATGCTGGCCGGCGGCGCGGAATCGCCGGTGACCAGACTATCGCTTGCCGGCTTCGCTGCTTGCCGGGCACTGTCCACCGACCGCAACGACACGCCTGAGAAGGCCTCGCGTCCCTATGACCGCGACCGTGACGGCTTCGTCATGGGCGAGGGCGCCGGCGTCGTGGTGCTGGAAGAACTCGAACACGCCAAGGCGCGCGGCGCCAAGATCTATGCCGAGGTCACCGGCTACGGCCTGACCGGCGATGCCTATCACATCACCGCACCGGCCGAAGACGGCGACGGCGCCTTCCGCTGCATGACGGCGGCGCTGAACCGGGCCAAGCTGACGCCCGCCGACGTCGACTACATCAACGCGCACGGCACCTCGACCATGGCCGACACGATCGAACTCGGCGCCGTCGAGCGGCTGGTCGGCAACGCCGCCTCGAAAATCTCGATGTCGTCGACCAAGTCGTCGATCGGCCATCTCCTGGGTGCCGCGGGTGCCGCCGAGGCGATCTTTTCGATCCTCGCTATCAGAGACAACATCGCGCCAGCCACCATCAATCTTGACAACCCGGAACGCGAAACCGCGATCGATCTTGTTCCGAACACGCCACGGCATCGCCAGGTCGACGTGGCGCTGTCCAACTCCTTCGGCTTCGGCGGCACCAACGCTTCGCTGGTATTCCAGCGTTATACAGGCTGATTGCGGTATCGACCGGCGCGCCAGCGGTCTGTCGTCAATTTTGCCATATTCAAGCCTACTCTGCCGCTGGGGATTCGTCGCATCGGCCTGAAACCGAAGGCGCTTTTTTAAAAGCACGATGCGTAGGCTTGAAATGTTAGGGCACGCTGTGCGTCCAATCGGGCGCATGGTCGCTCTAAGAGATCAGATGGTAGGGCGCTAATGAACACCAATCCGGGCGGCAGCGGACAATTCGGACAAAACCAGCAGACCGGCCCGATCGTGCCGAAGACCGCGGCCGAAGCTTTGCGCCCGGAAGCCGGCACACCACCACCAAAGCGCTCGCGCGCCTCGCGCAGCCAAGTCGTCGTGTTCATGAACTTCGTCATCTCCGCGGTGATGTTGATGATCCTCGCCGCCGGCGTTTCGCTCTATTTCGGCAAGCAGGCATTCAACGAACCGGGCCCGTCGGTGGCCGGCGACACCTTCCTGGTCAAGCCGAGCACCGGCGTCCAGGATATTGCCGACCAGCTCGAACGGCGTGGGCTGATCAGCGATGCCCGCATCTTCCGCATCGCCGTGCGGGTCTATGGCAATGATTCAGCGCTGAAGGCAGGCGAATACGAGATAAAGCCGCGCGCCTCCATGCGCGACATCATGGAGCTTCTGAAGAGCGGCAAGTCGGTGATGTATTCGCTGACCATTCCCGAGGGCCTGACGGTCGAGCAGGCGCTGCAGCGCATCGCCGAGCAGGATGCGCTGACCGGCGACATGCCGGCCGCCAAGCCGGCTGAGGGCAGCCTCGCCACCGACACGCTGCGCTTTACCCGCGGCGCCACGCGCCAACAGATGGTCGACAAGCTGCTCGCCGACCAGAAGAAGCTGGTCGACGAGGTCTGGCAGCGGCGCGCGCCCGACCTGCCTCTGGCCAATGTCGACGACTTCGTCACCTTGGCCTCGATCGTCGAAAAGGAAACCGGCCGGGGCGACGAGCGCTCGCGCGTTGCCGCCGTCTTCCTCAACCGTCTGGCCAAGGGCATGCGGCTGCAATCCGATCCGACCATCATTTACGGCCTGTTCGGCGGCAAGGGCAAACCCGCCGACCGGCCGATTTATCAATCTGACATCCAGAAACAGACGCCTTACAACACCTATCTGATCAACGGCCTGCCGCCGACGCCGATCGCCAATCCCGGCCGCGCCGCGCTCGAAGCCGTCGCCAACCCGTCGAAGACCGATGATCTCTATTTCGTCGCCGACGGCACCGGCGGCCACGTCTTTGCCACCACGCTTGCCGAGCACAATGAGAACGTTGCCCGCTACCGGGCACTGCAGAAGAAGCAGGCTGAAGACGCCGCCAAGGGCGCCAAGACTCCGGGCCAGACCGATGCGCCGGCGGATGGCGACGACAACGGTGACGCAAGTGGCGATGCCGCCGGTGACAGCGGTGATGCCGGCGATACGGGTGCCGCCCAGTAGCAGGCCGGCGCTTTCAGAGGGATCGACCTTAAGCGACGCGGACAGAGGCGGACGCGCTGCTGCTTTGAACGAACAGCGGGGTTCGAAGCGTTTTCGGTCTTGCTCGGGTGCCTCTGAATCTCGATTTCAGCCCTGCGAGATCGAAACGACAGCGGCAATCAACATCTTGCCGGTATTGCGATTCTGACATTCGCGCTGCCCGTGATATCGAACGCATGCGCAATTGTTAGAATCGGACCATCAGGGAGACACGAGCCGCATCATGAATTTGCAGAGCATGACCGGATTTGCACGCACTGTTGCCGAACATGACGGCGCCTCGATCGCCTGGGAGGTCAAGTCGGTCAACGGCAAGAGCGTCGAGGTCAGGTTGCGGTTGCCGCAAGGTTTCGAGCGGCTCGAACCGACTGTGCGGCAGACGCTGCAGANAGAGCGTCGAGGTCAGGTTGCGGTTGCCGCAAGGTTTCGAGCGGCTCGAACCGACTGTGCGGCAGACGCTGCAGAAGCGCTTTTCGCGTGGCAATTTCCAAGCGACGCTGACCGTCGGCCGCGCCGCCGGCCAGCAGGCGCAGCCGGTGGTCAACGAAGCCTTCCTCAGGGATCTGGCGGGCATGGCCAAGCGGCTGCAGGACCAGTTCGGTGTTGGTCCGGCAACTGCCGACGGTCTGCTTTCCCTGCGCGGCGTGCTCGATATCCCTGAAACCAGCGAAACCGAGGAGGTGCGGGCAGCACTCGACGCGTCAATCCTGTCCGCGCTGGAAACGGCGCTTACAGGTCTCGAGCAGGCACGCCAGAACGAGGGCGAAGCGCTGCGTTCGCTGCTTTCCGGCCATATCGACGCCATTGAGGCGCTGACGCTTCAAGCCGAGGCCGACCCGTCGCGCGAACCGGCGGCGATCCGCGAGCGGATCGCCGAACAGGTGCGGCTGCTGATGGATGCGTCGGCCAATCTCGATGCCGGCCGGCTGCACATGGAAGCGGCGTTCCTGGCCACCAAGGCCGATATCCGTGAAGAGATCGATCGGCTGAAGACGCATGTGGCGTCGGGCAGAGCGCTGCTGGCAAATGGCGGCGCCATCGGCCGCAAGCTCGATTTTCTGGCGCAGGAATTCAACCGCGAATCGAATACGCTGTGTTCCAAGTCGAACGCCGCCACTGTCACCGCCATCGGGCTGGAACTGAAGGCGGTGGTCGACCGGTTTCGCGAACAGGTCCAGAATCTGGAGTAAACCCGAATGGGTGGCAAGGAGCCGATGGTTGCCAGGGATCTCGGATCCCGCATTCGCCGCCGCGGGCTGATGCTGGTCCTGTCGTCGCCGTCGGGCGCCGGCAAGTCGACGATCGCGCGCAACCTGCTGGAAAGCGACGGCAGCCTGGAATTATCGGTCTCGGTCACCACCAGGCCACGCCGCGGCTCGGAGATCGAGGGCGTCCACTATCACTTCCGCACCACGCGCGAGTTCGAGCGGCTGCGCGATTCCGACGCGTTGCTCGAATGGGCCGAGGTGCACGGCAATTGCTACGCGACGCCGCGCGAGCCGGCCGAACTGGCGCTGGCGCAGGGCCGTGACATGCTCTTCGACATCGACTGGCAAGGCGCCCAGCAGCTCAAGGAGAAGATGCGCGCCGACATCGTCTCGATCTTCATCCTGCCGCCGTCGATGAAGGAATTGAAGTCGCGCCTCAAGCGCCGCGCCGAGGACCAGGAGCACGTGATCGAGACCAGGCTGAAGAACGCCCGCAACGAGATCGAGCACTGGAAGGAATATGACTTTGTCATCGTCAACGACGATCTCGACCGCGCCTTCGCCGAAGTGCGTGGCATCGTGACGGCGGAAAGGCTGCGGCGCGACCGCCGGCCCGGGCTGTTCGATTTCGTCTCGGGGTTGCTGGACGAGAAGACGGAATAGCTCGTCCACCGCTGGCAATCTAAATTAGCGGCATCAGCTGCCTGGCAGATCGTCCGGCCAACGCTGCGCTCCGTGAAGCACGCGCAGGATTCGAATCGTGCTGTTGGTCAGCTGATAGGCCGCGACATATGGCGTGCCGACGATGACGATCTCTCGTGTCCCTGCAAGCCTGCCGATCCGGCCGCTTTGGGGAAGGTCCCGAAGACGGTTGATTGCGGCGACGATCCGCTCATCGGTGGCGATCGCGGCCGCAGGATTGTCGGCCTCGATATGCGCGAAGATGCCGTCGCGATCTGAAAGCGCGAATGGCGACCAGACGATCTTCAAGATTTAGGTTCACCCGAACGCCGCGCCGCGGCGCGTCTCTCGGCAAAATGCGCCTCGACTTGATCATCAGGAATGTCTTGTCGGGTGTCGTCGAGCGCTTCGCGAACCTTGGCGCGAAACCATAAATCATACGCCTCGTTGTTTGTGACGAGATCGATGGGCAGCGCACCCTCGTTGGCGGTTCGGGTGAGCAATATCCGCACCGCATCCGAGACCGTCAGCCCCATGCTTTCGAGCACCGCCGAAGCTCGATCCCGGATGTCGGCGTCGATACGCGTCTGGACCAGTGCATTTGCTGGCATGGCAATCTCCTTCGACGTCAATGTAATGCGTTTGAATGACGATTGCTAGGCGGCGCTAGCGCCGCCGGTCAAACCGCGTTTGTCAGCCGCACGAATTCCTCGACGCTGAGCGTCTCCGCACGCCGGGTCGGATCGATGCCGGCGCGCGTCAGCAGTGCCTCGCCACCCAGGCTCTTCACGCTCTGCCGCAGCATTTTCCGGCGCTGGCCGAAAGCGGCTTCGGTGACGCGACCGAGTTTTTTCACGTCGGTTGACAAAGGGCTGGCGCGCGGCACCAGATGCACCACCGAGGACGTTACCTTGGGTGGCGGCGTGAACGCTTGCGGCGGCACGTCGAAGGCGATCCTCGCCTCGGTCCGCCAGCCCGCCAGCACGCCGAGCCGGCCATAAGCATCGCTGCCGAAACCGGCGACAATGCGCTCGGCCACCTCGCGCTGGAACATCAGCGTCATCGATTGATAGAAGGGTGGCCAGTCCGCCACAGTCAGCCAACGGATCAACAGCTCGGTGCCGATATTGTAGGGCAGGTTGGCGGCAATCCTCACCGGGCTGCCTTGTGACGCGGTCTTGGCAAGAGCGGCAAAATCCGTCTTCAGCGCATCGCCGCTGATCACCTCGAGCCGGCCCGGATAGTGGTTGGAGACCTCGGCCAAGGCCGCAAGGCAGCGTTCGTCGCGCTCGATGGCGACGACGCGGCGGGCACCGGCAGCGAGCAGCGCCCTGGTCAGCCCGCCGGGGCCGGGGCCGACCTCGATTACCGTACTGTCGCTAAGGTCCCCGGCGACGCGCGCGATCTTGCCGGTCAAATTGAGGTCGAGCAGGAAATTCTGGCCAAGCGCCTTCTTTGCCTGCAGTCCATGGCGCTCGATCACCTCGCGCAGCGGCGGCAGCCCGTCAATGCTCATGAATTTTGGGCTCATGATTTGGGCTCATGATTTTTGGCTCATGCAACTGCGGGCTTTGCGCCGGTATCGGCCAGCCGGCGGGCCAGCTTCAGCGCCGCGATCAGGCTGTCGGGACGTGCGATGCCCTTGCCGGCGATGTCGAAGGCTGTGCCGTGATCGGGCGAGGTGCGGATGAACGGCAGGCCAAGCGTGACGTTGACGGCCTGGTCGAAGGCCAGCGCCTTGGCCGGGATCAACGCCTGGTCATGATACATGCAGACCGCCACGTCGTAGCCGGCGCGGGCGCGCGCATGAAACATCGTATCGGCCGGCAGCGGTCCGAAGGCATCGATGCCTTGCGCCCGCAACATGTCGACCGCAGGACGAATGATGTGCTCGTCCTCTGTCCCCATGGCGCCGCTTTCGCCGGCATGCGGATTGAGGCCGGCAAGCGCGAGCCTCGGCCTGGCGATGCCGAAACGGCGTGCAAGATCGCCGGCGGTGATGCGCGCGATGGCAACGATCAGCTCCGTCGTCAGCGTCTTCGGCACCTCGGCCAGCGCGATGTGGATGGTGACAGGAACGGTGCGCAATTCGGGGCCGGCGATCAGCATCACCGGCGTCACCGTGCCGCCGGTGTGGAGCGAGGCCAGATGCGCCAGATACTCGGTGTGGCCGGGAAAGCCGAAGCCGGCATCGTAGAGCGGCTTCTTCGCGATCGGACAGGTGACGACCGCGGCCGCGTGACCGGCAAGGCAGTCGGCGACGGCGCGATCGATGGCCTCGATGATGCCGGCGGCATTGGCCGGGTCGGGCCGGCCGGGATCGTCGGTGAAGTGGGCCGCCAGCGGCACCACGGGCAAGGCGTGTTGAAAGACACCAGCTGCTTGGGCCGGCACCGTCTCGGCGATTGCCACCGCCGCGCCGAGCCGGCGCGCCCGCGCGGCAATCAGCGCCGGATCGGCGAGAAGGTAGAAGGGCGCGGCACCGGAACCGCGGGCGCTCTGCCACGCGGCAATGGCGATTTCCGGACCGACGCCGGATGGATCGCCGACGCTCAGCGCCAGCGGAAGCTCTGTCTCATGCACGGCTGGGCCGGTTCAGCGCGTAACGATCTTGGCTTTCGCCTTCAGCTCTTCGACATATTTGGCCGAGAGCTCGTCGGCGTTCTTGTCGCCGCTGCCTTCGCTCTGGAACACCATCTGGGCCGCCTTGTCGTCGGAAACCTCTCGCGACGAGCAGATGCCGATGAATTCAATGCCGCGATCGGTCTCGCGCACGGCCGTGGCGCCGCCCAGCTTGGTGGCCTTGATCTGCTCGGCCCAGTCCGGCGGCAGTTGCGGCGCCAGCAATCGGGGGAGGTCGCGAACGGTGACGTCGATCAGGCCCTTGGCGAATTCACGCGTGGTGTTGCAGCCATTGAAGCGGGCGCGCATGGCTTCAGCCTCGCGCTTGCGTTTGGCGAGTGTGGCACTGCGCTCGGCCTTCGGCACCACGAAGATCACCTGCTGCAGCATGTACTCGGTGGCGCTTGGCTTGGCGCCGCCTTTTTCGAGCATGCGCTTGACCAGATCCTGTTCGCTCACCTCCCCGCCGCCGCCGCTGTAGCGTGCGCTCAGCGCCTGGTTCCACGCCATCTGGGAGCGGATGAATTCCTTGAAATGCTCCTTGGTCACGCCGGACTGCGCCATGACACCGTCGAGCTGCTTGAGCTGCATCTTGTTGCTCGAGGCAAAGCGCTGATAGGCAGCCTCTACCTGGGCGTCGGAGATGCGGATGCCGAGACGCCTGGCCTCCGCCATGCGCAGCGTCTGGTCGATCATTTCCTGACCCGCGTCACCCTTCTTGCGCTGCAGTTTCAGGAAGGCAGCCCGGTGCGCGATGTCGCCGGTGGTGATCGGCATGTTGTTGACGACATACTTGATTTCACTGGCGAACGCCGGCGGTACCATCATGGTGACAGAGACCGAGGTCGCCGCCAACAGGAGCGCGAATCCTGCCGAAAACAGGTATTTCCTCATCGAAAGCATCCCAATTCTACCCGGTTTTGGCCGATTCCAGCCCGATATTGGCGAAATCCGTGCCCGCTTTATGCGGCAAAACGATGTCGTCAGCCGGCTCTACTGGATGGAGTCGATCGAGCTTTGGGACGAGCCGAAATCGCCGAGCGTGCGGAACGACAGGTTGAAGCCGACATTCTGCGACACTTCCTTGGTGTTGATGTCGCGTGATTCCGAGTACGTCATCAGGTAGGTGAAGCAGGAATCATTGTAGGCAAAGCCGACGCCGTCCTTGACCAGCACGCTTTGTTGCAGGTCGTAGGTGCCGGTGCCGAAGACGCGCCAGTTTTCGGCCAGGTGTGTCGAGGCGCCGAGCGTGACTTCGTGGCGGTCGGTGGTGAAACCATAGAGCGGCTGCGCCTGGATGAAGGCGTATTTGGCGCTCAGCGAAACCGGCAGCCCGGAATAGGCGGCCTTCACCTCGGCACGGCGAACTTCGAAGGTCTGCTCGTCGAAGCGGCCGCTGAGCGAACCGGAGAAGCCGCTCGGGCTGCTGAAGCCGACAAGGCCGACATAGTCGGAGGTCGAAGTCTCCAAGCCGGAATCGGCGCCCGCATTGACCAGATCCGGTGAATCGAACGAGTTGCGCCCGCCCAACTGGTAGGATTGGCCGAAGATCGCGTTGGTGCCCCAGCCATTGTCGTAGGCGCCGGAATAGCGGAACCCGACATTGGCGCGGCTGCCGCCTTCGACGCGGTCGTAGCCGGAGAACTTGTCGCGCTCGAACAGCGTCGTGGCGTCGAAGACGAAGCTCTGTGCATCCTCGTTGGGAACGGCGAGCCCGCCGACATACTGCTCATTCGGGCGCATGAAGACCTGCGCCATCGGCTCGACGATATGGCTGGAGCCGGTCATCGAGAACAGCACCGGCCAGCGCATTTCAAGTCCGGCGGTCGCCATGTACCGGGCGAAGGAAGACCGCATGTCGTCGGCGGCACCGACATTCGTTGCCATCTGGTTTACCGCAGTCAGCGAAGCCGAAGAAGCGTTGAGATAGTCGACGTCGCCCTGCAGAGCCAGAAGGGGCGTCAACTGCAATCCGCCGTCCGTGGTGAAGGTACGCTTCCATTCGGCTTCGGCGGTGAGGCGACCGGATTCGCCCTCGATGCCGCGCACGCGCTGGACGCCTGAGCCCGGCACATAGGGGGTAAAATAGGCCTGATCGAGATCGTCGCGGCGAATGACTCGTGCATTGACGTTGAACGACAGCTGGCCGCCGGCCACCGACATGTCGGGGATGTAGGCATAGTCGAGCGACGGCAACACCCAGGGCTGCTTGTCGCTGCGCGATGCGACGTTGCCGTCCGGTGTGTTCTCCTGAACCTGGAAGCGCATGGCGCGCACATCGAAATAATTGCGGTCGTTTAGGCCGGTCAGGTAGACCGACGATTGATGCACGGCGTCGTTGTAGCCTTCGATCGTATAGGTACGCGAAAAATTCTTGTCGGTCTGAAGCAGGATATCCCAGCCGAAGTCCCAGCGCGGATTGATGGCGAACTGGCCCTTGGTGCCCATCATGCCGCGGAACTTGTTCGGATCGCCTGCTGGCCCCGAATTGACATTGTAGCCGCCGGGGAAAGCCGCGAAATCACGGAAAGCGCCAGGGTCCTGCTGGTTGATTCCGGCAAGCTTCAGCGTGTACTGGCCATTGTTGAAGCGCTGGCGCCACTCGGCCTCGCCGAGGAAACCCTGCTTGGTGTAGCCGCTGCCGGTAACGGTGAGGTCGTAGGTCGGCGACAGGGCAAAATAGTAGGGGACTTTGACGCCGACGCCGAGACGGTTGTTGTAGCCGATGCTGGGGATCAGGAAGCCGCTTTTGCGCTTGACCGTAGGGTCGGCGATCTCGAACGCCGGCAGGTAAGCCAGCGGGAAACCGAAGAATTCGAAATTCGCATTCTCGAAGCGAACCGTTTTCTTTTCGCCGTTCCAGATGATCTTCCTGGCTTTGATCCGCCAGGTCGGCGCCTTGTCCGGCTTGTCTTCGCAAGGCTCGCAGGCCGTATAGACGCCGTTGTGGAACGTTGTCAGCACGCCGCCCATGCGCTCGGCGCTTTCGGCGGCGAAATAGGCTTTTTCGGGCGTTTCGACGCGCAGCGCATTAACGAAACCGTCAGCGAAATCGTCGGTAATATCGATATGCTGCGAGTTGATCTTGGTGCCGTCGCTGTTGACGATCTCCACATTGCCGCTGGCAACCAGCCGCTTGGTGTTTCGATCATAGACGACGCGCTGGGCGACGAGCTTGTTGCCGCCATAGTCGATCTGGACGCCGCCGATGGCGGTGACCGTCTGGTTGTCATTGTTATAGACGAGCGTGTCGGCCGCCAGCAGCATCTGGGAGCCGGAGGGAACCTTCGTTGCCACGTCGGTAACGTCCTGCGCCAGCGCAGGGGCCGTCAGCACGCCGCAGGCGAGCAGGCATGCCAAGGCGCTCGCCGAATAGAGGCGCGCCAAACCGGCCTGCCTATGGCTGCGCAAAGCCGCCTCCCTCACTAGCCGTCTTCCTTGTATAGCAGGAATGTCACCCCAAAGAACATAGCCACGACAACCGGAACCCATGCAGCCACGGCTGTGGGCACGAATCCCGCCACGCCGAATGCCTTGACCAATACCGAAACGACATAAAGCAGAAAGCCGGCGAGGACGCCACCCAGAATCATCGTTGCCGACTGCCCCATCCTCGCAAATCGCATTGAAACTGTTGCCGCAATCAGCGTCATGGCCACAAGCAGGAACGGTAACGCCACCAGCGAATCGAACTGCATGGCGAAGGCATTTGCCTTGAGGCCGAAGGAGCGGGCAACCTCAATCTTGCCGGGAAGGTCGTAAAACGGGATGGTTTCGGGGCGCGCCAGCCGTTCCTGCACGAATTCCGGCTTGAGGTTGGTCGGCAACTGGTCGGTCGTTTCGGAACGGATGTTGCCGTCCTTGAACACCTTGACGTCCTGCAATTCCCAGTAGCCGTCGCGCAGAAAGGCCCGCGCGGCGTCCTTGCGCTCGACGATGTTGCCCTGCGGATCGAGGACGAAGAACACGGTGTCGGCCATTTCCAGGCCCTGGTTCAGGATGGCGCGGGCGCCGATGATGGTGTCGCCCGAGTTGGTTTTCTGGCGGATCCACGGCGTGGCATCGGCCGCCACCACGTTCGAATTGCCGGATCGCAGCTGGTTTTCCATCTGCTCCGACCATGAGAAGCCATGCGCGGCGATCGGATTGAGCACGCCGACCGATAGTATGCCGAATAACAGCGCACCTATGCAGCAGGGCAACAGAAACTGCCAGGCCGACACTCCGGCCGATCGCGCAATCACCAGCTCGTATTTGCGGTTGAGCGACACCAGCGTCGCCATCGCCGAGAACAGACCGACGAACGGCACCGTCTGCAGCATGATCATCGGCATCCTCAGCGCCGAGATCGCGACCGCCGTGCCGTAGGTGAAGCCCGGCAGGCCGGTGATGCGGCCGGACAGCTCGGTGAAGTCGATCAGGAACACCAGCGCCAGAAGGCCGATGAAGAACCAGATCGTGATCGACACGTAGCGAAAGAAGAAGTAGCGGCCCAGGGTCCAGCCCATCGTCAGGCTCCCTGGCCGGATGTGTAGCGCCGATTGAGGCGCAGCTTGAGCGCCGTCCAGCCATCGCTGACGCGGCCGGCGAAATTCGTCATCCAGTCGGCCCAGCTGCCGGGCAGTTCCATGCTTCGCGAGGTGACGATGAACCAGATGGCGACCGCCGAGGCGATGACCGGCACGCCATAGACCATATAGGCGTATTGCGGGATCTTGTCGGCCTTGCCGGCGGCAAAGAAGCCCAGCCAGCGCACGAACAGCGCAATGGCGATGGCTGTGATCAGCGGGTGGATGCGCGCCTCGCGGTGTGAGCGCGCATCGCCTGCCACGGCCAGCGCGATCAGCGCGAACACCAGCGAATAGGACCATTCGGAAAAGCGCTGGTCGAGCTCGGCCTTGTAGGCGCCGGGCCTGCGCTGGAAGATCTTGTCGTTCGGATCCGGGTTGAGCAGGTATTGCGTCGTTCGGTCCTTGGGCAGGAGCATGATATCGTTCGCCGCCGACATGAAGGCGGAAAGGTCGAAGGCGTAGGACGTGAAGCGGATGACCGACAGGTCGCCGGTCAGCGTCTTGCGATGAATGACGCCGTCATTCATCATCAGCACCTTCTCGTCACCCTTTTCGACGACGCTGCCGCTCTTGGCATAATAGATCAGATTGGCGCCTTCCTCGCGCGAATCGGCCACGAAGATGCCGCCGAGCCGGTTGTCCGGAAGCCGCTCGCCTATCTGCAGGAACAGCCCGTCGTCGATCTTGCGGAACGTGCCTTCCTGGATGATCAGCGACAAGAGATCGGCGCGCGAGGACGCGATCAGCTGGCGGTTCTTCTGCCTGGCATAGGGTTCGACGCCATTGTCGACCGCGAAGGAAAAGACGCTGGCCGCCAGCGCGATCAGCAGGACCGGCCGCACAATCGTCCAGCGCGAGGCGCCGGCGGCGTTGATGACGGCCAATTCCGAATCGGAGTTCATGACGCTGAGCGTCTGGGCCACCGCCACCACCAGGGCGAATGGCACCACGATCGGGATGATGGTGGGGATGATGAGGCCCGCGACCTCGAAAAAAGTCAGCGCCGATTGGCCACTGTCGGTGACCAGGTCGATGCGGGCAAGCACCTGCGTCGTCCAGACAATGGCCAGCGTCCAGATCAGCGCAGCGAGAAACACCGCCAACGCGCGACGCATGATGTAGCGTTCAACGACCTTCATGCAAGGCTTTTCTCGATTTGCCGAACGGCATCATGCCCGCGGACAAGGTAGTCGTCCGGCTGCGGCTGTACAACTGGGTGCGTTTGGCCATTTCTTTCAGGCAGTTCGATCCGATTCTCCGTCCCACATCGCCCGTCCCGCAGGCCGGAGTGTCGGCGGCAATGGATAAGAAAGGGAGAACATCGATGGTTAACAACAGGTTGCGGCAGGAAAGCGGGGCCGTGCCGCGACGAATCGTTATCGATTCCGCTGCGCATATGAGCCCTGATTCCGGCAAAGTCTTGCCAAATCAAGGAAAACGACCAAATGTCGCGCATCTTCCCTGAGAATGCATTTTTCCTGAAAATCTGAGCCGTTTCCCGAAAGCAGGACCTGATGACTTTGAGACCATTGATCGCCTTCGCCAAATTTGCCGCACCCAAAAAGGGCAGCATCTTCGTGCTGGCGGCCGACGATGGTGGCCTTGGCGAACCGGCAAAGGCCTGCGACCCCTCAGGAACGCTGGCGCGGGCGTTTCCGGTGGCGGAGTTTTCCGGAAAATTCGCCGGTGTCGTGGAAGTGCTGGCGCCGCAGGGAACATCGCTCGACCGACTGGTGGCGGTCGGCGCCGGCAAGGTCGCCGGCCTCGATGACTTTGCCTGGCTGAAGCTTGGCGGCACCATCGCCGCGTCCCTGCGCAAGGCAGCGGAGGTGGCCGTCATCCTCGATGTGCCGGGCGCAAAGATTGGCGGCAGGCAAGCGGCGAACCTTGCCGCCGGCATCATTCTTCGCAGCTACTCCTTCGACAAATACAAGACCAGGAAAGACAAGGACGATGCCGAGCCGAAGAAACCGGTCAAGGTGACCATCCACACCGCCGATCCTGCCGCGGCGAAAAAGGCCTTCGCCGACGAGGTTGCGGTCATCGACGGCGTGCTTCTGGCGCGCGACCTTGTCAACGAACCGGCCAATACGCTCGGCCCGATCGAATTCGCCGCCCGCGCCAAGGAACTGGAAGCGCTCGGCGTCGAGGTCGAAATCCTCACCGAGAAGGAAATGAAGAAGCTCGGCATGGGCTCGCTCCTCGGTGTCGCGCAAGGCTCGCCACGCGGCGCCCGGATGGCTGTCATGCAATGGAAGGGCGGCAAGGCCAAGGACGCACCGGTCGCCTTCGTCGGCAAGGGCGTCACCTTCGACACCGGCGGCAATTCGATGAAACCGGCTTCCGGCATGGAGGACATGAAGGGCGACATGGGCGGCGCCGCGGCCGTCATCGGGCTCATTCAGGCGCTAGCCGCGCGCAAGGCCAAGGCCAATGTCGTCGGCATCGTCGGGCTGGTGGAAAATGCCGTCGACGGCCATGCCCAGCGCCCCGGCGACATCGTCACCTCGATGTCGGGTCAGACCATCGAGGTGCTCAACACCGATGCCGAAGGACGCCTCGTTCTGGCCGACGCGCTGTGGTATTGCAACGACCGCTTCCAGCCGAAATTCATGGTCAATCTGGCGACGCTGACCGGCGCCATCATGGTCGCGCTCGGCCAGCATTATGCCGGCCTGTTCTCCAACAATGACGAACTTTCGGACAGGTTGACGGCGGCCGGCCAGGCGAGTCAGGAGCGGCTGTGGCGCATGCCGCTTGGGCCTGAATACGACAAGCTGATCGATTCCAAGAACGCCGACATGAAGAACATCGGCGGCCGCTATGGCGGCGCCATCATCGCCGCGCAGTTCCTGCAGCGGTTCGTCAAGGAAACGCCGTGGGCGCATCTCGACATCGCCGGCACCGCGATGGGCTCGCCGCCGAGCGAGATCAACCAGTCCTGGGGCTCGGGTTTCGGCGTCAGGCTGCTCGACCGGCTGGTGCGCGACAATTACGAGGGATAAGGCAGGGAATGGCCGATGTCCTGTTCTACCACCTGACCGAATCGACGCTGGAGGATGCGCTTCCCGGCCTGCTCGAGCGCAGCGTCGATCGCGGCTGGCGCGCCGTGGTGCAGACAGGGACCGAGGAGCGGCGCGATGCGCTCGACCTGCATCTGTGGACATTCAGGGACGATTCGTTCCTCGCGCACGCGACCGACCGTGAAGCCCATCCGGCCGAACAGCCAATCCTGCTCACCACGAGCGACGCCAACCCCAACCAGGCGCAGATACGCTTCCTCGTCGATGGCGCCGCACCCGCCGATCTCGCCGGCTACGAACGCGCCGTGTTCCTGTTCGACGGCCATGACGCGGCCCAGGTCGAAGGGGCGCGGACGCATTGGAAGGTGTTGAAAGAAGCGGGCCACGCTGTCACCTACTGGCAGCAGACGCCCGACCGTCGCTGGGAGCGCAAGGCGTAAGTCGCGTTATCGGTCGCTGATCGTAACCTTGTTTATCTTCGCGCCCTGCGGGAGATCTTTCACCTGCCGATGGATTTGGCCGGCGATATGCACCTTCACAACGAAAAACGTCGTTTCCATCTCTCGCAGACTCATTTCGCCGCCAAGCACCGGCGGCTTCTTGAAATCATAGCATTGGCCGGCTGCCGGAATCAGTCCGTTCTTTCGGGCGGCAACGACAAGGCCCGCCAGCAGCAACTCGTCGCGGCGCGCTTCATTCTGCAAGTCGGCCTGAAATTCCGCCCAATGACCCGCAATTCTGGTCAATTTCCCGTCGAGCATATCGAGATGACGAACCGACCCGTCGCCGGCACGGAAAAATATGTCGCCGAAAGCTGACACCGCAGCTGGTTCAAGGCCATCCAGTCCGATCCACTTCCAGCCGTCCAACGCTTCCGCGATTTCGTTCGCAGGTGGTTCGATAAAGAGGAACTGATAGTCATGGGGCCATTCGGCTCTGATCAAGCCCCCTGTATTGGCTCTGTTGGGCTCGGCTTTTCCTTCCTGTCTGGCGTCGGACGCGCCAAAAATTGAAGAAATAAAGCGGAAAAAAGATCTGGCCATAATCGCCCCCGTACGGGTCTTTATACTTGCGAGAGATTCTAGCCGCAATCCACTGAAGGCTCCATAGTTCCCACGCATTCGTCTTGATGATGGCCATCACATTGGATCCGTTTTATGGATTGACTGGATGCAGGCTCATTGGGCGGGCTGAGAATGCGGATCAGGATCATCGGAACCGGGCGGGCCGTGCCGGCTCGATGCGTGACGTCGCGCGCCCTCGATGCGCGGCTGGGGTATGGCGATGGACATTTCGAGGCCGCGACCGGCGTCATCGAACGCTATGTCTGCGACGCCGAATCGCAGGTCGACCTTGCTTGTGCCGCAGCCCGTCTGGCGCTTGCCGATGCCGAACTTGAGGCAGGCAGTGTCGATCTGGTCATCGGCGGTTGCGGCGTGCCTTATCAGCCGTTGCCGTCGACGGCTCCGCTGGTCATGCAGCGCCTCGGCCTTGCCGATGGGTCGGCGGCCGCCTTCGACGTCAACAGCACCTGCCTCGGTTTCCTCACAGCCTTCGAGACCGCGTCGCGCCTGATCGAGGCCGGGCAATGCCGGACGGCGCTGGTGTTCTCGTCTGAAATCGCCTCGCGCGCCCTGCCGTGGCAGGACCAGCCGGAAATTGCGGCCCTCTTCGGCGATGGCGCGGCGGCCGCCGTGCTGCAACAGGCAGCCCCTGGCGAAGGTGGGGTGGCGGCCAATCTGATGCGCACCTACCCTTCCGCCTATGCGGCCTGCAGCATCGGCTCCGGCGGCACCCGGTTCGACTTTCATCGTGAGCCCGAGGAATTCGCCCGCCACAGCCTGTTCCACATGGAGGGTAAGGAACTGTTTCGCGTCACGTCACGCCATTTCAACGGCTTTGTAGCGGAGTTGCTCGATCGCGCCGGCTGGCGGCACGACGATGTCGACCTCGTCGTGCCGCATCAGGCAAGCCCTTTCGCGCTCGCCCACATGGCGCGCCAGACCGGCTTCGCCAGGGAAAAGCTCGTCGACATCGCGGCGCGCTACGGCAATCAGATCGCCGCTTCCATCCCCTTTGCGCTCGACGTCGCGCGCCGCGAACAACGCATTGTGCCCGGCGCCAAGGTGCTGTTCCTCGGCACCTCGGCCGGCGTGTCGTTCGGCGGCATGGCGCTGGAAGCATGACCGTGGGACGCGTCCTCGTCACCGGCGCCAGCGGCTTCCTCGGCGCGCATGTCATGGCGCGGCTGGCTGCACTGGGTACACCTGCGCTGGGTCTTGGCAGGGACGCCAAACGCTGCGCGGCGCTCGAAGCCGCTGGTCATCGGGTCGTTCGGCTCGATTTGTCTCAACCGTTCGATGCAGCTGCCGCGCGCGCTCTCGACGGAGTCGATGCGATCATCCACTGCGCGGCACTTTCCGCGCCCTTCGGCAGGTTGGCGGATTTCCAGACGGCAAATGTCACAGCTACCCGCAACCTCAGCGATTTCGCGCGCGGGCAAGGCGTGCGCCGCTTCGTCCATATCTCCAGCCCGACGGTCTGTTTCGCCTATCGCGACCAGCTCGGAGTTTCCGAGAATGCGGCCTTGCCCCCTCCGGTCAACCACTATGCCCGCACCAAGCGGCAGGCCGAGGAGATCGTGCTGGCGGCGCCTGAGATCAGCCCGGTGGTGCTACGGCCGCGCGGCCTCTACGGTCCCGGCGACCGCACGCTGCTGCCGCGTCTGCTGCAGGTGGCACGGCAGCGGCCGCTGCCGCTGTTTCGCGACGGCAAGGCGCGCATCGATCTCACTTATATAGAGGATGTCGTCGATGCGGTGCTTGCCGCGCTGTCCGCCGGCAGCGCTGCCGAGGGACAGGTATTCAACATCTCCGGCGGCGAAGTGGTGCCGGTCCGCCGCATTGCCGAGGCGGCCTGCGCCCGCGCCGGCGTGCAGCCGCGCTGGCGCAGAATGCCGCTCTGGCCCGCCATGCTGGCGGCCGGGATAGCGGAGACGGTAGCGAATATATTGCCCGGCTGCCCGGAACCGCCGGTGACGCGCTACGGTCTTGGCCTGTTCGCCTATGCGCAGAGCCTCGATCTTTCCAAGTCAGGCCGCATCCTCGGCTGGGCGCCGAAAGTGTCGTTCGAGGAAGGGCTCGATCGCACATTCGGCAAGGCGACGGAAAGCAGGGAGGCTGCGTGAAGATCGTCTTCGCCAACAGCGCCTCTGTCGGCGCAGTCGAGCGCCTGATCCTGCGCGGCGGCAGCTGGGCGAAGGTCAGGCTACGTGTCCGCTACGGCCTGATCATGCATCCGCAGGCCGGCCCCGTACTGGTCGATACCGGCTACACGCCGCATGTGACACAAGGCAGCGAGCGCAGCACGGCGTTGCGTCTTTACAGTGCGATCCTCCGGCCCCAGCTCAACGAAGCCGAGCAGCCGCTCGCGGTACTGGCGCGCTTCGGCCTGTCTTTGCAGGATGTGCGCACCGTCATCGTCACGCATTTCCATGCCGACCACATGTCGGGCCTGTCGCTGTTTCCCAACGCTCGGCTTATCGCCAATGACACCGCCTGGGCGCGGGCGAAGGCCAAGACTTCCCTGCAGAATCTGCGCCATGGCGTCTTCAAGGAACTGTTCCCGTCTGACTTCGAGGCCCGACTCGACGGGCTGTCGTCGAAGCGGCAGGTCGAGCCGCGTGGCGGCGTACCGGGCGGCGCCGATCTGTTCGGCGACGGCAGCGTCATCGCAGTCGGTCTGCCCGGCCATGCCGATGGCCAGTTCGGCCTTTCGTTCCCAAATCTGGAGCGGCCGCTGCTCTACGCCGTCGACGCGCAATGGTTGTTCGCGGCCCTTGTCGAAAACCGAACTCCCGGTCTGCCGGCAACCCTGCTGGCCGAGGATGCCGCCGCGATCGAGCCGACCAGCGTAATGTTGCGCCGGTTTCTGGCGACCGGCGGCGAGGTTGTTCTTTGTCATGATCCGGCGGTGACGGCCTACGATCTGGCCGGAGAGAGCGCATGAACGGGCCGACGGAAGCGGCCCGTTCGTTTGTGTTGACGCAATGGCTCTCGCGCAAGAGCCGTGAGAATTTCGAACGCTGGCAAGGTCATGCCTTGCGCCGCTTTCTCGACCGCGACCTGCCGCGCGCGCCGTTCTACGGCAAGACGCCGCGTCATCTCGGCGATCTGCCGGTGACCGACAAGGCGACGCTGATGGGCAATTTCGAGCGCTTCAACATTCATGGCGTCTCGGCCGCCGAGGCCTGGAAGGCGCAGGCCGGCGATAGCCGCATTGGCGAGCTGACTGTCGGCTCCAGCACCGGCACGTCGGGCAATCGTGGCCTGTTCGTCATTTCCGAGGCGGAAAAATACCGCTGGCTGGGCACCATCCTGGCCAAAGCCGTGCCCGATCTGCTCTGGCGCCGGCAGCGCGTTGCGGTGATCCTGCCGCAAAACACCGGGCTCTACGATAGCGCGCGCAAATCGCGGCGTATCGACCTGCGCTTCTTCGATCTGACGCGCGGTCCGGAGAGCTGGCGCGGCGCTCTCGAAGATTTCGCGCCGACGGTGATCATCGCGCCACCGAAGATACTGCGGCACTTCGCGGCCGAGGGCTTTCGGCTCAAGCCGCAGCGTGTCTTCAGCGCCGCCGAAACGCTCGACCCGGTTGACCGGCCGGTCATAGAGGCATTCTTTGGTGGTCAGGTCGACCAGATCTACATGGCGACCGAAGGGCTGTTCGCCGTCACCTGCCGCCAGGGCGGGCTGCATCTGGCCGAGGATTCGGTGTTCTTCGAGTTCGAACCGGCCGGCGACGGCCTGGTCATGCCGCTGATCACCGCCTTTCGCCGCCGGACCCAGATCATGGCGCGCTACCGGATGAACGACTTGCTGCGGCTGTCCGAAAAGCCATGCCGCTGCGGCTCGCCGCTGCGCACGCTGGACGAGATCGTCGGCCGCATGGACGACGCTTTCCGGCTAGCCTCGCCGCACGGGCAGCTCCTCGTCACGCCCGACATACTACGCAATGCGGTGCTCAAGGCCGACCGGCGCATCGACGATTTCCGCCTGGTCCAGACCGCTGAAGATGCAATCGAACTCAGCCTGGCCCCCGGGCTTGCCGACGAAGCCGCCACCGCCGCCCATCAGTCCGTGCGCAATTTGCTGGCGGCGCGCCAGGCGACAGCTTCGGTCAGCCTTGTTCGCAGGGACCTGCCGTTGGAGACCGGCCGCAAACTGCGTCGGGTCGAATGCCACCTGGGAGCGGCATCATGAACCGGCTCGCTATGTTGCCACTCGATCAGACGAACCGGGTAGAAAACAACCCGCGTGAGGTCGAAGCCTTCGTTCAGCTTTTCAACGAGGTGCCGGTGCGCGACCTCGTGCGCAATCTGACAGTGGCTGTCGAAACCTTCGAGATCGCCGGCCGCTCCTTTCCGCTGACGCTGAACGACAGAAGCGAAGCGCCGAACTGCTACATCTGCTGCCCGTCCAGCGCCTATGTCGACTATGCCATCGACGAGACCCGCAATTTCGTCTCCTCGCCCTTGCTGCAAAAAACGATGCGGATGCTGATCGGCCTGTGCGCGCCGCTGGTCAGGATGAGCGGCCTTGACCATCAGGTTCAGGTCAACAACTGGCTCTATTCGACCAATCCGGTGCCGCTGCTCGATCGCAACGCGGTCGCGGCGATGCGCGACGATCTCACCGCGCGTTTTCCCGATCGCGCTGTTCTCATCCGCTCCCTGAACGAGATCGCCGATCCGTCGACAATCGCAGCGCTGAAGGCGGAGGGTTTTCGAATGCTGGCGGCGCGGCAGATCTACATCTTCGCAGGCGACGGTTCGGCCATGACCAACGACATGAAGCGCGACCGCAAGCGGCTGCCCACGACGCCTTTCGAGCAGGTCGGCAATGGCGACTTCACCGAGGCCGACTATGCGCGCGCCGAAGCGCTCTACCGGATGCTCTATCTCGACAAATACACGCCGCTCAACCCGCACTACACGGCCCGCTATATCGGCGAGACGCACCGTCGCGGCATCCTGCAACTGGCAGGCCTGCGTCGTCCCGGCGGTGAACTGGTCGCCGTCGCCGCTTTGTCTCAGAACGGCAGGACACTGACGCAGCCCATCGTCGGCTACGACACCGGCCTCCCGGTGAGCGAAGGCCTTTACCGCATGATGATGGCGCTGGCGCAGGATCATGCGATGGCGCACAGCCTGTTCTTCAACATGAGCGCCGGTGCCGCCGCCTTCAAACGCTTGCGCGGCGCCGTGGCGACGGTGGAATACAACGCCGTCTATGCTGCCCATATGCCGCGCCGCCAACGCATGGCGGTGCGGATCATGGAATTTGTGCTCGCGAAGGTCGGCATTCCCCTGCTCAGGAGATTTGAACTTTGAGCGACACCCGGCAGCAGAAAGACAAAGACTATTGGCAGGCGGTGATGCGGTCTGCCGACATCAAAGCCAAGCCGAAGCGCATCCTGTTCGACGGCGCGCCACTGGTGCTGTTCCGCTCGGCGAAAGGCATTGCCGCCCTCTTCGACCGCTGCGCTCACCGCCTGGTCGAACTCTCGACCGGTAAGGTCGTCGGTGGCGAGATCGAATGTCCCTATCATGGCTGGCGCTACAATGGGGAAGGGCGCTGCACCGCCATTCCCGGCCATGTCGGCGACGTCCCGCATTACCGTATCCGCCGCTACAGCGCGATCGAGCGCGACGGCGTCGTCTTCGTCTCGGCAGGCACGCCTGAGGGCGAGCCCTATCTCCATTGCATGCAAGGCAAGGATGTCGTCGTGAAGCGGGTGCGAAGCTCGGCGCGATCGACGGTGCTCGACGCCGCCGAGAACATTCTCGACGCCACTCACACCCACTTCACCCACAAGGGTGTGCTGCGCGGCCTGACCGCAAAGCGCCATCTCGTGCGCGTCGAGGTGACCGGCGGCAAGGGCTGGGTCGAAAGCTGCTACACCGGCGAGGACCGCCAACAGGGGCTGGTCAGCCGGCTACTGGAAGGCGAGCGCGCCAAGACCATCGGCCGCTACCGCCATCCCGGCATCGTCGAACTCGAATATTGGGGCAAGGGCGGCTTGGCGCTGGCGACCACTTTCCATTTGCGTCAGGCGGACGAACGGACCGTCGAAGGCGTCGGCTGGCTGATCGGCCCGCGACAGGGCCTGTTCGGCGAACTCAAGGCGCTTGCTTTCCGGCCGCTCTTTGCCTTTGCCCTGCAGCAGGATCGCCGTGTGCTGAAATCGGCCAGCGACAACGCCCGTATATCGCCGCAGGTTCAGCCGGCGATCGGCCCGCTGGATTTCCTGCGCCGCGACATAGCGGCGATCATCGACGGCAAGATGCCACCGGCGGCGGCAGAGCCGCGGGTGCACCAAATCGAGCTGTAATCTAAAGTTCACGGCACTTGATTCCAGTTATGCTGTAAATTATAGTTCACGGATGATCGAAGTTCGATCCACTGACGAATTCCGAAAATGGCTCAGAGGGCTCACGGACATTCGCGCCGTAAAGAAGATCACCCAACGGATTGTCCGCGTTCAGGCTGGGCTGTTGGGAGACGCCAAGTTCTTCGATGGCATAGGAGAATTGCGCGTAGATTACGGTCCGGGATACCGCGTGTACTTCGTCCGGCGCGGCAACACGGTCATTATCCTGCTCTGCGGCGGTGACAAAGGCTCGCAGGACAGGGACATCGGAAAAGCCAGGAAAATGGCAAAGGAAGTTTGATATGACCCTCAGAACCACACCATTCGACGCCGCCGAATATCTTGATGATGCTGAGTCTCAAGCCGAACTGCTCGCTGATGCGTTCGAGACCGGGGACGCGACTTATATTGCGCACGCCCTCGGCATTGTCGCGCGCGCCCGCGGCATGACAAGTATAGCGAAGGACGCCGGCGTGACCCGAGAGGCACTCTACAAGGCGCTGAGCGAAAAGGGCGATCCGCGCCTCAGTACATTGCTGGGCGTAACCAAGGCGCTTGGCCTGCAATTGTCCGCAAAGCCAGTTAATCCCGTTTAGGCAACCTTAGCAGGACTTACGCACTCAGCTGAAAACCGGAAGTTCCGTTTCAACTCGACTAGTCCTGCTCCGGCCCATTCCACTCGATATCGCGCGTCGACGCAGCCTGCAGGCTGATGCGCTGGCGCAGTGCTGTGCCGGCGATCTCGGCCAGTGTGCGCCACTGCGCCCGCTTCGGCGCGGGGTCGCCCGGCCAGTCGAGCAACTCGCTGGCATTGTGCATCGCCTGACGGAAGCGGCCGAGACCACCGGAGCGCAGTGCCGCCGGCATCCCGTAGATCCACATCGCAAGCCTCACCGTCTGCGGCGCCGTCACGTCGGGCTTCACCTCGGCGCCATCCTCCAGGACCGCGTCGGCGAAGCGCCGCGGATCGCGAAAGAAGTGCAGGCCGCTCACGGCGCGCGGATTGCACTCCAGTGGCAGCACCCTGCCGTTGTTCTCGCGCATCAGGTCGAAGGATATCTGGCCGGTCCAGCCGGCGCCGGCGACGAAGGTTTCGACGAAGCGCCGCGCCGCGATATCCTCGACCGGCTCGAAACAGATGCCGGCGCCCTTGCCGGCGCGATAGAGCGAACGGTAGAGCGCCAGCGCTTTGAGTTCACCCTCGATCGCCACCGCATAGGCGCTGATCTCTTCACCGGCGACGTAGCGCTGCGCCACCCAAGGAGCGGCGGGCGAGGGGCGGACGGCGTCGAGTTCGTCCGGCGATGGCCGCAGCAGTACGTCACGGGCAAAACGTGACCACACAGGTTTGAACACCAATTCGCGCGATTGGCCACGAACGCCGTCGAGATCGGCCTCGCTTTGCAGCAGTATCGTTTCCGGCACGTCGAGCCCAAGGCTCTGCGCCAGCCGGATGAAGGCATGCTTGTCGTGAACGCGGGCGAGCATCGCCATCTCGGGTGCGAAGAGGCGGGCCGGCATGGCGCGGTGCTGCCAGAGACGACCGAGATAAAAGACTTCCTCGCAGGTCGGGATAACGAGTTCGATGCCTTCCGCGCCGACAAGCGCTTCCACCGCCTTGGCATAGGCGTCGGCGGCAAAGCGCGGCGGCGGCAGGCGATGGTAGGCGGCGCAGGCCGTGCTCGCTGCGGCGATCGGCCGGGCCGGGCTGTCGGCCAGGATCACCCGGCAACCGGCGCCATGCAGCAGCCGCGCCAGGTGCAGCGCCACCGGCGCGCGGGCACCGGTGATCAGCACGGTGCTATTGGGCATGAGCCACCGGCATCGGTTGGAAAAGACGAGTCAATGCTTCTGCGGAAGGCTTCATTCGCCATAAGTGCCACATGGCTTGCGTGCCGCCAACGGACTCCACAAAGGTGGCTCCGCTGCGTCAGCCATCGCTTTTTGGCCTTCAGGGCGTTATTGGCAATCTGTCGAACACCCGGATCTCCTCAATGCGCTTTCTGTTTGTCCTGATACTGCTTGCCGGCGCCGCCATTGGCTTCGTGTATCCCTGGGCCATGAGCAATTTCTCCGGCCACGAGATCGGCACCTGGCGCGTCTACGACCAGGGACGGTTTAGGCCTGTGACGGTGACGCTGAAAGCTGGCGACGCGCCGGTCAGAGTGCTGGTCGACCTGAAGGCAAAGGCCGAGCGCATTGTCTCGCAGCAGCGCACCGTGCTGACGCTGACTGCCGCCACAGCCGGGCGCACGGTGCTTGCCTCGACGCTGCAATTCAACCACGCCGACAATCCGCGCCAGGTCAGCCCGCAACTGCCCGACAAGATCTTTCGCGACGAGGCCGGCGTGATCGAAACCGTCAGTCCCGGCGCCTATCTCTTCACCGCCGGCCCGGGCGACGCCGACGATATCCCGATACGCGCAGTGGATCTGATACTGCGCTCCGGCGCCGGTGAGATCGATCAACGCGCACGGCCGGTTGGCTATGGGCTGATGGCCGTCGGCCTGATCGGCTTCCTGCTTACTCTGGCTTTCGGCGGTCGCCGGCCGGAGAACCCGAACTCGAAGCCGCCACCGCCGCGTTGGGGCAGAGGCTCCTCGACATGAGCGCGGCATGAACTACCGTCACGCCTATCACGCCGGCAATTTCGCCGACGTCGTCAAGCATGTCGTGCTCAGCCTTCTGCTCGACTATCTGAAGCAGAAGGACAAGGCGTTCCGTGTCGTCGACACTCATGCCGGCATTGGCCGCTACGATCTTTCGTCGGCGGAAGCGCAAAAGACCGGCGAATGGCAAGGCGGCATCGGCCGCCTCATCGACGCCCCGATCGAAAAATCGGCGGCTGCGCTGCTTGCCCCCTATCTTGAAGCGGTGCGTTCGCTCAATCCCGATGGCGGGGTGAAGAAATATCCGGGCTCGCCATTGATCGCCAGGCACCTCATGCGAAAGCAGGACCGGTTGTCGGCGATCGAACTGCACGGCGCAGATGTCGCCAGGCTGAAGACGCTGTTTGCCGGCGATTTCCAGACAAGGGTGATCGAACTCGACGGCTGGCTGGCGCTTGGCGCGCATCTGCCGCCAAAGGAAAAGCGCGGCCTGGTGCTGATCGATCCGCCGTTCGAGGAAGCCGGCGAATTCGACCGCCTGGTCGACGGCATGCAGAAAGCGCACAGGCGCTGGCCGGGTGGCATCTACGCGCTGTGGTATCCGATCAAGGATCGCAAAGCGATCATCGCCTTCCGCAAGGCGCTCAAGCAATCCGGCGTCCCAAAATTGCTCGACATCGAGTTCGAGATCCGGCCGGCTTCGCGTGAACCAAGCCTCGACGGCAGCGGCATGGTGGTGGTCAACCCGCCCTTCACGCTGGAGCGCGAACTGCGCATCGTGCTGCCGGTCCTGCACAGATTGCTGGCGGTCGAAAAGCCGGCGCACTGGTCGCTGGAATGGCTGGCCGGGGAGTAGCGACGCTTCGCAGCGGGCGACGCCCGCGGCAAAGACACAAAGTCGCTAGAGGTTTTGACGGTGGCGCCATCCGCGAATGCTCAGCTGTGTTCAACGAACCGAAACCATGGAGATGCACATCTAATCGGCTCGGCGTTGACGCTAATCCCAGAATCAGATAGATAGATATCTAATTATTAGATTTCGAATCGAATGCCAAGATCGACAGAAGAGGAACTGGTCAACGCGATAGGCTTCGCGATGTCGCGCTGGCAGGATGCCGTCGAAACGTTCGATGGGACCGTCGCCGAAATCTATGTGCTGAGCGCTGCCGAGCGCCGCTGTCTCGGTGCGATCAATCACGGTCGGCGGGGCCGGCAAACCTCGTAGCGAGGGAGACAAATCTCACGCCGGCGGCGGTCACGACGTTGATCGACCGGCTGGAAAAGCGCGGCTTCGTCAGCCGTCAGCCGGATCCCGATGACAGGCGCAAGGTCATGGTCGCGGCGGGCAAGAAGACCGAGGAACTCGTCCGGCGCTGCTACCATCCGATCCTCGAGGCGGGCGCCGCATTGCTGGAGATTATTCGGCGGCCGAGATGCAGTTTTTGCTCGGCTTATCAAGAGGTCGAAGCGATGCAGAAGGCGCAGACCGAGAGGGTGCGCGGCAAAGCAAAACCGGTGCGTTGAGAGAAGGCATCGGAGGATGGTCCGGCGAAACGCCGGTCCGGTTTCAAGTGTGTACTGTCAAGGAGACCCTATGCCCCGCATGATCTTCGTCAACCTGCCCGTCGCCGACCTCGCTGCGTCGATGGCCTTCTACAAAGCTCTCGATTTCGACAACAACCCGCACTTCACCGACGACACCGCAGCCTGCATGGTGCTGAGCGAAACGATCAACGTCATGCTGCTCACCCATGCCAAATGGCGTCAGTTCACCGATCGCCCCATCCCACCGGCCACCTCGAGCGAGGTCATGCTTGCCGTGTCCTGCGACAGCCGCGCGGCGGTCGATGCGATGAATGAGGCGGCGGCTAAAAATGGCGGCGCCGCCGACATTAACGCCCAACAGGATTATGGCTTCATGTACAATCGCAGCCTGGCCGATCCTGACGGCCACGTCTGGGAAGCGATGTGGATGGACCCGGCCGCGATACCGCAGGGCGACGCCAAGCAAGGCTGAACCGGGTTTCGGCACCCCGCCGGCCATGGCAGGCCGCTTTTCCTAAATGGGCGAGGCGAGCTTTTTCAAAGGCTCAGGACGTGGTTTCGCAGCTTCGCACCGGAAAAACCGGTTGCGGAGCGGGAAACCATCGGCAGCGCGACCGCTTGACCGCGCGCCGCCGAATCCGCAAAGTGGGCGCAGTCGACCTTTGAGAGGCTGCCATGACTCGCTTTGCCAAATCCGCTCTTGCTGCCCTGATTTCGCTTTGCACGCCGCTGGCTGCACCCTTTGGCCAGCCAGCGCAGGCCGCCGATCTTTCCGTCTATTCCGACGAGGACAGCGGCGTTTGCGGCGAGGCCTGGGTGCTAAGCAAAATCTCCAGCCGCTTCTCCTACCAGGTGCATCACGTGCCGCATCTGCCGGATGTTTCGATCACCGATTTCCAACGCATCCACCAGCATCGCTATCTCCCGGCCAGCGAAGAATGGCCGATCGGCCGCCGCTATTGCGGCGCCACTGTCAGCCTTTCCGATGGCCGCGCCCGCACCATCTGGTACTTGATCGAGGAAGGCCAGGGTTTTGCCTCGATCGGCGACAATGTCGAATTCTGCGTCTCGGGCTTCGACCGCTGGATGGTCTACAACGGCCGCTGCCGCGTCCTGCGCTAAGGTCGGATAAGAACCGCCGTTGCACCTGCCATCTCCTGCAAGGGGGAGATCTGATGTCGCTCCGGTTTCGCCAATCTCCGAACTGCTGCCGCTGCCTCACATCGCCTTCCCACCAGATACGTAAGCGCAGATCAGCTCGACCAACTGCTTCTGCAGTTCCGGCGCGTCGAGCATGTCTCGCCGCGCGGCATTGTGGATGACGCCCTCGACCGCTGAGGACAGCACCCGGGCCACGGTCTCATTGTCCTTTCTGCGCCTGCGATATTGCGCCACCGCCGCCGTGTAGTGATCCAGATAGCGCGACTGGAACGAGGCATGGGCGGCGCGTGAGCCGCGATCGCCCGGCGCCTCGTCGAGCAGCACCTGATGCAGCGTCGGATGGATGCTGTGCGCATCGATCATGCCGCGCACCAGCTCCTGCGCGAATCGCTTGAGCGGCTTGTCGCCTTCTGCTGATTCGGCGATCACCGACAGCACCTGATCGAAATGTCGCCGGCGAATTGCTTCGACCAGCGACAGCTTGTCGGGAAAATATTGATAGAGCGAGCCGATGCTGACGCCGGCCGCATCGGCCACCTTGTTGGTGGTGAAGCCGGCCCAGCCGAGCGCGCTCAGAACATGAGCACCGGCTTCGATGAGCGCCTCGACCGTCGCTCTCGAACGCGCCTGGCGCGGCTGCTTGCGCATGCGTGAGCGCGGCTTTGCAATGCGAGTAGACATGTCTGCTCCAGCAGCCAAGAATATAGATAACATACTCACATTTTTTGCAAAGGATATAGACCATGGACGCGCTGGATTTGCTCCGCAACCTCTTCGTTTATCAAGCCTGGGCGAATGGTGAATTGCTGGAGAAGCTTGCGGGCCTCGACCAGCAGGAGCATATCGATCAGCGCCACACGGCGACCCGTCTCATCAACCACAACCTTGTCGTATCGAAGATATTCGCCGCGCATCTTTCCGGCACGCGTCATGGCTATGCGTCCGACAACACCGAGGACACACCGGCACTCGATGAATTGAGCGCTGATGTCGCTGCGATGGATCGTTGGTATCTCGACTATATCGAAGCCGTCTCGCCAAAGCTCATGTCAGAGTCTGTGCCTTTCACCTTCACCGACGGCGACAGGGCGATGATGTCACGCCAGGAAATGCTGACACATGTCGTCACGCATGGCGGCTATCACCGCGGCGAGATCGGGCGGATCCTGATGCAGATCGGAATTGCGCCGCCGTGGGATACGTTTGCCGTCCACCTCCACCACGCCGAGCCTTCGCGCCGGCTGCAGGTGCGCGAGCGGGTTGGCGCTTAGGGGCCTGCACCCCTTGGCTTCCAAGGGATCGCGGCTTCCTGGGAGGAGGATTCCCCGATCTTCGTTTCCCATTTCCGTTAGGCATCTCTTGCGCCGAAGCTGGCGATCCCCCTTCTCGTCTGGGAGACGTCCGACACACAACAGGCTGTCCTTCAAGTGCTGTCTTTCCTGGCTTTCATCCAACCACTTTCGATATACGAGTAAAAAGCTCGCGTCTAGTTTAGTGCTGTTCCTGCAACCGTTGGGATGAAGCAAGATCAGCCTCTGCTGTGCGATGATTGTTGCCATCTGATAGGCCGCCGATGACCGCGTGAGATCGACGGCGTTGCAAGAGAATGTGAGCTTGACGAGAAGATCGTGTGAGTCGCGATATCAGAGATTTCTCTCGCAATAGTTCGCTGCGAAGCGGGAAGATTCTTTGCCGATTTCTGTGCCGATCATTGCGATCATGCTCTCAGCGTAACCGAAACTTAATCTGCGAAATTCTATGTAATGCTTCGCTGGCTAGATACGCACGAGTCAGATATGCATTAGCTCGCCGGGTCACTCACGGCCATCGGCACAAACGCAAGGGGCATCGCATGGCAAAGATCACGATGAAGGCGCCGGCGGCGAAAGCGCCGGCAAAGAAAGCGGCACCGAAAGCTGCCGCGAAACCTGCAGCAGTAAAGAAGGCAGCACCGAAGGCAGCGGCAAAGCCGGCTGCCAAGGCAGCGGCAAAGCCGGCAGCTAAGGCAGTAGCAAAACCCGCCGCCAAGGCAGCAGCGAAACCCGCCGCCAAGAAGCCGGCCGCCAAGGCTGTGGCGAAGCCTGCTGCGAAGGCAGCAGCCAAGCCCGCCGCCAAGAAGCCGGCAGCCAAGGCAGCGGCAAAACCCGCCGCCAAGGCTCCGATGAAGGCCGCCGCCGCCAAGTCGACGGCAGCTGTGAAGAAGGCTGCACCGGCCAAGAAGCCAGCCGCCAAGAAGAAGTAACAGCGGACCATCTCAAAGCTCCCGGGAACTTTGCCGACTGGCAGATTCCCGGGAGCTTTTTTGTTGTGATTTAGGTCTCGTTTTGATCCACGTCGTTCTCTCGCAATCGACGCCAATTCTATGCGACATGCATTGGCGACTTCATTGTCGGCGGATTGGCCGCCTGGTTTTGCCCTTCTGGCAGTTGCCCCTCAGGGAAGATCGGCCAACACTAAGGCGGTCGCATCCGATGGGGTTCAGGCGACGCGCTCTAGACCTTTGTTTTACGCGCGTCGTTCTCAAGACCGGAACCGCATTTTTGAGCGACATGCACTGGCCGTCCGAAAACAGGAAACCGATCATGCCGAAGCTGCTCTACGCGTCCTCATCCCCCTACAGTTCCAAGGTGCGCATGGCAGCACTCCATGCCGGCATTGCCGTCGAGCTGGTGCCGGTCAAGACCGAGGACAAGCCTGCTGAACTGATGTCAGCCAATCCTCTCGGCAAGATTCCGGTGCTGGTGCTCGACGACGGCCGCTCGATCCATGACAGCCGCGCGATCACTCGGCATCTCAACCGCGCTTCGAAGAGCCTGTTGTTGCCGCGCAATGCCGACAAGCGCCTCGAGGCCGAAGTGCTGGAGGCGCTGGCCGACGGCATATGCGACTGCGCGCTGTCGATGGTCTATGAGCGGCGCACGCGTCCGGAGGAGATGGTCTATCAACCCTGGCTCGATCGCCAGTGGACCAAGATCACCGCCGCACTCGATTTCCTCAACGCCAATCCGCCGAAGCTGCCGAAGAAGATCACGCTTGGCCAGCTGGCGTTGCGTGCCTGCCTCGGCTACCTCTCTCTGCGCTTCGCCGGCAAATGGGAAAAGGGCCGCGGCCGCCTGACCCGCTGGGCAGCGCGTTTCGATGAGAAGTTTCCGGGGCTGAAGGTGGCTGTGCCGGCCTGACGGGCGAAACAAAAAAAGCCGGGCGCGAGGCCCGGCTTTCTTGTGTCGTGGCTTGAACGACAGTTAGAACTTCATACCGACGCCGAAGGTGACGCGGTTGTCGCTCTCTTTGACCTTGGTGCCGACACTGTCGAAGCTCTTGGAACCGAAGTCGGTGTAGCGGTACTCGACACGGCCGAACACATTGTCGGTGATCTTGATGTCGGTGCCGACGCCGGCCGTCCAACCGAGCATGGTGTTGCTGTCGCTGTCGCCGGGGACCGAGATCTTCTGGTTCTTCAGGGCGCCGCCGCCGGTGCCGTAGAGCAGGATTTCCGGGGTCACGGCGTAACCCAGACGGGCGCGCAGCGAGCCTTCGAAGCCGCCCTTGGAATTGACGCCGCCGCTGTCACCCTTGACGCCGTTGTAGCCGAGATCGGCTTCAGCACCGTACACGAAGTTTTCCTGCTGCCACTGGTAGCCGCCGAAAACGCCGCCGACAAAGCCCTTGGTCTTGATGTCGGGGCCGCCGTCCTGGACTTTGGCATGACCGCTGAAGCCGTAGCCGGCGCTGAGACCGGCATACGGGCCGGCCCAGGAAGCGACGGGGAGCTCGGCGATCGGGGCTGGCGCCGGGGGCTCTTCCGAGACGACATCGGCAGCAAAAGCGGTACCGCTGAGGGCGAAGAGCCCGAGCGCAACCGCGAGCGGCGCGAATTTGAGATTGGTTTGCATTGTTGTTTACTCCTTAAGCCACAAGACACGTAGGCTTGTTTGTCCTGAGCGCCATCAACCCGTCCGGGGGGTGAAACGGATCTGGCACTCAACGGTTCCGAATGTCGTGTCAAAATGCGGCGGCAGCGAACCTGAAAATGGGTCATTCCCCGGCACGAATGAGGCCGAAGCTTGACGTTGCATCTTCGCAACAGCGAAATGTCAGTACGCAGGCGATGCTGCACTGCACTCGGCTTGGTGCAACGGGTTCAGCGTCCTATATTGCGGTCCTGCCGACCCGAATCCGGGGCGGTGCCGGCGGCGAAAAAGCCGTTTCGCCACATTCCTGCCCCAGGTGGAAACGGCATTTAACCCCTGGACGCGTCACAATGTGCCGCTAGCCGAATTGAGGCGCAGATTGAGGATTGACAGATGATCGAAGCCGCCGGAACGGCGCTGGTGACGGGCGGGGGGAAGCGGATCGGCAAGGCGATCGTCGAGGATCTGGCCGCGCACGGTTTTGCCGTCGCCATCCACGCCAACCGCTCGACCGCCGAGGCCGACGCGCTGGCTGCGAACATCAGGGACGGAGGCGGCCGCGCCGGCGTGGTAGCCGCCGATCTGACCGACATGGATGCGGTTGGCGATCTCGTCGGCCGCGCCGCGGCAGCGCTCGGCCCGGTCACGCTTCTTGTCAACAATGCGTCGCTGTTCGTCGACGATAGCGTCGAGGACTTCGACTGGGCGGCATGGGACCTTCACTTCGCCATCCATGTGAAGACGCCGGCGCTGTTGGCGCAAAACTTCGCCCGCGCCTTGCCGCCAGGGCAGGAGGGGCTGATCGTCAACATCATCGACCAGCGCGTCTGGCGGCCGACGCCGCGCTATTTCTCCTATGCGCTGTCGAAGTCGGCCTTGTGGACGCAGACCGAAATGCTGGCACAGGCGCTCGGTCCGCGCATCCGCGTCAACGCCATCGGTCCCGGTCCGACGCTGAAGAATGCGCGCCAGGACGATGATGATTTCCAGAAGCAGGTCGACGGCCTGATTCTGAAGCGCGGCCCGCAATTGGCCGAATTCGGCGCCACCATCCGCTATCTCTGGGATGCGCGCTCGGTGACCGGCCAGATGATCGCGCTCGACGGCGGCCAGCATCTTGCATGGCAGACGCCGGATGTGACAGGCATGGTGGAATGAGTCCCGCAGACCAGAAACACAAGACGCGCGCCGGCGCCGCCGACGATATGCCGCCCGAGATCAACCTTGAGGATGAAGCGGTCGAGGAGATCGTCGAGCCCGAGGCCACCGGGCCCGATGTCGCCTTCACAGCGATAGACTGGGCGCCGCATGCCGGCGACGCCGACGGCATGGTCGGCGCCGAGGTCATCCAGACATTGGTCAAGCGGCTGCCCAATGCGCCCGGCGTCTACCGCATGATGAACGCTGCCGGCGACGTGCTTTATGTCGGCAAGGCGCGCAGCCTGAAGAAGCGGGTGACCAACTACGCCCAAGGCCGGTTCCACACCGCCCGCATCGGCCGCATGGTGCGCGAGACATCGACGATGGAGTTCGTCGTCACCCGCACCGAAATCGAAGCGCTGCTGCTCGAGGCCAATCTCATCAAGCGCTTGCGGCCGCGTTTCAATGTGCTGATGCGGGACGACAAGTCGTTCCCTTACATCCTGTTGACCGGCGATCACGTCTCGCCCGGCATCTACAAGCATCGCGGTGCGCGCTCGCGCAAGGGCGACTATTTCGGACCTTTTGCGTCGGCCGGCGCGGTCGGGCGCACCATCAATTCGCTGCAGCGCGCCTTCCTGCTCAGGAGCTGCACCAACTCCTTTTACGAAAACCGCACCCGGCCGTGCCTGCTCTACCAGATCAAGCGCTGTGCCGGTCCATGTACCGGGGAGATCTCGCATAGCGACTATGCCGAGCTGGTCAGCGAGGCGAAGGATTTTCTGTCGGGCCGCAGCCAGAAGGTGAAGACCGAAATCTCTGCCGCCATGCAGCAGGCCTCGCAGGAGCTCGATTTCGAGCGCGCCGCCATTTATCGCGACCGGTTGGCTGCACTGTCCCATGTGCAGAGCCATCAGGGCATCAACCCGGCCACGGTCGACGAGGCCGATGTCTTTGCCATCCATCAGGAGGGCGGCCAGGTCTGTATCCAGGTGTTTTTCTTCCGCACCGGCCAGAACTGGGGCAACCGCGCCTATTTCCCCAAGGCCGATCCGGCACTGGAGGGGGCGGAAGTGCTGGGCTCGTTCCTGGCGCAGTTCTATGACGACAAGCCGACGCCACGGAACATCCTTCTGTCGCGAGGCGTCCAGGATCAGGAACTGTTGGCCGAAGCGCTGTCCACCCGCGCCGGCCGTAAAGTGTCGATCTCGGTGCCGCAGCGCGGCGAGAAGAAGGATTTGACCGACAACGCGCTGCAGAATGCCCGCGAGGCGCTCGGCCGCCGCCTGGCCGAAACCTCCACGCAAGGCCGGCTGCTCGCCGGCTTTGCCGAGACCTTCGGCCTGCCGAAGCCGCCGGTGCGCATCGAGGTCTACGACAATTCGCACATTATGGGCACCAACGCCGTTGGGGCCATGGTCGTCGCGGGGCCGGAAGGGTTTGTGAAGAACCAGTACCGCAAATTCAACATCCGCTCGACCGAGATCACGCCCGGTGACGATTTCGGCATGATGCGCGAGGTGATGGAACGGCGCTTTTCGCGGCTGCTGAAGGAACATGGCGATGTCGTTCCCGACGACGCGGCAGCCGGTGGAGCAGGCGACGATATCGAAGAAGACATCTCCGGCAGCTTCCCGGCCTGGCCCGACGTCATCCTGATCGATGGCGGCCAGGGCCAGATGAGCGCGGTGCGCAAGATCCTCGCCGACCTCGGCATCGAGGATCGCGTGGCGGCCATCGGCATCGCCAAGGGCCAGGACCGCGATGCCGGCCGCGAGCGTTTCTTCGTCAGAGGCAGGGACTCGTTTTCGCTGCCCGTCCGCGATCCCGTGCTCTATTTCGTCCAGCGGCTGCGCGACGAGGTGCATCGCTTCGCCATCGGTTCGCACCGCGCGCGGCGCAAGAAGGAATTGGTCAAGAGCCCGCTCGACGAGATCGCCGGCATCGGTCCCGGCCGCAAGCGCGCGCTGCTGCTGGCCTTCGGCACTGCGAAGGCGGTCAGCCGCGCGGCAGTCGAGGATCTGGTCAAGGTCGACGGTATTTCAGAGCAGGTCGCCAAGCTCGTCTACAATCATTTCCATGAGAGCTGAGCGCCGGTGACGCCGCTGTCCCGATCAAATGGCAGCAGCCGTTCTTTTCTCGCAGGCCACTCGAATCCCGGCAATCGCGCGCTATTTTCGTCTGGCCAATCGAATCTCGCCTGTTGACCCCCTACATCCGGTTCTGATTTGAGTACGCAGGCAGAAAGAGTCCCTGAGATATGGCCAAGCGCGCGTTCAACCTGCCTAACATGCTTACCTATGCCCGCATCGTCGCGGTGCCGCTGGTGGTGCTGTGCTTTTTTCTCGAGGGGCATCTGAAATCGAGCGACTTCGCCCGCTGGTCGGCGTTGATCATCTTCCTGCTGGCTTCGATCACCGACTATCTCGACGGCTATCTGGCGCGCGCCTGGCAGCAGACGTCCAACATCGGCAAGATGCTGGATCCGATCGCCGATAAACTGCTGGTCGCCACCTGCCTGCTGCTGCTCGCCGCCGACACCGACCGCCATGCCGGCATCGCAGGCTGGTCGTTGTGGGCGGCAATCATCATCCTGTGCCGCGAAATCCTGGTTTCGGGGCTGCGCGAATATTTGGCGGCATTGAAAGTCTCGGTGCCGGTGACGCAGCTCGCCAAATGGAAGACCGCCATCCAGATGGTCGCCATCGCCTTCCTGCTGGCTGGGCCTGCCGGCGACAAGATCTTCCCGCTGACCACGCAGACCGGACTGGTGCTGCTGTGGATCGCAGCCCTCGTCACGCTCTACACCGGCTACGACTATTTCCGCGCCGGCCTCAAGCACATCATGGACGAGTGAGATGATCACCCGGCTCATTTATTTCGCCTGGGTGCGCGAACGGATCGGCAAGCCGGAAGAGGATGTCGAACTGCCCGCCGGTATCGAGACGGTGGCCGACCTCCTGCGCTGGCTGAAATCGCGTGGCGAGGAATATGAGCACGCGCTGCAATATCCTGATGTGATCCGCGTCGCCATCAACCAGGAACATGTCGAGCATCGCGAGAAGATAGCCGGCGCGCGCGAGATCGCGCTGTTTCCGCCGATGACCGGGGGCTGACACCATGTCCGGCGCGCCGACGGTGCGCATCCAGCGCGACGATTTCGACGTTGCCGCCGAGATCGCGAAACTGACCGAGGGTCGCGCCGACATCGGCGCCGTGGTGTCCTTCTCAGGACTTTGCCGCGACGAGCAGGGCCAGCTGTCGGCCCTGGAACTCGAGCACTATCCCGGCATGGCCGAGGCCGAAATCACCCGCATCGCCCGCGAGGCACTTCAGCGCTGGCCGCTGCAAGGGCTGACCGTCATCCATCGCCACGGCAAGATCGCACCGGGCGAAAACATCGTGCTGGTGGTGGCAGCGTCCTCGCACCGGCAGGCGGCGTTCGAAGCGGCCAATTTCCTGATGGATTTCCTGAAATCGCGTGCACCCTTCTGGAAGAAGGAGCACCGCGTGGACGGCACCGATGGCGGCTGGGTCGAGGCCAAGGACGCCGACGACCAGGCTGTGGCGCGCTGGAAGGCGCGGCCCGAATAGATCTCGGCGCAGCCATGTATTGACCGCATTCCCTTGGCCAAATCGCATCGGCAAAAAGGGAGCAAGGGCATGCTGGACAGGATCGCCGAATTCTTCGTCTTCGGTTTTGTGCCGCTGGTTATCGGCGTTCTGGCCGTTCCCGAGCCTTCCGTCGCCGCCGAGAAAACCCTGAAGGGCGAGGTGATGTATCGGGAGCGCATCGCGCTGCCGCCCAACGCCGTGCTGTCGGTTCAACTTGCCGATGTATCGCTGGCCGATGCGCCGGCCGCCATTGTCGGCGAGCGCAAGGTAGCGCCGGCCGGCCAGGTGCCGATCAAGTTCGAGATCAGCTTCGATTCAACGGTGATCCGGCCCAACATGACCTATGCGCTGCAGGCGCGCATCACCGCCGACGACAAGCTGCTGTTCGTCACGGACTCGCGCTATCAGGTCGATCCGCTCAGCGACGCGCCGCAGGCCATTGTGCTGAAAATGGTGGCGCCGAGCGACAAGCCGACCTCGGCCTCGCTGTTCGGCCAGAGCTGGCTGGTCGAGTATATCGACGGTATCGGCGTGATTTCGGAGCCGCAGGCGACGTTCCGGGTCAGCGAAGCCGGCAAGGCGGGCGGCAGCGGCCCGTGCAACGCCTATTTCGCCACCGCCAAGGTCGACGGCGAGACCATCGTCATCAGCGACATCGGCTCGACCTACAAGGCCTGCGCGCCGGAGATCATGGCCGAGGAAAAGGCGCTGTTCGAGGCGCTCGCCAAGGCGGCGTCAAACCGTGTCGATGGCGGCAAGCTGATCATCGCCGACAAGGACGGCCGTGACATTTTGCGATTTAACGCAGCGAGTTAAGATCAAGACTGCGGCGGCGGCGGGGGCGCCGGCGTCAGGCCGAACCGGCGCATCAGGTCCATCAGCCTGGTGCGGTCTGGCGGGCCGCCAGTGCTGAAGATGGCGAAGGCCTCGCGAAAATAGTCCGGGCCGATCGCCGCCGGCGTCACCACGCACAGCACCTTGGCGGTCGCGGCGGTGTCGTTGTCGAAGCGGTGAACCGCGCCGCGCGGAATGCACAGCGCCTGGCCCGGCCCGATATCGTGCCGGTGTCCGTCGACGGTCAGCATCAGCACGCCTTCGATCCCGTACATCGTCTCTTCATAGTGATCGTGGCTGTGCGCCGGGGCGGGCAGGCGCTGCGAGCCGGCGACCGTCAGTTCGAAGGCGGCGATGCTGCCGTTCGACTGGTCGCCGGTAAGCAGGAAGCGCACGGCAAGGCCGCCATGGCTGATTGTCTCGTCGGCCGGATTGACGCTGATCTGGCTAGCTCTGTCTAGCATTTCATCCTCCCACGTGGTAAATTGAATTTACCGAAATGAGTAAACTCGATTTACCAGAGTGTCAATGCCATTATCCGCGGAAGAACCGCCAAAGAAGCCACCGCTGATCGGTGCACTGCTGCGCGTTCCGGCCATGGCCATTCACCGCAAGCTGATCAGGGATCTCAGGGCGTCGGGTTTCGAGGACCTCAGCCCGCCGCATATGGCGGTGATCCAATATCCCGGCCCGGATGGCCTTCGGCCGAGCGCGCTCGCCGAGCGCGCCGCGATGAGCAAGCAGGCCATGAATCAACTGCTGAAGACGCTGGAAGCGATGGGTTATATCACTCGCTCGGCGGCGCCCGATGAGAGCGGCGGGACCGTCGTCCACTTCACCGACCGCGGGCGCGCCGCATACCAGAAGATGGCCGACATCCTGCTCGACGTCGAGCGGGAATGGGCGCAGGAGCTTGGGCAGAAGCGCTTCACCGAGCTGAAAACGCTGCTCGGCGACCTCTGGGACACGCCGCTGATCCGCTAAGGGAGCGGGCCAAAAACAAAAAGCCGGGGTTTTGCCCCGGCTTTCATAGTCAAACCTGTCTATCGGCTCAGCCGACGATCTCGGTGTCCGAGAACCAGTACTTGATCTCTTCAGCAGCGGTTTCCGGCGCGTCGGAGCCGTGCACGGAATTCTCGCCGATCGACAGCGCGTGGACTTTGCGGATGGTTCCTTCGGCGGCGTTGGCTGGATTGGTCGCGCCCATCACTTCGCGGTTCCTGGCAATGGCGTTTTCGCCTTCCAGCACCTGCACGATGGTCGGCGCCGACGACATGAATTCCACCAGTTCGCCAAAGAACGGACGATCCTTGTGCACGGCATAGAAGCCTTCGGCCTCGCGGCGGCTCATCCACACGCGACGTGAGGCGACGACGCGCAGGCCGGCCTCTTCCAGCATCCTGGTGATGGCGCCGGTAAGATTGCGCCGGGTCGCGTCCGGCTTGATCATGGAAAAGGTGCGTTCGAGCGCCATGGGGTCGTCCTTGTCTTGAGATGAAAGTCTTGAGATCGGAATGTGGAGTGGCGGGCTCTATACAAGCCGCCCGGCCCATTGCCAAGGGGACGCGCCCCGGCAGCGTTATTCGGCCGCGACCGCCCGCATGGCTGTTCGCAACGCCCTGGTCAAAGGCAAGGCTTTGCGGGAAAATGGCGATTGCGCAGGCACGCACGGTTTCGAAGGGAAATCAGCGGAACGGAAAGACATCGGACCATGTTTGACGGGACGCGCTGGCCTACCACCACCCCAGGCCGGGCGACATAAAAGGGAGCCTATTGATTATCGGCATTTTTGCTGCCGTGGGCCTTGTTCTGCTGCTCTTTCTGGGTCGCCGCACAGATACGAACTTCGGCTTCGGCCCCGAATGGCAATGCACGCCGATGCCGAAGGGCGACCCGATCTGCGTGAAGCTGGTCCGCAAAGACGGCGCGAAGTGACTGTCAGTATCACTACCGCCTGATAACAACGGGCGGCCGCCGGCGCTCCCAGCCCTCGCGCTCCAGCGTCGGCATCTCATGCTCCTCGCTGGGATAGCCGAGGCAGAAATAGCCGATCAGCGTCCACTCAGGCGGGGTGTCCAGGATTACGGCCATCTCGGCGGCGTCGAGGATCGACACCCAGCCCATGCCGATGCCTTCCGCCCGCGCCGCCAGCCACAGCGTGTGCACCGCCATGACGGCCGAATAGTCGATGGTTGCCGGCATCGTCATGCGGCCGAGCCCATGGCCCTGTTGCGTCGTGCGGTCGGCGAAAACCGCGAACTGGCAGGGCGCTTCATTGAGACCGGCGAGCTTCAGCCGGGCATAGAGAGCGGCGCGCTCGCCTGAAAAGCATTCAAGAGCTTCGGCATTGCACCGCTCGAAACAGTCTCTCACCGCGCCCCGCCGCTCGGCGCTCTCGACCACCACGAAGCGCCACGGCTGGCTGAGACCGACGGACGGCGCGATGCTGGCAAGCTCCAGCAGCCGCTCCAGCGTACCCTCGGGCAAAGCCGTCCGCTCGAAGCGCCGCACATCCCGGCGCCAGCGCAGCAGCGCGACCAGCCCGGAGCGAAAATCGTCGGTGAAATCGGGGGGTGGTGGCATGGCGATCAGGAGACTTGTGTGGGGAATAGGCAGTAGGCAGTAGGCAGTAGGCAGTAGGCAGTAGGCAGTAGGCAGTACAGCGCTCGGACCCTATTGCCTACTGCCTACTCCCTAAGCTGCTGCCGCCGCCTCCTTCCAGCAATGCGGGCTGAACGGACGGGTCGCGTCGTGTCCGACGAGTTCATTGAACAGAATGGTCATTGGCGGCTGCGCCATCGCGGTCTAATTAGGCGCCTGCGGCTGAAGCGGAACTCGTCGGCGGGAAAAAGATGAAACAGCATTTCATGATGTTCGCGGCCTACAATCAATGGGCCAATGGCCGCATCTACGATGCCGTCGCCGCGCTTGACGAAGAAGAGTTCAACCGTGATGTCGGCGCATTTTTCGGCTCGATGATGGGCACGCTCAACCATCTCCTGGCCACCGACCGCATCTGGATGAAACGCTTCACCGGCGAGGGTGACGCGCCGACGAAGCTCGACGCCATCCTGCACCGGGCGCTGCCTGGCCTCAGGCTGGCGCGCGAGGCCGAGGACAGGCGGATCGCCGACTGGGTGGGCGGCTTGAGCGACAAGGCCTTGTCCGGCCGCTTTTCCTACATGACCGTTTCCGACATGCGCACAGTCTCGCAAAGACTGGCGCCGGCGCTGAGCCACGTCTTCAACCACCAGACCCATCACCGCGGCCAGGCGCACGCCATCCTGACCATTCTCGGCCGGCCTTCGGTGCAGCTCGATCTGGCGTTTTTCCAACGCACCGACGAAGGCCGCGCCTACGCCTGATTTCTTGACCGCGCTTTGCGTTTGAAGACGCCGGAGCGGCATTACTTCGGCGCCTTTGTGCCATCCGTCCGCGACCGGCTGTCGATACCAGTGAAACGCCTCTGGACGCGACGGACAGCGCCAAAGCCTCAACCTTCAGCCTGAATCCCAAGCCGGGTTTTTTGAAGCCCGTGGTTGCACGACGCTGCCCGGTGGCTTGTGCCGCCCTTTGGCGCGCCCCTTGCTCGGCCGGCCGCTACAACCTGCTCCATTTTTCAGTAGAGTTTCTATTTAATAAATTCAACAAAGTTTAAATATTGAAGCAAAAACATATTTTTTTTTAGAAACCGAGTACACTGATTGAGAACTACAACGGCCCATGTCGAAAAAAATAAAGAAACTATAAGGAAGACTCGTGCGTAGCTGTGAGTGCATAAGCATATGTCTGCTTTGGTTTGCTGGCATGTTGCAATGCACAAAGCAGAACGGCAACAAGGAGAGTGTCATGGTTAATATCACTCAGAAAATCGCTAGAGCACTGGCGGCGGGTGCAATTATCGTTATTTTTGCCGCTCCCGCGAATGCAGGAGGCGGAATTGGCGTCGGTGTCGGCGCATCTATCGGCGGTGCTGGCGGCATCAATGCAGGTGTTGGCGCTTCGATCGGCGGAAGCGGCGGGGTCAAGGCCGGTGCCGGCGCCTCGGTCGGCGGCAGCGGCGGTATCAAGGCGGGTGCTGGCGCAACGGTCGGCGGCAATAGCGGCGTTACTGCGGGCCTCGGCGCCTCAGTCGGCGGTAGCAGCGGCATCAAGGCCGGCGCTGGCGCGACGGTCGGCGGAGCCGGTGGCATCAAGGCCGGTGTTGGGGCCACGGTCGGCGGCAGCGGAGGTATCAAGGCCGGTGTCGGCGTCAACGTCGGCAGCGGCATCAACGTCGGCGTCGGCGTCGGCATTGGCGGAACGCCGGGCACGCCGGGTACGCCCGGCACTCCAGGAACTCCTGGAACACCAGGCACACCTGGGACACCCGGTGTCGTCGCCAGCATGTCGAACAGCCAGCTGACACGTATGAAGAAGCGCTGCGTCGATGTGCTCGCCAGTGAGGGCACCTACGACAGCGATCTGCGGCAGCTATGCCTTATGATCTCGCGTCGCTGAGACAGGTTTCGCCGGGAGTGTCGAACCAGCCGTGAGGCTTTACGGCACTCTCCTACCGCATGGCCCAGACTTCCCGAGGGACATGCGCTGACGAGAAGCCTCCGGCCAGTCGGAAAGCCCGCCGCGCAAGTGGCGGGCTTTTTGTGACCGCCGCCATCTTCACGGCAATCGGTCACACTTTCGATTAACCGTTAACCACATTAGAATTGAAGGCAAGGGTTTAGGGTTTCATTTGTGTTCCCGCTGCAAAATAGCGAACACAGTGGGAGAAATTGGCATGCGGGTCGATCTGTCGCCCACGAGCTGGGGCAGGGTCATAGCAGTCACGGTTGTCGGCACAGCGATCTGCATCGCGGCGGCCTTCCTTGTCGATTCCTACAATTTTCCGTCGCTGTCGCCCGAAGCATTGCGCTGGGCGCAGCTCACCGACCTGTTGCTGCCGCTCGTGCTGGGTGGGTCGTTCTTCTCTTTCCTTATGTACAAGATGCGCCAGCTGGCGATCGCCCAGAAGAATCTGAGCATCGTCGCGGCGACCGACAGCCTGACCGCGGTGTTCAACCGCGGCGCGTTTTCAATGCTGGTCGAGGCCTATCTCGAACAGGCGCGCAGCCAGGCCGTCGTCGATGCCGGCGCCCTGCTGATCGTCGACGCCGATCATTTCAAGACTATCAACGATCGATTGGGCCACGATTGCGGCGATCAAGCGCTCAAGCTGATCGCGCAGACGATCAAGGCTCAGCTGCGCGGCGCCGACATCGTTGGACGCATCGGCGGCGAGGAGTTCGCCATCTTCCTGCCTGGCGCCGACCCGTCGCAGTCCTGGCTGGTTGCTGAGGGGATCCGGCGGCGCATCCGCGAGGTCGAGTTTGCTCCGGGTGGACGGCCCTGTCCGCTCTCGGTGAGCATCGGTGGCGTCGCCTTCAGCGGACCGACCACCTATGCCGACATGTTCCTGACGGCCGACCGGCACCTCTACAAGGCCAAGTCCAACGGCCGCGACCAGGTCAGTTTTGAGACGACCGGGCCGCGCGCCCTGCTGGCCGGTGATCCGACGTTGCATTGAAATGCGGGCGCCAGGCGAGGCTCCGGTCGGGCACAGGCGCTTTTCAAACGGATCGCGGCAATGCGACCTGGAACACGCAGCGGCGCCGTCAGCTTCCATGGTGTCGACTGCAGCAGGCCTCGTTCCTTAACGCAAGTGTCTCGGTCTGCTGGTTGGCGCTGCGATCCGTTGGCCTGCCGCATCGATATGATGCCTTCAGATGTACCTAGTCCTCGCTTGGTGCGTCTGCCGCTGCTTGCGGGTTGGCCGTCCATTTCTGCTTCGAGGTGTGGATCAACGCGATGGCGAAACGGTGGCTGCAGCGTCGCTCGCTATCGCGCGTGGTACCCGCCTCGGCGGCTTGTACCGTTATCCAATGCTCATAGATCGGATGAGTCAGTGGATCCAGAAGTCGGCCTAAACTTGTTATTACTTAGAGAAGAAATAATCCGTAGAGTGGCGCCGGATTTTCCATTGTTCCATCCATTCATCAAGATGACGATATATTCAACTTCCTGATTGACCATAATGGATTCTGACGTCTCAAGGGGCAGTTAATATTTCAGAGATGGGGCAAGCATCTGCAATAAAACTCAAAGGAATTTTAACTCGGCATCTAGGCCGGGGCCTTTTACTCCTCGAGTTCGCCTCAGGGTATGGATGCGTGACGTGGCACCATGTAAAGGATGAAGACATCGATCTCGTCAGTTCCGATCATCCACAAGCGATTTCTTTCCTGGCGAACGAATTCAAGGTTAAAGCCATTCAGTCGCGATCGATACCGGAGGAGGCAGTTTTTGGCCGGCTCTATGATGCAGTCTTTGCGCTTTCATTCTTTTCCACATGCCGATAACAACTGGTCGCGATGGCTGGTTCGTCTGTTCAGCTTTGTGCGGCCTGTTTGCATTGAACAGTGAACAGGCCGACATCGCGGTTGAGGAATACGGCATGATGGCCATGGATCTTGGGTTCGTGATCAAACTATCTCAAGACGCTTCCAATGCCGAGTTACTCCAAGATGAAGTGGACGCTTGGTGGGATCACCAAGACGTGTTTGTCGTTCGACGTCTGCCGGCAAGTCCGAGTGATCTTTTTGCTGGGCAGGCCTGGTCCCGGCCGTCTCAGACGGCGTAGCCGCCATAACCGTGTGCGACCGGCTTGACCGAGACGGCCGGCTGGACCGCGGGCCAGAGGATGCCTGCCGTGACCGCAAAGGTGATCAGGGCATCGCGTGCGGCCTCGGTCGAGATTTCTCCGGCGCGCGCCGCCTCGCAAGCCCTCACGGCCGCGCCATAGCTCAGGCGCCGGCGTGACGGCGGAAATTCGGTCAGGAAATCATGCATCTCGAACAGCGAGGCGAGCATGCGTTTGTGGCCGGCGCCAACGCTAACGGCAACCGGGGTGAAGAACATCGCGTCGTGCATTCTGGCCTCTCTGGATGGGCGGAAGGCGGCGGTCGCCGCTCTCCGATCGCGGGTTGGACGCCAGAAAACGCGGCCGGCGGCCCGAGGTTCCCTGAGAGATGCCATGACAGGCCGATTTGCTTCTTGAGGTCGCTCCCCGGCGGCATCCGCGGTTGGCGGCTTCTATTTCCACATGCCGCGCATGCGGGCGCCGAGGTCGACGCGGACTTCAGGTCTGTGGCGCGGATCGTCCTTTGCGTGGACGCTCGCCCAAGAGGTCTGCTCGAAGGCGCCGAGGATCGAGGCCGGGATGAAACGGGTTCGCGAGGCATAGACGTGGCGGTCGCCGCGCGCTGCCTGGCCGTGAGTGAAGAAGCGCTGCGGCGTCACCAGATGCAGGCCGTCCTTGGCCCGCGTCATGGCGACGTAAAGCAGCCGGCGCTCCTCCTCGATGTCTTCCTTGGTGCCGACGCCGAGATCGGCCGGGATGCAGCCATCGACGGTGTTGAGCACGAAGACGTTCTTCCATTCCTGGCCCTTGGCCGAATGAATGGTCGACAGGATCAGATAGTCCTCGTCGCGGTGCGGCGGCCCGGCCTGGTCGCTGGTCGCATCCGGTGGATCCAGCGTCAGCTCGGTCAGGAAGCGCTCGCGCGAAGCATAGCCGGAACCGATCTGCTCGAGCTGCATGAGGTCGGCTCGCCGCGTCGTCGCATCCTCGTGCATGCGCTCGAGATGCGGCTCGTACCACAGCCTGACCTGTTCGAGATCGGCCGGCCATTTCCCCGACCGGGCGCGCAGGCCGGAATAAAGCGCAACGAAGGCTGGCCAGTCCTCAGCCGCGCGTTGCGGCGGCCGGTAGCGGGCCAGCCCCATTTCCTCGTCGAGCGATGTCGCCATGGTCTCGACGATGGTGCTCGCCGCCGAAGGGCCGATGCCGGGCAGCAGCTGCAGCACGCGGAAGCCGGCGATGCGGTCGCGCGGGTTCTCGGCAAAACGCAGCACCGAAAGCACGTCCTTGACATGGGCGGCGTCGAGGAATTTGAGCCCGCCGAACTTGACGAAGGGGATGTTGCGGCGCGTCAGTTCGATCTCCAGCGGGCCGCTGTGGTGCGAGGCGCGAAACAGCACCGCCTGCGATTTCAGCACCGTGCCGGCCTCGCGCTCGGCCAGGATGGCCTGGCAGACATAGTTCGCCTGCTCGGCCTCGTCGCGCACGCTGACCAGTTTCGGCCTTTGCGAGGATTTGCGCTCCGACCAGAGGTTCTTGGTGAAGCGCTCCGACGCCTCCGAGATGACCGCGTTGGCTGCCGCCAAAATAGTCACGGTCGAGCGGTAGTTGCGCTCCAGCATGATGACATTGGCGGCTCGCGCGAATTGTTGCGGGAAATCGAGGATGTTGCGCACTTCCGCGGCGCGAAACGAATAGATCGACTGCGCGTCGTCGCCCACCACTGTCAGTCCGGCGCCGTTCGGCTTCAGCGCCGAAAGGATCGAGGCCTGCAGCCGGTTGGTGTCCTGGTATTCGTCGACCAGCACATGGTCGAAGCGCGAGCCCAGATGCGCCGCGATCTCCGGCTCGGCGGCCATCTGCGCCCAGTAGAGCAGGAGGTCGTCGTAATCGAGCACGTTCTGCGCCTGCTTGGCCTCGACATATCCGGCGAACAGCTCTTTCAGCTGTTCTGCCCACCCCGAGCACCAGGGAAAGGCCGAACCCAGCACCTCGCCAAGCGGCGCCTGCGCGTTGACGGCGCGCGAATAGATCGCCAGGCAGGTGCCCTTGGTCGGAAACCGGCTTTCGGTCTTCGAGAATCCAAGCTCATGCCGGGCAAGATTCATCAGGTCGGCGGAATCCTCGCGGTCATGGATGGTAAAGGCGGGGTCGAGGCCGATCGTCAGCGCATAGTCACGCAGCAGCCTGGCGCCGATGCCGTGAAACGTACCGGCCCAGCTCAGCGCGTCGGCGATGACGGACGCGTCTCGGCCCAGCACCTCGCCGGCGATGCGTTCGACCCGCCTGGCCATTTCGGTGGCGGCGCGGCGCGAGAATGTCATAAGCAGAATGCGTCTGGGATCAGCGCCCTTGACGATCAGATGCGCAACCCGGTGGGCGAGCGTGTTGGTCTTGCCGGAGCCGGCGCCGGCGATCACCAGCAGCGGCCCGGCGATCTGGCCGTCGCCATGTTCGACAGCGAGCCGCTGCTCGGCGTTGAGCTTCGCCAGATAGGCGGGCCGCAAGGACGAATCATTGATGGCGATGGTCATCGCCTATCAAGCATCGTTTCCGCTTTGTTCGCAACGGGCGGAAGTCGCCCTTACCGCCGTGGCGCGACACCCGTTGCCGCCGACTGGCGCCGCAAGGCGGCGCGTTCGTCGCCAGGCACCGGCAACGGATCGAAATTGTCGGGCACGTCCTTGATGATCTCCTTGGCGATGCGATAGGTCGCGTAAGCGAAAAGGCCGGTTATGAGCAGACGGATCATGGCGCGATCTCCTTTAGGCAACCAACCTCAGAGCCGCCGTTTGGTTCCAGCCGACGCGGTGTCGTTTGCGAGCGTGCAACCAAAGCTGAATCCTCTCGTTGCCTTCACGAGGGGAGGGCAAACGAAGGAGGTTGCCATGAAGAAGCTCCCTGTTCTGTTGGCCGTCGGCTTGGCGCTCGCCGCCTGCGACAACAATATCCAGCCGACCAAAGCACCCTTGCTCGACCATGCCCCGCAGTCGGATTCGGCGCCAAAGCCGGCGGCCGGCGGCGATCAGCCCGCGCAATGATCGTTTTAGCGGGACGACAAGGCTGAAGGTAGCCTTCGGGAGAAGAAGGCCGGCGCCGCTTGGGAGGTGAGCTGATAGCGCCGGCCAGGCGGATATCAGGTCCGCCGCAACAACCGAAGATAGCTGAGTCTCTCGCCTGCGTCATGAGGTGGGCCGCATCGACCTGCTTCATGACGGCGCTTCTGCACAAAACAACTTCGATGTCAGATGGCGTGCGGAACGAAACTCGACGGGAGGACCTCAGGCAATGGCCTTGCGCAGCACCGGGCCGCCGGCAATCCCGGCGTCCAGCTGGCACTGCGTCAGCGCCGCCTCGGCCATGATCCACTGCTTGAACAGTTCCACCTTGCGCGTGTAGGGCGCGGTGACCGGGCAGACGAAATACCAGCCGGCGGTGTTGGGGTGATGCACGGCAAACGGCGCCACCAGTCTCTCTGCGCGGATCTCGCTCGCCATATAGGCGCGGTTGGCGACTGCAAAGCCCATGCCGGCATTGGCCGCCTCATAGGACATCATGCAGGAATCGAAATAGATGCTCTTGGTCTCGCCGAGCACGGAACTCGCGCCGGCAAAACCCAGCCACGACTGCCAGTTCTGCGTGCAGGTGTCGGAATGCAGCAGCGTGAAATGCCTGAGGTCGTCGGGCGTCACCTGTGACGGCGGCGTGTCGCCGAGAACCTCGTGGAACAGCTTCCTGCTGCACACCGGCGTCAAATCCTCCTTGAACAGCAGGTCCGCTTTGAGGTCGGGAAAGCTGCCGTCGCCATAGCGGATCTCGAGGTCGAACTCGGAGGTGGCGAACTCATTGGTGGCGTAGGAGGTCGAGACCCGCATTTCGATTTCGGGATATTGCCGCTGGAACAGCGGCAGGCGGGCAAACAGCCAGCGCGCTGCGAACGTCGGCAGTACCGAAATCTTCAGCACATGCGCCTGCGACTGTCCGGTCGCCTCCATGCTGGCCGCCACGATGCGCTCCAGCGCCTCGCGAACGCGCGACACATAGGTCTCGCCTTCGGGTGTCAGCGACACCGCATTGCCGCCGCGCTGGAAGATCTTGAAGCGCAGCTGGTCCTCGAGGCTTTTGACGCGCTGGCTGACGGCGGAAGCAGTAATAAACTGCTCTTCGCCCGCGCGCGTGAAGTTACGGTGCCGGGCGGCACTTTCGACAATCTTCAGCGAATTGAGGTTGACCTGACTGAGCAGACGCACGCGTTTCGACCTTAAGCTGGGCTTACACTAGCACCAGCATTCCTAATTTTACAGGGGTGGGGAAATTAATCGACAGTTTACCAAGTGATGCCCCCATCCTGGAGAAGTAGAATGAACGCCCATACCATACCTGAACTGCGCTACGCGATGAGCCGAGAAGCCATTATCGGCCATGAGACGGCCTGGAAAGTGTCGGGTTTCGGCGTTGCGCAGTATCTGCATGGCTACGACCCGGCGCTGCTGGCGGCGATCGAAGAGGCGGCGTTGAAGCTCAAGGCCAGCCACGCCGTGCACAAGCACCTCGACCTTACCTTCATCACCGGCGCCGACCGTTTTATCCCGGAGATCAAGGAACTGCTGCATGACAAGCTGCGCCTGGAACGTCTGTCCGACATGATGGGCACCAAGCTCGAGCCCTATCCGCTGTCGATCGTCGGCTCGACCGTCACTTTCATGAATCCCAAGGACGGCGCCGTCGATTGGCATTGCGACGGTGTCCCGGTCACCGAACTCATTCCGCTGTCGATCAGCAATCCGCTGGTCGGCGGCCATCTCGAAATCTACTGCGACGATTCCGAGACCGGCCGCGCCATCCTTGAATCCGGCCGCGAGATTCCGCGCAACCAGGTCATGCGCATCGACCACAAGATGAACTACGCCACGCTCGGCCAGTTTCTCGGTGTGCTGCACCGCACCGCGCCGATCCAGCTCGGCTCGCGCGTCACGCTGGTCCTCAACCAGCGCTCTGTGGCCAAGCCCTACGTCGACGACAATCGCATGTTCTATCTCGCAGCCGACAATGATCACGATCGCGAATGGGTCAACGAACTGGCCGAAGACGTCTGGACGAACCAGCTGCCGGCCTATCGCCGCTTCGAGGAAGAACGTCCGGTTGCGGCGGCGGCCGATGCACCGGTCCCGGGCGGGTCAAGGGATTCATGGTAGCCAGAGCATAGAAGTGGACGCCGGTTTGGTCGTCGGTAACATCATGGTCGGCGATAAGGACAAGGCACCGTCGCGCCGATTCCGGGATGGATCCGGCTCGCCATCGGCCCTGGTCTTCGCCGCCGGCGCGGTCGCCCTGTGGTCGACCAACGCGCTGGTCGGCAAATCCCTGCTGGCCAGCCATCCAGTGTCGCTCGTGCAGTTGCTGCAATTTTGTGGAGCGGCTCTGGTGTTCGCCGTCATCCATCTGGCGAGCCGGAAGAGGGGCCTGCAAGACGCAGCCTTTTCCAAGGGTGCTGACGGCACCCTGGCGCCGGTCGCGGTCGGCTTTATTGGCCTGGTCGGCACCATGGTGCTGCAATACATCGCCTTTGCCTCCATGCCGGTGATCGAGGCCAATCTCGTCGCCTACACCTGGCCGCTGATGGTCGCGGCGGCGGTCATCGTGCTGGGCAAGCGGCAACGCCCCGTGCTGCTGGGGTTGACTGCCGTGCTCGGCTTTGTCGGCGTGGCGCTGGTGATCTCGGGTGGTCGCGGCCAGCCTTTTCTCCAAGGCAGCATCGTCGGCTATCTCGCTGCCTTCGGCTCGGCGCTGTGCATGGCCTTCTATTCGATTGCGGTCGCCCGCCTGGCCACACCGTCGGAGCGTTTGCTTTTGCCTTCGGCGTTGGTCGGCGTCGGCCTGACCTTGCTGTGGTGTATTCACGACGGCGCTGCCTGGCCATCCAGCGAGCACCTCCTGCTTGGCCTCTATCTCGGTGCCGGCCCGATGGGGCTGGGATATTATTTCTGGTCGCGCGCCTTGAAGCTTGAAGGCGGCGGCAAGGTTGCGGTCATCGCCTATCTGACGCCGATCGCATCGACGCTGCTGCTGACACTTTCGGGCGAAAGGCTGACGCTGACCGCGATAGCCGGTGCGGTCCTCGTCATCGGCAGCTGTATTGCGGTGGGCATAGAACGCTCGGAGGCTGAACATGCTTGACGACGATGAACGCCTCGCCAGACAGGAAGCATTCTGGCTGCTCAAGGAGTTCGGCGCCGAGGCGCCGCTCTACGCCGCCATGAAGGCCGAAAAGGCGATAGAGCAAAAAGATTTCGGCCGGTGCGCCCGCTGGAAGCGCATTCTGGACATACTGGCCGACTCTAAACCTGCGGCGTCCGTGCAGTTGAAATCTGCTGGCGCGAAGTCGGCCGTTTCCAAGTATTAGATTTTCTAATTTGCAACGTTGCAACCTGTTGTGGAAACATCCTCCTGTTCCGATTCTTGATCATTTATTGAGACTTTAGCGACCCGTTGGGGGGTGCAGCTAGGTCGATACATCAAGAGAAGTCTTAAAAAAAGCCGGCAACTTCATGACCGGCGGGAGAAACAGAATTGCACACCATCGACAGCAAGACCGCTATTGAACTGACTGCTGACATCGTCTCGGCCTATGTCGGCAACAATCCTCTCCCTGCGTCTGGCCTGCCGGATCTGATCGCCAGCGTCAGCGCATCGGTGCGCAAGCTGGGCAGCATTGCCGCCGTGGAAAGCCCCGCGCTGAACCCCGCTGTCAATCCGAAGCGGTCGGTGTTTCCCGATCACATCGTCTGTCTTGAGGACGGCAAGAAATTCAAGTCGCTGAAGCGCCACCTGATGACCGACCATGGTCTGAGCCCGGAGGAATATCGTGGCAAATGGGGCTTGCCGTCGGACTATCCGATGGTGGCGCCGAACTACTCCGCGACCCGTTCGGCACTGGCCAAGTCCTCGGGCCTCGGCCGCAAGCCGGCCGTTCCGGCCGCCGCGGCCAAGGTGACGAAGCGCAAACCCAAAGCCTGAACCAGGCAGCCTCTTAAAGTCAGTCTGCAGTTAGCAGTGATGGACGGCGCGCTTTGGGCGCGCCGTCTTCATGCCTTATGCCCCCGCCGGCGCCCAGGCCCTTGCGAAGCGCCGCCCTCCCGTGCAAAAGCCCCGGCATGCTTATCATCAACGATCTTTCGCTCCGCATGGCCGGACGCTTGCTTCTCGATCATGCCTCGCTGACCTTGCCGGCCGGCACCAAGGCCGGCCTCGTCGGCCGCAACGGCACCGGCAAGACGACGCTGTTCAAGGCCATCACCGGCGACTTTCCCTCCGAGACCGGCTCGATCAGCCTGCCCAAGAACACCCGCATCGGCCAGGTGGCGCAGGAAGCGCCCGGCACCGAGGAGCCGCTGATCGAAATCGTGCTCAAGGCCGACCTCGAGCGCACCGCATTGCTCGAGGAGGAAAAGACCGCCACCGACGCGCACCGCATTGCCGACATCCATATGCGGCTGGCGGATATCGATGCGCATTCGGCGGAATCTCGCGCGGCCACCATCCTCGCTGGCCTTGGCTTCGACGACGCCGCGCAGCGCCGCCCGGCCTCGTCCTTCTCCGGCGGCTGGCGCATGCGTGTGGCGCTCGCCGCGGTGCTGTTTGCCGAGCCCGACCTTCTGCTGCTCGACGAGCCGACCAACTATCTCGATCTCGAAGGCACGCTTTGGTTGGAAAACTACGTGTCGAAATATCCGCACACGGTGCTTCTGATCTCGCACGATCGCGACCTGCTCAACCGCGCCGTCAATTCCATCGTTCATCTCGACCAGAAGAAGCTGACCTTCTGGCGCGGCGGCTACGACCAGTTCGAGCGCCAGTACACCGAGCAGAAGGAATTGCAGGAGAAGGGCCGCGTCAAGCAGGAAGCCGCGCGCAAACACATGGAGTCCTTCGTCGAACGCTTCCGCGCCAAGGCTTCGAAGGCGAGACAGGCGCAGTCGCGCATCAAGGCGCTGGAGAAGATGAAGCCGATTGCCGCGATCGTGAACGACACGGTGCGGCCGTTCTCTTTCCCCGAACCGGTGAAAACGGTGGCGTCGCCGATCATTGCCTTGAACAACGTCAATGTCGGCTACACCGAGGGCCAGCCGATCCTGAAGAAGATGACGTTGCGCATCGATGCCGACGATCGCATCGCGCTGCTCGGCGCCAACGGCAACGGCAAGTCGACCTTCGCCAAGCTTCTCTCGGGCCGGCTGAAGCAGGAAACCGGCACCATGACGGTCGCGCCGGGCCTGAAGGTGGCGATCTTCGCGCAGCATCAGCTCGACGATCTCAGGCCTGATGAAAACGCCTACGAGCATGTCCGCCGGCTGATGCCGGAGGCGCCGGAATCCAAGGTACGTGGCCGCGTCGCCCAGTTCGGTCTCACCACCGAGAAGATGAACACCGCCGCCAAGGACCTGTCCGGCGGCGAGAAGGCGCGCCTGCTGATGGGCCTGTCGGCCTTTGAGGGGCCAAACTTGTTCATCCTCGACGAACCGACCAACCATTTGGACATCGACAGCCGCGAGTCCCTGATCCATGCGCTGAACGAGTTTCCCGGCGCCGTCATCCTCATCTCGCATGACCGCCATCTGCTGGAAGCGACCGCCGACCGGCTGTGGCTGGTCAAGGACGGGGCGGTCAACCCGTATGACGGCGACCTTGAGGACTACAAGACGCTGGTCACCGGCGTGTCCGGCGACCGACGCGGCAAGCGCGAGGCCGAGAAGGCATCCAAGGCCGATCGCCGCCGCGATGCCGCGGCGCGCCGCGCCGCCTTCGAGCCGCTGGCAAAGGAAATCCGCGCCACCGAAGCGCTGATGGACCGCATCCGCAAGCGCATCGACCTGATCGAGGATGAACTCGCCAATCCGGCGGTATACGAGAAGGATCCATCGACGGCGACCCGGCTGGCCAAGGAGCGCTCGCAACTGGCACAGCAGCTTGCCGGTCACGAGGAAAAGTGGCTGACCATGTCGGCCGAGTACGAGGAAGGCACGGCGGAGTGATTTACCCTCCCCCTTGTGGGGAGGGTCGATCCGCAAAGCCGAGCGGGGCGGGGGTCTGCGCCGCACCCCACCCCGGCGCTGCGCGCCGACCCTCCCCATCAAGGGGAGGGTAAGATCTGGCCCTACACGCCGCCCGCGAAACCCGCTAAAAACGCCGCATGAACCAGCACGCCAAGCTCAGAATCGGCCACTCCGCCTGTCCGCATGATTGCCCTTCGACCTGCGCGCTCGAGGTCGAGCTGCTCGATGGCAACCGCATCGGCCGTGTCCATGGCGCCAAGTCCAATACGTATACGGCTGGCGTCGTCTGCGCCAAGGTCGCGCGCTATGCCGATCGTGTCCATCATCCGGACCGACTGCTGAAGCCGCTGATGCGCGCCGGCGCCAAGGGCGACGGCGTCTGGAAGGAATCCAGCTGGGAAGCGGCACTCGACGTCGTCGCCGAGAACTTCATCGCGGCCGAGGAAAAATACGGCTCCGAGACCGTCTGGCCTTATTTCTATGCCGGCACGATGGGGCTGGTGCAGCGCGACGGCATCGACCGGCTGCGCCATGCGAAAAAATACTCCGGCTTCTTCGGCTCGATCTGCACCAATCTGGCCTGGACCGGCTGGATGATGGGAGCGGGCGCCTTGCGCGGTCCCGATCCGCGCGAGATGGCGAAGTCCGACTGCGTGGTGATCTGGGGCACCAATGCCGTGGTCACGCAGGTCAATGTCATGACCCACGCCATCAAGGCGCGGAAGGAGCGTGGCGCCAGGATCGTCGTCATCGATGTCTACGAGAACGCGACGATGAAGCAGGCCGATATAGGCCTTGTGCTGAAGCCCGGCACCGATGGCGCGCTGGCCTGCGCGGTCATGCATGTGCTGTTCAGGGAAGGCATGGCCGACCGCGCCTATCTCGAAAGATACACCGACGATCCGAAGGGGCTGGAAGCGCATCTGGAGACGCGCACGCCGGAATGGGCTTCCGCCATCACCGGTCTTGCCGTCACCGAGATCGAGGCTTTCGCCCGCCTCGTCGGCACGACGAGGAAAACCTATTTCCGCCTCGGCTATGGCTTTGGGCGTCAGCGCAATGGTTCGGTCAACATGCACGCGGCGTCCTGCATCGCCGCCGTCACCGGCGCCTGGCAATATGAGGGTGGCGGTGCCTTCCATTCCAATTCCGGCATCTTCAAGCTCAACCAGGATGTGCTGGAAGGCACCGCGATGCGCGATCCCAATATTCGCCATCTCGACCAGTCGCGCATCGGTCCGGTGCTGACCGGCGCAGCGGACGCGCTTTACGGTGGCCCGCCGGTGACGGCGATGCTGATCCAGAACACCAACCCGGTGAATGTCGCACCCGAGCAGCGGCTGGTGAAACATGGTTTTCTGCGTGATGACCTGTTCACCTGCGTGCACGAACAGTTCATGACCGACACGGCAAAGCTTGCCGATGTCGTTTTGCCGGCAACGATGTTTCTCGAGCATGACGACGTCTACAAGGGCGGTGGCAACCAGCACATCACGCTCGGTCCCAAGCTGATCGAACCGCCGGAAGGGCCGCGCACCAACCATTTCGTCATCGAGCAATTGGCGCAGCGTCTCGGCGTCGCAGACCGGCCGGGCTTTGGCCTGACCGAGCAGCAGCATATCGACATCATCCTCGGCAAGCGCGGGCTGGGCTCCTTCGCCAGCCTCAAGGAAGACAAATGGGTCGACCTGCAGCCGGATTTCGAGGCGGCGCATTTCATCGATGGTTTCGGCCATGCCGACAAGAAATTTCACTTCCGCGCCAATTGGAGCGGGCAGGCGGCGCCCAACCGGCCGCCGAAAATCATGGGCCTGTTCGGGCCGGTGGCGGAACTCCCCGAATTCCCTGACCATGTCGACCTGATCGAGGTGGCGGACGCCGAGCATCCGTTTCGGCTCGCCACATCGCCGGCGCGCAACTTTCTCAATTCGACATTCGCCGAGACACCTGTGTCGAGAGCCAAGGAAGGCCGGCCGGAACTCCTGGTGCACCCGGACGACGCTGCCGCGCTTGGCTTGGGCGACGGCGACCGTATCGAGGTCGGCAACCGGCGCGGCGAGGTGGTGCTGCACGCAAAGCTGTTCGAAGGCCTCAAGCGCGGCGTGGTGATCGCCGAGGGCATCTGGCCAAACAGCGCGCATGAGCGTGGCGAAGGCATCAATGTGCTCACCGGCGCCGACGCACCAGCGCCCTATGGCGGTGCGGCCTTCCACGACAACAAGGTCTGGCTGCGGCCGGCGGGCTAAAGCAATTCCAGGAAAAGTGTGAGCGGTTTTCCGTCCGGAATTGCATAAAAGTGACTGGCTATCCCGGCAGAGGCACCGTCAGCCCCACCTTGACACGGTCCATGGCAACGAAGGTGCGGAATTTTCGGACATTCTTGCTGTCGAAGAACAGTCTGCGCGTCAGCGCTTCATAGGCGCCCATGTCGGCCACGGTGATAATCAGGATGAAGTCGGCCTCGCCGGTGACGTAGTAGCATTGCTGCACTTGCGGCTCTGCCGAGAATTGCCGCTTGGCCGCGTCGATCAGGTCCGAGCGTTCGCTCTCCAGTTCCACTTCGACGAAGATGGTGATGGGATGGCCGACCGCCGCCGGGTCGACCACGGCGACATTGCCCGCAATGACGCCGGACTGTTCCATGCGCTTGATGCGCCGCTGCACCGCCGGCGCCGACAGGTTGACGGCTTCGCCGATCAGCCGCTGCGGCGTCGTGTTGTCCCGCTGCAGGATGGCAAGGATGGCGAGGTCGAAACTGTCGAGCGAAGGCGATCGAGGCAAAGCGCTATCCTGGCGAAACAAACTTGCATTTCGAAGCGCCAATAACAGCGCTATTTGCGCCTCGGCTGCAATATGATTTCGTCACACCCAAAGGAGGCCACCCGTGTTCCTGCTCAACAGCAATGCCTTGCACCGCCGGCCGCTCGATCCGGTCGATGCCGAAACGCTGGGGAATGCCGGTGCCGATACGGTCGAGCGCTTTCTTGCCCATCGCGACAATCACCTCGCAACTCCGTTGCATGCATTGCCGACGCTGGCCGGCGAACTCGGCCTCGGCGCCGTCCACATCAAGGATGAAGGCTTTCGCCTCGGTCTCGGCAGCTTCAAGGCGCTCGGCGGCGCCTATGCCGTTTTTCGACTGGTGCTGGAGGAGGCGAGCCGATCGCTTGGTCGGCCCGTTGACGTGGCCGATCTCAACCGGTTCGACGTCCGGGCGGTCGCTGCCGGGATGACGGTTGCCTGCGCCACCGACGGCAATCACGGCCGCTCGGTCGCGCAAGGTGCACAGTTGGTTGGCGCGAAAGCGGCAATCTTCGTTCACGCCGGCGTCAGCGAGGCGCGCATTGCAGCAATAGCCCGCTATGGCGCCGAGATGATCCGCGTCGACGGCAATTATGACGACTCGGTCAGGCAGGCCGCCGAGGTTTCAGCTGAGCAAGGCTGGACCGTGGTGTCCGACACCTCCTGGCCGGGCTACGAGCGCATCCCCGGTCTGGTCATGCAGGGCTATTCGACGATCGTGCGTGAAGCATTGGGCCAGTTGCCGCAGCCGCCGACCCATGTCTTCGTGCAGGCCGGTGTCGGCGGCATTGCCGCCGCCCTGGCCGGCCATCTCGCCATCGTGCTCGGTCACGCCAGGCCGACCTTCATCGTCGTCGAGCCGGCCCGCGCCGCCTGCGTTGTCGCAGCCGCCCGGGTGGGCCACGTGGTCAAGGTCGCACACGATCAGCCGACGGTGATGGCGATGCTCGAATGCTACGAGGCCTCGCAAGTTGCCTGGCGCGTTCTGGCGCGGGTTGCCGATGCCTTCATGACGGTGGATGAGGAGGAGGCGGTCGCGGTGATGCGGCGGCTGGCACGGCCGGCTGGCAATGATCCAGTGATCGTCGCCGGCGAAAGCGGCGGCGTCGGTCTGGCCGGGCTGATCCGGGCGGTGGCCGACCACAAGGCCGCGCTCGGGCTCGACGACAAATCCCGCGTGCTTGTAATCAACACCGAAGGCGCCACAGACCCGCATCGCTATACCGAGCTGGTCGGGCAGAGCCCCGCCGATGTGCTGGCCGGCAAGCTGAAGGCCGAGGCATAGCCATGATCGGGATCGATGCACAGCGTCTTCTTGGCCGCATCCGGGAACTCGCCGCCGTTGGCCGCGACAGTGAGGATAGGCTGATCCGGCTCGCCGCCTCCGACACAGACAAACAGGGCCGTGACCTCTTTGTCGGCTGGCTCAGGCAGGCCAGGCTGGAAGTCGCCATCGACCGGGTCGGTAATATCTTCGGCATCTGGCAAAGCCCCGACAATGCCGGGCAGGCGCCGCTGCTCATCGGTTCGCATATCGACACCGTTATCGATGCCGGCATCTATGATGGCTGCTACGGCGTGCTGGCCGGGCTGGAGGTGATCGAGACGCTGCAGGCTTCGGGCTTTTCGCCGTCGCGCCCGGTCGCGGTCGCCGCTTTCACCAATGAGGAAGGCGTGCGCTACACGCCTGACATGATGGGCTCGCTATGCCATGCCGGTGGCGTCAGCGCCGAGGCCGTGCTGGCCGCCATCGGCACGGATGGCAGCGTGCTCGGCCAGGAGCTCGCCCGCATCGGCTATGCCGGCGACCGCGAACCCGGCTTCCTCAAGCCGCATGCCTATCTCGAACTTCATATCGAGCAGGGGCCGGTGCTGGAGCGTGAAGGCGTGCCGATCGGCGCGGTCGAGAATCTGCAAGGCATTTCCTGGCAGCGCATCACCATCGACGGCGCCGCCAACCATGCCGGCACCACGCCGATGTCGATGCGCAGCGACGCCGGCCACGCCGCCGCCCGCATCATCACCTTCCTGCACGATCGGGCCAGGGCTTCAAATGGGCCAACCGTGGCCACGGTCGGCACGATGCGCTTCGAACCCAACGCCATCAACGTCATTCCCGCGCGCGCCGTCTTCACCATCGACCTGCGCGATCCCGACGAACAGCGCTTGCAGGCGCATGAGGCGGCCCTTGCTGCCTATCTCGAGGAGCTTGAGGTTTTGGAGAACGTATCGATCTCGGTCGAGCGGCTCGCCCGCTTCGAACCGGTGCTATTCGACATCGGCATCGTCGAACTGATCGAGGCGGCCGCGAAGAACCGCGGTCTCGGCGTCAGGCGCATGACATCGGGCGCCGGCCATGACGCGCAGATGATGGCCCGCCTCGCGCCGGCGGCAATGATCTTCGTGCCGAGCGCCGGTGGCATCAGCCACAATCCGCGCGAACACACTGAAGATGCCGAGCTTGTCGCCGGCGCCAACATCCTGCTTGATGTCGCCAGTGAGCTTGCAAAATAGGTCGGGGAGAAAATGGCTGAGCTCGATCGTGATGTGCTGAAGCAGGAAATGACCGGCTGGCGGCGCGATTTGCACGCGCACCCCGAGTTCGGCTTTGAGGAAAAGCGCACCGCTGCCTTTGTCGCCGCGAAGCTGCGCGAATTCGGGCTGGACGATGTTGCAGAGGGGGTCGGCGGCACCGGCGTCGTTGGCACATTGAAGCGCGGCAGCGGCAACCGGGCGATTGCGCTCAGGGCCGACACGGATGCGCTGCGCATCACCGAGCAGTCCGCGACCGCCCATCGCTCGCAGAACCCCGGCATCATGCATGCCTGCGGCCATGACGGCCACACCACCATGCTGCTCGGCGCGGCAAAGCTGCTGGCCGCCCAGGGCGGTTTCGACGGCACCGTGCGCTTCATCTTCCAGCCCGCCGAGGAATGGGGCAGGGGCGCGCTGGCGATGCTGGACGACGGGCTGCTGCAGCGCTTTCCCTTCGACGAGATTTTTGGCCTGCACAACATGCCTGGCCTGCCCGTCGGGCATTTCGAGACCCGTGCCGGCCCGTTCATGTCGGCGGAGGACAATTTCGAGATCGTGCTCAAGGGCATCGGCGGCCATGCGGCGCGGCCACATTCCGGGAACGAGACCTTGGTCGCCGCCTGCGCGCTGGTCACCAATCTGCAGACCATCGTCTCGCGCCGGCTGAGTCCCGCCGACATTTCGGTGGTTTCGGTGACCGAGCTGATCACCGACGGCACCCGCAACGCATTGCCCGGCCTCGCCTGCATCCTCGGTGACGCCGCAGTTTTCGTCCCGAGGTCAGCGCCGAGATCGAGCGCCAGATGCGGGTCATCGCGGCAGGCACCGCCGCTGCCTACAATGTCACCGCCGACGTGACCTATAGCAGGGAATTCGTGCCGCTGCAGAACGATGCCGACCTGGTGGACGCGGCCTTTGTCGCCGCAAGGCGCGTGCTGGCCTATGGCGCCGCCAGCATCGCGGCGGAGCCGATGACCGCCTCGGAGGATTTCGCCCGCTTCCTCGATCACGTACCGGGCTGCTTCGTCTTTCTCGGCAATGGCGAGACCTCGCCGCCGCTGCACAATTCCAGCTACGACTTCAACGATGACGGGCTGTTGCACGGCACGAATTTCCACGCCGCGATCGTCAGGCAAAGGCTGGGCGGCGCGATCGTGAAGTGACGCCTGATCGCCTTCGCAACTGGCCCAAGCGGCACTGCTATCGCCAGCCAGCTGCCGGGTTTAGGGAGATGGCCTGTTGCCGGAGATCGCACGCCGATGGCCAGGGTTTCGCTTCTGGGAATACCGCATGACGAGAACTCGTCCTATCTCAAGGGCGCGGCCGCAGCGCCGGCCCTGATCCGGCGGGAACTCAAAAGCGACGCGCACAGCTCGTGGAGCGAAACCGGCTTCGATGTGGCGGACAGTTTCGTCGACCACGGCGACATCGACTTTTCAGGCGCCGGCGATCCGTGGGAGCGAATCGAGGCCGAGGTCGGCCGCGCGCTGGATGCCGGCCACCCGTTGATCAGCCTCGGCGGCGATCATGCCATCGCCTGGCCGGTGCTGCGTGCCGTGCGCCGCCGCCATGCCAGGCTAACGATCGTCCAGATCGACGCCCATCCCGACATCTACGATGCCTATCAGGGCAACAGGCGGTCCCACACCTCGTCCTTCGCGCGCATCCTGGAGGAGGGGCTGGCTGACCGGCTGATCCAGATCGGCCTGCGCACCCTCAATGATGAGCTTCGTGACCAGCTCAAGCGCTTCGGCGTCGAAATGATCGAGGCGCGGCATTTCAGCGAGGGTCTGCAGCTCGATCTCAAGACGCCGGTCTATCTCTCGGTCGATCTCGACGGCTTCGACCCGGCTTGTGCGCCCGGCGTGTCGCACCGCGAACCCGGTGGTCTTACAACCCGGCAAGTGATCAACCTGATCCAGCGGATCGACCAGCCCATCGTCGGCGCCGATGTCTTCGAATACAATGCAAGCCAGGATGTCTCCAATCTCACCGCGCTGGTTGCCGCCAAGCTGGTCAAGGAGATCGCCGGCATGATGCTCAAGACGCATGGCGCCGGCTGAATCAATCTGGCAGGGCGGCATGGTAGATCATTGTTGTGACTCGCATTTCCAGTGAAAGCCGCCATGCCGCATCTGTTGAAGATAGCCATAGCCGGTGCGCTCGGCCGCATGGGCAGGGAGATGGCGCTGGCCGTCGAGACCGATCCCAGGCTGGCGCTCGTCGCCCGCTTTCACAGGCCGGGCAGCGCCGGCGAGGGGCTGGTCGAACGCGACGAAGCACTGGCGCTTGCCGATGTCATCATCGATTTCACCACGCCTTCGGCCTCCGTCGATCTTGCACAAGCTTGCGCGGCCTGCGGTGGCCCGGCGCTGGTCATCGGCTCGACCGGCTTCGAGCCGGCCGATCTCGCCGCCATCGCTACTGCTTCGAAGTCCGTCGCCATCGTTCGCTCCGGCAGCTACTCGCTCGGGCTCAGCATGCTGACCGGGCTGGTCGAGCAGGCGGCGCGAGCACTTGGTCCCGACACCGACATCGAAATCCTGGAAGCGCATCACCGCATGAAGGTCGACGCACCGTCGGGCACGGCGCTGATGCTGGGCGAGGCGGCCGCTCGCGGACATGGCGTCAGGCTGGACGATGTGGCGAAACGCATCCGCGACGGCCTTACAGGTCCACGCCCTGCCGGCGAGATCGGCTTTGCCGTGCTGCGCGGCGGCAGCATCGTCGGCGAGCACAGCGTGAGCTTGCTGGCCGAGGGCGAGACGCTCACGCTTTCCCATTCGGCGGGCCACCGCTCGATGTTCGCGCGCGGCGCCATTGCGGCAGCACGCTGGGTCGCCGTCCGGCCGCCCCGCGAATACGACATGCGCGACGTACTGGGCTTCACGACCTTTTGAGATGCAAGGGTAACGCAACGAGGGGCGTTGGAGGTCGGAGCCGCCTAGAGAATAGAATATAGCAACAACTACGCCATTTCGCGCCTTCCAACACCGAACCGAACGGTTCGGTTCGCACATTTTTGTGATTGGCAATGGCAGCAACGCACACCCATTTCGGGGTGGTCCGAGCGACGCGAATTCCTCCCAAGGCACGCCACTTGACGGACAGAACTGAAAAATCTGGATTACCTGAAATGACCAAGATCGCACTTACCGCTGCTGCCATCCTCCTTGCCACCGGCACCGCTTTCGCAGGCAGCGACCACTACGGCTCCGACGGCGTCAACCAGCCTGCTGTGACAGCGCCCGCCGGCAACATCGATCACAGTTATACCGCCTCGATCCGCAAGCCGGCCAGCCTCGGCGATTTCACGATCAAGGGCGACTCGAACCAGCCGGAATCCGGCCAGGGCATCTGGGGTCGTTGATTTTATGGGAAATCGACGACCACAAAGAGCGGTGGGCCCGGCCCACCGCTCTTGTTTTTATGCAATTGATCGGGCCGCAAAGATCTTGAATCAATCCGCCAGCAATTGGTCCTATCTCCTTGTTTGACCGTGGTCTTTTCAAAACACGGTTTGCGGCTGTCACCTGCGGCTAGCCCGTTAGGCAGCTTGGTCTAGCTTAGATCCTTCGGCTTGATGCAATGCGTCAACCGGGCCGCGCCGAAGCCGAGATTCGCCCAGTCGCCGTCGATGACAGAGCGGGCAAGGGCGCCGGTCGGGAATTTCTCTTCAAGTTTCCTGAGAGCAGCCACACTCGATCGCGGACCGGCGAGCCGGCGGGCAAAGTCCTCCAGGCCGGGATTATGGCCGAGCACCAGGAGACAGCCAGCCGATGCGACTGCCTGCTGCACCTCGGCCAGAATGTCGCCAGCCGTGGCTTCGAAAAGCGCCTCGGCGAACTCCACCGTTACGCTCGCCGAAAGTTCCGCCGAGACCAGCCGCCATGTCTCGCGCGTGCGCAGCGCCGGCGACACCAGCGCCAGGTCAGGCAGCCAACTGCGCCGGGCCAGTTCGCGCCCCATCAGCGGCGCCGTCTTCAGCCCGCGCGGCCCGAGCGGCCGGTCGAAATCAGCAAGCGCCGGGTCGTCCCAGCTCGACTTGGCGTGGCGAAGAAGAAGCAGCTGTTTCATCTGTTAGATCTCAGGACCAGGGAATTTCGCGCTGGAAGTCCATGCCGTATCCGCCACCGTATTTAGCGCCAGTAGCGGCATCAAAGGCTGCCGACAAAGTGCCGAAGATGAAAAGGCCGACGCGCCTCTCATCATTGTCCCATTGGACGGCAATATCCGCTTCGGTGATCGCCCAGGCACCCGATCGAATATGAATTGCGCCGATGATCCGCCCAACTACCTCGTCATGCGCTTCGTATAGGTAAAAATAAGCCGTGGCGTTTGCTGGCCCTTCAGTGTCGTCATGTTCAAAGACGCCGGCGAGATCGCCTTTTCTCCGGATCGCGCTGTCAAAAATATCCAAGGGCTTTCAGGTCCTGAAGCGCCTACGGCGTGATCCGCGCCAGATGTTCGAGATCGCGCTCTTCGCGCAGCGGGTCGGGGGCCATCACCACCGAAGTTCCGTTTTCGGCATCGTCAGCGAAATGCGCCAGCACAGTGCGGCCGCCTTCCATGCGCGCCTTGCCGTCGGCGACGAGGCCGAGCGCCAGCGCGTAGAGCCGGTGCTCGGCTTTCAGAACGCGGGCGGCCAGTGTGTCTTCATTGTCGCCGACCATCACCGGCACCGCGGCTTGCGCGATGATCGGGCCGTCATCCATCTCAGGCGTAACGAAATGCACCGTGCAGCCATGGATACGCATGCCGGCGCACAATGCGCGTGCATGGGTATCCAGGCCCTTGAAGGCCGGCAGCAGGGCAGGGTGGATGTTGATCATGCGCCCCTGCCACTTCTCGACCAGGCCGCGGGACAGGATGCGCAGATAGCCGGCCAGCGCCACGATCTCGGCGTTGAATGCAATCAGCGCGGCGTCGATCGCCGCATCATGGGCTTCCTTGCTGGCATGGTCGGCGCGCACGATGACCTTGGTCGGGATACCGCGCGCGGCCGCGATGCCGAGGCCGGCGGCGTTGGCCCGGTCGGAAATGACGCCAACGATCTCGGCCGGATAGGCCGGGTCGCTGGCCGCCGCGATCAGCGCCGTCATGTTGGAGCCGCGTCCCGAGATCAAAACAACCGTGCGTTTCCTGCTCATAGGCCGATCGAGCCCCGATAAATGACGCCGGCGTCGCGGCGCGGCACGATGCGGCCGATCGGCGTCACCGTCTCGCCGGCCTCCTGCAGCACGGCTGCGACCTGTGCGGCCTGGCCGGAGGCGACGACGAGGATCATGCCGATACCGCAGTTGAAGGTGCGCATCATCTCCTCCGGCGCCACGCCGCCAGTCTTCGCCAGCCAGGAAAACACCGCCGGCACATCGATGGCATTGAGATCGAGCTCTGCGGAAAAGTCCTTGGGCAGGACGCGCGGAATGTTTTCGGGAAAGCCGCCGCCGGTGATATGGGCCAGTGCCTTGATCCCATGCGTGTTGCGGATGGCCTTGAGGACCGACTTCACATAGATGCGGGTCGGCTCGAGCAGCGCCTCGGCCAGCGTCGCTTCGTCGTTGAACGGCGCCGGATCGCTCCAGGCAAGCCCGCTGACGGCAACGATACGGCGCACCAGTGAAAAGCCATTCGAATGCAGGCCCGAGGAAGCCAGCCCAAGCAGCACGTCGCCTTCGACAATATCGTCGGTCGGCAGCAACTGGCCGCGTTCGGCCGCACCGACGGCGAAGCCGGCAAGGTCGTAATCCTTGTCGTTATACATGCCGGGCATTTCAGCGGTCTCGCCGCCGATCAGCGCGCAGCCGGCCTGTCGGCAGCCGATTGCTATGCCGCCGACGATTGCCGTCCCCTGGTCGGGGTCGAGCTTGCCGGTGGCGAAATAGTCGAGGAAGAACAGTGGCTCGGCGCCCTGCACGACGATGTCGTTGACGCACATGGCGACGAGGTCGATGCCGATCGTGTCGTGCTTGCCGGCATCGATGGCGATCTTCAGCTTGGTGCCGACGCCGTCATTGGCGGCAACCAGCACCGGATCCGTGAAACCCGCCGCCTTGAGGTCGAACAGGCCGCCAAAACCGCCGATCTCGCCATCGGCGCCCGGCCGGCGCGTCGCGCGCACCAGCGGCTTGATCTTCTCGACCATGAGGTTGCCGGCATCGATGTCGACGCCCGCCTCGGCATAGGTGAGCCCGTTCTTGCGCTTGGCCCGGTCGCCCTTGCTCATCGTCGGCGCATCCCTGTTTCCCTCGGCGGCTCTTCGCATGAATGGTTTCGGGGGGCAAGGATGACGACAGGATACCGGGCTTTTGCCCAAGATAAATACGTGGACAGTCGCCCCTTCACCGCTGGTCCTTGCAGCCACAATCCATCTCCATCATCTATCTGCAGAACAAGCATGGCGGGACATGCCTTTGACCATTCCCAACCTCATCACCATCCTGCGCTTCGTGCTGGTTCCGGCCGTCGTACTGGCGATGCTGAATATGCGCTGGGACTGGGCCTTTGCCGGCTTTCTCGTCGCCGGCATTTCCGACGGCGTTGACGGCTTCATCGCCCGCCGTTTCAACCAGCATTCGAAATTCGGCGCCTATCTCGATCCAATGGCCGACAAGGTGCTTCTGGTCTCGGTGTTCGTGGTCATGGGCTTCATCGGGCAATTGCCGCTGTGGCTGGTGGTGACCATGGTGTCACGCGATGCGCTGATCATCTGCGCCGTGCTTTTGTCCACGGTCATGGCGCATCCGGTCGAGATGAAGCCGCTCTATGTGTCGAAAGGCCAACACCGCCGCCCAGATCGTGCTGGCGCCGTGGTGCTGGGCGAACTTGCCCTTGGCCTCCACCTCGACCCGCTGAGGCCTGCGCTCATATTGCTGTCCGGGGTCTTGACCGTGGCTTCGGCCGCGGCCTATCTCGTGGCTTGGCTGAGGCATATGAGCGGCTATGGCGAAGGCTCCACCCCGGGTAGTTGACAAGAATGCCGCGACTGCAGCGCTGGCAGAGGCGGCTGCGTCCCTGGCGTTTCGCCGCCAGATTTTCTTCTGGCTGGGCACGGCAATCTTCCTGGCGCTGTTCCTCTACATTTTTTCCAGCATCCTGTTGCCGTTCGTTGCCGGCATGGTGCTGGCCTATTTCCTCGACCCGGTCGCCGACCGGCTGCAACGCCTCGGCCTCTCCCGGCTGATGGCGACGGTGGTCATCCTGATCGCCTTCATCGTCCTTTTGGTGCTGGCCTTCGTCATCCTGGTTCCGGTTCTGGCCACGCAGATGGCCGATTTCGCCAGCAAGCTGCCGGAATATCTGACCCGGCTGCAGTCGCTGATCACCAGCTTCGATCCGAAATGGCTGGAGCAGAAATTCGGCGTCAATGCCAATGGCCTGCGCGACGGGCTGAATTCGCTGCTCACTTCCGGTTTCGGCCTGCTGAGCACCGTCTTCACCTCGATCTGGAGTTCCGGCGTTGCTCTGGTGTCGGTGGTCAGCCTGTTCGTGGTCACTCCGGTTGTCGCTTTCTACATGCTGCTCGACTGGGATCGCATGGTGGCGGTCGTCGACAGCTGGGTGCCGCGCGATTATGTCGGGACGGTCAGGGCGATCTCCAGGGACATCAACACCGCGACCGCCGGCTTCGTGCGCGGCCAGGGCACGCTGTGCCTGGTGCTCGGCGGCATGTATGCCACCGGCCTGACGCTGACCGGGCTGAATTTCGCCATCCTCATCGGCCTCTTCGCCGGGCTGATCTCGTTCATCCCTTATGTCGGCTCGCTGACCGGACTGGTCCTGGCCGTCGGCGTCGCCTTCGTCCAGTTCTGGCCGGACTGGACCATGATCGTTGCTGTCGCCGTGGTGTTCTTCATCGGCCAGTTCATCGAAGGCAACATCCTGCAGCCCAGATTGGTCGGAAAAAGCGTCGGCCTGCACCCGGTCTGGCTGATGTTTGCGCTGTTCGCTTTCGGCGCCCTGTTCGGCTTCGTCGGCCTTTTGATCGCCGTTCCTGCTTCGGCGGCGGTTGCCGTGCTGGTGCGGTTTGCCATTGCCCGCTATCTCGAATCGCCGCTCTACAAGGGACACTCCAGCGAGCCCGTCCCGCCGCTGCCCGCCGCTCGCGGCGGCGGCCACCGGTCGCCGCGCGGCTGAACGTGACGGATCATAAGACCGAACCGCCGCGCCAACTGCCGCTCGACCTTGGCCACGGCACCGGCTACTCGCGCGACGAACTGGTGGTGTCGGCCACCAACCGCGAGGCGGCAGCCCTTGTCGATCGCTGGCCGGACTGGCCGTCGCCGGTGATCGTGCTCGCTGGCCCGGCCGGTTCCGGCAAGACACATCTGGGCTCGATCTGGCAGGCGCGGGCCAACGCTGTGGCGGTCGATGCCCAGCGCATCGGCAATGCCATCACCGGGCTTGGCGGCAGGCCCGCGCTGATCGACGATGTCGACAAGACAGCCATCGACGAGGCGGGCCTGTTCCATCTCATCAATGAAGTGCGCGGCGCCGGGGCCACCTTGCTGTTGACGGCGCGGCGCTTCCCCGCCGCCTGGAGGGTGACGTTGCCCGATCTTGCCTCGCGGCTGAAGGCGGCGGCAACCGTCGAGATCCATGAGCCGGACGATTTGCTTCTGGCCGGTGTCATCGCCAAACTCTTCGCCGACCGCCAGGTCGAGGTCGAGCCGCATGTCGTGCAATATCTGGTGCGCCGCATCGAGCGCTCGCTGGCCACCGCCATGCGCGTGGTCGAACGCCTCGACCGCACGGCGCTCGAGCGCAAGACGCCGATCACCAGGGCGCTCGCCGCCGAGATCGTCAGCGCCATGGATGAAGGGCAGGGCGAGTTCGAGGTTTAGGCAGTGGAAGGAGAAGACTCCGCTCCTGTCCCATTTCGAGAAGAAACCTCTGGCATCCATCTTGCAACACTGCGTTTGCCGGCTGACCCCGGTCCTGATCGCGTTCCTGATCGGGTTGTAGGCTCGCCGGGAGTGATGATTGGGGTTCTCGCCCGGCGAGCTTACCTTCAGATAGAATCGCCGCAAGGCCTACGATTGCGCGCCAGCTGTCATTCAGACTTCACCAAGCCGCAAGATCTCATCGTCCTGCATTGAAATGGACCATTAGATGGTCTACTTTTTGGATATGGACCAGAGCATGGTCCATAAAGGAGCGGTCAATGCAGGTATCCGTTACAGACGCCAAGGGGCAGCTCACCGAACTGGTGCGTCGTGCCGAGGCTGGGGATGAAATTATCCTGACCCGCCATGGTCATGCAGCCGTGCGCCTTGTTCCCGTGAAGGCTGCCCCTGACAGGAAAGGCCGCCGGGCATTGCTGGAGGCAATGCGAGCATCCGGCGCTGCCAAGGCAAAGGCCGGGTCGGATGCCGCGCGGAGCCAGGATTTCCTCTATGGCGCTGATGGCCTGCCCGAATGATCGTGGTCGATACCTCGGCCCTGATGGCGATCGTTCTTGCCGAACCTCAATCCAGTGCCTGCATTGCGGCGCTGGAAGCCGAAGACGATATTTTGATCTCGGNGATCGTTCTTGCCGAACCTCAATCCAGTGCCTGCATTGCGGCGCTGGAAGCCGAAGACGATATTTTGATCTCGGCTGGCACAGTGGCCGAGGCGCTGATCGTGGCGGATAGGCGCAATGTCGGTGAGGAAATGGCCGGCCTGATCGACGGGCTCGGCTTCGAGGTCACGGCGGTGACACCAGCCTCTGGCCGACGCATAGCCGAGGCGTATGGGCGATGGGGCAAGGGTATTCATCCGGCCGGGCTCAATTTCGGCGATTGCTTTGCCTATGAAGTGGCAAAGGATCGAGCCTGCCGCTTACTCTATGTTGGCGACGATTTTTCGAAGACCGATATCGAGAGCGCTCTATAGAGCTACGTTTATGCCCACAACGCCGCCAGATACCGGACCAGCAGATAGACCACCGTATGCGCTGCCACGTAGCACGCGGCAACGACGACAAAGAACAGCACGCTGGCGGGCCACGAGCGGGGAGGGCCTTGCCTCTTGCTCGGCCGGTTGTTCCAGATCCACAGGGCTGCACAGATAATGGCCCAGACGACGACGAACGGAACCGTGATGCGGATGTAAGCGAAGTAGGCAGGGCCAATCAGCGAAAGCCATGCCTCGAGACCAAGCATCCAGAATCTCCCCTTGCCCGGAGTCTAATGCATGTCGCTCAAAAGTGGTCCCGGTTTTGAGAGAACGACATGCATCAAAACAAAAATCAAAGCGCGTCGCCTGGATACGTTTCAGCGCGACGCGCTTTTAGACCGGCGATAGAGGTGGAAGCGAGGGGATTATCCCTGCGTCGATTTTCAGCCAAACCCGCCGAAGGGATGCTGTTCGATGACACGGGCGCCTGATGCATGTCGCTCAAGTGGCCCCGGTTTTGAGAGAACCGCATGCATCAAACATGCATCAAACAAGACCTCAAGCGCGTCGCGTGAGTCCGTTCAAATGAGACGCGCTTTAGGTCAGATTGGTGCTCCGGTCGCCAAACTCGGCCGTAGCAGGTCTAAAGCGATCGGATCAGCCGCAGACCCTGACCTCTTCGACGACCCTGTGGTGATGGCGCCAGTGCCTGACCAGTTCGATATGGCAGCGGTGATGGCGATGGTGGCGCCGCCATTGGCCATCCTGGTTGTCGCTGTAGTCGTCGCCATAGTCGTCGCTATAGTCTTTGTGGCGCTGGTGATGGCGAAGAATCTGTATATCGCCATCGTCGGACGAATATTGATCGTCGTCATCGGACTGGATAGTCAGACTGGCGGCTTGCGCCGGTGCGATCAAAGCCGCCGTTCCGGCGAACGCGATCATCGAGGCGATGAGAAGGGTTTTCATTGTTTGCTCCTTGGGTTGAACATACACAACTCTCGGAGCGAACTGGTGTTCCAATGTAGGGTCCGATCGGCGAGCGGCTGCTGCTTGGGCAATGCGTGCCGCCATGCGCTACCGGCGAGGCAGCCATTGGCGACCTTGGGAGTGATACCTTGGGCAAGGACTGGCTTTGTGGGAAAAAATGGTCGGAGTGGAGAGATTCGAACTCCCGACCCTCTGGTCCCAAACCAGATGCGCTACCAGGCTGCGCTACACTCCGAGGCCCTGCGGCGTATACGGTTCCGGACCCTGTCGCGCAACCCCTAAAACATCAAACGGGGCTTGGCGGTATGCGCTCCCGCGCAATCCTGGCTGCGATCGCCTTGGCCTGGATGCGAGCATTGGCGAAGCAGCCACGGATGCTTGGCCGCATGCCGGTGAACCACAGGCCCGGCAGTCGCGGGTCGCTGTCGGCGCCGTTGAACAGCGGCACGCCCTTTTCGTCGAGCACGCCGAGCTTGCCCAGCATGGCCTCGAGCCCGGTGCGGTAGCCGGTCGCGGCGATGACGATATCGGGCTGGATCGTCGCGCCATCGTCGAAAACGACCGTGTCGCCGGTAAATTCCCGCACGGTTGGCAGCACGATGATCCTGCGGTCCTTGATGGCATCGACGGCGCCGTCATCGGTGGCGATGGCGGTATAATCCGACGCCAGCCGGCTTGCGCCGCCCGAAGGCGTCGGCGGCAGGCCGTAGGCCGTGAGGTCGCCGAAGGCCCATCGCTGCGTCGCCGCCATCACCGCATCGGCGAGCTTGAACGGCAGCCGCGCCAGGATCGGCGAAAATCGGTGGACGGCGATCTGGCCGAGGCGCTTGGGCAGCAGTGCCGGACCGTTGCGCGCCGACAGCCAGATCTGTCCCGCGTCGGCTGCCACCAGGTGATTGAGCACGTCGAAGCCGGAATTGCCGGCGCCGACGACCAGCACTTTCTTGCCCGCATAGGCCTTGGCGTTACCGAATGCGGCCGAATGGATGATGCGTCCGGCAAAGGCCTTCATGCCTTTCCAGGCCGGGATGAAGGGCTGCCGGTCGCGCCCGGTGGCGATGACGACATGGCGCGCCAGCCGCGGCCCGGCACTGGTCCGCACAAGCCAGTGGTCGCCCTCGAAGCCAATCTCCTCGACCGCGATGCCGAACTCGACCGGCAGCCGGTGCATGGCGTGGAATTCGTTCAAATGGCCGATGATGGTGTTTCGGTGCGGAAAGGCAGGGGTGCCGGCAGGAAAGGAAACGCCCGGCAGCGCCGAAAGGTCGCGATGCGTGTTGAGATGCAGTCGCTCGTGCCGCCCGTGCCATGGCTCGGCCAGCCGGGCTTCCTTTTCCAACACCATCACAGGCACGCCGGTCTTGAGCAGCGCATGGGCTGCGGTCAAGCCGGCTGCCCCGGCGCCGATCACGATCGCGCCGTCGAAAATCGCTTGGCTGTCGGCCTCGGCGTGCAAAATCCCTGCGTCCATGCCTCTTTGTGTCGCCATCATGACCATGACTTTTGATGCTACGCCAGTGTATCGGGCCGATGCCGCTGCCGAAGCGGCCTGGTTGCAGGCCGCTTCGGCCTTGCCGTCGGCAGTGTTGCACAGTATTGACTGAAATAAGGCGGCGCTACCGCCAACGCAGCTACGAGGTGCCCATGTCCGCGCGAATTTTCAGCCCAGCCAAAACCGCGATGCAGTCCGGCAAGGCCAAGACCGGCCATTGGGTGCTGGAATTCGATCCCGCCCAACGCAAGAAGATCGACCCGCTGATGGGCTACACCACATCGGGCGACATGCTGAGCCAGATCAGGCTGACCTTCGACACCAGGGAAGAAGCGGTGGCCTATGCCGAAAAGCAGGGGCTGGCCTTCCGTGTCGAGGAGCCGAAAGAGACCAAGCGCCGGCAGATTTCCTATGCGGAAAATTTCCGCTATGACCGCAGGATACCCTGGACGCATTGACCGGCGGTCAGCGCCTGGCACATAGACACCAGCCGGCCAAGATATCAAATGCCGGCCAGCGGTCCCGTAGCTCAGCTGGATAGAGCACCGGCCTTCTAAGCCGATGGTCACAGGTTCGAATCCTGTCGGGATCGCCAACAACTTCAAAGAGATAGTGTGGAGGCCTGAGTGGGAATTGAACCCACTACGTCGGTTTTGCAGACCGATGCGTCACCGTCCCGCCCTCAGACCATGGCTCCTTGTGCATTGACCGCGACAGCTAGTCAACTTGGCCGGCCTCTGCTCGCAGGTTCGGACCGCGATCCGGCTGCCACCAGTCGAGATGTTCGGAACGCGGCTCGCGTTCAGGCGTTTGTTGCTGATGGCACCGACAACCCCGACCATTGCGCGCATCTGGCGCGGCAGGACCTTGCCCGACAAGGCCGACGCCTATGAGCGCTACAACTACGAGGTCGGTATCAAGCCGCTGATCGAGAAAGCGCTGGGCGTGCAGACTTTTCGCGAGGACACGCCGACGCATTCGGAATTCATCACCATCTCCTATTGGGAGAGCGTCGAGGCGATGGCCGCCTTTACCGGCGGCGATCCGCAAAGCATCCACCATCTCGACCGCGACAAGGAGTTCCTGATCGAATTGCCGAAGGGTGTCCAGGTGCTGCGAATCCGTTCCAGCCACGGAATGGTTGGCGGCAGCTGATGTTTGCGGGCTTTGACGCCAGGACCGTTCAAATGGAGGAGACATCGATCTTCGTCAGGGCCGGTGGCTCAGGGCCGCCGCTGCTGCTCCTGCATGGCTTTCCCGAAACGCATGTTATGTGGCGGGACATCGCCGTGGCATTGGCGCCGCACTTCAGCGTGGTTGCCGCCGATCTGAGAGGCTACGGACAAAGCGCCTGTCCGGCTTCCGGAGCCAATCATGCCGCCTATTCCAAACGAGCGATGGCGCGCGACATGGTGCAGGTTATGGACGTTCTCGGTTTCGACCGTTTCATGGTTGCCGGCCACGACCGTGGCGGTCGCGTCGCCTACCGGCTGGCGCTCGACCATCCCGAAACCGTGTCGAAAGTCGCCGTTCTCGACATCGTCCCCACGGCCTCCGCCTGGGATCGGGCCGATGCCAGGTTGGCGCTGGCCTTCTGGCCGTGGAGCCTGCTCGCCCAGCCGGAACCGCTGCCTGAGCGCCTGTTGTCCGCAGCACCCGACGCAGTTGTCGACAATGCGATCGCCGGCTGGGGCTCGGCTCCAGATGCTTTTCCCGCTGAGGTCAGGGCCGCCTATATCGAGGCGCTGCGTGATCCCGCCCATGCCCACGCCATCTGCGAGGAATATCGCGCCGCCGCAGGCATCGACCGCGAGCACGACGCGCAGGACCAGGCTAATGGCTGTCGCATCAGATGCCCGCTGCTTGCGCTCTGGAGCGGCGAGGGCGGGTTGGAGAACTGGTATGCGGAGGAGGGCGGCCCGTTGGCGATCTGGCGGCAATGGGCTGATAACGTCGGAGGCGGCTCGGTCAAGGGTGGGCATTTCTTCCCGGAAGAGCACCCCGAAGACACGGCTGCAAGGCTGTCGAGATTCTTCGCAAGCTGACTGCGGGCCGATTGCTAAAATCCGGGCCTGTGTGTTCCTGTGTCGACTATCTCAGATGGCCGAGGGATTGCAGGATCAAAGTGCTCGAAAGACCAAGCAGGGCGATACCGTAAAACCGGTCGATCCACACGGCGTTTGGCCCAGCCAGAAGCCTTGCAGCCCGCGCGCCAAGGGCTGCGTAAAACGTCAGCACAAACACATCGGCAAGCGCGGCGATAATGGCCAGGATGCCATACTGGATCGCGATCGGCTCATCCACGCGGACAAAATGCGGCAGGATCGCGGGGAAAAGCAGCCAGGCCGCCGGATTTGTGACCGCCACCAGGAAGCAGCGCCCAATGAGTGCCTTGGCTGAATGGCGTGTTTCGGGAAGGTTAGGGTTGAACGAAGGTCGGGATGCGGCGCGCAGGGTACCGATGGCGACGAAAAGCAGATAGCCCGCGCCGAACATCCTGAGAGCCGAGAGATAGAATTCCGAAGCCAGCAGAAGAGCGCCGAAGCCCAGCGCGACGATGCTGATAAGAACGAAATCAGACAGTACGACGCCGGCCATGCCGAGAAACGCGCGTCGAAAACCGTAGCGGGAGCCGTTGGTGATGGCGAGCACGACGTCCGGTCCCGGAACCGCCATTCCGAGCACCGACACGAAGGCAAATGTCACCAGCGGCAGGTTTCCCATGACGCCGCGTAATGTACCCGGCGCTCACCGTCCGTAACGCCCTTCACACAGCGGCTTGGCTATCGCCGATTGTTGTTGGCCACCTTGGCTCAGTGCCCGCCGCGCATCTTCACCACCACAGTCCTCACCGCCAGCACCAGCACAGTGATGATGATCAGGATCACCGAGAGCGCGGCGATCGCCGGGTCGATGTTGTCGCGCAGGCCCATCCACATCAGCCGCGGCAGCGTGATGGCGTTGACCGAGGTGATGAACAGGGTGACGCCGATCTCTTCCCAGGACAGCACGAAGGACAGCAGCGCGGCGGTGACGATGCCGAACTTGATGTTGGGCATGATGATGCGCGTGGCGCGTTCCCACACGCCGGCGCCAAGGCCGCGCGCGGCAAGGTCGATGCGGCGGTCGAGCTGGCTGAGCGAGACCAGGATCAGCACCGTGGCGAAAGGCACCGTCATCACCGAATGCGCCATGGCGACGCCGAGCCAGGTGTCGTAGCCGAAGAACGAGCTCATGCCCGAGATCGACGTCAGCAGGAAGTAGAGCGTGATCGCCGAGACCACCGGCGGCACCACCATCGGCAACAGCACGAAGCCGACAAGGGTGGCCGTGAAGCGCGGCTGGAACATCCAGGCGCCAAGGCTGAAGCACAGCGCCAGCACGGTGGAGATGACGCTGCTGACGATGCCGATGCGGATCGACAGCAGGATGGCGTCGAGCCAGCGCGGATCCTCGATCAGCGCGCGGTAGTGGCGCAGCGACAGTTCGCCCGTCGGCATAGCCAGCATGCGGCTTGGCGTCAGCGACACCGGGATGACCGCCAACAGCGGCAGCAGCAGGAACAGCGCCACTAGCACGGCGAGGATCAGGGAGACGGGACCGGGGCGATAGGTCGGCATCAGATCAGTTGCTTCGGTCTGACATAGCGGAACAGCAGCGCCATGAGCGCGCCGACGAACAGCACCAGCACGACGCTGATCGCCGCACCCAGTCCCCAGTCGGGACTCTGGAAGATGCGGAGATAGATCAGCTCGGCGATCATCACGCTGCGGCCGCCGCCGAGGATCGCCGGCGTGACGAAGAAGCCGAGCGAGAAGACGAACACGATCATCGCCGAACCGATGATGCCGGAGCGCGTCATCGGCACGAACACGGTCCAGAAGGTGCGCATACGGCTGGAGCCGAGCCCGCGCGCCGCGAGCAGCACGCGCTCGTCGAGGCTGCGCATGGCGGAGGCCAGCGGGAACACCGCGAAGGGAATGAGGAAATGCGTCATGCCGACGATGACGCCGAACTCGTTGCGCACCAGCGCCAGCGGCTCGGAGATGAAGCCGATCGATTGCAGCCAGGTGTTGATCAGGCCGCGGTTGGACAAAAGCGCCACCCAGCCGAAGGCGCGGGTAAGCACCGAGATCCAGAAGGGGACGAGAATGCAGAATTCAGCGATTATGCGCTGTGCCGGGCTGCCGCGCACCCACACCATGGTGATGGCGTATGCCGCCGCCACGGAAACCACGGTGACGATCAGCGCGATGCGCAGCGTGCGGATGAACACAGACTGCACCAGGGCATCGGTGGCGAGCGCGCCATACTGGCCGAGCCCCGGTGTCGGCAAGGTGACGCTCCACTTGACGACGCCGAGGAACGGCCAGGCGTAGGCCAGCACAAGGAACAGGAGCAGCGGCGCCATCAGCACCGCCGCGCCCATCCTGTCGGAGAGGGTGCCTCTCATCGAAGCTCGTGCCCGGCCTGGTCAGGCCGAGATGATCTTGGTGTATTCGTCGAGTGCTGCCCCGTAATTCTTGGCGTACCAGTCCATGTCGAGCGCGATCTGCTTCTTCATGTTTTCGGGATCGACCGGGTTGATGCGCTTCTTGTCGGCGGGGATCAGCGCATCGGCGGCCGGATTGGCCGGACCCTGTCCGAGCTTGTCGAACATCACCAGTTGCTTTTGCGGATCCTGGGCGCTGGCGATGAACTTCATCGCTGCGTCCTTGCCGCCGGGGTTGCCCTTGAGCACGGCCAGCGCGCCGGGCGAAATCAGGCCCTGATCCCAGATGAACTTGATCTTGCCGCCCGAGTCCTGCTCGATCAGCGAGGCGCGGGTCGACCACACGATCGCCATCGAGGCTTCGCCGTTGAGCAGCACGCTCTGGCTCTCGGCGCCGCCGCCCCAGTAAGCCACGACGTTTTCCTTGAAAGCGGCGATCTTGTCATGCGCTCGCTTCAGGTCGAGCGGGTAGAGCGAGGCCGGCGCGATGCCGTCTGCAAGCAGCGCTGCTTCCCAACTCGACACGCCCCATTTGTAGAGCGAGCGCTTGCCCGGAAACTTCTTCACGTCGAAGAAGTCGGCCATGCCGGTCGGCGCGTCCTTGCCGTATTTCTCGGAATCATAGGCGATGACATAGGAGAAGAAATAGGTCGACGCCGCGTATTCCCAGCCGAACCCCTCGCGCATCTTCTTCTTGTCGACGATGGCGTAGTCGATCGGCTCGAGCGCACCCTGCGCGCCGAGCGTGATGGCCGAGAACGGGTCGACGTCGACAAGGTCCCAGGTCGGCGCGCCGCTCTTGAACTGTGCGGCAATCGCGCCTTCGGTCGGGCCCGAACCGTCCATCTTGACGGTGATGCCGGTTTCCTTGGTGAAGGCCTGGCCGTAGGCGGCGTCATAAGCGGTAAGGGCATCGCCACCCCAGTTGACCAGCACCAGCTCCTTGGCCTGCGCAAAGGCACCGGTCGAGCGCAGCAGCATCGGTGTGCCGGCCAGCACGAGGGCTGCAAGCTGGGTGAATTGCCGGCGCGAAATCTCGCCGCGCACAGCCCGGGCGGTCAGCCCGTCCATGGCTTGTTTTTTGCTTTGGTTTGTCATTTTAGTTCCCCTTTTTCGTTTTGGTTCCGGTGGTTATGGCGCGCTCCAGATTCTTTGCTGGAAGACTTCGCCGTTCTCGTCGTCATCCTCCGTCCGGAAGGAGGAAACCCTTTTCCGCCGGCCATGTCAGCCAGACGGAATTGCCTTTGCTGAGTGCAGCCGCCGCGACCTCGTTCGGCACCGAGACGGTCACCTTGGCGCCCTGGCGTGTCGTCAGATCGAGTTTGGTCGCCGCACCCAGATAGGTCGAGCCGATGGCGGTGGCGGCAATGCCATTCTCGCCGGCGGCGGCTTCGCGCGTGATCGACATATGTTCGGGCCGGATCGCCAATATGGCATCGCCACGGACTTTCTCGGCCTTGCAGAGCATGTTGACCGCGCGGTCCTCGCAGAGGCCCGTCGAGCCATTGTCGGCGGGCTTGACCCCCTTCAACGGCAGCATGTTGATCTCGCCAAGGAACTCGGCGACGAAGCGGTTGTCCGGCCGGTCGTAGACCTCGTCCGGCGCTCCGACCTGCAGCAATTTTCCGTGGTTGAAGATGGCGACGCGCGACGACAGCGCCAGCGCCTCGCTCTGGTCGTGGGTGACGAAGACGAAGGTGGTGCCGGTCTCCTGATGCAGCCGCTTCATCTCGGCCTGCATCTGGCCGCGCAGGCTCTTGTCGAGCGCCGAGAACGGCTCGTCGAGGAGCAGCACGCCGGGTTCGAACACCAAAGCGCGGGCCAACGCCACGCGCTGCTGCTGGCCGCCGGAAAGCTGCGCCGGCAGTTTCGTCTCATGGCCCTTGAGGCCGACGCGCTCGATCATCTCGGCAACGCGGCGCTTGATCTCGGAAGCCGATTTCTTGCGTACCTTGAGCGGGAAGGCGATGTTGGCCTCGACCGACATATGCGGAAACAGCGCATAACCCTGGAACACCATGCCGGCGGCGCGCTGCTCTGCCGGCCGATCGGTGATGTCGAAACCGTCGCTGAAAAGCTTGCCGGCGGTCGGTTGCACGAAGCCTGCCAGGATCATCAGAAAGGTGGTCTTGCCCGAGCCGGAGGGGCCGAGCAGCGTCAAAAACTCGCCGCGGCCGATATTGAGCGTCAGGTCGTCCAGCGCCCGGAACGAGCCGAAGCTCTTGCCGATCCCGATTGCCTTGATCTCTGCGGCCCGGCCGGGTTGCTGCATCCTGCCTCTTCCTTGATCGTGGCTTGAGCGTAGGGCAGTGCGCCGGCTCACCGCAACCGAATAGTTTTCGCCTGATCGGCAAATTTGATTCACGGATGGGAGGCTAGTACGGGCTGATCCGGTTCTCCGACAGCTTCGACCTCAACCAGCCATTGAATGCTTCCAGCACCGGGTGGCTGGCCTTGGCATGTTCCGACACCAGGAAATACGAGCGCGGCGAGGGGATCGCGATGTCGAAGGGGCGCACCAGACGGCCTTCGCTGAGCGCGCGGCGGCTGGTCAGTTCGTCGCCCATTGCGATGCCTTGTCCGGCGATCGCCGCGGAGAAGACGAGGTTCATGTCCGAGAAGAAGATACCGCTTTCGGTGTCGGGGTTTTCCACCTTGGACAGCGCCAGCCAGCGCGCCCAGTCCTCGGTGTCGCCGAGATGCAGGAGATTGGCGCGCAGCACGTCGGCCGGTTTTGAAAAGCCGCCGACCTTGTTGAGCAGTGTCGGGCTGCAAAGTGGCGTGAACGAGATTTCGCACAGCAACTCCACCGAGCGGTTCGGCCAGTTGCCGACGCCGAAGGCAATGAAGGCATCGGCGTCCGGATTGCTGACATCGTCCAGCCGCCGCGGCGTCAGGATCGACAGCGCCACGTCTGGATACATCTGCCGGAACTCGCCGATGTGCGTGCACAGGAACAGAGAGGCGAAGCCCGGCGTGCAGGAAACGGCGAACGAACCGCCGACGCCCGTGCCGGCCTGGCGCGTCACCGCATCGCCGAGCACCGTCAGCGCCTTTCTCACATCGGCGGCATAGCGCTGGCCGCGCGGTGTCAGCGCCACGCCCTTGCCGATGCGCTCCAGCAGGTCGAAGCCGAGGTCGCGTTCGAGCAGCCGCAACTGATGGCTGACGGCGCTGCGGGTGAGGTGCAGTTCGTCGGCGGCGCGCCAGACGCTGCCGTGACGGGCAAAACTGTCGAGGGCGCGCAGCGCCTGTGTGGAAGGTATTCGCAAGAGGCCTCAGGTGAACCGAATTTGCATGAACCGGAAAAACATATCACTTTTTGCAATGCCGCTTCACTGCTTTCTTGGGCCGCATGGAGAAACCGGTGACGACCTCGGCGCAAGCCACCGCGCTTGCCTGTCTCGATAGCATCCAGCCGTCGCTGTCGGCGTGGACGCGCACCATTTTCGATTTCGGCGAAACAGCCTGGCGCGAATACCAGTCGGCGGCCTGGTATGTCGCGCGGCTGAAGCATGAGGGCTTTTCGGTCGAGGAAGGGTCGGCCGGCATGCCGACCGCCTTTTGCGCCCACTGGACGAACGGCCCGGGGCCGACCATCGGCATGTACGGCGAATACGACGCCGTGCCCGGCAACTGCCAGGACGCGGCAACGGTGAAGCGATCGCGGCCGGGCCTCGGCAGCGAGGCCGGCGGCCACACCGATCCGCATTCCGGGCTTGGCATTGCCGGCCTCGGCGGACTTCTCGCCACCAAGGCGGCAATGCAACGCCACGGCATCGAGGGGACGTTGCGCTTCACCGGCGAGCCGGCCGAGAAGGTCAGGGGCTCGAAGCCGATCCATGCGGCCAAGGGCTACTATGACGGCCTTGCCGGCATGATCTCCTTCCACCCCTTCTATATGCTGCCGCTCTGCAACACGGCGCGCTGGGACACGCATTGCGGCGCGGCCTACGCGATGATCTACCGTTTTGTCTGCGACGAACCCGAAAACTGGGTTCGCGCAAGCGATGGCGCGCCGATCCCGCAGGCGCATTCGGCGGTGCGGGCGCCCGGTGCCAATGACGCGCTGATGGCGATGTACATGACCTCCAAGGCGCTGCGCGATTCCATGCTGCCTCACCAGGGCGGCTGGTCGATCAGCGAGGCGATCCTCACCGCCGGGCAGGCGACCGCCGACAATCTGCCGGCGGGGCTGGCCGAGATCCAGTACATGATCCGCGTGCCGACCATTGCCATGGCAGAGCAGGTCACCGCGGTGCTCGACCGTAATGCGGCCGCGGCCGCGGCGATCAGCGGTTGTCGCTATGAGCGCCATTGGGTGTCGAAGTCGAGGCCGGGCCTGGCCAATCACGCCATGGCGGGGATTGCCTGTGAGGCGCTGTCCACCGTTGGCGCTCCGAGCTGGGACGAGGCGGCGAAAGCGATCGGTCGCGAGGTCCAGGTCAATGCCGGCGGCACCGCGACCGACAACCCTTTCATCGACGAGATGGAGCGGCTGGTTGCGCCGCAAGAGGCCGAGGCAATCCTGCGCCGCGATTTGCCTCCGTCGCAGATCAACTCGACCTCCGACGACTACACCGACATGTCGTGGCACACGCCGACCGCACGCTTCTATGTCGCCCGCCCGGCGCTGCGCTCGGCGAATGGCCATGCCTATCCATCCTGGGCGATGAACGCGCTGGGCGGTATCTCGGCCACCATCGACCCGATGGTCATTTGCGCCGCCAAGACGGTTGCGCTTGCAGCCCTCCGCCTGCTCGAGGACAAGTCCGCGCGCGATGCGGCCATGGACGAATTCGTCACCCGCACCGGCGGCGGCATTGGTGGCTCCAACTGGATCGCGCCGCTTTGCGACTATGACCCGCCGATCAATTTCCGCTGGCCGGAATATGTCACCACCGCGCGCGGACGCGATTGGTGGATTCCGAGCAGCCAATCCAATCAAGCTGCATAGTCAAATCGAGGAGAACCTTATGACCGTCCATGATCGCATCGTCGCCGAACCGTTCTCGCTGCAGCGCCGCAATCCCGCCGGCGGCACCAAGCCGCTGACATCATGGGGCTTTGCCAACGAGACCGACGTGCTGACAGACGTGTTGCTCGGCTCGCCAAACTTCCTGCGCCACCTCTCGACCAGCTCGCTGTCGCGCAAGCATTTGCGCGAAGCGCCCTGCAACGTTCAGATCGCCCAGGCGCAGCACAAGGACCTCGTCGCCGCCTATGAGCATTTCGGCGTCAACATCCACTGGCACGAGCCGACGCCGGAACTGCCGATGCAGGTCTATTCCAGAGACTCCAGCGTCATGACGCCCTACGGCGCCTTCATCACCGCCATGGCCAATTGGTGGCGGCGCGGCGAGAACTATGCCGCCATCCGCACCTATGAAAAGCTCGGCATCCCCATCTACGACATGGTCACGGCTGGCACCTTCGAAGGCGGCGACTTCAACGTCATCGAGGAGGGCGTGGTGCTGATCGGCTGCGGCGGCGCCCGCACTCAGGAAGAGGGCGCCCGCCAGGTGCAGGACTGGTTCGAAAAGGAAGGCTGGGAAACGCGCCTCGCCTTCATCGACGAATATTACGTCCATATCGACCTGATGGTGGTGCCGATCGCCGAGAAGCTCACCGCGGTGTGCCTCGCCTGCACCGAGCCCGGCATCGTCGACTGGCTGAAGGGCAAGGGCCACGAGATCATCGACGTGCCCTTCCAGGACACGATGGCGCTCGGCTGCAACTTCATGTCGCTGGGCAAGGACAGGGTCATCGCGCCGACGTCGAGCCAGTCGCTGATCGGCCAGCTCAAGGCACGCGGCTTCGAGGTTGCTGCCGTCGACATGAGCGAGATTTCCAAGACCGGCGGCGGCATTCACTGCATGGCGCAGGCGCTCAAGCGCGAGCCGGCGTAACGGCACGAATTGCCGCCGGGACCTGTGACGGACTGCTGCCAGATTTGACAAAACAGGCCTGGCAGAGGAAATTGATGCCATTAGAGGAGGGATTCTGTGAAGAAAACTTACGAAAAGCCGAGTCTGGCCAAAGCCGGCAAACTCGGATCGCTGGTCGCTTCAAACCCGTCGAAGCCCGCCCCCTGAGCGCAACCAGCCGCTGAAGGCCGAAATTCGGTCGTCCTGGTTATCGGCGACCGGATCGCGCTGTATGATTGAAGGGAGCCCGCCGGCTTTGAACGGCGGGCTTTTTGCTTTGCGCCAGAGCGCTGCCGCGTCTGCCGGCTAGTCCAATCTGCCCGAACCTGAATTGAACTTGCTCCGGGCGTTTTCCAGATGCGCCCGCATCGCTTGGCCGGCCGCTTCCGGGTCGCGGCGCTCGATCGCCTCGAACACCGCCTGGTGGCCGGCAAAACTCGTGCGGTTTCGATCTCCGTATTGGCCACGTGGATGCGCTGATTGATCAGCCATTCGACCTAGCCGTTGATTTTGAAACCAAGCCAGCTTCCCCAAAAGATCATGCCCAAACAAAGCCATAGCGCGAAGACCACATGCGCGCCGTTCCCGCCCGCCCGGCGATCAGGGAGTGGCTGGCGTGAGATGGCCGCGCTGACGACGGAACGAGATCGCCTCGTCTGGCCGGCCGGACTCGCGACGGCGTGGTCCGGCCGGAATTCCATCTGCTATGCGGGTATCAATACGGCGATGCGATGCACGCCGACCTCCTTGCTTGTATTCGTCGCTTCATCGGTCTTGCCCTTGGAGCAGGTGTACATATCACCCGTCTTGAGCTTGAATTCCTTGTCCGCTTTCTTGATCGTGAATGCACCTGAGGTAATGGTGCACACCATGTCGTTGTCCATCACGGTTTGAGGAGCATGTGCTCCGGGCTGAAACACAACGTCGATAATTGCGATGCTCTTGTAGGCGGGAATGTCTGCATTGCCGGTGCCGACCTCCACCACCCTGACACCGGGCGCAATCTCCTTGCCCTCTTTCGGGCCGTATTTCTTGATTTTTGCCGATGCCGCCAAGGGGAACAAAGGCGCTACCGCGGCGGTCGTCAGACCGAGGGCAATTGCAGACCTGCGATTCATGGTTTTCATTGCATCCTCCCGATGCTCGTCATGCATGGATATGCACGACCGGCGATATATTAGCACAAACGAATTTACTTGTATGCAAAGTGACTGTGGCGCAGGCCAGCAAGAAATGCTCCGCCGGATAATGTCGCTTCACTGTACCTTTTGCCGGAATTTCGAATGACAGGTCGAGCAATCCTGCAGGATGAGATGCAGGATATGCTCCGCCGGCAGTTTGGTCGGATCGGCTTCCTCTGGAATCGAGCGCTTGCCGAGCAGGCTGCCGCCGCCCATCGCCAGGCCGGTGCCCATGCGCATGTCATCGGTGATGACGGCCGGCGCGCTTTCGGCCTTGGCGGCCAGAGCGTCGGCGAGCGTTCCGATATGATTTGCCAGGGCCTCGAATTCCGCCCGTGACTGATCGATCTCCAGCCTGGCCTGCGAAGGCGGTCCAAGCGAGCCGCTCGGAAATTCGGCAATCAGGGCAGGGCCGGTGCGCGCGCGCAGCGTGTCCGCTGCCGCCTTGAAGGCTGCCGCGTCATAGGCTTGCCTGCGGTCGAACACGCCGGCAATGGTTTTCGCAGCCGCCGCCATCTCCTTCATCGACGCCTGCCGGGCCGCGACCATCGGTCCGCCGCCGACGGAGGCGGCCATCGTAAGGGCACAGACCAGCCACAGCAGCGCCGCTTTCACAGTCCATCTCACGGCGCCATGTCCTTGCCCCATCCATCTGTGATCAGCCAGCCGCAGCAGGGGTTCGACCTGCAGTCGGATTCTTCGGTCGTGATGCCGGTTCTCATCGGTAAATTTCCGTCGCCGGAAGTCTCCGTCTCTGAGCGGATAGACCTTCCAGCCACCGGAAGGTCAACTGATTGAGAAGGCCGATCAGCGGGCAATCAGCACAGGCTTGCAGCAAGCTGACGCAGCGTTTCCTTGACTTGGATCGCAAAAACGGGCAGCAAGGCGGGGGTGAGGGAGAGCATTCTACCGTGGCGCAGACCATGGAGTGCTCTTTTTTTCGTATCAGGCGCCGCATAATCGGTGGCTGATGGAGGGATTGGTTAACCAACTTTGTCCATCTTTTGATTCAATCGGCAACAGACGCGAAAGGTGCAGGGGGCACCAGCGAACTGTGGATGTCACGGATGCGAGGGTCGCAAGCCTGCATGCCGATTGAGAGTGGTTGTATGGCGTTTTTGCGTTTGAAAGACCGGGGCGACACTCCTGAACGGGGTTTGACTTCGAAGAGATCCGGCCAGCGCTGGGTGGTGGTGCCGGTTGTCGGCGCGGCCTTGGCGCTGTGGTCGGTGGCAACCATGGCCGGCCTCTATTCGCTCGGTACCTCGCTCACCGCAGCCTCCAACAGCCTTCCGCACAGTCTGCTTCTGCCGAACGCAGCACTTGCCGATTCGCGCCGCAGCCTCGCCAATTCGTGGGCGCCGCGGCTTTCGGCGCAAAAATCACAGGCCTCGCTGCTCAGCCAATGCGACGCCGGCTGCGCGCATGCCGCCGCGAACTTCGCGCATGACGGCAAGATGGCGCGGCTGAAGCCGGCCGCGCACGCTGTGGCCCCGAGCAGTGTCGCCTCAAACATTGCGCCAAACACCAGCGTCGCTCTCGCCACTTCGCGCGGCATGCGCTTCGACGGCGTGGTGGCCAAGGCAGAGCTGTCGCCGCAAAAGCTGGCTGCCGCCTTCGCCAAGGCCTCGAATGCGCCCTTCATGCTTGCCAGCCTTCCGGTCGCTGCCCGTTTCGCCGAAGTCCGGCTGCCCGATCAGCATGGCCCGGCCTCGGAACGCTTTGGGCCGGAAGTGGCTGAGATCGAACGCTCGTCGCGCCTGGCGCTGGCGCTGGCCAACAGCTTGCCGGAAGACGCTGACATGCTGGCCCCGCCGGCGGCCGTTGCAGCAATCGCCGGTGCGCAGGATCCTGGGCAGGCCGAGGTTCAGGTCGCTTCGCTGCCGCCGCAGGACGATCTGCCCGACAACATTGCGTTGCCGGGTTGGCGTCCACGCGCCGAAACCGCTCAGCCTGCCGAGGCTCGGCAAGCCAGCAAACCCAGGGCAGCCAAGCCACAGACCGACAGGACGGCCGAGAGCCCCGCACCCCAGTCGCCGGGCAATTCGTCGCCGCGCTCGCCACGCAGTACTTCGGAGGTTGCCGCACTGCCTGGCGTGCCAGAAAGCCAGAGCATCCAATCAAGCCGGATCAAGCCTGGCAAACGGTCGAAGACAGAGGCCGGCGAGATGCTGGCCTATGCCAAGCCGGACGTCCCGGCGGGCGGTGTCGGTCGCGCCTTCAAGGATCTGTTCGCCACGCCCGGAATGGGCGGCGGCGTCGCCGTGTACGATATCTCGGCCAAGACCGTCTATATGCCGGACGGCTCGCGGCTGGAGGCCCATTCGGGGCTGGGTTCGATGGTCGACCAGCCGCGCTTCGTGCACAAGAAGAATGTCGGCCCGACGCCGCCCAACACCTATGATCTGCGTCTTCGAGAATCCCGCTTCCATGGCGTCGAGGCGCTCCGTCTCACTCCCGTCAGCGGCGGCAACAAGTACGGTCGCGACGGCCTGCTCGCCCACACCTACATGCTGCGCGGCGGCCGTGCGGAGTCCAATGGCTGCGTCGTCTTCAAGGACTACGCCCGCTTCCTTGCCGCCTACAAGAAAGGCAAGATCAAGCGCCTCGTCGTCGTGCCGCGCCTGACCAAGCCGCTGACGCGGGTCGCTCAGGAAGGCCGGGGAGCGTAAGGCAGTAGGCAGTAGGCAGTAGGCAGTAGGCAGTAGGCAGTAGGCAGTAGGCAGTAGGCAGTAGGCAGTAGGCAGTAGGCAGTAGGGCCCAGGAGCGTCCATCGCCTGTTCCTTGTTTTTCTGCCCCTATTGCCTATTCCCCACTGCCTATTCCCTTTTGACCCCCAGGCAGATTATGACTGACCCCTGCGGGTCGGCTTCACCACGAGGACATCATGACAATACGCGCTGTCGTTTGGGGCGAGAACATCCATGAGCGGACCAATGAGGTGGTCGCAGCCCTCTATCCCGAGGGCATGCACACGACCATCGCCAAGGCGCTGAATGCCGACGAGGCGATCTCCGCCTCGACCGCCACGCTCGAACAGCCCGAGCATGGCCTGCCCGAGGCGCGCTTGGCCGAGACCGACGTGCTGGTCTGGTGGGGCCACAAGGACCATGGCGCCGTCGCCGACGAGATCGTCGAGCGCGTCGCCCGCCGGGTCTTTGAAGGCATGGGGCTGATCGTTCTCCATTCCGGCCATTTCTCGAAAATCTTCAAGCGGCTGATGGGCACGCCCTGCACGCTGAAATGGCGCGAGGCGGGCGAGCGCGAGCGGCTCTGGGCGACCAGTCCCAGCCATCCGATCGCCGAAGGCGTCGGCGAATATTTCGAGCTCGAGAATGAAGAAATGTATGGCGAGCAGTTCGCCGTGCCCGAACCGCTGGAGACCGTCTTCATCTCCTGGTTCCAGGGCGGCGAGGTGTTCCGTTCTGGGCTGACCTATCGCCGCGGCGCCGGCAATGTCTTCTACTTCCGCCCGGGCCACGAGACCTATCCGACCTATCACGACGCCAATGTGCACAAGGTGCTGCGCAATGCGGTTAAGTGGGCGCACAATCCGCAGGGCACCAAGTCGGCGATCCTTGAGGCGCCGAACGTGCCGGTCGAAAAGGCGCTGGAGCCGATCGTCGAGCGCGGCGGCAAGCTGCACGTTTCGGGCGAGGCCGGCTACCGCTAAAGCAAAGTCCAGGAAAAAAGGCGTAGCGGCTTTCCGCATGGGTTTCCTAGACCGTATCTGCGCCATATGATTGAATCGAACCAATTCGCTCGGAGTGCAGAGAATGCGGCTTTTGATACTGGGTACAGGCTGGATGGCGCAGGAGCATGCCCGCCGTTTCGGCGGCATCGACGGCGTCGAGATCGTCGGTGCTGTCGACGTCGATGAAAAGCGCGTGGGCGAATTCGCCGACGGGTTCAAGATACCGAAGCGATTCACATCGCTGGAAGACGCGCTGGCGTGGGGCGAATTCGATGCGGTCGCCAACGTCACGCCGGACCGCATTCACCACCCGACCACCATGGCGTTGATCGCGGCCGGCAAGCCGGTGCTGTGCGAAAAGCCGCTGGCCGAAGACTTCGGCAAGGCAAGCGAGATGGCCAACGCGGCTGAGGCGGCCGGCATCGTCAACATGGTCAACCTCACCTATCGCAATGTCGCTGCCTTGCAGAAGGCGCGACAGATGGTGCTGGCCGGCGAGATCGGCACCGTCCGCCACGTCGAATCCTCCTATCTGCAGAGCTGGCTGGTGTCGAAATTCTGGGGCGACTGGCGCACCGACCCGAAATGGCTGTGGCGGCTGTCGCGCGACCACGGCTCCAACGGCGTGCTCGGCGATGTCGGCATCCACATCCTCGATTTCGCCAGCTATGGCGCCGCACTCGACGTCGACCACGTGTTTTGCCGGCTGCGCACCTTCGACAAGGCGCCAGGCAACCGTATCGGCGAATACGACCTCGACGCCAATGACAGCTTCGCCATGACGCTGGATTTCTCCAACGGCGCCTTTGGCGTCGTTCACGCCAGCCGCTGGGCGACCGGCCACATCAACGAATTGCGCCTGCGCATCTATGGCGACAAGGGCGGCATCGAAGTCGTGCACAATCTCGAGGGTTCGGAACTGAAGGCGTGTGTCGGCGAGGATATCGAGAACGCCAAATGGCACGTGCTCGACGCCGGCACGGTGCCGACCAATTACCAGCGCTTCGTCGATGCGGTTCGCAGCGGCGTGCAGGCCGAGCCTTCATTCCACCATGCCGCCGAACTGCAGAAGGTGCTGGATCTGGCCATGGTTTCGGAACAGAAGCGGACGGAACTGAGGGCCAGCGCCGATACGCAGTGATGTGAAGGGGAGGAAGAAACAATGGTCACGCGCCGCGCGCAATGTCTCTGCGGCCAGCTTTCAGCCGTCTGTTCGGGCGAGCCGGTGCGCATCTCGGTCTGCCATTGCCTCGACTGCAAGCGCCGCACCGGCAGCGCCTTCAGCTACAATGTCCGGTTTGCGCAAGCTGATGTATCGATCGAGGGGCGGGCGAAGCAGTTCACGCGCACCGGCGACGAGGGCGGCCGCGTCATCTACAATTTCTGCCCGGAGTGCGGCGCCGCCGTCCACTATCGCATCGACACGCAGCCCGGTGTGATCGCCATTCCCGTCGGCGCCTTCGCCGACCCGTCGTTCCCGCCGCCATTTCAGTCTTTTTACCACGAAAGCCGGCGCTGTGAGTGGGTCGAGATCAATGCCGAGCCGCTGGCGACGTTCGACTGAAGGCCGCTTTTTGGATACCCGGAACCGTCCGCACGCTCCGCGCCTTCAAGAGGGCATCGCCCCTGATTGCCATTGCCGGGCCGTTAGCCATCGCGCTCGGCTGCCCCATGAATAGGCATAAGTCAAGACGAATCCGGCTTGCGGCCCGATTGCTGACATGCTTACCTGACGGCATGTGTTCAATGGGGGTATATGGATGGCTAAGGAATCTTCGAATTCCGCTTCTTCAGAAAAGAAGGCGGACGTAAATCTGATAGGTAACACAGAAGGAAACGGGCTGAACTTCATGGGAGTTCAGGCTCGCGAAAACGGAACCGCCGGCGACGCCGTCGGTGTCGACAAGATCCGTGACCTGCTGTTCGGCAACCAGATGCAGGACTATGACCGCCGTTTTTCCAAGCTTGAAGAACGGGTGTTGCAGCGCTTCAAGGATGTCGAGTCCGAGGCCAAGCGCAATCTCGAAATGTACGAGTCGAATGCAAAGAAGCAGATCGATTCGCTTGCAGGGCAATTACGGAGCGAAAAAGATTCACGAGCCGATGCCGACAAAGAGATCGACCGGAATCTTCGCGAGCAAAACCAGGCTCTTGAAAAGCAGGTGCGCACGTTGTCGGATCAGTTGAGCGCGCTCGAGCGCGACGTTTCGGACCGGATAAATCGAAACGATCATTTGCTGCGTGAGGAAATCAAGCAGAAGAATGAAGGCGTTCAGATGCTGATCGAGAAGATGTTTGCCGACCTCAGCAACGTCAAGACCGACCGAAATCTTTTGGCTGGCCTGTTTGTCGAGGTTGCAAAGTGTCTCAATCAGGATCCCGTCGGGAGCAAGAGCAACTCGGACCGTAGCTGGAAAGTGAGTTGATGGGACCTTGACGTCCACCGTCGACCCATTCAACCTTCCGCAAAGAACAGCCTCGAACGATACAGAGATTGATCGCGAGGCTCTGGCTCGTCTTTTGATCGAAATTGCCCGGAACGTTGATCCGGACTACCGTGCGCAGTTCGAGGCGGTTCCAACCGCCGATCCGCGCATGGAAACGCTGCGGCAGTTGCTGGTCAGCCGCGAAATCTCCGAGCTTTCACGCGTCACGCATCTGCTCGACGAACCCGAGCAGCTTGCGGCGGCCGTGGGCGACGTTCTTCCCAGTGCTGCCGGACGAGCGCCTTACGCGCAACTCGGCGAGGCGCTTGCGCCAGCTGTCGAACGGGCTGTGCAACGGTCGATCCAGAAGAGCCCGCGCACGCTGACGGACATATTGTACCCGGTGTTTCTGCCGGCAATTCGCAAGTCGATCGGCGAAAAGATCGACCAGACCTTTCAGTCGCTGAATGAAACTCTAAGGCACATATTCACCTGGCACGGGCTCAAGTGGAGACTTGAAGCCTGGAGAACAGGGGCAAGCTTCTCCGCAGTTGTTCTGAAGCATTCCCTTGTCTACCGTGTGGAACATGCCTTTCTCATTCATCGGAATTCCGGCCTTTTGATAGCGCATGTAACTGCCGACAATGCGACGAGCGAAGATCCTCAGCTCATTTCTTCGATGCTCAGTGCGATTCAGGATTTTGTAAAAGACTCATTTAACGAGAAAGAGCAGAGCGGCCTGGACACAATCCGTTTCGGCGAGCTTCGTCTCTGGTCGGAAGTTGGACCGTTTGCGACACTGGTTTCGGTGATCCGGGGAAATCCGCCGGAGGAATTGCATGAAATCGTTCGCGATGTGTTGCTTCGCATCCATGAGCAATCCTCAGAGGCTTTAGAGCAGTTCGACGGCGACGGTTCGCAGCTGGCCAGCGTAGAGGCGCAGTTGCAGACCTGCGTCGAGCTCAAGCAAGAGGAATCAAACGACGGATTTCCGTGGCTGGTGGCGGCCGTTGCCCTGTTGCTCTTGAGTCTGGCAGGCGGTTGGTACTTTCTTTCCTGGCAATCAGCGCAGCGCTGGCAGGCTTACGTGTCGCGCTGGCAGGCTTACGTGTCGCGAGTGGAGGCCCAGCCGGGCATCATCGTTGCCGAACAGCAGGTACGCGATGGCCAGTTCTATATTGCCGGCCTGAGGGACCCGCTTGCCGTCGACCCGCAGTCGCTGTTGTCAGGCACGGGAGTCGATCCGGCCGGGGTTCATTCGCAATGGCAATTCTATCAGAGCCTTGAGCCGGAGTTCGTGCTGAAGCGGCTGACGGCGTCGCTGGCTCCGCCGGATTCAGTGCGATTTTCGATCGTCGATGGTCGCGTCGTCGCCGAGGGTGAGGCTCCCGACACCTGGATCAGCCGGGCGCGCGCGGCGGCCCAGCAGCTTTCGGCAGGCGGGCCGGTCTTCGACATCTCGGGGGTTCGTGACGTAAGCCCCGAAGTGCACGCGGCGCAGCGCTGGCAGGCTTATGTGTCGCGACTGGAGACCCAGCCGGGCATCATCGTTGCAGACCAAAAGATACGCGACGGCCAATTCTATATCGCCGGCCTGCGAGACCCGCTTGGCGCCGATCCGCAATCGCTGTTGTCGGGAACAGAGGTCGATCCCGCCCGGGTTCATGCGCAGTGGCAATTCTATCAGAGTCTTGAGCCGGAGTTCGTGTTGAAGCGGCTGACGGCGTCGCTGTATCCGCCGGATACAGTACGACTTTCGATTGTCGATGATCGCATCGTTGCCGAGGGCGAGGCTCCCGACACCTGGATAGATCGGGCGCGCGCGGCGGCCCGGCAGCTTTCGGCAGGCGGACCCGAATTCGACATCTCCAAGGTTCGTGACGTGAGCCCCGAAGCGCGCGCGGCGGAGCACTGGCAGTATTATGTGTCGCGACTTGAGGCCCAACCGGGAATCATCGTCGCCCAACAAAGCGCGAGGGGCGGACATTTCTACATTTCCGGCTTGAGAGACCCGCTTGCCGCCGACCCGCAAGCCCTGCTGTCCGGAACGGACGTTGATCCTGCCCGCGTTCATGCACAGTGGCAATTCTATCAGAGCCTTGATCCGAAGTTTGTGGTGAAGCGGCTGACCGCGGCGCTGTCCCCGCCGAAAACCGTTCAGCTCTCGATCATCCAGGGTCGCATCGTGGCCGTGGGTGAGGCTCCTGCCGGCTGGATCAACCGGGCACGGGCCGCCGCTGAACAACTTTCGGCGGACGGCGTGGTTCTGGATGTCTCGCAGCTGCGTGAACTGAACCTTGCAGAACTTAATCATTTGAGGCAGGCCATCCAGACGACCGATATTTTCTTCTCTTCCGGCAAAGTTGTGCCGGGACCGGAGCAGACGCCGGTTCTCGACAGGTTGGCGGACCAAATAAAGGAATTCGCCCAGAGTGCCCGCAATTCCGGCGTAACGGCGCGGTTCATGTTGACCGGGCATTCGGACACCACAGGCCGTGAGACGGCCAACGCGTCGATCAGCGCCGCCCGCGCCGAGACAGTTCGTGCGCTTCTCAACAAGCGGGGCGTCGCTCCCGAATTGCTGCTGGTTCGGGGCGCGGGCACTTTTGAGCCGGCTGTACCTGAAAACAGTCTAACCGGTAGCTCCACCAATCGCCGGGTTTCGATTACGGTAAACCTGGACTAGCGGAGCCCAACATGTTGCAAAAAAAGATCTGCATGCTGGGCGGTTTCGCCGTCGGAAAGACGAGTCTGGTCCGCAGGTTTGTGCAGAGCATCTTCTCAGAAACCTACTTGACCACCGTCGGAGTGAAAATCGACAAGAAAAGCGTCGCGCTCCCGGACAAAACCGTGGATCTGATTTTGTGGGATTTGGCCGGCGAAGACGATATCGGCTCATTCCGCGTCAGCTATGTTCGCGGTGCAACCGGGCTCGTGCTTGTCGTCGATGGAACCCGCGCCGCTACTCTTGCCGTGGCACTCACGCTGCGCGAACGGGTCGAGGCCGAATTCGGCGCCATGCCGTTCGTATTGCTGTTCAACAAGTCCGATCTGGCCGATCGGTGGGCGATATCGGATGGTGAGATCAACGAGTTGAGGCAACGTGGATGGCAAATCTATCTAACAAGTGCGCTTTCGGGCGAGCAGGTCGATGACGCCTTTCGTCAACTTGCCTTGATGGTCACCAAATAGACCATGCATGAATTGCCAAAAGAAGTCAGAAATTGGTTTTTCAATTTCTTCTTCGACGGGCACGCTGTCGCTTATCTGAAAATCGACCCTGAGCTTTGCATAGCTGCCAAGGGCGGCAATGTTGAACATTACGGGCTGTCATCACTTCGCATCGGCAAGCCTGTTGCCGAGCAGCTTGAATTCATGGAGGGTTTGCTGCCTTGCCCGGAGCTTCCGTTTCGCATGGACATGGTTGAACTGCCCGGCGGGCGTGTCGCCGACCTCCATTTTTTTGCTGACAATGCGTTCGTGTGGCTGCTTTTTCTGGACGCCACTGCCGAACGAGACAACAGGCAGCGGCTTCAACAGAAGGCCTATGAAATGACGCTCCTGCAAGAGAGGGAGCGTCAACTCAACGAAAAATTGCAATCGACGAACGAGGCGTTGAGGAAGAGCCAGGAGGGATTGGCGCGTGAATATCAGCGCGCCGAAAACCTGCTCCTCAACATTCTCCCGGCCTCGATCGCGGAGCGATTGAAAGCGCAAAAGAAAATTGCCGACAACCACGCAGAGGTGAGTGTGCTTTTTGCCGACATCGTCGGTTTTACGGAACGAGCGCGCAGCGTCGGAGCGGTGACGACGCTCGCTATTTTAAACTACTTCTTCAAGGCGGCGGATCGGCTCTCTGAGCGATACGGCTGCGAAAAGATCAAAACAATTGGCGATTGTGTGATGGTGGTCGCCGGCCTGCCCACGGCGCGATCCGATCATGCAAAGGCCCTCACGCGCTATGCGATTGAGCTGCGCAAAGCGGTCAAGCGGGAACGCTTCGCAGGAGAGCCGATAAGGCTGAGAATTGGAATTCACTCAGGACCGATCGTCGCCGGCGTCATAGGCAAGAGGCGGTTCGCCTATGACCTGTGGGGTGAGACCGTTAATCTCGCCTCACGTATTCAAACGTCCGCGGAGCCCGATGAAATCCGTATTTCCGATGCAACTTGCCAACTGCTTGGACCGAAATTTGCTTGCGACCCACTCGAGGAAACGGAATTGCGCGGTGCGGGTCGCGTGCGAATGTGGCGGCTCCCGAGCTGATCCGTCGCCTGCGGTGCGACCGTGGAGCGCCGATAGCGGCGCCCGAAAGCCATTGGCGTGACCTGATCTTGCGATCGCAAAGCACCCTTTGCGCTTGCCCGGAAGGCCTCTATTCTGGAGCACAGTGGCCGCTGGTGGGATAGAATGTCGGTACTGCCTTTTCTGAGAATCTACGCACCGCTAAATGCGGTGCTCGCTGCGCCTGGGCTTCTGGCGGTGGCTGCGCTCACGATGCCGAACATGTCCGGACGAAGCAGACTGGCTCTGGCTGCCGTGCTTGCTGTCATTTGGGCCGCCTATCTTCTGCAGATGGCCGAGACCCTGCTCAAGCGCTGGGCGGGAGACCTCAGGGACAGGACGCCGGCAATCGCGATCGATGTGCTCGCGGTTTTGGTTCCAGTCGCCGCATTTCTGCTCGACGGCACGCCCGACCGGAGCCTCTACTGTGCTGTCTGGCTGCTGAAGCCGCTGCGCGACTCGACCTTCTTCCCGCTGCTTGGCAGGGTTCTGGCCAACGAAGCGCGCAACCTGGTCGGCGTCACCACGGTCTTCGGCCTGGTTCTGTTCGGTGTCGCACTCGCGGCCTATGTCATCGAGCGCGACGTCCAACCGGAAAAGTTCGGCAGCATCCCCGAGACAATGTGGTGGGCGGTGGTCACGCTGTCCACTACCGGCTATGGCGACGACATTCCGCAAAGCTTCGCCGGCCGCGTCCTTGCCGGGGCTGTCATGATGTGTGGCATCGGCATCTTCGGGCTCTGGGCCGGCATTCTTGCCTCCGGCTTTTATCAAGAAGTCCGTCGCGAGGATTTCGTCCGCAATTGGCAATTGATTGCCGGCGTTCCGTTGTTTCAGAAGCTTGGCCCGGCCACGCTGGTCGAGATCGTGCGCGCGTTAAGGCCTCGCACGGTGCCGGCGGGCGCCGTGATCTGCCGCAGTGGCGAGACCGGTGATCGGATGTTCTTCGTCGTGGAGGGCCGCGTCAGCGTCGCGACGCCCAACCCGGTGGAGCTTGGCCCTGGCGCCTTCTTCGGCGAGATGGCGCTGATCAGCGGCGAACCGCGTATGGCGACCGTCACTGCCGCGACTTCTGTCTCACTCCTGTCGCTGCACGCGGCGGATTTCCAGATGCTGTGCAGCAGTAGCCCGGAAATCGCGGAAATCATCCGCAGGACCGCGCTCGAGCGGCGCGGCGCGGCGCCGGTGGCTTGACCGTACAGCCGATGGTGGCCCGGCTGGAACTGGATGGTACGGCTCTATCGACCACGCGCGAAGGTTCTGGACGGCACGTGGAAGGTCCCAGAGGCGTAGCCGGAGACCTAAACGTAGCCGATCCACTCTACCGGCGGCTCGTTGTTTGGCGCTATGCGTCGACAGTTCCTGCCCCGCGGCCTTTCGGACGACCGGCTTTGGCTAAACTCTAATGCCTTAGAATCTTGCTTAGAAAAGCCCGGCTGCGGTCGGTCTTCGGGTCGGAGAAAAACGCCTCCGGCGTGCCGCTTTCGACGATGGCGCCGGCGTCCATGAACACCACGCGCTGCGCCACCTTGCGGGCAAAGCCCATTTCGTGCGTTACCACCATCATGGTCATGCCTTCCTCGGCCACCGCGACCATGACGTCGAGCACTTCGGAAATCATCTCGGGATCGAGCGCCGAGGTCGGTTCGTCAAACAGCATGATCTTGGGGCGCATGCCGAGGCAGCGCGCGATGGCCACACGCTGCTGCTGGCCGCCGGACAGCTGTGACGGGTAGGCGTTGACCTTGTCGGCGAGGCCGACCTTGGCCAGCAAGTCGCGCCCGGCCTGCTCGGCCTCGGCGCGGGGGATCTTGCGCACATGGATCGGCGCCAGCGTGACGTTTTCCAGCGCCGTCTTGTGCGGGTAGAGGTTGAACGACTGGAAGACGAAGCCGATCTCGGTGCGCAGCTGCGTCATGTTGGTGGCGGGGTCGCCGAGGCGCTGGCCGTCGACGACGAGGTCGCCATCCTTGATCGCTTCCAGGCCGTTGATGCAGCGGATCAGCGTCGACTTGCCCGAACCACTTGGGCCGCAGACGACGACCACTTCGCGCGGCTCGACGCTGAGCGTGATGTCCTTCAGCACATTGAGCGAGCCGAACCATTTGTTGACGCCGCGAAAGTCGATCATGCCCGTTTTGGTCAGGTTTGTCTTGGTCGGGCTTGGATTGGTCATGGCGGTCAGCCCTTTGGGTTCGATGTCACAGCTGCACCTCGCCATGCGCCGCGCCCATGCGGCGCTCCAGCCGGCGGGCGAGCATGATCAGCGGATAGCAGACGACGAAATAGCCGACGCCGACCAGGAAGAAGACCAGCAGGCCGTTGGGCACACGCTGCACCACCAGCCAGCCGACGCGGGTGAGGTCGGTCAGCCCGATCGCCGAGACGACGGAAGAATCCTTGATCAACAGTACATATTGCCCGACCAGCGGCGGCAGCACGATGCGCATCGCCTGCGGCAGCACCACCTGGCGCATGCGTTGCCAGCGCGACAGGCCGGACGCCAGAGCTGCCTCAACCTGGCCGGTCGGCACCGAGCGGATGCCGGCGGCGACGATCTCGCAGATGAAGCACGCGGCGAGGTTGGTGAGCGCGATGATGCCGGCGGTGAAGGCATCGAGCTCGATGCCGAATTCCGGCAGGATGAAGAAGATCAGAAAGATCTGCACCAGGAACGGCGTGCCGCGGATCAGGTCGACCCAGGCCCCGATCACGCTCGAGATCAGCCGGTTGCCGCCGGTGCGCAATATGCCGAGGCCGAAGCCAAGCAGCGTGCCCAGCACCAGGCTGATCGCCGACAGCATCACGGTCATGCCAAGGCCGCGCAAGGCGAGGGGGTAGCTGCCGGCCAGGCTTTGCAGCTGTTGCCAGATCATGTGCTGCTCCTTGCCGGCTGCAGACCGAGCCAGCGACTGGACAGCCCCGCCAGTCCTTTGAGGCCGTAATAGAGCAGCAGATAGAAGGCGGCGATGGTGATGAAACCTTCCGCCGGCATGAAGCGGTCGGACGCCAGCAACTGGCCGGCGCGCGTCAGTTCGGAAACCGAGATCAGCGACAAAAGCGCGGAATCCTTGACCAGCACGATCGCCTGGCCGAGCAGCGGCGGGATCGTCACCTTGAAGGCTTGCGGCAGGATGACCAGGCGCATGCGCTGGACATAGGTCATCCCCGAGGCGACGCCGGCCTCGACCTGGCCGCGCGGGATCGACAGGATGCCGGCGCGGATGATTTCCGCGACATAGGCGCCGCTGTTCAGCGACAGAGCGATGATGCCGACGACCAGCTCGGGCAGGACGAAGCCGAGACGCGGCAGGCCGAAATAGAGGAAGTAGAGCTGCGCCAGCAACGGCGTGGCGCGCACGGCATCGATATAGCCCTTGGCCAGCACGCGAAACAGCTGGCCGCGCTGCAGGTTCATGGCGGCGAGCACGATGCCGACGGCCAGCGCGCCCGCAAAGGACAGCGCCGACAGCCACACGGTCGTGATCAGACCCTGCCCGAACAAAGGCAGATATTCGATGATGGTGCGGAAGCTGAAATTTTCGAGCATGGCGGTGAATGGTGAATGGTGAATGGGCAGTAGTGAGTAGTGAGTAGTGAGTAGTGAGTAGCGTCCGGAATGGCCATTCACCATTCACCATTCACCATTCACCATTCACTACTTCCTACTCACTACTCACTACTCCCTGCTTACCTCTGCTTAGTGATCCTTCTTCCAGGCGTCGGAATTGACCCAGTAGTCGAGGTTCTTCTGCAGGCGGCCGTCGATGCTGACCTGGTTGAGGAACAGGTTCATCCAGATCAACAGGTCCGGCTCGTCGTAGCGGGTGGCGAAGGCAAGCGGCTCCTTCGACAACAGGTCCGGCATGATGGTGAAGGTGCCGGCGGGATAGGCTGTCGACTGACCCTTGACCGCCGAGACGTCGTTGACGCCGCAATCGGCCTGGCCGTTGTTGACTGCGTCGAGCAGCAGCGGGCCGCCGCCCTTGTAGCTCTTGATGTCGGCATCCGGGAAGGCGTTCTTGGCTTCCTTTTCGCCGGTGGCGCCCAACAGCACGGCGATCTTGGTGCCCTTGGCCTTGCAGTCCTCGGTTGTCTTGAACTTGCTGTCGGCCTTGGTGAAGACGGTGCTGCCCGTATACATGTAAGGTGTGGTGAAGGCGACCTTCATGCCGCGCGCCAGCGTCGGCGTCATGTCGGCGACGAGCAGGTCGGCCTTGCCCGAAAGCAGCGCCGGGATCAGCCCGTCCCAATCATAGTCGAGGAAGGTGATCTTGACGCCCATTTCCTTGGCCATCAGTTCGGCGAGTTCGACCGAACTGCCGGTGCGCTCGCCGGCCGCGCCGACCAGCGAGAAGGGAGGTCCTTGCGTCTGTACCGCGACGCGCAGTTCGCCGCGCTTGGTGATCTCGTCGAGCGTTCCGGCACTGGCAGCAGCGGTCAGGCCCGCAAGCGCAAGTCCGGCGATGAAAAGCTTGGCAATCTTCATTTGGCATTCCTCCTGTTATCGTTGTTGTTCCACTTTGTTATTCCACCCTTTTGGGTGTTTTTTGAGCGGCGGCACCGTTTGCCGGCGGCAGCCACCGTTCGAAAATCCTCAGTCCCAGGCCACCGTCTCGGCAACCTTGATGCCACGCCTGGCCAGCTCGTCGAAGAACGGCCCGTCCGGCACATGCAGCAGCGGGTTCAAAAGCCCTGGTGTGGCGATCTCGCGCCGCGCCAGCATCTGCGCCACGATGCTGGCGGGATAGCCGACGCCAAGGCTCATGCCGAACAGGCCTGATGCCAGGTCGCGTTCGATGATCAGGTCCGACGTCACCGTTTTGGCGCGGCCGCCTTCGAGACCGGAAAAGACATTGCGCATCACGCAAAGGTCCTTCTCGTCGGCGCCATATTGCAGTTGCGGGCCGAGCAGACGGCCGAGAAATTCGCGTGGGCTGGCGCCGGTGCCGGGCACCTTGTCTTCGGAGAGGAAGCCGAGTTCCTTCAGCGGCGCCCAGAACGCCGACCATCCCGGCCAGCGCAGCGTATAGCGGCCCGAGCGTTGCAATCCCTTGGCGGCTGCCAGCATCTCGACATAGTGCAGAGCGTCGCCATTGGGGAAAGCTTCCAGCCGGCCGAGGCCCGCGACCTCGATCTCGTGGATGAAGGCATTGTCGTGCTGTCGGCCGGCCGGCACTTCGACGCGCTTGCCATGCTCGATCATCACGCTGTCGCGGTTCTGGCTGACCAGAACCATGTCGAAATTCCAGCTTACCTTGTAGCAAAGCGGCTTCGCCATCGCCTTCGGTTCGGGGATGCCGCCGCAATAGGAATCGATCGAGGAGATCGTAGAGAACTGCTTTGCGGCGCGCGCATAGAGCACGAGGTCGATGCCGGGATCGAGCCCACATTCGGTCATGATCGAAACGCCGGCCTGTTCAGCCTCCGGCGCCAGATCGGCAATCGCCTTGCCGTAATTGGTAGTGACCAGCGGCGTGCGCGCTGCGATCGCGGCCTGCACCGCCTCGCGCATCAATGGCTGCGGCAACAGATCGATGGCGGCGTCGACATCCGCCAGCACGGTGGCAAGCGCCGGACCGATCGCGCCCTCGGGCATGACGAAACGCACGCGGGAAAGGTCGGTCAGCCCGGCAAGCCGGGCAGGGCCGTCAGCCGACGTATCGACGCAGACGACTTCCTCGACACCGGCGCTGGCGACGAGATCGGCGATGGCCGCCCGTCCCTGCAGGCCGAGGCCGCCGAGAACAGCTATTCTCATGCCGGCTCCTTGCGTGACGGTGTTTCTTCCGACCAGCAGCCTTCGGGAAGGCTGACCCATTTGTTGCATGAAGCCATGACGACGAAGGTTTCGCTGCGCACGACTTCCCCGGGAATGCCGGCGCCCGGAATCAGCTCGCTGGTGATGCGGTAGAGGTCGGCGACATCGCCGGCGACGGTCACGTCGACGATGATGTCGAAGCGCCCGGTAACCACCGAGGCCGAGTTGACGAAAGGCAGTTCGGCAATGCGCTGCGCCAGTTCCCGGGCGCGGCCACGTCCCTGAGCGTTGATGCCGACAATGGCCGAGATCAACTCGGGGCGTTCGGTCAGATTGAGCAGCCCGACGATCTTCAAGAGGTTGCGGTCGAGCAGATTGCGCAACCTTGAGCGCACCGTCGGCACCGAGATCGCCATCGTCTCGGCGAGCCGGTTGATGCCGGGCTGGGCATCTTGCGACAACAGCTTTACCAGCCGTCGATCGGTTTGATCGAGATGCTCACGCAAAAGGCAAGGCTTTCATAAAGGGAAAGAAACGATGGGATTTTCTTTCGGATATGAAAAATACCTTATGGGAAATTTTTAACAGCAGCAAGAGCTATGTCATCCCTCTGTGCCAGTTCCCGTGTGCGTTCAGGCAAGACAGGATGCATGTCGTCCCAAAACCGCTGCACATTTTGGGGCAGTCGAGGATGTGCGCGACAGCACTAGGTGACGGAGTTCGAAGACGATCTTGCCGCGGCCGTGGTCGCTTGAACGCGACGGTAGGTCGTAGTGAGCAACGCACCCGAATGGCAGGCCGACCGAGCTGCGGCGTAGCCGCAACTCACGCCTTCACCTGATAAGCGGAGAGGCTCATTCGCGACATGGCCAAAAGCGGCCTTTCGATAAAACTATAACTCGCCAGGGACACGGCGATGCAAGCGGTGACAATAGCTATGCTTGCAAGCCATGGTGACACATTGGCGGTTGCAACGACAGGAGCGATCGCGAGCAGCACGATAGGATGGGTCAGATAGAGAGAGTAGGAAGCATCTCCCAGCCTTGCCAGCACGCGAGGAGCAAAAAGTCGGAAGTAGCTCTCCAGGCTGATGCAACCCGCGACAAGGATCAGCGCCGGGATACCTTGAGCAAGGGTTCGCGGCAAGTTGAAGCCAAGTACCATCACCAGTGTGGACACAATAGCGAACCCGACAGCCGAGGCACCCAGGAAAGCGGGCAAACGCACCAGTCTGCCGACCAGATGGCCGACAGCCATGCCGGCAAGGAACTCAAACAGGATTGGCGTGGTATAGAAAAACAGCACAGTGTCGGCGGCGGGTTTGAAGATAATGCGTGCGGCTACGGCGATTGCAAAGACAACGCCAATCGTGGCCATTTGCGTCAGCGCACCAAAACCCATAGTCGCCGCGAACAGAATGTAAAACAGGATTTCCAGATTGAGCGTCCAACCCACGCCAAGCACTGGCTGGACATAGCCTGTGGCCGTATCGAGATAGGGCACGAAAAGCAGGCTATTGGTAATCTGCTCAAAGGACACTCCACGACCGGCAAACAGCCAAAGTGCGGCGACCATGAGGAAGGTCTGACCCAATAGAACGGAACGACGCGCGTGAACCGCTGCATCAAAAAAGCACGGTGGTCGCGATGTCTGTTCTCCGTCGAGAGAACCATGACGAAACCGCTGATGACGAAAAACAGGTCGACGCCGCTGTTTAGAATGGGAATAGGCAAATCGAGCACGCCTAGTGCGGCCGGAAGATGATAGATAACAACCATTAGGGCTGCTAGCCCCCGCAGGGTCTGTATCGATGTATATTGTTGAATCCAACGCGGCGCAGCGTGATCATTATCCGGAATGACGTTCATTAAAAAATGTCCCCGATGCCGGAGAATATTAACACGGATGAGATCGTTGATGCGACGATTAACTGCCGGTTTAATAATACATAAAATTTGAATAGCTTTCACCGACTTTCGCGGCCCGGGCCTTGCGATCGCCATCGTCTCGGCGATGCCTTGGCGCGCTGCTTGTATGCGCTATCGCCCGGTCTGGAAGATCGCCACCGCTGCCGCCGTCAGCGCGGCATTGCCGGCCGCAACCGTGCCATCCGGCAGATGCTTCCCATCCTCCAGCCCGACGCGCGTCGACCAGTCGCGATCCGCGGCACGGCGCACGAACGGCCACACCGTCGCGTTCTCGCCATGCAGCAGGATGGCACGGCGAATGCCGGCGCGCTCCAGGACCTGTTCGATGCCGTCGGCGACCGCAAAAGCCCCGTCTAGCGTCTGCTCGGAAATCTCGATCAGCACGCGCAGCACGCGCCCGCCATGGTCGAGGCCGACCAGCCGCTCGGCGTCGGCGACCGACGCCAGACCCGCCTCGATGCCGATGCCGCGCTGCCGCAGGCTCTCCATGACGATAGGCGCGGCCGCCTCGCTGAGATTGACCGAGGCATAGTCCGGCAATTCGCGCCAGCCGGCGATGGCGACCAGCGTGCTTGTATCGTCATTCTCGATCCAGGCGCCGGTGGAGACGCCGATCAGCGTACCGGGGCAGGCACGGCGCAGCCCTGCGATGGTCGGATCCATCGCTGCCGGCGCAAGGCTCTCGCGGCGGTCCGCGCTGCGGGCATGGACATGCAGCTCAGCTGCGCCCGCGGCAATCGAAGCCGCCCCGTCGCGCGCCATAGCGTCGGAGTCGAGCGGCAGTGTGGGGTGAAAATCGGCAGCGCGCCGGTCTCCTTCAGCGTCTCCAACACNTCTCGCGATCCTGTTGCGGATCGCGCGAGCCTAGCAAAGAGCAGGGTGGAGAGGAAACGGGCGCAGTGAAGACTGCTGACAGGGTGCCGCTTCTGCGGAGGTTGCGGTATCGGCCCAGGACATACCATATAGCGGGACAGGACACGCCACGGGCGATCCTTACCCCTTTGCCGGACTGCCGGCCAGAAGGATTTGCGATGGCTGAGTTGAAGGTCAGAACCCGCGTCACCGGCGCGACGGCGACGCTGCAGCCCGGCGGCTTGCCTTCCATCACCACTCCGACCGGCGGTGCAGTCGATGTCGTCACCGGCGTCAGCGCGCCGGGCTTCAATCCGCTCGACCTGCTCTACGCCTCGCTCGCCGCCTGCATGGTGCTGAGTGCGCGCATCGCCGCCTCCCGCCTCGGGGTTGCCGCCGCGCTTGGCGAGGTGCGCGCCGAGGTCAGCGGCGAGAAGGCCAAGGACGAGCCGTCGCGCGTCGAAAGGCTCAACATCAGGCTCGACATCTCAGGCGATCTCGACGCTGCGACCAAGCAGCGGATCGTCGAGGACGCCGAAGCGATCTGCACGGTGTCCAACACGCTGCGCGCCGCGCCGCAATTGCATACGACGCTTGGGTGAGGGTGTCGCAGAATGCCTCGCTACCACCCAACCAAGGACCGTCCCATGGCCATGATCCCGCCGATCGACTACGCCTCGGCATCGCAAGACATCCGCGCCGAGCACGACAGGGAGCTTGGCCTGCGCGGGCGCATGACCAACATGAAGCGCATCCTGCTGCATTCACCGGCGGCCCACCGCATCTATGCCGAATGGTTCACCCTGCGCGATCTGCTCAAGCCCGCACTCGACGACCGCGCTGTCTGGCTGTTGTCGCTGGCGATCTCCGAGAGATGCCGCGCCGAGATACCGCTTACCTTCTTCCGCCGCGCGCTGATCGACAGCGGTCTTGATCCCGAGGCGATCGAGCCCAGCGCTGAAGAAGCTTTGCTGATCGAATTCGGCAAGGCAGTCGCTGCCGATACCAACGCCGTTCCCGACGATGTCTGGGCGGCACTCAAGGCTAGCTACGACGACACACTGCTGGTCAACCTCGTCGCCTTCGCCGGCATCATGGTGGCGACCTGCCTGTTCACAAACGCGGTGAGGGTCGATCTGGACCCTGAGTTGGAGGCGTATCGCCGCAAGGGTGCCGATCCGGTCTGATGCGATCGATACGCAGTCGATCTGCAGTGGATATCGCCCGGAAGGATCAGCCGTAGTAGCCGGCTCCAAACAGCAAAAGTGTTTCCACCTGGGAGTCCGCTTCTTTTCCTATGGCTGTCCAGATGCTGATGCCGAGAGCATTCGAAATCGCGCTATCGATCTCGACCTTCACATTGGGGTCGGTTTGTCTCAAGAACCTCAGCGCAACCTCCATGGAAATCGGAAACAGCGACGCGCCACCCAGTTCCAAGATCGCAGGCGAGGTGAATTCCAGCGCTTCGAGTGCGCCATCGGCCTTGTAATAGGCGAATACTCCAAGGTCCGGCCAATAGTCGGCCGGAACGCTGGTTGGGCTCCGCCGGAAGACCTTGAGCTCTCCTGAAAAGAAGGATCTGACAGTCGCCTTAGACGATCCGAGAGGAAGCCCTTTGACGCCATTTAGCGGTTCGATCGAAAGATGCATGTACACAGTTAATCGCTGCCGGCAGCAGATGACAATGTTCATCGCAGGAATCGGGTGGCCCAGGCGCCTCGTTCGCCCCACTTTGACCGCAAGCAAAGGAGGCATCCATGACCATCCATTCGATAAGCACCAAACGCGCAGCCCATTCGGCCGAAGCGCGCATCGCAGCGCAGGACTGGAGTGCTCTGGTCGGCGAACTGAACAGCCACGGCAGCACCGTCATGCCGGCGCTGCTTTCACCCGAGGAGTGCACCGAGATCGCCGGTCTCTATCCGCATGAGGACCATTTCCGCAGCCATGTGGTGATGGCCCGCCATGGCTTCGGCAAGGGCGAGTACCGCTATTTCCGCTATCCGCTGCCGGATCTGGTCGGTGGCCTGCGCACCGCGCTCTATCCGAGGCTGGCCGGCGTCGCCAACGACTGGAACGAACGCATGGGCGTGGCACAGCGCTATCCCGATGACCACGCCGCCTTCCTCCAGCTTTGCCACGAAAGCGGCCAAACGCGGCCGACGCCGCTTCTCCTCCAGTATGGCCCCGGCGACTTTAACTGCCTCCATCAGGACCTCTATGGCGACCTCGCTTTTCCGCTGCAGGTCGCAATCCTGTTGTCGCAGCCAGGCGAGGATTTCGCCGGCGGCGAATTCGTGCTGACCGAGCAGCGCCCGCGCATGCAAAGCCGTGCCGAAGTGGTGCCGCTGACCCGGGGCGATGCAGTGATCTTTGCTGTCCACAATCGCCCGGTGCAAGGTACGAAAGGGCACTACCGCGTCAATCTCCGGCACGGCGTCAGCCGCCTGCGCTCGGGACGGCGGCATACGGTGGGGATCATTTTCCACGACGCGAAGTGACAATTCGTCGGACACAGCCAAAGCACCTCACTACCGCTGCTTATTGACATGGCGAGTTCGGCGGAACAGTCTCCGCTTGTGTAAGAGAGGGGCATTTATGAAACGATCCTATGAGAAGCCGACACTCGTCAGACGGGGCAAGCTCGCCTCGCTCGCCGCCCAGCAGGTGCCGTCAATAGAAGCGGAAGTGCCCGCACCGAACTGAGTACAGAAGCTGGTTCAAAAACAGCCCGTTGCGCAAAATCGCGCGGCGGGCTGTTTTGCATTCTGGAGGTGCGGACCGCAGCGGCTTTTGCGCGCGGCGTCAAATGGGCGCTTCCTCTGGCGCGGCCGATCGCGTAAGGGCCGGGGAAAATCCTCCAAGGTTCTTCCAGTCGCATGATCCGTCTTGAAAGCATCAGCAAACAGAACGGCCGCCAGCTTGTCTTCATCGAGGCCTCGGCCTCGCTACAGAAGGGCGAGAAGATCGGCCTTGTCGGTCCGAACGGCGCCGGCAAGACGACTTTGTTTCGCATGATTACCGGCCAGGAGCAGCCCGACGAGGGCCAGGTGCAGGTCGATCGCGGCGTCACCATCGGCTATTTCAGCCAGGATGTCGGCGACATGGCCGGCCACAGTGCTGTGGCCGAAGTGATGAACGGCGCCGGGCCGGTCAGCGACGTGGCGGCCGAAATGGCCGAACTCGAGGCGGCCATGGCCGATCCCGAGCAGGCCGACCGGATGGATGAGATCATCGAGAAATATGGCGAGGCGCAGCACCGTTTCGAGGAACTCGACGGCTATGCGCTCGATGGCCGCGCCCGCGAAGTGCTGGACGGCCTGGGCTTCAGCCAGGAAATGATGGACGGCGATGTCGGCAAACTGTCCGGCGGCTGGAAGATGCGCGTGGCGCTGGCCCGCATCCTGTTGATGCGGCCCGATGTCATGCTGCTCGACGAACCGTCCAACCATCTCGATCTCGAAAGCCTGATCTGGCTGGAGCAGTTCCTGAAAGGTTATGAGGGCGCGCTGCTGATGACCTCGCACGACCGCGAGTTCATGAACCGCATCGTCAACAAGGTGGTCGAGATCGACGCCGGTTCGCTCACCGCCTATTCCGGCAATTACGAATTCTACCAGCAGCAGCGGGCGATCGCCGACAAGCAGCAGCAGGCGCAGTTCGAGCGCCAGCAGGCCATGCTGGCCAAGGAGATCGCTTTCATCGAGCGCTTCAAGGCGCGGGCGTCACACGCCGCCCAGGTGCAGAGCCGGGTGAAGAAGCTCGACAAGATCGATCGTGTCGAGCCGCCCAAGCGCCGTCAGATCGTGAATTTCGATTTTCAGCCGGCGCCGCGCTGCGGCGAGGATGTCGTGACGCTGAAGAACGTCCACAAGGGCTATGGCAGCCGCTCGATCTATGAGGGGCTGGACTTCCAGGTCCGCCGCCGCGAGCGCTGGTGCATCATGGGCGTCAACGGCGCCGGCAAGTCGACACTGCTGAAGCTGGTGGCCGGCGCGTCTGACCCGGATGCCGGCACAGTTGCTCGGGGGCCGAGTGTGAAAATGGGCTATTTCGCCCAGCACGCCATGGAGGTGTTGGAGGGCGAACGCACCGTGTTCCAGACGCTGGAGGACGCGTTTCCGCAAGCCGGCCAGGCGCCGCTCAGGGCACTCGCCGGCTGCTTCGGCTTTTCCGGCGACGAGATCGAGAAGAAATGCCGGGTTCTGTCAGGCGGCGAAAAGGCGCGCCTGGTGATGGCGCTGATGCTGTTCGATCCGCCCAATCTTCTGGTGCTCGACGAGCCGACCAACCACCTCGACATCGCGACCAAGGAGATGCTGATCACGGCGCTGTCGCAATACGAAGGCACCATGCTGTTCGTCTCGCACGACCGCCATTTCCTGGCCGCACTCTCCAACCGCGTGCTGGAACTGACGCCAGAAGGCATCCACACCTATGGCGGCGGCTATACCGAATATGTGGAGAGGACCGGGCACGAGGCGCCGGGGCTGCGGACCTGACGCAGGTCCTGCGTCCGCATTTGCGTCCAGCAAAGCCAGGATTTGTCAGCTCGCCGCCAGCCATTTGCGCGACTGCGCGAAGGCCTTGAAGGCTTTGGCATCCATCGGGTAGCCGAACAGGAAGCCTTGCAGGATGTCGCAGCCAAGCTCTTTCAGGATGCGCGCGTGCTCCATCGTCTCGACGCCCTCGGCGATCACTTCGATCCCGAGCGACTTGCCGATGTCGATGATGGACGACACAAGCTGCCGCTGTGCGGTTGAGCTGGTGATGGGGGTGACCAGCTGGCGGTCGATCTTGAGGCGACGGGGCCGCAACTTCAACAGCGAGACGATCGAGGCATGCCCGGTGCCGAAATCGTCGATCTCGACGTCGATGCCGAGCCCCTTGATGTGTTCGATGTTCCAGCTGACCAGCTCGTCGTTTTCGTCGAGGAAAATCGACTCCACCAGTTCGAACGACACGGTCCCTTCCTTGATCGGAAGCTTGCGCAAACCCTTGATCAGGTCCCTGTCTTCCAGGCGCCGTGCGGAAACGTTGACCGAGACGCGCGGGATGTTGAGGTGGCTGCGCGACCAACGCTCAAAATTATCGAGCGCCTGCTCCAGGACGGTGCGGTCGATAAGCGCCACGACATTAAGTTCTTCAGCCACCTTGATGTAGGCGTCGGGGGTCAGCATGCCGCGTTGCGGATGATCCCAACGCGACAGCGCCTCGACGCCGACGATCTCCAGCGTCTTGGCGTCGAACTGCGGCTGATAGTAGACGATGAATTCGTTCCGCTCGAGCCCGCCCAGAATCTCGTCGGCGGTCTGCTTGGTCCGCACGATCTCGCTCTGCAGCTCTTCGTTGAAAAACTCGTAGCGGTTGCGGCCGCGGCCTTTCGCCCGGTACAGCGCCAGATCGGCATTGACAAGCAACTGCCTTGCATCGACGCCGCTATTGGCCGCAATGCCGATGCTGACGCCGAACCGGCACTGGTGACCCAGATAGTCGACCGGCTGGCGCATCGCATCGATAATGTGGTCGGCCAGCGCGGCGAGTTCCTTGTCGTCGCGTCCATGGCTCAGCACGACAAACTCGTCGCCGCCGATGCGCGCAACGAAATCGGCACTGCCGACGCTGGCCTTGATGACTTTCGAAGCATGCACCAGCAATGCATCGCCCGCTGCATGGCCGAGCGTGTCGTTGATCTGCTTGAACCGGTCAAGGTCGAGATGCAGCAACGCCGCACGGCCGTCGGCTTCGCGGTTTTCGGCAAGCATCTCGTCCAGATACCGACGGTTGGGCAGACCGGTCAGCGAATCATGCATCGCGACATGCTCGATGCGGGCTTTGGCCAGGTTCAGTTCGGCATTTTTCGATTCTGAAAGGCGACGTTCACGCACGAGATTCTCGTTGAGCAGCACGTCGCCTGTCACATCCCATTCGGCGCCGATCATTTTTGGCGTGCCGTCGATGTCCCGGAAGAAACTGGCGCGGGTGCGCACATGGCGAATGGTGCCGTCCGGCCGCAGGAGCCGATACTGCGAAGAGTAGGGGCCTTGTGTTGCAACAGCCGAATCGAAATCTGCTTTAGCCCGTTCGAAGTCTTGGGGATGGATCGCCAGCGCCCAGTCGTCATAGCTACGGGTCTTGCCGCCGCCGGGTTTGCCATAGATTTCGTTGATGCGGTCGTCCCATACGAGTTCGTTGCTGACGGTATCGTGCTCCCACACGCCTATAGCAGAGGCTTCCAACGCCAGCTCCAGCCGCCGGGACAGGCGCCTCAACTCGGCGTCACTTTTCTGCCGCTCACCGAAAAGACGTCCTGCCACGAGGATCGGCAGCACCACCAGCGCGCCGGCAAGCGCCATGAGCAGACGCAACAGCCACTCATTTTTCGGAGCGGTCGGCCAGCCGCCCTTCGGTATGGCTGAAATTTGCCAGGAGCCTGAAGGCAATTGCACCTCTGCCATCACCGGATTGCCGGACACGACATTATCGCCGCCGAAGAACAGTTCCCCGCCGCCGCCGAGCGCATCCTTGCCGATAAGCGCCACATCGATATCCAGATCAGGGTCGGTCAGTCCGCTGGCAGCGTAGAGCCGATCGACATCGATCACGGCCGAGACGATACCCCAAAAACGGTCGCCGCCACCCGCCGTCGGCACGAAGACCGGGATACGGCCGATGAAGCCACGTCCGCCTTGCGCCAGTTTGACCGGCCCGGCGAGCACAAGCGCGCGCTGGTCACGGGCGCGAAGCGCGGCCATGCGTTGCGTATCGCTCTTGCGGTAGTCCAGCCCGATGGCTTTTTCATTGCCTTCCAGCGGATATATCAGCGCGATGACGAGGTCGGGGGCGCCGGCAATATCGCGTAACTGCGATTTTTGCTCGAACAGATTGCGGGCGAGCGCCGCAAATCTTTGCTGGCCCATATAGGGCTCGGTAACGATTGTCGAAACGAGACCCTGAACCAGCTGGAGATTGCCGCCTATGTTGCCTTCGAGCTTGGCGCGTATGATGTTGACCTTGGCCAGGACGTCGGCGCGCGCCAGCTGATCGGAGACCTCTCTGTTCCTCTGGTCGGCAACCAGGGCGCAGATGAGAAGCACGACAAAGGCAATCGCCGCCGGCAAGTTGGCGGAAGAAAAAACGGCCCGTTTCAACCGGCCGGAATTGAGCATTGCGCCTGCCAACTCGATCCGAAGACCTTTCCAGGACAGTAGTCCTTCGGTCGACCATAGTAGCTAAAGCTTAAATTTGAGCTTCGAGACGAATCCGAGAACAAACGGTAAGCTTTTGGCTGCCAGGGTCCAGCCGAAATCTGAATGAGTGTCCGAAAGTAGGACGCCAGGTTGCAGAGTTCTGCAACCCAGCAGCGAAGTCATATTCGCCTCAGATTGCAACAAGCCGCCTGATCTTGCTGCGCGGGCCCTTGCGGGAGGCTTACTTCCCAGCCATTTGATCGGCCAGCGCCTGCGCCTGGGCGAGCAGCGCCGGGAAAGCCGGGTCAGCCGGCAGGCGCTGCGCCATGCAGGCCCGGTAGTCGCTGTCGCCCTTGTCCCAGGCGGCGTTGGAGGAATCGAACGCTTTTTCGTCCTTCAGGTCCGATGCCTGGTAGGCCTCCTGGAATTTCTGCGCGGCGGCGTCCGCAGCAGCCCACACGGCGTCGCAGGCGGCGATCTTCGGAACTGCAGGGGCTGCCGGCGCTGCGATAATTCTCACGCTGTTGCCTTTGACGAGCGTAACGACGACTTCCTGCTCGTAGATCGGCCCGACGTCCTGCGTCCAGCCGCCGAGCCGTGCGAAGGCGATGTCGGCGCCCTCGGGCTTCTTCAATGGAAAGTCGAGCGTTCCCTCGAAGGCGGCGTCGCTGTTGATCGCCTGGGTGTAGAAGGCATCGAGCTTAAGCGCCTCATCGATGCCGGCGGGCAGTTTGAAACTTTCGTCGGTCTCGGCGGTTCTGGACTGGAGCCAGCGCTCCAGCAGCCCTCGCGTCGTTGCCACCAGGCTGGGCCCGTCGTCGTCCTTGGTGTATCGCAGTCCATCGAGCATGCCATAGCCGATATCGGAGTCGCTGAGGCTTTCGATATTGATTGTGCCGGTTGGGGGAAAGTCCTTGACCGCCAGCGGACCGATGATGCCGGCAAGACGCTGCTGGAGGTCGGCCAGCGCCTTCTCGTTCTCAGCGTCGATGGTCTCGATTGCCGCGTTCGCGCTGTTCAGCGCCGCGATATCAGCCATCGCCTTGTCACGCGCGGCGACATAGTCGTCCTCCGGCGAGGCCGCGAAAGCCACGCTGCTCACCAGCGCAAACAGAAACGTCCAGACCCACCGCATGATATAAACCCTGCTCTACGTTCGATTCCAAGGATACATGACAACATTGGGCTGAAAAAAGACGGCGTTGGAGCTGCAGATCTCTCCCCTTGAGGGACTGTTGCAAAATTGGGTGGATGTGATTCCCTGTTTTTGAAACGGGGATTTTGCGATGACGACAAAGCCGAGCGGTCAGTTCAGTTTTGTAGAGGCTCTGCTGCCGCAGGGTCTTGGTCGGAGCGGACGACTGGACCGGCTGTCGTCTCTGGTGAAGTGGTATCGCTTCGAGAAGATCCTGGCGCGGCTGCGCTCGCCAACTGGGCCGGGGCGGCCTGCGTACAATTCGCTGGTGATGTTCAAGGCGCTTCTGCTGCAATCCTTGTATGGGCTGTCGGACAACGAACTGGAGGAGGCGCTCGCCGATCGGCTGTCGTTCCGCCGCTTCGTTGGACTGACGCTCGAGGAGACGGTGCCCGACCACACCACGCTCAACCGCTTTCGCAATCTTCTCGTGGAGGCCGGGCTTCTGGAGAAGCTGTTTGGCGAACTGGACCATCAACTGGACAAGGCCGGGCTGATCCTGCGGCGCGGCACGATGCTCGATGCCACGGTGATCGAGACGGCGGCGGCACGGCCGCCCAGTGGGGCCGCGCACGAAGCGGGCGATGCCGGCGATCCCGATGCCGGCTTTACACGCCGGCAGGGCAAGCCTGGCTCCTCCTACGGCTACAAGGCCCATGTCGGCGTCGACCAGGGTTCTGGTCTGATCCGCCGGGTGAGAACGACAGCAGCCAACGTCAACGACACGGTCGAGGCGGATCATCTGATCTGTGGCGACGAAGGCGCGGTGCTGGCGGATGCGGCCTATCACACCAAAGCGCGCGAGCTGTCGCTGAGGCAGCGCGGGATCAAGCCGCGGCTGATGCGGCGGGCCAACAAGCATCATCCGCGCCTGCCGGCGCGCCTGAAGCAGTTCAACCAACTGATCGCCCGGCAACGTTTTGCCGTCGAGACGACCTTCGCCACCTTGAAGAACCGCATGCGACTTTGCGCCATCCGCTATCGCGGTCTGGCCAAGGCGGCAGGACAGGTTCTCATTGCCGCCATGGCCTTCAACATGCGTCGCTGGGTGACGCTGGCGACCTGATCTAGGGTCGCACTGCGCCCGAAATCCGCCGAATACGCCAACTCCTACCCCATCTGGCCACAAACCAGCGCCGGAAACCCCCTCGCATTGCCCTTGCCGTCTCTCTCCACGCCCAAAGCCTATAACGCAACGGGCCCCTTGAGGGGGAGATGGCCGGCAGGCCAGAGGGGGGTCGCCGCGCGTGAAGCGCTGACTCCTTTTGCAGCGCGAGACGACGTTAGCGCTTCACGCGCAACGACCCCCTCTGTCGCCTTCGGCGACATCTCCCCCTCGAGGGGGGAGGAGATCGCTAGCGCCCTGCGTTACTCACCGCCCCANCCCCCTCTGTCGCCTTCGGCGACATCTCCCCCTCGAGGGGGGAGATTGGCGCCTAATCACGCGTTGCGCTTCTCCACCTCCGCCTTCCTCAGCAGGAAGCGCTGGATCTTGCCGCTTGGGGTCTTCGGCAGTTCCGTGATGAACTCGACCTCGCGCGGGTAGGCGTGCGCCGACAGCCGTTTCTTGACGTGCTGGGCCAGCTCTTCGGCGAGCTCCGAATTGCCCTTGTAAGCCGGCGCCAGAACGACGAAGGCCTTGACGATCTCGGTGCGCTGCGGATCGGGCACGCCGACGACAGCCGCCTCGTTGACCGCCGGATGCTCGATCAGCGCGCTTTCGACGTCGAACGGGCCGATGCGATAGCCGGCCGAAGTGATGACATCGTCGGCGCGGCCGATGAAGGAGACCGAACCGTCCGGCTCGTACTCCACCGTGTCGCCGGTGCGGTAGTAGCCGCCCGTGATCGCTGGCGTCTCGGCTTGGTGATAGCCGTCGAACCAGCGCAGCGGCGACTTCGCGATGTCGACGGCGAGGATGCCGGGCTGGTTGGGGCCGAGCTCGTTGCCGGCCTCGTCCAATACCACCATGCGATATCCGGGCATTGCGAAGCCGGCCGAGCCCGCGCGCACGACATGCGAGAGCCCATGATGGTTGTTGACCATCATGCCGTTCTCGGTCTGGCCGTAATGGTCGTGAATGGGCGCGGCGAGATTTGCGTCGAACCAGCGGATGACTTCCGGGTTGAGCGGCTCGCCGGCGCTGCTCACCACGCGCAGTCTGCCTTTGACACGGGCCGCAGCTTCCGCGCCTTCCGCCATCAGCAGGCGATAGGCGGTCGGCGAGCCGGCAAGGCTGGTGACGCCGAGCCGCTCGATGATGTCGTAAGTGCTCTTGGCGTTGAAGGCGCCTTCATAGAAGGTCGTGGCGATGCCGAGCTGCAACGGGCCGGTGATGGCGTAATAGAGGCCGTAGGCCCAGCCGGGATCGGCGATATTCCAGAAGATGTCGTCGGGCAGCAAGCCGATCGCGTCGCGCATATAGGCGCCGAAGGCGAGCAGGGCGCGAAGCGGCACCGGCACGCCCTTGGGCAGGCCGGTCGTTCCCGACGTCGACATCATCATGAACAAATCGTCGCCCTTGCGCATCACCGGCTGGCAGTCGGGCGAGGCGGTGCCAAGCGCGGCGCGGAAATCGATGTCGCCTGCAGGCAGCACATCGCCATTGCCAAGGATGGTGGCGATTTGCGCTGATGTCTCGACCTCGTCGAGCTTGCCGCGATTGGCCGGGTTGGTCACCACGATCTTGGCGCCGCTATAGCCGAGGCGGTGCTCGATGGCTTTCGGACCGAAGGCGGTGAACAGCGGCTGGTAGACCGCGCCGATGCGCCACGTCCCGAGGATCAGCGCCACCAGTTCGGGGACGCGCGGCAGCATGCCGGCGACGACATCGCCGGCACCGACGCCGGCGGCCTTGAGCACATTGGCGGCGCGCCCCGACATGTCGGCGAGATCGTCGAAGCTGAATTCGCGAAGCTCGCCGCCGGCCGAGATCGCGCGCAGCGCCAGCCGGTCTTCTCCGGTGTAGCGGCCGCAGCATTCGACATAGGCATTGATGCCGGTTCCAGGGTTGCCATACAACCGCGCGATCTCATCTTCGATGCGAAAGCGCTGAACGGCATCCTCATAGCGCGGCATTTTGCTCATGGCGATCCTCCCTAGGCGGCGCCCATCTCCCCTTGGAGCGCCTTATCGGTGAGATTGCCTGAAATTGCTGCGCTGGTCGATTACGGCGATAGTCGGGGGATGCGAAGGACCGCAGCGCAGCGACAATCCGCGCTGAGCCACTGGAGTTGACCGAACCGTCCATCCGGCCGATAGCACCGCCAGAATTGCCCCGAGGCCCCAATGACCCCAGACTCAACTTTCGATGACGCGGCCATCGCCGACGAAGGACGCGATGCCGACACCGCCTGGCAAAACGACATCCGCGCGGGCGTGCGCCACGTCCGCGATCTCGCCTCCCTGCCGCTGTCACCCGCCGAGCGCGCGGCGGCGCAGGAGGCGGCCGTACGCCACAAGGTGCGTGCCCCCAAAACCTATCTCGACCTGATCGACTGGAACGATCCCGCCGATCCGATCCGCGCCCAGGTCATTCCATCGCCGGATGAGCTGACGGAAACGGAAGGCGAGCTCGACGATCCGATCGCCGACCATGCCTTCAGTCCGGTGCCGCGACTGACGCACCGCCACGCCGACCGGGTGCTGTTGTTTGCGACCTACCAATGCGCGGTCTATTGCCGTTTCTGCTTCCGCAAGGAATCCCTGACCTCGATCGGCCGCGGCTATACGCGAGAAGCGCTCGAAGAGGCTTTTGCCTATATCGAAGGCCATACCGAAATCCGCGAAGTGATCCTGACCGGCGGCGATCCGCTTTCGCTGCCGGACAAGGCGCTGGCCGAAATCCGCGCCCGTATCGAGACGATCGCGCATGTGAGGCTGCTGCGTATCCACACACGCGTGCCTGTCGTGCTGCCCGCGCGCATCACGCCGGGGCTGGTTGGCGCCTTGCAGGGCCGGCTGATGGTCACCGTCGTCACCCATTTCAACCATGCGCGGGAGATCACGCCGGCCACCGAATTGGCCTGCCGCGTCATGCGCCAGGCAGGCTTCGTGCTGCTCAACCAGAGTGTCCTGCTCAAGGGCGTCAACGACACGGTCGAGGTGCTGGAGGAACTCTGCCGCGAACTGATGTACCGGCTCGGCGTCAAACCCTATTACCTGCACCATGGCGACCTCGCGCGCGGCATGGCGCACAGGCGCACCACGATTGCGCAGGGACAGGCGCTGGCCGGCGCGCTGCGCGCCCGCCTGTCGGGCATCTGCAATCCCGTCTATGTGCTGGACCTGCCGGAAGGCGGCGGCAAGGTGCCGCTCGGGCCGTGTCATATCGAAGGACGGGACGGGCAGGATTGGCGCATCCGCGGCCAGGACGGCGAGGTGAGGCTGTATCGGGACGTCGTGGTGTAGGCAGGGCGCAGCGGCGACGATGACCGCCGCCGTCACATTGTCGATCGGGATGACCATCGCACCAAACTCTCGCCACGACGCGTTCGCCTGCATTCCGTATGTTGACATAAAGATATCCTTATGTGATGGTTGTCGCCTCAAGGATAAAAAATGTCGCAGAATTCTGCATCGCTGGACGCATTGTTCGGCCCCGTCGCGGCAAAGCCCGATGGGTCCGAAGTGCTTGCGGCGCTGACGGCAGCGGCACGCGAGCGCATCCTCATCCTCGACGGCGCCATGGGCACGCAGATCCAGGGTCTCGGTTTCGACGAGGAGCATTTTCGCGGCGAGGCATTCGCCGGCTGCGCCTGCCACCAGCAGGGCAACAACGACCTCTTGATCCTGACGCAGCCGAAGGCGATCGAGGAGATCCATTATCAATACGCCATCGCTGGCGCCGATATCCTCGAGACCAACACCTTCTCCTCGACCTCGATCGCCCAGGCGGATTACGGCATGGAGGATGCCGTCTACGCGCTGAACCGCGACGGCGCGCGGCTGGTGCGTCGGGCAGCGGCGAGGGCACAGCAGGAGGACGGCAAGCGGCGCTTCGTCGCCGGCGCGCTCGGGCCGACCAACCGCACCGCCTCGATGTCGCCCGACGTCAACAATCCCGGCTATCGCGCCGTGACCTTCGACGATCTGCGCCTGGCCTATGGCGAGCAGTTGCGCGGACTGGTCGACGGTGGCGCCGACATCATCCTGATCGAAACTATCTTCGACACGTTGAACGCCAAGGCGGCGATCTTCGCCTGCAATGAGATTTTCCTCGAAAAGGGCGTACGGCTGCCGGTGATGATTTCCGGCACCATCACCGATCTCTCCGGCCGCACCCTGTCGGGCCAGACGCCGACCGCCTTCTGGCATTCGGTGCGCCATGCGAGCCCCTTCACCATCGGCCTCAACTGCGCGCTCGGCGCCAACGCCATGCGCGCGCATCTGGCTGAAATATCGGGCGTCGCCGACACCTTCGTCTGCGCCTATCCGAATGCCGGCCTGCCCAATGAATTCGGCCGCTATGACGAGAGCCCGGACTTCATGGCCGCGCAGATCGAGGATTTTGCGCGGGAAGGGCTCGTCAACGTCGTCGGCGGCTGCTGTGGCTCGACGCCGGACCACATCCGCGCCATCGCCGAGGCTGTCAAGAAATATCCGCCACGCGCCATCCCCGAGATCGAGCGCAAGATGCGCCTGTCCGGGCTGGAGCCGTTCACGCTGACTGATGAGATTCCCTTCGTCAATGTCGGCGAGCGCACCAACGTCACCGGCTCGGCCAAGTTCCGAAAGCTGATCACGGCGGGCGACTATGTCCCGGCGCTCGACGTGGCGCGCGACCAGGTCGCCAATGGCGCACAGATCATCGACATCAACATGGATGAAGGCCTGATCGATTCGAAAAAGGCGATGGTCGAGTTCCTCAATTTGATCGCCGCCGAACCCGACATCGCCCGTGTTCCGGTGATGGTCGACTCCTCGAAATGGGAGATCATCGAGGCCGGGCTGAAATGCGTGCAGGGCAAGCCACTGGTCAACTCCATCTCGATGAAGGAAGGCGAGGAAGCCTTTCTGCATCATGCGAAGCTGGTGCGCGCCTACGGCGCGGCGGTGGTCGTCATGGCCTTCGACGAGGCCGGTCAGGCCGACACCAAGGCGCGCAAGGTCGAGATCTGCACCCGCGCCTACAATCTGCTCACCGAACAGGCCGGTTTCCCGCCCGAAGACATCGTCTTCGACCCCAATGTCTTCGCGGTCGCCACCGGCATAGAGGAGCACGACAATTACGGCGTCGACTTCATCGAGGCCGCCGGCGAGATCACCGCCACGCTGCCGCATGTGCATATCTCGGGCGGCGTCTCGAACCTGTCCTTCTCCTTCCGCGGCAACGAGCCGGTGCGCGAGGCGATGCACGCGGTGTTCCTCTACCATGCCATCCAGCGCGGCATGGATATGGGCATCGTCAATGCCGGCCAGCTTGCCGTCTACGACACGATCGAACCGGGACTGCGCGAGGCTTGCGAGGACGTCGTGCTCAACCGCGCGCCCAGGGCCGGCGGCACCGCCACCGAACGCATGCTGGAGATCGCCGAGCGTTTCAAGGGCACGGCCGGCAAGGAAGCCAGGGAGCGCGATCTCGCCTGGCGCGACTGGACAGTCGAGCAGCGGATTTCGCATGCGCTGGTCAACGGCATCACCGAATTCATCGACGCCGACACCGAAGAGGCGCGGCTTGCGGCCGAGCGGCCTCTGCATGTCATCGAAGGCCCGCTGATGGCCGGCATGAATGTCGTCGGCGATCTGTTCGGCGCTGGAAAGATGTTTCTGCCGCAAGTGGTGAAGTCGGCGCGCGTGATGAAGCAGGCGGTGGCCGGATTGCTGCCGCACATGGAGGCGGAAAAACTGGCGAATGCCGCCAATGGGATCGACAATGGCGAGCGCCAGACGGCCGGCAAAATCCTGATGGCGACGGTGAAGGGCGATGTCCACGACATCGGCAAGAACATCGTCGGCGTCGTTCTGGCGTGCAACAATTACGAGATCATCGATCTCGGCGTCATGGTGCCGGCGGCGAAGATCCTGCAGACGGCTCGCGAGCAAAATGTCGACATCATCGGCCTGTCCGGCCTGATCACCCCGTCGCTGGACGAGATGGTGCACATGGCCGCCGAGATGGAGCGCGAAGGCTTCGACATTCCGCTTTTGATCGGCGGCGCGACAACCAGCCGCGTGCACACGGCGGTGAAGATCCATCCCCGCTACTCCAGGGGACAGACGGTCTATGTCAATGACGCCAGCCGGGCGGTCGGCGTCGTCTCGTCCTTGCTGTCGAAGGAGACCAAGGGCGGCTACGTCGACACAGTGCGGGCCGAGTACAAAAAGGTCGCTGACGCGCATGCCCGCTCCGAGGCCGACAAGCAGCGGCTGCCGCTGGCCAAGGCCAGGGCCAATGCGCACAGGGTGGACTGGTCCGCCTATGAACCGCCGAAGCCGTCCTTCACCGGCGTGAAAGTGTTCGAGAACTGGGACCTGACTGAGCTCTCGCGCTACATCGACTGGACGCCGTTCTTCCAGACCTGGGAGTTGAAAGGGCGTTACCCCAAGATCCTCGACGACGAGAAGCAGGGACCGGCGGCACGCCAGCTTTTCGAGGATGCGCAGGCGATGCTGACAAAAATCATCGCGGAAAAATGGTTCGCGCCGCGCGGCGTCATCGGCTTCTGGCCGGCGAACGCCGTCGGCGACGACATCAGGCTGTTCACGGATGAGGCGCGCTCGCAGGAGCTTGCCACTTTCTTCACGCTGCGCCAGCAGCTGATCAAGCGCGACAGCAAGGCCAATGTCGCGCTGTCGGATTTCGTCGCACCGGCCGACAGCGGCAAGCCGGACTATATCGGCGGCTTCATCGTCACCGCGGGGATCGAGGAGGTGGCGATCGCCGAGCGCTTCGAGCGCGCCAATGACGATTATTCCTCGATCATGGTCAAGGCGCTGGCCGATCGTTTCGCCGAAGCTTTTGCCGAGCGCATGCACGAGAAGGTGCGCAAGGAATTCTGGGGCTATGCATCAGACGAGAAGCTGGCGCCCGACGAACTGATCGGCGAGCCTTATCGCGGCATCCGCCCCGCGCCCGGCTATCCCGCGCAGCCCGATCATACCGAGAAGGCGACCTTGTTCCGGCTGCTCGACGGCGAGCGCAATGCCGGCGTCGGCCTGACCGAGAGCTATGCGATGTGGCCGGGCTCGTCTGTGTCCGGCATCTATCTCGCCCATCCCGAAAGCTATTATTTCGGCGTCGCCAAAGTCGAGCGCGACCAGGTCGAGGACTATGCCCGCCGCAAAGCCATGCCGCTGGCCGATGCCGAGCGCTGGCTTGGGCCGATCCTCAACTATGTGCCCGTGGATTATGCCGAGGCGGCGGAATAGCCGGGACGTGATCTGGCCCAATGGCTCGACCGCTCCCTTGATTTTCACCGTCGAAAGAAATCGCGCCGCACCCGGTTCTCGGCGAGCTGCCGGTTGTGGGTCGGTCAGACTTAGGTCCCTCGCGCCTGCTTTTCTGGAACAAGCCGTGATGTCCCGCATTTTATTGGCAGGGACACAAGGAGTGTCGAGTGAAAGCGATTTTGGGACTGGTCGGCGGCTTCGTGCTGACCCTTGCGGTGTTCGGCAGCGGGCTGGTTTTCGCAGCCTGGCTGCTTGCCGCCAAGCCTGTGCGGGAGGCAAGGCCCACCGTCAGCGTGGCGGAACTGTGGACCCGGAAAGCGCGGCCCGTGGACAAGACGGCGCAGGACTTCGAACGTGTGCCCGAGCAGTCCGCGCCTGCCGACATCGCCGCCAAGGAGCCAGCCCAGGACCCGGCCAGGCAGCAGCCCGATCCCACAGTCACCGGCGCCATCGCGCGGACCGAACTGCCGCCGCCGCATCTCGCCTGGTGCGCCAGCCGCTACCGCTCCTACGATCCCTACGACAACAGCTACATGTCCTATAGCGGACAGCAGCGCACCTGCGTCTCGCCCTATCTCGCCGCCGACCGCGCCGCGCCGCGAGAGGCAAGCTATGTCGAGGGCGCGGGCGCCTACGCGGCCGCCGGCGGCGAACCGGACCATGTCGCCTCCTGCTTCAGCCGCTATCGCTCCTACCGTCCGGAAGACAACAGCTACCAGCCATATTCCGGCGGGCCGAGACGGCAATGCGAATAGCCAGCGCGAAGGGCGCCGCGAACGATTGCGACCGCGCGATTTCTGGGGTCGTTCGGATCGTCCTCAAAGCCCAGGGAGAACCACCATGGAAGACGACCGGCATCACAAGATACAGCAGCGCGCCTACCAGATCTGGGAGCGCGAAGGCACTGGCGACCCCGAGCATCATTGGCACCGGGCCGAGGCCGAAATCGACCGCGAAGCAGCCCTGCCGCTAACCGCCGACGACGCCCTGCCGCGCGAGATCGCCAGCACCGACATCCTGGCGGTCGAGGAACTCGCCGTGCGCACCGGCATATCGGGTGATGAGGCGCAGGAGCTGATCGACAGGCTGGGCACGGATCGGGCGGCGGTTGAGCAGGCGGCGAGGGGGAGCGAGGGGAGGCGGAAGTCCTGATTGCGAGCTATGTGCAGGCCGAAAGCGGTGTCGAGCGTCGAGGCTTTGGTGCACCATTTCGGCATGCGCGCCGGGCGAAGGCATGGATGGCGCGCTGTCGATCACAAGGCCGGATCTACTGCGGCGCCCGGGCACTCTGCCAAAACCAGATTGCGAGCGAGCCGGATCGTCCACGGATATGTGTCTCCACAGGTCCTCTTAAAGCACCGGATTTGAACAACGCGCAGTCGCGACCGGCGACTTCGAGCATTTCGTAACTCACCGCCACTTCGGCATTCTGGTCGGCAGCGATTTCCATCAAGCGACTTGCAACGTTGACGGTGTCGCCGATGGCCGCGATGTGCTGACGCCCTTCGCCGCCGAGTCGAGAGGCCACGATTGTTCCATGATGCGCCCCAATCTTGAAGCCGATCCGGGATGCGGTCGACGCAGGCAACGAGGCGAGCCAATCGTTGGTGCGGCTGGAGAGCCCGACACAACAGCGGGCGCCATTGAAGGCGTCGTCTGTCGCCGGTTCCGGCAGGCCGAACAGGATCATGGCTCCGTCACCCATGAAACTCGTGACGACGCCACCGCAGCTTGTCACTTCTTCGTCCACCAATGCGTGAAAATTGTTCAGGAGTTCGCGTGTGGCGCTCGGTCCCAATGTTTCACTCAGTCCGGTGAAGCCGGACAGGTCGATGAACAGGATGGCGGCTTCTGTCCGGACGGGTTCCGAGAGGAAGTCGCCATGCTTGGCGAGCCATGCCCCCAGTCCTAGGGCTTCAACGCGTTGAAGCAATTGGCTCTGCGTGGCGAAATATTGGGCCCGGCTCCTGCCCAGCCAAAGCTGCGCGGCCCCAAACAGGATTGCCGGCGGAATGGCAGCGGTCATCGGCAGCGCGGCGCTCAGCCAGATATGGTGCAGGAAAGCGGTCATGTTGACCACGACCCAGATCAGGACCACGCCGGCGATCGCCGCCAGGCCGATGGCGTTTCGGCGCCACGCCAACAGGCCGACAAGAAGCATGGGCAGCGCCACTGCAAAGCCCGCGTCTGCAACGCGAACGTTCTGGTCGCGCACTACGCCGTCGCCGGTCATCAGATGGGCAATCGCCGTCGACATGACCTCGACGCCCGGCAGTATGGGATCGAACGGTGTCGGAAAGACATCGCCGGTGCCGGTTGCGGTCGCTCCTATCAAGACAATCCGACCCCGGATAGTGCCGGGATCGAATCGGCCCTCCAGCACCGTCGCGGCGCTTATCGTGCGGATCGTGCCGCGCGGGCCATAGAATGTCAGGGGCAGGATGTGACCAACGTCCGTTCGGATCGACCGTCCGTCCAGCGATAGATCATCCGGCGCAATTCCAGCGTCCTCTCCCGCCGCCATGGCGGCGACACCCAAGGAGAAGGACGCTTGCAACTGGTCTCCGGCCCGAAACAGCAACGGCGCGAACCGGGGCGTTCCAGTCCTGTCGGTCACAACGTTCACGACGCCCACAGCGGCGGCGTCCGAAAAGGTTTTCAGGGGCCACAGAAACCGCTCGGCGTTCGGCACGCGGGCCAGCGGTCCTTCGCCCAGCGTCCATTGTTTGCTTCCGGGGTAGATCGCCGCTGCAGCGATTACGCTTCTGCTCCTGCTCAGCGAACGCGCGAGCGCCTCGTCAGTATCTTTTGTCCCGGGGTCGACCAGCAGCAGGTCGAGCGCAATGGCTTTCGGCCCAAGCGGCGCTATCGTATCGATGATTCGGGCAAGCGTGGCGCGGCTGAGGGGATAGCTGCCCTCGCGCCGCACCGCTTCATCGTCTATTGCGACAATGGTGATCAGCTCCGGCGGCTTTGCCGTTCCTCGAACAAGCGTTCGAAGATCGGTCATCGTTGCCTCGACGCGATCGAGAAACCACAAATTGCCGCGCCAGTGCGCGAAGCCCAGGCCGGCGCCCCAAAGCCCCGCCAGAATGAGCGCGATCAGCGTCGGAAGCCCTCGTCGGCTCATTGCAAGCTCACTGGGCCAGCTCACTGGGCAAGCTCACTGGCCGAAACGGGCCAGCAATGCGGAAACGCGCTTGGCGGGCCAGCGCTTGACGATGAGTTTGCCTGTCCCGGCCTCGACGTCCACGCCATCGCCCGGTGCGAGGACCACGACGGCGGTGGATGCCGGTCTTTGCACGGCGACGCGACCTCTCAGGACAAAAACAGACGTCTTGCCGTTGCCGACGTCGACTGCCCATTTTGTGCCTCGCACCGCGGCGATCGCCTGCGGGGTGATCACCGCGAAGCCACCCTGGACCGCGCCGGCCGGAGCATCGAGCAGCAGCGCCTTGCGCCGCAACCTGACCGCGTCGGGACTGCCGTTTCGATCGCGATCCTGCAGCGTAAAGCGAGCGCCACCTTCCACAATGACGGCAAGGCCTTCTCGACATCTCAGAATCTGTCGGGACGTACCGGCCACCGGCTCGAACGTACACCCTGCATCCTGCGCATGGGCGGCATCCACCCAGAAGACACCGGCAAACAGGACAGCCACCAGGCTACGGCAAATTCGGCCCCTTGCGCTCATCATCGTCTCCTTGCTTTGCGAAGCGGCAGGAAAATCTTCTGCCGTCATGTTTGGCAGTATTTCACGAGCCGGCACTTGCAGCCGCGTTAGGGCAGCAGGCTGCCGACGGGCAATCGTAACACGACAAGCTGCTCCGGCGTTAGGCACGTTGCGGTGGGTCGCGTTCGCCGGGCAGGTGAGGTGAGGGAGGCCTTGAACCAGATCCTGGAGGCTGCTCGGCCGCGTTGGAGATTGGCGAAAGCGGAGATGACGGCCAATCTCCCTCGTCACAGGACCTATCCGCGCCCTAGCAAAATCGACGCTTCAGTAGCCCTCAGAAATAGTAAAGTTATTTAGCCCACGAAGCGTTTCGAACATCTTGGCAACGGCGAAGGCATTGCGCACGCTTGCGCCGCGGACTGCTTTGACTATCTTCTCTGACTTTTGAACGTTCTTTTTTGGATCATAGAAGACTACGTTTCTCGATGCCATCGGCTTGAAAAATGATTTAGCCATAAGGCCCTTTTTATCATTGAGCCAACCATGCCGAAAACCCTCATACGCCAACAACCAGATCCAGTCCGAGCGCACTCTGTCATCAGTAATGGAATTTTCCCATTCAGCCTTTGGCAGCGATCTAATGCACAAGCCCTTGCTCTGCATGTCGAGTAGCACGAGCCCTAGTGAACTCGAGGCAGTGGTTTCTGCCGCGTCTGAAATTACCTTCGACGAAAGGGGACATTTGAGTCCTCGTAAAGTGTATAATAGCCAAATTACTTCGAACGAGTGGCCCCTTTCCATGTAACGTTCTGCGAGCGTTGTGAATCGGGACGTAACTCTCTGCTTCGATAAAGCCTTGGTCCGATGCTGGAGGTTCAAAAATATTCTGCAGACACGATCCATTGACATCGGGGAGATTGCCGCAGCCTTGAGGAGGAACGACTCCAATATCTCCACCTCTGACCGTGCGCTAAGTGAACTCTCAATTACTGAAAGAGCGTAGCTGACGACAGGCTCGCTCCGGAACTCGGTCTGAAGACGAAGGCATAATTGCAAGAACTCTCGGAGGCGCACGGAATTGAGCTGACCGGGCCGGTGAGACAGGAAGGCGCCGATTTCAGCGATCCAGCTTGTAGTTTTTGATGCAACTAAGCTTTCGATGGAAGTTTTACTACCATTAATCTCCAATCCATAATCGCGATAAACTGAACTTATTATCGAGAGTACTTTCTCTGCCTTTTCGAGGCTGTCTACGCCAACGAACCAGTCGTCCTGGAGGCGATCAATGCATTCTCTCGGTATATGCCTACACCTACTATGGAATTCAGTGTCTATCCTAGAGGATATGACTTCCGCTATTATTCGTGAGCTTTCCGGGCCGATTGGAATCCCTATTGTTTGATTGCGGTTGCAAGATCTAACCAGCAAATCGATACGATCAGCGAGAGATCCTTTATACTTGTTAATTTCTTGCTTTACGCGTGTTTTCCCATATGCCGCCCAAGAAATGGAATGAGTATATATGGTGGGATAGAAGCGAGATATGTCTGTCTTGACCACCCAGTCTGAAGTTGCCTCTAGGTACGCCTTCTTCGCTCCGTGAATAGGAAAATTTATACCTTTGATAGATCGTTCGTACTGACTCGAAACACGTATCTCGTCCTCGGAGAACGTTTGTCGGCAAAGCCATTTCTGGACGGCTTTCCAGTTGTTTGATAATTCGTGAATCAAAAGAGCCTGAGGAATTGGATGCGTAATGTGGATATTCCGTCTCTCGTAGCCCTTCTTGGGTTTTGAGATAATCTCGGCTTCTGCGTCCCAAATTTTATATGTATATGCGTTACGGCGTATCTTCTTTTCGGACGTCTTTCCCAGAGATTTCGTGTCCGTTGAGAATACAGCGCCTACTTTCCATTCGGACAGTATCTCCGCGGAATGAGTTCCGAAGTCGCTCGTCGTGAAGACCGCAGGAAGCTCCTTTGGAAAATACCCTTTGGCAAGCAGTGCAATCCGAATTTGATTATGTCCCAATGACTACGTACTTTCCAGCTAAGTGAAGTCGGAGTTTCTCATTATCTGTTGGTGAAAGCTACGTCCATTGGGCGAACGCTTTTTAAGCTGTACACTTAACCTGCCTCGCGCCGACGTGTTGGTATCGTTCGGTATTTTTTCCTCTCAACCGCCGATGATTCCATCCGGCAGCCTTGGATAGGCTTGGCGGGTGGGCGCCAGACTGGTGTCATCACCCCCCTTCCCGTTAACCTTTCATTAACCATACCACCGCTAGCGTTTACCTCTCAGTAAGGAATCGCCCGCCGTGACCTTTGCCGCTCCCCTCGAGGCCAAATCCATTCGCTTTCGCGCCCGCTCCTTCGTCGCGTTCACGCTGACGCCGGAGGCGCCTTTGGATGTTTGGCTGGAGAGCCTCGATCGCTGGGTCGGCAATTCGCCGGGCTATTTTGCCGGGCGCCCGGTGGTGCTCGACCTGAACGTGCTCAAGCCCGATGTCGTCGCCATCGAAGCGCTGGTCGATCTGCTCGGCCAGCGCGGCATCCGCATTTATGCCATGGAGCTCGATGGCGGCGCCGAGCTTGGCGCGCATCTGCCGCCGGTGCTGGTCGGCGCCAAGGAGGCGACCACCGACGGTCTGCTGCTGCAGCCGAGCCGCAAGGCGGGCAGGGCGGAGGACGCCACTGCCGTAAGCGACATGAAGGCGACCGGTGGCATCAAGGCTGAGGCCGGCGATTTGAAGGCAGGGGAGTTGAAACCGGCGGGCGATGCAAAGCCGTCGCATGACGCCAAAATTGCCGCACCCGACGCTGGCACGTTGATGATCCGCTCGCCGATCCGTTCGGGCCAGCTGATCTTCCATCCGCATGGCGATGTCATCGTGCTGGGCTCCGTCGCGTCCGGCTCCGAGATCGTCGCCACCGGCTCGATCCATGTCTATGGCACGCTGCGCGGCCGCGCTTCGGCAGGCGCTCAAGGGAACACGGCGGCGCGTGTCTTCTGCCGCAGGAACGAGGCCGAGCTTCTCTCGGTCGATGGCTGGTATTGCACGGCCGAGGAGATGGACCCGTCAGTCCGGGGCAAGCCTGTGCAGGCATTTCTCGACAACGGCATGCTGCGCATCGCCCCTTTCAGCTAATGCGTCGCCCGACAACGACATAACGAACAACAACGGAGGCTTTATTGATGGGCAAGGTAGTGGTGGTCACCTCGGGCAAGGGGGGCGTCGGCAAGACGACCTCTACCGCGGCTCTGGGGGCGGCGGTCGCCAAGACCGGCAAGAAGGTGGCGCTGGTCGATTTCGATGTCGGCCTGCGCAACCTCGATTTGATCATGGGCGCCGAACGGCGCGTGGTGTTCGATCTCGTCAACGTCATCCAGGGCTCGGCAAAGCTGTCGCAGGCGCTGATCCGCGACAAGCGGGTCGAGACGCTGTTCCTGCTGCCGGCCTCGCAGACGCGCGACAAGGATGCGTTGACCGAGGAGGGCGTGGCCGAGGTCATCGGCAAGCTGCGCTCGGTGTTCGATTATGTCTTCTGCGACAGCCCGGCCGGCATCGAGCGCGGCGCGCAGCTCGCGATGCGCTTTGCCGACGAGGCGGTCATCGTCACCAATCCGGAAGTGTCGTCGGTGCGCGATTCCGACCGCATCATCGGCCTGCTCGATTCCCGCACCTTGCGCGCCGAGGAGGGCGAGCAGATCGCCAAGCATGTGCTGGTCACGCGCTATGATGCGGGACGCGCCGCGCGGGGCGAAATGCTGTCGATCGACGACGTGCTGGAGATACTGTCGGTGCCGCTGCTCGGCATTATCCCCGAGAGCCAGGATGTGCTGCGCGCCTCCAACCTCGGTTCGCCGGTGACGCTGTCGGAGCCGCTCAATGCCGCCGCCAAGGCTTACATCGACGCGGCCAAGCGGCTCGAGGGCGAACAGCTGCCGGTCATCGTGCCCTTCGAACGCAAGGGCTTCCTCGATCGTCTTTTGGGAAGGAGGGCGGCATGAACCTGCTCGACATCTTCAAGCGGCGCACCAGCGCGCCGGTGGCGCGCGAACGGCTGCAAGTGCTTCTCGCCTATGAGCGCCGCAACCGCAGCCAGCCCGATCTCGTCTCGATCCTCCGCGAAGAGATCATGGCGGTGATCGCCAAGCACGTGCAGATCGACCAGGATTATCTGCAAGTTTCGATGGACCGCGGCGAGACCATGTCGACGCTGGAGATCGACATCCAGATCCCCAACAAGAGCGCGGTGCCGCTGGCCATGGCTGGGTGAGGTTACCCTCCCCCTTGTGGGGAGGGTCGATCCGCAAAGCGGATCGGGGTGGGGGTCTGCGCGGACCTCCGCCATCTTGGGTTCCTCTCCCAGACTTTCGTGAGGGAAGAGGAAATCCACATCCCCCACGGTCAGCGCTAGTACCCCCGCCGGACCTACGGTCCGACCTCCCCACAAGGGGGAGGTAGGGGGCCAGCGCCTCTCCCCAAAAAACATTCAACCAACTAGTTGACTATCTAAAATCTCGCCTCTATATTCAACTACATGGTTGAATTAGAGACGCCCCAGATGGACCAGGTTTTTCACGCCCTTGGCGACGCCACGCGCCGGAACATGCTTAACCACCTCGCCGGCGGCGAGCGCACGGTGAGCGAGCTGGCTCAACCCTTCGCCATGTCGCTGGCCGCCGCCTCCAAGCACATCAAGGCGCTGGAGCATGCCGGGCTGATCCGGCGCGAAGTGCGCGGGCGCACCCATGTCTGCCGCCTCGAGGCCCGCCCGCTGGCCACCGCCTATCAGTGGCTCGGCCAATACGCGCGTTTCTGGAACAGCCGCCTCGATGTCCTCGAACAGCTTATGCGCGAGGAGGCGGGGCGCAAAACGTCGACAACGCCGTCAACGCCGGCACCGGCAAATCCAGAACCATCCAAGCCGGAATCACCCAAGCCAGACACATCCAGGCCAACATCATCCGAGGGAGACGACCGATGAACCAGATGAACAGCTTCGACGGCTACGCCCAGCTGATCCAGCCGGCCACTTTGAGGATCGAACGGCTTTTGCCCGGAACCAGGGAGCGCGTCTGGGAATATTTGACGCAGAGCGATCTGCGCCGCCAATGGCTGGCGGCCGGCGACATGGAGATGGAGGAAGGCTCTTCCTTCGAGCTGGTCTGGCGCAACGACGAACTGACCGACCCGCCCGGCGACAGGCCGGCCAGCTTCAGTGGCGGCGAGCAGCGGATGCACAACCAGATCGTCGAGTGCGATCCGCCGCGCAAGCTCACCATCACCTGGAACGGCAGCGGCAATGTCACCTTCGAATTGGCGCAGCGCGGCGACGACGTTCTGCTCACCCTGGTCCACCGCCGCCTGCCGGACCGCTCGAGCCTGATGATGCATGCCGCAGGCTGGCACGTGCATCTCGACCTCCTGGTTGCCCGCGTGGCGGCCGAGAAGCCCGAACCGTTCTGGGACAGCTTTAGCCGTCTCGTGGCGGACTACGACCGGCGCCTGCCGGCCTGACCTGACCTGACGCATCGCCCGGTCCAACCGGGCACCATCGATCCCTTGCGCCGGATGCCGGCGCAAGGGCCGGCGAAACACGCGCCTTCGCCAGACACCGCGGCGCGTCATCGGAAGTGAAACCAGGCAAGGTGCTTGCATCCCGCAAGCCCGAAGGAGGAAGTCATGCGTAAATTGATCACCGGAATGAAGATCTCCATCGACGGCAAGATGGAAGGCCCCGAAGGCTTCGCCGACTGGGTCGACAACTGGTCGGAGGAATACGGCCTGATGCCCGAGATCGACGCCTGCCTGCTCGGCGGCGTCATGTATGCCGGTTATGAGCGCTACTGGAGCGCGATCCAACAGAACGAGCCGGACCAGCCATTGCCGATGACCGGCAGACTGGTCGACCCGGCCGAACTCGAATGGGCGCGCTTTGCCGCGAAAACCCCGCACTATGTGCTGTCGAACACCATGACGACGTCAGCCTGGGCCTCGACGCGCTTCCTGCGCCGCCTCGACGACGTCGCGGCGCTGAAGCGCGAGCCCGGCAAGAACATCTACCTCATGGGCGGCGCGAGCATCACCGCCAGCCTGATCGACGCGGGGCTAGTGGATGAAATGCGGCTCATCATCTACCCGCTGCTCGCCGGCGACGGCAAGGCGCTGTTCGGCACGGTGCACGCCCGGCACAGACTGGAACTGCGCAAGGCCGAGGCGCTTTCGGATGGACGTGTGAGCCTGGTGTATGGGATGGCGAACTAGCTTCTTTTCCTCTCCCTCCGGAGGGGGGAGAGGTGGCGCCGCGAAGCGGCGACGGAGTGGGGGAAGGCGGCCATGAAACCCACGGTCGCCGTAAACAGGAGCGACGGAAGCGAGCGCGAAACGCCTGCAAGCAGGCAATCAGGCGGATGAACGGTCGACCCCCACTCCGTCGAGCTACGCTCGACACCTCTCCCCCGATCGACGGGGGAGAGGAAATGCGTCGGCGTTCGCCTTTCCACGTCTTGCCCCATCAACAGTCTGCCCGTGCCACACGACAGCCAGGCCTATTATCCATATCTCGGGCCAACGCTGCGGCGCACCGCGTGGGGAGGGACTGGAATTGACGTCGACGCCGATTGCCGTAGCTGAAGCGAAGGGCTTGCCGATCGGCGCGTTGCTTGGCGCAATGGTGTCGATCCAGATCGGCGCCACCTTCGCCAAGGGCCTGTTTCCACTGATTGGCGCCAACGGCACCACGGCGCTGCGGCTGGTCGTGGGCGCGCTGATGCTGGCGGCGGTGCTGAGGCCGTGGCGGGTGCGGCCGTCGCGCGCCGTGCTGCCCTGGCTCATCGCCTACGGCGTCAACCTCGCGGCGCTGAACCTTTTGTTTTACGCAGCGCTCGCCAGAATTCCGCTCGGCGTCGCGGTGGCGCTCGAATTCTCCGGCCCGCTGCTCGTGGCGACGCTGTCGTCGCGGCGCGCCACCGACTTCGTCTGGGTGGTGCTGGCCGTTGCCGGCATATTGCTGTTGTCGCCCTTCATCCACTCCGGCAGTTCACCCGACCCGGTCGGCGTGATGCTGGCGCTAGCCGCCGGCGGCTGCTGGGCGCTCTACATCGTCTTTGCACAAAAGGCCGGCGCGGAGCTTGGCAGCCAGACCACGGCTTACGGGCTGGTCATTGCCGCTGCCGTCGGCCTGCCGTTCGGTCTGGCCGAGGCGGGCACGAACCTCATCGCACCCGCGATCCTGGTCAGCGCGCTGCTGGTCGGGCTGTTCTCCAGCGCCTTGCCGTTCTGGCTGGAGATGGTGGCGCTGACCCGGATGCCGGCCAGGCTCTACGGCACGCTGACCTGTCTGGAGCCGGCGCTGGGCGCGCTGGCCGGCTTCCTGTTCCTGCACGAGATCCTGAGCCCGTTGCAATGCGCGGGCATCGCCGCCGTGGTCGCCGCCGCCTTCGGAGCCGCGCTGACCACCAGGCCGCCGGTGCCATCGCCGGAATAGGTGCCTGAAATGGGTATGTGACGCCGATGCCGTGGTCCGCCGGTCCCGTGTCCGGTTGCTCAAGCGCCTGCAGCATCGATATATGATCGATGTATGCGCAGGAGATCCAGATGAGCAGGGCCGACAGCATTGCTTGAGCCGTCCGTGATCAAGGCAATACTCCTTGTCGGGATCGCCGCTGTCGTTGCGGCTCTCGCCTGGCGGCTGGCGCGGTCGCGTCGCCAGGCCCGGCTTCGTGAAGATCCGGCCAACGACTACGCCGTGCGCCGGAACTGGTCGGGCAACCACGGCAAGCTCAATCATTCGACCTTTGTCTATTTCGATGCCGATCGCGACGGTCGCTACGGGCTCGGCGACCGCCCGATGGCTGGCATCATGGTCAGACTGCATGATGGCGACGGCCGCTTCGTCGCCGCGGCGCGGAGCAATCGCGGCGGCTTTGCCAATTTCCTGGCGTCGACGAAACGTCGGGCCGCGCCCATCCATGTGCCGGGCAGCTACCGCTTCACCGTGTCGGTTCCGCCCGGCTGGCGCTCGAGCAGCGCCAACGAGGTCCAGTCGCAGCACCTCCGGCCGCTGCCGGGCTCGCCCACCGGGCTGGTGTCGGACGCAATGCTGCAGCCGGTCGGCCTGTTTGCGATACGCCGGCTCAGCGGCCGCGTAGCGGACGGTGTTTCGACCAGCATCTCGGTGATGGCGAAAGGGCAAGAGGTGGCGGTGCATCCGTTCAGCGATGGCTTCCGCCTCGATCTGCCCGATGACGCCGACGCGATCGAAATCACCGGCGGTGGCATGGAACGACGACTGGCCTTGTCGGCCTACCCGACCGAGCTCGGCCTGCTGTCGCCCGAGAATGCGGCAGTCGACAGCGCCGCGTCCTTGCAGGCCATCGGTTTCGACGATGTCACGACGCGCGGCCTGCGCAAGGTGCCGTCCGGTTATGCCGGGTTGACCTGGTTCAACCTGAACGCACTGGCGCGCGATCATACCGAAGGCAGCGAAGGCTACGTCAACGGCAATATCTCGGGAGACCATGTCTGCTATACGAGCAGCGGACACCCGGCCGAATTCTCGAGCGACAAACCGTTCGGGTTCCATTCCGTGATGCTGACGGCGGCATGGTTGAAGTCCGAAGGCGAAACCGCACTGGTCGAGAGCTGGCTTGGCGACCGGCTGATCGCCAGCGACACGATCGTCCTGTCGGCACTGGCGCCCGTCCACTATGCGCCGATGCTGGCGGCGGTGACGCGCGTGCGCCTCTCCACGAGCCACTATTGGCAGCTCGTGCTCGACGATCTGGTGGTTGTGCGCTGAAGCGTGTCGCGATTAATCGGGGTGAAAGGGTTTATCGCGGATTGGAAGCACCGTTCGCGGTGACCTGCGAGAGCTTGCCTTTTTTGACCAGCACCGGTTTCAGATAGGTTTTCTTCATTTTCCACTCTCCACGTCGGGCACCCAAAGCCCTGTTCCCGGCCAGACGGCACGAGGCGTCGGATAATCGGCTGCTAGACTGCGACCGGCCCGGAGCCGTTACCATTGTCGGCTGTAACCTGCGAGAGCTTGCCCTTCTTGACCAGCACCGGCTTCGAATAGGTCTTCTTCATGCCGCATCTCCAGTGTCAGGCGAGGCCGCCAGATCAGGCGACAGTCCGACTCAACGACTTCACTCGATCGGGCCGGAACCCGCGCCATTGGCGAGCGCCGTAACCTGCGAAAGCTTGCCTTTTTTGACCAGAACAGGCTTCGAATAGGTTTTCTTCATAGTGAATCCTCCAAGCTTGCGCGATAATGCCAGACGGATCGGCACTGTCAACCTTCGCGGCGCCGTCGTCCCGTCCCGGGTTTTCTTGGTCCCGATGCACTAGATCATGATGAGATTTGGTTGCAATCTCATTATGATCTAACCCTTTGTTGGAGCATGATCTTTTCCAAAAACCGGACCCGCTTTTTGGAATCATGCTCTAACCCGCAAATCCACCTTCATCGAGAAAGCGTTGTTCTTGGGCGTGCATGGCGCGGCCGAGGATCGGGTTGCGGTGCGGAAAACGTCCGAAACGGCGGATGATGTCGCGGTGATGTTCGGCCCGCTTCAGGTCGGACGGGCCGATGTCGCGCGACAGCGCCACCGAGCGGTCCTGGTCGGCAATCGCTTCGGAATGCGCGAAGGGCAGCCCGAAGAACAGCCGCAGCGAGGGATCGACCATCCGCTGGAACCCGGCATCGATCGCCTCAGTAGCGATCGCGCGGGCCTTCGCGTCGCTGGCATACATGCGCGGCGTGTCGCGAAAGGCGTTGCGCGGGAACTGGTCGAGCAGCAGGATCAGCGCCAGCGCCCCGTAGGGCGTCGCCATCCAGCCATCGCAGTCGCCGCGCGCTGCGGCCTCATGCAGCCGCAGGAAGCGATCGCGAAACTCGCGGTCGAAGGCCGCATCCTTGGCGAACCACGCGGCAGGTCCTGCCTGCCACCAGAAGCCCACCACGGCGGCAGCGGCATCCGGCACATTCTTCCGGGCTGCGAGGCCGCCCGGTTCGACGGTTGCGATGGCGTCCATTGTCAGGCCGCCTTCGCATCGCCGGCCAGTGCCGCCCAGTCCAGCGCTCTTGCCCATTCGGCGAATGAGGTCGGCTTCAACGGCAGCAGACGGGTCGTCTGGCCGAGATCGACGGCAAGCACGGTCTGCTTCTGGTTGTGGATCCAGGCATAGCTGGCGGCAGTCTGTTCGGCGGCGTCCTTGCCGAGCATGGTTTCGAGCGCGGCGGCGAAGTCCGCCAGCGGCACAGGATAATAGCTGACTTCGCGGCCGACAATGCCTGACAGGATGACGGCCATCTCCGGTCCGGTCAGCGCCTGCGGCCCGCCAATGTCGAAGCTGGCACCGGCAAGCTCCGGATGCCGCAGCGCTTCGACCACGTAGGCCGCCATATCCTGCCAGGAGATCCAGGAGGTCTGGAAGTTGGCCGGCAGCGGATAGGCGAGGACGCCCTGATGCATGATCGCCGGCGCGCTCCAGGGCGCCGCGATATTGCTCATGGCCAGCGTCGGCTTGAGGACGATAGATGGCGGGCCGAACGTCTTGATGTAGTCGATGAGTTCGGCCTTGGCGTCCATCACCGCCGTGCCGGAATGGCCCGACACATGGCCGCTGGTGTTGAACACCAGAAGCTTGACGCCGCCTTGCTGCGCCGCATCCGCAATGTTGCGGCCGTAGCGCAGGATCTCTTCAGGGCTTGCACCGACCGGCAAGGTCAGCGCCACCGCATCAACGCCGAGGCAGGCGAGGGCCAGTCGGCCGGGGTCGGCGAGATCACCGCGCACGATGTTGACCCCATCGCCGAACGGATCGGGCGAGCCCTTGCGTAACAGGACACGCACCGTGGCGCCGGCGGCGCGGCAAGCGCTGACAATGGCCGACCCTTGGGCGCCGGAGGCGCCGGTGACCAGAACCGAATTGGGAAAGTTTGGCATGGATTTGCTCCTCTCTGAATGAGTGCCGACGAAACCGGCACCACCGTCTTCGCGTCGAAGAAGGCATTCGCAACTTTACTCTGCTGAATCCAGTGATATGATTTCAGGAATATGCTGAACAAAATTGACCTGGCGCGCGCCGATCTCAATTTGCTGGTCTTGTTCCAAGCCATCATGGAGGAGCGGCATGTCGGTCGCTCGGCGGAGCGGCTAAACCTGTCGGCCTCGGCGGTCAGCCATGGCCTTGGCCGGCTGCGCAAGCTGCTTGGCGATCCGTTGTTCCTGAAGACGCCGCGCGGCGTCGTGCCCACCGACCGGGCAACGGAGCTTGCCGAACCGGTGGCCGAGATCCTGGCGCGGGTGCGCCGGGTGATCGCCAGCGCCGAGCCGTTCGATCCGGCCCGCTCGACGCGCCGCTTCACCATCGGTGCGCCGGATGCGGTATCGTCCGTGCTCCTGCCGCCGCTGCTCGACCAGATCCGCTTTTTGGCCCCCGGCATCGACATCGGCATCCGGCAACTGCTGCCGCGCCAAGGTGAACCGTCGCCCACTACTGCCTGGAGCGACTGTGTCGCCGAACTCGAAGCGCGCGCCATGGATGTCGCGGTGATTCCGTTCGACGGCCTGCCGGCACGCTTCACCGTCGACAAGCTCTATGAGGAGGATTTCGTCGTCGCCATGCGCGCCGGCCACCGCTTCGCCGGCGATCCGTGCCTCGACGCCTATTGCAGCGTGCAGCATATGGTCGTCTCGAACAATGGCGATCCGAACGGGTTTGTCGACAGGGTGCTGGCTGAACGCGGCCTGTCGCGTCGCGTCGCGCTGACTGTCCCCAACTTTATGTTCGGACTGGCCGTGCTTGCTCAGACTGATCTGATATCGGCCTATCCGCGCCGGTTCCTCGCCATGTATGGCGGCCGTTTCGGTGTCGTCGGCGTTGATGCGCCCATCCGGCTCGGCCACTTCAACATCAACAGCATCGTGCCGAAGGTTGCGCTGATGGATGCGGGCTTGGCCTGGCTGGTCGGCCTGCTCAGGCAGACCGGAAATGCAGCACTATCTTCGGGTGCGGCGTAAGCATTGGCCTGGCCGTCGCGGCGGTGCTCAAAGCTCCTTTTCCGCCAGTTCGCGGAAGGCATCGGGAACCGAGCGCCGGGCTTCCAGCGCCACGGCGCCATAGCCGACAGCCTCTCTGCCAAAGCGCTGGCGGATCTTGTCGATGGCGCGGTCGGCGCCAAAGCGCGCCAGGCCTTGCCTGCTGCCGGGCCGCTGCTTTTCATCGGCAAGCCCGAGCGGCAGCTCCAACTGCAGCTCGGCACTTTCTTCCAGCTGCGACACCGAGATCGCCAGCAGCGAGATGATCTTCTCCCGAGGGTTGGCTGCCAGCACGCCGCGCACCAGCTCCCCGGCGATTTCGGCCAGCATCGCGGTTGCCGAAATCGGTTGCTCGAGCGTCAGCGAGCGTGTGACAGCGTGCAGATCGGCGAAACGCACGCGCACCGTCACCGTGCGTCCGGGCCGTGATTTCGCCCTGAGCCGGCTGGCGACCCGGTCTGCCAGATGCAGCAGGACGGGTCCGAAGATACGCGCCGGCCGTCTGCCAAGCGCCGACTGCGCGCCGGCGGAATGCGACGGCCTGTGGGTTTCGAGCTTTCGCGGGTCGCGGTTCCATGCCAGCGACGCCAGCTTTTCGCCGGCGGCGGGCCCGAGCAACCTTCGCAGCGCCCCGCTATGCGTCTTTGCCAACTGGCCGATGGTCTCGATGCCGATCTCGGCCAGCCGCGCTCTGGTCGCCGGGCCGACGCCCCACATCACCACCACCAGGCCGTCGGGCTTGGCCACCTGCGAGGCGATCTTGGCCAGATGCTTGGTGCGCGCCACGCCGATCGAGATCGGCAGGCCGAGCTCTGCCCGGACGCGCCGACGCACCGTGGCGGCGATCTCGGCCGGCGGTCCGAACAGATGCGTGCAGCCGGCCACATCGGCAAAGGCTTCATCGATGGAAATCCGCTCGACCAGCGGCGTGAAATCGTCGAGCACCTTGATGGCGGCGTCGCCCAGCCGCTGATAGTCGGCGAAATGGCCGCCGACGAAGATCAGTCCGGGGCAAAGCTCGCGCGCGCGTCGTCCGGGCATGCCGCCGCGCACGCCGAAAACCCTGGCTTCGTAGGAAGCGGCAAGCACGACGCCGCCGCCGACGGCGATCGGCTTGCCCCTGAGCGCCGGGTCGAGCAGCTGCTCGACCGAGGCGTAGAAGGCGTCGAGATCCGCATGCAGGATGGTGGGCTCCATCCCGACCGTTCCCTTTGCGGCGTTGCAGCATTAGCCGCGTCTGTTGTGAGAGGCGTTTTTGCCGAACAAATAGAGAACAAACAGGGCCTATTGTCAAGCGAAGTGGTTGTCGCCGGCCGGCCCGTTCCAGGTCGGGCTGTCGAGTGCTCCGCCTGGGCATCGGACCTGCGGAACATTGTCTCTCGCCTCGGCGTTCATATCCGCGACGGGACGCTGTTTTGTGGAGGCCGGTATGGGCCAGTTCGAGATGATCGACCTCGTCAGCGTCATTGACGCCTGCACGAGCGATCGCGTTGCCGGGCACTGCGTGTCAATGGCCAGGGCGGTGGAGGAGTTGCGAGTGCTGACCGGTGATTTCGTATCGCCGGACGAGACGGTGGCCAACGCGCTGTCGGCAGTGGCGCTGGGGCGCGGCTGCGCGGTGGTGTTCGACGAGCGAGCGGGCGCCGACATCTTGCTGACGCCGTAGCGGCGGCGCCGGGTTGTGGCAGCCAGAAAAGTCGAACAGCGTGCAAAAAGCTGTGCAGGCATGGCCCCATAACCGGGGCGTGGAAAAGTTCTGCGCGTGGGTGTATTCTCCAGGTCGCAAGCGGTCGCAGACCGCATAGGGGGAGAAATGACATGCCGAGGGTTTCAGAACTCTTTTTCAAAACTGCCATCTTGTTCCTGATGTTGGGGATTGCGGCCGGCCTGCAGATGGCGATCTCGGGTGACCACGCCGCTTTTCCGGCGCACGCGCATATCAATCTGCTCGGTTGGGTGACGAGCGCCATCTTCGGCGGCTACTACGCGCTCAATCCGCAAAAGGCGGCGCGTCGCGTCGCCATGATCCACTACGGGCTCTACACTCTCGGCTTGGTGATCATGCTGCCGGCGCTGTATGTGATGCTGCAGGGAAACCCGGCGCTTGAACCGATCGTCGCCGGCGGCTCGCTCATTATCGCCGCTGCCGTTCTGGTTTTTGCTTTCGTGGTGTTTTCGCCCGAAACGGCGCGCTCGGTGTCCGGCGTGGTTCCGGCCTCTCGCTGACTGTTCGCGCGCGGCGATCAAAGTCCGACCCGCGTTCGCGACCCGCGACACGGGTTGGCCAGGCCGATTGCCGCAGCCGCTTGCTGCGGTGTCTATCGCCGCGTCGGCGCTTAACATACCCGAGTCCCACCACGTATTATTTCGTGACTATTTGGCGCCGGAACCTTCCCAGATATCGCGCGTTGCGGCGACTGTATTCGCGCTGCCTTATATATAGGCAGCCTTGAGTACGTCCACAGCATGGGTTGGGGGAGGAGCAGGACACCATGTCGAACAGAGAAATCGGAACGTCGGCCTCCCTGGGCCGACGCATCGCCGATCTGAAAGCCAGGATGCGAGACGCCAGCGTTACTGAACACGAGATGCAGACCTTCCAGAAGGTCGCAGCCATCATGGGAGGTGTCGAAGGCTCCCTACGCCTCGACGCCGACGACCTGATCGCGGCGTCCTTCGTCACCGAGGCGCTCGGCGATCCCGGGTCGAATTGAAGGTCAGAGCCCGTCGGCACCCAAGTGCCGGCGGTCGATGGCCCGGTTCGCAGCGCCGCGATGCCGGAGCGTGTCTGCACAGCCCGCGGCGGGGATTTCTTGCGCACTTTGAAGATTTCAGGCGAGCGGCCTCGACGGCGCTTGAAATATTGGGCTTCGCGTTCGTGCTTCTCGGCTGTCGAAGGTGCCGAGATTGTCGCCGTCCAGCCCTTGACCACAAGGGCTAAGCCAAACCGCCAAGGCGGCTTAAACGAAGGATCCGGCCAGCCGGATCCTTCGAAATATCCCGATGCTCCGGCATCGCCTTCAGCTCATCCTTGGTCCAACTGGTGACGGCGTGGACGTCCCGGGAAACCTCTCGAAAGTCCGCGGTCGCTGCCTTACACGTCGTCGAACGGGCCGCCGCGCCTCGCCAGGTCGTGACCAATGGCGGCTTCCTCGGCGTCGTCGGGCAAGGCATCGTCACTGTCCTGGTAGGGGTTGTCGTCATCCTCCTCGGGCAATTCGCCTTCCTTCTCGACACCGGTGGTGTCCGGCAGGCTTTCCTCATCTGCTCCGTCGGGCAGGACCGTTGCGCCACGCAGCGCATCCCAATCCTGCCGGCGCGGCGTCGGCGCTTCCACCTCGTCATTGGCGATCCTGTCGCGGGCATCGTTTTTGCTCGGTGGCGCCTCGACCCCGTCATTGGGTTTTCTGTTTCGTTCTTCCATGATTGCCTCCTCCGGGCGGCTTTGCGTCGAGAAGGTGGAACTCACTTCCGGCTGTCAGGTTCCGGCAACCACTCCATCTCCGTGGAACCAATTGCCGCCAGTCTGCTTTGCCAAGGACTAGTCTGCTTTGCCAAGGAGATGAATCCAGAGGAGCTGGACCATGAAGACTTTCCCCCTCATCCCATGCGTGCTGCTCCTGGCGCTGGCCGACCCGGCGGCTGCGCAGGACAATGGCGACCAGCACGGCCCTGCCGCGCCTTGCCAGGCGCAGCCTCAGGACGATGGTCAGAAGCCGCCGGTCGCCAATGGCGGCGGCGAATCGACCAGCACGCTCGGTCCCTGCGGCGGCGTGCTGCAGCCGCCGCCCAGTGGTGACCAGGGTATGACGCAGCCGCCGCCGGATCAGGGCAAGACGCCGGTGATCAAGCCTGGCGAGGTGCCTGCGCAGCCGCCGAAGCAATGACCTTTTGCTTGAAACTTCACGGCGTGGCACGAAGGCGGTCGGTTCCGGTCTTGGCCGGGCGACGCGGTCACCGGATCAATGCCGGCGCCGGCCGCAATCGCCACCGGAATTGGAGCCGTGCATCATCCATGTCGAAGGTCTCCTGAGGGATTGTGCTTCAATGCGAATCTTGCGGGTGCGGGTTCTGCTGGCATGACCGGGAAGCCGATCAATTTAGTCTCCGCTTGCGGAACAAGACCGTACCGGCTGCGTTTGCCTCCAGGAGCCCGCCACCTCGATCTGCGCTGTTTTCGCCTCATGCGGGAACACGGCGGAGCTCGCCAACAACGACAGGAGACGAAGATGAAAACCATCCTTATTCCCGCCGTCGCCGGGCTCGCCATGATCGCTGGTATCGGCATTGCCGCCGCCGACGAGGTGATCGTCACGCAGCCGGCACAGCAGCAGGTGATCATCACCCCGGAACAGCGCACGGTCGTGCACCAGTACGTAAAGAAACATCCGCTTGCCTCGGTCAATCTGCTCGGCGTCGAATTGAATGTCGGCACTGCCTTGCCTGACACTGTCGAGCTGCAGGAGGTTCCCGACGTTCAGTACAGATACGCCGTCGTCGACAACCATACCGTGTTGGTCGACCCCAGCACGCGCAGGATTGTCGAGGTGGTCGAGTAACGCTCGACAACCTAACCATTCATCGGTGATACGGCCCTGTCGTTCTTCCCAAAAGGGCGGCAGGGCCGAATGACGAACATGATGAAAGGAGAATTGCCATGTTGCCGCATGTCGAGACCCCGAACTCCGCCAATGTTGCGGCGTGTTGCGACAAGTTGCTGGCCGAGCGCAACACGGCGCTGTTATCGATGAAGGAAGCGATCGCGCTCCTGCGGGAGCGCACCGGCACCGATCGTTCGGATGCCGACCTCGCGGGGCTGATCGTCAAGAAAGCGGCGCTGCTCGGCGTTGCGGTGATTTCCGACCCGCGCTGAGATGTCTCGTCACTCAAGACGCCGGCCGAATTTTCGGCTAATGTTTTCGTGGAATCTGGACCAACCGACCGGACCCAACCACGGAGGCTTAAGTGACGGACGACAAACAGGACCGCATTCGCCAGCGCGCGCACGAGATCTGGGAAAAGGCCGGCCGGCCTGAAGGCGCGCATCAGGAACACTGGGAGCAGGCCACGGCTGAAGTCGATGGCGCGGTCGCCAAGCCCAAAAAGGCGGCGAAGAAAGCTGACGCCAAGCCCGCCAAGGCAGCCGCCAAGCCAAAGGCCGCGAAGCCTGCCGCCGCAAAGTCCGGCAAAGCCAAATCGAAATAAGGCCAGAAATAAGGCCAGTCGAAATAAAGCAAGGCCGGAATTCGCTGGCCGGGCCATCCTTGGCGCCCGCCGTTCAGGCGCGCCCGAGCCTCTCAACCTGACGAATTGCGCCTGCGACGGGCAGCGCAATTCCTTGTGTTTGGCGACAGCCGCCCCTCATGCCTCCCAGGCATAACTCGACAGCGCAAAGCGAATCCCGGCAGCTGTCATGGCCAGTTCGCATTCGGTGATCTGGCGCAGGTGGCGCAGATAGCGCGTTACAGTCTGTGGCAGCCAGCCGGCGCAGGCCTCGACATAGGCGCGGCTGTGAACAAGGGTGCCGGTCGACAGCCTCTCGTCCTTCTCGGCAACGACTTTCAAATATTGGCGGATGAAGCGGATGTCGTCGGCGATGTCCTGGCTGGCCATTCGCCAGGCCCCGGCGAGGCGTTGGCACTGATCGAATGACAAGGGCAACAAAGGCGGCGGCAATAAAGGCGGCGGCAACGACGGGGGTGACAGCAAAGGACGAGAGAGATCGGCGAAAGCAACATGGTTCGCTGTGCTCAAGGACATTCCTCTCTGCGAAAAGAGAGATCGTACTTTATGTACGAACGAGCGTCAAGCCAATTTCGTACGGTTGGGACGATAACGCAACGAACTGACGAGTCGTCTGTTAACGCCCGGGCGCCCGGCACGTCTGGCCCAAAACACTTTCCCGCAGTGCCTCAACAAACGGCTTCCCCAATGCCGCGAACGGTGCTTTAACCCGCCCATCCACAGGGGTGCTCCGTATCGTCGGGGCTGAGATGAGGGCGGCAAGCCTTCGGACCCTAAAGCTGATCTGGATAATACCAGCGGAGCGAGGCGGGCGATGTTTTCAGGCGCACAGATTTCCCTTTATCCCATGACCGACGATTTCGTCGGCGTCATCCTCGGCGCGCTCGGCGCGCTCGATCCCTGGCGCGACCGGCTGCGGATCGAAACCGATGACATCTCGACCCTTATGGTCGGGCCGCCCGAGGTGCTGTTTCCCGCCATGCGCGACCTGTTCGTCGCGGCGGCCAAAAGCGGCAAGCACTGTGTGCTTTCGGCGGCGGTCTCGCGCGGCTGTCCGGGCGAGCCCGACGATCCGATCTGCCGCTCCGACGAGACCGGCGGCCCCGCCATTCCGCTGGACGAGCGCAAGATCGCCGCGATCCGCGCTGTCCAGGCCACGCCGTCGACCGGCCAGCCGGTGGCGGCGCAGTTCTCGCTCTACGTTATGGGCACGGGCGACCATATGGACGAGATCTACGGCTGCATCGATTTCCTGAAACAGTCCGGCGTCTTTGAGCGCTCAAAGAACTTCTGCACCAAATTGCGTGGCGATGCCGGTGCGGTGTTTGCCACGCTCAACGAGGCCTTCTGCCGCTTCGGCCCCGGCGCCGGCCACGTCACCCTCGACATCACGATCTCGGCGAACAGCCCGAGCGCCGTCTGAGCCGCGGCTCAAGCGTCGTTCCTTGAGGATATTGCCGTGGCTGGTTTATCTGACCCATTGCGTGGAGGAGATGCCTCTGACCCCTCAGCACAAAGAGGAGGGGAGCCATTGGCGATTGGCGAAGACCGCGATGCCCACGAATCTCCCCCCTCGAGCAGGAGATGGCCGGCAGGCCAGAGGGGGTCCCAGCGCGTGGAGCGCCGACGTCCTTTTCGCATCGGCAAGGCGTGGGCGCTCTATGCGAGACGACCCCCTCTGTCGCCTTCGGCGACATCTCCCCCTCGAGGGGGGAGATTAGCCGCAGCCATCGCCAAGACCATCCCCGCCGCCTGCGCCTCCGCCCTGCTCCTCGCGGCGTGGGAGCTCTACGCCCGCTATGGTGGCGCTGCGCCCACCATGCTGCCGGCGCCGTCGCGCGTGCTGCAGCAGGCCTGGGAGCATCGCGCTGCCCTTGCCGACAACACGCTGCCCACCATCCGCGCCACATCAGCCGGCTTCGCCTGCTCGTTGGTCGCTGCCTTCGTGCTTTCGGCGCTGGTCGATTTCTTGGCCCCGCTGCGCCGCGCGCTGTTTCCGCTGCTGATCGTCAGCCAGACCTTGCCGCTGGTCGCGATTGCGCCGCTCATCGTGCTGTGGTTCGGCTTCGGGCTGATGCCAAAAATCTTGCTTGTGGCGCTCGTTACCTTCTTCCCGATGATGGTGGCGCTGGTCGAGGGTTTTGCCGCGACCAGCAAGGCGATTTCGCAGATGCTCGCCACCATGGGGGCAGGGCGCTGGCGCATCTTCTGGCTGGCGCGCCTGCCTTCGGCGCTGCCCTATTTCTTCGCCGGGCTGCGCATCTCCATCACCTACGCCGTCGTCGGCGCGATCTTCGCCGAATATGCGGGGGCGGCGAAGGGGCTGGGCATCTACATGCTCAATGCCAAGAACAACTTTCGGCCCGATCTGGTGCTCGCCGCGGTCGCCGTCAGCGCCGCGCTCACGCTTGTCTTGTTCGCCATTGCGGTGCTCGTCCAGCGCTTCGCCATGCCTTGGGAGAATGCAGGGAGCGAAAGCCGCGACGGCAAGGTTGAAGCTGCAGAAGAGAACCGTCAATGACGCGGCTCGAACTCCGGGACATCAGGAAGAACTTCGGCGCGCTTGAGGTGCTCGCCGGCATTTCGCTTCATGTCGCGGCCGGCGAGTTCGTCTCCATCCTCGGCCCTTCCGGCGCCGGCAAGTCGACGCTGTTCCAGTTGCTGACCGGCGCGCTGAAAGGCGAGGGCGACATGCGCTTCGACGGCGCACCATTGCAGGGCAGCCCCTTCGCCTTCATGCCGCAGCGCGACGCGCTGATGCCGTGGCGACGCGTCATCGACAATGTGACGCTGGGGCTGGAGGTGCAGGGCATGAAGCGCCGCGAGGCGCGCGCGTCCGTTGCGCCATTGTTCGCTGAGTTCGGCCTTGCCGGTTTCGAGCGCGCCTGGCCGGCCGAGCTTTCCGGCGGCATGCGCCAGCGCGCCGCCCTTTTGCGCACCGTGGTGCAGCAGCGCGACATGCTGCTGCTCGACGAGCCCTTTGGCGCGCTGGATGCACTGACCCGCGCGGGTATGCAGCGCTGGCTGGAAGGCATGTGGCAGCGCCACCGCTGGACCGCGCTGCTGATCACCCATGACGTGCGCGAAGCCGTCTACCTCTCCGATCGAATCTATCTGATGTCGGCGCGGCCGGCCCGCATCATCGGCGAGATTGCCGTGCCGCTGCCGCGCCCGCGCACCACCGGCAGCGATGCCGCGCGCCAGGCCGCCGCGCTCGAAGCCGACATCCTCGACACGCTGCTCAATCCCGGGACTGACCGGGGCTTGTTTCCGCAGACCGCTCAAAGGAGTTTTTCATGACCGAATTCACACGCCGGCAGGCTTTGCTGCTGACGCTGGCCGCCGGATTGCCGCTGGCCTCGCGCGCTCATGCGGCTGCGCAAAAAATCACCGTCGCGCTCGACTGGACGGTCAACACCAACCATGTCGGCCTGTTCGTTGCCCGCGACAAAGGATTCTACAACGAGGCCGGGCTCGATGTTGAGATCCTGCCCTATGGCGATACTGGCGCCGGCACGCTGGTCGCCAACCGCATCGCCGATTTCGGCATTGCCGGCGTCGGCCTGTTTACCCAGCGGGCTGCCGGCGCCGATCTCAAAGCGGTCTACGCCGTGGTCCAGCAGGAGACCGGCCGGCTGGTCTTCAACGCGGACCGTAGTGAGATCAAAGGCCCGAAAAACCTTGACGGCCTGACCTATGGCGGTTTCGGCAGCGCCTGGGAAAACACGCTGATCTCGACCATCATCCGCCACGATGGTGGCAAGGGCGTTTTCGAGACGGTGACATTAGGCACCTCGGCCTATGAGGCGCTGGCCAACGGCTCGGTCGACTTCACGCTGGAGGTCTCGACCTGGGAAGGCGTCGATGCGGAGCTGAAAGGCGTCAGGCAGCGCGGCTTCCGCTACGCCGACTACGGCGTGCCCGACGAGCACACCACCTTGATCGCCTCCAGCAATGCATATCTCCAGGCAAACCCGAAGGCCGCATCGGCCTTCGTCGAAGCAACGCGGCGCGGCTACCAGTTTGCCTGCGATCACCCGCAGGAGGCTGGCGACCTGCTGATCGCGTCCAACAAGGACGCGCTGACCGACCCGGCGCTGATCCACGCTTCGCTGAAGATGCTCGTCGACGGGCACTTCCTCAGAAGTCATGCCGGCGTCATCGGCACCGTCGACAAGGCCAAGATCGAGGCGATCGGAACCTACCTCTTCAGGGCCGGCATATTGCTCGATGGCGATGGCAAGGTTCTGAAGGAGAAGCCGGATTTTGGAGCGTATTTCACGAACGAGTTTTTGGGCGCGTAATCTCCCCCCTCAAGGGGGAGATGTCGCCGAAGGGGTCGGTACGTCCTGACGCGACTTCCTATCGCGGACAGAGGACGTCAGCGCCTTACGCGCGGCGACCCCCTCTGGCCTGCCGGCCATCTCCCCCTCGAGGCGGGAGATTGCGCCTCACCGCCTTCTCCCTCACATATCGATCATCGAGCGCTTCACCCGGCCGATGATGGTGATGGCGCCTTCGAGCGCCGGCGGCGGGATGTCCATGTAGGAGGCCGGCTGGAAGGGCGGGTTCTCGTTGGGGCGATAGCGCTTGTAGGTGGCCTGGCCGGATTCGTCCGAAATGACGTAGCAGCCATTGGTCACCAGCCGCTTGTCCCTGAGGTTGACGAAGATGATCGAATCCGGTGGCGAGATCTTGTTCATCGACGGGCCGTCGACGCGCAGCGCAATCCATTGGCCCTGCTCCAGATCGGTGGTGGGGATGGTCGGATAGTCGCTGAGATTGGCCACCGTATCCTGGCTGCCGAGTTCGCCGGCGCTGATCCACGAGACGATGGGCACATCGACGGTGGCCAGCGACGGCATCGGGATCTGCCGGCCCGACTCGTCAAAGCCGAAATGGCCCCCCGCAAGGCTGCCGCCGTCACCGTTGAACAAGAGCCAGCCGGGATCGACGCCGAACAGGCGGCCGTATTTCTCCGCCGCCTTGCGCGACAGCGGCCGGTTACCATTCTCGTGACTGATCAGCGTGTTCTTGTTGATGTCGCGCAATGCTCGCGCCGCGTCGCTCGGCGAGGCATAACCCGCCTCCGCCCGCGCCTGCTGCAATCTGTGCCTCGGTTCCTGCATCGTACAAATTGCCTGAAATTTATCGTCCAATTTGTACGATTTCGCTTGCGTACGTTTCGTACATATCGTACGCTTAGCGCATGATCGAACAAACCGCAAGCGTTTCCGCAGACATCGTCAGCTTTCTCCCATCGTCCGGGCTGTCCTCCTCCCCGGTCCGGACGCAAACCGGGGCTTCTGCCCCGGATCCGGTCGAACCGTCGTCCCCCCGATCGACCGGAACGGCCGGAGCCGCTCCTCTCCCGGCTCCGGCCACCTCTTCAGCCCATGGCGCCGCCGGTGCGCCAAGGGCTGTCTCCGGCGGGCAGGGTATTTCCTGCATCCGCACGGAAGACGGCACCGTCATCCTGTTCGACCGGCTGACGGGCAGGGCGGTTTCCGCCCTCACCAAAGCGGCCGCCGAAGCCGCCTTGCGGCATCTCGCCGGCTCGCTGCCGGCCGCCAGTATCGGCTGACCGCACCGACCATCCGCTCTGATTTTTTCCCGTGGGCCCTCGGGGCCGGCGCTCGGCCTTTGCGCGCGCAATCAATGGATACCGACATGACTGCCTATACCGACACCGAATTGCAGGAGATCGCCGTCTGGCTGAGGGATGGCCTGTCGGCCACAGGGATCGCCGTCCGCTTCACGGCGCTGCGCGGCAGTCCGGTCTCGCGCAATGCCATCATCGGCATCGTCCACCGCAACAGCGCGTTGAAGACCATCGGCTTCGCCAACCCCAGAGGCGGCAGGTCCGGCGGCCGACCGAGGAAGAATGCGACGGCGCCGGCTGCAGCCAACGAGAACACGGCAGGGAAGATCCTGCCCGTTCAGCCGAGCAAGCCGGCAAGGCGGCCTGAAGTTTCGAAGCCGGCCGCACCGGCCACACCGGTCGCCAGGCAAGCCAGACACACGCCGGCCAGGCCATTGTTGCCAGCCCGTCCGGCGCCCTCGATCCCGGGCGAAGGACGGCTGGTGGTGGACGGCGAAGTCTATCGCTTCAATGTGCCGGCGCCGCGCCCTGCCTCGCTCGGGCGTCAGCCGCATGTCGCCGCCATGCGCTTCATCGACTGCCTGTTCGACCGCTGCCGCGCGCCGCTCGACCTGACGCTGGAGGAAGACCCCGACAACGATGCTCCCGGCAGTCGGCCGGGGCTCGAGATGCTGTGCTGCGGCCTGCGTACAAGGGCGCTGAAAAGCTACTGCGAATATCATCAGACGCGTTTCCACCGACCTGTGGCGGAGGTGGTGTGAGCGGCTGGGCTCCGTTCCTCGCCTCCGGACGACCCCACCAATGATCGAAAGCCGGCGGGACAGCGCCCCCCTCTGTCCTGCCGGACGTTCGTCGCTCGGAAAGCCAAGCAATTGGCTTTCCGTCCGCTTCGCGGACCACTCCTCAACCCCCACGAGGGGGGCGATCGGATATCGCCGCCGATTTCGCCAATTGCCAACGTTGCAGAGGCGCAGCCGCCGAAACTGCCAATCTCCCCCCAAGTGGGCGAGATGCCCGGCAGGGCAGAGGGGGGCGCGAAGGAACGCCAACCTTCCGGCTCAACAACCCAATCCCACAAGGATCCCCCGATGAGCAAAAAAACCGCGCAGAAAGCCAAACCGCCGAAGCTGCCGGCGGGCGAAGTCGAGCAGGTGCGCATCCGCCGCGAGATCGGCCATGATTTCGCGCTGAAGGACGATCGCTTCGGCCGCAAGCGGTTGAGCGTCGGCACCGAAGAGGCGCGGCGCGTCTACGAGGTCTCCAATGACGGCTACACCGCGACCGGCGGCATCGTGCGGGTGCGCAATGTCGATCCGCTGGTCGGCATCACCTCGCTGACCCGCCAGCAGCGTGAGGCCGGCCAGCGGTTTCGCGACGATTTCGAGCGCGCCTCGCGTGACGGGCTGCGGCCGATGCCGTGGGAAGAGCGCATTGACGGCGGCCGCATCAATGGCGGCATCCCCGACCGCGTGCTCAACGCTGGCCGCGCCCACACCCATGCCATCGCCGCCATGGCCCACTGGGAAGTGGCGGAGGTGGTTCGCAAAATCTGCCTCGAAGGCCAGTCGGTGAAGGCGCTCGCCGAACGCACCGGCGAGGGACGAGATGTGGTGGTGAAGCTGTTGAAGGTCGGGCTCGACCTTTTGGCCGTGGATTACGGGATGATGCTGATGCGGAAGCCGCGATAAGGCCGGCAGCCGCGTAGTGAAGCGGCCGGCCGGCAGATGCCGGCCGAACCGGTTTCACCCTATCGGATCACCGTTCGCAAACGCGAATTTCCTCGACGATCCTGTGATGATGGCGCCAATGCTTGACCAACTCTATACGGCAATGGCGATGGTGCCTGTGATACCTGTGGTACCTGAAGCCGTTGTCGTAGGCATCATACTGGTAGTAGGGGCGAGGAGCGTAGCGATCGTAATAGTCGCCATAGCTGTCATTGTAGTCATCGTCATAGTAGCCGTTGCCGATGCCGATCACGACGCGCCCGCCGGCATTCGCCGGGGCGATCATCGCCGCCGCCGCAGTGATAGCGATAGCCGAAGCAAGCAGGAGCTTTCTCATAGCTGCCTCCTATTCAAGGTTGCGCTAATATAACTCGCTGGGCACGACCTCGTTCCATAATTTTGCAAGATGCGAACGACCCCTGCGCCGTGCATTGCGAGGAAAGTCAGCGTCACCTCCTGTCAGCATCGTCCCCCGATTTTTGAACCCTTCGCCGCCCCACCCATTAATCCGGCATGAAATCAGCAAGGGAAGGACGAGACCATGCATGTCATTCTTGGAGGTACCGGCCATGTCGGCTCGGCGGCGGCAATGGCGCTGTTGCGGCAGGGCGAGGATGTCACGGTGGTGACGCGCGACGAGGCGAAGGCCGCATGGTTGGTTGAACAGGGCGCGGAGGCCGCGGTTGCCGATGTGCTCGATGTCGAGGCACTGCGTGAAATCTTGCGGCGCGGCAAGCGGGCGTTTCTGCTCAACCCGCCGGCCGATCCATCGACCGACACCGACGCCGAGGAGCGCAAGACGGTTGCCGCGATTGCGACGGCACTGGAGGGGTCCGGCCTCGAAAAAGTGGTAGCGGAATCGACCTACGGCGCGCAGGCCGGCGAGGGTGTCGGCGATCTCACCGTCCTTTACGGCCTCGAGCAGAAGCTGAAGGCCCAGGCCATTCCGGCAAGCATCAACCGCGCCGCCTATTACATGAGCAACTGGGATCAGGCCCTGGAGACGGCGCGGCGCGACGGCGTCATCACCTCCTTCTTCCCGGCGGATTTCGAGCTGCCGATGGTGGCGCCGCAGGATCTCGGCGAGGCCGCGGCGAGACGTCTGCTGGAGCCGGCGGACAAGACCGGCACGCACTATATCGAGGGCCCTCGGCGCTACTCAGCCGCCGATGTCGCCGCAGCCTTCAGTGCGGCGTTGCGCAAAAACGTGCGCGTGGTCACGGTGCCGCGCGAGCGCTGGACAGAAACCTACGAAAAACTCGGCTTCTCCAAAGCGGCGGCCGAGTCCTACACCCGCATGACCGGGGCCACGCTGGACAAGCCGGCGGAGCCGGAAAACCCGGAGCGCGGCACGACCAGCCTGGAAAGCTATATTGCTGCGCTCGTCGAGGGCCGGCCGGAAGACCTGTTGAAGGGTGCCGCGTAAAGTGAAGGGTTGCTGTTGAGAAACAGGCGCTTCGACGACCTACGTGGCCCGCTATTCCTATTGCCTGACCGTTCGGCAGTTGCCCGCCGGCGGCGTGGTCTTGGATGGAGGTGCGCGTGTCGCCGTGACCGGTTTCGGTTATCAGATTCAGGTCCAAAAGTTCGTATGTCACGAGGTATCGTATGCTGTCGTCGGGTATTTTTTGCATGGCCGATACGATCCACGAACCTGCTTTCATCTCGGTGAAATAGCTGTCGACCTTGCGTTCATACCATTTGGGTATCGGAACGAGGACGATGGTCTTCTTGCCGTGGATTTTCTTGGCGGTCGGCAGCATGATCCGGTGAATGCCGACAAAGGCGCGGCTGTCTGCCAGGCGCCGTACGCCGCCCGCAAGAACCATCGTACAAGCTGACGAACAGACTGCGCCGACGGGGTTGGCGACGCCGAAGCGGAGGTCGCCCGGCCCGCAGGCTTTTGTGTCTGGCGCGCATTCGGAGAACTCCGTCTTGCCAACCATCGTGTCGAGCCCGCTGGCGCGGATCATATGGCCAAGCGCCATCGCCGCATCGGTCTCGCCGCCGGGGGAATTCAACGCCAAAGGCAATTTGCGGGGGCCGAGTTTTTTCAGCAAGGCCTTCAGCAAAGCTGGCGTGCCGGCCACGATGTGACCTTCCGCCGAAATCCATTCCGGGCATGTCGGCTCGCATCCTGGCGTGCTGTTGCGCACAACGACGAAGTGCATCGGCGGTGTATATGCCAGTATGGCAGGCTCAGGCGTCGTTTGGGCGATCGCGCCGCCAATCGCCAGCAGCACGAAAACCAACGTCCATGCGAATGTCTTCATGCCGAGCCTCGCCTGGCAGAGCATCACTTGAGAAATGGGTCTTTGCAAGCATTATCAAAACAAGCCGAGCACGTGTTTCTATCGGCCGCGCACTATCTCTGCATGATGGACAGGCCGCTACTGGCGGCCCCTGTCTGAACCGTCGTCGCTTTCCGCCGCCGTCTCCCACCCAAACACACTGCGCCCGCCAAGCAGGTGCGACTGGTCGAACTCGCCGGCGACGATCTCCTTAAGGCTCGGCCCGGTGACGTAGCGCTCCAGCCGCCGCGCCTCGCCATCCAGGCGCTGCAGCGCGCCGAGCTCTTCCTCGCGGCCGAGCTTGGCCTTGCCGACGGCCGATTTCAGCACCGCGATCGTCTCGTCATAGACTTTCAGCGGCACCGGGAAGGGATGCCGGTCCTTGCCGCCATGGGCAAGCGAAAAGCGCGCCGGATCGGAGAAGCGGCAGGGCGCGCCATGCACCACTTCCGCCACCATGGCCAGCGCCCGCACCGTGCGCGCGCCGACGCCGGGCACCAACAGCAGTTCGGGAAAATCGGCCGGCCCGCTTTCGATGGCGGCCGAAATGTTGCCGTGCAGCCGGTGCATGACGATGTCGCTCTCGCGCACGTCATGATGCGCCGGCATCACCAGATTGGGCAGCATCGGCTGCGCGGATGATTTCGCGGCCGGTGATTTCGGCGGCGGATCCAGCACGGCAAGCTCGTCAAGGATTCGCTCCGGGCTCATGGTCTTCAACAGGTCGAGCTGTCCGGTCCGAGACGGCTCGGCGCGATGGTCGGTGAGGTTGACGATCTCGCCCTGGGCCTTGCCCTCGATCGCCGCATGCGGCTGGTCGACGAAGCTGGTCAGCCCTTCCGACAGCCAGTGATAACGGCGCGCCTGGCGGCTGTCGCCATTCATGCCTTGCTGCACCACCACCCAGCGGCTGTCGTCGGTGACGATGAAGCCGTGCAGATAGAGGTCGAAACCGTCCTGCACGGCCGCGCTGTCCACCTTGGCGACCAGGCGGCTGGCGGTGGCAAGGGCCGCGCCATCGATGCCGACGCGTTCGCCGATCGCGGTCAGCTCCTGCGGCGTCTTGCGCGAATGCGCGCCGCGCCCGCCGCAGACATGAATGCCGAGCTCGCGCGACATCGGGTTCAGCCCGCGCTTCAGCGCGCCGACGACCGAAGTGGTGATGCCCGAGGAGTGCCAGTCCATGCCCATGACGGCGCCGAAGGACTGGAACCAGAACGGATGCGCCAGCCGCCGCAACAGCTCGTCGCGGCCATAGTGATGGATGATCGCCTCGCACAGCACCGCGCCCAGCCGCGTCATGCGATCGCCCAGCCATTTCGGAACCCGCCCGCCATGCAGCGGCAAATCCGCACTGCCGCTTCGCTGCGTCAAGTGAAAGCTCCGTGGCTAAGGCGCACCGGCGGTGCGCCTGTGATCTAGATGGCATTTGGGGGGCGATTTGCAAGTGGGGTGGGGGCGGCGACTATCGTCGCCCTACGCTCTTCTTGGCGTCTCGCCGAAAGATGCAGTTACGCCGCCTGTCGCACCTGGCAATAAGGTCGGCTCCATGCTTGTAGGCGAGACAGGTCTCGAATAGAGCTTACCCAGCCGACGGCAACTATTAAAATCAAAAACGATGTCGCAATTCTGGTGGGTAAATCACAGTCAGACCGCCTGCCAAGAGATCGACGGGCAATATCTCTGGTCGCCCAAAACTCAGAAGGCACGCAGCGAGTTCCACAAAAATATGCGTCGGGCGACACCTGGTGACCTCGTGTTGTCTTTTTTCGGTCAAGCCGTGCGCTATATTGGTCGGGTAGCGGAGTTTGCATTCACAGCACCGAAACCACCGGAGTTCAAGAACACTGGAGCCAATTGGAACGAGGAAGGTTGGCTTCTCCCGGTGTATTGGGCGCCGCTCCTGCCGACGGTGCGCCCGTCGGACATAATTGGCGAATTGGGTCCGCTTCTGCCTGCCCGATACTCGCCCATCGACCCAAACTCCGGATCAGGCCGTCAAAACGCCTATCTCGCGAGCGTATCGCAAGAGGTGTTTCACACAATTGTCGCGGGTACAGCTTTCGACCGCGAAGCTTTGAGGCGTGGTGGCGCAAACAGTCTCACTTTCGAAGTCGTCAATGAAATTTTAGAGGACGTCGTTGAGCGCCGTATCCGAGACGACCTCCAACTCGAGGACACTGTAAAGACGAGCGTCATTCAAGCTCGTCGCGGCCAAGGTAAATTTCGTTCCAATGTCGAAGCCATGGAGCGCTCGTGCCGACTCACAGGGGTCACCAATCCCTCGTTGCTGATTGCAAGCCACATCAAGCCTTGGCGCCTATGCGCTTCCGCGCAGGAGCGCTTGGACGGCATGAACGGGCTGCTCCTCACGCCTGATGCCGACCACCTCTTTGACCGTGGCTTCATCAGTTTTGAAGATAGCGGGCAGGTCCTCATATCCCAGCGCGTCGACAAGACTGATTTGCGGCGGCTCGGATTCGAGCAATTGGTGATGCAGAGTTTCGGCTTTGCCGAAGCCCCCGCCGTCTGGCGCACTAGCACCTTCACCCCGCCGCAGCAGGCTTACCTCGCTCACCATCGAGAGGATGTGTTTGTGGCATAGCTCGCATCAACTGAGCGTCAGCCGTCAGGTCCCCCTACCTCGCCGCCCCCTAAAACACCGCCTTCTCCAAGAGCGGCTCCAGTGATTCAGCAAATGGCGTCGCCAGGTGGTGCCGGTCGCGGAAGGCGAGTTGGCCGTTGATGAACACGTGGCAGGTTTGGGCGTCGCAGAACTGGCTGGTCAGGTCGACATAGGTGGCGCCGGGCACGCTGCGCACGACGTCGCGCTCGGCCGCGGCGATGTCGTCGTTCGCCGCCGCGTCCCTCGGCGTGTCGCAGACTTCAGGCACCTGCCCGCGCCACAGCGCCCGCGCCACGCATTTGTCGGCATAGCTTCCATTGTAGGGAACGTCCCGGATTACCGCGACCTTGATCCCGGCCCGGCTGAATGCCGCCAGCGTCCAGCGCAGGCCGGTCTTCCACTCCTCGTTCCCATCGGCGTGCTTCAGTTCCTCGGGCGATTCCTTCATCACATTGCCGATCGAAAATTCCGAGATCACCACCATGTGCGGGTGCAACGCGATAATGTCCTTGACCGATTGCTCCCGCCACTGGTCGCATTCGGTGTAGTCGCGCTTCAGCCGCCAGTTCCAGGTCGTCACCCGCGAGGCACGGCAGGACGATTTGAGATAGGTGACGAGGCGATAGTTGTTCTTGGCCGCCGCCTCGATCAGCGGCGTCGACCAGTGGTCGGCATGCGAATCGCCGAACAGCGCAATCGAGCGCGGGGCGTCCTTGTTGCCGAACACGCAGGCCTTCGGCGTCACCGTCTCAAAGGAAAGAATACAGCCGGCCGCGCGCGCCGTGGAAGGCTGCGCGGCGCTGGCGGCAATGCTGCGCTGCTCAGGGTCCAGATCGTGGACGGCCAGCCTGGCATTGGCATATGCGGCTGCGACGCTGGTGCCGGTCAGGAGGACGGCCGGCACCAGCGCCCGCGCCGCACTGGCCATCAGCCAGCCATTGCGACGGATCGGGTTCTCGATGACATGATAGGTGAAGACCGACAGCGCCAAAGTGAGCGCCAGGCAGGCGAGGCGTCCGAGCGGCGACAGCTCGGGCACCACCATCGTGGCATAGACGATCACCGGCCAGTGCCAGAGATAGAGCGAGTAGGAGAGTTTGCCGACCCATTGCAGGGGCGGCAGCGCCAGTGCCGCGCTCGGGCTTTTCTCAGCGCTCTGCCCTTGCTGCGCATGCGCTGAACCGGCGAGCAGCAACAGCACTGTGCCGGCCACCGGCACCAGGGCGAGGAAGCCGGGGAAGGGGGCTTCCTCGCTGAAGGAGAGATAGGCGCCGGCGATCAGCGCCAGGCCGAGCCACGCCAGCGGCGCGGCGAGCCGCGGGCGGTTTTGCCAGACTTGTTGCGGCACCATGCTGGCCAGCCCGCCGGCGGCGAACTCCCAGACGCGCAGCGGCGAGAAGTAGAAGGCCCAGGGCTGTGAGACCGTGGTGAGCCAGGCGCAGACGGCGAACGAGACGAGACCGGCAATGCCGATCACCAGGGTCGCGCCGCGCTTGCCGGGGCGCAGCCATGCCGCCAGTGCAAGCAGCGCCGGCCAGGCGAGATAGAACTGCTCCTCCACCGACAGCGACCAGAAATGGACAAACGGGTTGCTGGCCGCATCTGCGGCGAAATAGTCGAACGACCAGCGGATCAGCCACAGATTGATCATGTAGGCCGAGGCGAACATGGCGCCCCTGGAATAGAGCGATTGTTCCTCCGGCGACAGGATGAAGGCGCCGGCCACCAGCGTGGCGAGAATGACGAACAGCGACGCCGGCAACAGCCGCCGCGCGCGCCTCGCGTAGAAGCGCCACAGGTTGAGCCGCCTGGTCTCGGTGATTTCGGCAAGCAGGTGTTTTGTGATCAGATAGCCCGAGATGACGAAGAAGATGTCGACGCCGGTAAAGCCGCCGGGCAGGCCGGTGAAGCCGAAATGAAAGGCGATCACGCCTGCCACCGCCAAGGCACGCAGTCCTTCGATATCGGGCCGGAACGATGCTGACACGATTTGCCACCTCGTGCTGGTGCATGACCCCGCCTCGGCGAGTAACGATCGCGCCGGGATCATACGTGCGGCAGCTTTGCGCCCAACGGGACACGGCGCTGCAACCGTTCACAGTCGGACCAAGACTCCGCCCTATGGGTCGATATCGCAATGCAACAAATCTAACGCAGTGCAACATTGGAGGAGGCGACGCCGGTGATCTCCCCCCCACTTGGGCATAGGCGCTAAGATAGCTTTGGCATGGACTGAAATTTGCGCTTTCGTGGTGGTTCGCGCCAGCGATATCGCAAGGCATGGAGATTTTGGCGCAGGGCCGCCAAGGAAGGTTGAGTAAAGATGGTCGCGATCAGAGAGGCGACGATCTGGCGGGTNGAGATTTTGGCGCAGGGCCGCCAAGGAAGGTTGAGTAAAGATGGTCGCGATCAGAGAGGCGACGATCTGGCGGGTGGCGCGCCACAGCAGCGGGCGCCCGTCGCTCAAGGGGGAGAGACACCCAACTCCTGCGAGAGGGGTTCGGTCACAAGCGCGATGAGGAAGTGTGCAAGGATCCAAGGCCTTGCGATCCTTGGGTCTTTGGCGGGAGGAGAGCGCAGCCCGATCAGGCTCTTCAGGCGCTTGAAGGCGAGTTCGATGCGCCAGCGCATGCGGTAGAGCTTGAGGACCGTATCGGCGGGAAACTCCTCCCGGTCAA
>NZ_AYXF01000007.1:0-205731 GCF_000502215.1 Mesorhizobium sp. L103C105A0 | reverse complement strand
GCCAACCAATCCGCTTGGCGCTGCGGCGGACGCATAGGGGGAGAGAAGTGTCACCTATGTATCCGGTTCAAAGTGTTACCCATCTATCGGCTGGACAACCCGCCGTAAGCGCAGGTCCTGCACGAAAACTGCACATCTCTGCGGAAAACCTCCTCCGCTGCGCCCTGCCGTATCCATGCGCAGCCACCACAACAGCGGCATGCAACAGCGAAACCGTTGGTCCCTGCCCTATCGTCTCAGCAGCGAAAGCTGGTGGCTGGTCGATCCGCCTCGCACGGAGGCCGGCCTTTGCCTGGAGGCAAGCCTGCTCCCTTTTACCCCCAGACATCCGCCCGTCGGCCGGATCCAGCCCATCAGGAAAGTCCGAGCATGACGCAGTCCCTTTCCCCGACCTTTTGCCGCCGTTTCGGCATCGCCGTCCTGCTCGTGGCGCTGGCGGATTTTTTCTTTTACGGCCAGCCCGCCGGGATCACGGTGCTGCTGTTTGCCATCCTGATCGCCGGCGCGGTGGTCGCTGTGCATCCTGCCGCACTGAATTCCACCCGACCCTGGCTCAAGCCGGCCGCTTTGTTGGTCGCGCTGCTGCCGCTGGCCGAGAACGTCAGCCCGCTGTCGGTGGCGATAGCTGTCGTGGCGCTGGTGGTGTTTGCGCTGTCCCTGTCCGGGCGGCTGCGGCACGGCATCGCCCGCATTGCCGGCCAGGTCGCGCTGTTCCTCCTGGCGGCGCCGCTGCGCCTTATCCGTGACTTTTTCCAATGGCGCCGCACGGTGCGCCGGCTTGGCGGCCGCCGCATCCACCTGGCGTCCATCATCGTCTGGGTCATGCCGGTGACGCTGGGCGCGGTGTTCCTGCTGTTGTTCGGCACCGCCAATCCAGTCATCGAATACTGGCTGTCGCTGATCGACCTGATGAAGCTGCTCGATCTCATCCAGCTGGCGCGGATCGTCTTCTGGCTGTTCGTGCTCGCCGGCGTCTGGGCTTTCCTGCGGCCTCGCCTGCCGCGCTTGCTGCGCCGACCCCCACGCCGCCTTCCACCTTTGGCGCCGCCTGCAGCCGTGGCCGCACCGGCCGCGACAAAATCCGCCACGACGATCGAGGCCGTCGTCTTCGGCAAGGCCGCGATCTTGCGCGCGCTGATCGTCTTCAATGCCCTGTTTGCGCTGCAGACCGGGCTCGACGCCGCCTATCTCTGGGGCGGGGTCGCCCTTCCCGACGGGTTGAGCTATGCCGCTTATGCGCATCGCGGCGCCTATCCGCTGATCGCCACCGCGCTGCTGGCCGCCGGCTTCGTGCTGGCGGCGCTGCGGCCGGGCAGCGAAACGTCAAGCGATCCGCTGATCCGCCGACTGGTCTATGCCTGGGTGGCGCAGAACATCGTGCTGGTCATTTCGTCGATTCTCAGGCTCGATCTCTATATCGGCGTCTATGCACTGACCTACTGGCGCATCGCGGCTTTCGTCTGGATGGGGTTGGTGGCGTCAGGGCTTGTACTGATCATTGCCCGCATCGCGCTTGGAAAATCCAACGAATGGCTGCTCTCCGCCAATCTTGCGACGTTATCGGCGACGCTTTATGCCTGCTGCTTCATCAACTTCGCCGCAATGATCGCCAATTTCAATGTCGACCATTCCCTTGAAATGACCGGCGACGGCACGCCTATCGATACCGAATATCTGCGCTCGCTCGGCGCTGCCGCCATGCCGGCGCTGGACCGCCTCTACATGCACCAATTCGGAAACCAAACCACCTGTCTGGCCGACCAAATGATGATCGACGACACTATCGCCGAGCAGAAGCAGTGGCGCGCCTGGAGCTTTCGCGGCTGGAGGCTCCTGCAGGTTCTCGACAAGAGAGGTCCGCTCGTGCTTCCTCCACCTACCCAGCCCTCGCAACCTTCAGTGCCGGACCGTTAGATCCATGCCGCATCAGATCCTGGTCGCCGACGACGATCCGCACATTCGCGAGATCATCTGCTTTGCGCTGGAAAAGGCCGGGATGAAGACGCAGGCCGTGTCCGACGGCGCCGCGGCCCTGCAGGCGATCGAGCGCCGCGTGCCCGACCTCGTCGTGCTCGACATCGGCATGCCGGAGATGGACGGGCTGGAAGTCTGCCGGCGGCTGAGGCAGCGCTCCGACGTGCCGGTTCTGTTCCTGTCCGCGCGCGACGAGGAAATCGACCGCATCCTCGGGCTCGAAATGGGCGGCGACGACTACGTGACGAAACCGTTCAGCCCGCGCGAACTGGTGGCGCGCGTCAACGTCATCCTGCGCCGCGCCCGCCCGGTGGCGCCGGACCCCGCCGATGACAAGAACTTTGCGCATGGCAAGCTCAGCCTGGTGCCGGCCAGCCATGGCGCCAGTTTCGACGGCAAGGCGCTGGCGCTGACGGCGATCGAATTCTCGATCCTGAAAGGATTTCTGGCGCGGCCGGCGCATGTGCTGGGGCGCGACCTGGTGGTCGCTAGCGCCTATGCCGCCAACATCCATGTCGCCGACCGTACCGTCGATAGCCACATCCGCAACATCCGCGCCAAGCTGGCGGCGGCAGGCTGTCTCGACGCCATCGAAACCGTGCATGGCGTCGGTTTCCGGCTTGGCCGATGCGGCGCCTGAGCGACGCCAAGTGGATCGGCACCAAATGGCGGCCAAGGCTGGCCACGGTGGTCCTCGCCATCCTCATCATGGTGCTGGCGCTGCCGCTGGTCGGCCTGTTCTTCTTCCGGCTCTATGAAAACCAGCTGATCCGCCAGACCGAGGGCGAGTTGATCGCGCAAGGCGCCGTCATCGCCGCCATCTATGCGCAGAATATCAGTGACGCCGGCATTGCCCCGGAGAAGCTTGGGGTGCCGATGCAGGCTGACAGCGGCGACGCCAGCCGCGGCGAGGATTCGCCGTACCAGCCGATCGAGCCAAGTCTCGATCTCGCTTCCGACTACCTGCTGCCGACCCGACCCGCCGGCGTCGCTGCCGCCACCGATCCGGCCTTCGCGGCGATCGGCGCCAGCCTGTCCGGCATTCTCGACACGACGCAAAAAACCACGCTGGCCGGCTTCCGGCTGCTCGATCCGCGCGGCGTTGTCATTGCAGGGCGCGATGAGGTCGGACTGTCGCTCGCCCATGTCGAAGAGGTGCGCACCGCCCTTGCCGGCCACTACGCCAGCGTGTTGAGACAAAGAATTCCCGACCAGCCGCCACCGCCCCTCTATTCGGTCAGCCGCGGCACGAAAGTTCGCGTCTTTGTCGCCATGCCGATCGCGGTCGACGGCCATGTCGCCGGCGTGATCTACCTGTCTCGAACGCCGAACAACATCGTCAAGCATCTCTATGGCGAACGCGGCAAGGTGACGCTGGCGGCCATCGCCATGCTCTTCGGCACGCTGCTGATCGCGCTGGTCTTCCTGCGCACCGTCAGCCGGCCGATCTACGCGCTGATGGAGCGCACGAGGCGCATCGCCGCCGGCGACCGCGACGCCATCCGGCCGCTCGACCATCACGGCACGCGCGAAATGGCCGAGCTGTCCGCCGCCTTCCTCGACATGGCCGAAAAGCTGCAGGCGCGCTCCGACTCGATCCAGACTTTCGCCACCCATGTCTCGCACGAGCTCAAATCGCCGCTGACGGCGATCCAGGGCGCGGCCGAACTCTTGCGCGATTCCGGCGAGGCGATGGACGCGGCAGAGCGCAAGCGGTTTTCCGGCAACATCGTCAACGATGCCGGAAGGCTCAATCTGCTGGTGCGGCGCCTGCTCGATCTGGCGCGCGCGGAAAACCTGGCGCCGAGCGGCGAAAGCACGTCGCTCGATGCGGCGCTGGCATTGCTGCCGGTGGACGGCAGGCTGGCTGTGACCATCGAGACGGGCGGCGAAACTGGTCTGCGCATATCGGCCGAGAATGCGGCGATCGTGCTTGCCAACCTGATCGACAATTCCGCCAGGCACGGCGCGACCCAGGTTTTGCTGGCGGCTGCCAGCGCCGAAGGCAAGGTGACCATTGCGGTCAGCGACGACGGCGCCGGCATCTCGCCGAGCAACAGGGCACGCATTTTCGAGCCGTTCTTCACCACGCGGCGCGAATCCGGCGGGACCGGCATGGGCCTAGGCATAGTGCTGGCCCTCCTGAAAGCGCATGATGGCACGATCGCGCTGGTTGACTCCGGGCGCGGCACGCGCTTCGAGATCATTGTGCCGGGGGCATGAAGGATGCCGGCGGCCGGATCGGAGAAAAACGTGCGCTACGACATCGTCATCATCGGCGGAGCCATCGTCGGCTCCTCGGTCGCCTACTACCTTCGCGAGGAAGGCTTTTCCGGCTCCATCGCGCTGATCGAACGCGACCCGCAATTCGCCCATGCGGCAACGACGCTGTCCATGGCCTCGATCCGTCAGCAATTCTCGATTCCGGAAAATATCCGGCTGTCGCAGTTCACGCTAAACCTGTTCCGGCGGCTGAAGGAGACCTTCGGCACCGACGCCGATATCGGTTTTCGCGAAGGCGGCTATCTCATCCTGGCCGGCGAGGCCGGGTTGCCGATCCTGAAAGCCAACCACCAAGCACAGGTCGCCGAGGGCGCCGACATTCTGCTCGAGGATGCCGACCAGCTGGCAAAGCGCTTTGCCTGGCTGTCGACCGAAGGCATCAGCGCCGGCGCCTTCGGCCGCACCGGCGAGGGCTGGTTCGACGCTCATGCCATGTTGACGCTGTTTCGCAAGGCATTGCGTGACAGACAAATAGATTTCATCGCCGCCGATGTCACCGGCATTGAGAGGCAGGGCAACCGCGCCACCGGCGTGGACCTCGACAATGGCGAAAGACTGCAAGCCGGCATCGTCGTCAACGCCGCCGGGCCGAATGCCGGCAAGGTGGCCGGCATGGCGGGACTCGTGCTGCCCGTCGAGCCGCGCAAGCGCAACGTTTTCGTCTTCGAGGCGCGGGAAAAATACGTCGACATGCCGCTGCTGGTCGACCCATCCGGCATCTATGTCCGGCCTGAAGGCTCGGTCTATCTCACCGGCGGCGCCGAACCGGAGGAGGGCGATGGCCCCGCCGACCCCCGGGATTTCGACGTCGACTGGGCGCTGTTCGAAGAGATGATCTGGCCGGTGCTGGCAACCCGCATTCCGGCTTTCGAAGCAATCAAGCCGACCCGCGCCTGGGCCGGCCATTACGACTACAACACGCTCGACCAGAACGCGGTCATCGGACCGCATCCCGAGGTCGAGAATTTCATCTTCGCCAACGGGTTCTCAGGGCATGGGCTGCAGCAGGCGCCGGCCGTCGGCAAGGCGCTAGCGGAGCTTTTGGTGCATGGCGGGTATCGGACCGTGGATTGCTCGGCGTTCGGGTACGCCAGAGTGGCCGAAGGAAGGGCGTTCCGGGAATTGAATGTGATTTGAGGCGGGCGGAATAGGATCGCTCTGTCGAGTTCCCGCCCACCCCCCTCTGCCCTGCCGGGCATCTCCCCCGCAAGGGGGGAGATGGCAGCTTCGGCGAAGGCGCCATTCTTGCAACGTCGGCGATTGGCGAAAGCGGTCGCGGCATCTGATCTCCCCCCTTGCGGGGGAGATGGCCGGCAGGCCAGAGGGGGGTGCTGTCCCGCGAGCGTCTAAGCAACCATCGCACTGACAGCCATCGCGTTGCCCAGTGCATGCCCGGCGGCCGTGTTGTCGAAAATGCCCCAGACCTCGGCACCGGAAGCGGCCGCTGCTTCCACTTGCCGCGCAAACCGGTCGAGCGTTTCGGCATTGTAACCCGAATAGTAGATGCGCGGCGCGCCGTGCCAGCGGAAATAGGCAAGGCCGGGCGAGCCACCCGGCCCTGCTGCCTCCGGAACCGAAGCCGGGTCGGCGGCGACCCGTGCGACCTGGTGACCGGCCAGCAGTGCGTCCGCCTCGGCGCCAAACCAGCTGGGATGGCGCGGCTCGCATGCCAGCCTTGCCCGGATACGCTTGCCCAACATGTCGAAGAAACCGCCGGCGACCTCCGGCTCGAAGGGCAGGCTTGGCGGCAGCTGCACCAGAAGCACGCTCAGCTTTTCGCCGAGACCTTCGACCTGCCCGAGAAAGTCCTCTGTCAGCCCCTCGCAATCGGCGAGGCGATGCTCATGGGTCATGCTCTTCGGTGCCTTGACCGCGAAGCGGAAGTGCTCCGGCACGGCGTGCGCCCAGCGCTCATAGGTCTCGCGGCGGTGCGGTTTGTAGAAGGAGGTGTCGATTTCCACGACCGGAAAGCATTTTGCGTAACGTTCGAGATGCGACCCGGGCTGCGGAAGTCAGCCTTGTATCGAGACGGAATTCCCCATCCGGCGGTGCCTATCAGAGATCGGCGATTTCCCATGCTGCGGATGTGGACCGGATGAAGCGCGGGTCAAGGGCGACAAGGAGGCGTTGCTCCGCGGGGTCCTGAACACCGTTCCGGATTGCCGAGAACCTTGCCCCGCCTTGACTGCCCAACCCGATCGGCAATTGCGCCCGACGCTCGTCAGCCCTCGCGGGAGAACCAGAACGCGTCGGCCATTCGCGTCATGCCAATACGCTCATAGAAGCCGACGGCGTCGGGCATCGAGATCAGGCTGATGGCGACCGAAGGCCCAAGCTGCCGGCGGGCCTCGTCCATCAGGCCCTTGCCGATGCCGACGCCTTGCGCCGATTGCGACACGGCGAGCTCTGAGACGTAGCACACCCAGGAAAAATCGGTGATGGCCCTGATAACGCCGATCAGCGGCCTGCCTTCGATGTCGAGCCGCGCCGTGAGCACCAGGTTCGCGCCTGAAAGCATCGCTTGCAGCCGGGCGTCGTCATCGACGGGGCGTGTTTCGCCGAGCGTGGATTCGACCAGCACGCGGCGGAATTCAGCGACGTCGAGCTCAGGCTCACTGGCATAGATAATATTCGATTGTGTGGTCATGGGCGCAAGGTGCACCAGCGGCGGCCGGTTTTAAAGACGTTTGCCGCCGATCTTTCGATCGGGCCGCGCACCAACAGTTGCCTTTTATTTGCCGGCGGCTTTGTGTAAACCGGGCGCAGCAAACCCTGACGCAACGAATTCGATCAAGAACGGGCAAAAGCCATGGAAAAATTCACCAAGCTCACCGGCGTCGCCGCACCGATGCCGATCGTCAATGTCGACACCGACATGATCATCCCCAAGGATTATCTCAAGACGATCAAGCGCACCGGGCTCGGCAGCGGCCTGTTCGCCGAAATGCGCTACAAGGACGATGGCTCGGAAAACCCCGACTTCGTGCTCAACAAGCCAGCCTACCGCAAGGCGCAGATCCTGGTCGCCGGCGACAATTTCGGCTGCGGTTCGAGCCGCGAACACGCGCCGTGGGCGCTGCTCGATTTCGGCATTCGCTGCGTCATCTCGACGTCGTTCGCCGACATTTTCTACAACAACTGCTTCAAGAACGGAATCCTGCCGATCACCGTCAGCCCCGAAGACCTGGAGAAGCTGATGGACGACGCCTCGCGCGGCTCCAATGCGACGGTGTCGGTCGACCTCGAGGCCAAGGAAATCCGCGGCCCCGACGGCGGCGTGGTCACCTTCGACCTCGACGACTTCAAGCGCCACTGCCTGCTGAACGGTCTCGACGATATCGGCCTGACCATGGAGAAGGCCGGCGCCATCGCCTCGTTCGAGAAGAAGAACGCTGCCGAGCGTCCTTGGGCCTGAGTGGTACGAGATGGCCCGGCCGCCACAAAGCCGGGTTCGTGGCGGCTGAACGGAGGGGACAGTCATGACACGTTTTCTTCTTGCCGGCGCCTGCGCGCTGGCGTGGATGCTGATGCCGGTGGCCGGCGCGCAAGCACAGACCGACAAGATACTCGTGCCGGCAGAAGATCCGTCCGCCGCCGATCCGGGCGCGTCGAACAATGCGGCCCTGGCGGACGATGACAGCCAGGGGCCGGTCCCGTTCGAGGGCGGGCAGCTGACCATCACCCAGCCGGAGCAGGATGGCGAGAAGGTGCTGGCCTATGACGGCAAGCAGCTGGCCAGCAATTATGACGTGTTCTTCGACAGAACAGTCAAGGTCGGCGGCGTCGACGTGGCGCTGGTCGATGTCGGCGACGGCGGCAACCAGTGCGGCCCGGCCAAGGTCATCGTCTGGAAGCCGGAAGGCGGCGAGATACAAAGCCTCAAGGTCGAACAGGACGAATGCGGGGCGCCACCGGCGGCGGTGGCCGACAACGCCATCTATTTCGTGCCGTATCTGTTGCCGGGCGATACGAAGCAAGCGCTGCAATGGTCGCCCAGCGACGGGCTGACGATCTCGGGCGACCTGACCTACGCGCCGGAGCCGGGTACGGACTGGAAGGACGTCGATCCGGCCAAATACCAGAACATCATCGACGCCTTCCACAATGAGGCCGTCTACAAGGCGGCGCAGACGCTACTCGGCGACACCATGCCCGACATGGCGACCAGCCTGCTGGTCGGCGGCGGCACCGAAAAGACGGCGTCGGGCGCCTTCTACGCCACCGGCTGCGTGCCGCACGCATGCGGCAGCAATGACGGTTTCATGGCGGTCGACCCGGCCAAGCACACGCTCTACTTCGCCCGGCGCGGCGACAATGGCGAGCCGCAGGCGTGGCCTGACGTGAAGACCTGGCCTGCGGATGTGAAGGAAGCAATGGACAAGGCGCAGGAGTCGGGGAACTAGAGTTCGCGGCAGCGCGGCCAACACTCGGTGTTCATGCTTGTTCCGTCGCGATCCGTCACACCCCCCTCTGCCCTGCCGGGCATCTCCCGCTCAAGGGGGGAGATCAGACGTCACTCTGGCTTTCGCCAATCGCAAATGTGGAAAGCGAGAAAGGCGTCCGAACTGCTAATCTCCCCCCTTGAGGGGGAGATGGCCGGCAGGCCAGAGGGGGGTGCTGTCCCGCCGACGACCAAGATTTGCACCTGACTTGGCCCATGGCCCGGCCGGCCCTTTCCCTGCAAAAGTGTCCGAAACCACAGCGAGGCTCCATGCGCACACTCATCTCCACCGGTTCGCCCTTCGAAAAAACCGCCGGCTATTCGCGCGCGGTGGTGCAGGGCGACTGGTGCTTCGTGTCGGGAACGACCGGCTATGACTATGCGACGATGACCATGCCGGAAACGGTGGAGGCGCAGACGCGCAATTGCCTGGCGACAATCGCGGAGGCGCTGAGGGATGGCGGCTTCGACATGGCCGATGTGGTGCGGGCGCATTACTACATCACAGACCGGGCCATCGTGGACGTCGTCTTCCCCATCCTCGGCGAGGCTTTCGGCGAGATCAGGCCGGCGGCGACGATGATCGTGTGCCAGCTCAACAAGCCGGAAATGAAGATCGAGATCGAAGTCACGGCGCTGCGGCGTACGGCTTGAGGAGGCAAAGCCATGACGGTCCGGCGCATCGTGGCGAATATCGGGACACCAGACGCGGCAGCGGCGAAACGCTTCTATCAGGACGTGCTTGGCCTCGATGTGCTGATGGATCAGGGCTGGATCGTCACCTTAGGCTCCGACGCACGGATGCAGGTGCAGATCAGCTTCATGGCCCAGGGCGGCTCCGGCACGCCGGTGCCGGACCTCTCCATCGAGGTCGACGATGTCGATGCGGCGCTGCAACGCATGAAGGCCGCCGGCTTTGCCATCGAGTATGGTCCCGCCGACGAACCCTGGGGCGTACGGCGGTTTTATGTGCGCGATCCGTTCGGCCGGTTGGTGAATATTTTGTCGCACAAGTGATTTGTTCCTCTCCCCCGCCTCTGGCCACGGCGAGGAACCCAGGTCTTGAGACGCGGGCGCCGTCGTAGCGTTCTTCATCCCCTTGCGCCGCAAGCTCTTGGCGTTTAGCAAGGCCGCGGTTTCTCCAAACAGTGTTGGGACGGTTCTCCATGGCTTCGAAAAATCTTCTCCTGCTCGCCGGCGACGGCATCGGCCCCGAGGCGATGGCCGAGGTGAAGAAGCTGATCGCGGCCATGAACGCAAAGCTCGGCAGCGGTTTTGCCACTGATGAAGGCTTGGTCGGCGGCTGTGCCTACGACGCGCATGGCGCGGCGATTTCGGATGCCGACATGGCAAAGGCGATGGCTGCGGACGCCGTGCTGTTCGGCGCCGTCGGCGGGCCGAAATGGGACAAGGTGCCTTACGAGGTGCGTCCCGAGGCCGGGTTGCTACGGCTGCGCAAGGATATGGAGCTGTTCGCCAATCTCCGGCCCGCCATCTGCTATCCGGCGCTGGCCGCGTCGTCCTCGCTGAAGCAGGAAGTCGTCGAGGGCCTCGACATATTGATCGTGCGCGAGCTTACCGGCGGCGTCTATTTCGGCGAGCCGAAGCAGATCATCGATCTCGGCAACGGCCAGAAGCGCGGGATCGACACGCAGGTCTACGACACGTTCGAGATCGAGCGGATTTCAGGCGTCGCCTTCGAGCTGGCGCGCACGCGCAAGAACCACGTGACATCGATGGAAAAGCGCAACGTCATGAAATCCGGCGTGCTGTGGAACGAGGTCGTCACCCAGACCCAGAAGACTCGCTATGCCGACGTCAAGCTCGACCACATGCTGGCCGATGCCGGCGGCATGCAGTTGGTGCGCTGGCCAAAGCAGTTCGACGTCATCGTCACCGACAATCTGTTCGGCGACATGCTGTCCGACATCGCCGCCATGCTGACCGGATCGATCGGCATGCTGCCGTCGGCCTCGCTCGGCGCGCCCGATGTGAAGACCAGGAAGCGCAAGGCGCTGTACGAGCCGGTGCATGGCTCGGCGCCCGACATTGCCGGACAGGGCATCGCCAACCCGATCGCCATGATCGCGTCGTTTGCCATGTGCATGCGATATTCCTTCGGCATGGTCGATGAGGCCGACAAGCTCGAAGGCGCAATAGCCGCCGTGCTCGACGACGGGCTCCGGACGAAGGATATTTTGTCCGAGGGCATGACCGAAGTCGGCACTGTCGCAATGGGCGATGCCATCATCGCCAAGTTCCTGGCTTAGCGGCCGACTCAGCGGATCTCGCCGGCCAGCCGTTTCAGCAGGCCGACGAGTTGCGCCTCATCCACGGTTGAGAAAAAAGCAGCGTCGGCGGCTTCGACGGCGACGATAGCGCGCTGGACTGCGGCCGTCCCCGTCGTGGAGACGCGGATCACCTTGGCGCGGGAATCCCGCGGGTCGGTGTCCCGCACAATCAGTCCCTTTGCCTCAAGCCGGGCGACGACGTCCGACGTCATCTTCACCTCGGTGCCGGCCTGCGCGGCGAGTTGGACCTGGTTGGGCGGCTCGCCATAGCGGCCGAGCCACATCGCCGAAGCCAGCAGCACGAACTGGACATGGGTAAGGTCAAGCGGGGCCAGCGCCGCCGTCATGACGCGCTGCCAGCGCATGGTGGTTCGCCAGAGCAGCAAGCCGGGGCTCTCGGATGGTCCGCTGAAGCGCGTGTTCAGATCCCCTTGATCAGCCACCGTTCGCCAACACCATTGCCTGCTCGAACAGTTTAGCCATCGAAGTGTCGAAATCGCCGCTGATCTGCGGCCCGAGCTCTGGTCCGACCTCGGCGGCCGATGGGCCGGAAATCTCGAGGCGATGAGTCACTTGAGTGCCACCCTCGACCGGCGTCAGCGTATGCCTGAACAGCAGTTTCGTGTCGCCGAAGAGGTCTCGTCGGCATAGGTTACAGCGTCGACGAGGTCGACGATCGTCGATTCGAAGGTGTCCTGCCCGACGGGCGTTACAGAGACGCGGGTGCCCTTGGCGAACGGGCCGTGCAGCACGAAGGTATCGGAGCCTTCGTAGGTGAGGCGGCCTTCGTGCAGCGCCTTGAGCGCGTTCCAGATGGCCTGCGCCGAAAGGGGGGAAATTGCGGTGTACTCGTTGGTCCACATTTGTCTTGGCTCCATCATCCGTTTTCGATCGTCGATTTGATGATTGCACAGATTGTCTGTGCACAGACTAAATGGCAAGAGAAATATTTCGTTCGTCCGGTCAAAACAGCAGCTGCCTTCCCGGCTGCGACCTAAGCCATTGTTATAGCACGGCTGTCCGCAAACAGCCGGCTGCTCATTTCTTGGCGCGGGTCTAGGCTCCGCCTCCTCCAGGCACCGGCCCCCACTGGTTTTCGTGGGCCTGGGTCGGGATCAATCCGAGTATCAGCGCGAGGATCAGCGTAGCCGGAGCGAACATGAAGGTGATTGCGAAGTAAGGTATTGCCAGCCAGCCGGTCAGGCCGATGTCGTGCAAGCGGCGCACGACGAGCCCGACCCAGGGCAGGAACGTCGCTAGCCAAAACAGCCCCCAGACGCCGATCATCACAATCGGCCAGTTGCCGGCATCGAAATTGCCGACGGCCTGGTCGGCGAGGGCGCCGGCAATTCCGACCAGGATGAAGCTGACGGTCCAGAACAGGCAGTAGCCCCAGAATTCCTTGCGGCGGGCGCGTTCGGCGAAGTTGATGTAGTTGCGCGTCACGCCTCGCCAGAAATAACCCGGCAGTCCGCTATCGCGAACCGCGCCGTCTTCCGCCAGGCGGCCGAAATGCTGTGGGGCGGCTGAAGCGGCAGCCGCCTTGGGCGGCGCGGCGCTTGCCGCTGGCGCAGCGGTGGCGGGACTGGCGGGCTGGGCGCGGATTGAAAAAACGTCGCGCGCCTGACCGCTTGCCGGCAGAAACTCGACCACAGCGCCGTTCGCGATCACGGTATCACGGCGCAGATCCTCGCGCGCGAAGGTGTAGCGGTTGCCGTCCGCCCCGGTGATGAAGCCGAAACCCTGGGCCTCGTCATAGTGAAGAACTTCGCCGCGCATTTAGCCTCGCCCCCGTGCAGGCACAGACTGTTCAAAGTTGCGGCGGACTGCAAGGGGGTGGACGAAATGGAGGGCGAACGGTTCAGGCATGAGTTGCTTTATTTTCCGGTGCGTTGGCGCTGCCCCTCACCTGCCTGCCGGCATCCTCTCCCCGTATAGTGGCGGGGAGAGGGGTCGCTGTTATCGACGATTCCGCCAATCGCCAACGTTGCAAGAGAGCGCCAAGGCTGCGGTCAGCCCTTTCTCCCCGTCACTATACGGGGAGAAACGCCCGGCAGGGCAATGAGGGGCAGCGCCTGCATCTGTAATTGGCCGATAAGAGCCTCAAACCGGCCGCTTCTTCGGTTTCTTGTTCTTCGGCGGTCCAGCCTTGTCGAATTTCGGTTTCCCGGCCCAAGGCTTTGCATCGCCGGGGGGCCGTTCCCGCTTCTCGAATTTCGGCTTGTGTGCGCTTTGCGGCGCCTCGAACGGGCGCTTGCCGCGATGCGGCTTCTTGTCGGGCTTCGGCGCCTGGTAGCCGGCCCGCGACAGGTCGGGCGTGCCGTCCAGGCGCTTCACCGCAATGTTGCCCTGCAATTTCTTGTCGGGGCCGACGGCGGCGAGGAAGCGATCGGCCCAGTCGGCCGCGATCTGCACGTAGGTCTCATCCTGCTGCATCTTGATGGAGCCGATCTCGCGCTTGGAGATGTTGCCGGTGCGGCACAGCATCGGGATCAGCCAGCGCGGCTCGGCATTTTGCTTGCGCCCGATCGACAGCGAGAACCAGACACTGTCGCCGAAGTCGTCGCGCCGGCTTGGCGCTTCATCGCGGCGCTCGAATTTTTCGCCCGCCGGTTTGTCACGCGAAGGCGTGAACGGTGCGACATCCGTAAGCTCCTCGGGCGCCGAGCGGCTGGCGCGGCATTGGCGCACGAAGGCGGCCGCAATCTGTTCGGCGCCATGCCTGGCCAGAAGCGTGTCGACGAAACCGCGCTCGTCCTCGGCTACCGGCTCGTCGAAGACTGGATCGGCAAGGATGCGCTCGTCATCGCGCTTGATCACGTCGTCGGCCGAGGGCGGGCTCGCCCATGTCGCCTTCAGCCCTGCATTCTGCAGCAGGCGCTCGGTGCGCTTGCGGGCGCCGTTGGGCACGATCAGCGCGCTGACACCCTTGCGGCCGGCGCGGCCGGTACGGCCGCTGCGATGCAGCAGCGTTTCGGGATTGGTCGGCAGATCGGCATGGATGACCAGTTCGAGATTGGGCAGGTCGATGCCGCGCGCGGCGACATCCGTGGCGATGCAGACTTTGGCGCGTCCGTCGCGCATCGCCTGCAGCGCGTGGGTGCGTTCGTTCTGGCTGAGCTCGCCCGACAATGCGACGACGGAAAAATTGCGGTTGTTGAAGCGTGCCGTCAGATGATTGACGGCGGCGCGGGTGTTGCAGAACACCAGCGCGTTCTTCGCCTCGTAAAAGCGCAGCACGTTGATGATGGCGTTCTCGCGGTCGGGATAGGCGACATTCAGCGCCCGGTATTCGATATCGAGATGCTGCTTTTCCTCGCCGCCGGCCGAGATGCGTACGGCGTCGCGCTGATAGCCTTGCGCCAGCGTGGCGATCGAGCGCGGCACGGTGGCCGAAAACATCAGCGTGCGGCGCTGAGCCGGTGCGGCATCGAGGATGAATTCGAGGTCCTCGCGAAAGCCCAGGTCGAGCATCTCGTCGGCCTCGTCCAGCACCACGGCTTTCAGCGCCGACATGTCGAGGGAGTTGCGGGTGATGTGGTCGCGCAGGCGGCCGGGCGTGCCGACGACGATGTGGGCGCCGCGCTCCAGCACGCGCCGTTCGGAGCGCATGTCCATGCCGCCGACGCAGGACGCGACGGTGGCGCCGGTCGGCGCGTAGAGCCATTGCAATTCGCGCATCACCTGCAGAGCGAGCTCGCGCGTCGGCGCCACGGCCAGCGCCAGCGGTGCGCCAGCCTGGTCAAAACGTTCGGCGCTTCCAAGAAGGGTCGGCGCCAAAGCGAGGCCGAAGGCGACGGTCTTGCCTGAGCCGGTCTGCGCCGACACCAGAGCGTCGGACTCGCCGAGCTCCAGCACGGCCTTCTGCACTGGCGTCAGCTCGGTATAGCCGCGTTTTTCCAGCGCTTCTGCCAGCGCAGGAACAATAGCTTCGAAATTGGACATCTCACTCTTTCGGAATTCAGGGTCTGGGCTCATCATGGAGCACATGCCGGGGCTGACGCACGCCAGCCAAACACTATTTGGGCGTTCGTACTTCTTGCGGCCGCTATTGTACAGGGCAGGCGTGTGCCTGGCCGCAATTGACTCCTGACGCAAACCGCGTAAAAGCCGGCATCGAACGGGATCATTTTCGATGCGCGGCCTTCTGATGGCTCTTCTTGCCTTCGACTTCCCCGGCCACAATCATGGGGCCGGGCGCGTCGGCGCGTCTTACCGTTCCAGCAAAACCATGGCCAAAAAAACCACCACCACGGTGTGATTCCCTTGGCCTAACCACCCTCTCCCGGGTCCGGCCCGGGGGACGGAACCCGCATTGGCCGGCGGGTTTTCTCCAAAAACCAAGCGGAGAGGGACAGGAGATTTCTGATGAGTTTCAAGGTTGCGGTAGTCGGCGCCACGGGCAATGTGGGTCGCGAAATGCTCAACATACTGGAAGAGCGCGGCTTTCCGGTAAGCGAAGTCGTGGCGCTGGCCTCGCGGCGCAGCCAGGGCACCGAAGTGTCGTTCGGCGACCGTTCGCTGAAGGTCAAGACGCTCGACCAGTATGATTTTTCCGACACCGACATCTGCATCATGTCGGCCGGCGGCAACGTCTCGAAGGAGTGGTCGCCGAAGATCGGCAAGCAGGGCTGCGTCGTCATCGATAACTCGTCGGCCTTCCGCTATGATCAGGACGTGCCGCTGATCGTGCCGGAAGTGAACCCGGATGCGATCTCGCTGTTCACCCGCAAGAACATCATCGCCAATCCGAACTGCTCGACGGCGCAGCTGGTCGTGGCGCTGAAGCCGCTGCACGATGTCGCCACCATCAAGCGCGTCGTCGTCGCCACCTATCAATCGGTATCCGGCGCCGGCAAGGAAGGCATGGACGAACTCTTTACACAGACCCGCGCGGTGTTCGTCGCCGATGGCGTCGAGGTCAAGAAGTTCACCAAGCGCATCGCCTTCAACGTCATTCCGCATATCGACGTCTTCCTCGACGACGGCTCGACCAAGGAAGAGTGGAAGATGGTCGCCGAGACCAAGAAGATGCTCGACCCCAAGATCAAGCTGACGGCGACCTGTGTGCGCGTGCCGGTGTTCATCGGCCATTCCGAAGCCGTCAACATCGAGTTCGAAAAGCCGATCACCGCCGACGAGGCGCGCGATATCCTGCGCGAAGCGCCGGGCTGCCAGGTCTTGGACAAGCGCGAGGATGGCGGCTACATCACGCCGCTGGAATCGGCCGGCGAGGACGCCACCTTCATCTCGCGCATCCGCGAGGATTCGACCATCGACAACGGCCTGTCGATGTGGATCGTCTCCGACAATCTGCGCAAGGGCGCGGCGCTCAACGCGGTGCAGATCGCCGAGCTTCTGGTCGAGCGCGGCCTGATCCAGCCGAAGAAGAAGGCGGCATAGTTTATTCGCTCACGGGCCGTATCGCCGCTGCCGCGGCGGGCCCTCCGCGGGGGCGCCGGAAAGCCGGCGGCCCGCAGTCGCGGGCTCGGCCTTCGGCCGAAGCCTTCCTTCTCCCCGTTCACGGGGAGAAGGTCCCGGCAGGGGGATGAGGGCAGCGCTGACCTCTGTTGAGAAACGCCTTTGAACGATCCCACCAAAATCGTGCTGCGACCCGCCACGGCTTTGGATGCCGCGACCATCGCCATTGTCATGCGGGCCGCACTTGGCTCGTTCTCCTGGATGCCGGTCATCCACACGCCGGATGAGGATCTTGCCTTCATCCGCGAGATCGTGCTGTCCCGGCAGCAGGTGACGGTCGCCGAGGCCGGCACCGGCATTGTCGGCTTCATTGCCCTGAGCGGCGATTGGGTGGAACAGCTCTATCTCGACCCCGCCTGGATTGGGCAAGGCATCGGCAGCCGGCTGCTGGTGCAAGCGACCGCCGCGCTACGGATCGTTAAACTGCATTGCTTCCAGGGCAACACCGGCGCGCGTCGCTTCTACGAGCGCCATGGCTTTCGCCCCGAGGCGTTCGGCGCGGGCACCACCAACGAAGAAGGCCTGCCGGATATTCTCTACGTGCGTCGGCTTGATATTCAGCCGGCGTTATCCTTGGCCAGTTGGCGCAATAACTCCATCGCTTCCTCGGCCCGCTCAGCGGGCACGAACAGATGGTCATGATAGAAAGCAGAGACCGGATTGACGCCCATGCCGGCGGCGGCCAGCCGGGCGGTGATGGCGGCGAGGAAGCCGACGGCTTCCAGCGAGGAGTGGACGTTCAGGGTGATCATGCGGCAGCGGAAGGCGGACTGCAGCCCGGCGGCCTGGTCTTCGGGCAAGATCAGCGTCGTGCCCTCCTTCTCGCGAAACAGCATCACCGGATTGAGCGTCTCGGGAACCGGTGCACCGGGGACCAGGGTGGCGAAGACATGGATGCCGGGAAGCAGTTCCGGCGTCATCGCCGCCAGCAGCTTTTTCAGATCAGTCTCGCCGGCCATTCGCTCGTCTCTCGCCCAGCCCTAACAATAGCCGTGACTGGTGGATGTCGATAGTCCGTCAAGGTCGAGGGACAGCACCCCCCTCTGCCCTGCCGGGCATCTCCCCCGCAAGGAGGGAGATCGGCGGTTTCGATGCTCCGCTCATTCATGGAACATTGCCGAAGCGGTCGAGCGTGTAATCTCCCCCCTTGCGGGGGAGATGGCCGGCGGGCCAGAGGGGGGTGTGAAGGATCGCCACGCAGCGGCTTTTGCTTGCTGCTACCCAAAAAGAATCCGCACCCTGTAGGATCGCCGCCCCATCGCTCGTCCTTGGTCCGAAGCCAGCAAACGGCTCGAACCGCTTAGGAGGGAACACCGTGAGTATTTCTCAAACCATGCCCGTCTCGTCGGGCGCCCTGTGGACCGGCCGCGTGCTCAGCGGCCTCATCATCCTGTTCATGATCTTCGACGGCGTCATCAAGCTGCCGCCGCTCGATGTCGTCACCCAGACCATGGTGCCGCTCGGCTGGCCGGCCGATGTCAATGTCGCGCGCACGCTCGGCATTATCGGGCTGATCTCGACCGCGCTCTATGCGCTGCCCCGCACCTCGGTGCTCGGCGCCATCCTGCTCACCGGCTATCTCGGCGGCGCCATCGCCACAAACATGCGCGTCGGCAGCCCGTTGTTTTCGCACACGCTGTTTAGCGTCTATCTCGGCATCATCCTGTGGGGCGGTCTCTATCTGCGCGACCCAAGCGTGCGCGCCCTGATCCCGTTCAGCCGTTAAGCGAGGAGAAAAACATGCTCAGCACCATTCTCATCATCCTGGTCGTCATCATCGTCGCCGTGCTCATCTATGCGGCGACGAGGTCGAATGATTTCGTCACCGCCCGCACCGCCAGCATCAAGGCCGCGCCGGAAGCGATCTTTCCGCTGATCAACAATTTCAAGCACTGGCCGGAGTGGTCACCCTACGAAAAGCTCGACCCCGAGATGAAGCGCACGCTGTCGGGCGCTGATGCCGGCAAGGGCGCCGCCTACGCCTGGGAAGGCAATGCCAAGGCCGGCAAGGGACGCATGGAGATCGTCAATTCCGTGCCATCCTCGCTGGTGTCGCTGAAGCTCGACTTCGAGAAGCCGTTCCGGGCCAACAACAGCGTCGACTTCACCCTGAAGCCCTCGGGCGACACCACCGCAGTCACCTGGGCAATGCGCGGCAGCCGGCCCTTCATTGCCAAGCTTTTGGGCCTCTTCATGAATTTCGATACGCTGATCGGCAAGGATTTCGAGGCTGGCCTCGCCAATCTGAAGAAGGCCACTGAAAGGTAAAACGTCCTGCATTTCAACAAGCTCGGCGGCGGTCGTTACGAATGTGACAGGCACGCGCACCGGGATCTCTCACGTCTTCGGGATCAAATCAGCTGTCTGGGAGTTAGAGCCGTGGCGGCGAGGACGGCGATCCGCGTGAGAGAGGAACGACAATGAAAAAAGCGATGATCATTCTGGTACTGGCGACCGCACTGGGTGCGTGCTCGCAAACCGAAAAGGGTGCCGCGGTCGGCGGCCTCGGCGGCGCGGCGGTTGGCGCAGCTGTGGCAAATGATCCGGTTCAGGGCGCCGTCGTCGGCGGCGCCGTCGGCGCCGTGGCCGGCGCGCTGATCGGCCGTGCCAGCGAAAGCGGTCAATGTCGCTACCGCGGCCGCAACGGGCGCACCTACATCGCCAGATGCCCCGACGGTTATTGAACACAGCCAGGTCCAACATCGGAAACCGGCGGCTATAGATCGCCGGTTTCGCTGTTGCCCAAGGCAGCTGGACCATGGCTGCCTGCGCTACAGCAATCCCCGGATATGCTCCCAAGCCAGGCGGCCCAGGCGCGTGTCGGCGTCGTCATTGCCGCCATGGGCATGCAGCCTCGAGCGCGGCGTGATTTCGCCCGGCAGCAGAATGCGGTGGCCGGCGTCGGGCACTGAGACGAGGCAGGTGGTCATTGCGGTGTCCTGGCGACGCCGAACGATCGACTGGGCAAAATCCAGCGATGGCCATAGCGCGTCGTCGCCGCCCGCAACCAGAACAATGTCGGCTGAAATAGCTTCGGCGGGAATGGCAGCCTTGGCCGCTGCGTCCTTGAAGGTTTGCAAGGCACGTAGGAAGAGCCCCCGGTAGGACACCAGACCATGGACATACTCAGCGTTCCAAGCGGGATTGCTTGGGACAAACGGCAACGGAATCCCTCGAGCGTCCACGACGATCGTTCCGGCCAGCTGACGCCGTCGCGGCCCGGCCCGATATTGCCCCAGACCACCGATGTCGGGCTGATCGCAACCACGAGGCCGATGCGTGGATCGTGAGCCGCCGCAAGCAGGGAGGCCTCGGCGCCTTTCGAGGTCCCGACATAGACGATGCGCCGGCATCCCATCTGGACAAGATAGTCGGTCGCCGCGAAAAACGTTTCGAGCGGGATCTCGCAAATGCCGGGCACCTGACCTTCGCCGCCAAACCATTGCAGCGCGAGAGCGGATGCTCCTTCCTTGGCAAAGAGCCGGGCGCGGGTGACGTCGATGCGGCCGCTCGATCCGCTGAGCACGACGACGCCTGTCGTGGCGCCGGCGCATCGCAACAGCGTTCCGGCTACGCCGCCGAAAAGGGTCTCTTCCGTGACGGTCCGCTCAGTCATCTTTCGTTCGAACGCATATGACATCGCCGCACATTAGCAAAACGGCGGGCACAGGCCCGCCGTTTTGTCGATGCGATGACGCGATGCTTATTCGGCGGTGGCGGCTTCCGCTTCGGCCGGGGCTGCAGCAGCGGCGGCAACGGCGGCGGCAGCGTCTTCCTGGGCCTTCTTCAGCAGAGAGGCGCGTTCCTGCGCCTTCTTGCCGGGCTCGGCCTTCTTCGGGTTGGAGCGGGCTTCGCGCTTGAGGAGGCCGGCCTCATCGAGGAAGCGCAGCACGCGGTCGGTCGGCTGAGCGCCGTGCGACAGCCAATGCTTGACGCGGTCGGCGTCGACCTTGACGCGCTCGCCGTCCTTGGGCAGCAGCGGGTTCCACGAGCCGATCGACTCGATGAACCGGCCGTCGCGCGGCGAACGGGCGTCGGCAATGACGACGTGGTAGTAAGGGCGCTTCTTCGAGCCCGCACGGGCCAGTCTGATCTTCAAGGGCATTTCATTTCTCCTAAATTTCTGATTTCAGTGTTGGGTTAATGGCTTTGTCTGGTGCAGGTCGTTGTCCCAAAACCGCTGCGCACTTTTGGGCGACATGCACTTTGTTAGCCGGTTTTGCTTGCGCCGTTGGACGCGGCGATCTGCTCGTGATGGCGGATCACTTCGCGGACGACGAAGTTGAGGAATTTTTCCGCGAAATCGGGGTCGAGATGAGCGTCCTTCGCCAGCTGGCGAAGGCGGGTGATCTGCTCCTGCTCGCGCGCCGGGTCGGCGGGCGGCAGGCCATGCTCGGCCTTGAGCACGCCGACCGCCTTGGTGCAGCGGAAGCGCTCGGCCAGCATATGAATGAGGGCGGCGTCGATGTTGTCGATCGAGGCGCGATAGCCGGCCAGGATGGTGCGTGCGTCGGCCATGTCTTTTTCTTCGTTCATAGCGTCCTCACTTCTTCTTTCCGAGGCCGGGCAGACCACCGCCGCCAAGGCCGGGAAGCTTCATGCCGCCGGGCAGACCGGGCAGGCCACCGCCGCTCGGGGCGGGCCGGCCCTTCATGCCGCCAAGACCGGGCATCTGCTTCTGCAAGGCTTCGAGCTGCTTGGGATCCATCTTGGAGAGGTCGGGCATGCCGCCACCCATCATGCCGCCGGGGCCACCCGGCATCATGCCGCCGAGGCCCATCTTGGAGGCAAGGCCGCCCATCATGCCGCGCATCAGGCCGCCGCCTTTGCCCTTGCCGCCCATCGCCTTCATCATGTCGGCCATGCCGCGATGCATTTTCAAGAGCTTGTTGATCTCGGCCGCATCCGTGCCTGAGCCGGCGGCGATGCGCTTCTTGCGCGAATGTTTCAGCATGTCCGGATTGGCGCGCTCGGCCTTGGTCATCGACGAGATGATGGCGAGCTGGCGGCCGAACATCTTGTCGTCGAGGCCGGCGGCGGCCATCTGGTCCTTCATTTTGCCCATGCCGGGCATCATGCCCATGATGCCGCCCATGCCGCCCATTTTCGACATTTGCTGAAGCTGGCCGGCAAGGTCGTTCAGGTCGAACTTGCCCGACTGCATCTTCTTGGCCATCGCCGCCGCCTGCTCGGCGTCGATGTGTTCGGCGGCCTTTTCGACCAGCGAGACGATGTCGCCCATGCCAAGGATGCGGTCTGCAATACGCTTGGGGTGGAATTCCTCCAGCCCGTCCATCTTTTCGCCGGTGCCGATCAGCTTGATCGGCTTGCCGGTGACGGCGCGCATCGAAAGCGCGGCACCGCCACGGCCGTCGCCGTCCATGCGAGTCAGCACCAGGCCGGTGATGCCGACGCGCTCATCGAAGCTTTTGGCAAGGTTGACGGCGTCCTGGCCGGTCAGCGAATCCGCGACCAGCAGGATTTCGTGCGGGCTCGACACCTTCTTGATGTCGGCCATCTCCACCATCAGCGGCTCATCGATATGGGTGCGGCCGGCGGTGTCGAGGATGACGACGTCATGACCGCCGAGCTTGGCTGCCTGGACGGCGCGCCTGGCGATGTCGACCGGGTTCTGGCCCGCAATGACAGGCAGGGTCGCGACTTTGACCTGCTCGCCGAGCTGGCGCAGCTGCTCTTGCGCCGCGGGCCGCCGCGTGTCGAGCGAGGCCATCAGAACCTTCTTGTTCTGGCGCTCGGTCAGGCGCTTGGCGATCTTGGCGGAGGTCGTCGTCTTGCCGGAGCCCTGCAGGCCGACCATCATGATGACGACCGGCGCCGGCGCATTGAGGTCGATGGCGACGCCCTCGGCGCCGAGCATGTCGACCAACTCGTCATGGACGATCTTGACGACCATCTGTCCGGGCTTGATCGACTTGACGACGGCGGCGCCGACGGCCTTCTCGCGCACCTTGTCGGTGAAGGAACGCACCACTTCCAGCGCAACGTCGGCTTCGAGCAGCGCACGGCGCACCTCGCGCAACGCCGCCGAGACATCAGCCTCCGACAGCGCGCCGCGGCCTGTCAGGCCGTTCAGGATGGAGCCAAGGCGCTCCTGAAGTGATTCAAACATTGGTCAACCCGCCGCGCGAGAGCGCCTTGGATTCATGGTGATCCCTGTCGGGCCGATGGCCCTCCACGCCTCTTGTGCGCTCCTGCAGCGATTCAAACATTCCGTTTCCTTTTCTCAGGCACCCCGATGGTGCCCGAGAGGTAGTGCGTTCGCGCCGCTCATCCAAGCAAAGCTCAAAACCAAAAAGCACCCGGGGGCGCTCAGCGCTGCCGGGTGTTGGCCTCCAGGATCTGTTTACAGCACCCACCTCAAAAGGTTTTGGCGTCCTGGTCGGCTTGCTCGGAGGGATACTCGTCGCGGATTTCGGGGCTGTAGACAGGAAATCGGCCGAAGAGTCAAGACAAGGGCGGCTTCCCGGTCTCTGGATCGGTCCCTGTTTAGTTCACCCTGCATCCCGAGGGTCGGCCGTAACCTTCAGCGGCGAGCGCGGGTGCAGAAGCAGCAGGATCGTCAGCAAGGTGCAGACGATACCGATGGCGGCGATGATGACGGCATCCGTCGTCGTCCAGTCCGGACCTTCCAGCGGCTTGGCGTTGAACAGGGCGAAGGAATTGTAGTTCTCCTGATGCGAGATCAGCAGGAAGCCGGTGAGATTGTTGCCGAGATGGGCGCCGAAGGCGGCGCCGAGATTGCCGGTGACATAAACCACCAGCGTCAACAGCAAGGCGAAGGCGGCGATCGAGGCCAGCACGCAGGCGTTGATGGCGGGGGTCGAGCCCGGGCTCCAATGCAAGGAGGTGAACAGCAAAGCGGGCAATAGCGCCCACACGTAAGGGCTCTCGAAGCGCCTGGCCAGGCCGCGCAGCAGATAGCCGCGAAACAGCATCTCCTCGGACGAGGTCTGCAGCAGGGTCAGCGCCACGATCGGGAGCAGGAACAGCAGCCAGGTCGACAGGTTGATCGTGCCGCGGGCGATTTCGGGCTGTAGCCAGTAGAGCAGGATTTCGGAAAGCGCCGATGTGATCAGCACCGCGACCAGGCCCTTGAGGAAGCCCGACAAGGACACGCGGCGACTGGCGCCGAAAAGCGCCGAGAGCGGCTCGCCATGGACGAAACGCATGGCAAGCCAGAGGCCGAGCCAGATGCCGGTAAACGAGGTGAGTGCGGTGAGTATGCCGATGGGCGAGGCCAGAAAGCCCTGAAGCGGCCCGCGCGGATCGTCCGGCAATACATGCCAGACGATCGCGACATAGGTGCCGCCAAGCACCACAACCAGGGTGATCGCCACCCAGAACAGGACGACGACTGCCGTTCCAATTATCAGCCGCGGCAGGTTCGTCTTTTCGGTGGCCGTGTTGCTATAGCGCTCGAAGGCGGCTGGATCTGATATCACGCGAGTTCCTCTGCCGAACGCATCGGGTCGCATGATCTAGGGGATCGTCGGCTCTCGCGCAATTGCTGCTGTTCAGCGACCCTTTTGCCGCCCTCAGCCTCGGCAGGAGGGCGGCACGAGTTCACTTGTCATTCTTTCCAGGCAAAATCAGCGCACGACGTACATGATGCGCCGTGTCTGCGGGTCGACCAGCGCCTGCTGGCCATTCACATAGACGTAGCGGTAGCGGTAGTCGGGGATTTCGCGCAGTTCGACCGTGTCGGGCAAGGTGGCACCGGTCACCACCTCGCCCTCGAGATAGACAGGATCGAGCCGGTGCGTGCTGACATAGGTGCCGACTACCGCCGGTGGCCTGTCGATGGCGTCGACGGGGCCGTCGTCGGACAGAATCGCACCGGTATAGGTATCGGGATAATCATCCTGCGGCGGTGTAACCACGGTGATGGCGGCGTTGGCGGGGCGGCGTGTCAGAACGACCCGGTTGCCGCCGAAATCGGCCGTGACATAGTCGGAATAGACCCAGCCCTGGCCTCCGGCTTCGGCAATGGTGCACCATTTGCTGTTTTCGATGCAGCCATTGAGCGTCGCCGACTGGCCGGCGGCGAGCACGCCGATCACAGGATATTGCGGGCCGGGGCCGGCGCGCACATTAAGATCGGTGACGGCCGAGACGGCGGTATCGGCAAGTGCCGCACCCGACATCGCGACAAGCGCCCCGGCGACGGCCGGAAACAATATGCGTCTCATGGTTTCTCTCCCTTTCATGGTCCCTCGCGACACCAAACGAAACCAGAACGCATGCGTTCCGGCTAAAATACCGACGCCAGCTCACGATTTGTTCCGGTTTCTTTCGGCAAACCGGTCAAAAGCTCATGCACGAAGCTGAGTTTCTGCGCCGTCACGTCCGAAATGACGAAGGGATAAAGGTCGGGCAGGCCCATGCAGCGGTTGATCGAGTTGGAGGCTTCCGAGAGTACCAGCCAGCGGGCGAGAATCTTTTCGAACGGCTCGGGCACGGCGTCAGGTTCCGCGGGCGCCGCCTGCAACCGGCCGCCGGTGTCGCCTTGCGGCAGCACATTGGTCTCCATCGTCTCAAGCTGGCCGAGTGGAAAATTCAGCGCGTGCACCATCTCCAGCGTGTCGGTGATGTGGAGGTGGTGCGCCCAGGTCTCGGCCCAGTCTTCCCATGGATGCGACGTCGCATAGGCGGAGATGTGGTTCTGCTGCCAGTCGGGCGCAGCGCCATTGGCGTAATAGGCCTTCAGCGCCTGCTCGTAGTCGGGGCGTTCGTCGCCGAACAGCGCCCGGAAGGCATCGAGCCGTTGCGGCTCGTCGCGGATCAGCCGGTCCCAGTAGTAATGGCCAAGCTCATGACGGAAATGACCGAGCAGCGTGCGGTAATTTTCGCCCATCTCGACGCGACGCCGCTCGCGCTCGGCCGAGTCCGCCTCGGCGACGTTGAGCGTGATCAGGCCGTTGTCGTGGCCGGTAAGGATGCGTTCGCCGCCGGGACCGCCGCCGATCGGATCGGCAATGAAGTCGAAGGCGAGGCCGATTTCGTCGCCGTGCTTGTGCTTGGGCACGACCGGAAGGCCGAAGGCGAGCAGCGAATAGACGGCGCGCTTCTTGGCCGCCTCGACGCGAATCCAGCGGCGGCGGTTGCCGTCGACGGAGAGGTCGGGGATCAGCTGGTTCAGCACGCAGGCGCGGCAGTAGGTATGACCCGGTTCGGCCATCCAGTTGCAGGCGCATTCATCCGCATTGGTGCAGTGGAAGATGCCGTCGACGTCAGACAAGGCAAAGCGCGCATGCTCGGGATCGTAAAGCACGAGACTCCCGCAATTCAGGCACTGCGCATTCTCGAAGTAGAGGCGATGGCCGCAATGCGGGCAGTCGAACAGTTTCATGTCGATCTCGATGCGTCAGGCGTTGGCGTATGGCGTCAGAGGAGGAATATGGTGCGGAGCGGCGCCTCGCCCAAACGCCCGCCACGGGCCGCCGTTCCATGCCCCCGTCACCTCTTTTTACCCGAGCAGCGAATTCGCCTGCCCGGCACCGGGCGTTTCGGCCACAATAAGCACTTGATCGTAAGCAAATTCCGCTGCATTGGCCAGGGTAGCGCCGGGGGTACGGTGACAATGGCGCGTTTCGCTGGCAAGTTCGCAACCGGGACGTGATTCAGGCAATCAGGAGAAAAAGCATGGCATTGCTTGCCAAGGGAAAGATTATTGCTGCCGCGGTGGTCGCGGTACTTGCGCTGGCGACGGGCGCGCAGGCGGCGGCCAGCTGCGGCAAGACCGGCGCGGGCTTCGAGGCGTGGAAGCAGGACTTTGCCGCGCAGGCCAGGTCCGAAGGTGTCGGCGGGAAGGGTCTGGCTGCTCTGGCCGGTGCCAGCTACGCGACAAAGACAATCTCCGTCGACCGCGCCATCCACAAGGCTTTCAGCGGTTCGGTGGACGCCTTCATGAAGCGCCGTGGCGGAGCTGCGATCATTTCCAGGGGCCGTGCGCTGAAGAAGTCGAATGCGGCGATGTTCGACAGGATCGAGAGCAATTACGGCGTGTCGCCGGGCGTGTTGCTGGCCATCTGGGGCATGGAAACCGGCTTCGGAGCCTCCCTGGGCAACCAGAACACGGTCTCCGCCATTCTGACGCTTGCCTATGATTGCCGTCGCCCGGGCTTCTTTTACCCGCATGCCATTGCGGCGCTGAAGCTGGTCGATCGCGGCGCGCTGAGCGCCTCGTCGGTCGGCGCTGCGCATGGCGAGATCGGCCATACGCAGTTCCTGCCCGGCAATGTCCTGAAGTATGGCGTCGGCAACGGAAATCTGCGCGACAAGGCAACGGCCTTGGCTTCGACGGCCAACTTCCTCAAGGCTCATGGCTGGCGGGCGGGTGCGAGCGCGAGTGCGAATATGGGGGCCATCGCCGGCTGGAATTCCGCCAGCGTCTACCAGCAGGCCATCGCCCAGATCGCCGACGCGATCGACGGCGGCTGATAGAAATATCCAGATCGAAGAACGGAAAGCCCGGCCATGCGCCGGGCTTTTCTGCAAGGACTGGAGCTTTTGGCGTTCAAACCGTTCAGCAGCCGAGCGGCTACCCGCCTTTTATGACCTTCCAGATGTCCGTGGACTGGTCGAACTGGAGGCGGTTTATGTCGGAGAAGGTCAGCCGGCCGGTCTTCATGGCATCGACAAGGCGGCGGCACAGCAGTGGCGGCATGCGCTCCAGGGAAACGCCCATGAAAGCGGCGATCTCGTGTTTGGCCGATATATTCGATATGGCCACCTTGCTGACGCAGCGATCGAATGCCGCCTCGGGATCCTGTCTCACTTGCTCCTGCCCAGTCTGGCAACCGGCCAGCATGACGACCATTGCAGGCAGGGCCACAAACCACGGCTTCATTGTCAGCTGCCCCCATCGATTGTGAGGAGGCTAGATAAGGGCCCGAAAAGATCAAGCAGGAAAAGCACTGAGTTCTTTGCCGCCGCTCTATTTCTTTGTTTTTACGCAGTTACGGACGAAGTCGGGCATGCTCTTTCTCGAATTGCTCGATCGTTGGCGCAAATGCCGGCTGAGCGACTGGGCTCTCAATAATGTGCGTAGCCGCTCAACGGGCACTTCTGGGAAATAGGAACCTCGAAGGCGCCTTCAGTACCTTTGCAGCTCCGGAATTTGGAGTTGCGCAGCACCGGCGCGGCCCTGGCAGCCGCCTTTGACTTGCCCTTGATGACCAGCCATATCTCGGTCGGCAGGTCTAGCTGCACTCTGTTCAAATCGGAGTAGCTGATCCCCCCGCTGCGTACGCCTTCGGTGATACGCTGGCAGAACAGGGCCGGCATGCGCTCCTGCGAGACGCCCATGAAAGAGGCGATTTCGTGCTTGAACGTGATGCTCCACAAATGGACTGCGGAGATGCACCCGTCCTGCTCGCGTTTCGCGGCCGCCTGCGAGGACTGGCATCCGGTAAAGACGATGGCCGCCGCAAGCATGAGAAAAATGGCGTTTTTCACGATCGGAATCCCTCGTCCCGCGAAGGAATTTAGATGAGGCTTTTAAAAGGTCAAACGGAAACCATGTCAGCCAGCTTGGCCTCTTATATTAGAGGTATCAAATAAGAACCCTGCGTGACCGCCGGGTTTTCCTGGAACACTAGTTTGGTTCACCCTTGCGGCTCCTTGCCGCCAGCGTCCTCAGCCGCAGCGCATTGAGGCGGATGAAGCCGGCGGCGTCCTTCTGGTCGTAGGCGCCGCGGTCATCCTCGAAGGTGACCAGCGCGTCGGAATAGAGCGTCTTCTTGGATTTGCGGCCGGTGACCATGACATTGCCCTTGTAGAGTTTCAGGCGCACCGTGCCTTCGACGTCTTCCTGGCTCTTGTCGATCATCGCCTGGAGCATCAGCCGCTCGGGCGAGAACCAGAAGCCGTTGTAGATCAGCTCGGCGTAGCGCGGCATGAACTCGTCCTTGAGGTGGCCGGCGCCGCGGTCGAGCGTGATCGATTCGATGGCGCGGTGGGCGACGATCAGGATGGTGCCGCCGGGGGTCTCGTAGACGCCGCGCGATTTCATGCCGACGAAGCGGTTCTCGACCAGATCGAGCCGGCCGATGCCATTGTCGCGGCCAAGATCGTTAAGCGCCGTCAGAATGGCGGCCGGCGACAGCTTCTTGCCGTTCAGTGCAATCGGATCGCCCTTCAAAAATTCGATCTCGATCTCGGTGACCTTGTCCGGCGCCTCCATCGGCGAGACGGTGCGCTGATGGACGAATTCCGGCGGCTCGCTCCACGGGTCTTCCAGCACCTTGCCCTCGGAAGAGGAGTGCAGAAGGTTGGCGTCGACCGAGAACGGCGCCTCCCCCCGCTTGTCCTTGGCCACCGGGATCTGGTGCTGCTCGGCGAAGTTGATCAGGTCGGTGCGCGACTTGAACGACCAGTCGCGCCACGGCGCGATGACCTTGATGTCGGGATTCAGCGCATAGGCCGACAGCTCGAAACGCACCTGGTCGTTGCCCTTGCCGGTGGCGCCGTGCGCAATGGCATCGGCGCCGACCTCCTGGGCGATCTCGACCAGGTGCTTGGAAATCAACGGGCGGGCGATCGAGGTGCCGAGCAGGTAGGTGCCTTCATAGACGGCGTTGGCGCGAAACATCGGGAAGACGAAATCCGAGACGAATTCCTCGCGCACATCGACGACGCGGATATCCTTGATGCCCATCATCTCAGCCTTCTGGCGCGCCGGCTCCAGCTCGCCACCCTGGCCGAGATCGGCGGTGAAGGTGACGACTTCGGCGCCGAGCTCGGTCTGCAGCCATTTCAGGATGATGGAGGTGTCGAGACCGCCGGAATAGGCGAGCACGACCTTCTTGACGTCTTTTGTCTTGGGCATTGCTGGGGACATTTTGGCGGTTCCGCGCGTGAGTTTCGCGGGCGAGGTATCACGGCATTTCCGGCCAGCGCAAGGGATGAACGGGCGCCGGCCGCCGCAGCCGCTGGACCAGATGCGACGCCAGTCAGTTGCTGGCGTGAGCGGGGAGGCTGCGTTATAGACCGACGATCATTCGCCAGGGGCCACCGATGTCCTTCATTCCCGACACCACAACACTGATCCAGTTCGCCATCGCCACCATGATCCTGGCGATCACGCCGGGGCCGGATATGACGCTGTTCGTCTCGCGAACACTGAGCCAGGGCCGCGCCGCCGGCTTTGCCTCGCTGGCGGGTGCTCTGTTCGGAACGCTGATCCATACAACTTTGGTGGCGGTCGGCATCTCGGCGCTGATCGTCGCCTCGCCGATGGCCTTCCTGGTGCTGAAAATCTTCGGCGCCGTCTATCTGGTGTTCCTGGCCTGGCAGGCGATGACCAAGGGCTCGGCGTTTTCACCGCAGAAGAAGAATGGCCCGCAGATTTCGCTGTTCCGCAGCTGGGCCGCCGGACTCGGCGTCAATTTGCTCAACCCGAAGATCATCCTGTTCTTCATGACGTTTCTGCCGCAGTTCGTCTCGGCTCACGATCCGAACGCGCCGGGAAAACTGTTCTCCCTCGGCCTCATGTTCATCGTGCTGTCGATCCCTGTGACGGCGCCGATGGTGTTTGCCGCGGAAAGGTTTTCGGCGGCGATGAAGGCCAGCCCGCGCGTAACGCGGGTCGTCGACTATCTCTTTGCCGGTGTGTTTTCGGCCTTCGCGCTCAAGATCCTGACCGCTCAGGCGAAGTAGCGGCCTGCCACCAGCTTCCGGCCCAGCGGCCGGCGCTTAGCCAGTAGAAGATGCCCGCCGACCATGCCGCAGCCGATCACCGCGGCGATGGCGCGCGGTTCGGTGACGTCGAAATCCACGTTCTGGTGGACGAAGCCGAGGAAGGCCGCGGCCACCAAGCCGCCCGCGAGTGCATAGAACAGCCAGTCGCGGCGGCTGAGGACCTCGGAGATCAGGATTGCGACCACCGCCGGTATGAAAGCGAAATAGGCGACAAACAGCGCCACGAACGGGATCGAAAAATACAGCGCCGCGGCCGCCGCTGGGTGCGCATCGTCCGGCATATAACCGACGGAAGCCAGGAACAGCACGTTGAGAAAGGCGCTCGCCGCCAATGAGGCGACGACATAGCCGAACAGGATGACAGCGAAACGGAGGATATAGGCGAAGAGGCGGCTCACGCCTCGCCATGCCCCGCAATCATCATGGCTTCCAGCGCCAGGCGGTCGACCTTGCGCATGCGTTCGGAGTCGGATTTGAGCTGCCCGCAGGCGGCCAGGATGTCGCGGCCGCGCGGCGTGCGGATCGGCGAGGCATAGCCGGCATTGTTGATGTAGTCGGCAAACTTCTCGATCGTCTCCCAGTCCGAGCACTGATAGTTGGTGCCCGGCCACGGGTTGAACGGGATCAGATTGATCTTGGCCGGAATGCCTTTGAGCAGCTTGATCAGCCCCTTGGCGTCCTCGATGGAATCGTTGACGTCCTTCAGCATCACATATTCGAAGGTGATGCGCTTGGCGTTGGACAGGCCGGGATAGGCGCGGCAGGCCTCGATCAGTTCCTTCAGCGGATACTTCTTGTTGATCGGCACAAGCAGGTCGCGCAGATCGTCATTGGTGGCGTGCAGCGAGATCGCCAGCATGACCCCTATCTCCTCGCCGGTGCGGAAGATCTCGGGCACCACGCCGGAGGTCGAGAGCGTAATGCGGCGCTTCGACAGCGACAGTCCGTCGCCGTCGGAGGCAATCAGCAGCGCCTTCTTCACCGCCTCGAAATTGTAGAGCGGCTCGCCCATGCCCATCATGACGACGTTGGAGACTTTTCTGCCCTCGGCAGGGACGATGGCGCCGTCGGGTGTGTCGCGGTCGGGGAAATCGCCGAGCCGGTCGCGGGCGGTGAGCAATTGCGCCAGGATCTCTTCCGCCGTCAAATTGCGCACCAGCTTCTGCGTGCCGGTGTGGCAGAACGAACAGGTCAGCGTGCAGCCGACCTGCGAGGAGATGCAGAGCGTGCCGCGGCCTTCTTCGGGGATGTAGACGGTCTCGATCTCGACGGGACGGCCGGCACCGCGCGGCGGAAAGCGGAACAGCCACTTGCGCGTGCCGTCGGAGGAAATCTGCTCCTCGACGATTTCGGGCCGGGCGACGGTAAAATGCTTGTCGAGTTCGGCGCGCAGATCCTTGGAGATGTTGAACATGCCGGCAAAATCGGAGACGCCGCGCACATACATCCAGTGCCAGAGCTGCTGGGCGCGCATTTTCGCCTGGCGCTCGGGCACGATGCCGGCACTGACAAGGGCTTCACCGAGCTCGGCCCGGGTCAGGCCGATCAGCGACGGCTTCTCGGGCGTGGCGCGAGCGCGCAACGCGTCGCGTGCGCCCTCAGTGGTGAGATCGAAGGAAAGGGTCATATCAGCGCCAATATAAGCGAATTGCGGCCGATTTCATCCATCGTGCCGAAAAGAAGCGCGGCGCATAGCACAGGTTGCGGCGAGAGTCATGCGGCGGGAACCGCGCTAGCCTACTTGCACTTGGCGATCGACGTCAGCGCGGCCGAGATGCCTTTCAGCGAAAACACATAGGTCGTCGGATTGCCGCGGCCAGACTTCGCCGAGACCTTCATGTCGGTGCCGGTCTTCATGGCGGCGATCAGCACCGGCTCTTCGGCGGCGTTCTCGACCCAGGCCGACTTGCCGCGGGTGAACATCGAGAACGTCTTCTTGTCGATGGTGACGGTGGCCTTGGAGCCTTCCTGGAATGTGTAGCCGGCGATGAATTGCGGCTCGTAGGACACTTGCTGGCCCGGCCGCTGGCTGACGAAGAAGAACATGTCGCCGTGATCGAGCGTCGGCGGCTGCTTGTCGGTCGGCACGGTGAGCACATAGCAGACCTTGCCGCCCTGCGCCTGGTAGCTGTAGGTGCCCCAGGCATTGTGCTGGCCGATCTTGGTCGCCTGCTGCGCCAGCGCCGGCGCGGCAAAAGCCACCAGGACCAGGCTCGAGACTAGTGCAATCAATCCGCGCATCGCTTTTCCCGTATTCCAAATGGTGCGGGGCAGGCCGGCTTGGCGTCCTGCCCGTCGCTTCATTTTGATTTAATCTGGGTTACCAAACGGTGAATTTCCCTCGGAAAAGGACATTCACCCATGGAAACCACCGCCATTTCCGCGCCGCTTCTTGAAAAAACGGCTTCGCAATGTCCCTGCGGCGACTTGGAGGCCACGAAAGCGGCAAGAGTTTGACTTTTCCAACGGCCGCAGCGGAACCCGAAGCCCAGCCGCTATCGTCCTGTTTGAGCGGAGGATTTCTTCTGAACCAAGTTGCCAACGCGACGCCGATTCAGCTCTTGTCGGCGATCGCCTCCTTGGCGGCCTTGCGGTGCGCAGGGGTGATATGGGCGCTTACCGTGGAGATCGCGGCGGTCAGCACGGCGATGTCGTCGGTGAAGCCGAGGCCGAAGACGAAATCGGGTATGACGTCGACCGGCAGCACGAAATAGCCAAGCGCTGCCAGCAATATGCCCTTGGCACGCAAAGGCGTCTTCCTGTCGAGCGCGCAATAATAGCCGGCGACGACCTCTTCCATGAACGGAATCTGCCGGGCGGCCTTCTTGGCCGTGCGCCAGAATTTGGCGCGCACTTCACTCTCGTCGCCGAGCTTGCTGCCGAAGCCGAAGAAATCAAAACCGGGCTGCTGCGCCATCAATCCTCTCCTTGCCGGCCGTCGCGCTACGCGTTGCGCGCGGCCGCCACGGAAAATGTGGTGAAAGTCCCGGTCCACTGCAAGAGGATGGCGCCGATTTGGCGTTGCCGCCCCAGCGTTCAGCCGCCAGCATACCCATTCATCTTCTTGGCCAGCGCGATGTCGAGCGCAGTGACACCACCGGCATCATGGGTGTTGAGCGTCACGTCGACAGTCTTGTAGACGTTCGACCAGTCGGGATGATGGTCCATCTTCTCGGCGGCCAGCGCGACGCGGGTCATGAAGGCGAAGGCTTCGGAAAAATTCTTGAAGTCGAAGCTGCGCTTGATGGAGGCGCCATCGGCTGCCTGCGACCAGCCGGGCAGTTCGGCCAGTGCGGCGGCGATGGCGTCCTTGCTGAGTTTCTCTCTCGTCATGATGATTTCCCGTGCTATCCCAGTTATTGACCCTCACCATAATGCAAGTCGCCCAAAAGTCCTTTGCGTTTTGGGCTTCCAAATGCACGAACGGCGCATATCGAATGAGCGTAAAGCCGATAAATTCCATACTCTTCGTCTGCCTCGGCAACATCTGCCGCTCACCCCTGGCCGAAGGCGTGTTTCGCGCCGTGCTGGCGGAACGCGGCCGCGACATGGTGCTGGACGATATCGTGCTGGACTCTGCGGCGACCGGCGGCTGGAACCTCGGCGAAGCGCCCGACCCGCGCTCGATCGCGATTGCGGCCCGCCACGGCATCGACATATCAGGGCAGCGGGCACGCAAGGTTAGGCCGGAGGATTTTTCGCGCTTCGACCTGATCCTCGGCATGGACCGGCAGAATGTCCGCGACCTCAAGGCGTTGGCGCCGGCCGGTGCGCGCGAACGTATTCATCTCTTGGCAGAGTTTGCGCAGGGCAAAACCCGCGACGTGCCGGATCCCTATTATGACGGGGCCGAAGCGTTCGCTTCGGTCTACCGCATGATCCGCGAAGCGTCGGAGGCGCTGGCGACGAGGTTGGTGGCGCGGGCGTCGACGCCGGAGAGCGGCCACGCCTCCTCGACAATGTAGGGACCGCCGCCGACCGAATCGCGCGACGACATCAGCACGAAGCGGCCGACGCGAAACGGCAGCGTCGAAAAATTGCCGCGCGCCGACAGGTACTGGGCGACGTCGAGCGGGCTCGAATTGCGCAAGCGTGCCAGCGTAACATGCGGGGTGAACTTGCGCGGGTCGGCGGGCAGGCCGAGCCGCTGGCAGATGCGGTCGATTTCGCCTTGCAGCGCCGAAAGGTCGGGCGAGGCGAAGACGCCGGCCCAGACGGCGTGCGGCTTCTTCTGGCCGAAAGCGCCAACTCCGGACAGGGTGAGCGAGAAGGATGGGCGGTGCACCCGGTCGAGTGCGTTGGCGATTTCGTCGGCGACATGGCCTTCGACGTCGCCGATGAAGCGCAGCGTCAGATGGTAGTTTTCGACATCGATCCAGCGGGCTCCGGGCAGGCCGCCCCTGAGCAGGGACAGCGAAAGAGCGGCGTCACGCGGTATTTCGAGGGCGGTGAAAAGACGCGGCATGGTGAGCCTCCCTTCCTCGAATCGAACTGTGCCCCTAGCGAATCATCGATAGTCAAACGGGGCAAGTGGTTTGTTGGTTGCAGGCATTTTTACGAACAGGCGACCCGGGGCCTTCTGCAGCCCGGTCTTTTGTTTCAAAGTTCGCGCGAGGCGAACAGCGTCCTCTCTCTTGATGATAATGGCCATATGACCCTCCTTTGGAGGCTATATGTCCTTTTTGGCCACACCGGTCAAAATGATCGCCGCGTGTTATTCTCGTCACGCCGGCGTTCAACCGCCACCCTGAACTGCCGCAATCGCCTTCTCCACGGCGGGCAGGATGCGCTCGACCATCGCTGCGACGCCCTTCGGATTGGGATGCAGGCCATCCTCCAACTGCAGGCCGGACTGCCCGGCGACGCCATCGAGAAAAAACGGATAGAGCGGCACATCGTATTTCGCGGCAAGCTTTGGATAGATCGCATCGAAGGCGTTCTGGTAGTCGGCGCCGAGATTGGGAGCGGCGCGCATGCCGGCCAAAAGCACCGCGATCTTGCGCGCTTTCAGCTTCGCCAGCATGTCGTCCAGGTTCTTTTCCGTGATGCTGGGCGAGACGCCGCGCAGCATGTCGTTGGCGCCGAGTTCGAGGATAACCAGCCTTGTCCCATCCGGTACCGACCAGTCAAGCCGTGCCAAGCCGCCGCTCGAGGTGTCGCCTGAAACGCCGGCGTTGGCTACGGTGACGTCATGGCCTTTGGCGCGCAGCGCAGCTTGCAATTTGTCGGTAAAGCCATCGCCAGGCCCGAGGCCGAAACCGGCCATCAGGCTGTCGCCGAAGCCGACGATGGTGAACGTCTCGGCGCGCACGGACGAAATGGCGCCGCAAAGGGTGACGAAAAGGACGAGCCCTGCGGCATTCAAGCGTTTGAAAGACATCTTGCGTTTGAAAGACATGTGGCAGGCCCCATATACCCGAGGAATTCTTCCGGCGGCGGCTTCCGGCAAGCAGAGCCTTCATCCTGATATAGGACGCTTTAATTGTGACAGAAGCCGTCATCGCGCTGAAAGACATATCCCTGACCCTGGGCCAAGGGGCTTCGTCCGTGCATGTGCTGAAAGGCGTCAGCCTTGACGTGACGCGCGGCGAGGCGACCGGCATTGTCGGCCCTTCGGGTTCCGGCAAGTCGACCTTGCTGATGGTGCTTGCCGGGCTGGAGCAGGTCGATTCGGGGACGGTGCGGATCGCCGGCGAATTGCTGAACGGCAAAAGTGAGGACGAGGTCGCATCGTTTCGGGGCCGAAACATCGGCATCGTCTTCCAGTCGTTCCATCTCATTCCCAACATGACGGCGCTCGAAAATGTCGCGGTGCCGCTGGAACTGGCCGGCCATGCCGATCCGTTCGGTGTCGCGGCGCGCGAGCTGGCAGCGGTGGGCTTGAGCGACCGCGTCACCCACTATCCGGGCGAGCTGTCCGGCGGCGAACAGCAGCGCGTGGCGATCGCCCGCGCGCTGGCGCCGTCGCCGCGCATTCTCATCGCCGACGAGCCGACCGGCAATCTCGACCAGGCGACGGGGCGGCAGGTTGCCGACCTTTTGTTCGCCAAGGCGGCCGAGCGCGGCATGACCCTGGTGCTGGTCACGCACGATCCGGCCCTTGCGGCGCGCTGCTCGCGCCAGGTGTCGATGCGCTCGGGCCGCATCGAGGATGCGCCGGTAGCGCAGGTCAAGGTGCCGGCCTGATGCCACTGTCGCAGACGCTGAAGCTCGCGTTCCGCTTCTCGCTGCGCGAGATGCGCGGCGGGTTGTCGGGTTTCCTGATCTTCCTTGCCTGCATTGCGCTCGGCGTCGCTGCAATCGGCGGGGTCAATTCGGTGGCGCAGGCGATCACCGCAGGCGTTGCCGACCAGGGCCAGACGCTGCTTGGCGGCGACTTGCGCTTCCAGCTTAACCAGCGCGATGCGACGCCAGCCGAAAGCACCTTCCTCGACCGCCTCGGCACTGTGTCGCACAGCGCCAATATGCGCTCGATGGCGCGGCTGGATGACGGCTCCGACCAGGCGCTGGTCGAGGCCAAGGCCGTCGACGACGCCTATCCGCTCTATGGCGCGATCGAGACCGCGCCGCGGCTTGGCAGAAAGGATTTGTTCGGCGAGAAATCAGGCGTCTTTGGCGCCGCCGCGCCCGACCTGTTGTTCGACCGGCTGAATGTGAAGATCGGTGACCGGCTGAAGGTCGGCAGCGCGACATTCGAATTGCGGGCCAGGCTGGTGAGCGAACCGGATGCGGTGTCGGACGGTTTCGGCTTCGCGCCGCGGCTGATGGTCTCGACCGCGGGGCTTGCCGCCTCTGGGCTGATCCAGCCAGGCAGCCTGGTCGAGAATGCCTACAAGGTTCGGCTGCCGGCCGGCGCCGGCGAGGCCGATCTCAAGACCATCCAGGATCGGGCGGCGAGCGATTTCCCTGAAGCCGGCTGGTCGATCCGCACGCGTTCCAATGCGGCGCCGGCGCTGTCGGCCAACATCGAGCGCTTCTCGCAATTCCTGACGCTGGTCGGGCTGACGGCGCTGGTCGTCGGTGGCGTCGGCGTTGCCAATGCGGTGCGCGCCTATCTCGACGGCAAGCGCGGCGTCATCGCCACCTTCAAGAGCCTTGGCGCCTCGGGCGGCTTCGTCTTCACCGTCTATCTCGTGCAGATCCTGATGATCGCCGGCCTCGGCATCGCGCTTGGCCTCATCCTCGGCGCCGCCATGCCGTTTGCTGCCAGCGCTGCGCTCCAGTCGGTCATTCCGGTGCCGGCTAAAGGCGGCTTCTATCCCGGTGCGCTGGCTCTTGCCGCGCTGTTCGGGCTGCTGGTGACGCTTGCCTTCGCGCTGTTGCCGCTCGGCCGCGCCCGCGATGTGCCGGCGACCGCTTTGTTTCGCGAAATGGGGTTCGAGGGCCGCGGCTTTCCACGCCTGCCCTATCTTGCCACGGCGGTCGGCATCGCGCTCGCTTTGGCGGCGCTCGCCATCCTGTTTTCCGGCGACCGGCGCATCGCCTTGATCTTCGTCGGCGCGACGGTCTTTGCCTTTCTGGTGTTGCGCCTGGTCGGTGCGCTGGTGCAGTGGGTGGCGCGCAAAAGCCCGCGTGTGCGCTCGGTCGCGCTCAGGCTCGCCATCGGCAACATCCACCGGCCCGGCGCGCTGACGCCGTCCGTCGTGCTGTCGCTGGGCCTCGGGCTGACGCTTTTGGTGACGCTGGCGCTGATCGACGGCAATCTCAGGCAGCAGATCTCCGGCAGTCTGCCGGAACGGGCGCCGAATTTCTTCTTCGTCGACATCCAGAATAGCGAGGTCGATGCCTTCTCGACACTGATCGGCAAAGAGGCGCCGAAGGGAACGCTGGTCAAGGTGCCGATGCTGCGCGGCCGGGTGATGGCGCTGAACGGCGTTAGTGTCGACAAGGCCAATGTGCCATCGGAAGGCGCATGGGTGCTGCGCGGCGATCGCGGCCTGACCTACGACGCCAAACAGCCGGCCAATGCGACATTGACCGAGGGCAGCTGGTGGCCGGAGAACTACAGCGGCGAACCGCTGGTCTCGTTCTCCAACGATGAAGGCAAGGCGCTCGGCCTGAAGCTCGGCGATACCGTCACCGTCAATGTGCTCGGACGCAATGTAGCGGCCAGGATCGCCAATTTCCGAGAGGTGCAATGGGAGACGATGGGCATCAATTTCGTCATGGTGTTCTCGCCCAGCACCTTTGCCGGCGCCCCGCATGGCTGGCTGGCGACGCTGACCGAAAAGGATGCCACGGCAGCAGAGGATGCCCGCCTGCTCAACGCCGTCACCCGCGCCTTCCCGGCGGTGACGACAGTTCGGGTCAAGGACGCGCTCGACGTCGTCAACCGGCTGGTCGGCCAGCTCGGCACGGCGATCCGGGCCGCGGCCGGCGTGGCGATGATCGCTTCGGTTCTGGTGCTGGCCGGCGCGCTCGCCGCGGGAAATCGCGCCCGCATCCACGATGCCGTGGTGCTGAAGACGTTGGGCGCCACGAGGCGCACGCTGATCGCGGCGTTTTCGCTGGAATACATGCTGATCGGCCTGGCCACCGCGGTGTTTGCGTTGGCTGCCGGCGGCATCGCCGCCTGGTACATCGTTGCCCGCATCATGACGTTGCCGTCGCATTTCATGCCGGAGGTGGCAGTGGCGACCTTGGTGTTTGCGCTGGTGATCACGGTCGGCATCGGCCTTGCCGGCACCTGGCGGGTGCTCGGGCACAAGGCGGCGCCGGTGCTGCGCGACCTCTAGGCCCAAAACGGCAAGGTTGGCCGAATCTGCCGTTTCCGATTAAATCTTGGTAATGTGCAGTCATGGAAGCCCAAGAAAACCGGCTTCCGGAGATTCACCAAGCGTTGCAGCCCGTTACGGTCTTGTTCTTGACGTCAAGAACCATCATATTTCGCCACAGGCATGCTGGAGCCCCGCCAGCGGCGCCCAGGTCCGAAAGGGCCTGACACCGTACGGGGCAGAAGCAACAGAGGATTCCAATGGCTGAGCCCATTCGCAACTACCAGACTTCGGCCGTGCCGGGCGCGCGCGCCGACATCGACCAAGGCCTGCGCACTTACATGCTCAAGGTCTACAATTTGATGGGGCTTGGCCTCCTCATCACCGGCGTCGCCGCCTGGGGCGCTTTCCAGCTCGCCGTCACCGGCGACGGACAGCTGACCGCTTTCGGCACGCTGATCTATGCCAGCGCCTTCCGCTGGGTGGTCATCCTGGCTCCGCTCGCCGCCGTCTTCTTCCTGTCGTTCAGGATCCAGTCGATGAGCGTGGCCGCGGCGCAAACCACCTTCTGGGTCTATTCGGGCCTGGTCGGCCTGTCGCTGTCGACCATCTTCCTGGTCTACACCGGCGCCTCGATCACTCAGACCTTCTTTGCCACGGCGGCCGCCTTCGGCGCGCTGTCGCTCTACGGCTACACGACCAAGCGCGACCTTTCGGCGTTCGGCTCGTTCCTGGTCATGGGCGTGGTCGGCCTGGTGATCGCCATGCTGATCAACATCTTCCTGCAATCGTCGGCGCTCGGCTTCGCCATCTCGGCGATCGGCGTGCTGATCTTCGCCGGGCTCACCGCCTATGACACGCAGACCATCAAGGAAATGTACTACGAAGGCGATCAGGCCGACGTTGCCGGCCGCAAGGCGATCATGGGCGCGTTGAGGCTATATCTCGACTTCATCAACCTGTTCATGTTCCTGCTGCAGTTCATGGGCGATCGCCGCTAGGCGGTCTTCCCATCAGGCAACTGGACCAGCTGATATCAAGAGGGCGGCCAACGGCCGCCCTTTTCTTTTGTGCCGGCCTTTGCTGTCATGGAGGCAGATGAATCGTCTGCATAAATCATGAGCACTATTTGCATCCGCGCGGCCTTGGAAGGCGACCTCGGCCGAATCACCGAGATCTACGGCGATGCCGTGACGCATGGCACCGCGAGCTATGAGCTGGAGCCGCCCAGCCGCACTGAGATGGGTGGGCGCTTCGACAGCCTGACGGCGGGGGGCTTTCCCTATCTGGTGGCGGAACGAGATGGCGCGCTGCTCGGCTACGCCTATGCCGGCGCGTTCCGGCCGCGCCCGGCCTACCGCTTCATCGTAGAGGATTCCGTCTATGTCGCGCCTGATGCGAAGGGCCAGGGCGTCGGGCTGCTGCTGATGCAGGCGCTGATTGAAGCCTGCCGTATGGCGGGCTTTCGCCAGATCGTCGCGGTGATCGGCGACGGCCATGCAGACAGCGCCTCGGTGCGGCTGCATGAAAAGCTCGGCTTTCGCCATTCCGGTCGCCTGGAAGGCTCCGGCTACAAGCATGGGCGCTGGCTTGACACGGTGTTCATGCAGCTGTCGCTGAATGGCGGCGTAACGGTTCCGCCCGATCCGCATTCGCTGCCGGAGCGGAAGTTTCGTGAGAGCCTGAGGAGGGGAATTGAGGAGAACTGAAGAGAACTGAAGAATTGAGGATCCGAATAGCTGAGAACAAACCCGCGGTATTTCGACCGTTACATCCTCTTTTTTCAATTCTTCAGCTCTTCAATTCCCCAATTTTCAATTAGGCCTGGACAATCTTCAGCTTAGCATCGAAGACGTTGAGCACGCGACCGAGTTCCTGGCCGCGCTTGAGGATTCGGCCGCCGGCGGCGATGACGGCGAAGGCGCCTTGCCGGCGCGCCAGTTTCGGATCCTTGACGATCTGGAACAGCGGCACTTCGCTGGCCCGGCGGAAGACTGAAAACACAGCCCGATCAGACAGATGATCGATGGCATAGTCGCGCCATTCGTTGGCGGCGACCATGCGTCCGTACAGCCTCAGGATCTCGTCGAGTTCACGCCGGTCGAAACGGACCGGCTGGTCGAGGCGTTCGCGTCGCGCCTCGTGCAGCGGGATCAATATTGCGGATGCGTCCCCATCCTCCGTCCCACCGCTGCGATCGGTCATCCCGCGATCCCTTTGAAAATGAATCTCGCTTGCAGAAGTTGGCGTGTTCGCCGTGGAATTGCAAGGCCCGGCTAACCATCCCGGGACCGCGCTGTTTTCGCAACGTCCAGTCACTTTTATAAAACGCGGTGTTTGAATTGGTGATGCCTCGCCACATTTCCGCCTTTTTTTATCCGCGCTCATGCCCCAATGTCCGACGAATTTACCGGCGTTGCCTGAGACGGTTCGGTCCGGCACCGGCTCGTAAACCCCAAGCCCCCCGCCCACGGGTCTGCGTCGGATCGAACCAACCTCGGACTTTCCTCAGGGAGAGACCGGGTGCGACGATCCCAAAACCTAAATGACCGACGTCAGAAGCAAGCTGACGTCGGTTTTTTTGTTTTTGGCTGCTTGAAGAATTTGCCGGAGGCTGCGGTGCCCAGTTTGCGGGCGCATCCCCTCACCCGGATTGCCAGCCGAATTGCAACAGCAATTCGGGCCAATCCGACCTCCCCCGAGCGGAGAGGAGTTCGCGCCAGCGCTGATTCAGCCCCTTCTCCCCTCGGGGAGAAGGTGGCCGAGAGCGGCCGGATGAGGGGGCCTCTTAAGGCTTGTGAATAAACGCCGCGCCCAGAATAGGCCCTGGCAGGCCGTCCTTGCCGACCGATTGCAGCAGCACGGCGCAGCCGCCTTTCTTGGCGATCTCGGTCATCGGCAATTCGTAGCGCTGCGCCTTGCCGTGCCACATGCCGGCGGTCTGGATGCCGGTGACGGCGTTCCAGTAGGTCATGCTGCGGCCGGTGTTCTCGCCCTTGGCGACGGTCACCGTCTGCGGTGGTTCGAAATAGACGATGACGACATGGGCGTCGCTGGGGCCGCTACCGGCGTCGCCGGCATCGATCATGACGCGATCGCTGGTGCGGCTGACCTTGACGCTGACCCGCATGCCTTCACCGGATTTCTCCATGCGGGCAAGCGCGCCGTCGACCTCCTTGCGGCTGGCGCCGTTGACATGGCTGCGACCATTGATGACGGCTTGCGGCGTGTAGACGGAGCGGGTGCCGAAGGCGCGCATATAGTCATATTGCCGGTCGGTATTGTCCTTGCTGCTCAGCGTGTCCTGCCAGCCGAGATAGTCCCAGTAATTGACGTGGTAGGCGAGCGCGACGACGTTGTCCTTGGCCGCCAGCTCGGCAAAGAAAGCGTCCGCCGGCGGGCAGGAATTGCAGCCCTGGCTGGTGAACAGCTCGACCACGCCCAAGGGCCTGTCAATCTGCGGTTTGTCGGTCTGGGTCGTTCCCGATTCCTCGGCGAACCCGGTCCCGGCAAGCGCCGAGAAGGCCAGCGCAAAAGCCGCAAGCCGGAGAGGGTGTCGAGGTGCCATGATCGTTCCGATTCCCGCCGGTGACGCCGGCCTTGTTCTGGTTGCCCAGATTTGTGGCAGAAGCGACAGTCAACGGGAAGTCACGTTGCGGTGAAATTTTTGCTGCCGCAACCATGGGTATGGCCATCACAGGGGGAGCACTTCACCGCCCGGTTCGATCGGGAGCATGGCATCAGGAGCGTGGGGCAGATCTTGCTGAGCCCAGCCGGTTTTTACTCCTGTCGTACAGGGCGGGGCTTCGATCGGGTCGGGCAATGCTTTGGAAAGACTGGGAGTAGGGAGTAGGGAGTAGGGAGTAGGGAGTAGGGAGTAGGGAGTAGGGAGTAGGGAGTAGGGAGTAGGGAGTAGGGAGTAGGGAGTAGGGAGTAGGGAGTAGGGAGTAGGGAGTAGGGAGTAGGGAGTAGGGGATGTCGTTCCCCGCTACCGCCCAATCCCTACTGCCTAAGCCCTGGCCGCTACGCGGCCAGATCGCGCAGCACGTATTGCAAAATGCCGCCATTCTTGAAGTAGTCGAGTTCGTCCAGCGTATCGATGCGGCAGATGATCGGCACGTTCTTCACGGTGCCGTCGCCATAGGTCACCTTGGCGATCATCGTCTGGCGTGGCTTGATGGTGCTTATGCCGTCGATCTCGACCAGCTCGTCACCCTTGAGGTTGAGCGAGGCCCATGAGGTGCCTTCCTCGAAGACGAAGGGGATGACGCCCATGCCGACTAGGTTGGAGCGATGGATGCGCTCGAAGGACTGGGCGATGACGGCACGGACACCGAGGAGATTCGTTCCTTTAGCTGCCCAGTCGCGCGAGGAGCCGTTGCCGTATTCGACGCCGGCGAAGATGACCAGCGGCACGCCTTCCTTTTTGTATCTCATCGCCGCGTCGTAGATCGATTCCTCTTCCTTCGACGGGTAGTGGATGGTGTAGCCGCCCTCGCGGCCGTTCTCGCCCAGCATGTGGTTGCGGATGCGGATGTTGGCGAAGGTGCCGCGCATCATCACCTCATGGTTGCCGCGCCTTGTGCCGTACTGGTTGAAGTCGGCAACGCCGACGCCATGGTCGGTGAGGTATTTGCCGGCCGGGGAAGCGGCCTTGATCGAACCCGCCGGTGAGATGTGATCGGTGGTGATCTTGTCGCCGAACAGGCCGAGCACGCGCGCGCCCTTGATGTCGCCGATCTTGCCGAAACCGGAGGTCATGCCGGCGAAATAGGGCGGGTTCTGCACATAGGTCGAGTTGTCGTCCCAGGCATAGGTCTGGCCTTCCGGCGCCTTGACGTTCTGCCAGTATTCGTCGCCCTTGAAGACGTCGGCATATTTGCGGGCGAATAGCTCACGTGTGACGTTCTTCTCGATGAACTCCTGGATCTCGGCCGAACTCGGCCAGATATCCCTGAGATAGACCGGCTTGCCGTCACGGCCTTCGCCGAGTGGCTCGGTGGTCAGGTCCTTGGTGACGGTGCCGGCCAAAGCATGGGCTACCACCAGCGGCGGCGACGCCAGATAGTTCGCCTGCACGTCAGGTGAAACACGGCCTTCGAAGTTGCGGTTGCCGGAGAGCACTGCGGCGGCGATCAGGCCCTTATCGTTGATGGTCTTGGAGATCGGCGCCGGCAGCGGGCCGGAATTGCCGATGCAGGTGGTGCAGCCGAAACCAACCAGGTTGAAGCCGATCTGGTCGAGCTCCTTCTGCAGGCCGGACTTTTCCAGATATTCGGCGACCACCTGGCTGCCCGGCGCCAGCGAGGTCTTCACCCACGGCTTCTGCTTGAGGCCGAGCCGGTTGGCGTTGCGCGCCAAGAGGCCGGCGCCGATCAGCACGCTCGGGTTGGAGGTGTTGGTGCAGGACGTGATGGCGGCAATCACGACATCGCCATGGCCGAGATCATGGTCGGTGCCTTCGACGGCATAGCGCTTGTGGATTTCGGCAGCCTTCTTGTACTCGGTCTCCATCGCCTTGGCGAAGCCGGCCGGAATGCCTTCGAGCGGAACGCGGCCTTCGGGACGCTTGGGACCTGCCATCGACGGCACGACGCTGTCGAGCTCGAGTTCGAGCAGGTCGGTGAAGACAGGGTCGGCCGAGCCGGCGTCACGCCACATGCCTTGCGCCTTGGAATAGGCTTCGACCAGGGCGATGCGGCTTTCCTCGCGGCCCGACATTGTGAGGTAGCGGATGGTCTCGCCATCGACCGGGAAGAAGCCGCAGGTGGCGCCATATTCGGGCGCCATGTTGCCGATGGTGGCGCGGTCGGCCAGCGTCATGTTGGACAGGCCCGGGCCGAAGAACTCGACGAACTTGCCGACGACGCCCTTCTTGCGCAGCATCTGGGTGACGGTCAGCACCAGGTCAGTGGCGGTGATGCCTTCCCTGAGTTTGCCGGTGAGGCGGAAGCCGATGACTTCGGGCAACAGCATGGAAACCGGCTGGCCGAGCATCGCCGCCTCGGCCTCGATGCCGCCGACGCCCCAGCCGAGCACGCCAAGGCCGTTGATCATGGTGGTGTGCGAATCGGTGCCGACGCAGGTGTCGGGATAAGCGGTGGTTTCGCCGTCTTCCGTGTTGGTCCAGACGACCTGACCGAGATATTCGAGGTTGACCTGATGGCAGATGCCGGTGCCGGGCGGCACGACGCGAAAATTGCGGAACGCCTGCTGGCCCCATTTCAGGAATTTATAGCGCTCTTCGTTGCGCTCATATTCGAGCTCGACATTCCTGGCAAAGGCCAGTGGCGTGCCGAATTCGTCGACTATGACGGAGTGGTCGATGACGAGGTCGACCGGCACCAGCGGATTGATCTTCTGCGGATCCCCGCCGAGCGCCTTGAGGCCGTCGCGCATGGCGGCAAGGTCGACCACCGCCGGGACGCCGGTGAAATCCTGCATCAGGACACGCGCCGGGCGATAGGCGATCTCGACGCCAGCGGTGCCCTTGTCGGTCAGCCAGCCGGCCACAGCCTGGATAGAGTCCTTGGTGACGGAGCGGCCGTCTTCATTGCGCAAAAGGTTTTCCAGCAGCACCTTCATCGAATAAGGCAGCTGGGCAATGCCGGTGAGGCCGTTCTTCTCGGCCTCGACCAGATTGTAATAGACATAGTCCGCGCCACCCACGGTGAGGGTGCGGCGGCAATTGAAACTGTCGAGGGATTTTGACACGTGCGGTCCGTCCTTGTCTGTTCAGCCTGAAAGGGAACGGACGCCGATGGGCATGCAATCACGCGCAAAGGTGCGGGTACGGCCATTTCCGCTGTCCGTTCCCAGCCAACCCGAGCCGTTCAAGGCGGCGCGTGCGCTGGTTCGGCGCAAATTCTGTTCCCGTGCCGACCGCTGGCACGGATGTCCCGCATATAGAGAATTTTCTGGAATAGTTCTAGACAGTTGCGGAGCAAATTTGTGCGATGCGGCAGCTATCGCGCGGTAAAGTTTTCGGGACGGGCAGGCATGCGGCTGATTGCCGAAAATCTGGGCGGCGAACGCGGCGGCGAGACGGTCTTTTCCGGCATCGGTTTTGCGCTCGACAAGGGCCAGGTGCTGGTCGTCACCGGGCCGAACGGCTCGGGCAAATCGACGCTGCTCAGGGTCATCGCCGGGCTGCTACCGAAGGCGCAAGGCGATGTGCGCATCGAGGGCGGCGAAAGGTTTCCGACGATCGCTTCGGCGGTCCACTATCTCGGCCACCTCAATGCACTGAAGACGGCGCTCAGCGTGGCGGAGAATCTGCGCTTCTGGCGCGATTTCAACGGCGATGGGCAGTTGGGTGTCGGAGAGGCGCTGGAGACGGTTGGTCTCGGCGGCATCGGCCATCTGCCTTTCGGATATTTGTCGACCGGGCAAAGGCGGCGGGCGGCGATTGCGAAATTGCTGGTCAGTCATAAGCCGCTGTGGCTGCTGGATGAGCCGACGGCTGGGCTGGATAAGGCCTCGGAGGCGCGGTTTGCGGGGCTGATGACGAGGCATTGCGCAGAAGGCGGAATCATTGTCGCGGCGACGCATTTGCCACTGGGATTGGATGGAGCACAGGCATTGAGGATGGGAGCAACAGGGTGATGTCGGCATTCCCGCCCACCCCCCTCTGCCCTGCCGGGCATCTCCCCCGCAGGGGGGGAGATCAGATGTCATGCCGGCTTTCGCCAATCACCGGCATTGAAAAAGAGGCGTCAGCAACGGAACTGCCAATCTCCCCCCTTGCGGGGGAGATGTCCGGGAGGACAGAGGGGGGTGTGAAGGAACGCCACCTTCGGCAAGATGGCGATCAAACCGCAGGCGCGGCTTGGCAATGCTAGCCCTCTTCCTGCGCGACGTCCGTCTCTCAATCCGTGCCGGGGGCGGGGCGCTCACCGGCGTCATCTTCTTCCTCGCCGTCATCGCCACCATCCCCTTCGGTGTCGGACCGGACCTGAAGCTGCTCGCCCGCATCGGTCCGGCGATCCTTTGGATCGGCGCTCTGCTCGCCTGCCTGCTCGGCCTCGACCGGCTGTTTCAGGCCGATCGCGAAGACGGTTCGCTCGATCTTCTGGTGCTGGGCAATGACCGCCACATGCTGGCGCTGACGGTGCTGGTGAAGTGCCTGGCGCATTGGGCGGGCAGCGTTCTGCCGCTGGTGGTTGCGGCACCTCTGCTGAGCCTGTTCATGAACATGGAGCCGCTCAGCATCGGCGCCACCGCGCTGACGCTGCTGGTCGGCACGCCGGCGATCACTTTCATCGGCGCGGTCGGGGCGGCGGTGGCGGTGGCGCTGCCACGTGGCGGGCTGCTGATCTCGGTGCTGGTGCTGCCGCTGACCATCCCGGTGCTGATCTTCGGGGTGTCGGCGAGCTACGGCGCGGTGGCCGATCCTGATCCGTTCCTGCAGCCCTTCCTCATTCTTGCCGCGCTGACGCTGTTTCTTGCCGTGCTGGGTCCGGTGGCGGCAGCACTGGCGCTGCGGCATGGAACGGATTGATATGACCGCTGCGGCGCGACGATCAATTGCGAAGCCCCAGCCGCAAAGCTAAGAAAGCCGCAAAGCTATGGGAAGGCCATGATCGAGCACGACGAAGTGACGGTGGAAGGGGAGCGAAGCGCATGAGTGCACACGCACTCTATGTCGCGGCCGCCTATGGCATCACGGTGATCGTGCTGGCCGGGCTGATCGGCTGGATCCTGCTCGACCAGCGGACCCGCAAGCGCGAACTGGCAGACCTCGAAGCGGCCGGCGTGCGGCGTCGCTCGGACAAAGCCGGTACTGGGGCCAGCACTGGGACCGGCACCGGGGCCAGCAAGCCATGAGCACGGAAAGCGAAACGCCGGCGTCGCCGCGCCGCCGCCTGATCGTGCTGATGCCGCTGCTGGTTTTTCTCGGCCTCGCCGGATTGTTCCTGTCGCAGCTTTTGTCGGGACGCGATGAGGCGGCAGTGCCGTCGGCGCTGATCGGCCTGCCGGCGCCGCAGACCAACCTGCCGGCGCTGGAAGGGTCAAACCTGCCCGGGCTGGATTCAAAAGCCTTCGCCGGCAAGGTAACGCTGGTCAACGTGTTTGCATCGTGGTGCGCGCCGTGCCGGGAAGAGCATCCGGTGCTCTTGGCGCTGTCGCAGGACAAGCGCTTCGTCATGGCCGCGCTAAACTACAAGGACCAAGCGCAAAACGCGCGCCGGTTCCTTGGTGATCTCGGCAATCCGTTCCAGGCGATAGGTGTCGACGAGGCCGGCCGCACGGCCATCGACTGGGGCGTCTACGGCGTGCCGGAAACCTTCGTCATCGGCAAGGACGGCAAGATTGCCTACAAGCATGTCGGGCCGCTGACAGGGGAGTCGGCGAGGGATGTTCTGTTGCCGCAGATTGAAAAGGCGCTCGCGGCACCGGGCTGACGTTGGCGCCATGCCCCCTCATCCGGCCGCTGCGCGGCCACCTTCTCCCCGAGGGGAGAAGAGGGAAGGCGTCGGCGCTGGCTCCTCTCCCCTCGGGGAGAGGTCGGATTGCCCGAATTGCTCATGCAATTCGGTTTGGCAATCCGGGTGGGGGTCGTGCCCCGCTGCCGTCTGAAAGCTCAGCCGTAGATCTGCTTGTGAACCTGGTAGAGCATTTCCGAGCGGTCGGCGCGCAGGTCGGCCAGATCGCGGCTCGTCAGGTTTTCGATTTCCGCGACGAGGCGGTTGTAGTGGCGGCGCTTGGCCATCGAGGTGCGCGCGCGGGAGAAGAGGTTGTCAAAAGCCATAGCAAGGGTCCTTTCGTACCGCATATCAGCGGTGAATTGTTCCTCCCTTGGTCGTTCGCACCATGACATAGGAATGGTGCGATGCAAAAAGAAGATGTTGCAATGCACCATTGCACAGGGCGCATAGCGGGTTAATACAGCGCTAACAGCACCATAAACGGCCGGACAGGCTGGCGGGCCATGCCGGCCGGGCACCTTTTGTCTTACAATTGCGCCTGCGCCACCTTGCCATCGCGCCCGCAGGCTGGCTTGATCCGCGCGTCACGTGATGCCCGGAGGAAATGCATGGCGACCGCAGACTATTACGAAATTCTCGATCCGCGTTTCGCGCGGCTGTTCAACGGCAACGCCCAGGTGGAAAAGCTGTTTACCGGATGTCAGTGGGCGGAAGGGCCGGCCTGGTTCGCCGCCGGCCGCTATGTCGTCTGGTCCGACATCCCCAACAACCGCATGCTGCGCTATGACGAGACCGACGGCAATGTGAGCGTCTTCCGTCAGCCCTCCGGCAATTCCAACGGCAACACCGTCGACCGCCAGGGCCGACTGGTGACGTGCGAGCATTCCGGCCGCCGCGTCAGCCGCACCGAGCATGACGGTTCCGTCACCACCATCGCGGCCGAATGGAAAGGCAAGCGGCTGAATTCGCCCAATGACGCGGTCGTGAAATCCGACGGCTCGATCTGGTTCACCGATCCGAGCTACGGCATCGACACCGACTATGAGGGCGACAAGGCCGAAAGCGAGATCGGCGCTTGCAATGTCTACCGGGTCGATCCGGATACGGGCGAGGTCGAGGCCGTGATCACCGACATGGTCCGGCCGAACGGGCTTGCCTTTTCGCTGGATGAAAGCCAGCTCTATGTCGTCGACACCGGCCGCACGCATGGCGCGCAGAACCCCGCGCATATGCGGGTCTTCAACGTCGGCAAGCACGGCAAGAAGGTGTCGGGCGGCAAGGTGTTCGCCGACTGCACGGCCGGCCTGTTCGACGGCTTCCGGCTCGACGAGGCCGGCCGCATCTGGACCAGTGCCGCCGACGGCATCCATTGCTACGATCCCGACGGCACGCTGATCGGCAAGGTCAAGGTGCCGGAAGTGACCGCCAATTGCGTGTTCGGCGGCAACAAGCTGAACTGCCTCTACATCGCCGGCACGACGTCGCTCTACATGGTGCGGCTGATGGTGAACGGGGCGAAGACGTATTGAGGCTGCTGGAAACGCTTCTCTGGCGGCCCTTGATGGCGTTTCTGCGCATGTCCGCGGCGCCTGTTGCGCGGCGGCCGCCGGAACCGCCGCCAAGCGGTTCGCCGGAGCGGATTTCGAAGCCGCGGCGCGGCGCTATCAGATACAATTCAAGGGGAGGACATCATGCCATTCGTCAACATCCGCATCGTCAAGGAAGTGATCGCCGCTGATCCCGCTGGCAAGAAGGCCGACATCGCCAAAAAGGTCACGGCGGCCATCATGGACGCCACCGGGCTTAGCAATGACGACGTCTGGGTGGTGTTCGAAGAGGTCAACGCGCGCGACTGGTATGTCGGTGTGACCGATGTCGAGACGTTGCGGAAGGGGTAGCACTGCGGCACGTTGGGGTGCGCCGCACCCTTTCGTTCGTCATCCTAGGGTCTGCGCCGCGTCGCTTCGCTCCTTGCTCCGCCCTAGGATGACGAGGCAACGTTTGCGCGTATAAAGCTCGCGAAAACCTGCACCGCTTCGCGCATGGCCCGCAGGTTCTCGTCCTCTCCCAGGATCGCTTCTATCTCCGGCGGTTTCTTGCCGAGCAAGGCAATCTCCAGAACCGCATTCTCACAAAGCGCGAACGACATGGTGCGCATGATCTCGGCCAGCGCGGCGCGGGCATAGAGCGAGCGCGCGGAGGCGTGGGCCAGCATGGCGGGCTTGCCGACTGCGGCGTCGCGCGAGACCAGCCAGTCGAGCGCGTTTTTCATGCCGCCGGGCACGCCATGGGCATATTCGGGGCAGGAGACGATGATGCCATCGGCGCTGGTGACGGCCTCGATCAGCCGCATGGCCTCGGCCGGTGTGCGCTCGCCTTCGTCATCCGGGTTGAAGATCGGCAGCAGGCCGAGCCCGTCATACACAGTTACGCGGCAATTCGAAGGCGCGTTCGCGGACAGCGCCGCCAGCAGCGCCGAATTGGTCGAGGCGGCGCGCAGGCTGCCGGAGATGGCGAGGAGTTCGATCACGGGGAAACAGGGCTAGGGAAACCGGCAAAGGACTGCAATGGCGAATCGTACCCCGAAATCTACCACAGGGTCTTGCTGTAGGCCTCGTCCAGCGAGCGGTCGAAATCATCGGCAGTTTCGGTATGCGCCATCTGATCGGACAGGATCTGACCCAGCGTCGGCAATGTCGCGCGGTTGTGCCAGCTGTCCGGCTTCCACAATTCGGAGCGCATGAAGGCCTTGGCGCAGTGCATGTAAGCGGCCTTGACGCTCACCACGACGACGCTTTGCGGTTGCTTGCCGTCGACGGTGAGGCGCTCGCGCAAACCGGCATCGACGGTTATGCGGGCGTCGCCATTGATGCGCAGCGTCTCGTTCATGCCGGGGATGAGAAAAAGCAGCCCGACCGAAGGGTTGAGCAGGATGTTTTCCAGCGTGTCCAGCCGGTTGTTGCCGGGCCGGTCGGGAATGGCGATGGTCCTGTCGTCGAGGACAAGGGCAAAGCCCGGTCTGTCGCCTTTCGGCGTCACGTCGGCATTGCCGGCGCCGTCGGAAGAACCGATCAGCACGAAAGGGCTCTTGCCGATGAAGGAGCGGCAGTGGCCGTCAAGCGCCTTGAGCTCCTTGCGCATCGATGCGTCGGTCGGCCGCGGCGTTTTGTAGATCGCCCTCAGTTCATCGCGCGTGGTAACGAATTCCATGGCCGTCTCCGTTTATTCGGACGCAATTCCGGACGGAAAACCGCTTCACACTTTTCCTGGAATTGCTCTACTTGCCGGCTTCTTCCACCTTCTCGGCCTTATCCTCGATCGAATGGTGCAGGATCAGCGGCATCTGGCTGAAGGTGAACAACAGGGTGATCGGCATGATGCCCCAGACCTTGAAGGTAACCCAGAAGTCGGTGGAAAAATTCCGCCACACCACTTCATTGGCAAGAGCCAGGAACAGGAAGAACAGGCCCCAGCGGAAAGTCAGCTTGCGCCAGCCTTCGGCATCGAGGCGAAAGGCCGAATCGAAGACATAGCCGAGCAGCGATCGGCCGAAATACAGACCGCCGAGCAGCACGCCGCCGAACAGGGTGTTGACGATGGTCGGCTTCATCTTGATGAACACGTCGTCCTGCAGATAGAGCGTCAGCGCGCCGAAGATGAAGACGACGACGCCCGAGACCATCGGCATGATCGGCAAGGTGCGCAGCAGCAGCCAGGAGGCGATCAGCGCGATCGCCGTCGCCGCCATGAACAGGCCGGTGGCGACGAAGATCGGCCCGCCGAATTCGGCCAGGACAGGAAATTTCTGCACCAGCCAGGCGCCGCGTGCATTGGCGAAGAAGAACACCATCAGCGGCCCGAGTTCCAGCACCAGCTTGAGCAGCGGATTGACGCTTTCTTTCTTCTTTCGCGGGTCGGACGGGTCGCGTTCGAGGATGGGTGAGTTCATGACTTCCTTCTGACGCATGATCTTGTCCAAAAAGCCGTCAGCTCTTCGGGATCATTGCCTGTTACGCTACGCCGGCGATCGCCCTGGCGAATTCGCCGGCCGAGAATGGTTCGAGGTCGTCGACCTGTTCGCCGACGCCGATAAAGTAGACCGGCAGTTTGTGCTTTGCCGCGATCGCGACCAGAATACCGCCGCGCGCCGTGCCGTCCAGCTTGGTCATCACCAGGCCGTTGACGCCGGCGACATTGCGGAAGATCTCGACCTGATTGAGCGCATTCTGGCCGGTGGTGGCGTCGACCGTCTGCAGAACGGTATGCGGCGCTTCCGGATCGAGCTTGCCCAGCACGCGCACGATCTTTTCCAGCTCCGCCATCAGTTCGGTCTTGTTTTGCAGCCGGCCGGCGGTGTCGATGATCAGTACGTCGGAGCCGGCCTCCTTGGCGCGTTCGAAAGCGTCGTAGGCGAGGCCGGCGGCATCCGCGCCGATCTTCGAGGCGATGACCGGAGACTTCGTCCTCTCGCCCCAGATCTTCAGTTGCTCGATGGCTGCAGCGCGAAAGGTATCGCCGGCGGCCAGCATCACCGACAGGCCACCATCGGTCAGTTTGGCGGCGAGCTTGCCGATGGTCGTGGTCTTGCCGGTGCCGTTGACGCCGACCACCAGAATGACATGCGGCTTGTGCGACAGGTCGAGCTCCAGCGGCATGGCGACATGGGCCAGCACCTTCTCCACCTCGGCCGCCATGATGGTGCGGACATCCGCGTCGGAGACATCCTTGCCATAGCGGCTGGCAGCGAGGGCATCGGTGACGCGCAAGGCTGTTTCCATGCCCAGATCGGCGCGGATCAGCACGTCTTCGAGGTCCTGTAGCGTCTCTTCGTCGAGCTTTCGCTTGGTGAAGACGCCGGCGATGTTGCCGGTGAGTTCTTTCGAGGAGCGGGCAAGCCCGTCGCGCATGCGCTGGAACCAGGAACCTCGCGGCGCCGGTTCGGGCGCCTTTTGCGGCTCGGCTTTCTGCTCGACCTTTTTGGTGACGGTGACTTTGCCGGGAGCTGGTTTTGACTGTGGCGAAGGTTGCGGGGCCGGCGCGGGCGCTAGCTCGGCAACGATGGTCTTGGCTTCGACCGGCGCGGGTACAGCTTCAATCGACGTGCGCTTTACCTCCCCCTTGATGGGGGAGGTCCCAAGCGAAGCTTGGGGGTGGGGGTGATTTGCGCTGGCGTCTGCGCCATCACCCCACCCCGCCGCTTCGCGTCGACCCTCCCCATCGAGGGGAGGGTGGGGCGCCTCGTCCTTCTCCCCGTGGCTATACGGGGAGAAGGTGCCGGCAGGCGGATGAGGGGCGGCGCTGACCTCTGAGGTAGGCTCTGCGGGAGGCGCGGACGGTTGCGGCACTTCGATCGGGGCGGCCGGTTCTGCTGGAGTCTCGGCAGGCGTCGGCACTTCGACGGGAGCGGGCTCCAGCTGCGGTTCCGGACGCGATGGTTCGATCTCCGGCTCGGCCGGCGCCGGCGGCACTTCTTGGGGCTGCGGCTCGGGAGCCGGCTCCGGAACGGCTGGCGCAGGAACTTCTTCCGGTGCAGGCGGCTCGGGTATCTCCGGCTCAGGCTGCGGTTCTTCTACCGGCGCGGGCTCCGGCAACGGTTCCGGCTCGGATGGGACGACCGGTTCCGGCGCGGGCGGGATGGTCGGCGCGGGTTCGGGCTTCGGTTCTTCTGGCGCCGACTGCGGCGCAGGCTTTACCTCCCCCTCGACGGGGGAGGTCCCAAGCGAAGCTTGGGGGTGGGGGTGAGTGGCGCCGGCGTCGGCGCTCTCGCCCCTCCCCGCCACTTCGTGGCGACCCTCCCCATCGAGGGGAGGGTGGGGCGTCGGCGGCTCGGGCTCCTCGCGCTTCAAGAACTCCGGAACGACCTGCTCGGCCGCCGGCTTCAGCGCCTCAAGCGCATCCCACTTGATCGGCGGCAGGGGAGCGGTTTCGTCGATGCGCTCCTCGACGACTTCCTTCTTGCCGAACGAAAATATGTTCTTGAAAAAACCGGCCATGCTTCAATCGTCTCAGGCGGCGCAGGCAGTGAGGGGCGAGGCTATCAGGCGCGCCCCATCATGGCCGGTGATGTCTGCCTCGACGATCTCGCCCGGCGCGCCTGTGCCGAGCGCGGCAAGCGTGAACCCTTCGGTACGGCCGAGGCCGTCGCGCTCGATAAGGATCGTTTGGCGCGTTCCCGGGAGCGACGACAGATGGCGGCGATACGCAGCCTCACCAGCGGCGCGCAGCTGGGCCGCGCGCTGCTTGACCAATTCGCGGCGGACCTGCGGCATGCGCGCGGCGGGCGTGCCTTCGCGCGGCGAAAACGGGAAGACATGCAGGTGCGTCAGCCCACATTCCTCGACGATCTTTATCGAATTCTGAAACATTTCCTCGGTCTCGGTCGGGAAGCCGGCGATGATGTCGGCGCCGAAGACGATTTCGGGGCGCAGCTTGCGCACATCCTCGCAGAAGCGGATCGACTGGTCACGCAAATGCCTGCGCTTCATGCGCTTCAAGATCATGTCGTCGCCCGACTGCAGCGACAGATGCAGATGCGGCATCAGCCTGGGCTCGGTGGCGATGGCGTCCAGCAGATCGTCGTCGGCCTCGATCGAATCGATGGAGGACAGCCGCAGCCGCCTCACATCAGGCACCTGCTTCAGGATGGTCTTCACCAGCTTTCCCAGCTTCGGCGCGCCCGGCAGGTCGGCGCCGAAAGAGGTCATGTCGACGCCGGTCAGCACGATCTCGGCGTAGCCGTTGCCGGCGAGACGCTTGACCTGCTCGACAACCGCGCCCATCGGCACCGAGCGTGAGTTGCCGCGGCCATAGGGGATGATGCAGAAGGTGCAGCGATGGTCGCAGCCGTTCTGCACCTGGACGAAAGCACGTGCCCGGCCCTCAATGGCGTCGACCATGTGGCCGGCGGTCTCGCGCACCGAGAAAATGTCGTTGACGCGCGCCTTCTCGCTGTCGTTGACGCCGAAATCCGGCAGCGCGCGGTAGGAGTTGGCCTTCAGCTTCTCTTCGTTGCCAAGCACGAGGTCGACCTCGTCCATGGCGGCAAAATTCTGCGGTTCGGTTTGCGCGGCGCAGCCGGTGACGATGATGCGCGCCGCCGGATTTTCGCGGCGGGCCTTTCTGATCGACTGCCTGGCCTGGCGCACCGCTTCGGCGGTGACGGCGCAGGTGTTGAAGATAATGGCGCCGCCTTTGAGCGCGCCGAGACCTGCGCTTTCGGCCTCGCGGCGCATCACTTCGGATTCATAGGTGTTGAGACGGCAGCCAAAGGTGACGACGTCTATGCCTTGGGAGTTGGGGCCCTTGGTATCGGCAAGTGCAGACATCAGGCCGCGCTTTCGGTGTCGCGGGCCCAGGTGCCGGTCGACGGATCGAAATTGCCGGAAAACTCCCATTCGGCAGCGCCGGTCAGGATGACGTGGTCGTCGTCGCGCCATTCCACATGCAGCGAGCCGCCGCCGGGCGTCATCAGCGTAACGCTGCGGCCGGTGCGCCGGGTGCGGGCAGCGGCGACGACGGAAGCGCAAGCGGCCGAGCCGCAAGCCCTGGTCAGGCCGGCGCCGCGCTCCCAGGTGCGGATGATCATCGTCTCCGGCGACGTTACCTGGGCGATGGTGATGTTGGCGCGCTCGGGGAAGATCGGATGGTTTTCGAGTAGCGGGCCGAAACGCTCGAGTTCATAGGACCAGACATCGTTGTCGACCCAGAAGATGGCGTGCGGGTTGCCCATCGAGAGAGCCGAAGGCGAATGCAGCACCGGCGCGTCGATGGGGCCGATCTGCAACTCGATCATGCGGGTGTCGCGGAATTCCTCGGCCAGCGGAATGTCCTGCCAGCCAAAGCGAGGCGTGCCCATGTCGACCGAGATGGTGCCGTCGGCATGTTCGACGGCGTTGAGGATGCCGGCGCGGGTCTCGAAGGTGAAAGTCTTCTGGCCGGTTTCGGCGGCCAGCGCCTGCACGACACAGCGCATGCCGTTGCCGCAGGCCTGCGCGCCCGAGCCGTCGGAATTCAAGATGTCGATGTAAAAGGCGGTGCCCGGCGTGCGCGAATCGTGGATCGCCATGATCTGGTCGAACCTGGTCGCCGCATCGGCGTTCAGCGCGACAGCCGACGCCGCCGTGACCCTATCGGCACGGCCACGCATGTCGGCGACGATGATTTCGTTGCCGGTGCCGTTCATCTTGGCGAAGGGGGCACTGCCTGCCATGATCTGAGGTAATCCTGACCGTTTCGCCGCTATATGGCGGAAACGGGCGGGAATTACCAGTGTGGGCTGCGTCTAGGTTACCGCGAAAACGCCGAGCACAATCAGCAGGAAGATGACGAGAACGATGCCGATCAGCACGCGCGCGCCGGTGGCGGCGGCACCGGCCAGCGCCGGCATGCCGAGCAGGCTGGCGGCGGCAGCAACGATGAGAAGAATGATGATCCATTTGATCATGGACAATGCCTCGCAAATTGACTGGCCTGCAGCCGGCTTAAGAACGCATCTGCCGCGCTCTGGTTCCCTCTTGCCGCGAGGCTCTCTCCGACTGGGCGCGCTATTCGGCAATCTCGAAGTCGGTCGCGAAAGGCGCCGTCTTTTGCGAGTTCTCATCATGCATGAGGAAATCCGCTCGGTATTTGCCGGGGGGAACGCCATCCAGGGAGACGTTTAATTTGAAGAACATCTCTCGGTTATGCGAGCGCGAGGCGAGCTGGACCCGGCCAAGCTTTTCGACGGTTCCCAGCTTCTCGCCCGACTGGGAAAGCACGGTAAGGTCAACGTAAAGCGCGATCTGGTTGTTGCCGAGCCCATCCGAGCCGTAGCCGTAACCGACCGGCTCCATATAAAGCACAATCTCTTCGCCCGGCTTGTAGACATGGTTCGGGCGCTCGGCGTAGGCCCCGAACCCGCTGGCCGACATGATGTGCTTCACATTTTGCACGCCAAGCGGCATCGCTTGCCACAGAGCGTCCTCGGCGCTGCGGAATTTGTCCAGCGCGCCGGCACCATCACCCGCCTGCAGTGCCTTTTCGGCTTCAGCGGCGCGATCGGTGATTTCACCCGCGAAAGCGGCCGGCGTCGAAATTACCAGCGCGATCAAAACTGCCAAGATTGATTTCATCTGTTCCCCCTGTTGCGATAGACCATCGGCTAAAATGGCAGTGCCGTAAACGGCCAGATGCAGACTTCAGCCGCGCTCGATCTCGGGAACGTCCCAAAGCTCGCCCGGACGGAAGGCGCGAAACCGCTCACCCAGGCCTTGCGCCTCAAGCGCTTCAGTCAGTTTTGCGCCGGCATTTGCGCTCGACCGCCGATGCGCCGACCTGCCGCGGGCTCCGGTGCCGCTTTCGCAACCGATGTACCGGTTGGAACCGCGCTAGAGCGAAGACATGCCTTTCGTCCGCCAGCCCTTTTGCGACAAATTTACAACAATTCGTGGTGCAAACCCTATTTTAACCATATCGGGTTGAAATTTCGCCACCTTCTCCATCTTGGTGAGGGGTGCGATTGTGCGGACGGCTTCCCCCCAGCCGGATCCGACGGAGGTTGGAATGATTTTTTCGAGAAGCGGGCTGATGGCCGTATCGCTGGCAGCGCTCGTTGCGAGCGGCTGTTCGACCTCGCGTTTTTCATCGATGGATGACCAGCAGCCCGCCCCGCTGCAGCCCGCGCCCGCCGGCACGGTGAGCGGAAGCCAACTGCCGCCCCCGGCAGCGCCGGGCACCACCGACCCATCGCAATTCCCGACCGCGCCGGCAGGTGCGCAGGTCGCCTCGCTGCCGCCGGACGGATCGGCGCCGGCCGGAGCCTCCGACCTTACCGCTGCGAGCGTTGCCGGCGTCTGGAACGCCAGCGTGTCCGGACAGAGCTGCAAGGTGGCGACGCCGCAGACCAAATTCGGCGCCGGCTTCCGCGCCGGGCCGCTGCATTGCCCGCCGCCCATCGACGGCATCAAATCGTGGAACGTCGCCGGCAAGCAGCTGACGCTCTATGACGAGAATGGCGGCACGCTGGCGCGGCTCTATTCCTCGGGCGGTTCGAAATTCGACGGCCAGACTACCAACGGCTTGCCGATATCGCTTACAAGGTAGGCAGGGTATGCTGATATTCAGGTGAGGCCGGCCTGCGAACGGCGGCTTCCTGCGCTTCCGGTGCTCACGTACTTAAGTACGCTCCGCTCCGGTTCTCGGGAGCCACCATTCTCGGCTCGGCCTGACCTGAACCTCAACACACCCTGATCTTTCCTGGAGCAATCCGCTCAAAGTAAGCGACGTGACCGATGCATCTGCGTGACGGCCTCCAGACCCATGCGACCGTCAGGCAGCGCTACGACCATCTGGTCGCAACCGGCGCCATCGAGCGCGATCCTGCGCAGGAGCGCATCGCCGCCGCGCTCGACCGGCTGACCGACGAGATCTCGGTCAAGCGGCTGGCGCACAAGTCGAGCGCGCTCGGCTGGCTGTTTGCCCGCAAGCGCGAGACGCGCGAGGTCGTCAAGGGCCTCTACATTCATGGCGGCGTCGGTCGCGGCAAGACCATGCTGATGGATATGTTCTTCGAGCTGTTGCCGGTCAGGCGCAAGCGCCGCGTTCATTTCAACGACTTCATGGCCGATGTGCAGGACCGCATCCAGAAGCACCGGCAGGCGCGCAAGAACGGCGACGTCAAGGAGGACGACCCGATCCCGCCGGTCGCGCTTCAGCTTGCCGAACAGGCCTGGGTGCTGTGCTTCGATGAGTTTTCGGTCACCGACATTGCCGATGCGATGGTGCTGTCGCGGCTGTTTTCGGCGCTGTTCGTCAATGGCGTGGTTCTGGTCGCCACCTCGAATGTCGCGCCGCAGGACCTTTATCGCGACGGGCTGAACCGCCAGCTCTTCCTGCCCTTCATCAGCATTCTCGAGCGCCACGCCCATGTGCTGACGCTCGATGCCGACAAGGACTACAGGCTGGAAAAGCTCGCCCGCACGCCGGTTTATGTCACCCCGGCGGATGCCGAAGCCGACCGTGTGCTCGACGAGGCCTGGCAGGCGATGACGCGTGGAGCGCCGACGGCCGAGACCTCGCTGACGCTCAAGGGGCGGCAGGTGAGAATACCGGCTGCTGCCGGCAATGCGGCGCGGTTTTCCTTCGCCGACCTCTGCGAAAAGCCGCTCGGCGCACGCGATTTCCTGGCCATTGCCGGCCGCTTCTCGACCGTCTTCATCGATCACGTGCCGGTGCTGGGCGAAGGCAAGCGCAACGAGGCCAAGCGCTTCATCCTGTTGATCGACACGCTCTACGATCATCACACGCGGCTGGTGGTGAGCGCTGAGGCTCCCCCGCCTGAGCTTTACACGGCCAGGCGCGGCGTCGAGGTGTTCGAATTCGAACGCACCGCCTCGCGGCTGATCGAGATGCAAAGCCGCGACTGGCTGGAGGACTGGGCGGAACGGCAGAAGGACAACGCGGAAGCGCAGGTCTGAGGGTTCCAAGAGGTCATTATGTAGTGATCCTTCGCGCCCCTCTGTCCTGCCGGACATCTCCCCCACACGGGGGGAGATTGGCGGTTTCGGCGCTCCGCTCATTCCTGCGGCCATTGGAGATTGGCGAAAGGTCGCGTGACGTCCGATCTCCCCCCTCGTGGGGGAGATGCCTGGCAAGGCAGAGGGGGCGCTGTCCCGCCGACGCCTAAAGCTCGTACACATACATCACAAACGACTCCGCCTGCCCATGCTCCTCCCTGCGTTTTTCATAAAGCCCGCGCGATGGAACATTGTCCGGCTCGGTTCCAACACAGGCTTCGCCGCAACCTTTGCTCGCGGCCGAGCGCGAACATCGCGTCGAGCATTTTTCGCGCGATGCCTTGGCGCTGGTAGGCGGGTGAGACGCCGACTTCGTCGATGTAGAGTCCGTTGACCTTGTCGGGATGGCGGTGGATGATTGTGGGGCATTGGTCGACGACGCCGTCGGCCAATGCCACGATCATGAGATGACCTGATGATGAGGCGAGGTAGGCAGCAAGCCTGTCTGCCCGGACCGGCTCGTCGAACACGTCCTCGGCGATGCGCTTCACAAGGGCGTCATCGCCTGGATATAGTCTTCTGATTTCCACGCTCATTGTGTAAAATCTCCTAAGCTGGCCTACAAACTTTGACGTTTACGTAAGTCCCAATGTTTCTAACCGATTGAAATCATTCACTCGAAAATAATCGATTGAATATATTTTCCACCGGGGCTACTGGATGCGGCGAAATCTAGCTGAGACCATAGCATTCCGGCCTCTTCCTCGACGCCGTCAACAGATCGCCAGGGATTTTGGGCGTCGTCACAGACAAAGGGAAAATTTCCTCACATGGCACGCAACAAGATAGCGCTCATCGGCTCCGGCATGATCGGCGGCACGCTCGCTCACATGATCGGCCTCAAGGACCTCGGCGACGTGGTGCTGTTCGATATTGCCGAGGGCATTCCGCAAGGCAAGGGGCTCGATATCGCGCAGTCTTCGCCGGTCGACGGTTTTGATTCCCGGCTGACCGGCGTCAATGATTATGCCGGGATCGAGGGCGCCGATGTCTGCATCGTCACTGCCGGCGTGCCGCGCAAGCCGGGTATGAGCCGCGACGATCTGCTGGGCATCAACCTCAAGGTCATGGAACAGGTCGGCGCAGGGCTGAAGAAATACGCGCCCAAGGCTTTCGTCATCTGCATCACCAACCCGCTCGACGCCATGGTCTGGGCGCTGCAGAAGTTTTCCGGCCTGCCCAAGACCCATGTCGTCGGCATGGCCGGCGTGCTCGACAGCGCGCGCTTCCGCTATTTCCTGGCCGAGGAGTTCAAGGTCTCGGTCGAGGACGTCACCGCCTTCGTGCTCGGCGGCCACGGTGATTCCATGGTGCCGATGATCCGCTACTCCACGGTTTCGGGCATTCCGTTGCCGGACCTCATCAAGATGGGCTGGACCTCGAAGGAAAAGCTCGACCAGATCGTGCAGCGCACCCGCGACGGCGGCGCCGAGATCGTCGGCCTCTTGAAGACCGGCTCGGCCTTCTACGCCCCGGCAGCCTCGGCCATCTCGATGGCCGAATCCTACCTCAAGGACAAGAAGCGCGTGCTGCCTTGCGCTGCGCATCTCTCGGGCCAGTATGGCGTCAAGGGCACCTATGTCGGCGTTCCCGTTGTCATCGGCGCCGGCGGCGTCGAGCGCATCATCGAGATCGACCTCAACAAGGCCGAGCAGAAGATGTTCGACGCTTCGGTGGCGACGGTGCAGGGCCTGACCGAGGCCTGCGTCAAGATCGCCCCGCACCTCGCCTCGAAGTAATCCCCCAAAGCAGCCGATCCGGAGACCGTCCAGATGAACATCCATGAATATCAAGGCAAGGCGCTGCTGAAGTCGTTTGGCGCGCCGGTGGCCGAAGGCGTGCCGGTGTTCAAGGCAAGCGAAGCGGAAGCCGCGGCACAAGCGCTTCCCGGTCCGCTCTATGTGGTGAAGAGCCAAATCCATGCCGGCGGCCGCGGCAAGGGGAAGTTCAAGGAGCTTGGCCCGGACGCCAAGGGCGGCGTGCGGTTGGCGAAATCGGTGGCCGAAGTCGTTGCCAACGCCAATGAGATGCTCGGCCACACGCTGGTCACCAAACAGACCGGCCCGGCCGGCAAGCAGGTCAACCGGCTTTACATCGAGGACGGCGCCGACATCGAGCGTGAACTCTATCTGTCGATCCTGGTCGACCGCTCGGTCGGCCGCATCGCTTTCGTCGTCTCGACCGAGGGCGGCATGGACATTGAAGGCGTCGCCCACGACACACCGGAAAAGATCATCACCCGCGCCATCGATCCGCTGGCCGGCGTGACGACCATCGACGTCGACATATTGGTGGAAGCGCTGGGCCTCACCGGCGATGCCGCCAAGGATGCCGGCACGCTGTTCCCGATCCTCTACAAGGCCTTTGTCGAGAAGGACATGAGCCTGCTCGAGGTCAACCCGCTGATCGTGATGAAAAACGGCCGCCTGCGCGTGCTGGACGCCAAGGTGTCGTTCGACAACAACGCTCTCTTCCGCCACCCCGAACTGATGGAACTGCGCGACACCACCGAAGAGGACGAGAAGGAGATCGAGGCGTCGAAATACGACCTCGCCTATGTCGCGCTCGACGGCAATATCGGCTGCATGGTCAATGGCGCCGGCCTCGCCATGGCGACTATGGACATCATCAAGCTCTACGGCGCCGAGCCCGCCAACTTCCTCGATGTCGGCGGCGGCGCGTCGAAGGAGAAGGTGACGGCGGCGTTCAAGATCATCACCAAGGATCCGGCCGTCAAAGGCATACTGATCAACATCTTCGGCGGCATCATGAAGTGCGACATCATCGCCGAGGGCGTCATTGCCGCAGTCAAGGAAGTCGGCCTGGAAGTGCCGCTGGTGGTGCGTCTTGAAGGCACCAATGCCGAGCTCGGCAAGAAGATCATCAACGACAGCGGCCTGAACGTGGTGTCGGCCGATGATCTCGATGACGCAGCCAAGAAGATCGTGGCGGCGGTGAAGGGCTGAGCGGATGCAACCCAGCCGCCTTCTGTGTGCAATCGGGTTCGGCTGTCTGGCCGTTCCGTCGCAGGCAGAAGAGATTTCGGATGCAGTCGTACTCTATGAGAAAATTTGCATCGCGTCTGACGGCGATTTGATGAGAAGCGAGCAATTGGCTCTGGAGAATGGGTTTTCGATCAGTTCGAACGATTTTGGCATAAAGACTTATAATCGGGACCGACCCGGAAACCTCTCCAAGCCTTTTGTGACCTTAAAATCTGCGAGAACAGATGGAAATTATCCTGTGATGGATGTTTGCGAGGTTTTTGGAAATACGACTCGGATATCCGACCTTGATAATTATGTCCGATTGCAGGGTTTGATCGAAATACCAAAAGAACAGATTTTTGATGATCTACCGGAACAAACACTGGTACGGCTCTTTGTAAGCAAAGATTGCAAGACTTCTGGCAAAGACGATGGAAAGTGCCGTTTTGTCGGAACTATAAGCGACCAACCGCTAGATGGTAAGCTGACTGGGGTTTTCCGTTTTGGGACGAATTCTCCGCATCATCAGGGCACGTCAGAATGATCCGCATCGCAAGTTGCAAGGAGGAATGATCCCGTGCCTCCGCGCAAGATAAACCTCGTCGAGGCGGCGGACGCGAAGATCAAGAAGGTCTTCGATCCGCATATTGCCGGCGACGTCAATGACAGCCAGGCCAAGGTCGCCAAGTTCGGCGAGACCTTCGACTGGCATGCGCACGAGCATGAGGACGAGGCTTTTCTCGTGCTGCGGGGCAAGATCGCCATCGATTTTCGCGACGGCCCGGTCGAGCTCGGCGAGGGCGATTTCATTGTCGTGCCGAAGGGCGTCGAGCACCGGCCGCGGTCGCTGACCGCCGAGCCGGTCGTGCTGATGTTCGAGCCGGCAACGACGCTCAACACCGGCAATGCCAAGAGCGACCTCACCGTCTCCGACCTGAAGCGGCTCTGACCCATGAACGCGTTCTCCTCGCTCTCGGCCGATCACCAGCGCCTGCAGGCGCTGGTCGGCGCGTGGCGCGGCGAGGAAGAGGTGGCGGAAACACAATGGGCCGATGGTGGACCGGCGACGTCGGAAGTGCTGGCGGAGGCACCGTTCGGCGGCCTGTTCGTGGTGCAGCGCTATCGCCAGCGCCGCGACGGCACGGTCTCGTTCGGCTCGCACTCAGTGTTCGGATTCGATCAGCAAAACAGCCTCGTCACCATGCACCAGTTCGATTCCATAGGCTTTGTGCCGGCCTCGCCGGCCACAGGCGCATGGAACGGCAGCGAGCTCACTCTTGATCGGTCGTCGCCGCGCGGTTCCGCGCGGGTCACATATATTTTCGACAATGCCGATACCTACCGCATGCGATTGCATTTCAAACCTGCCGGCAGCGACAGCTGGCAAGACATGGTGAGCGGCGTCTACCGGCGCGTCTCGCCTTCCTCGATCAACGGCTTTTAGAAAAGGGCTCCGATGTCCATTCTCATCGACAAGAACACCAAGGTGCTGGTGCAGGGCCTGACCGGCAAGACCGGCACGTTCCACACCGAACAGGCGCTGGCCTATCACGGCACCAGGATGGTGGGCGGTATCCATCCCAAGAAGGGTGGCGAGACCTGGACCGGCGCCAAGGGCGAAAACCTGCCGATCTTCGCCTCGGTCGCCGAGGGCAAGGAAAAGACCGGCGCCAACGCCTCGGTCGTCTATGTGCCGCCGGCGGGCGCCGCCGAAGCCATCCTCGAAGCCATCGAAGCCGAGATCCCGCTGATCGTCTGCATCACCGAAGGCATTCCGGTGATGGACATGGTCAGGGTCAAGGCGCGGCTCGACCGCTCGACCTCGCGGCTGATCGGCCCGAACTGCCCTGGTGTGCTCACCCCCGACGAATGCAAGATCGGCATCATGCCCGGCAACATCTTCCGCAAAGGCTCGGTCGGCGTTGTTTCGCGCTCGGGAACGCTTACCTATGAGGCAGTGTTCCAGACCACAAATGTCGGCCTCGGCCAGACGACCGCGGTCGGTATCGGCGGCGACCCCGTCAAAGGCACCGAGTTCATCGACGTGCTCGAGATGTTCCTCGCCGACGACGAGACCAAGTCGATCATCATGATCGGCGAGATCGGCGGTTCGGCCGAGGAAGACGCCGCGCAGTTCCTCAAGGACGAGGCCAAACGCGGCCGCAAAAAGCCGATGGCGGGCTTCATCGCCGGGCGCACCGCGCCGGCCGGCCGCACGATGGGCCATGCCGGCGCGGTCATCTCCGGCGGCAAAGGCGGCGCGGAAGACAAGATCGCGGCCATGGAATCGGCCGGCATCAAGGTATCGCCATCGCCGGCACGACTGGGCACGACGCTGGTCGAGGCGATCAAGGCTAAGTGAGTAGCGAGTAGTGAATAGCGAATAGGGAAAAGAGAGTAACGGCGCGACCCGGGAAAAATCCCTACTCGCTATTCGCTACTCACTATTCGCTTTTGAAAAGGAGACGGAGCCAGGCTCCGCGGACAAAAATGGCAAGACAAGATCAGGCCAACGACCAATTTTCGCTCACCTCTTTCCTCTATGGCGGCAATGCCGACTATATCGACGCGCTGTACGCCTCCTATGAGGATGATCCGGAGTCGGTNTCTTTCCTCTATGGCGGCAATGCCGACTATATCGACGCGCTGTACGCCTCCTATGAGGATGATCCGGAGTCGGTAAACCCCGAATGGCAGGACTTTTTCGCCGGGCTGAAGGACGACGCCGGCGATGTGCGCAAGAACGCCAAGGGCGCTTCCTGGGCAAAGCCGTCCTGGCCGCTGCAGGCCAATGGCGAACTGGTGTCGGCGCTGGACGGCAATTGGGGCATCGTCGAGAAGCATCTGGAAAAGAAGGTCAAGGATAAGGCGGTCACCAATGGCGTCGTGCTGTCGGATGCCGACGTGCATCAGGCGACGCGCGATTCGGTGCGCGCCATCATGATGATCCGCGCCTTCCGCATGCGCGGCCATCTGCACGCCAATCTCGACCCGCTCGGCATCGCCAAGCCGCTTGAGGACTATAACGAGCTGTCGCCGGAAAATTACGGTTTTACCGCAGCCGACTACGACCGGCCGATCTTCCTCGACAATGTGCTCGGCCTCGAATTCGGCACCATCCGGCAGATGCTGGAGATCCTGACCCGCACCTATTGCTCGACGCTCGGTGTCGAGTTCATGCACATTTCCGACCCCGAGGAGAAGGCCTGGATCCAGGCGCGCATCGAGGGTGCCGACAAAGAGATTTCCTTCACCGCTACGGGAAAAAAGGCGATCCTGCAGAAGCTGGTCGAGGCCGAAGGCTTCGAGCAGTTCATCGATGTCAAGTACAAGGGTACCAAGCGCTTCGGCCTCGATGGCAGCGAAGGCCTGATCCCGGCGCTGGAGCAGATCATCAAGCGCGGCGGCCAGCTCGGCATGAAGGAGATCGTGCTCGGCATGGCGCATCGCGGCCGGCTGAACGTGCTGTCCCAGGTGATGGCCAAACCGCATCGCGCCATCTTCCACGAATTCAAGGGCGGCTCGGCCGCTCCTGACGAGGTCGAGGGCTCGGGCGACGTCAAGTACCATCTCGGCGCCTCGTCGGACCGCGAATTCGACGGCAACAAGGTGCATCTGTCGCTGACCGCCAATCCTTCGCATCTGGAAATCGTCGATCCGGTTGTGATGGGCAAGGCGCGCGCCAAGCAGGACTATCTGTTCGGCCGCAGCCGCGAGGAGATCGTGCCGCTGGAAGAGCGCGCCAAGGTGCTGCCGCTGCTTCTGCATGGCGACGCCGCCTTTGCTGGCCAGGGCGTAATCGCCGAAATCCTCGGCCTGTCGGGCCTGCGCGGCCACCGCGTCGCCGGCACGCTGCATTTCATCATCAACAACCAGATCGGCTTCACCACCAATCCGCGCTTCTCGCGCTCGTCGCCCTATCCGTCCGACGTCGCCAAGATGATCGAGGCGCCGATCTTCCACGTCAATGGCGACGACCCGGAAGCGGTGGTGCATGCCACGAAGGTGGCGATCGAATTTCGCATGAAGTTCCACAAGCCGGTGGTGGTGGACATGTTCTGCTATCGCCGCTTCGGCCACAATGAGGGTGACGAGCCGGCTTTCACCCAGCCGATCATGTACGCCAACATCCGCAACCACAAGACGACGGTGCAGATCTATGGCGAGCGGCTGATCGCCGAGGGCCATATCAGCCAGGCCGAACTCGACAAGATGAAGGCCGACTGGCGCGCCCATCTGGAGTCCGAATGGGAAGTCGGCCAGCACTACAAGCCCAACAAGGCCGACTGGCTGGACGGCGCCTGGTCTGGTCTGCGCACCGCCGACAACCAGGACGAACAGCGCCGCGGCAAGACCGCCGTGCCGGTCAAGGTGCTGAAGGACATCGGCAAGAAACTGACCGAGGTGCCGAAAGGTTTCGAGGCGCACAAGACCATCATCCGCTTCCTCGAAAACCGCCGCCAGGCGATCGACTCCGGCGAAGGCATCGACTGGTCGACGGCCGAGGCGCTGGCCTTCGGCGCCATCCTGCTCGACGGCAATCCGATCCGGCTCTCCGGCCAGGATTCAGAACGCGGCACCTTCTCGCAGCGCCATTCCGTGCTCTACGACCAGAAGGACGAGACCCGCTACATCCCGCTCAACAATCTGTCGGCGGCACAGGCCGGCTACGAAGTCATCAACTCGATGCTGTCGGAAGAGGCGGTGCTTGGCTTCGAATATGGCTACAGCCTGGCCGAGCCGAAGGCGCTGACGCTCTGGGAAGCGCAGTTCGGCGATTTCGCCAACGGCGCCCAGGTGGTGTTCGACCAGTTCATCTCGTCGGGCGAGCGCAAGTGGCTCAGAATGTCAGGCCTGGTCTGCCTGCTGCCGCATGGCTATGAAGGCCAGGGTCCAGAGCATTCTTCGGCCCGGCTCGAGCGCTTTCTGCAGCTTTGCGCCGAAGACAATATGCAAGTCGCCAACTGCACCACGCCGGCCAACTACTTCCACATATTGCGCCGGCAGCTGAAGCGCGACTTCCGCAAGCCGCTGATCCTGATGACGCCGAAGTCGCTGCTGCGCCACAAGCGGGCAGTGTCGACGCTGCCGGAGATTTCGGGCGAAAGCTCGTTCCACCGGCTGTTGTGGGACGATGCCCAGCTGTTGCAGAACCAGGCGATCAAGCTCACCAAGGATTCCAAGATCCGCCGCGTCGTGCTTTGCTCGGGCAAGGTCTATTATGACCTCTACGAGGAGCGCGAGAAGCGCGGCATCAACGACATCTACCTGCTGCGCGTCGAACAGCTCTATCCGTTCCCGGCCAAGGCGCTGATCACCGAACTGTCGCGTTTCCGCAATGCGGAGATGGTGTGGTGCCAGGAAGAACCCAAGAACATGGGCGCATGGTCGTTCATCGACCCTTATCTGGAATGGGTGCTGGCGCATATCGACGCCAAGCATCAGCGGGTGCGCTACACCGGCAGGCCGGCGGCGGCGTCGCCGGCGACCGGGCTGATGTCGAAGCATCTGGCACAGCTCGCCGCCCTGCTCGAAGACGCGCTCGGCGAATAGAACAAACCCGGCGAATAGAACAGACAGAGAAGAAACGGAACAGGCACAATGGCTACCGAAATCCGCGTTCCCACTCTCGGCGAATCCGTCACCGAGGCGACCATCGGCAAGTGGTTCAAGAAGGTCGGCGATGCCATTGCCGTCGACGAGCCGCTGGTCGAGCTCGAAACCGACAAGGTGACGGTGGAGGTGCCTGCCGCCGCCGCCGGCACGCTGGGCGAGATCACCGCCAAGGAAGGCGAGACCGTCGGCGTCGGTGCGCTGCTCGGTTCGATCTCGGCTGGAGGCGCTGCCGCCGCCCCGGCGTCCAAGCAGGAGACCAAGCCGCAAGCTGTGTCGCAGGCGTCGAGCCCCGACGCGGCACATACGACCAAGCAGGCCGCGGCCGAGACCGCCAAGATCGCCGGCGATGCCGGGCCGGTCGAGCCGCGCACAATGCCGCCGGCGCCAGCTGCCGCAAAGCTGATCGCCGAGAACAATCTGTCGGTCGACCAGGTTTCTGGCTCGGGCAAGCGCGGCCAGGTGCTGAAGGGCGACGTGCTCGACGCGATTTCCAAGGGCGCGCCGTCGCAGCCGGCCGAAATTCCGAAGGCCGCACCGGCTCCGGTCGCCGTGCGTGCGCCGTCCTCGGGCGACGATGCGTCGCGCGAGGAGCGCGTGCGCATGACCAAGCTGCGCCAGACCATTGCGCGCCGGCTCAAGGAAGCGCAGTCGACCGCCGCCATGCTGACCACCTTCAACGAGGTCGACATGTCGGCGGTGATGGCGCTCAGGACCAAGTACAAGGACATCTTCGAGAAGAAGCATGGCGTGAAGCTCGGCTTCATGGGCTTCTTCACCAAGGCGGTTACGCACGCATTGAAGGAAATCCCCTCGGTCAATGCCGAGATCGACGGCACCGACATCATCTTCAAGAACTATGCCCATATCGGCGTTGCCGTCGGCACCGAAAAGGGTCTCGTCGTGCCGGTGGTGCGCAATGCCGACCAAATGTCGATTGCCGAGATCGAGAAGGATATCGGCCGGCTGGGCATCGCCGCGCGGGACGGCAAGCTGTCGGTCGCCGACATGCAGGGTGGTACGTTCACGATTTCCAACGGTGGCGTCTACGGTTCGCTGATGTCGACGCCGATCCTCAATGCGCCGCAGTCGGGCATTCTTGGCATGCACAAGATCCAGGACCGGCCCGTCGTGGTCGGCGGCCAGATCGTGATTCGGCCGATGATGTACCTGGCGCTCAGCTACGATCACCGTATCGTCGACGGCAAGGAAGCCGTGACCTTCCTGGTCCGCGTCAAGGATAGCCTGGAGGATCCCGAACGGCTGGTGCTTGATTTGTGATCGGAGCTGATCCGTCATGAGCGGCTGGCTGGCGCGGTTTGGGTTCAAGCTGGGTCGAGTAGCGGGTAGCGTATTGAGGCGTTCCCGGCCGGCGGCTTCCGCCGCCATCTCTCCGCCGGCGACATCGACTGAATGGGATTCGGCGCCGGCGAGCAGCAATCTCGGTGTCTTCGCTCTCAGCGAAGCCGAAATGGCGGAGCGGAAGATCATCGTCACGGCGATCGGTGAGCTTGAGCTACCGACCGGCGAAATCATCGCTTGCGATCCACTGATTACCGGGCTGGAACGGCCTGTGTTTAGCCGTAAGGTCAGGCCGGGATGCTATCCAGTCACGTTGCTTGAGGCGCAAGGCCGTGTTGCTGCAGCGGTATTGCGGTTTGGCACTGGCTTGCCGGTGCGGTGGGAGTTGGCTGCCTTCGTCCGCGACGTCGGCACATCGTCCTGGAAGTCTGGATTTATTGTCGATGATAATGTTGCTTCGTTCATGGACAAGTCGGTTCTGACGCTGATGTCCGACCAGGAGGAACTCGACAGCTATCTTGCTGACGTTGCATGCTCGTTCGACAAGTTCCGCATGGATAATCCGGTTGATGGAAATCCGCTTAATATAGCCATGTTCGACACTGGCTTCGGTGATGGGAACTATTATTCCTTCTGGGGACTGGATGCGGCCGGCGAGCCGCTGGTCTTGATGACCGATTTCGAGGTGCTCGAAAACGCCGACGGCCGCGAGAGCAGCCAGAGCAATTCATGACAAACATCGCTTCGCCAATGATCGGATTTATGGCCGGGCTGGCTGTTCTCGCAGCGGGTTACGAGGCGCATGCCGCCTGCCCGCTGGCGCTTGCTGTCTATGGCGATGCCGAAAGCGAGGCCGGCATTGATTTCCGGCCGACGACGGATGCGGTCACCGTCACCAATACCTTCAAGATTGTGCTCGACAAGGGCATCGTGCTCGACGGCATTGTGATGTGGACCTCCGGTGTTTCGCGACCGCATGGCTCGCTGATGTACAAATGCCCGACCGGCGACGTCACCGGTGACGAGCTTGCCGCCTGCACGGTCTGGCATGGCGTCATCTACAGCGCCGACGATAAGGGCAACATCGCGCTCCTGGCGGCGGAAGGCACGGACGCGCCGCAGAGCCTGATCTTCCCCGATCTGGGTCCATCGTTGCAGATGTCGTCCGCCTTTGGCTCCATCGGTTTTTCGAAACTGCCGTGGGATGTGTTTTTGCTGAAAGGTTGCCAGGAATGAGCGCGGCGAAGAAAGTTCTTCTGGTCACCGGCGGCGGCCGCGGCATTGGTGCGGCCACTTGCCGGCTTGCGGCGAAGGCCGGCTACCGCGTCGCGGTCAACTATGCCGCAAACGAGGCCGCGGCCCAGGCGCTGGTTGCCGAAATCGAGGCAGCGGGCGGTGAAGCCTTTGCGGTCAAGGGTGACGTCGGCAACGAAGCCGACATCGTGGCAATGTTCGAAGCGGTCGACCGCCGCTTCGGTCGGCTCGACGCCCTGGTCAACAATGCCGGAATCGTCGACGTCAAGGCGCGCGTCGATGAGATGAGCCTGGCGCGGCTGGAGCGCATGATGCGCATCAACGTCATCGGCTCGTTCCTGTGCGCGCGCGAAGCGGTTAAACGCATGTCGAGCAAGCATGGCGGCCAGGGCGGCGCCATCGTCAACATCTCGTCGGCGGCGTCGCTACACGGCTCGCCCGGCGAATATGTCGACTATGCAGCGTCCAAGGCGGCGATCGACACTTTTACGCTCGGCCTGGCGCGCGAAGTCGCGACCGAAGGCGTGCGCGTCAACGCGATACGGCCGGGCATCATCGACACCGAGATCCACGCTTCGGGCGGCCAGCCGGACCGGGTCGAGCGGTTCCGCGACATGCTGCCGATGAAACGAGCCGGCACGGCGGATGAAGTCGCGCGTGCCGTTCTCTATTTTTTGTCGGATGAAGCGTCCTACACGACGGGCGCAATCCTGAATGTAAGCGGCGGCCGCTGAGCCCCAAGCTAAGGGAAACGAACATGGCTTATGATGTCGTTATCATCGGGTCGGGACCGGGCGGCTATGTCTGTGCCATCAAGGCGGCACAGCTCGGGCTCAAGGTCGCGGTGGTCGAGAAGAACGCCACTTTCGGCGGCACCTGCCTGAACATCGGCTGCATCCCATCCAAGGCGCTGCTTTATGCCTCGGAGATGTTCGCCGAGGCCGGCCATTCCTTCGATGCGCTGGGCGTCGAGATACCGGCGCCGAAACTCAATCTGAAGAAGATGATGGCGCACAAGGACGCGACCGTTTCGGCAAACGTCAATGGCGTCGCCTTCCTGTTCAAGAAAAACAAGATCGATAGTTTCCGTGGCACCGGGAAGGTGGTTGCGGCCGGCAAGGTGTTGGTGACGGCTGAGGACGGCAAGGTCGAGGAGATCGAGACGAAAAACATCGTTATTGCCACGGGCTCCGATGTCGCCGGCATTCCCGGCGTCAAGGTCGACATCGACGAGAAGGTGATCGTATCGTCGACCGGCGCGCTGTCGCTGGAGAAAGTGCCGGGACATCTGGTGGTGGTCGGCGGTGGGGTCATCGGTCTGGAGCTCGGCTCGGTCTGGGCACGGCTCGGCGCCAAGGTCACCGTGGTCGAATTCCTCGACACCATCCTGGGCGGCATGGACGGCGAGGTCTCCAAGCAGTTCCAGCGCCTGCTTTCCAAGCAGGGTTTCGAGTTCAAGCTCGGCGCCAAGGTGACAGGGGTGACCAAGGCCAAAAAGGGCGCCGCCGTTGCGTTCGAACCGGTCAAGGGTGGTGCGGCCGAGACCATCGAGGCCGACGCGGTGCTGATCTCGACCGGACGCCGGGCCTATTCCGACAGCCTCGGGTTGAAAGAAGCCGGCGTCGAGGTCGACGAGCGCGGCCGGGTCAAGACCGACGGGCATCTCAGGACCAACGTGGCCGGCATCTACGCCATTGGCGACGTCATCGCCGGGCCGATGCTGGCGCACAAGGCCGAGGATGAAGGCGTGGCGGTGGCCGAGACCATTGCCGGCCAGGCCGGCCATGTGAATTACGACGTCATTCCGAGCGTCGTCTACACCAGCCCGGAAATCGCTTCGGTCGGCAAGACAGAGGAAGAGCTGAGGAAGGCCGGCATCGACTACAAAAGCGGCAAATTCCCGTTCACCGCCAACGGCCGCGCGCGCGCCATGCTGCACACGGACGGCTTCGTGAAGATCCTCGCCGACAAAGCCAGCGACCGCGTGCTCGGCGTCCACATTGTCGGCTTCGGCGCCGGCGAGATGATTCATGAGGCGGCGGTGCTGATGGAATTCGGCGGCTCATCCGAAGACCTCGCCCGCACCTGCCACGCGCATCCGACAATGTCGGAAGCGGTGAAGGAAGCAGCGCTGGCGACGTTCTTCAAGCCGATCCATATTTAAGGAAACGCTGGAGGGACAGCACCCCCCTGTGGCCTGCCGGCCATCTCCCCCTCAAGGGGGGAGATTGGACTTCACCGCCGCGTCGCGAGCTTTCAAGTTTCTCACGTTTCTAACCTGGCGCTGTTCGTGAACTGCCGATCTCCCCTCTCGAGGGGGAGATGTCCGGCAGGACAGAGGGGGCGGTGAAGAATCGCGACGCTCGCCGATAGGTGCCCCAAACAAAACGGCCCGCTTTTCAGCGGGCCGTTCTTGGCTGGAATCAAGATGCCAGATCAGTTGGCCAGATTACGGGCTCGGCGCCGGAGCGGGCGCGGGTGCCGGGGCTGGCGCAGGAGCCGGTGCGGGAGCAGGGGCTGGTGCGGGAGCCGGTTCGGCGCGCTTCATCGGCTCAGCCGGTGCAGGTGCGGGCGCCGGTGTGCTGGCTGCCGGCGGCTCTGCGGGNGCAGGATGTTCGCCGCTTCTGCCGAAAACATAGTACGCGACAATCGCAAGGATGACGACGACCAGCGCAATCAGCCAGCCGCTGCCACCACCCGACCTGGGCGCTGGATCGTTAGGGTTCGCCATAAAAGTGTCCTCCGTGGATGAAAAGCATCAATCAACACCCCTCAACGCGCAACCGTTGAACGGGTTCATACTAGGCCTTCAAATTGACGAACGCAGGAAAATTCTGATTCGCAACCGCTCGTTGGCCTGTATTTCCCCCGCAAAATCAATCACGAACGAGGTAGAACGAGCTTAGCTGGCCTTTTCCGCCAAAAATAGGGCCAACCGCCTCCGCTTTGCGAATCAGTTGCGCACCGCACAGAGCCGGGCTTACGTGATTCGGTATTCAAGACGGGCGCTGCTCAGTCGACGGCGGTGACGGTATAGCCGGCCTTGCGAAAATCCTCGACCAGGCCTTCGGGGCCGGGAAGATGCATGGCGCCGACGGCCATGAAGGCATTGCCCTTGGCCAGGATCGGTGCGGCATGGTCGGCCATGACCTTGTTGCGGCCGGTGATCATCGTCCGGTCGAATTCGGCGTAACCTGCGTCGTCGTCTTCGTCGGGCGAGATCGAACGCAACAGCGGCCAGAAGGTGCCGGTGTCGCCGCGCTGGTAAAGCACGATCATGGTTTCGTTGATGTCGTTTATCTTGTCGCCGAGCTTCAGGGTCTCGACCAGCCCTTTGATGTGGAACGCAATCGGCAGCGAGGCCATGGCGCGCAGCTGGCTGGCAGCGGTCTCCAACCCTTCCACCGGCTTCCCCAAGGCCTTGGCGTCCTGCGCCAGCTTGACGTCCAGAACCGGTGCGCCGCCTGCCTGACGGGCGACCTCACAGACCGGCAGCGCGACCATGGCCGACAGCAGCCACGGCTTCATCTTGGAGACGCTCGCCGGCGGAATGCCGCGCGCATCGAGCCCTTTGTTCACCACCGCCGCATCCTCCGGCGACAACAGCGACGACAACGTCGTGTTGTCGGTGAACATCATCAGCTCGGGTTCCTTGAGCATGGCCTCCATCATCTTCTGCTTGTCGAGCACGTCGGTGGTCTCGATGATGATGGTGCCGGCGGCGTCATAGGCTTTCCTGGCTGCCGGCGGCAGAGTGGTCACGCGCGGGTCGGTCATGTGCATGGTGCCGAACAGGAAGGATGCCTTTTCGCCTGATTTCTCCAGCTTCCACAACAGGCCCTTGCCGTTCAGCGTCGCTGCTGCTTCCGTCTCGATCCTGGAATAGGTGGCGGGGTCTTCCTTCTGCAGGGCCGACAGCAGATCGGCGCCGGCGCAGGCCGGGGCTTCGGCATGCGCCCTGCCCATGGCAAGCAGCAGCACGACGAGAAAAGACAGGCAAAACACGGCGTTGAGCGCGACGAGCAGCTTCAGCGACACAAGGGCCGCGCGATCGGCAATGGCAAGGGCGCGTTTCATGGTGCGGTTCTAGGACTGAAAAGCGGCGAAACGGTTAACCGGCGTGGGGAAATTGTCCTGGACTTATACAGTGGTCACGCGCGGGGATGCGCGGATTCGTAAATCTCGAGCAGTCTTGCGGTGTCGACGCCGGTATAGACCTGCGTCGTTGACAGGCTGGCGTGGCCGAGCAGTTCCTGGATGGTGCGCAGGTCGCCGCCGCGCCCGAGCAGATGGGTGGCGAAGGAATGGCGCAACGCGTGCGGCGTCGCGGTGTCAGGCAGGTTCAGCGCCGAGCGCAGCCTGGCCATGTCGCGCTGGACGATGGCCGGGTTGAGCGGCCCGCCGCGGGCGCCGCGAAACAGCAGGCCCTTGGGATCGAGATGGTAGGGACACAGTTTTCGGTATTCGGCGATTGCCCTGAGCGCCACCGGCAGCACCGGCACCAGCCGTGTCTTGCCACCCTTGCCGGTGACGCGCAGCACGGTGTCGGCTTCCGATGCCAGGTCGGCGGCGCTGAGGCCCAGCGCTTCGGAAATGCGCAGGCCCGATCCATAAAGCAGCGTCAGCACGGCGGCGTTGCGGGCGGCGATCCAGGGCTCTTCAGCCAGTTGGCCTTCCACCGACACGACATGTTTGGCATCGCTGGCGGTCAGCGGCTTGGGCAGCGATTTCGGCTGGCGCGGCGCGCGCAACGCAGCGGCACCGGCGGCATTGGCGAGACCGCGCAGTTCGAGGAAGCGCAGCAGCGAGCGGATGCCGGCGAGGCCGCGTCCGAGCGTGCGGGCGCCGGCGCCGGCGTTGCGCCGCGCGGCAAGAAAGCCGCGCAGATCGGCCGGGCGGAGAGTGGCGATGTCGGAAAGACCAGGCGAGCCGCCGCAATGCCCTGTGAGGAAATGCAGGAACTGGCGCGTGTCGCGCTCATAGGCTTCGACGGTCGCCGGCGACAGCCGGCGCTCGCGCGCCAGCATCTTCAGCCAGCTTTCGCGCGCTGCCTGGAGGTCGGGTTTTGCCGGGATGAGAAATTCCTGCATGCCGCCATTGTCAGGCAGCCGGGTTAGGAAGCGGTGAAGAACCTGTCATTGAAATGACGCCGGTAGGGCGTTAGAGCAGGGCAAAGGATATCAGCCATGTCGAAGCCCCAGAACCCCGTGCAAATGGCCGTGATCGGCGCCGCCCACGGCATCAAGGGCGAATTGCGGGTGAAGACTTTCACTGGCGAGCCGATGGCGCTGGCCGATTATGGGCCGCTCTATGCCAAGGACGGCCGCGTTTTCCAGATCACCGACATAAGGCCCGCCAACACCGTCGTGGTGGTGCGCTTCAAGGGCATTGCCGACCGCAACGCCGCCGAGGCGCTGGCCGGAACCGAGCTGTTCGTCGACCGCTCGATGCTGCCCGACGATGGCGAGGAGGACGAATTCTACCACGCCGATCTCGTCGGACTTGAAGTCCGCGACGATAAGGGCGCGGTCATCGGCAAGGTGGTGGCGGTGCATAATTTCGGCGGCGGCGACATTCTCGACGTTACCCTCGGCGGGCGCAAAGGCGTGCTGATCCCGTTCACCCAGGCCGCCGTGCCTCAGGTTTCGATCGCCGAAGGTTTTCTCCGCGTCGACCCGGCAGCCGCCGGCCTTGTCGAGGATGAGGATGGCGACGCGCCGCGCGAAGAAGATTTCGACGCGAAGGGCCGACCGCGCGGGCCGCGCGAAGCCGGAGGCAACCGGTGACGTTCAAGGCGTCGGTGCTGACGCTCTATCCCGAGATGTTTCCGGGCGGGCTAGGCCTGTCGCTGGCCGGACGGGCGCTCGCAGTCGGGACATGGTCGCTGGAAGCTATCCAGATCCGCGACTTCGCCAGCGATCGCCATCACACCGTCGACGACACGCCGGCCGGCGGTGGCGCCGGCATGGTGATGCGCGCCGATGTGCTGGCCAAGGCGATCGACCACACGTCGCCGGCGGGCGATCCGCGGCCGCGTTTGCTGATGAGCCCGCGTGGAAAGCCGCTGACGCAGGCGCACGTGCGCGAACTGGCTGGCGGGCCAGGCGCCGTCATCGTTTGCGGCCGGTTCGAGGGCGTCGACCAGCGGCTGATCGAGGCGCGTGGACTGGAAGAGGTCTCCATCGGCGATTTCATCCTGTCGGGCGGCGAGCCGGCGGCGCTCGTGCTGCTCGACGCCGTTGTGCGGCTGTTGCCCGGCGTCATGGGCAATGCGGTGTCGGGCGAGGAAGAAAGTTTCGAGAACGGCCTGCTCGAACACCCGCATTACACGCGGCCACAGGAGTTCGAAGGCCGCCCCATCCCCGACGTGCTGGTCTCCGGTAATCACAAGAAGATCGCCGCGTGGCGGCGCGCCGAGTCCGAGAAGCTGACCAGGGAGCGCCGGCCGGATTTGCTCGCCGCTCAGCCCTTGGCAAAATAGTAGACGGCGAGAAACAGGCCGACGGCGATGACGAAGCCGCGTACTGCGTTTTGCGGCACGCGCTTGGCGATCCAGACGCCGGCATAGCCGCCGAGCGCGCCGCCGGGGATCATGACGATTGCCTGAGGCCAGGCAACAACGCCGCCGGAAACGAAGACCAGTATGGCAACGGCGGCGATGACCACGGCCAGCATGTTCTTCAGCGCGTTCAGCCGGTGATAGTCGCCGGATTGCGTCAGGCCGAGCGTCGCCAGCATCATGACGCCCATGCCGGCGCCGAAGAAGCCGCCATAGATGGCGGTAGCGAACTGCGCCAGCGAACCGGCCAGAGAGCCGACCGTGGCTTCATGCCCAGGCTTCGGCGTTGGTTTCAGCCACGGCCCGGCGGCGAACAAGGCGGTTGCGGCCAGCAGCAGCCACGGCACGAGGGCGCGGAACGACGGATTTGAGAGCGCCAGCAGGATGAGCGCACCAGCCAGCGCGCCCAAAGCCGAGATCAGGCAAAGCAGCAGCGCGCCGCGCCAGAAATGCTTGATGTCGGTCCAGTAAGCCAGCGTCGAGGTGATGTAACCGGGAAACTGCGTTACCGAGGACGTGGCGTTGGCGACGATCGGCGGCAGGCCGGCCAGCGTCATGGCGCCGAAGGTTATGAAGGTGCCGCCGCCGGCAACGGCGTTGACGGCGCCTGACAGAAAACCCGCGAGGAAGAGCAGGACTGCGTCGAAAACAGACATTGTGAGGCCGCCGGACAAGTGTGCTGCTCCCGGATTAGGAAGCTTGAAGGGCCGGCGCAACCCTGCACTGGACGATTGCGTGGTGGCATGCGACCAAAAAAGACAGGGCCAAGGCGTGACAAGTCAGTGAAATAGCTGTATGTGCCCGCCCGTACTGGCGAGAAAAATCTCCCGGACCCGTCAACAATGACGGTGTAGTCGCCCCTGCCCAATGTTTCGAAGACAAGATGTCTCGGGGACAAAGGGCATAGCCGAGCGGTCAATGGAACTGCAAGGCGAGTGTCGGACGCTCTGACTGTCGGAAGAACAAGAAGTGGACTATTGAGATGGATATCATCCGTCAGCTCGAGGCCGAACAGGCCGCCAAGATCGAAGCCAAGCGCAAGCTTCCCGAGTTTCAGCCCGGCGACACCGTGCGCGTCCAGGTCCGCGTGACCGAAGGCACCCGCACCCGCGTCCAGGCCTATGAGGGCGTCGTCATCGCCCGCGCCGGCGCCGGCTTCCAGGAAAATTTCACCGTCCGCAAGATCTCCTACGGCGAAGGCGTCGAGCGCGTTTTCCCGGTCTACTCGCCGATGGTCGAAGGCGTCGAGATCGTGCGCCGCGGCAAGGTGCGCCGCGCCAAGCTCTATTATTTGCGCGACCGTCGCGGCAAGTCGGCCCGTATTTCGGAAAACACCGGCGTGCGCGCCCGCAAGCTGAACGATGAGGAGCGCGACGCGCTGAACGCTGAGAAGGCCCGCATCGAGGCCGAGAAGATCGCCGCCGTGCAGGCGCTGGCAGCCGAGAAGGCCGCGCAGGAAGCCGCCGAGAAGAAGGCCGCCGACGAAGCCGCCAAGGCCGCCGACGAGGCTGCAAAGGCCGCGGAAGCGACCCCGGCCGAATAAGATCTCGACCAAGGATTTTGAAAAGGCGGCTTCGGCCGCCTTTTTTCGTTTCACCAGACTGTGAACGATTGCCGGCCGAGAGTTGCGCCACGGCTGTTGACTCGAATTATCTTGTACACTAAATGATCGTATACAAAGCAAATGGAGAACTGACATGGCACTCTACACCACACAGGCTCGCGTCACCGGCGGCCGCGCCGGCCACGGCGAGACCAGCGACGGCCTGCTGAAGGTCGACCTCGCTTTGCCGAAGGAGCTCGGCGGACAGGGTGGCGCCACCAATCCCGAGCAGCTGTTCGCGGTCGGCTATGCCGCCTGCTTCGAAAGCGCCATCCGCTTCGTCGCGCGCAAGCAGAAGCTGCCGCTGGACGATGCGGCGGTGAGCGCCACCGTCAGCCTGCTTCCCAATGGTGAAGGCTTCAAACTTGGTGTCGCACTGGCCGCGGAGACCAAAGGCCTTGATCAGGCGGCGGCGGAAGCGCTTGTATCGGCAGCGCACCAGATTTGCCCCTATTCCAATGCGATCAAAGGCAATATCGAGGTGGCGCTTTCGACCGTGGCGCTTCCGGCAAAGGCAGCATGACGACGAAGACCGAAACCAGGGCCAGCGAAGTCCCGGCGGACACCGCCGGGAGGATCGCCGTTCCGCGCCTCGACCAGCAGCTCTGCTTCGCGCTCTATTCGGCGAGCGGGCTGATGACCAAGCTCTATCGGCCGCTGCTTGACCCGCTCGGCCTGACCTATCCGCAATATTTGGCGATGCTGGCGCTGTGGCAGCATGCGCCGAGCACGGTCGGCGAACTCGGCGAGGCGCTGGGGCTGGATTCGGCGACATTGACGCCTCTGCTCAAGCGGATGGAAGCGGCTGGTCTCGTCACCCGCCGTCGCGATCCGGCCGACGAGCGCCGCGTGCTGGTCGAACCGACTGCCAAGGGCCAGGCGCTGCGCGCCCGCATCAAGGACGTATCCGCAGGCCTTGCCTGCGCCATGCCGCTGGAAGTCGAGGAGCTGAAGTCGCTGCACCGGACCTTGACCGGATTTGTCGCCAAGCTGCGTGAGGCTACGTCACCATCCTGATCCGTCATCTGACGGGTTCCCGTGTCCAGGAGGGGCCTGGTTTGCCGGCGGCGCAATCACGGAATAAATTCCGACCACGGGGCGTTCTAAAACCGCGTTGGTTGAAGGCATTGGAATCCGCTTTCACCGGACGCTGAGCACCGGACCGGCTTGCAAGCCGTCTGCGGACGGCTAAAGTCGCGCCTGGATTTTCATGCGAGCCCGGCTGCAAGCGGGCTTCTCATCCTGGAGCGTGTCATGACCAAATCGAAGCTGCTGCTGGCCGCCCTCGCGGCCTGTTTCCTCGCGCCCGTCGTTGCATGGGCGGCCGATGCACTGCCCGATCTCGGCGGCAAGAAGGTCGTGGTGGTGACGGAAAACGCCTATCCGCCGCTGCAGTTCATCGACGCCAAGACCGGCAAGCAGATCGGCTGGGAGTATGACGCGATGGACGAAATCGCCAAGCGGCTGAACTTCAAGGTGGAGTACCAGAACACCTCCTGGGACGCGATGATCCAGGCGGTTTCCGACAACCAGTACAACATTGGCATGACCGGCATCACCATCAAGGACGACCGAAAGGAGAAGGTCGATTTCTCCGACCCCTATATGCGTTCGGAGCAGTTCATGCTGGTGCGCGCCGATGAAAGCCGCTTCACCGACGCCAAGACCTTCGCCGCCTTCAAGGACGGGTTGATCGGCGCGCAGGCCGGAACGACGCCGTTCTACACCGCCGTCTACAGCGTGCTCGACGGCAATGAGCAGAACCCGCGCATCAAGCAGTTCGAGACCTTCGGCGCTTCGGTGCAGGCACTGAAATCCGGCGACGTCGATGTCGTCCTGACCGACGGCACCGCCGGCAAAGGCTATGTCGATGCCTCCGGCGGCAAGCTCAAGCTGATCGGCGGCCCGCTCGGCACCGAGGATTTTGGCTTCATCTTCCCGAAGGGCTCGGACCTGGTGAAGCCGGTCAACGCGGCGATCGCGGCGCTGAAGGCCGACGGCACGATCGAGGCGCTGAACAAGAAGTGGTTTCTCGACTACAAGATGGGGCAGTGATGTCCGACTCCTTACCCTCCCCCTTGTGGGGAGGGTCGATCCGCGAAGCGGAGCGGGGTGGGGGTGCCAGCGCCGGCGCTTTGTCACGACCCCCACCCCGGCTCACCAGCTTTGCGATGCAAAGCTTGTTCGCCGACCCTCCCCACAAGGGGGAGGGTGAAGCGCCCTGATGGCCACGCCCCCCGCTTCGACTCTCAAATCCGATTTCCCCTGGTGGCTTGCCGCCGCGATCGCGCTCGCCGTCGTCGCTGCGCTCTCCATTGCCGCCAGCGATCTCTACGCCCAGGTTTTTGCCACCGTCGCCAAAGGCATCGGCATCACCATTCTTGTCACCGTGGTCGCCTTCGCGCTGGCTTCCGCCGTCGGGCTCGGCATTGCGCTGATGGGGCTGTCGGGGTCGCGTTGGCTCAAGCAGATCGCTCGTTTCTATGTCGAGATCATCCGCGGCGTGCCGATCCTGGTGCTGTTGTTCTGGATCGCCTTCGCCGGCGCGCCGGCCTTCGTGGCTGCGTGGAATGCGCTGACCGCGCCGCTGCAAAACGCCGGCTATCTCGGCGAGCTTTTGGTGCGCGACGTGTCGCTGTTGTGGCGTGCGATCATGGCGCTGACCATCGGTTATTCCGCCTTCATCTCCGAGGTCTTCCGCGCCGGCATCCAGTCAGTCGAGAAAGGCCAGATCGAGGCTGCCAAGGCGCTCGGGCTGACGCGCACGCAGCGCTTCCGGCTGATCGTGTTCCCACAGGCGATCCGCACCATCCTGCCGCCGCTCGGCAATGACTTCGTCGCCATGGTCAAGGATTCCTCGCTGGTCTCGGTGCTCGGCGTCGCCGACATCACGCAGATGGGCAAGATCTACGCCGCCGGCTCGTTCCGCTTCTTCGAGACCTATTCGATCGTCGCCTATATCTATCTCATCCTCACTGTCAGCCTGTCGCTGGCACTGCGGGGGCTGGAGCAACGACTGCGGCGGGCGCAGCAGGAATAGAAGTCCGACGCGGGCACGGCTACGATGGCGGAGGACAGGATTCCGGAGGATGCAGGCGATGACGATCGACAAGGCCAATGCGGCGCTGGGCACCGTCTATTCGGCCGACACGCCGGAAGGGCTGGCCAAGGCCTATGCGGACTGGGCCGCGACCTATGACGGCGAAACCGCTTCGCTAGGCTATCTGCTGCCGTTCCTGATCACCGCCTGGGTGGCGCGCCATGTGAAGGTGGGTGAAGGACCGCTGCTCGACGCCGGCTGCGGCACCGGCCTGTCGGGCCCGTCATTGAAGGCGCTGGGTTATCACGACATTGCCGGGCTCGACCTCTCCGACGACATGCTGAAGATCGCCGGCAGCCGCAATGCCTATGGCGATCTGAAGCAGGCAATGCTCGGCGGGCCGCTGCCCTGGCCAGACGGGCATTTCCGCGCCTTCTTCTCGACTGGCGTGTTCACCATCAGCCATGCGCCGGCGTCCGGCCTGCACGAGCTTGTCCGCATCACCAGAAAAGGCGGCCACGCCATCTTCACCGTGCGCGACCAGGTGTTTGACAGCGGCGGCTTCCAGGCCGTGTTCGACGGGCTGGAGCGGGCCGGGAAATGGCGGCCGGCCGAGCAAAGCCCATGGTTCCGCTGCTATGCGATCGCCGAGCCGGACGCGCTGGTGAAGACTTTTGTGTTCGAGGTGCTTTGAGCGCCGCCCTCTTCGCCTTCTCACAAGGGGAGAAGCGAAAACACGCCGCAATTGCCGAAAACCGAAAACATTGGTATGAGCCACGCCATGGAAGAGCTTTTTGGCGATCCGGCCTATAAGGGTTTCGTGCTGCAGGACCGAAAACGCCTGCCGTCGCGTTTCTCTTCGCGCATTTCCGGCGCGCTCACCAGCCGACTTAGCTAAGCCGCTTTCGCCGGGCCGAAGGCTTCGGCGCGTCTGCCCTTCCCCTTTTTGCAAATCGACGGATTTACGCACATGAGCGCACCGCGCACCCTCTACGACAAGATTTTTGACGACCATGTCGTCGACCGCCAGGATGATGGCACCTGTCTGCTCTACATCGACCGCCATCTCGTCCATGAAGTGACCAGTCCGCAGGCCTTCGAAGGTCTGCGCATGACCGGCAGAAAAGTCCGGCATCCGGAAAAGACGCTGGCCGTGGTCGATCATAATGTCTCGACCTCGCCGGAGCGCAAATTCGGCATCAAGAACGAGGAAAGCCGCATCCAGGTCGAGGCGCTGGCCAGGAACGCTAGGGATTTCGGCGTCGAATATTATTCCGAGAACGATATCCGCCAGGGCATCGTCCACATCATCGGGCCGGAGCAGGGCTTCACGCTGCCTGGCATGACGATCGTCTGCGGCGACAGCCACACCTCGACGCATGGCGCCTTCGGCGCATTGGCGCATGGCATCGGCACCTCCGAGGTCGAGCATGTGCTGGCGACGCAGACGCTGATCCAACGCAAGGCCAAGAACATGCTGGTGCGCGTCGATGGCCAGTTGCCGGAAGGCGTCACCGCCAAGGACATTATCCTCGCCATCGTCGGCGAGATCGGCACCGCCGGCGGCACCGGCTATGTCATCGAATATGCCGGCGAGGCGATCCGCGCGCTGTCGATGGAAGGCCGCATGACGATCTGCAACATGTCGATCGAGGGCGGCGCGCGCGCCGGCCTGATCGCGGCCGACGAAACCACCTTCGCCTATGTCAAGGGCAAGCCGCGCGCGCCGAAGGGCGCGTCGTGGGACGCCGCGCTCGAATACTGGAAGACGCTGCAGTCCGACGAGGGCGCGCATTTCGACAAGGTGATCGTGCTCGACGCGGCCAAGCTGCCGCCGATCGTCTCCTGGGGTTCCTCGCCCGAGGACGTCGTTTCGGTGCAGGGCGTCGTTCCCAATCCGGAAGAGATCACGGACGAGAACAAGCGGACGTCAAAGATCCGCGCGCTCGACTATATGGGGCTGACGCCGGGCACGAAGATCACCGACATCACGCTCGACCGCGTCTTCATCGGCTCCTGCACCAATGGCCGCATCGAGGATCTGCGTGCGGTGGCCAAGGTGGTCGAAGGCAAGACGGTGAGTGCGCATGTCGATGCGATGATCGTGCCGGGCTCCGGTCTGGTCAAGGAACAGGCGGAGGCCGAGGGTCTCGACAAGATCTTCATTGCCGCCGGTTTCGACTGGCGCGAGCCGGGCTGCTCGATGTGCCTGGCCATGAACGACGACCGGCTGAAGCCGCATGAGCGCTGCGCCTCGACCTCGAACCGCAATTTCGAAGGCCGGCAGGGCTTCAAGGGCCGCACCCATCTGGTATCGCCGGCCATGGCGGCGGCGGCGGCGATCGCCGGCCATTTCGTCGACATCCGCGACTGGAAATAGCGCAGACTGGTTCAAGCCTGATCTGAGCGTATGCAAAACCCCGAACGGCAACACCGTTCGGGGTTTTGTTTAAAGCGCGCCGCTCTAAGACCCTTGGGGTATTATGCCCTAGCCGGCACGCCGGATGATTTCATGAAATTCCTCCCGGCTGCCGGGTTCGTCGGCCGCGACCACCAGCGCCAGTTCGCGCTCGTCGAAGATCTTGAACCACTCGTCCCATTCGACCAGCTCGTAGCCGCCTGCGTTGACCGGGCGTTCAGGCTGATCCTGGTCCTGATAGGCGTGCTGGCCGAAGACGAGCCTCAGCAACGGCTGCGTTCCGGTTTCGGGCGATACATCGACGATCGCCGGAAATCCGGCGCGCCCTGCGGCCCATGAGCGAATTGCTTCGTGATCGGTCAGCGTGATCGTGTCGGCCATGAACAACTTCTCCTTGATTGCTGTCAGGAAACGCCGGCCTCAGGTCCCGGTTCCGTGCACCAGCTTCATGAGTGGCGACTTGCATATTCGTCCCGGCTTAACCGCTTGTTGGGGCTTGCGCTCTAAGGTCTTCCCGGACGTCAAGCGGGAAGTCACCGTCCTTTGGACACCGGCCTGTTCATAGCGCTGCTCAATCCGACGATCGCGCTGGCGCTCGGCGCGGCGTTCCTCGTGCTATGGTTCTATCAGCGCCACCGGCCCTATCTGGCTGTGCTCGGCACGAGCTATTGCGTGTCCGCGCCCGGCTTCCTGCTGCAGTATTTCACGCTGCCCGGCGGCATGGTGCTGACCAAGCTGGTCTCCAACCTCTGCTTCACGCTCGCCGCCTGCTGCCTCGTCGGTGCGATCATCTCGCGCTACGGCAGGCGCGTGCCCTATATCGCGATCGGCATTCTGGCGGGTGGCGGGATGGTCGCATTCTGCTGGTTCCTGTTCGTCCAGCCGGACTTGACTTGGCGCATCCTGTCGATCAATTTCGGCTTTGGCGGCCTCAGCCTGCTGGTCGCCGCCGAGCTGCGCGCCGTGCGCAAGAACGGCCCGACGGAAAAAATCCTGTTCGTACTGTCGCTGCTGTCCGGGCTGAACTTCATCGGCCGCACGCTGCTCGTCGTCATCTCGCACGGGCCGTTCACCAGCTATGACGGGTTTTATGGCTCGTCCTACTGGACGACGGCGCTTTTGACGCACGCGCTGCTGTCGTTGCTGATCGCGCTCTGCCTGTTCTCGGCAGCTGCGCTCGACGTGATGAAGGCGCTGAAGACCGAGACGCACACCGATCCGCTGTCTGCCCTGCTCAACCGCAGGGGTTTCGAGGAGCGCGCCTTGCTGGTGCTGCAGCATTGCGCTGTTACCAAGGTGCCGGTCGCGCTGGTGCTGGCCGATCTCGATCACTTCAAGGCGCTCAACGACAAATACGGACATGCCGCGGGCGACCAGGTGATCGCCGACTTCGCCGCCAAGCTTCGCGCGGCCGCCGGCACGCGTGCGGTTGCCGGCCGCATCGGCGGCGAGGAGTTCGCTGTGCTTCTGTCGCTGAGCGATCTTGCCACGGCGCGGCTGTTTGCCGAAGCCGTGCGCACGCACTATTCGGCCGGCAGTGTCGACGGGTTGCCGCCGGGCACCAGGGTGACCGCGAGCTTCGGCGTCGCGGCGCGCACCGGCGACGAAGGGCTGGAGCCGCTGATGCGGCGCGCCGACGAAGCGCTCTACAAGGCCAAGAAGAACGGCCGCGACAGCGTGCGATTGTCCTATGAGCGGGCGGAAACGGTGTTCATCCCGGATACAGGCAGCGTCGGTTAGCGTCTCGCTTAAACGGCCTCTCGGCCGTGCCGGATCATCAGCGGCAAGGGCTGAGGTTGGGCATTTCGCCGTCGGAGAGGCCGTACATATAGGAGCGGCCCTTCACGAACACCGGCGGCTGGTAGCAGCCACGCCTAGAGATGTGATCCGCCTCGTCTTCATAAAGGACTTCCGGTTCCGCTTCCGGCTGCCCGGCGCTGGTGTAGTCGGACAATTTCTTGGCCAGCCTGCCTTGGCCGACAATGATGCGCTTGTAGCCGGCGGCGCTGTCGATGACGAGATTGCCTAGGGAATCGGCATAGACGCGGTCATGATGGCGCGACAAGGCCATTGCCGGGGCGGCGAAGCCGAGACTGGCTGTCGCCAGCACAAGCGCCGCAAGGCGCGCTCTTCCTGAGTTCGATAGCATGGTGTCCTCTCTGCTGTGGACCCGATCGAATCGGAAATTAACCTTTTCTTAACCTTTGTTAAGAGGGCAGGCGCATCCGGCGGCGATCTCTCGCCAAACATGGTTAATATCCGACGGGATGGAAAACCCGGGCGTCATCATTCGGCCATGCTTGCCCGCACCATCGGCCGCGACGCACACAACTACGCTGACGTCGGGTGAGCTTGATCTTGGTGGAACATCGCGGCTAGTTAGCCGCGCAGGAGGACAGCATATGGCGTTACGCCGGACGTTTCGGGTGACGCTGTTGTCGATCCCCTTGCTGACTGCCGCAGCCTGCGTGCCGCAGAACGGCGCGCCGACGGCGGTGAATACCGTACCACCCACTGTCGCGCCCGCGCCGGCTCAGCAGTCCGCCCCACCTGTGGCGCCCCCGGCTTCCGCAACGGCTCCGACAGCGCCTGCCGCACCGCCAGCCAAGATTGTCACCGACCTTACGGCCCCGCGGTCTGCTGTCGGCACGGCGACTTACAGATGCGGCAATGGCGGTGTGATCACCATCCAGAACCTCGGCACGGCGCTGCGCGTTGTCAGGCCAGACGGCACGACCGAGGAGTTTGCCGCATCACCCGCCAACCAGTCCAGCCGCTACCAGGAAGCCGCGTCGCATAACGCAATCGTGATCGACGCGCGCGAGGCGCTGGTGATGAAGAGGGGCTCGACACCACAGACCTGCAAACGATAGCCCGGAGTCGATTGCAAACGGAAATGCCGCACTGCAGCGAACGGTGCGCCGGCTTTCGACGGTGGCCAAATCGATTGAAGAGAAACAGCAGCCTTTTGTCAGACTAAATGACGTTTTCAAAACGATTTTCCGGCTTTGACGCGGTGCAAAAAGAGCATTAGAAACCGGCTGTCTGAAGTCATATATCGAGGCGGTAAGTGCCGCTTTCCACCGCGGCTCCGGACATCGAACTGGGGCAGCCATGAGCAAATCACCAGCCACCCGAACCGCCAGACGTGAACGGCCGCTCTCGCCGCACCTGACGATTTACCGCCCACCGATCACCATGACGATGTCGATCATTCATCGCATCACTGGCGGGGCGCTGTATTTCGGCACGCTGCTGGTCGCCGCGTGGCTGATGGCGGCGGCGAGTTCGCAAGGCGCTTTCGATTGGATCAACTGGGCCTTCGGCACATGGCTCGGCCGGCTCATCCTGTTCGGCTACACCTGGGCGCTGATGCACCACATGCTGGGCGGCGTGCGCCATCTCGTCTGGGACACCGGCGCCGGGCTGGAGAAAAACACGGCATCGAAGATCGCCTGGGCGACGCTCGCCGGTTCCATCCTGCTCACGCTGCTGATCTGGGTCGCCGGCTACATGGCGCGGGGAACCTTGTGATGAGCGGCACGAACAACAACGATATGCGCACGCCGCTGGCCAAGGTCCGCGGTCTGGGCTCGGCCCGCGAAGGCACCGGGCATTTCTGGCGACAGCGGCTGACGGCCATTGCCAACATCCCCCTGATACTGTTCTTCGTCGGGTTCCTGATCGCGCTCAATGGCGCCGGCTTCGCCGAGGTGCGGGCGGCGCTCGCCAGTCCGTTCGTGGCGCTGGTGTTGGCGCTGGTGCTCGTTTCCGGTCTCACCCATATGCGTGTCGGCATGCAGGTCATTATCGAGGATTACGTGCATGCCGAAGGCATGAAGCTGGCGCTGATCGCACTCAGCACGTTTTTCACCATAGCGGTCGGCGTCGCCTCGATCTTCGCCCTGCTCAAACTGGCATTCGGAGGCTGATTTGGCCAAGGACGCGAAATCGGCCACCGGCTATACCTTTGTCGACCACAAGTTCGACGTGGTGGTCGTCGGCGCCGGCGGCGCCGGCCTGCGCGCCACGCTCGGCATGGCCGAGCAGGGCCTGCGCACGGCCTGCATCACCAAAGTGTTCCCGACCCGCTCGCACACGGTGGCGGCACAAGGCGGCATTGCCGCGTCGCTGTCCAACATGGGTCCGGACTCCTGGCAGTGGCACATGTACGACACCGTCAAGGGTTCGGACTGGCTGGGCGACGTCGACGCCATGGAATATCTGGTGCGCGAGGCACCGGCGGCGGTCTACGAGCTCGAGCATTACGGCGTGCCGTTCTCGCGCACCGAAGAGGGCAAGATCTACCAGCGGCCGTTCGGCGGACACATGATGAATTATGGCGACGGCCCGCCGGTGCAGCGCACCTGTGCTGCCGCCGACCGCACCGGTCACGCCATCCTGCACACGCTCTACGGCCAGTCGCTGAGGAACAATGCACAGTTCTTCATCGAGTATTTTGCGCTCGACCTGATCATGGAACCGGACGGCACCTGCACCGGCGTCGTCGCCTGGAACCTCGACGACGGCACCATCCATCGCTTCTCCGCCAAGATGGTGGTGCTGGCGACCGGCGGATATGGCCGCGCCTATTTCTCGGCGACGTCGGCGCACACCTGTACAGGCGACGGCGGCGGCATGGCGGCACGGGCCGGCTTCCCGTTGCAGGATATGGAGTTCGTGCAGTTTCATCCGACCGGCATCTACGGCGCCGGCTGCCTGATCACCGAAGGCGCGCGCGGCGAGGGCGGCTATCTCGTCAATTCCGAGGGCGAGCGCTTCATGGAACGCTACGCGCCGTCGGCCAAGGACCTGGCCTCGCGCGACGTCGTCTCGCGTTGCATGACGCTGGAGATCCGCGAAGGCCGCGGGGTCGGCAAGAACAAGGACCATATTTTCCTGCATCTCGACCATCTCGATCCGGCCGTGCTGCATGAGCGGCTGCCGGGCATTTCGGAATCGGCCAGGATTTTCGCCGGCGTCGACCTGACCAAGGAGCCGATCCCCGTGCTGCCGACGGTGCACTACAATATGGGCGGCGTGCCGACCAATTACTGGGGCGAGGTGCTGAACCCGACTGTCGAGAATCCTGACCGGGTGTCACCCGGGCTGATGGCGGTCGGCGAGGCCGGCTGTGCCTCCGTGCACGGCGCCAACCGGCTGGGCTCGAACTCGCTGATCGATCTGGTGGTGTTCGGCCGCGCCGCCGCAATCCGCGCCGGCCAGGTCATCGACCGTAATTCGGCGATCCCTTCGCCCAACGAAGCCTCGGTCGAAAACATCATGGACCGCTTCGACCGGCTGCGCCACGCCAATGGCTCGACGCCAACCGCTGTTCTGCGTGAGAAAATGCAGAAGGCGATGCAGGAAGACGCCGCCGTGTTCCGCACACAGGAGTCGCTCGAAAACGGCTGCAAGCGCATTTCGCAGATATGGACCGAGCTCAAGGACCTGAAAGTCTCCGACCGCTCGATGATCTGGAATTCCGACCTGGTCGAGACGCTGGAGCTGGAAAATCTGATGGCCAACGCCATCACCACGGTCTACGGCGCCGAGGCGCGCAAGGAGAGCCGCGGCGCGCATGCGCGCGAAGATTTCTCGGCCCGCGACGACACTATCTGGCGCAAGCATACGCTGGCCCGGCTAAGCGAGGACGGCCAGGTGAGCCTCAGCTATCGTCCCGTGCACACCGAGCCGCTGGTGGCGGAAAAGGACGGCGGCATCAGTCTTGCCAAGATCGCGCCGAAGGCCAGGGTATACTAACCATGGTGCCGAAGCCCGTCATCCGAAAGGATCTGAGGTAATGGTCGAACTCACGCTTCCCAAGAACTCCAAGGTGCAGCCGGGCAAGACCTGGCCGAAGCCGGAGGGCGCCACCAACCTGCGGGAATACCGCATCTACCGCTGGTCGCCCGACGATGACGAGAACCCGCGCATCGACACCTATTTCGTCGACATGGACGATTGCGGGCCGATGGTGCTCGACGCGCTGCTCTGGATCAAGAACAAGATCGATCCGACGCTTGCCTTGCGCCGCTCATGCCGCGAAGGCATTTGCGGCTCCTGCGCCATGAACATCGATGGCTCCAACACGCTGGCCTGCACCAAGGGCTGCGACGACATTTCCGGCGCCGTCAAGGTCTACCCGCTGCCGCATATGCAGGTGGTCAAGGATCTGGTGCCCGACCTCACCAATTTCTACGCCCAGCACGCCTCGATCCAGCCATGGCTGAAGACAGTGTCGCCAGAGCCGGCCAAGGAATGGCTGCAGAGCCATGAGGATCGCGAAAAGCTCGACGGGCTCTACGAGTGCATCCTGTGCGCCTGCTGCTCGACCTCGTGCCCGAGCTATTGGTGGAACGGCGACCGCTATCTCGGCCCGGCGACGTTGCTGCAGGCCTATCGCTGGCTGATCGACAGCCGCGACGAAGCCACGGGCGAACGGCTCGACGATCTCGAAGACCCGTTCCGGCTCTACCGCTGCCACACCATCATGAACTGCGCCCAGACCTGCCCGAAGGGGCTCAACCCGGCCAAGGCGATTGCCGAGATCAAGAAGATGATGGTGGAGCGGCGGGTTTAGTTGAGGCGAGTTCGCTCGCGGCAATCTCGAACGCGGCGATCCTTCGCGCGCCCCTCTGTCCTGCCGGACATCTCCCCCACGGGTGGGGAGATATCCGGTAGGACAGAGAGGTGGGCGCTGTCTCGCCGGCGCTAGAAAGGATACTCAACCCAATGAGCGAAGAGCTTCCAATCCTTAATCCGATCGAAGTCCGTGTGCTCGGCTGCCTGATCGAGAAGAAGGAGCTGACGCCGGATGTCTATCCGCTGACGCTGAATGCAGCACTTGCAGCCGCCAACCAGAAGACGGCGCGCGAGCCTGTGATGGCGCTCGAGCCGACAGAGGTGCATCGGACGCTGAAGCTGCTCGAGCAGAAGGGGCTGGTGCGTCAGATGTTCGGCTCGCGCGTCGAGCGCTATGAGCATCAGATGGCGCAGCGCTTCTCGCTGACGAGGCCGCAGACTGCGGTGATCGGCCTGCTTTTGCTGCGCGGGCCGCAGACGGCGCATGAGTTGCTGGCGCGAGCTGAGCGCATGGCGCGGTTTTCGTCGATCGAAGACCTGCGCGCTGAACTCGACATGCTGATCGGCCGCCGACCGCCGCTGATCCAGGAAATACCGCGCGGGCCAGGCCAGCGCGAGGACCGCTACGTGCATCTGCTCGCAGGACCGGTGGACGTCGCGGCGTTATCGGTGCAGCGGAGCGCGCCGGCCTTGCCTGCTTCCGACCTGGAAGCGAGATTGGAGGCTCTGGAGCAGGAAGTCGCAGCCCTTCGCGCCCGGCTTGATGCGCTGGGCGCCTAATAGTTATCCGAGACGTTGGTGGGACAGCACCCCCCTCTGGCCTGCCGGCCATCTCCCCCTCAAGTGGGGAGATCAGATGTCACGCCGGCCTTCGCCAATCACGAACGTCGAAAGAAAGTGCCAGCTACCGAGCTTCCAATCTCCCCGGGAGATGCCCGGCAGGGCAGAGGGGGGCGCGAAGAATCGCTACCCCGGGCAAAATCGGCGGATCACCCCAGCTTCGCGTCGAGCGACACTGCGATGGCCCCCAGTGCCTTCGAAACCGGGCACTCCGCCTTGGCCTTCTCGGCCAGTTCCTTGAACTTCGCCGCATCAATGCCCGGCACCTTGCCGATCAGGGTGATGGCGCTGCCGGTGATGCCGGTGCCGGGCACCAGCGTCACCACCGCCTTGGCGTCGAGCTCGGTGGCGGGCGTGCCGTTCTCGGCCAGGAAATGCGACAGCTGCATGGCGTAGCAGCCGGCGTGTGCCGCCGCGATCAACTCTTCGGGATTGGTGCCGGATTTGCCGCTCTCGTCCTCGAAGCGAGCCTTGAACGAATAGGGCGTGCCCTTCAAGGTGCCGCTCTGGCTGTCGAGCGTGCCCGTGCCCTCCTTCAGATTGCCTTTCCAGACGGCGTTTGCGGTGCGGTCCATAAGATTATCCTTGATTACAGCGACAGCGCCGGCCACGCGGCGTTCCCTCCAACTATAGCGCGGCGGCAGGGGAAGACCACCGCGCTGTTTCGGCCGGATGCGACGCCGGCGAGCCCTGCAAATCTTTTCTGAAAAATGTGCGTGCAAAAATGTCGACTTGCATCGGCGCCGGCCGTCCTGCGAGCGTCCACGGATTCTCGTGGCGGATGGAGATCCAAGATGAACAATCTGTTTTCTGCCCATTGGAACGACGCCGACAAAAGCGCGCGTCTACACGAGATCGAGTGCTCGCGACCTTCCGGCTTCGGCCGGCTGCTTGCTGCGGTCGCTGTGATCGGCATTGCGGTCTGCGTGCTCGACCACGCTGCTGCCGGCAGGGATGCCGCCGGCGCCGTGATCGCATATGCTTCGTCACAGCAAGGGAGCTGGAAATGAAATATGTCTGTCTGGTCTACGGCGAGGAAAAGGACCTCCATGCCATGACGCCGGAGCGTTTGGCCAAGCTCGACGCCGATTCGATGGCCTATGATCGGTCATTGGACCAGCAAGGCAAGCTGATCATCGCGCAGGCGCTGCAATCGGTGAAGACGTCGAAGACGGTGCGGCGGCGCCAAGGCAAGCGGCTGATCACTGACGGTCCGTTTGCCGAAACCAAGGAGCAGTTGCTTGGTTTCGTCATGATCGAAGCCGACACTCTCGAACAGGCGCTGGAGATCGCCGGCAAAATTCCGCTGGCCGAAATCGGCACCGTCGAAGTCAGGGCGATCTACGACGTGCCGGGGTCTTAAACTAGCCCCCGCTCCCTCACACATCTATGCAGGCCGGCGGATCATATCCGCCGCCTTCTCGGCGATCATCACCACTGGCGAGGCGGTGTTGCCGGAGACGATGCGCGGCATGATCGAGGCGTCGACGACGCGCAGGCCCTCGACACCGGTCACGCGCAGGTCCGGGCTGACGACGGCGCGGCCGTCGACACCCATCCTACAGGTGCCGACCGGATGAAAGATGGTCGTCGCGATCGAGCCGATCTGGTGCAGCAGGTCCTCGTCCGACTGGTGGGCGAGACCAGGCAGGATTTCTTCCGGATGGAAGCCGGCAAGAGCCTTGGCGGTCATGATGCCGCGCGCCTGGCGCACCGAACGCAGCGCGATCTCGCGGTCGCGCACCGTCGAGAGATAGTTCAGCCGGATTTCCGGCTGCACCGCCAGGTCGCGGGTCGTGGCGTGCACCGAGCCGACGCTCTCGGGCCGCAGATTGCAGACCGACATGGTGATTGCCGGGAACGGGTGCAGCGGGTCGCCCAGCCGGTCGGTAGACAAGGGCTGGACGTGGTACTCCAGGTCCGGCGTCGCCATCGACGGACCGGATTTCGAGAACATGCCGAACTGGCTCGGCGCCATCGACATCGGTCCCGAGCGGCCAAAGGCATATTGCAGCGCGATCTTCGCCTTGCCGCTCAGGCTGTTGGCTAGCGTGTTGAGCGTCAGCGCCGACGACACTTTGTAGGCAGTGCGGATCTGCAGATGGTCCTGAAGGTTCTCGCCGACATCGGGGCTGGCGTGAACCACATCGATGCCGAGCGCGGCGAGGCGATCCGGCTCGCCGACCCCGGAAAGCTCCAGCAGTTTCGGCGTGTTGATCGAACCGGCGGTCAGCAGCACCTCGCTCCTGGCCTTTGCCTCTATGGCTTGGCCGCCGGCGCGGTAGCGGACGCCGATAGCACGCTTGCCCTCGAGCAGCACTGTCTCGACATGCGCGTTGACGACCAGCCGAAGGTTGGGCCGTCGCAGCGCCGGGCGCAAGAATGCCTTGGCTGTGTTCCAGCGTACGCCCTTGCTCTGGTTGACTTCGAAGAAGCCGGACCCCTCATTGTCGCCGTCATTGAAATCCTCGCGCGGCATGATGCCGAATTCCTTGGCCGCCTCCTGCACCGTGTTCAGGATCGGCCAGGACAGGCGTTGCCGCGCCACTTTCCATTCGCCGCCGGAGCCATGCAGCTTGGTCTTGCCGCCATGATGGTCCTCGGATTTGAGGAAGTAGGGCAGCACATCGTCCCAGCCCCAGCCGACATTGCCCATCTGCCGCCAGCCATCGTAGTCCGCCGCCTGGCCGCGCATGTAGATCATGCCGTTGACCGAGGTGCAGCCGCCCAGCACCTTGCCGCGGGGATAGACCAGCGAGCGGCCGTTCAGGCCGGCTTCGGGGGCAGTCTTCATCATCCAGTCGGTGCGCGGATTGCCGATGCAATAGAGATAGCCGACCGGGATATGCACCCAGTGATAATTGTCGCTGCCGCCGGCCTCAAGCAGCAGCACGCGCGTCGCCGGGTTTTCGCTCAGCCGATTGGCCAGCACGCAGCCCGCCGTGCCTGCGCCGACGATGATGTAGTCGTAGTCGCCATCGAGCCGTTGGGTCATTGCGGTGGTTTACTCGGCGGTGTTCTACTCGGTTCTGCCGCCTGTTCGGCCCAGAACGATCGCAGCGTATCGGCAAGGCCGCAATAGGCGCGATAACGCCTGTTGTAATGGTCCTGCATGGCCGGGTTCGGACGATAGGCGGCGCTTGACCGGGTCATGGCGTCGACGCCGGCCTCATAGTCGGCGAACAGGCCGGCCGCGACCCCGGCGCCGATTGCCGCGCCAAGCGCGCCGGTCTCGCGCGCCTCAGGCACGGTGATCGGCACCCCAAGCCCGTCGGCGAAGATTTGCGGCCAGTGCTCGCTGCGCGAGCCGCCGCCGGATAGCACGGCTCTTTCGAAGCCGACGCCGGCTTTTTTCAAGACTTCGATGTGGCGCCGGTGCTCGAACATCACGCCCTCGAACAATGCGCGCAACAAATGGCCTTCCCCGTGCCAGCCGGCGAGGCCGTAGAAGCCGGCGCGAAACTCCGCCCCTTGCCCGGAGCCGTAGAGAAACGGGTGGAAAATCGGATCGTCCCAGGCCGGCGTCACCGCGCCGACAGCCGCGTTGCAGTGGCCGAACGGATCGTCATGATGGGCACCGCGCTCGACGAATTCGCGCACATACCATTCGAGATTGGCGGCCGATGTAGCGCTGGATTCGATATTGACGAAACGGCTGGGGCCGAAGCGCGCCGCCATGAAAACATCTGGGTCGCCAACCGGCGTAGTGGAGAAGACCTGATTGACCGACCAGGTGCCGGCGATAACAGAGGCTTCGCCGGGGCGCACGACGCCCGCCCCCATGGCGCTGGCGACGACGTCGAAATAGCCTGCGATGACCGGCATGCCTTCCGCCAGTCCGGTCTCTTCAGCCGCTTGCGGGGTGACCGCGCCGGCGATGTCGGCGCTGTCGAGCAATCGAGGCAGTTTGGCCTGCGCATCCTCAATGCCGTAGAGCGCGAGAAGCTCGGAATCATAGACGCCTTCGGGCATGCGGACGAGGCCGCAGCCGGACATGTCGGAGACATCGCTGACACGCTCGCCCGTCAAGCGGAAAGTGATGAAATCCTTGCACAGCATCGCCGTGCCGGTTGCGGCATAAAGGTCGGGCGCATGCTGCTTGACCCAGGCCAGCAAGGTCGGCGTCTGCGCCGGCCACGGCTTTTGCAGGCAGATCGCGTGCAGCGCTTCGGCATTGCGCGCCGCCAGCGTCGACGCCATGCCGGCGGCGCGCGTGTCGAGCGACTGGATGCCGATCAGCGGTTCGCCGGCACGGTCGACCAGATAAAGGCCGTTGCCATGGCCGGCGCAGCCGACGGCGGCGATCTCGCGGGCATCGATGCCGGCCTGCGCAATGCAGGCGCGTATGGCGTCGCGCGCAGCGGCCCACATGCCGCCGAGGTCGCGCTCGACATAGCCCGGCTGCGGCGTGTGCGAACGGCCGGCGACCGCATGCATGGCGAGCTGCCGCCCGGTATGATCGAACAGCACCGCCTTGATGATGGTGTTGCCGGCGTCGAGGCCGAGCAGATAGGCGGCTTGATCAGCCATTGTTGTAGATGTCCCAAGCCTCTTCGCCGCCGGCGTCGTTGTGGATCATCGCCATCAACGCACTCACTACCGCCTTCGGATTGGCATGCTGATAGATGTTGCGGCCATAGACCAGCCCCTTGGCGCCTTGTCTGAGCAGGGCTGACGATTTTGCCAGCACCGTCTTGAGATCGTCCTTGCCGCCGCCACGCACCAGCACCGGCACGCGTGCCGCCTCGACGACGCGGTGGAAATCTTCCGCGTGCTCGGTGGGGTCGGCCTTGATGATGTCGGCGCCCATTTCGGCGGCGAGCCGCACCAGCGTCACGATCTTTTCCGCATCGCCGTCGACCTGATAGCCGCCTCTGATATCGTTGGGCAGCATAACCAGCGGCTCGATCATCAAGGGCATGCCGTATCGCTGGCAGGCGGCGCGGACCTTGGCGATGTTTTCGACGCATTGGCGAAACAGTTCCGGCTCGTCGGGCAGCATGAACAGATTGACGACGACGCAGGCCGCATCCATCTCCAGCGCGCCGATGATCGGCTCGTCATAATTCTGCAGCATCGACCACATCACCCGGTGGCGCTGGGCATTGTAGGGGTTGCCCATGTCGATGCGCATGACCAGCGCCGGCTTGTCCTTGTCTTTCCGCGACTGCAAGAGGTCGGCCTGGCCATAGGTCAGCTGCAACGCGTCGGGCCCTGCCGCGATCAGTGTGTCGATGACCTTCGCCATGTCCTCCAGGCCAACGAGAAACCCCGGTTCATTGCAGACGCCGTGATCGAGCGCCACGTCGAGGCAATTGCCGTTGGTGAACATCCGGTTCATCCGGGCCTTGGTGCTGACTTTCATGTTCTGCTCCTGGGATCGTGCGTTGGTCGAGCATCTCTTGCGAGACGCCGTGATAGGTGTCGAGTTCGGCGATGAGACTTTTTATCTCCTCGTCGCGGTGCGGATCGCTCCAGCCGCGCTCGGCGGCCAGCGCATCGGCGATCCCTTCGATTGATACCATCGAGATGTCGCCGGCAATGGCAAGCGACGTGCGGCGCAAGACAACATCCGAGAGGCAGGTCACGAACTCATGCCGGGCGAGATAGACGATCTCGGCCGCCGTGGTCTCGGTCCTGTCATCGAGCCTGATATCGTCGGGACGCCCGAGGCAGAACAGGATGATGGCGCGCGCGCCGTTGCCGTAGCGATCGGCGAGATAGGCGGCGCGGTTGGCGCTGATCGCGAACTCACCCGCCAGCTCGGCCGCCAACGATGCCGGGGCCGTGGGGAATCCAAGGCCGCCGCCGATCGGTAGCGCCAGCGTGCCGCGGATGCGCTCGCGGCCAAGCTCGGCCAGCACGTCATCGGCCGCCTGTTCGGCGAAGGCGCGGAAGGTCGTCCACTTGCCGCCGATCATGCAGAATTGCGGGATGTCGCCGGCAATGCGGTGTACGGAATGGCCGCGCGATATTCGGCCGGTGAAGGCATGGTCGCTCTTCGGCAGTGGCCGGATGCCGCTATAGGTGAAGACGACGTCGGCGGCATGGACCGGAATGGACGGGAATACCAACCGCGCCGCCGCCAATATGTAGTCGGTCTCGGCCGGTTCGCAGCGCACGCGCCCGGCCTCGCTGACGCGGATGTCCGTCGAGCCGACCAGCACCTTGCCGAGATAGGGAAACATGATGCAGACGCGGCCGTCGGCATTCTCGAAGAAAATCATGTGGCCACTGAGCGCCTGGTACAGCGGCTCGTTGTCGAGGATGAGGTGCGAGCCCTTGGTGCCCTCGACCAGGGGCGCCGCGGGCTTTTCGGAGGCGTCGAGCCGGGCGATCGCCGAATCCAGCCATGCGCCGGTCGCATTGACGATCGCCTTGGCGGTCACGGTGAAGCCTTCACCACCCACCGTATCGGTGAGCTCGAAGGAGGAGCCCGCGCGCGCGATCTCGGCGCGATTGAGCGCGAGGCTGTCGGGCGCCAGGCGTGCGGTATCGAGCAGCAATTCGATGCCGAGCCGTTCGGGGTAGCTGATCCAGGCGTCGTAATAGGTAGCGGAAAAGCGCAGTTTGGGATCGAGCGCCGGCCATTGCGCGAAGGTCGCCCTGGCGCCACGGAAACTGTGGCGCGGCAGCACCCGGCGCTTGCGCGTCGTCCAGTCGTAGAGCGCGAGGCCTGCCTTGATCGCCAGCGCGCCGCGGCTGGAAGGCGTTTCCGAAAAGCCGAGAAAGCCTGCCGCGCCGTTCATCAGCCCGGAGAAGACGGAGCGGATCGGAATTGTCGTCGGCAGCGGCCGCACCATATGCGGCGCATTGGCCAGCAGCGCGTCGCGTTCGCGCAACGATTCCTGCACCAGGCCGAACTCGCCATTCTCGAGATAGCGCAGGCCGCCATGGATCATGCGCGAGGGTGCCGCACTGCAGCCCGAACAGAAATCGTTGCGTTCGACCAGCAGAACTCGGAGACCCTGCAGCGCCAGTTCGCGGAAAACGCCGATGCCGTTTATGCCGCCGCCCATGACGACGACATCGAACGCGCCGTTGCGGCGGATCGTGTCGAGGATGACGGTTCTCTGATCAGGCATGGCTTTGCCGGGCAAGGTTGGGCCGTTCTGCCGTCCGGTGGACGGCAGCTCAACTTGGTTCGGGTTACTGGTGGCGGTCAGGCGTCGAGATTGGTCAGATGGCGGCTGGCGGCCTCACTGATCTGGTTGATCTCCTGTCCCGACAATTTGATGCGGCCGGCCTGCGCGTTTTCCCTGGCTTGCTGCGGGCTGCGCGCGCCGCAGAGTGAGAAGGTGATGCCGGGCTGCTGCAGCGTCCAGGCGATGACCACCTGCGCCTCGCTGGCGCCGTGCGCCTCGGCACTCGGCCTGATCGCTTCCATCAGCGCTGCCACCTTGCGGCGGTTGGCGAGCGAGAAGCGCGGATTGTCCTTGCGCTGGTCGTCGCCGGTAAAGACGCGGTCGGGACCGATCTTGCCCGAGAGCAGACCGAGCGCCAGGGAGGAATAGCTGAGCACCGACACGTTGTTCCCGGCGCAGAAGGGCAAGAGATCCTGTTCCATGTCACGCGCAACCATGCTGTATTCCTGCTGGACCGCATCGAGTTGGCCGGCCGCGAGATAGGCCTTCACATCGGCGACGCTGACATTGCTGGCGCCGATGGAGCGGATCTTGCCCTGGGTCTTGAGGCGGTCGAGCGCTTCCATCGTTTCAGTGACCGGCGTGGTCGGATCCTGCCAGTGGGTGATGTAGTGGTCGATATGGTCGGTGCCGAGGCGGCGCAGGCTCTGCTCGACTTCGTAGACGACAGAGTCGGCACCGAGATAGCGATGCACCGGCGCGCCGTCATAGTCGAAGAAGTGGTTGCCCTTCTTGGTATGCCAGACCAGCCCAAGCTTGGTGGCAAGGACGACCTTGTCACGGCGACCCTTTATCGCCTTGCCGACGATTTCCTCGGACAGCCCCTTGCCGTAGGCCGGCGCGGTGTCGATCAGCGAAACGCCTTCGTCGATCGAGGCGCGGATGGTGTCGATCGACTGCGCCTCGTCGGTGCCGCCCCACATCCAGCCGCCAATGGCCCAGGTGCCAAGGCCGATTGCGGAGGCGGATATTCCCGACGCGCCAATGGTGCGCGTCAACATTTCAGGCGACATTGCGTATGCTCCCCGCATTGCTCAGGACTGCATTGGCCGTCTCTTCGTCGACGACCAGTGATTTGAGATAGTTGCCGCGAAGCGCTGCGCGGATCGGCCAGACCTTTTCGGCGCCGCTAGCGACGCCCATCACCGACCGGCAACGACCGAGCTCCGAAGGCGCCAGCGCCACCAGGCGGTCGTTGGGCGGATAGTCGGCCAGCGTGCCGTCGTCGCGGATCAGATGCGCAAGGAACTCGCCGACTGCGCCGCTGGCGGCGAGTTTTTCGCGGTCGGGATCGAGGCCCGGGTGGAGGTCGTAATAGCTCGACCCCGGCGTCTGGATCGAGCCGACGCCGACCAGCGCGATCGCCGCCTTGCGCGCCAGATCGAAGATTTCGCGCACCGAGGCCATGTCCAGCAGGAGATCGCGCTGCTCGCGGCTTTCGGCAAAGAGCGGCGCATGCAAGAGCATGCTGGTGCCGCCGAGGCGTTCGGCCAGCCGCGTCGCCAGATGGTTGACGTCGGTATAGTGCTTGCCCTGGACGCCGCCGGTCAGCGGCACGACGGTGACGTCGAAGGCGCGCTCGGGCTGCAGGTTTTCGACCAGCGCGCTGATCGCCTTGCCGCCGGTAATGGCGATGACGTCGCCGTCGCGCAAAGTCTCGAGCAACTGGTTGGCCGCCGCGCGCCCCACCTGCTGCAGCGTGCTGTCGGGACTGCCGGCCACGGTCGGCGTCACGATCGCGGCTGCCAGTTGCGCGACCTCGATCAGCTGCTTTTCGATGTCGACGAGGCGCTGGAACGGGCTCTCGACCGCGATCCTCAGCATGCCGAGCTTGCGCCCTTGCGCGATCAGCCGATTGACTTTCGACGCCGAAAGGTTGAGCGCCGCCGCAATGTCGTTCTGCTTCATGCCGTCGACGAAGTGCAGCACCAGAACGGTGTGGATCTGCCGGATCGCCTCGAAATCTTCCCTGCCGTCCGCCATCTCAGCCCCGCGGCTTGTTGAAGTAGTAATCGGCGGTGACCGCCGTCAGCAGAATGGACCCGCGGATGATGTCCTGCCAATAGACGGACACGTCGAGCAGAGCGAGCGAGCTTGAAACGACGGAGAGCAGGATGGTGCCGAGGATGGCGCCGAGAATGGTGCCGGAGCCGCCGGTCAGGCTGGCGCCGCCGATCACCGCGGCGGCGATGACGTTTAGTTCCATGCCGGAGCCGAAGGTCGGCTGGGCCGAGCCGAAACGGGCCATGTAGATCACGCCGGCAAAGCCGCACAGGGTCGAGCAGAGCGTCGTCGTCAGGAACACGACCTTCTTGGTACGGATGCCGGAATAGGCGGCCGCCTTCTCATTGCTGCCGGTGTAGAAGACTTTGCGGAACATCGTCGTGCGGCGCAGCATGAAGTCGGACAGGATGACGAAGACGATGAAGATGATGATGACGACCGGAATGCCGCCAATGGCGCCCTGGCCGATGAATTTGAACTCGGGCGGCAGTGTGTAGAGCCCGAGCGGCCGGCCGCCGGTGCCAAGCAAGCAGAGCCCGCGCGCGATCACCATTACCGCCAGCGAGACGATGAAGTGGTGCAGTCCCACTCGGGTGACGAAGAAGCCCATGAAGGCGCCGATGCCTGCACAGGCCGCTATTGCAATCAATGATGCCAGCCAGGGGTCGACGCCGCCGAGGAAGAGCAGGCCGGCAATGACCATGGCGAGTGCGGTGACCGAGCCGACCGAGAGGTCGATGCCGCCGGAGATCAGCAGGATCGTCATGCCGACCACGACAATGCCTTCGACCGCGAAGGCCATCGCCATCGCCCGCATATTGTCCCAGGTCAGGAAATAGGGCGATGCGAACGACATAATGATAAACAGCACGGCGATGATGAGGATCAGGCCGGTCTCGCGCATCCTGATCAGGCCGCCGAGCCTTTCACCGAACCCGATGCGGGCCGGCGGCGTCACGCTGTCCATGCTTTCCCCCACGATGCTCATGCGGCGCTCCGTTGCCGGCCGTCATCGGCAAGCGATGCCAGGACCATGATGTTTTCTTCGGTCATTTCCGCGCCGGTGACCTCGCCGGTGATGCGTCCCTCGCGTATGATCAGCACCCGGTCGCAGACACCGATCAGTTCCGGCAGTTCCGACGAGATGACCACGATGCCGACGCCGTCGCGCGCCAGCTTGCGCAGGATCCGGTGGATTTCGGCCTTGGCGCCGACATCGACGCCGCGCGTCGGCTCGTCGAGGAAGATCACTTTCGGGTCGACCGACAGCATCTTGGCGATCGCCACCTTCTGCTGGTTGCCACCCGAGAGCGTCGAAACCGGCTGGCCGACATGGCCGCATTTCAGCGACAGCTGCCTGCCGATGGTTTCCGCCCGCTGCTTCTCGCGGCGGTCGTTGATGAGGCCGAAGCGCGTCGAGATCCGATCCACCGCCAGCGCCGAGATGTTGGCGGCGATCGACATGTCGAGGAACAGCCCGTCACCCTTGCGGTCCTCGGAGAGGTAGACGATGCCGGCGGCGATGCTGTCGCCATAATGGGTCAGCGACAGCGGCTTGCCATGCAGGCTGACATTGCCGGTCACCTGACCCTCCAGCCGGCAGATACCCCGAACGATCTCGCTGCGACCGGCGCCGATCAGGCCGCCAATGCCGAGGATTTCGCCCTTGCGCAACTGGAAGCTGATGTCGCGGAAGGTGGTTGCTTCCGAGAGCTTGTTAACCTCGAGCAGGATCTCCTCAGACCGCTCGTCGTCGCGCAGCTTCTCGGGATAGAGGCTGTCGATGACGCGGCCGACCATGGACGCCACCACCTGTTCGGGCGTCGTCGCCGATATGTCGAGCGTGGTGATGTACCGGCCGTCGCGCAGCACCGTGACGCGATCGCAGTATTCGAAGATTTCGGCCATGCGGTGCGAGATGTAGATGACGCCGATGCCTTCGCCGGCAAGCTGGTGGATGATCTCGAACAGTTTCTTGGCCTCGCGCTCGGTCAGCGCTGCCGTCGGCTCGTCGAAGATGAGGATGCGGCAATCGAGCGTCAGCGCCTTGGCGATTTCGACCAGCTGCTGCTGGGAGATCGACAGGCTCCGCGCCATCGCGGTCGGATCGAGGTTGCCAAGTCGCGCCAGGATGGCTGTCGCGCGTTTCTCGAGGTCACGGTAATTCATCAGCAAAGCCTTGCTGGCGTTGGTGATCGACATGAAGATGTTTTCCGCCACCGAGACATCGGGGCAGAGCGCGATCTCCTGATGCACGAAGCCGATGCCGAGCTTTTGCGCCGCCAGCGGCGAGGGGACCGAAACGGAGCGGCCGTCGATCTGGATGTCGCCGCTGTCGGGCGGCAGTATGCCGTCGATCACCTTCATCAACGTCGACTTGCCGGCGCCGTTCTCGCCGGCAATGGCGTGAATTTCGCCGGCGCGCAGCTCGAACCCGACATCGCGCAACGCACGGACAGGGCCGAACGATTTGCTGAGGCCGGATATTTTGAGGAGGGCCGGGATTTCCACTTGTGTGCTCACCTGCTCAGGGAGGGATAAGGCAACCGCGCCGGATGGCGCGATTGCCTGATGGACGCGATTAGCTGGGATCGCGGCCCTGCATGTACTTGTTCAGGTCGAACGAGTCGGCATTCTCCTTGGTGATGACGGCAAAGCCGTTATCGGCGAAGGGGATGCTCATCGGGTTGTGGCCCGACGTCTTGTAGTCGTTGAACGGGTCGATCAGCTCCGGATGCGCCGCCATGAAGGTGGCGACGAAGCCGAGATAACCCTGCATGCCCTGGTTCGGGCTCAGCGCCATGTGGATGTTGCCGGCCTTGATCTGCTCCAGCGTCGCCGGGGTGATGTCGGCGTGCATGATCAGCACCTTGGCCTTGGCTTCGAGAACGGCCGCGACCGCGCCTTCGGCCGAACCGGCTTCCGGAATCCAAAGCGCCTTGAGGTTCGGGTTGGCTTGCAGCATCGAGGCCACCGCCTTGTTGGCGACATTGGCGTCCTGATTGGAGGCCTGGCGTCCGACCAGCTTCATCTTCGGATAGTTCTTGGCGAGATAGTCGATGAAGGCGGTGACGCGCAGATCGTGGTTGCTCTGGCCGGGGTTCTCAAGCACGCCATATTCGGCATCGTCGCCGACCTGCTTGACGATCTCCTCGGCGGCAAACTTGGCTTCCGCCAGATTGTCCGAGGTGATGTAGGAGACGCGCTTGGATTTTGGCGAGTCGGCGGCGAAGGTGACGACGGTGGTGCCGTTCTCGATGGCGCGGTTGATCGGCTCGATGAACGGATCGGCCTGCATCGGGTGAAGCAGCACGCCGGCCGGCTTCTTGATCAGATCCTGTTCGAAGGAAGCGATCTGCTTGGCGATGTCATAGTCCGGCGTGCCCGAAAACACTGTCTTGCAGCCCATCGCCGCAGCCGCCTGCTTGAAGCCCTGATAGACCGGCACCCAATAGGGATGCGCGGAGACCATGACGTTCATTACGTAGGTCTCATCCGGCTTGCACTGAAACTTGCTCTCTGCCGACGCTGGCATCGCCAGGGTCAACGTCATCACGGCGGCGCTCAGCGCGCCCACCAGCCCAATCCTGTTCATTCTCTCCTCCGGGTTCCCCGACGATGAAAGCCTCGTCGCATCAGCTTTGCAAGAAATTTCATAAGATGAAATCTCTGGCGGGGTTGAATACGGCGGGATTTGTGGCATGTCAATGATGGCGAACGAAATATCAGTATGTGAAATATCTTGCAGGTGGAGTGGGGTGGATGCGAAGTCGGCGTTATCGCCAAGCGGTTGCATCATTAGCGCCCGTGACGAGCGACCTGAACACAGGACGTCCGATCTCGGCGTCTGGATGATTAGGGGGCCAGCTCTGTTTTCTCATCAGATACAATTCTTGCGTGTTGAAGCAACGCCGGAGTTCTCCTATCGTCGCCGCAATTTTCGGGGGAATTCGACATGCCTTTCCTGATTGCTATTCTCGGCGTGCTGGGAGCCGGGGCGTTCTGGTGGTATCGCATGAAGGCCATGAACGAAGCTGCGCGCGAGGTCGCCGACGTCGTCGGCCGCGTCCAGGGCAACATAAGGCGCAAGAAGCTGCGCAAGCAGGCGGCGCTGTCGCCGCTGACGGCGATCGACGATCCGGTGGTGGCGGCGGCAACGCTGATCACCGCACTGGCAGCGGAGCACGGCCCGATCCTGCCGAAGCGCGAAACGGTCATCCGCGAGGTGATCTCGCAGATTGCGGACAACCAGAAGAAGACCGATGAAGCCGTCGTCTACGCCAAATGGGCCGCGGCGCAGATCGACGACACGACGATCGTCATCGACAAGCTGGCGCCCTTCCTGCGCGAGCGCCTCGATCCGCATGAGCGCGAAGATCTGCTGCAGATGCTGGATCGTGTTGCCAAGAGCGGCGAGCAGAGTTTCAAGGTCGCCGACCAGCGCATGCTGCGGCTGCGGCAGAAGCTGGGGTTTGAGGTCAACTGAGAACAGCCCGGGCGCATGTCATTCTGGATAGCGAGCGCGGTAGGATCGGCTGCCGCTTACCTTATCGGCTCTACGCCTGCCGGCTATCTGGCGGGGAAACTGCTTAAGGGCATCGATATCCGGGAGCACGGCTCCAAGTCCACCGGTGCGACAAATGTATTGCGCACACTCGGGAAATGGCCAGCATTGGTGGTGCTTCTGGTGGACGTGCTGAAAGGGGCGGCAGCGGTCATCTTTGCCCGTTGGTTTTGTTTCTGGTCTTCCGCAACGCCGCCGTCGGCAATATCTGATATGCCCGTTTGGGCTCCTTGGGTTGTATGCCTGGCCGGACTCGCTGTTTTGCTTGGGCATAGCCGTTCGATCTGGCTGAATTTCACCGGCGGCAAATCGGCTGCGACGGGGTTGGGTGTTTTGTTGGCGATGTCCTGGCCTGTGGGTCTAGGCGCGGCGACGGCATTTGCCGTGGTGTTGGCAGTTTCCCGAATTGTGTCCCTGAGTTCGATGCTGGCGGCGCTCACCGCGATCGCCCTCGTCGGCGGCATGGAACAACCATTGCCCTACCGGTTGCTGGTCATTGCCGGCGGCATCTACGTGATCGTGCGCCACCGCGCCAACATTGCGCGGCTGATGTCAGGAGCCGAGCCGCGTCTATGACAAAGCGGCACTCATTCCCGGCCTAAATCGCCTCACCCTTGAGCAGCCGTGGTGTGCCGTTGGACAACCCCGATGCCTGCCGGATGAAGAACTCCTTCAGCCTGGGCATCCGTTCGACGAGGCCGAGGCCTACGTCGCGGAGCTGGCGCAGCGCGCCGATGTCGTTGGAAAACAGCCGGTTCAGCACATCTGTGGTGACGCCCATCTGCACCGTGTCGAAGCGGCGCCATTGCTGGTAGCGCTCGAGCACGTCGAGCGCGCCGATATCCTGTCCCAAGCGATCGGCCTCGACCACCACTTCGGCAAGGGCCGCCACATCCTTGAAGCCGAGATTGAGGCCCTGGCCGGCGATCGGGTGGATGCCGTGCGCGGCGTCGCCGGCAAGCGCGATGCGCGGGGCGACGAAGGCGCGCGCGATGGTCAGGCCGAGCGGCCAGGCGCGCGGCTTGTCGGTGACGCGGATTTCGCCGAGCTTCAGGCCGAAGCGCAATTCAAGCTCCTGCTCGAAGGCGAGGTCGTCGCCCGAGACCAGCTTTTCGGCATCCTCGGAACGTTCGACCCAGACCAGCGACGAACGGTTGGTGCCGTCCTCGGTCGGCTTGAGCGGCAGCGTTGCAAACGGGCCGGCCGGCAGAAAATGCTCTTCGGCGCGGCCATTGTGCGGGCGCTCATGCGCCACCGTGCAGACGATGCCGGACTGGCCATATTCCCATTTCACCGTCTTGATGCCGGCCATGTCGCGCAATTTGGAATTGACGCCGTCGGCGGCGACCAGCAGCCGCGCCTCAATCGCCGCGCCGTCGGCCAGATGCACGGTGATGCCGGCGCCATTGCCGTCGAACGATGCGACCGCGACACCTTCGATGATGTCGATGCCGAGCTTTTGCGCGCGGCGGCGCAAGGCGCTGTTCAGGTCCTTGTTGGCGACCATGTGGGCGAACGGTTCGCCCGGCGCGACCTCGCCATCGAAGGTGAGAAACACCGGACGCACCGGATCGGCGGTGCGCGAATCGGTGACGATCATCTCGGTGATCGCCTGCGATTGCCCGACGATTTCCTGCCAGACGCCGAGCTGGTCGAGCATGCGGCAGGCGGCGGCGGCGATCGCCGAGGCGCGGCGGTCCTTTTGCCAGACGCCGGCGGGGGCAGCATCAACGACCGCCACGGCGAGGCCCGGCCGCGCCTGTTTCAGCGACACGGCGGCGGCGAGGCCGACATAGCCGGCGCCAGCGACCAGCACGTCGAGCGGGGTTTTTGCGTCCGGGTTGCGGTTCGCCATGTCAATTCCTTTCGAAGTCTCGACCATCCCCGCCCACTGGGGCATTCCGGCCTTGACTGCCCGCCATTCCTGTCGGAAACCGCCATAGCATCTTACGGCGAGGTCACGAAGCATGACGGCGGCCATGGACGAGCTTCTCAGCATTCTCGACCTCGAGCAGCTGGAACACAATCTGTACCGTGGTCGCAGCCCCAAGCTCGACTGGCAGCGCGTTTTCGGCGGCCAGACCATCGCCCAGGCGCTGGTCGCCGCGCAGCGCACCGTCGAGCCCGAGCGCCACGTGCATTCGCTGCACGGCTATTTCATGCGGCCCGGCGACACCAAGGTGCCGATCGTCTACGAGGTCGACCGCATCCGCGATGGCGGCTCCTTCGCCACGCGGCGCGTGGTGGCGATCCAGCACGGCCAGGCGATCTTTTCGCTGGAAGCCTCGTTCCAGCAGGACGAGGTTGGCCTTGAGCATCAGCTGCCGATGCCGCGCGACGTGCCGCCGCCCGACAGCCTGTTGTCGCAGCGCGAATTGCTGGGCAAGTTCGGCGAGGCGGTGCCGGACGGCATCAAGCGCTACTGGGAGCGTGACCGGCCGATCGAGATGAAGCCGGTGATGCTGAAGCATTACACCAGCCGCGAAAAGCTGGAGCCGCAGCAGAACATCTGGATCCGCACCACCGGCCCGGTGCCGGCCGACCGCGGCATCCAGGCGGCGGTGCTTGCCTACCTCTCCGACATGACGCTGCTCGACACCTCGACCTTTGCGCACGGCCGCGCCATTTTCGACCGCGACATCCAGGCGGCGAGCCTCGACCATGCGATGTGGTTCCATCGCAGCCATCCGCTCGATGACTGGATCCTGTACACGCAGGACAGCCCGTCGACGCAGGGGTCGCGCGGCTTCACCCGCGGCTCGCTGTTTGCCCGCGACGGCACGCTGATCGCCTCGGTTGCCCAAGAAGGCCTGATCCGGCTGAAGCGGCCGCCTGCGGAATAGGCATTTTCGAAAGATTGCCTACTTTTTAATCAGTGACTGTCCGTTGACAGTGCGCACCGTGGCGCCGGGAGTCGAGCGATCCGTTTGTTTACAATGAGTTAACACCCTGCTTCGGCAACTGGCACGGAGCTTGAATCCTGTTGGGCACTCTCCGGGCTTTTTGGGATCGGTGAAGGTGTGCAAACGCGGGGGACCGCAACAGCAAAGGGTGAAACCTTATGAAAATCGTGATGGCAATCATCAAGCCGTTCAAGCTCGACGAGGTGCGCGAAGCGCTCACCGCCGTCGGCATCCAGGGCCTGACCGTCACCGAAGTCAAAGGCTACGGGCGTCAGAAGGGACACACGGAAATCTATCGCGGGGCGGAATACGCGGTCAGTTTCCTGCCGAAAATCAAGATCGAAGTCGCGGTTAGCACAGACCTGGTCGACAAGGCCGTCGAAGCCATCACGGCGGCGGCCAAGACCGGCCAGATCGGCGACGGCAAGATCTTCGTCTTCGGCATCGATCAGGCGGTGCGCATCCGTACCGGCGAAACAGACACCGACGCACTTTGAGCGGCGAGCACGTATTCCAATGGAGAGTTCAATGAATATACCTTCCACCTTGAAGTCAGTGGCGCGCTCCGCGCTGCTGGGCTCCTTAGCGCTCGGAGCATTGGGCACGGTTGCTGCCTTCGCGCAGGAGGCGGCTCCCGCCGTCGCGGCGGCAGCGCCAGCAGCGCCGGCTTTTACCGTCGACAAGGGCGACACCACGTGGATGATGATTTCCACCGTGCTGGTGCTGTTGATGACCATTCCCGGCCTTGCGCTTTTCTACGGCGGCCTGGTTCGTACCAAGAACATGCTGTCGGTGCTGATGCAGGTCTTCACCATCACCAGCGTGGTCATGATCATCTGGGTCTTCTACGGCTACAGCCTCGCCTTCACCCCGGGCAACGCCTTCGTCGGCGGCCTTTCGAAGATGTTTCTCTCCGGCGTCAACGTATCGACGCTTTCGGAAACCTTCAGCAAGGGCGTCGCCATTCCTGAACTGGTGTTCGTCGTCTTCCAGATGACCTTCGCCTGCATCACGCCCGCCCTGATCGTCGGCGCATTCGCCGAACGCGTCAAATTCTCCGCCTTGATCCTTTTCGTTATCCTATGGGTGACGTTAATCTACTTCCCGATCGCGCACATGGTCTGGTTCTGGGGCGGCCCGAGCGCCTATGCCGACCCGTCCGGCCTGATCTTCAGCTTCGGCGCCATCGACTTCGCCGGCGGCACGGTCGTTCACATCAATGCGGGCATTGCCGGTCTCGTCGGCGCGCTGATGATCGGCAAGCGCATCGGCTACAAGAAGGACATCATGGCGCCGCACTCGATGACCCTGACCATGGTCGGCGCTTCATTGCTGTGGGTCGGCTGGTTCGGCTTCAACGCCGGTTCGAACCTCGAAGCGAACGCCTATGCGGTGCTGGCGATGATCAACACCTTCGTCGCCACGGCGGCGGCGGCAGTGGCCTGGATCGTGCTTGAATCGCTGCTGCGCGGCAAAGCCTCCATGCTCGGCGCTGTTTCGGGCGCGGTCACCGGCCTCGTCGCGATTACGCCGGCTGCAGGTTTTGCCGGCCCGATGGGCGCTATCGTGCTTGGCATCGTTGCCACCTTCGTCTGCTACTTCTTCGTCTCGGTGGTGAAGAACACGTTCGACTATGATGACAGCCTCGATGTCTTCGGCGTCCACTGCGTCGGTGGCATCATCGGTGCGCTAGGCACTGGCATTCTGGTCAATCCCGCCCTCGGCGGCGCCGGCATCGTCGACTATTCGACGGCCGACTTCGCCGCCGGCTATGCCGGCACGGCCACGCAGCTCCTGGCGCAGGGCAAGGGCGTCCTGGTAACCCTGCTGTGGTCGGGCATCGGCAGCGCCATCCTCTACAAGGTCGTCGACTTGATCATCGGTCTGCGTCCGACAGCCGACGCCGAGCGCGAAGGCCTCGACCTGACTTCGCATGGCGAAGCGGCCTACCACTCGTAAGCCTTGCGGGGCGGCCTCGGCCGCCCCGCATTCTCCCATCCCGTCGTGACGCTCCCGAAAGGAGTTCACGCTTTGAGGCCCGGGTCATTCCGGGCCTTTCTTTTTGGCAACCGTGCTGGCAGGCCACGGTCCCTGCGCAATCACGTTCTAGTGATGGCCGCCGGCGGGGAGACGTCGACCGGATTGGTTCCGAACTGTTGAGACTGCCTACAGTGGAGTGAGCAAGATCGTGGCTCTGGGTGCGTATAGTTAATGCGGCCTTAACCTTCCCCCCGATAGTCTGACATCCGAATCTGCCGGAGTGCGTCATGCGCCCGGCCAGTCCATGACAGACGGGGAACGAAGCATGCGTTCAGGGGCTTCAGCACCGCTCGCGCTGACCGATACGGGGCACGGCATCCAGGCATTCGCGCGGCGCCAGGTCGGGCGGCTGGTCGGCGCCGGCCTGTTTGCGCTGGTCGCCTTTGGCGTCGCGGCGCTGGCGACCTGGAACGTCGCCGATCCCAGCTTCTCGCACGCCACCGCCAACATCGTCACCAACGCCATGGGTTATGCGGGCGCGGTATTCTCCGACCTCGCCATGCAGTTCTTCGGCCTTGCCGCGGTCGCCGCCCTGGTGCCGGCGGTGATCTGGGGCTTTCTCCTGTTTTCGGCGCGCGGCGTCGACAGGCTGCCGAAGCGCGGCCTTGCGTGGTTCGGCTTCGCGCTGCTCGCGGCGGCGATGGCCGGCTGCGTGGTGCCGCCCAAGACGTGGCCGTTGCCGACCGGCCTCGGCGGTGTGTTCGGCGACATGGTGCTCAATATTCCGGGCGTGGTCATTGGCGGCTACCCGACCGGCATCGTTGCCAGCATCATTGCCATTGTGCTCATTGCGCCGGCGCTGTGGCTGTTTGCCTATGGCTCGGCGCTGATTGCGCGCAAGAACGGCTTTGCCGTCATGGAGCGCACCGCGGAGCCCGATCCCCGAGAGGACGACCTGCTCTTCGACGAAGACGAGGACGAGGGCGACGAGGGGATACTGGCGCTCGGCGCCGTTACCCACTGGTGGCTGTCTTTCCGCGCCTGGATGCATCGCCGGGCTGTGCGCCGCCAGCAGGAGCGCGACGAGTTCGAGCCGGAGATGGAGCAGCGCTCCACCGCATGGCGCCGCGCCGCCGAACGGGTCGAATCGGCGGAATTCGCCGAAGCGCGGATGAGCCCGGATGGCCGCGCCCGCGTCGAGCCGGAATTCTTCGCCGCCATGGTCAATGACCGCAGCGTTTCCGTCGATCCGGACGATGACGACGTCCTCGATGCCGGTTTCGACAATGGCGACGAGGAGGTCGAACTCGACGACGAGCCGGTCCCGCGCCGTGCCGCGCCGAACGCCAAGGTGCAAAACTTCCGGTCAGATGCGGCGACCCGCGTCGCCGCACCTGCGCCGCGTCCCGCTCCCGGCGCGCGCGTCCAGCGCGAGGCGCAGACCTCGCTGATCGGCTCGGAAACATTCGAAATGCCGTCGCTGCATTTCCTGTCGGAGCCGAAGAACGTGGTGCGCGACGCCAGCCTGTCCAAGGACGCGCTGGAGCAGAATGCGCGCCTGCTCGAAGGCGTTCTGGAGGATTTCGGCGTCAAGGGCGAGATTATCGCGGTACGGCCCGGCCCGGTGGTCACGCTCTATGAGTTGGAGCCGGCGCCCGGCATCAAATCGTCGCGCGTCATCGGCCTGTCCGACGACATCGCCCGCTCGATGAGCGCCATTGCCTGCCGCGTCGCCGTGGTGCCCGGCCGCAACGCCATCGGCATCGAATTGCCGAATGCCAAGCGCGAGACCGTCTATCTCCGGGAGATCCTGGCCAGCCGCGATTTCGAGACGACCAAGTCCAAGCTGGCGCTGGCGCTGGGCAAGACCATCAATGGCGAGGCGGTGATCGTCGACATCGCCAAGATGCCGCATGTGCTGGTCGCCGGCACCACCGGCTCCGGCAAGTCCGTCGCCATCAACACCATGATCCTGTCGCTGCTCTACAAGCTGACGCCGCAGGACTGCCGGCTGATCATGATCGACCCGAAGATGCTCGAACTCTCCGTCTATGACGGCATCCCGCACCTGCTGACCCCGGTGGTCACCGACCCGAAGAAGGCCGTGGTGGCGTTGAAGTGGACGGTGCGCGAGATGGAGGACCGCTACCGCAAGATGTCCAAGGTCGGCGTGCGCAACATCGACGGCTTCAACGCGCGCGTGCAGTTGGCTGAAAAGAAGGGCGAAAAAATCTCGCGCACCGTGCAGACCGGCTTCGACCGCCAGACCGGCGAGGCGATCTACGAGACCGAGAACCTCGATCTCGAGCCGATGCCCTACATCGTCGTCATCATCGACGAGATGGCCGATTTGATGATGGTCGCCGGCAAGGACATCGAAGGCGCGGTGCAGCGCCTGGCACAGATGGCGCGCGCGGCCGGCATCCATGTCATCATGGCGACGCAGCGTCCGTCGGTCGACGTCATCACCGGCACCATCAAGGCCAATTTCCCGACCCGTATCTCCTTTCAGGTGACGTCGAAGATCGACAGCCGCACCATTCTGGGCGAGCAGGGCGCCGAGCAGCTGCTCGGCATGGGCGACATGCTGTACATGGCCGGCGGCGGCCGCATCCAGCGCGTGCACGGCCCGTTCGTCGCCGACGACGAGGTCGAGAAGATCGTCGCCCATCTGAAGCTGCAGGGCGTGCCCGAATATCTCGACGCCATCACCGAGGATGACGGCGAGGACGATGACGAGCCGTCGGGCAAGGGCGGCGCTGGTGGTGGCGGCAACAGCAATTTCGAGGATTCCGACGATCCCTACGACCAGGCGGTCTCGGTCGTGCTGCGCGACGGCAAGGCGTCGACCAGCTATATCCAGCGCCGGCTCGGCATCGGCTACAACCGCGCCGCCTCGATCATCGAGAAGATGGAGAAGGAAGGCATTGTCGGCCCGGCCAACCATGCCGGCAAACGCGAAATCCTGGTGCCGACCGAGGACGACAAGTTCTGATCAGCCGATACGGCCCGGCGGCAACCTTGAACCTTTTGGCGCGTTACAGCGACTGAGCGCTGTCCGGCCCGCCAAACTTAAGTCTAACTGGGGGTCCACGGACTGCAACGAGACACACACCACACGAGAGTGACCGGCATGAAAAACGATCTTTCCGCGATCAGCGATTTCGCTCCAAACCGTCGCCGGTTGCTCGGCCTTGGCCTGATGCTTGCCGGCGCCGCGGCCATCAACGTCGTGCCGGGGTTCCAGCTCTTGGCCTCGGCGCAGGCGGCGGTGCCGCCGACGGCGCAAAAGATCGCCGACCATTTCTCCTCGGTCAAATCGATGAGCGGCGAGTTCGTCCAGTTCGGCCCCAACAACCAGCAGACCGGCGGCAAGTTCTTCCTTGAGCGGCCAGGCAAGATTCGCTTCAATTATGACGGCAAGTCGAATTTCCGGGTGATTTCCGACGGCAAGTCGGTGGTCATCCTTAACAAGCGGCTGAAAACGTCCGATCTCTATCCGTTGTCGAAGACACCGCTGAAGCTGTTGCTCGACACCAAGATCGACCTCTCGGGCGGTCGCGTCAAATCGATCAAGGAAGAGAGCGACCTCACCACCATCCAGCTTGCCGACAAGTCGGTGTTCGGCAATTCGAAGATCACCATGATGTTCGATCCGAAATCCTATGATCTGCGCCAGTGGACCATCACCGACGCGCAGGGCAAGGACACCACGGTGATGATCTACAACACCAAGGAAGGCGTCAGCTTCCCTGCGGATACGTTCGCCATCGACTATACGGCGAACCGCGAGCTGAACACCAACCACCGCTAGATCCGGTGAGGCCGGCCTGCAAATGGCGATCTCCTGCGCTTCCGGTGCTCACGTGGTTTAAGTACGCTCCGCTCCGGTTCTCGGAGACCGCCATTCGACTCGGCCTGACCTGAATCAGGGCCGCCGCCCGCAAAGGCTGGCTTGTTTTTGTGGCGCTCGGCTGGCAGTAGATCGGCGACCTTGTTCGGATCGCCGCATGCCCTTCTCCATCGCCACCTGGAACATCAATTCCGTGCGCCTGCGCATGCCGATCGTCGAGCGGCTGCTGACGGAGCAGGCGCCCGATGTGCTTTGCCTGCAGGAGACGAAGGTTCCCGACGAGCTGTTTCCGGAAAAGGCGTTCCGCAAGGCCGGCTACGAGCACATCGCATTCCATGGCCAGAAGGGCTATCACGGCGTTGCGACGGTGGCGCGGCGGCCGATCGAGATTGTCGAGAAACGGCGCTTCTGCGAGATCGATGACAGCCGGCATCTGTCGGTCAAGGTGCAGGCCGGCGGCAAGGCAATCCTGGTCCACAATTTCTATGTGCCGGCCGGCGGCGACGAGCCCGATCCGGAGATCAACCGCAAGTTCCGCCACAAGCTCGATTTCGTTGCCGAGATGAACGCCATCCACGCCGCGCATGACGAGGTGTCGGCTTCGATCCTGGTCGGCGACCTCAACATCGCGCCGCAGGAGCACGATGTCTGGTCGCACAAGCAATTGCTCAACGTCGTCAGCCACACGCCGGTCGAGACGCAAAATTTCGACGCGATGCGGATCGCCGGCGACTGGGTCGACCTGATGCGGCTCGACGTGCCGCCAGAGCAGAAGCTCTACACCTGGTGGAGCTATCGCGCGCGGGACTGGGAAGCCTCGAACCGCGGCCGCCGGCTCGACCATGTCTGGTCGTCACCGAACCTGGTGCCGAGCTTTGCCGGCTATGAGATCCTGCGAGAGGCGCGTGGCTGGGAGCGGCCCTCGGACCATGTGCCGGTGATTGCGCGGTTCGACCTGGATTAGGCGTGCCGATATTCAGGTGAGGCCGGCCTGCAATGGCCGATACCTGCGCTTCCGGTGCGTACTTTGAGTACGCTCCGCTCCGGTTCTCGGTATCAGCCATTTTCGACTCGGCCTGACCTGAATCTCGACACACCCAAGCGTGAGCGCGGTCGCGGGGACCTACCCGCCAAACCTTGGGGCCAACTTCTCGATGCGGGCGATCATGGCCTGAAAATCATCGAGGATTCGCTGGTGCAGTTTCACCGCCACTTCGGGATATTCCTCCAGGATGCGGCGAAACATCTTGCGGCTCAACCTTATCACTTCCGAATCGGTCTCGGCCGAGGCGCTGGTCAGCCGTCTTGAGTCGGCGATCAGCGCCAGTTCGCTGAGGATCGTGCCGGGGCCGGCGGTGCCGATCGGGATGCGGTCGCCGTCATGCTCGCGGTAGAGCACGATGCGGCCACTGACCACGATATAGGCTGAGTCGGCTTCGTCATCCTCGCGGTACAGCTTGCGGTCGGCCTGCAGATGGGTGGCTTCGGCGCCGAAGGCGAGCAGGCGCAGCTGTTCCTGCGTGAAACCCTCAAAGAGCTTCACGGCGGACAGGATGCGGATGTCGTCATCCAGCGCCATCTCTAGCTGCGTCCCCGAACGGTCAGTCCAATCCCTCCCTTAGAGCGCCGCGTGTCCAATTGGAGGCGCAAAGGACGCTCTAACACTTCAATCTGCGCAGCGGGCCGATCCAGGCTCCCCCAGCCGGATCCTCCCCGAAACAGTCCCGCCCCGACCGCTTATTGAACAATGAAAAGTTTAAGGAACCAGCTTGTAGCCGCCGCTTTCTGTCACAAGAATTTCAGCATTGGAAGGATCGCGCTCGATCTTCTGGCGCAGCCGGTAGACGTGAGTTTCCAGCGTGTGCGTGGTGACGCCGGAATTGTAGCCCCACACTTCCTCGAGCAGGACGTCGCGCGTCACCACCTTCTGGTCGGCTCGATAGAGATATTTGATGATCGAGGCTTCCTTCTCGGTCAGCCGCACCTTGCCGCCGCGCTGGTCGATCAGAAGCTTCTGGCTGGGCTTGAACGTGTAGGGCCCGACCGAAAAGGTGGCGTCCTCGCTCTGCTCGTGCTGGCGCAGTTGTGCGCGTATGCGGGCGAGCAGCACGGCGAAGCGGAACGGCTTGGTGACATAGTCGTTGGCGCCGGCCTCGAGGCCCAGAATTGTGTCGGAATCGGTATCGTGGCCGGTCAGCATGATGATCGGCGCCTTGTAGCCGCCCTTGCGCAGGATCTTCACCGCCTCGCGGCCATCCATGTCGGGCAGCCCGACGTCCATGATGAGCAGGTCGATGAGCCCGCCGCGCGCCGCGGCGACGCCTTTGGCGGCGGTCGCTTCCTGCAAGACGTCGAATTCTTCGTAAAGGGCCAGTTGCTCGACGAGGGTTCCGCGCAGGTCGTCATCGTCGTCAACGATCAGAATGGTACGTGATGTCATGGATCAATCCATTGTTTTGAAAAGAATTTTCAGTTGACCGCCCCCCATTTATGCGGAAGCTGACCGGCGCAACAGTCCGATCACAGTGATTTGTTCCGTGACACGATCATACAAGAAAAAACGCGATCGCAATGCAGCCGGCGCAATTTTGCCGAAAGGGCTGCGTGTGCTGGTGGTTCGGGCGAGGCCGGGCAACCCCAGCCAGGGGATATTGCAGGCCGGCAGCAAGGTGTTTGCCTGCGCGCTCGGACGCGGCGGCATCTCAGCCAACAAGCGCGAAGGCGACGGTGCGACGCCGCTTGGCGAGATGCGGATTTTGTCAGGATATTTTCGGGGCGATCATTTCGCGGCCGGCCGCAAAACCCGGCTGGCGATGGCGCCGATCGGCGCCGATCTCGGCTGGTGCGAGGTGCCGGACGACCGCAACTACAACCGGCCGGTGAAAATCCCCTATGGCGCCAGCCATGAGCGAATGCGGCGCGACGACCGCCTCTATGACGCCTGCCTGGTGCTCGACTGGAACATGGCGCCGCGCCGGCGCGGCCGTGGCAGCGCCATCTTCTTCCATCTGGCGCGCCCAGGCTTCAGACCGACGCAAGGCTGCGTGGCGGTGACAGCGCGGACAATGGCGCGGCTGTTGCCGCTGGTGTCGGACCGGACGGTGGTGAGGGTGGTGAGGTAGGGAGTAGGGAGTAGGGAGTAGGGAGTAGGGAGTAGGGAGTAGGGAGTAGGGAGTAGGGAGTAGGGAGTAGGGAGTAGGGAGTAGGGAGTAGGATGGTCTCGGCGTCGTTTCAATCCTTCACTACTCACTACTCACTACTCACTACTCACTACTCCCTACTCACCATTGCCTAACGCCTTCTCGGCTTCTGCCACCCAGTGTCCAGCAATCCAAGCCGGCCGAGTTCCCGGTCCACGGCCCGCGTCACGTCCTTGCGCTGCGCGCCGACGTCGCGCAGTTGGCGATCCGACAGATCCTCCACGTCCTGGCGCGGCAGGTTGATGGCGACTTTCGCCTGGCGAAGCCAGTCCGTTACGGCATGCAACCAGTTCGAGCGAGCTGCTGGCGAGTTCAAAACGAAGATGGACATGATGCGCTCCCGTGTTCCGCCGGATATCAAATCCGGCTTGATGGTGTTTCGATGGATGCATCATGCCGCATTGAAATCCATGAGAGAAACGAGTAGTTCTTTTCGGATCGTCAAGTTTTATTTGAGGATACCTTGATGTCCCGTCTGTTGCCCGGAACGCGCGCGCTGAGGACTCTGGAAGCCGCCGCCCGCCACCTCAATTTCACCCGCGCTGCCGACGAGCTCGGGCTGACGCCGGCGGCGGTCAGCCACCAGATCAAGGAAATCGAGGATCAGCTCGGGCTGGTGCTGTTCACGCGAACCAGTCGTACCATCCGGTTGACCGAGGCAGGTACGGTGCTGTTCGAGGCCTCGATCGATGCGCTCGACCTGCTCAACCGGGCGGTGTCGCGGGCGCGCAAGCTGACGCGCGGCACGGCATTGCTGAAGGTAACGCTCGACGCGCAGTTCGCGTCAAAATGGCTGATGCGGCGCGTCGACGATTTTCGCAAACTTCAGCCCAGTATCGAGCTGAGGTTCGACATCGGCTACGAAGTGCGCGATTTCGAACTCGACGACGTCGATGTCGGCATCCGGTTCGGGATCGGCAAGTATCCGGGGCTTCGCGCCCATCGCCTGTTCGACAACATCCTCATTCCGGTGTGCAGCCCGAGCCTGCTGACCTCCGGCCCGCCGCTGCGCGAACCGCGCGACCTCTTCAACCACACGCTTGCCCATATCGAATGGTCGCGCCAAGGCGTGACATGGCCGAACTGGCGCATGTGGATGGCGGCGGCCGGCATCAACGATTTCGACGACAGCCGGACTATCGTGTTTGGAACCTCTACCGATGCCGTGCAGGCGGCGCTCGACGGCAATGCCGTGGCGCTCGCCGAGTTCGCCATGGTGGCAAACGACCTTTCCCAGGGAAGGCTGGTGCAGCCCTTTGAACTCGGTCTGCGCGTGGGGCCGGAGTTCGGCTACTTCCTGGTCTATCCCGAGAGCACTGCCAACGATCCGCGCATCATCGCTTTCCGCGAATGGATCCTCGACGAAGTCGCCAGGACGCAGACCTGACGACTTCTGCAGGCCTCAGCCGGCGACCGGCGTCCCGAACCAGCCGATCACCGCGCCGATGATCAACAGCACGCCGAGCCAGTGGCCGCCGTCGATCAGGGTCAGGTCCCAGCCGAAATTCTCATAGCGATGGTTGGCCGTCAGCGTCGTGGCGACGAAACCCAGCCAGAGGACGAAGCCGAAGACCAGCCCTGCGACAAGGACCGGCTCGCCGCCCGTCATCGCGCCGACGACCAAGGCCAAGACCAGCGCCATGATCAGCTCGGCGATGAAGGAGATGATGAAGGGCAATATTGATTTCTTTGACGTTGACGGATCGATCCTGGCCGCCCTCATCCAAGGCTTGCTGAGGACCGTGTACCAGACCGCGCCAAACAGCCACGCCGCGACGGCCGCGACAACCACCGCCAGCCAGTTCACCACTGAAAAATCCATAAAGTCCTCCCCTCAAGCAAGCCGCCCAAAGCCTGACGGTTCTGGGATAACGACATGCGTATTCTTCAAATCAATGCGCGATGGAACGCCTGTTCGGCAATGCCGTCAAGCGAAGCGCCACACCGTGGTGCGCTTGACCAGGGCGTCCTCCAGCGCCCGCGTCACCGCCACTTCGTAGACTGCGAGCGGCTCCAGTCCCGCCTTCGGCATGTAGGAGCGGCCCGGATCGCCGACGAGGATGTCAGCGCCGCGCGCCTTCAGTGTCGAAAACCACGGCATCAGCGTGTCGGCGAAGGATTTTTCGTAGAAGACGTCGCCCGCCAGTACCACGTCCCAGCCGGCGTCGGTGCCGATGCAGTCCGTGCCGCAAAAGTCGATGGCAACGCCATTGGCCTCTGCGTTGAGGCGGATCGCCGTTTCGCAGAACGGGTCGATGTCGGCGGCGATCACGTGCGCCGCACCCGCCTTGGCGGCGGCGACGGCGACAAGGCCGGAGCCGGAGGCGAAGTCGAGCACGCGTTTGCCCCGCACATCCGACGAATTGTCCAGCACGTAACGGGCAAGGCCCTGACCGCCGGCCCAGGCAAAGGCCCAGAACGGCGGCGGCAGGCCGATTTCGATCAGCTCGTTCTCCGTGCGCTGCCAGAGGTCATGCGCTTCGTCGGCAAGATTGAGGACAATCTCCGGCACATGCGGCGGCGACATAAGCGCCGTGTTGTCGAGAATGAACTTTTTCGCGCTGTTCGGCGTGAGGGCCGTCACGGAGCCGGCGTCAGGCCGCCCATGCGGCAGACTTCCTTCCATTCGGCCGGCGTCACCGGCTGTACGGAAAGCCGTCCAAGCCGCACCAGAGCCATCTCGGCGAGTTTCGGATTGGCCTTGACCTGTTCCAGCGTCGGCGGGTTCGGCACATCCTTGAAGGCTCGGATGTCGACGCATTCCCAGCGCGGATCGTCGGTGCTGGTATCCTGATGGGCAAGCGCGCAGACCTCGGCAATGCCGACGACGTTCAGCCCCTCATTGGAGTGATAGAAGAAGCCGAGATCGCCGATCTGCATCGCCTTCATGTTGTTGCGCGCTGCATAGTTGCGCACGCCGTCCCACTGCGTGCCGGCCTTGCCCTTGGCCTTCAGCGCCTCGAAGGAGAAGACCGAAGGTTCGGATTTGAACAGCCAGTAGTTCATGTCTTTGCTCCAACTACTATTTTTGCGCAATTCCGGACGGAAAACCGTTACACACTTTTCCTGGGATCGCTCTAGGCGCCGCCGGAACTAACTAGCCGCCGGCTTGTTGAAGGTCCAGTTCCACTGGCGGATTTCGACACTTTCGAACAGCCCGGCCTTGGCGTAGGGGTCGGCAGCCGACAGCGCCTGCGCACCGGCGAGGTCGGGCGCTTCCACGACGACGAGGCTGCCATTGGGCTTGCCCTCGGCGTCGAGGAACGGGCCGGCAAAGGCCAGTTTGTTGTCGGCGTTCAGGCGTTCGAGAAAGGCGACGTGGACCGGCCGCGTATCGACCCGCACCTGCAGGCTGCCCGGCTTGTCCTTGCAAATCAACGCAAACAGCATTTTTAAAACTCCGTTTTGGGATTGCGACAACAGCTCGCTTGAACTGCCGAAATCGCGGTTTTGCTTTTATGCTGGCTTCGGGTCAATGCCAAATGACGATCTCTCGACGCATTGAATCTCCGCTATGGCTCAAGCCAAGGCGTTGAAATAGTTGACAGTCCTGGGTTGATGAAAATCACAAACGCAACCCGCTTCGCCGAAAGAGTGGACGAAGGCGACAGGCTGCGTCGCGCACCACAACAGCGCACCAGCTTTGCTTGCCGCCGCCTATAAATCCACTACCGAGTATTTCGTAAATTCAAAAATAATCAATTTTCGATACGCAACACTCCAGCAAGTCAATTGTGAAATGGGCTGGTCTGCTCAGAACGCCTGAATAGAGGTCGCAATGGAGAGCATCGCGCGCAACACGACGGTTCGGATCGACGACGTCGCGCTTGCTTTCACGGCCGGCATGGGGACCGAGCGTGTTCTCGTCTCTGCAATCATTCCTTGCCTGAACGAGGAACTGACGCTCGGCATTTGCATTCGCAAAGCCTTCAATGCCTTCTCGATGCGCGGCATCAAGGGGGAAGTCGTCGTTGGCGACAATGGATCCGCGGACAAGTCGGTGGAGATTGCGCAAAAGCTGGGAGCGCGGGTCGTTCATCAGCCGGTAAAGGGCTATGGCGCGGCAATCAGTGCCGCGGTCGAAGCGGCCGAAGGCAAATATCTCATCATGGCGGATGCCGATGATTCCTACGATTGGAGCCAGCTCGGCGATTTCGTCGATGCGTTGGAACAGGGTGCGGAACTTGTGATGGGCGACCGGTTCGCCGGCGGGATCCAGCCGGGCGCCATGCCATCGTTGCATCGCTACCTCGGCAATCCTGTCCTTTCCACCATCGCTCGCTGTTTGCACAACTCTCCGGTCCGCGACTTCCATTGCGGCATGCGCGGTTTCACGCGCGAGGCATTTCTAAAAATCGGCGCGCGCTCGCCAGGGATGGAATTCGCTTCGGAAATGATCATCAATGCGCATCGCGCCGGGCTCGCCATTCGTGAAGTGCCGATCAAGCTCTACCCCGACAAGCGCAACCGCGCGCCGCATCTGCGTTCCTTCCGGGACGGTTGGCGACATCTGCGGCTGATCATAGCCCATGCGCCCGATACCATGTATCTCGTGCCTGGGCTGACCTTGTTGATCGCTGGCATTGCCGGCCTTGCCGTTCTCGCGGCTGGGCCTGTTCGCATCGGCGGATGGTACTTTGGAATTCACTTCGTCGCGCTTTCGGCCATGGCGACGTTGATTGGCCTTTCAGCGATCCTGTTCGGTATGCTGGCAAAGGTGGCAATCGCCATCTACCACCCGGTCTACAGCGGTCGAATTGTGCCATGGCTGACGCGCGGCCGGCCTTTGGAATGGCTGGTTTTTTCCGGTGGCGTACTCGCGGCAACCGGCTTCGCGGCCGATGGTTCACTCGCGCTACATTGGATTCTTATTGGCGGCCCCATGGAGCAATCGGTGCACCTGACCTTTGTAGTCACCACCATCTGCGTGGCCGGCATGTCGATGGTGCTGTCCGGCTTCGTGCTCAAATTGCTGCTTGATACGTTGAGTAGCAGACGTGAGCTCTAGCCCTCCAGCAGCCTTGCGAGCGGAAATTCAAGCGGCAAGCGGCTCGGCCGCAAAGCCTTTTCTGTCGGTTGTCATGCCGGTCCATGACGGGGCGGCATGGATTGGAGCGACACTTGACTCGCTTGCTGCAGAGCCGAGCGATGGCCTGGAGATAATCATCATCGACAGCAGCCCGACAAACGCTACTTCCGCCATTGTCGAGCGATTTCTCCACCGGTCGGCCTTCCGGCTGCTGCGGCGAAAGGATCTAGCGCCCTGGCAGGCGAAGACCAATCTGGGCGTTGAGCTGGCCGCCGCCGACTATGTCTGCATACTCCACCAAGACGACCTTTGGTTGCCCGGGCGCATCGAGGCCACGCGACGCTGGCTCGAGGACCTGCCCGAAGCAGCGCTTCACTTGGCCCCGACTGCGATCGTCGACCGCCACGGCCGGGGAATGGGATGCTGGAACTGTCCCTTGCCGAGCGACAAGGTGCTCGAATCCGACTTCTTGCTGGAACGGCTTCTCGTACAGAATTTCGTGTCCGTGCCTGCTCCGATATTTCGTCGGAATGCGTGGCTGGCATGCGGGGGTATGGATGAGAGGCTCTGGTATACAGCTGATTGGGATATATGGGCGAAGCTCGCCGTTGCCGGACCCGTCATTTATCACCAGGAGATAACCACGGCCTTCCGGGTTCATGGCGATTCGCTGACCGTAACCGGATCGCGCGATGCGAACGAATTCCGTTCGCAAATGCAGACTGTCCTGGAGCGCCATTTGGACCGGCTTTCGGCGCGCAGCCGGCGCCGGATCGAATCTGCTGCTCGGGCATCGATCAGCGTTAATGTGTCGCTGGCGGCTGCGTCAGCCGGCGACTTGAAGGCCTTGCTTCGAGCCGCTCGTATTATGCTGTCGCTCGGGCCGACGGGATTGAGGCGCTATTTGCGCGATTCGCGGCTGCGTGAGCGTGTCATGTGCCGGCTTCGCGCGAAACTGACAGGAGCTTTCTGAGGCAATGTCCAGCTCTGTCAGGATCGCCGACATCCCAGTGGACCAGAGCGAAAGACCGCTTCTGGAACGGGGATGGCGGTACATTGTGGTGGGAGCGATATGCGCAATTGCGCACAATGTCATCATGATTACGGTCGATCAGCTGGGCAGGCACTACCTGCTGGGCATCATGATTTCATTCCTGGCGGTGACGCCGACCGGCTACGCTCTGCACAGCTGGTTCACCTTCGGCAAACCGCTACGCTTCAAGGCATTTGCGCGTTTTGCGGCAGGCGTGGCTGCGGCCTACCCGATCTCGGTAGCCATGATGGTGCTTCTCTGTTCCTGGCTTGGCCTTGGTGTTGCGATTGCGTCTCCGATCGCCACCGTCGCATTGCTCATCTGGAACGTTGTCGTTGCGCACCTGGCGATCTTGTCACGGTTCAATCTGCGGCCCGCCACCGCGCCGACGGCATCGTCTCGCCCAGCCACACAGCAATTTGCGGGAAACGAGGAATAAGAATGTTACCGCCAGGTCAGATCATACGCAGGGCTCTTGGCCGCCATTTCAAGCCGGTCGGAGACGTCTACCGTCGTGTTTTCGTCAATCTCAATGTAATCGCGGATTTTCTCGATCGCGAATTGCCGAACGGCGCGAAGGTTTTGGATATCGGCGGCGGCGATGGAGCGCTCGTCGACCGGCTGCTCGATCAGCGCCCCGACCTGAGGATTACGATGTGCGATCTCGCCCCTTCGATCGGTGCGTTTCTAAGCAACGCAAATCGGGCGAAGGTCGAACTTCTGCCCGCGACGGACCTTTCCAGCGTGCAAGGGTCTTACGATGTCGTCACGATTTCCGACGTCATTCATCATGTACCGGTGGATCGGCGCGAGGCGTTCTTCAAATCGCTGGCCAACAGTTGCGAACGCTGGGCCTGCCGGAAGATCATCCTCAAGGACATCGAGCCTGGTGGAATACGCGCCACCTTGTCGCTTCTTGCGGACCGGCACATTACCGGAGACAAGCATGTCGTCTTGTTTTCGCGTTCGGACTTCGCGGCCATGGCAAAGCGGCATTTCCCGACGGCAAAGAGAGTATCGGCATCACCGGACCGGCCGAATTATTGTGAACTGCTCAGCTGGTAGCAGATGGGTGGATCCCGGCGTGTCACGGGCGGTAAGCGCGGATCAACGACACGCTATTTGGTCGCGATGGTGCTGAGCATGCTGGCGATCCGGTGACTCTCCGGGCGATCGACCAGAAATTTATCGATAAACTTCAACGGGAATGTCAGCGTCAGGATTGCGGCTTTCGCTATCATGTAGCGGGTTCGGTTCTCTCGACCGATAACGACGCCGATATATTCCGAAAGGATGTTGACGATCGCGCTTGTCGGTCCTTGATGCGTCTGGACCTCCACCCTTGCGAACCGCTGCAGAAGCTGCTCGATCCCATCCTTTGTGAAGTTGCAGTAGTGGGCGGGATAGCCGTGATAGGGGAACAAGAAAGGGTTGATGCAGAGCAGCGTTCCGCCCGGCTTCAGGACACGGAACACTTCATCGACGACCGCTGCCGGATTGGGAACATGCTCGATCACGCTGTCCAGAATGACGACGTCAATGGAATCGCTCGCAAGCGGCGTGTGCTCGACATTAGCAACCAGATCGACGTTCGGGGTGGGGAACAGGTCAATGTTGAGGACATCGGGGCGGACGCGCCGTGCGCCGGAGCCGAACTCCACGACCATCGAGCCCTGAGGTATCGACGCAAGAAACGAATTCAGCGTGTCGTGAGGTGAATATTCGCTGGTGATGACCTGCTTCAGCGAATTGTACATTCGGGCGCGCGTGCTGGTACCGTCATACGCCTCTTCATGGAAGCTAGCGTCGAAGCCCTCCCTCACCGGCGACTCGACAAAGAACGGAACGCCTTTGTGCACGGGATAGGCGGCAGGGCAAGATTCGCAGGTCAGGGCAGCCGGGCTTGTGCCAAGCCTGGAATAGCAGACTGGGCAGACGAGGCCCGATGCCATCTTGGGTTGTAGCACGCGATGTCCTTTCAAGCCTCCGCATTGTCGCAGAGGCAGGTTGCCGTGTCTGAACGTAACGCTTCTTAGCAAGCAAAAGGCTAACAGCGGCTAAAGTCCGCTACGTATAGACAGGCTGGAGCGGAGCGCTGCAAGAATCCGAAGCGCGACGGCTTCAGTTCCGCACAGTGTCGGAAAATTAACTGCGGTGGAACCATGCTTCGCCAAGCGGCCTGCCGGCCTCGAAGTTGTTGTCTGAGGATGAAGGGCGTTGTGCCCAGCGAGGCAGCACGCCTGGCGTTGGTCTGCCTGGGCACGATCGAGGGGGTTGTCTTGAATACGCAGGAGCCGGGACCAAACAAGCTGTTCGCTCTCGGGCAGCGCCCAACAACAACTTTTCTGCATATCCTGATCGCACTCAAGATCATCTTGCTGTTCGTTCTGGCTTGGAACATCCGCTTCGTCATGGATGAATTCGTCCAACTCGGATGGGCGAAATATTTCTCCAACGGCCTGTTCGATACGATCTGGCATCCCAAGGCGGTCGGCTATGCGGCTTTTTATGAGATTGCTCATCTGATCGGCTGGAGTGCCACGTCGATTCTGCTTGCTGGCCGCATGCAGACTGCATTGCTGGCCTGCGGGACGATCTCTTTGATCTACGCATGCGCTCGCGCTCTGGGCGAGGATCGCGTGCGCGCTTTGACGATCGTCCTCGTTCTCCTGTGCTTTTCGAATTTCATGGAGCGCATCTTTCGTACCATCGCCGAACCGCCGGCAGTGTTCTTCGCCGTGGCGGCGTTGCTGGTTGTCCTGCGCGCACCTGGGTTGAGGGCAAGGCAGCTTGTTGCCGCCGGCATGCTAAGTGGCCTTGCCTTCGTCATCACTCAGAAATCGGTCTACTTCAACGTTGCGCTCGGCATCGGCCTTGTTGCTGACGCAGCCTTGATGAGACGCTACGCAACAGGGGCGGTTCGCGGAGGGTGGCTCGTGCTTGGATGGGCCGTTCCGATAATCGTCTATTGCTTGATCTTCGGTGGAGGAGCCCCTGTTCTCGCGGCCAAAAACCTTATACTTGGCCCGGTCGAGATTGCGACGCGTGGAGGCGGTGACTATGGGGGACTGAGGCAGTTCGTGTTACAGACACTGGCGCGGAACGCCCTTCTTTACGGGATCTGTTTCTCCGGTATGGCCCTGTCACTGATGCGGATCATGAAACTCGATGGTCGAAGGCGAATTGCGCTGATCTTTTCACTCGTCATCACGGTGCTGGTATTCACGCACGACCAGCCCTGGCCTTATGTCTTCATCATGGCGTTGCCGTTCGTTGCGCTCTGGTCGTTGGAGCTTCTCGACAGCACCGCAACCCACGCGCGCTACCGGGTTCCTGTCCTCGCGGTGCTGATCACAGCCATCGCCATGAGCTACGCGAGCAATGTCGTTTACCTACGCCTCAACAATCAGACCCAGCTTGAACTGGTCTCGCGCGCGGAATCTTTGCTCGCACCGGATGAGAAGTATTTCGACGGCATCGCCATGCTGCCCAATCGACAGGAGCCCTCCACACTCTGGCTCGACCAGCATTATGTCTTGAAAACATTGCAGGAAGGCAGGCAATCGGAAGCCTACAAAGTTCTCTCGGATTCCCCGCCCAAGATGGTCCTCTGGTCATATCGCATGGATTTGATCGATACCGTCATCGCGCCTCTCATCCGCGACAGCTACGTCCAGATCGCTCCCAACATCAGAATGGCTGGTCGTCGCCTCTATTCCGGTCGTCCGGTCGTTTTCAAGGTGCCTGTCGCCGGACGATACAGCCTGTACACGACCAGCGGGGAGCTTGCAGACGGCGAGGTCGAGATAAACGGCACCTCGCATTCTTCGCCCCTATCCTTGGAGGCAGGTACCAGCGACGTTGTCCTGCGCAACGGTCCAGCCGAGGCACTGCTGCTGCCGGAAGGTGACTATGAAAACCGCATCGTGCCTGGCGGGGACAATGCCGAGCTGTTCACGGGAGTTTACAATTAAATACCGGTTTCGGTCTTCAGCGGCCGGGTCATCAATGCCGTGACAGCCTGCCGAATGGTGATCGTGCCGTCCAGTATCGCCGACACCGCAGCGATGATCGGCGCGTCGATGTCGCGCTCGGTGGCGATGCGGGCGGCGATCGCCGCCGTCGGCACGCCTTCGGCGAGCGGCAGTCCGGCCAAGGGCTTGCCTTGCCCCAGCGCCAGCCCATAGGCGAAATTGCGCGACTGGGCCGAAGAGCAGGTGAGCAAAAGGTCGCCGAGGCCGGAAAGCCCCATCAGCGTCTCCGGCTTGGCGCCGAAGGATGCCCCGATGCGGCGCAGTTCGACGAAGCCGCGTGTCACCATGGCGGCCTGCGCGCTGGCGCCGAGCCCAGCGCCGGTGACGGCGCCAGCGGCAATGGCGAAGACATTCTTCAAAGCGCCACCAATCTCGACGCCGATCAAATCGTCGCTGGAATAGCAGCGCAGATTCTGCGCCGAAAAGCGCGCGGCAAGCTCGGCCGCCAAGGCGTCGTCGGGGGCAGCAACCACGACAGCGGTCGGCAGACCCCTGGCCACATCGGCGGCAAAGCTCGGACCGGACAAGGCCGAAACCGGAGTTTCGGGCAGGATCTCACCAACGATCGCCGACAGCAGCGCGCCGGTGTCGCGCTCGATGCCTTTGGCGCAGAGAACCAGCGGGATGCCTTTCGGCATATGGGGCTTTGCCGTCGTCAGCATGGCGCGCAGCGCCTGCGCCGGCGCCACGGCCAGCGCGCAATCGGCATCGGTCAGGGCCGTGCCGATATCGCTCGTCGCCGCAATGCCTGTTTCAATGGCGATGCCGGGGAGATAACGCGGGTTCTCGCCGCGGCGGATCGCGGAAACAGTCTCTTCGTCGCGGGCGTAGAGCCGGACATCGTGACCGGCGCGCAGCATCGCCAGCGCCAGCGCCGTGCCCCAGGCGCCGCCGCCGAGCACGGCGACGCGCCAGCCGGTTCTGTCCCTGCCGCTTGTGTTGCCGGCGCTCATGCTTTTGCTCCGCGCCGGCCGGAGCCGACCATCGGGGCCGAAATGCTGTCCAGCGGCCAGCGCGAACGCGGCACGAAATCGAAGCCGTTCTCTTGAGACAGGCCTGCCCGCAACCGCTCGATGCCGGCCCAGGCGATCATCGCCGCGTTGTCGGTGCACAGTTTGAGCGGCGGCGCGACAAAGGCGAAGCCGGCCTCGGCGCACTGCTTCTGCAGCGTCGCCTTGATCGCTCTGTTGGCGGCGACGCCACCGGCAACGACCAGCGCCGGCTCGGCCTTGTCCGGAAATTCGTCGCGGAAGCGGGCCAGCGCGCGGGCCACGCGGTCGCCAAGTACGTCGGCTACCGCCGCCTGGAACGAAGCGCAGATGTCGGCGACATCCTGCTCGCTTAGCGGCTGGATGGCGGTCGCCGCCTGGCGCACGGCGGTCTTGAGGCCGGAGAAGGAGAAATCGGGCTGCGCCGAGCCCCTCATCGGCCGCGGAAAGGCAAAGCGCGTCGCATCGCCCGACATTGCCGCCTTTTCGACGTTCGGGCCGCCGGGATAGGGCAGGCCGAGCATTTTGGCCGTCTTGTCGAAAGCTTCGCCGAGCGCGTCGTCGATGGTCGTAGCCCAGCGCTGGTAGTCGCCGACGCCGCGCACGGCGACGATCTGGGTGTGGCCGCCGGAAACCAGCAGCAGCAAATAGGGAAAGTCGAGCCCGTCGGTCAGCCTTGCGGTCAGTGCGTGGCCTTCGAGATGGTTGATGGCGATCAGCGGCTTGCCGGCGGCCGCTGCAATCGCCTTGGCCGTCATCAGGCCGACGATCAGCCCGCCGACCAGGCCGGGGCCCGCAGTGGCGGCAATGGCGTCGATGTCGGCCAGGGCTACGCCCGAATCCGCAAGAGCGGCCTCGACAATGCCGTCCAGCGCCTCGACATGGGCGCGCGCGGCGATCTCCGGCACGACGCCGCCGAAGGCGGCGTGCTCCTCGATCTGGCTGAGCACGATGTTGGACGCAATCACCGGCACGGAATCGCCGTCCAGCGTCACCACGCTGGCGGCGGTCTCGTCGCAACTCGTCTCAATGCCCAGAACGCGGATCAATTCGTCGCTATCTCCAGAGATTGTGTCGCCGGACTTTCCTAGTTAGTAGAGGCGGGCCTCGCTAGGGAGAGCGCCGGCAACGCAAAGCCAGCCGGGGGTTATCACGGACCGCGCGCCATGCAAACTTTGAAAATCGGAACACGCGGCAGCCCGCTGGCGCTCGCCCAGGCGCATGAAACGCAGGCGCGGCTGATGGAAGCGCACGGCATGCCGGCGGAAGCCTTCGAGGTCGTCGTCATTTCGACCAGCGGCGACCGCATCCAGGACCGGCCGCTGTCGGAAGCCGGCGGCAAGGGCCTGTTCACCAAGGAAATCGAAGAGGCGCTGCTGGCCGGCACGATCGATATCGCCGTGCATTCCTCCAAGGATATGCCGACAGTGCTGCCGGACGGGCTGGAGCTGTCCGCCTTCCTGCCGCGCGAGGATGCGCGGGACGCCTTCATCGGAAAGGCGGTGAAGCGCATTGTTGATTTGCCGCAAGGCGCCAAGGTCGGGTCGTCTTCGCTCAGGCGCCAGGCGCTGATCCGGCGCATGCGGCCGGACCTAGACGTGGTCATGTTCCGCGGCAATGTGCAGACCAGGCTGCGCAAGCTGGAGGAAGGCGTCGCCGAAGGCACGATCCTCGCCTATGCCGGGCTGAAGCGGCTCGGGCTCGGCCATGTCGTCACCGATCTGATGCCGCTCGATGCCTTTCCGCCGGCGCCGGGACAAGGCGCAATCGGCATCGAAACCCGCATCGGCGACGGCGAGGTCGAAAAGATGCTGGTGGCCATCCATGATGTGCCGACAGGCCAGGCGCTGGCCTGTGAGCGCGCCTTCCTGGCGGCGCTCGACGGCTCCTGCCGCACGCCGATCGCCGGCTATGCGACGATCTCGGGCGGCAGGCTGGTTTTCGCCGGGCTGATCATTTCGCCCGATGGCACGCAATCGCATGAGGTCAAAGCCGAAGGCTTGGCGCTGGATGCCGCTGACATCGGCACGGACGCGGCCAGGATGGTGCGGGTCAAAGCGGGCGAAACCTTCTTCGACGGCTGGGTCTGATATGCGTGTCCTGGTGACGCGGCCGCAACCTGGGGCGTCGCGAACCATGCGGCGGCTGCAGGAATTGGGATTTGAGCCGCTCCTTCTGCCGCTGACCGAAACGGTGACACTGCGGGTTGGCGCCGATGCTGCGAGCGACAATGCCGTGGCCGTCGCTGTGACCAGCGCAAATGCGGTGCGGCATGCGCCGAAAGAACTCATTCGTGCGCTCGCCGCCTTGCCTTGCCATGCCGTCGGACGCAGGACGGCTGAAGCGGCACGTTCGACAGGGTTCTTGTCGGTCAGCGAAGGGGCGGGCGACGCCGAGCGGCTGGCCGAGGCGATTGCTGCCGGCCTTTCCGGCAAGGCGGTCGTCTATCTCACAGGGCGCGTGCGGTTTCCGGCATTCGAGGCGCGGCTGCGAAAGGCCGGCGTCGAGGTCCGCACCGTCGAAACCTACGACACGATTTCGCTCGATTATTCCGATGCTGAAATCCGTACACGCCTGTCCGATCAGGCGGTCGACGCGGTGCTGCTCTATTCAGCCAAGGCGGCGGCAGCGTTGCAGGCCTTGGCCCGCCGGGCGGAACTGCGCGATCTCTTTGAAAACATGCAGGCTTTTGCGCTCTCCGAGCGCGTGGCAGCGGCGTTTGACAATGCCGCCGGCAAAAAAATACGCATTGCGCGGGAACCGCAGGAGGAGGCGCTGCTTGAGCTGTTGCACCGCGGCGACTGAGCGCCGTGTCATCACGCCGCCCCTTTTCACCTGATGATGATGTGCTAGACCATTTTTCAAACCATCACGCGCCGTCGGGCGCCCAGACGAAGCAGGATTGCGGAGCCCAGGCATGGTCAAGACGCCGAAGATGCGACATTCGAAAAGCCGCCGCGAGCCGGTGACCATCGAACTCGAACCCGGCGCTGTCTCGCGCATTGCCGATGCGGATGCCGCCAAGACGGATGTCGCCAACTCGGACGACGTTGGGGCCCCGGCAGAATCGGTTGCGGCCGAGGATGCGGCTGCCATGGCCAATGCGCAGCCGGAGACGCCTGACGAGCCCGTTCATGCCGATCAAGCCGATCTCGAGCCGTGGGAGCACTCCGACGCCGCGGCGCAGGCCGCTCCCGAAAGCGCCGATGCCAAGGCGTCCACCCAGGCGGAGCAGCCTTACCCCACCGCTTCGGATGCGCCACCGCGCGCCAGAACCTCCGACTACAGTTTCGAGGATGCCTCGCCCAAGCCGGGTGCACCCAAGGAAACCCCAAGGACAGCCGGGAACCAGCCCATGGCCGCGCAACCGAAGCGCACGAGCGGCATTGCCGCCGGCATCATCGGCGGTGTCATCGCGCTGGCTGCCGCCGGCGGGCTGCAGTTTGCCGGCGTGCTTGGCGCTCCGGGCTCAGGGGCGGGCACGGTCTCGCTCGACGGCGTCAATGGCGAGATCGCTTCGCTGAAGCGCGAAATCGCCGACCTCAGGGAAGCCAGCGGCAATGGCGCCGCAACGGCCAAGGTCGACGGGCTGTCTTCGGCGCTGGATCAGGTCAAGGCCGATGTCGCATCGCTGAAATCGGCGGTCGAAAGGGGCGGCGCCGGCGACAATGCCGGGCTTGCCTCGCTTGGCGACAAGGTCAAGCAGATCGAGACCGCGGTCGCCGCCCTTGGCCAGGCCGGTGGTGCAGCGCCCGTCGATCTCGCGCCGCTCAATGAAAGACTGGCGGGCCTCGACGCGCTGGTGAAATCGGCCGGCGAGGCAGCCAAGGCGCAGGAAGGCAAGATCGCCGCGCTGGAGCAGTCGGTGACGCAACTCGCCGGCAAGGTCGATGCGCAGGCCTCGCAGCCAAAGATCGCGATGGCCATCGCCGCTTCGGCCTTGAAGGCGGCGCTTGACCGCGGCGCGCCGTTCGCCGCCGAGTTGGAGACCTTCGCAGCGATCTCGCCCGATGCACCGCAGATTGCGGCGCTGCGCCCCTACGCTGAAAAGGGCGTCCCAACCCGCACCGAGATCGCCGGCGAGGCCGACGCCGCGGCCAATGCGATGGTCGCGGCGGCGACGCCGGTCGATGAAAATGCCGGCTTCTTCCAGAACCTTTTGTCGAGCGCCGAATCGCTGGTCAAGGTTCGGCCGATCGGCGCCGTCGAAGGCGCCGGCGCGCCGGAAACCGTGGCGCGCATCGAAGTGGCGGTCAATCAGGGCGACTACGCCAAGGCGCTCAGCGAATACGCAACGCTGCCGGATGCGGTCAAGGCCGCCGGCGCCGACTTTGCCGGCAAACTGAAGGCGCGCATCGACGTCGAGACGCAGGTCGACGCGCTGATTGCAGGTGCGATGAAGGCATGAGGACGACACGATGATCCGCATTCTCATCTTTCTCGGCGCCGTCTTCGCGCTCGGTCTTGGCTTTGCCTGGCTGGCCGATCGTCCCGGCGAGATGGTCGTCACCTTCAACGGTTACCAATACCAGGTCAGCCTGATGGTGGCTGCGGTGGCGATCGTTGCCGTCGTCGCAGCGGTGATGATCGTCTGGTGGCTGATCAAGTCGCTTTGGAACAGCCCATACACGATCTCGCGCTATTTCCGCGTCCGCCGCCGCGACCGTGGCTATCAGGCGCTGTCGACCGGCATGATCGCAGCCGGCGCCGGCGATGGCGCGCTGGCCCGCAAGAAGTCCAAGGAAGCCGCCAAACTGATCCGCTCCGACCAGGAGCCGCTGATCCAGCTGCTCGAAGCGCAAGCCTCGCTGCTCGAAGGCGACCATGAGGGCGCGCGCGAAAAATTCGAGGCGATGCTCGACGATCCCGAAATGCGGCTGCTTGGCCTGCGCGGGCTCTATCTCGAAGCCGAGCGGCTCGGCGACCGCAACGCGGCGCGTCACTATGCCGGGCGCGCCGCTTCCGTCGCGCCGCAACTGGCTTGGGCCGCCGAATCGACGCTGGAGGATCTGACCGGGCGCGGCGACTGGGACGGCGCGCTGAAGCTGGTGGAGGCGCAGAAGTCGACCAGGCAGATCGAACGCGACGCCGCCAATCGCCGCCGCGCCGTGCTGTTGACCGCCAAGGCGCAGGCGCTGACCGACAGCGACCCCAATGCAGCCAAGACAGCGGCACTCGAGGCCAACAAGCTCGCGCCCGATTTCGCACCGGCCGCGGTTGCAGCCGCCAATCTTCTGTTCAAACAGAACGATGTGCGCAAAGGCTCGAAGATCCTTGAGGCAGCCTGGAAGGCGGAGCCGCATCCCGAGATCGCCGAGCTCTACACCCATGCAAGGCCGGGAGATGCCGTGGTCGATCGTCTCAACCGGGCGAAGAAGCTGCAGGAGCTGAAGCGCAACAATGCCGAATCGTCGATGACGGTGGCGCGCGCCGCGCTCGATGCGCAGGATTTTTCCACCGCCCGCCGGGAGGCGGAAGCGGCGATCCGCATGGATCGCCGGGAAGGCGCTTACCTGCTGCTGGCCGATATCGAGGAGGCAGAGACCGGCGACCAGGGCAAGATCAGGCAATTGCTGTCCAAGGCGGTCAGGGCGCCGCGCGATAGATCGGAAGAGCACACGTCTGNGACGCTTTCGCCTGGCGCGCACCGATGGAGCGGCTGGGTCAGCTCATCGACAGCCATGAAGACGAAGCCGATGTGCCGGTGCTTGCGGCACCCGCCAAGCCGGCAAAGGAAGCCGAAGTGATCGATCATCCCGCCGTTGCCAAGACGATCAGCGAGGCGCCGACCGAGCCGAAGCCCGCTGTGGGCGATGACCAGGTCACGCCGGTCACCGCCGCCGCTTTCGCCGCAATACCAAACGACGCCGAACCCGTCGAACCTGCCGAGGAACTGGCGCGGCTGCCCGACGACCCCGGCGTCGACCCCGATGACGAAGCGGAGAAGTCACCGCGCCGCTTCCGCCTGTTTTGATCCCTGAAGCATGATCCCAAAAAGTGGATACCGGTTTTTGGAAAAGATCATGCTCCAATAATGTGAAGTGAGCACCATGTTCGAACGCGTCCTGGCCTTTCTGAAAGACCTGCCCTCCGGGGCTGGGGCTCGCGCCAATGCGGACGATCCGCGCGTTGCGGCGTCGGCTTTGCTCTATCATGTGATGAATGCCGACGGCGTGCGCCAGGATGTCGAGTGGGAGCGGTTCAAGCAGGTGCTGGCGCAGAGCTATTCGATCAGCGGCGACGAACTCGATGCACTGGCTGCCGCCGGCGAGCGCGCCGACAATGAGGCGATCGACCTCTATGCCTTCACCAGCGTCTTGAAGCGCCATCTCGACGCCGAGGCGCGCAAGGCTTTCATCGGCCTGATGTGGGAAATCGTCTATGCCGATGGCGAACTGCACGAGTTGGAGGACAACACCGTCTGGCGCGTCGCCGAACTGATCGGCGTCGAGCGCCACGACCGCGTCGAGGCGCGCCGCAAGGCGGCGGCCGCCGCGCCCGGCGCCAGCGGAACGTCGAGCGACGAATAGGATTCCGCCTTTCCATGCCGCCCAGACCGAGCTCGAAACCAAAAATCCTGATCGTGCTGCATCAGGAGACTTCGAGCCCCGGCCGGGTTGGCCACATGCTGCTCGAGGAAGGTTTCGACCTCGACATCCGCCGGCCGCCTCTCGGCGACAGCCTGCCGGAGACGCTGGAGGGACACGCCGGCGCCGTGGTGTTCGGCGGGCCGATGAGCGCCAATGACGAAGATGAGTTCGTCCGCCGCGAGACCAACTGGCTCAATGTTCCGCTAAAGGAGAACCGGCCCTTCCTCGGCATCTGCCTTGGCGCGCAGATGCTGGCCAATCATCTCGGCGGCAAGGTCGAGGGGCATGGCGAGGGGCTGGTNGAGATCGGCTGGTATCCGCTGAAGCCGACCGAGGCCGGCAAGAAACTGCTGCCTTGGCCCGACATGGTCTACCAGTTTCACCGCGAAGGCTTTTCGCTGCCCAGGGATGCGACGCTGCTGGCGACGGCGGAAACCTACCCCAACCAGGCTTTTCGCTATGGCGACAATGCCTGGGGCATCCAGTTCCATGGCGAACTGACCCGGTTGATGATGCAGCGCTGGGTGGTGCGCGGCGCGCACCGTTTCGAATTGCCCGGCGCGCAGCCCGGCCGCGACCATCTCGGCGGCCGGCTGATCTGGGATATGCACCTCAAGCGCTGGCTGAGCGAATTTTTGAGCCTGATCTTCGGCAAGCCTACTGAGGGATAGAGCAAAATCCAACTACTCTGAACGGCCGAGCTTGCCAAAGACGACTTACCTCTGGGAGGCGTGTACGATGGATCCGGGACCTTAGCCCGTTCCCGCAGATTTGGATTGCGCCCCAAACACTCCGATGGATCGAAAAACTCCGTGGCGCATTTAAGCTTCGGCTAATAACGGCCCCAGGAGAGAACCAATGAAGAAGACGCTGCTCATTTTGAGCCTACTCATTCCGCTCGCGGCATGCTCCCGCACCGAACAAGGCGCTGCCGTCGGTGGTTTGGGTGGCGCAGCTGTAGGCGCAGCAGTGGCCGGCGACCCGGTAAAAGGGGCGGTTGTTGGCGGGGCGGTCGGAGCGCTGGCCGGGGCGGTCATCGGGCACGCCAGCGAAGCCGGCCAGTGCAGATATCGCGGTCGGAACGGTCGAGTTTACGTTGCTCAGTGCCCGGACGGCTACTGATCTCAAAGGCGCGTGATCTCTTTCGATCACGCGCCTGCTCGGGGTAGGATAACTGAATGGCATATAACAGCAAAAGACTGCTGGCTTTCTGGTTAGCCGTTGTCAGCGCTGTCGCGATAAACGCCGAACTTTCGACCGCGGCCTTGGCCGCACCTGTAGAAGCGAAGACGATTGCCGATCACTTCTCATCGGTAAAGTCCATGTCCGGGGACTTTGTCCAGTCGGGCCCAAGAGCGGAAAGGACCAAAGGGAAATTTTTCCTCCAGCGGCCGGGCAAGATCCGGTTCAACTATGCAGGCCAATCAGGGGTCAGCGTAATTGCAGATGGAAAATCCTTGGTGGTCTATAACAAGAAGCTCAAGACATCGCGGCTTTATGCTCTCTCGAAGACGCCGCTCAAGCTGCTCCTCGACAATCAGGTCGACTTTTCCGGCAATCGCCTCAAAAGTATCAGGGACGATGGCGCCCAGGTGATCATCAGGCTGGCCGACAAGTCGGCCTTCGGCAATTCGAATATCACTATGGTGTTTGACAGGGAATCGCTCGATCTACGCAGATGGACCCTGACTGACGAGAGGGGCCTTACCTCGACAGTCACCATATCCAACGTGAAGCAGGGCGTTCGCGCTCCTGCGGGCACCTTCACTATCGACTATGCTGCAAACCGTGAATTCAACACCAAAACGAAATAGTCGGCAGCGCCACGAACTGCCCGTGTAACACTACTCGGCGGCCGTCTCGGACGGCACCTCTGCCGGTGCCGAAGACTCGGCCTCGGCATGCGGCTTGCGCCGTGAGAACAGCGACCTGAGCGTGACGTAGAACACCGGCGTCAGGAACAGGCCGACGAAAGTGACGCCCAGCATGCCGGAGAACACCGCGGTGCCGAGCGACTGGCGCATTTCCGCGCCCGGGCCCGTCGCGATCATCAGCGGCACGACGCCGAGGATGAACGAGAAGGCGGTCATCAGGATCGGCCGCAGCCTGAGCCGGCAGGCTTCGACGGCAGCCTCGGCGGCCGACAGGCCGCGTTCCTGGGCCTGCCGCGCGAACTCGACGATCAGGATCGCGTTCTTGGCGGCAAGCCCGATCAGCACGATGAGGCCGATCTGCACGAGGATGTTGTTGTCCAGCCCTCGGAACGACACGCCGAGCAACGCCGCGAGCACGCCGAGCGGCACCACCAGCACGATGGCGAACGGCAGCACCCAGCTTTCATATTGCGCCGCCAGCGCCAGGAACACGAACAGCACCGACAGTCCGAAGATATAGACAGCGGCATTGCCGGTGTTACGCTCCTGATAGGCGAGTTCGGTCCATTCGTAGGAGGTACCGGCCGGCAACGTCTGTGCCGTGATCGCTTCCATCTTGGCAAGCGCATCGCCGGTGGAAACGCCGGGCGCGGCGTTGCCCTGCAGCGGCACCGAGACGTACATGTTGTAGCGCTGGACCAGCGCCGGGCCGGTGACGTCGCGGATCTCGATCAACGTGCCCAGCGGAACCAGCGCGCCGGTCGCCGAGCGCACCTTCAGTTTCAAGATGTCGGCGCGATCGAGGCGGAACGCCTGGTCGGCCTGCGCGCGCACCTGGTAGACGCGCCCGAAAGCGTTGAAGTCGTTGACGTAGGCGGTGCCCAGATTGATCGACAGCGTCTCGAAGATGTTGGGGATCGGCACGTTCAGGATGCGCGCCTTGTCGCGATCGATCGCCAGGAAGAATTGCGGGCTGGACGCGGAGAAAGTGGTGAACACGCCGGTCAGCCCCGCCGTCTTGTTGGCCTTGCCGGCAATTTCATAGGCAAGCGCCAATATCTGCCGCATGTCGGCGCTGTTGCGCTCCTGGATCTGCAGCTTGAAGCCGCCGGCATTGCCGACGCCGCGGATCGGCGGCGGCGGCAGTGCGATTATGAAGGCTTCCTTGATGCTTTGCAGGCTGCCGAACAGATTGCCGATGACCTGGGTCGCCGACTGGCCGGCTTCCAGTCGCTCGTCAAACGGCTTGAACCTGGCGAAGATCACGCCCGCGTTGCTGGCGTTGGTGAAGGTCGCGCCGGAGAAGCCGGCGAAGGCGACCGCGTAGTCGACGCCCGGTGTTTTCTGGATGATCTGCGACGCCTGCTGGATGACGGCATCGGTCCGCGATAGCGAGGCGCCGTCCGGCAACTGGACGACGACGATCGCATAGCCCTGGTCGAGCGACGGAATGAAACCGCGCGGCACCGTCTGAACCATATAGACCGTGGCGTAGATGAGGGCCGCGAAAACGGCCAGCGTGGCGGCGATCGCTATTCGCGAGCCGACCAGCACGCGCACGATGCTCGAATACCAATGGGCGACCTTGTCGAAGCCCCGATTGAAGCCGTCGGCGAGCGCCCGTCCGAACCGCGCCAGGAAAAAGCGCGGCGGCGCCGCAGCAGTGTGGTGCGGCTTGAACAGCAGCGCGGCCAAGGCCGGCGAGAGCGTCAGCGAATTGAATGCCGAGATCGCCGTCGACACCGCGATGGTGATCGCAAACTGCAGGTAGAACTGCCCGGAAATGCCGGGAATGAAGGCTGTCGGCACGAACACCGCTATCAGCACCAGCGAGATCGCGATGACCGCCGTTCCGACTTCGTCCATGGTCAGATGCGACGCCGGATTGGGCGCCAGCCCGCTGGCGATATTGCGCTCGACGTTCTCGACCACGACGATCGCATCGTCGACGACGATGCCGATGGCCAGCACGAGGCCGAACAGCGTCAGCATGTTGAGGGAGAAGCCGGCGGCGTAAAGCACCGCCAGCGTGCCGATCAGCGACACGGGGATCGCCACGATCGGCACGATCGCCATCCGCCACGATTGCAGGAAGACGATGATGACGATGATGACCAGCACCATCGCCTCGAGGATCGTCTTGTAGACCTCCTGGATCGACTCGGCGACGAACTCGGTCGGATTGTAGACGATGTCGTAGCTCAACCCCTTCGGGAAGTCCTGGGAAAGCTCCTTCATCTTGTCCTGGATCTCCGCGGCTGCGGCGAGCGCATTGGTGCCTGGCCGCTGGAAGATGGCGAGCGCCACCGCCGGTTTGCCGTTGAGATAGGAGTTGGTGACGTAATCCTTGGCGCCGAGCTCGATGCGCGCCACGTCCTGCAGCTGGATCAGGCGGCCGTCTTCGGCCGATTTGACGATCACGTATCGGAAGTCGCGTGCGTCGTTGAAGCGGCCTTGCGTGGTGACCGTGTACTGGAACGCCGTGCCGGTATTGGTCGGCGGCGCGCCGATGGAGCCGCCCGACACCTGGACGTTCTGGTCGCGCAGCGCCTGCACCACATCGCCCGAGGTCATCCCCAGGGCGGACAGTTTTTCCGGATCGAGCCAGATGCGCAGCGAATATTCGCGTTCGCCAAAGATGATGAGGTCGCCGACGCCGTCCAACCTGAGCAGTATGTCGCGCACCCGCGAGCGGGCGTAGTTCGAGACGTAGAGCTGGTCGTAGGTATTGTCGGGCGACAGCATGTGCACGACCATCATCAGGTCGGGCGAGCTCTTGATGGTGGTGATGCCGAGGCGGCGGACTTCTTCGGGCAGGCGCGGCTCGGCGACCGACACGCGGTTCTGTACCAGCACCTGCGCCTGGTCGAGATCGGTGCCTAGCTTGAAGGTGATGGTCAGCGCCATCGCCCCGTCGCCGGACGAATAGGACGACATGTAAAGCATGCCCTCGACGCCGTTGATCTCCTGCTCGATCGGCGTTGCCACCGTCGCTGCGACCGTCTCGGCGTCGGCGCCCGGGTACTGGGCGCGAACGACGATGGTCGGCGGCGCGATCTCGGGATATTGCGCGATCGGCAGCTGGGTATAAGCAATCCCGCCGAGGATCAGGAGGACGATCGAAACCACCGATGCGAAGATCGGACGGTCGACGAAGAAATGGGCGAACCTCATTGCTGCAACCCGGCGGTCTCGACCTTGGGCGGCAACGTCACCATCTCGACTTTCACCTTGGTGCCGGGCCTGGCGTGCATCAGCCCGTTGACGATGATCGTCTCGTCGCCGGTCAGGCCCGCGCGGATCACCCGGTAGCCGTCGAGAAGCGGGCCGGTGCGCACGGGCTTCGCCGACACCATCCCGGCCTCATCCACCAGGTACACGATGCGGCGATCCTGATCGGCGCCGACCGCCTCGTCGGGCACCAGGACGCCGCTATGCGGCAGCGACCCCGGCACGTTGATGCGCCCGAACATGCCTGGCTGGAGAACGCCGTCGGCGTTGGCAAACCTTGCACGCACCCGCATGGTGCCGGTCGCGTTGTCGATCCGGTTCTCGGCAAAATCGAGCTTGCCCTTGAATACCGCCTCCGCGCGGTCGGCGACGCGAACCACCACCTCGAGCCCGCCGGCGCCTTCCTGCATGCTGCCGCCGCGCTCCTTCGCGTCGCGGGCGTAGCTGAAATACAGGCGCTCATCGACGTCGAAATAGAAGTCGATCGGATCGCGTGTGACGATAGTCGTCAGCAAGGTGGAATCCGGCTGCACGAGGTTGCCGACCGACACCAGCCGGCGGTCGATGCGGCCGGACAAGGGCGCCTTGATCTCGGTGAACTCCAGGTTCAGGTTGGCCGTCGTCAGCGCAGCCGTCGCGCCTTGCATCTGCGCCTGCGCCGAAAGGTATTCCCGCCGACGGTCGTCGACCGTCGCGGCCGAGATATTGCCGGTCTTGGCGAGTTCATCGGCGCGATCCAGCTGCATCTTGGAGAATTCGAGCAGGGACTTGGCGACGTCTACTTGCGACTTGGCGGCATCGTAGGCCGCCTGGTACGGACGCTGGTCGATGGTGAAGAGCAGGTCGCCCTTGTTGACCAGTGCGCCGTCCTGGAAGCTGATCTTGTCCAGATAGCCGCTGACGCGCGAACGGATGGCGACCTCGTCGACGGCTTCGAAGCGCCCGACGAACTCGTCGTCTTCGACGATTTCACGCACCACCGGCTTGGCCGCCGTCACCACCGGCAGTTGCTGGTCCTGCGCAAACGCGTTGCTGCTGAAAGCCATGCCGAGCAGGAATGCCACTGGGACGGCGGAGCGGGCCAGCCAGCCGACCGATCGGCTGGGTCGCCCGCTTGCGTCGCGATGCGATTGCCGATTCCCTGAAGTGTCCATTTGCGTCCCCGCTAGCTGGACCCGGAGGTCGGGTGGTTCTCTTCTATATTTAAGGTTTCTCGTCGAGACCAGAGCACTGCAGTATTGTGCATGGCAACATAATCATTTTCCATATGGACTGAAATGTCCACCCTGTGGCTGCCCCGCCTTCTGGCTAGTTCGCCCAGAACCGGCCCATCCGCTTCCGGCCCATCTCAGCCGTCATCGGCGCAAGCTGATTTGGACCGAGCGCCGGATCCTGCGGCTTACTCGATCAGTTGCGGCTGTTGAGATGCCGCACCCTTCGCAGTTGCGGAAACAGCACCGCCCACAGTCCGGCGACGGCAATCGCACCGACGCCGCCGATCACCACCGCCGGCACGGTGCCGATCAGCGCCGCCATGGTGCCGGCGCGGAACTCGCCGACTTCGTTGGAGGCGCCGACGAAGACCTGGTTGACGGCGTTGACGCGGCCGCGCACCTCGTCGGGTGTCCACAGCTGGATCAGCGTCTCCCTGATATAGACGCTGAACATGTCGGTGGCGCCGAGGCCGGCAAGGGCCAGGATCGACAGCCAGGTGATGGTCGAGACGCCGAACAGCACGGTGAAGGCGCCGAACCCGGCGACGAAGCCGAGCATGATCTTGCCGGCACTGTCGCGCAGCGGGTGCCCGGCAAGCCAGACCGCGACACAGATGGCGCCGATGCCGGGCGCCGAGCGCAGCAGGCCGAGGCCCCACGGGCCGAGTTCCAGAATATCGCGGGCATAGACCGGCAGCAGCGCCGAGGCACCGGACAGAAGCACGGCGAAGAGGTCGAGCGAGATGGCGCCCAGGACGATCTTCTCGCTCCAGATGTATCGGAAGCCGGCAAACAGCGTCTCCATCGTCGGCTTGTCGGTGGCGCTCTGCTGGGCCGGTTTCGGAATGGTGAAGATCAGCAGACCGGCCACCAGCATCAGCACGGAGGCAACGGCGTAAGCGGCTTCGGCCGAGACGCCATAGAGCAGGCCGCCGGCGACCGGGCCGACAATGGTCGCCGTTTGCCAGGCGGACGAGTTCCAGGCGATCGCATTGCCGAAATCTTCCGGCGGAACAAGGTTGGCGAACAGCGACGACGAGGCCGGCCCATAAAAAGCGCGCGCCAGGCCGAACATAGCCAGCACGATGAAGATCGGCAGCGGGCTGACGAGACCGCGCAGCGTGAAGTACAACAGGACAAGCGCACAACCTGCCTCGACTACCGTCGCCAGCGCCATGATCAGGCGGCGGCCGAAACGGTCGGCGACAACGCCGGTGACCAGCACCAGCAGCAGCGACGGCAGGAACTGGACGATGCCGACAATGCCGAGATCGAAGGGATCGCGCGTCAGATCATAGATCTGCCAGCCGACGGCGACGGACACGATCATGGTGGCGAAGGTGGTCAGGAAACGCGCCGCCCAATAGCTCAGGAAGGAGCGATGGCGGAAGGCGGCGTAACGCCGGTCAGGCGGTGTATGGGAATGGGATGTCATGGATACAGGCCCCGTTGCTTGCATTGGCCGGCGGGGCACTTCCCGGAAATGGGCGCTGTTCCGGCCAATGAAACTTATCAAAGTTCGGGGCGCGTATGCGTGAAAATCGGGCCCGGATCAAGCGGTTTTCAAGCCGCTCGCCCGATTGCACGCGGACGTTACTGCCTCAGCGCGGCGGAAATGGCGTCGAGGCCGCCCTGTAATTCCGCCTCTTTCGGCCAGCCGAAACCGACGCGGAAGAAGCGCTTGGGCATATCAAACCAGTGGCCGGGACCGACATAGGTGCCGTGGTTTTCCAAGAGATTGACGTAGAAACGGTCGAGGTCGAAGTCTGGACTGACAACGAGCCTTGGAAATCCGACGACGCCGCCTTGTGGCCGCACCCAGTCGACCAGCGGCTCGCGGTCGATCCAGGCTTGCACGATGTCGCGGCGTTTCGCCATCTCGGGCAGCAGCGCGCCCAAGAAAGCGTCGCGGCGCCCCAGCATGCCGCGCGCAATGCCTTCGTCGATGACGCTGCCGCAAATGCCGATCTGCTCCTTGGCGGCGAGGAAGCGCTCCTGCAGTTCGGCATCGCTGGTGATCAGCCAGCCAATGCGGATGCCGGGAATGCCGAAGGCTTTCGACAGCGACGAGACGCTGATCGCTTTGGGGCTGAGAGAAGCCGCCGCCGGCAGGCGCTGTCCATAGGAGAGGTCGCGATAGGTCTCGTCGACCAGCAGATGGCAGCCGCTCGCTTCGGCCAGCGCAATCAGCGCGTCGAGATCGGCCCGGCCCATCATCGTGCCGGTCGGGTTGTGCGGGCAGGTGACGCTGATCAGCTTGGTGTTCGGTTGCATGCTGGCGGCGACGCGGCCGAAATCGATGGCAAAGCCTGCGTCGAAATCGAGATCGACATAGGAGATGGCGCAGCCGATCGCCTTGGGGGTCTCGATGTTGGTGGCGTAGTTCGGCCGGACGACGACAAGGTGGTCGCGCTCCGACAGAAGCGAGGTCGAAATGATGAAGAGCGCGCCCGCCGCACCGGCGGTCACAAGAACATCGTCAGGCGAAATGCCGGAATCCTGCGCCGCGATCAGCGCCCGCAACTCCTTGTCGCCGCGATGCTCGCCGTAGAACAGCGTGAGATCCGGCAGCGACAGGCCGACGTCGGAGAGTTTCTGATCGGCGATCGAGCTTTCGGAGAGATTGAACCGAATGCGATCGTAGCCGTATTCCTCCGGCGCCTCTTTCTCGATCACCATTCTGGCGTAGTTCATGGCTGCTCCCCCAAAGTCCTGACACTCAGAGGTACAAGCCATAAAAGCACGAAGCCTGCCAAGGCTCATTCGCCGGCAGGCTTCTGTTCCAGTCGTCCAAACGATTGGCTCAGGGCCGAGGCGCTGATCCCACTCAGGCCGGAACTTTGGCCTTCCGGCCCTTGGCTTTCGCCGGCGCGGCAACTGCGGCCTTGCGGCCGAGGCCGATCGACTTGGCCAGCTCGGAGCGCGACGCCGCGTAGTTGGGGGCAACCATCGGATAGTCGGCCGGCAGGCCCCATTTGGTACGATAGGCTTCCGGCGTCAGGTTGAAATGGACGCCGAGATGGCGCTTCAGCGATTTGAATTTTTTGCCGTCCTCGAGGCAGATGATGTAGTCCGGCGTCACCGACCGCTTGGGATTGACGGCCGGGATCTGCGGCGCCGCCACTGGGGCCGGCGGCTGGCTGAGCCCTCCGATCGACGCCGCAACGCTGGCGATGAGATCGCTCAGGCCGGCAACGGGCAAGCGGTTCTTCTCGACGTAAGCGGACACGATATGGGCGGTAAGCTCGAGCAGGTCGATGTCCTTGTCAGAGTCGTTGCTGTCGTCGGCCAATTTATCTCTCCGTCGCTAGGGGGGTGGCGGAAACTCCCAGAGCGGTCCCAGCGGAGCCGGAAATCCGCTCTAGTCATTTGTCTTGCCGCATATGTGCGGTTGCGCCAGATGATTCCATCCGGTGCCACCGATCTAATCGCCAAATCTGCGTAACGCAATGACTTCGTATCGCGCCACACGTCATTTTGAACAACTATACTGAATTTTAATACTATCAGACGATCAGCGCCTTGTCGCGCCATAGTCGAAAACCGCCCTCGAAAGCACGCGTATTGTCGCCGCGCCTGGATGTGGCGGGCAATTCATCCAGTCTGTCGACATTGCCGCCGCCGATGACGACATAATCGGGCTGCAGCGCCGCACGCAGCCGCCCGACGACGTCGAAAACGTATTTGCGCCATTTTTTCTTGCCGTATTTCTCCAGGCCGCGCTCGCCGACATAATCTTCGAAACTGCCGCCCTTGCGGTACGGCAGATGCGCCAGTTCCATCGGCTGGCCGACATTGTTGAGGATCATCGCCGCGCCCAGGCCGGTGCCGAGGCCGAGGAACAGCATGCGCCCGCCATCGTAGCTGCCGATCGCCTGCAGCAGCGCGTCGTTGACGACCTTGACCGGCTTGCCGAAGGCGGCGGCAAAATCGTAGCCGTCCCAGCCCTTGCCGAGATTGGCGGGATCGAGCGAAGGCCTGTTGTGCTTGACCGGGCCGGGATAGCCCATCGAGATCACGTCATAGGCCAGCCCTTCGGCCAGCGTCTTCACCGTGGCGACCATCTGCTGCGGTGTCAGGTCCGGTCCGGAATCGGCTCGGCGCATCTCGCCGCCTGCGCTGGTGAGGATTTTCACATGCGAGCCGCCGACATCGATCGTCAGCACGATCGGTTCGGCCTTGGCCTTCGCGGGCCTGGCTGCCTTGGCCATGTCGTTTCCTCCGCTCACTTGGCGCATTCCCCCGTTTCAGGGAACGGGGGAATGCTCCAACTCTTTGTTTTTACGCAATTCCGGACGGAAAAACCGCTCGCACCCTTCCTGAATTGCTCAACTCGGATTGATCCAGCCGTTGGGCGGCCCGAAGCTGGCCATGGCGTCGGCCGGCCCCCAGGTCTTCGGCTCATACATATGCGGCGGCGTGGTGTCGCCGAGCACCGGGCCGACGATGCGCCAGGCAAGCTCGCTGGCATCCTGGCGGGTGAACAATTGGCCATTGCCGTTCATGGCATCGCCGATCAGCCGCTCATAGGGCGGCATGTCGCCCTTCGAATCGTCGAGCGCGGTGAGCTCGACCTGCTCGCCGACCATGTCGTCGCCGGGTGCCTTGCGTTGCGCGCCGATCGAGATCGCCACCTGCGGGTCGATGCGGAAGCGCACGTAATTGGCGTCGCTGGGCTTGATCGGATCGAAGACGTCCAGCGGCGGCCGCTTCAGCCGCACGATCACTTCGGTCACATGCACCGGCATGTTCTTGCCGGTGCGGATGAAGAAGGGCACGTCCTGCCAGCGCCAGGTGTCGACCATGAAGCGCACCGCGGCAAAGGTTTCGACCGGCGAGTTCGGCTTCACGCCGGGTTCAGCGAGATAGCCTGTGAACTGGCCGCGCACGACGTCGTCCTTGGTCAGCGTGCGGATGGCGCGCAGCACCTGCACCTTCTCGTCGATCAGATCGTCGGCCGAGCGGCCGACCGGCGGTTCCATGGCGAGCAGCAAAAGGATGTTGAGCAGATGGTTCTCGATCACATCGCGGATAGCGCCGACATCGTCATAGAATTTGCCACGGCCTTCGACGCCGAAGTCCTCGGCCATGGTGATCTGTACGCTTTCGACGAAGTTGCGGTTCCAGATCGGCTCGAGAAAGGAATTGGCAAAGCGGAAATAGAGCAGGTTCTGGATCGCCTCCTTGCCGAGATAGTGGTCGATGCGGAAGATCGACTGCTCTTCGAACACCAGATGCAGCACGCGGTTCAGCCAGCGCGCCGATTGGAGATCGTGGCCGAACGGCTTTTCCACCATCAGCCGCGCGCCATGCGCGGTACCGGATTGCTCCAGCCCCTGGACGACGGTCTCGAACATGGTCGGCGGCACCGCCATATAGTGCAGAGGCCGCTGCGCCGAGCCGAGCGCCGTCTTCAGCTTCTCGAAGGTCGCGCCGTCGCGGTAGTCGCCGCTGACATAGCGCAGCAGATTGGCGAATTTGGCGAAGATCTTTTCGTCGATCTTGCCGAGCGCGTTGACGATGCCGTCGCGGGCCCGCGCCTGCAATTGGTTGATGTCCCAGGCATCGAAGGCGACGCCGATCACCGGCTCGGCCAGCGTCCCCTTGGCTACCATCTGGTAGAGGGCCGGAAATATCTTCTTGTGGGCAAGGTCGCCGGTTGCTCCGAAGAGCACCAGCGTGTCGGACCGTTCCGGGCTCATCTTGCGCGTCTCCCCTGCGGCCTTCACTTGCCGGCCTTCGGCTTTTCGACATGGCCGCCAAAGGCATAGCGCATGGCCGACAGCAGCTTGTCGGCGAATTCGGATTCGCCCTGCGAGGAGAAGCGGTCGAACAAAGCCGAGGACAGAACCGGCGCCGGCACGCCGGTGTCGATCGCCGCCTTCAGCGTCCAGCGTCCTTCGCCGGAATCGGAGACGCGGCCGCCGAACTGGGCCAATGCCGGGTCGCTCTTCAGTGCGCCGGCGGTGAGGTCGAGCAGCCACGAGCCGATCACACTGCCATGGCGCCAGACCTCGGCCACTTGCGGCAGGTCGATGTCGAACTGATAGTATTGCGGGTTTTCCAAAGGGCTGGTCTCGGCGTCCGCCGTGCGCTGTCTTTTGCCGGCATTGGCCGATTTCAGGATGTTCATGCCTTCGGCGTAGGCGGCCATGACGCCATATTCGATGCCGTTGTGGATCATCTTGACGAAATGGCCGGCGCCGCTCGGTCCGCAATGCAGGTAGCCAAAGGGTGCGGTTCCCCCCGCCTTGTCGGGCGTGGCGCCGGCATCGGCGCCAGGCGCCAGCGTGGCGAAGATCGGATCGAGGTGTTTGACCGCCGTATCGGGGCCGCCGATCATCAGGCAATAGCCGCGCTCCAAGCCCCAAACGCCGCCGCTGGTGCCGACATCGACATAGTGCAGGCCCTTGGCCGCGAGTTCGGCCGCCTGGTCGACCGCGTCGTGATAATAGGAATTGCCGCCGTCGATGATGATGTCGCCGGCTTCCATCAATGCTGCCACCTGGTCGGCGATCTTGCCGGTGATCGCCGCTGGCAGCATCAGCCAGGCGCTGCGCGGCTTGGAAAGCTTGCCGACGAACTCCTCCATCGAGGCGGCGCCGATGGCGCCATCGGCAACCAGGCCGGCAACGCTTGCCGGGTTGATGTCGTAGACGACGCATTCATGGCCGTCGCGCATCAGGCGGCGCACCATGTTGGCGCCCATCCTGCCCAGTCCCATCATTCCGATCTGCATGGTCTTGTCCTAGTCGCTTGAGGAAAGAAAATTGCTGGCGAGTTAGTTCTCAATGCCGACGGTGAAGTCGACATTCTCCCAACGGTCGCCGTCGGGCCAGAAAAAAGTGAAGACGATCGTATTACCTCGCGGAATATCGGCCACCGGCAGATCCGCCAGATGGACGCCAAAGACATTCACGGACGTGTTGATTTCTTGGCTGGTCTGCCACTGGTCGCCGCTCCAGCGGATCAGTGCCGGCTGCAGCAGTTCAACCCGCAGCGTCTTGCCGGCTTCCATGGTGCGCAGCCTGTTGTTGAAGCGCCATATCCTCAGCGGCGAGCCGGTCTTGTCCCTGACATAGCGCTTGACGCCTTGCGGCGGCATGTCGAAGACGGCGCCGTCGCGGAGCGAGCGCAACAGCTTGATGTGTTCCGAATGCGCCCAGACCAGCGGCATGGCGCTGCCCGACGGCCTGCCCAGCCACAATTCGCGCTCCGGTATGTCGGCGCGGTCCCAGACCTGTTCCGGCAGCAGACCGCCCACGCCAGCCGAAGCCTCGAATGTCCTGAGCAGGCTTGCCGCCTTGTCCTTGTTACCGGCGGCCAGCTCGTAGTGGGCGCGTTCGCCGGCCAGCAACGGCCAGGGCCGGCCCTGGCCGTTGCCGTCGAAGGGCGCGCCGTCGGCGTGTTCGCCATAACCGTCGCTGGTGTAGCGATACCAGAGAGGCCCTTGCGGCAGGTCGCAGCGCAGTTGCGCGTCTATGATCTTGACCGTGCCGACGATGCGCGGATCGTCCGCGGCCCTGAGGCCGAAGCGGACCAGCGCCAGCGCGTCCGGGCTGACAATCGCTTCGGCCGGCTTGTCGGTATCGCCCGGCGGACGGTTCTTGATCGGTACGAAGCCGTCCTTCGGCGATGCGGCGCCTGAACCGTCGGCCGGCGCGATGCGGATGTAGTAGCCGTCGACGCCAGCCTCGTGGCACTGCGGTGTGCCGTTGACATAGGTCCAGCGCTCGATCTGGTCGTTCCAGCAATCCGCGACCTCGCGCAAATAGTTAGCCGGTTCCGGTTTGCCGTCAACGTCGAACAGATCGGCGGCGCCAAGCAGTGCCGATATTTCGACGGCGAGCGTGAATGGGCTGTAGCCGGCATCCTCTTCCCAGCGGTCCTGCCCGGTGACGGGACCATTGCGCACGACATAGGACGCGGCCTTCTCGATCATCGGCATGAAGGCGGCGAGCTTGGCGCGCGGCAGGTGGCCGGCGCGGTGCAGCGCATCGGCAAGCAGCAGCGGGAAGGCGCATTCGTCCATCTGGATGCCCGGCCAATAGAGCGAGCCGTCGAGCCACACATTTTGTGGCCAGTGGCCGTCCGGCTGCTGGATGGAACAGAGATAGGCGAGGATCTCAAGCGCCTGCGCCGGATCGCCGGCGGCGAGGAAGCCGCCCGCGGTTTCCACAAGGTCGCGCGGCCAGACCAGATGATAGCCGCCAAGGTCGTCGTCGCCCTTGCTGAACCCCCAGGGGATCGACAGGCTGGCGACGGCCGCACCGGGCCTCGCCCCCCAGCGACAGGTGTGTCGCCAGCACCGCTGTGCTGACGCGGTAGGTGTTGAGGCCGGATGCATCATGGTGGTCGAGCGCCGTCAGGCCTGCCTGCCATTTCCGCCATTTCGCGACATAGGCCTTTGCCGCCGGCTCAAAACCGCGTTTCAGGCTGGCGGCGGCGTTTTCGGCCGCTTCATCCGGCGTTGCCCCAAACCCAAGCGCAAGCAAGGCTTTGCTGTTGCGTAAGGAAAAGCCGATCTCGCCGGTCAGCGCGACATTGCCGTCCTCCGCCCTTTGGCAGGCCGGATCGAGCCGGCCGGCGCGGCTGAGTTGCTGCCAGCCGTCGGAAAAGCCTGCATAGCCGGCCGAGCAATCACCCCAGGGCAGCGAGGATGCAAGCGCCAGGCAGGTGCCGCGCCCGGACGCGAACAGCATCGGCCTCCCCTTGTGCTCGTCGGTCCAGGCGGTGTTGCCCATGCCGGCACTGACCAGATGCGGCGCCAGCAGGGCGTAGACGCGGTAGTCCGTGGCCACGCCCTCGAGTGCCGTGAAGCTGGTTTCCTGCAGCAAGGCCGGGCGCGCCGGATCCGCCAGGATGCGCTTTTCGATCTGGTAACGCGCCGTCGCGTTGATCAGCCGGTAGGCGGGCACGCCGTCCTCGAACGGCTCGATGGCATGCGTGGCGTCACGCTTCTCCTCGGAGAACCAGCCGCCGGGACCGGTGACCAGCAGTCCCATGTCGCGCGTGCAGGCGCTGTCGAGGCCGGGATAATAGACCTCGTTGACGATGCCATGGCTGAGCGTGAACCAGACGCGGCTCGCCGGCGAAAGCGCGGCACCTACGCCGCTCTTGGCGCTTGACGTCCAGCGCGCCGGAATTCCGGGGGCGCCCATTCTTTTGGGTGCACTGGGGGGAAGGGTCGGCGGCATCGCTGCCATGCATGGTCTCCTGGACCCTTCCCTAGACCAGCACGCGAAGGCTTTTCAACCGCCGCACCTGAAGTTGATCGTCCAAGCGTGATCGATCGCAGTTGACAAGCGGGCGTATCTGAATTTGTCTGACAATAGATAAAAAACAGGCAGACAACGCCAAAACCATCTGCAACAGTCGGCGGGGCCGACAATCTATGGGAGGATTATGACATGAAGACACTGCTCGTCCTGAGCGCTCTGGCGGCGATGCTCGCCTCGGGCACGGCGCTTGCCGACACCAGCGGCAAGAAGATCGCCTTCTCCAACAATTACGCCGGCAATTCGTGGCGCCAGGCGATGCTCGACAGCTACGGCATCGTCACCAAGAAGGCGGTGGAGGATAAGATCGTCGGCGCCGCCGACATCTTCACCACCGCCGACAAGGAAGTGCCGACCCAGGCTGCCCAGGTGCAGAACCTGATCCTGCAGGGTTATGACGCCATCGTCATCAATGCCGCATCGCCGGATGCGCTGAACGGCGCCATCAAGCAGGCCTGCGATGCCGGCATCGTCGTCGTCTCCTTCGACGGGACCGTCACCGAACCTTGCGCCTACCGCGTCGTCGTCGACTTCAAGGACATGGGCAAGCAGGAAGTCGAGCAGATGGCCAAGTTCCAGCCCAAGGGCGGCAATTTGCTGGAAATCCGCGGCCTTGCCGGCACCTCGATCGACGATGCCATCCATGCCGGTATCTTGGAAGGCGTCGCCGCCCATCCCGAGTTCAAGATCGTCGGTTCGGTGACCGGCGACTGGGACCAGACGACGGCGCAGAAGGCGGTCGCGACGATCCTGCCTTCGTTGCCCGACATCGTCGGCATCGTCGACCAGGGCGGTGACGGTTATGGCGCGGCACAAGCCTTTGCCGCCGCAGGCAAGCCGCGTCCGACCATCATCATGGGCAACCGCCAGGACGAGCTGAAATGGTGGAAGGAGCAGAAGGACAAGGATGGCTACCAGACCTGGTCGGCCTCGATCGCGCCCGGCGTGTCGTCGCTGGCCTTCTGGGTGGCGCAGCAGGTGCTCGACGGCCGCACCGACATTCCGCATGACCTTTTGGTGCCGTATCTCGCCTTTACCCAGGACAATTTCGAGACCGAGCTGCCGAAAATCAAGGAGGGCGGCGTCGCCACCCACGAATACAGCCAGGAAGACGCAATCGCGGCGATCAAAGCCAATATCAAGTGATGCATTGCATTCATTGCCAGCGGCATGACCGACCGGATATCGTTGAGCATGCCTGAGGCCAATACGGACATCATCAGACTGGGCGGCGCCGAAAAACATTTCGGCGCCGCCCATTTGGACATCATCAGGCTGAACGGCGCCGAAAAACATTTCGGCGCCGTTCGGGCGCTTAACGGCGTCGACTTCCATGTTGTATCAGGCGAATGCGTCGGGCTGGTCGGCCACAACGGAGCCGGCAAATCGACGCTGATGCATATGGTGGCCGGTACGCTGCAGCCCGATGGCGGTGAGATCGCGGTGCGTGGCAATGCCGAAACCGACTACTCGGTGGCGCGCGCGCTGAAACTCGGCATACGCTGCGTGTTCCAGGAACTGTCGCTCTGCCCTAACCTCAGTATCGCGGAGAATACGCGCATCAACCATCCGGCGCTCACCGGCTTCGGCTGGCGACGCAAGGCGGCTGCTCTCATTGCCGCCAAGCTGGACGAAATCTTTCCGGATCACGGCATCTCGGCAGACGACATTGCCGGCGATCTCTCCATCGGCCGGCGGCAGATGGTCGAGGTGGCGCGCGCCTTCACGGTGACGCGCGATCCGCTCGACTTGGTCATTCTCGACGAGCCGACCTCTTCGCTGGACGCGCATACTGCGGGCCAGCTGCTTGCCTTCGTGCGCCGTTTCGTAGCCACCGGGGGCAGCTGCATCCTGATCTCGCATGTGCTGGGCGAGGTGCTGCAGAATGCCGACCGCATCGTGGTCATGCGCGACGGCAAGGTGGTCGCCACGGACGTTGCAAAAGCGTTCGACCGCGACCGGCTGGTGGCCACCATGGGCGGCGCGGAAGCGCGCGAGAAGATCGCGGCGGAGATCGCCGCCAGGCCGGCGGCGGGCCCGCTCAGGGTGCGGGCGCGGCCCGAGCGGCAGCAGGACGGCAAGGAGCTTGTCGCCCGCGCCGGCGAGATCATCGGGCTTGCCGGGCTTGCCGGCCATGGCCAGACCGACCTGTTGCTGGCGATCTTTGCCGCCGCGACGCGTAGAAGGCTTGATATCGAGGTGACCGCCCCGGTGGCGCTGGTGGCCGGAGACCGCCAATCGGACGGCATTTTCCCGCAATGGTCTATTGCCGAAAACATCGGCATCCGCTCGCTGGCGCGGCTGCGCAAAGGGCTGCTGATCTCGCCGCAGCGCGAGGCCGAGCTTGCCGAGTTCTGGAAGCAGAAGATCGGCATCCGCACGCCTGACATGACCAACAACATCTTCTCGCTGTCCGGCGGCAACCAGCAGAAGGCGCTGTTTGCCCGCGCACTGGGTTCCGATGCGCAGATCGTGCTGATGGACGATCCGATGCGCGGCGTGGACATCGGCACCAAGCTCGAGGTCTACGATCTCGTGCGCGAGGAGGCGGCCAAGGGCCGGACCTTCCTCTGGTACACCACCGAGACCGAAGAGCTCGACAATTGCGACCACATCCATGTCTTCAAGAACGGCCGCATCGTCGCCAATCTCACGCGCGACGAGCTGACCGAGGAAAAGATCATCCAGTCCTCATTCGGCGACGCGGCCTGAGATGACGGCAGTCGCTCCCGGCCCTACGTCCTCGCCGCGCAGCAGCGCGGCCCGCGCGCGCCTGCTGCGCAGCCTGTTGCCGGCGCTGTCGCTGGCGCTGGTGGTTATCGCCATCGCCTGGCTCAACCCACGCGCCATCAGCTATTTCGGCTTCAGCCTGATGTTGAACCTCGCTATCCCGATCGCGCTGGCGACGATCGCCCAGATGTTCGTCATCGCCGGCAATGAGCTCGATCTGTCGATCGGCACCTTTGTCGGCTTTGTCGGCTGCGTCACCGCGACCTGGCTGAAGGACGCGCCGCTGCTCGGCGTGATCATCCTGCTCGGCTCCATAGGCGTTTATGCGCTGCTCGGCGCACTGATCCATCTGCGCAATCTGCCGTCGATCGTGGTGACGCTGGGCATGAGCTTCGTCTGGCAGGGGCTTGCCATTCTGGTGCTGCCCAAGCCCGGTGGCAAGGCGCCGGACTGGCTCTTGTCGCTGATGGCCTTCAAGCCGCCCTTCATTCCGTTCCCTATCATCGCCGCGCTGGCGATCGCAGCGGTGGTGCATTTTGGGCTGATGCGCACCTCCTATGGCGTCATCCTGCGGGGATCCGGCGGCAATCCGGCGGCGCTCAGGCGCGCTGGCTGGTCGCTGCTTCGAACCAAGATCGTGCTGTTTGCGCTGACCGGCCTATTCGGCGTTCTGTCCGGCATGGCGCTGATCGGCATCACCACCTCGGCCGACGCTAATATCGGCAATGGCTACACGCTGCTGGCGATCGCCGGCGTCATCCTCGGCGGTGGCGAGTTCGTCGGCGGCCGGGTATCGCCGATTGGCGCCGTGCTCGGCGCGCTGACACTGGCGCTGGCGGCATCGCCTCTGCTCACCTTCATGCACATTCCGCCGGATTGGCAGGTCGCCGCCAACGGCGCCATCCTGATCATCGTGCTGGCAGCCCGCGTCCTGATCAGCCGCAGGGAGAGGTAGCGATGACGCTGGTTAAATCGCTGGCCGCCAAACCCTGGATATGGGCGTTCATCGGCGCGATGTTCGTCTGGCTGGCGACCATCGCTTTCACCGGCGGCTATGGCGGCGGTGGCATGGTCACGGCGGCACTGTCGCTGGCGGTGTTCACCGTCATCGTCGGAGTCGGCCAAATGTTCGTCATCACGCTCGGGCCAGGCAATGTCGACCTGTCGCTGCCGGCCAATATCGGGCTCGCCAGTGCCGTCGCCATGAAGGTCATGGGCGGCAGCGATTCCATGATCGTGGTCGGGCTGCTCGCCGCGCTCGCCTGCGGCGCCGCCATCGGTGCCGTCAACTATCTCCTGATCTGGGCGCTGAGGATCCCGCCGATCATCGCCACTCTGTCGGCCAGCTTCATCATCCAGTCGATCGACATCAGCTATGGGCGTGGCCTGCAGATCAAGCCGCCGCCCGGCTTTGCCGATTTTGCGAACTGGCAAATCCTGGGCATTCCAGTGCTGGCGATCCTTACCGTATTGTTCAGCATCGGTGCGGCCATCGCCTTGCAGCGCATGATCTATGGCCGCTCGGTGCTGGCGATCGGCCAGAACATCCGCGCCGCGTGGCTTGCCGGCGTCAATGTCGGCCGCACCCGCTTCCTGACTTACACGCTGTCGGGCGCGCTCGGCGGCATGGACGGGGCGCTGCTCGCCGGCTATTTCCGCGGCGCCAATGTCGATATCGGCAACGAGTACCTGCTGGCCTCGATCGCCGTCGTCGTCATCGGCGGCACCTCGGTCGCCGGTGGCAAGGCCAATGTTCCCGGTGTCTGGGGCGCGGCGCTGTTCCTGGTGCTGCTTCTGACCATGCTCAACACGTTCGGCGTCAGCGCCGGCGTTCGGCTGTTGCTGACCGGGCTGATCATCGTCGGCGTCATCACCGTAGCCGGCGGCGAGAAAGCGCTGCGCTAAAAGGCGTGAGCCCGGCAGCAGTCCCGCCAAATTTGACCATGTGGACAAAAGTCCGCACCCGTTCCATAGTTCCGCGTCTGATTTCGGAACAGTCGGCTCGACACGGCTGTCAAACAGAGGGGCACTAGATGGAAAACCGGAAAAACAAATCGCAATTGACCGGCCTGTCGCGGCGCGACGTGCTGGAACTCGGCGCACTTGGCCTGGCCGCAGCCATGCTGCCGGGTGCAGCCCTCGCCAAGGACAAGAAGCTGAAGGTGGCGGCGATCTTCGCCACGCCGATCGAGGAGCCGTGGGACAACCAGATCCACGTCGCCCTGCAGAAGGCCGAGAAGGAACTCGGCATCGAATACAAATGGTCGGAAAAGGTGCAGACCGCCGATTTCAGCCGCGTCATGCGCGAATATGCGCAAGGCGGGTACCAGCTGGTGCTGGGCGACGCCTTCGCCGCCGAGCGTGAATCGCGCCGCACGGCAAAGCAGTTCCCGAAGACGGCATGGCTGTTCGGCTCGGGCGCCGGCCCGGCCGAGCCCAATTTCGGCGTCTTCGACAACTGGATCCACGAGCCGGCCTATCTGTCCGGCATGATCGCCGGCAAGATGTCGAAGTCGGGCACGATCGGCGCGGTGGCGGCCATGGGCATTCCGGAAGTGAACCGGCTGGTCAACGCCTTCTTTGCCGGCGCCAAGGAGGTCAATCCCAACATCAAGAAGAAGGTCGCCTTCATTGGCTCGTTCTTCGATCCGCCCAAGGCCAAGGAAGCGGCGGTCGCCCAGATCGATGCCGGCGTCGATGTCATCTATGCCGAGCGCTTCGGCGTCATCGAGGCGGCGGTGGACAAGAAGATCCTCGCCATCTCCAACATGTCCGACCAGTCGAGCCTCGGCCCCGACACGGTCATAACCGGGCCGGTCTGGGACATGTACCCGACGGTCGAGCAGGCGATCAAGCTGGTCAAGGCCGGTGTCTTCACCGCGCAGGATTATGGCGATTTCTCGCGCATGGCCAAGGGCGGGTCGTTCCTGGCGCCCTACCATAAATTCGACAAGACGCTGCCGGCGGATGTGAAGGATCTGGTCGAGAAGAAGAAGGCCGAGATCCTGGAAGGCAATTTCCGGGTGGATGTGGATGAGAACACGCCGGTTTCGGATTAGCTCGGCGTACCCTCCCCCTTGAGGGGAGGGTGGCCCGCAGGGCCGGGTGGGGTCCTCCGCGAAGTGCTCCATTCTGCTAAGTCATGGGTTGAGGCAGTTGAGGTGACCCCACCCGCCTCGCTTCGCTCGGCACCCTCCCCTCGAGGGGGAGGGGTATCTCCGCAGGAGCATCCTTGTCCGCCCCTCTCATCGAAATGCGCGGCATCACCAAGAGCTTCGGCGCCGTCAAGGCGAATGAGGCTGTCGATCTAAGCGTCGCCCCAGGTGAGATCCTCGGCCTGCTGGGCGAAAACGGCGCCGGCAAGACGACGCTGATGAATGTGCTGTTCGGCGCCTATGCGCCCGATGCCGGCGAAATTCTTATCCAGGGCAAGACCGTGCGGATCACCAGTTCGGCCGATGCGCTGGCCGCCGGCATCGGCATGGTGCACCAGCATTTTCATTTGGCGCCAAGGCTGACGGTCCTGGAAAACCTTCTGATTGGCATTCCCGGCAAATCCGGCCGCATCGACCGCGCCGGCGGACTTGCCCGGTTGTCCGACATCAGCCGTCAGTATGGGCTGACGCTGGACCCCAACCTGCCTGTCTCCGCGCTGTCGGTCGGCGAGCAGCAGCGGCTCGAAATCGTCAAGGCGCTGTTTCGCGGCGCCAGGCTGTTGATCCTCGACGAGCCGACGGCGGTGTTGGCGCCGAGCGAGGTCGACGGGCTGTTTTCGGCGCTGCGCTCGATGGCGGCGCAGGGGCTCGGCATCATCTTCATCTCGCATAAATTGAACGAGGTGCGGGCGCTCACCCATCGCTGCACCGTGTTGCGGCACGGCCGCGTCGCCGGCCGTGTCGACGATCCGGCGAACACGACATCGGCAGAAATGGCGCAGCTGATGTGCGGCCATGAGATCGTGCCGCCGGCAAGAGGACCTTCGACCCCAGGCGCGGCGGTGCTGACGCTCGACGGTATTTCCACCTCACGGCATTCGGGGACGCCGCTGCGCGATGTATCGCTTGCCGTTCGCGCGGGCGAAATCCTCGGCATTGCCGGGGTCTCCGGCAATGGCCAGCGGGCACTGGCCGAGGTGATTTCCGGCACGCGCGCGCCCGACGCCGGCGCGATGACGATAGCCGGCAAACCTGTGACGCGGTTCTCCCCGCGCGAGGTGCAGGCGCTCGGCCTTGGCCGCATCCCGGAAGACCGTATGACGACCGGGCTGGTCACCAATCTGCCGCTCGCCGATTCCATGGTGTTGCCGCGCATTGGTACTGCGGCTTTCAGCAGCCGGGGCCTGCTCAAGCCAGATGCGATCCGCGCCTTCGCCGAAGAACAGATCAAGGCCTATGACATCAGGTGCCCCGGGCCGATGACCCGCGCCGGCGCGCTGTCGGGCGGCAATCTGCAGAAGGCGCTGTTGGCGCGCGAACTGGCTTTCGACCCGAAGGTGCTGATCGTCTCGCAGCCGACGCGCGGCCTCGACATCGGTGCCGCCCGCTTCATCCACGAAAAATTCCTCGACATGCGTGCCAAGGGCTGCGGGATCATCGTCATCGGCGAGGATCTCGAAGAGCTGCTGGTGCTCTGCGACCGCATCGCGGTGATGTATGAGGGCCGCATCGCCGGCACGCTGGACAGCGCCGATGCGACCATCGCGCGGCTTGGGCTGCTGATGACCGGGGCGGAGGGCCGAGCCTAGATGGACTTTCTCACTCGGTTCCTCGCAGAAACCTCAAATAATACTGCCCGCTTTTGGCTGACTTTAAGCGTCAGCGCTGCCCCTCACCTGCCTGCCGGCATCCTCTCCCCGCATAGAGACGGGGAGAGGGGCTCTCACCCATGGTTTCGCCAATCGCCACAGCTGCAAAGGGGAGCTGCCATAGGGCCCAGATCCGTGTCTATACGGGGAGAAGGTGCCGGCAGGCGGATGAGGGGCGGCGCGACCGTCTGGGCGGCGGAGGGGCATAGCTGATGTTCCGCCTCGAAGCCCGCAGTTCCACCCCCGCCTGGTTCAATCTCGCTTTGCCGCTGCTGGCCATCGGCGCAGCGCTGGTCCTGTGCAGCGGCCTCATCGCGCTGGCCGGCGCCGGCGTGCTTGAGGCCTATGGCGTGATGCTGTCGGCCTCGTTCGGCGACAGCTATGCCATCACCGAAACGCTGGTTCGCGCCGCCCCGATGATCTTCACCGGGCTGGCTGTGGCCGTCGCCTTCCGGGCCAAATTCTGGAACATCGGCGCCGAGGGCCAATTGCTGGCCGGCGCCGTGGCCAGCTGCTTCGTCGGCGCCATCCCGATGCCGGGCGCGCTGGCGATCCTGTCGATGGCGCTGGCGGGCGCTGCTGCCGGTGCCGCGGTAGCGCTGGTGCCCGCGACGCTCAGGGTCAAATTCAAGGTGGATGACGTCGTCAGCTCGCTGCTGCTCAACTCGGTCATCTACTATGCGCTGATGGCGCTGATCGAGGGGCCGTGGAAGGACTCGTTCAGCGGCTATCCGATCTCGCCGCCGATCGAGGATTCGGCGAATTTCCCGGTGCTGCTCGAAGGCACAAGGCTGCATCTGGGTGTCATCGCCGCGTTGATCGCAGCACCGTTGATCTGGTTCCTGATCGTGCGGACCACGCTCGGCTTCCGGATCAGGGTCACCGGCGAAAGCCCGGAAGCCGCCCGCTATGGCGGCATCCACGTCGAGCGGGTGCTGATCTCGACGGCGCTGCTGTCGGGCGCGCTGGCCGGGCTTGCCGGCGTCGGCGAGGTCGGCGGCGTGCATTTCCAGGTGATGAGCGACATTTCGCCGGGCTATGGCTATTCCGGCATCGTCGTTGCCATGCTGGCCAGGCTCAATCCGCTCGGCGTCGTACCGGCGGCGATCTTCCTGGCCGCCGTGATGACCGGCGCCGAAGCGATGTCGCGCGCCACCGGCGTGCCGGCGTTCCTCAGCGATGTCATCCAGGGCACGGCGCTGCTCGCCATGCTGGTGGCGCTGCTGTTCACGGCCTATCGCATCCGCCGCGTCGGCGCCTTATGAGCGCGGTGTTCGAACAGATCTTTCAGGTCGGCTTCCTCGCCGCCATTATCCGCATCGCCACGCCGCTGGCATTTGCCACGCTGGGCGAGATGTTCTCCGAGCGGGCCGGCGTGCTCAATCTCGGTATCGAAGGCATCATGCTGCTCTGCGCGATGACCGGCTTCACCGCCGCCAGCCTCAGCGGCAGCCTGTGGCTCGGCGTGCTGGCCGCGGTGTTGACCGGCATGGCGATGAGCGCGCTGCATGCGCTGTTCACGGTGGCGCTCGGCCTCAGCCAGCATGTCTGCGGCATCGGCGTTACTTTGTTCTCGTCCGGCCTTGCCTATTTCCTCTACCGTCTGACCTTCGGCCAGCAATCGGTGCCGCCCAGCATCAAGGGTTTTCAGACGGTGCCGATCCCGCTGCTGTCGGATATTCCGGTTCTGGGGTCAGCGGTTTTCAACCAGTTTGCGCTGGTCTACTTGGCAATCATTGCCATCCCGCTCGCTGCTTTCGTGCTCTACCGCACGCCTTGGGGGCTGTCGGTGCGGATGGTCGGCGAGAACCCGCGCGCCGCTGATTCCGCTGGGGTCAGCATCATCGCCACGCGCTTCCAGGCGGTCATCCTCGGCGGTGCGCTGATGGGGCTTGCGGGCGCCTTCCTCACCATGGCACAGTTCAACGCCTTCACCTTTGGTGTGGTGTCGGGCCGTGGCTGGGTGGCGATCGCGCTGGTCGTGTTCAGCCGCTGGGACCCGTGGCGCTCTGCGGGCGCGGCGCTGCTGTTCGCCTTCGTCGATGCGCTACAATTGCGCATGCAGGCGAGCGGCCTCGGGCATATTCCCTATGAGGCGTTCTTGATGCTGCCCTTCATTTTCACCATCGTCGCGATGGCCGTGATGTCACGCAACGCGGTTGCGCCGTCGGCGCTGCTGAAGCCGTTTCGACGAGAAGAGCGGTAAGGCGAGTAGGACTTGGCGCCCTTCCTCTCCCTCCGGGGGAAGAGGTGGCGCTGCGAAGCAGCGACGGAGCGGGGAACCACCTCGCCACTGTTGCCAACGGGTGCGCATGAATCTTCCTTGCGCCAAGGGTCGACCCCCACTCCGTCGAGTTGCGCTCGACACCTCTCCCCCGATCGACGGGGGAGAGGAAGGGCGCCAAGCCTGGGATACTCACATCGCCGTAAAACCATTATCGACAAACAGATGCGTGCCATTGACGAAGCTGGACTCATCGCTGGCGAGGTACAGCGCTGCCTTGGCCACTTCCTCCGGCTCACCGATGCGGCCCTGCTGTGCGGCCAATGCGGCGTCCGACACGTCGACGCCGAGCTTGCCGAGATCGGCGACCTCGCGCAGGCCGTGCGGCGTGCGGATGAAGCCGGGACAGACGGCGTTGCAGCGTATGTTGCGGTCGCGGAATTCGACTGCGATGGCGCGCGCGAACATGTGGCAGGCGCCCTTGGTGGTGTCGTAGAGCACCTCCATGGGTGTGGCCGCCACAGCCGAGATCGACGAGGTGCAGACGATCGAACCGCCACCGGCAGCGATCATGCCCGGCAACACGGCGCGCGTCATCAGGAACATCGAGCGGACATTGACCGCATGCAGCCAGTCCCATTCCTGCACTGTCGTCTCCAGGAACGGCTTTATCACGATGGTGCCGGCATGGTTGAACAACACCGTGGCCGGGCCGAGCCTGGCAGTCGCCGCCTTCACTGCGGCCTCGACCTGCGCCTCGTCCGAGACGTCGGCCACTCAGTGTTCGGCGATATGTCCCCGCGCGCGTATCGCCGCCGCAGTGGCTGCCGCCGCCTCGCCATTGCGGTCGATGATCGGCACCTTGGCGCCTTCGGCGGCGAACAATTCCGAGGCCGCTCCGCCCATTCCGGTCGCGCCGCCCGAGATGATTGCAATCTTGCCGGCTAGTCTTGTACCCATGTTCTGTTCCCGTTCCCGATCGAAATGATCCGCATTTGTGCCGGAATGGCGATGCTATCGCCTATGCAGACGTCGGCCAAGCTTGTCGCTCGCTTGTCGCCAGCAGGGGTCCCCCAGCAATCCAAAACCAAATAATAAGGCATACTGAGAAAATCGTTCTACATATCGCCAAAAAATAGCACTCGACAAAGTCTACTGATTTTATAGATTAATCCGCAAGACGGAGGTCGATATGTCCTATATCCAGAACGCCGAGACGGACCGCACCAGCCAGAGGCTGGCCAATAGCCAGGCTTTCCGCCCGGCCTATGCCGGCGCCTTCGCCTATCTCGTCTTTGCCCTTGCGTTCGTGTTCACCGGGGCAGTCGTGCTCGGCTTGATTCCCTGACCCGTTCAGGCCGAAGGGTGGCGACCTATCGCTTTCAGTGAGTGACCGGAGTTGATGAACCGAATGCGGATGCGCTTTGGCGCTGACCGCTTGTTTTTACGCATGTCGTCGTCTCAAAAACCGGGGCCACTTTTGGGCGACATACATCCAACGTGATGGAGGAGATGGCAATGCCGATCGAGTTCACGCATGTTCCCGGTAAAACGCATGCCGCCGACGCCGGTTCGGCCGTTCCGTTCTTCTATGATTTCGTCGAGACGGCGACAAAGCTGTCGCTGATCGAGGATTCCGGCTTCCAGAACATCGTCGTCGACGACCCGGCCGGGCTGTTGACCAATATGGACATCGCCGCCCAGGCGCTGGACCGCACCTCGTCGCTGGAAGTGGTGCTGACGCACTGGGCCGGCGTGATCGCGCCTGCGGTTGCGGCGCGGCAACTGGCGGCGCTCGACGCCAGGAGCGGCGGCCGGCTGGCGCTGAGGATGCTGAGCGAGCCGCTGGATGACGACGATGCCGAGACGCGTCCGGTCGGCCACACCGTGGTCTGGCAGCGCATCGACGAATATCTGGTGCTGCTGAAGCGGCTGTGGTCGAACGACCGGCCCTTCGACCATGAAGGTGCGTTCTACAGCATCAAGGGTGGCTATGTGCCGCGCAAGGGGCCGCATGGCGTCGATATCACCATCCGCATGGGTGGCCAGTCCGGCACGGCGCTGAAGGTCGCCGGCCGCCATGCCGACGTCTTCGAGCTGGCGCCTGGTTCGCCCGACGAGATCCGCCAGCTGATGGAACGGGCGCGCAGCGCCGCCGCCGAGCATGGCCGCGCCGGCAAGCTGCGTTTTGCGCTTCCGGTCCGGGTCCGCTCGGAGGGTGGCGCCTCTACCGTCGGACACAAGGCGGTCGAACTTTCCGGACCACCGGCGCAGATCGCCCTGTCGCTGCTGTCCTATGCGGCGCTGGGCATCAGCGAGTTCATGATCGTTGGCGTCGACAGGCCGCGCGAGATCGCCGGCGTCGGCCGCGAGACGATCGCGCTCTTGCGTAATTCGCTGGCACGCCGTGAGGCGGAGGTGCCGCAGCCCGGCGCGTTTGCCTCGCGGGGCGGGTCGGATATTCACGCAGCTGGGTAGCGAGATCGCGATCGGGAACGCCGGCGGGGACAGCACCCCCCTCTGTCCTGCCGGACATCTCCCCCTCAAAGGGGAAGATTGGCAGCTTGAGCGCCGGCTCTCAACGTTGGTAATTGGCGAAAGCCGACGTGATGTCTGATCGCCCTCCTTGCGGGGGATGCCCGGCAGGGCAGAGGGGTGCTGTCCCGCCAGCGTCTAATCACCACTCAGCACTGCCAGCGCCTCCAACACCGCGTCAGATTCCGTCAGCGTACCAAATACCCCGTCCTCCACCGTCACCATATGCAGCGCCGCGTCATGCGCGTATTGGTCGCCGCTGGCGCAGGCATCGGCGATGGTCAGGCACTGGAAATTGCGGTCGCAGGCCTCGCGCAGCGTCGTGTGCACGCAGACATCGGTCGTGCAGCCGGAAAAGATCAGATGGGTGATGCCGCGTGCGCGCAGCACAAGTTCCAGGTCGGTGTAGGTGAAGGCGCTGTTGCAGGTCTTGTCGACGATGATGTCGTGCGGCGCGACGTCGATGTCGGCGACGATCTGAAAGCCGGGGCCGGAGCGCAGCAGCACGTCGGTGCCTTCGAGACCCGCCCGCTTGCGGCGCCATCTCTCGTACGGCGTCATGTCGGCCATGTCGCCGCGATATCCCTGCCTGGTGTGAATGATGGTGAGGCCGGCCGCGCGTGCCGCTGATATCAGTCGGTTGACTGTCGGCAGGATGGCGCGCAGCGGCGCGGGGTCATAACCCTTCCTGGCGAAATAGCCGGTCGGCGAGAGGAAATCCTCCTGCAGGTCGATGACCAGCAACGCGGTGTTTGCCGGCACCAGCCGGCCGTCATAGGGGAAATCGAACGGTATCGCCTTGATCATCGCAGCCTGCCTCAATTGCTGCCCGGTATCGTGGCCCAGCAACCCTGCGGCCGTCCATCCCTCAGTGCGACGACACCAGGTAGACCGACGCCAGGACGATGTGCCGCTGAGACATCGCGCCGATAATCGTTGGCCAAAAAAGCCATCTTGTTTGTTGACTAGTAAACTCATGTTTTATAGTCAAGCAGGGCACTCGGCCGCCTGAATTGTTTCCAGCGGCTGTGCCGCGTTTGAGAGAAGCCAGAACCAGTGGCTGGATTTCCGGGGTCGACATTCCGTCACCGACCAGCCGATCGTACGTGCAATGACGAAGCGAGGAAGAAGCGTGTCCAGAAATGGTTTGTTGGCGGCGCTGGCCGCGGTCATGCTGTCGGCCGGCAGCGCTGCTGCGCAAGAGCAGCCAAACACGCAGCCCAGGGTGACGACGGAACCCGCTGCAGCTGCCCGGTCGGCGGCCCAGCCTTCCCCGGTCGCAGTCGAACGGCCCGCACCGGCTGCGCCTGTCGCGCCGGCTTCGCCAACTGCCGGGCAGGCGGCGCCGACCGCGCCACAGCCGGCAACCCAGCCCGGTGCATCCGCGCAGGCCGAGCCTTCGGCAATATCGCTGACGCTGCCGCACGATCTGTCGCCCTGGGGCATGTTCATGGCCGCCGACATCATCGTCAAGGCGGTGATGATCGGGTTGGCCTTCGCCTCGCTGGTCACCTGGACGGTGTGGCTGGCCAAATCGCTGGAGATTCTCTTCGGCAAGCTCGGCGCCCGTCGCGCTGCGCGCGCCATCGGCAATGCCGCCACGCTGCGCCAGGCCGGGCGCGCGCTTGGCAACAGTGGCGGCCCCGGTGCGCTTTTGGTGCGGGCGGCCGAGGAAGAGACTGCCCTTTCGGCCGGTGCGCTCGGCCATGTCACCGGCGACGGGCTGAAGGAACGCGTGACGTCGCGCCTGTCGCGCATCGAAGCGGCGGCGGCGCGGCGCATGTCGCGCGGCACCGGCGTGCTGGCGACGATCGGCTCGACGGCGCCCTTCGTGGGCTTGTTCGGCACCGTCTGGGGCATCATGAACGCCTTCATCGGCATCTCGCAGGCGCAGACCACCAACCTCGCGGTCGTCGCGCCCGGCATCGCCGAGGCGCTGCTCGCCACGGCGATGGGCCTGGTCGCGGCCATTCCCGCGGTGGTCATCTACAACGTCTTTGCGCGGTCGATAGCCGGCTACCGGCAGCTCCTTGCCGATGCCTCGGCCGGGGTCGAGCGGCTGGTCAGCCGCGATCTCGATTTCCGCACGGTGCCGCAGGCGCCCGCGCTGGCGGCGGAGTGATGGGCTATGGCGGCTAGAATTCGCGAGGCTATCGATGGCGATCTCGAGGAAAACCACGAGATCAATGTCACCCCGTTCATCGATGTCATCCTGGTGCTGCTGATCATCTTCATGGTCGCTGCACCCTTGGCGACAGTCGACGTCAATGTCGATCTGCCGGGTTCGACGGCGACGCCAGCACCCCGGCCGGAAACGCCGCTGTTCCTGACCCTGAAGGACGATCTGACGCTCGCGATCGGCAATGACAGCGTGCCGCGCCAGGCTTTCGCCGCGGTGCTCGACGGCAGAACCAAGGGCGACAAGCAGACCCGCATCTTCCTGCGTGCCGACAAGGCGGTCGGTTATGGCGAGCTGATGGAGGTGATGAACCTGCTGCGCGGCGCTGGTTATCTGAAGATCGCGCTGGTGGGGCTGGAGACGGTGCCGGCGGACGCATCCGCGGCGCACCGGGGCGCCGCCCCGTGACGCAACTGGCCGCCGCCGCACCCGCGGCCGACCCGCCACGCGCCGGCCTGCGCGAAATTGGCTTGTGGGCGGCTGCGGCCATTGTCATTGTCGGCGCGCATGTCGCGATCGCCTATGCCGTCCAGAGCTTCAGCCTGGCCAACATGGCCGATGGCGGCCCGCCGCCGGCTGTGGCTATCGAGCTGTCGCCGATGATGGTGGCGCCGGCGGTGCAGGAGGACTCGATGGCCGACGTGGTGACGCCTGAGCCGCCGAACCAGATCGAGGAGGCGGTTGCCGAACTGAAGCCCGTCGTGGAGCCCGAGCCCGGTCAGCCGGGGCCGGTCGCCGAGAAGACGGAAGCGGTTCAACCCGCCGCTCCGATCGAGACGGCAGCGGCCGAGCAGCCCGATCAATCGCCGCCGCTGGATGAGGTGGTGCCCGACATCGTCCCGACCATAGCGCCGGATGTGGTCATTCCGCCGCCCCAGACCAAGCCGGCGGAGACCAAGCCGGCGGAGACCAAGCCGATCGAGAAGGCGAAGAAGGCTGCCGAAAAACCCAAGCCGAAAGCAAAGAAAGAGAAGAAGGAAAAGGCCGCGCCGGCGAAAGCGGTCGTGACCGCCAGTGTCGATCAAAAGGCAGCGGCGAAGGCGTCGGCGCCGAAGGCTTCGCAATCGAGTGGATCATCAGTCAGTGCAAGCAAATGGAACTCCCAGCTGATCGGATGGATCAATCGGCACAAGCGCTACCCGAGCGCGGCAAGGTCGCGGCGCGCCGTGGGTACCGCAAATGTGACCTTCGTCGTCAGCGCTTCGGGCAAGGTGACCTCCGTCCGGCTGACCCGATCTTCGGGGGACGCCGATCTCGATCGCGCCGCGCTCGGCANCTTCGGGCAAGGTGACCTCCGTCCGGCTGACCCGATCTTCGGGGGACGCCGATCTCGATCGCGCCGCGCTCGGCATTCTGCAGGGTGCGACGGTGCCCGCGCCACCGCCTGAGAAGGCCGGTACGGCTGTCGTGGCGCCTTTGATGTTCACGCTGCGGAACTAGAAGCAGCCGGACAAGGCCGATCCCATGACCACGTACTTTCCCGCTTGACTGACCCGCCGGACCGAATACGCTAGCGCAAAATACCGGCCTTGGTCGCCGGGCGGCAAATATGCCTCGTATGCCTCGCCCTCCGGCGCTGGCTGCGGGGCATTGTCATTTCTGAGGATCGGTTTGAAACGGCGTATCGAGATCGGCATCCTGTATTCCCGCTCGGGCAGCTACCAGTTGGTCTCCGATGCGTGCCGGATGGGCGCCACGCGCGCCATCGCCGACATCAATGCCGATCGGAGCTATGGCATCGAACTGGTTCCGGTCGAGCGCGATCCGCAAAGTAATGCCGATCGCTACGCGACTTTGTGCGAGGACATTTTCAGGACCAGCAGCGCGCGCCATGTCGTCGGTTGCGTCACCTCGTGGAGCCGCAAGGAAACCATCCCGGTGCTGGAGAAGGCCGGCGGCATGCTCTGGTATGCCTGCCCCTATGAAGGGTTCGAGGCCAACGAGCATGTCGTCTACATGCACGCCTGCCCCAACCAGCATCTGGTTCCGCTGATGGCGCATGTCGTGCCGCGTTTCGGCGCCAACGGCTTCCTGCTCGGCTCGAACTACATTTGGGGCTGGGAGATGAACCGCGTGGCGCGCGACCTGATCGCGGATGCCGGCGGCAAAGTGCTGGGCGAGCGCTATCTGCGCATCGGCGAGACCGACGTGTCGCGGTTGATCGCGGAAATCCGGGCGACGAGGCCGAGCTTCATCCTCAACAATCTGATCGGCACCTCGTCGTATGCCTTCCTGGCGGCTTACCGCGAGTTGGGCGATGAGGATGCGGCATTCAGGCCGGAAAACTGCCCCGTCATCTCCTGCAACCTCACGGAAGGCGAGTTGCCGGCGATCGGCGAGACAGGGAAAGGGCATCTGTCGGTCGGGCCCTATTTCGCGCCCCGGCCGGCTGCCTTCGCTTCGTCCTTCGAGGCCTCCGCCTATGCCTCGGTGCAGGTGATGGCCGACGTGCTGTCGCGCAACACTGATGCCGGCCCGGCGGAATTTTCCAAGGCCTTCGCCGAGCGGCGCTTCTCCACCCGGCTCGGGCCGATCGCCATCGACGCCCACTCCCAGCACGCGACGCTGCCAGTGATCATCGGCCGGATCGCCGATGGCTTCTTCGAGGTCGTCAGCCAGGAGGATGAGGTCGCGCCGGATCCCTATCTGTCGCGCTACGACCCCGCCAAGACATTCGGCCGTCCGCGTCTGAGGGTGGTGTCATGACGCGGACGCGCATCCCCAATCTCGGCGGCGCGCGGGCTTTCATCCTGCATCGCCCGCATCCGACGGTGCAGGCCATCACCAGGCAATTGTCGGCCATCGGCCTGGCTACGATCGACTGCTGGCCGGAATTGCCGCCGGAAGCTCTCGCCGCCGATTTCGTCTTCTTGGATGCCGATCTCGGTTTCGACGAGCAGTTCCCGTGGGAAGCCGGTGAGGCGCCGATGCCGCTGGTGGCGCTGATCGGTTCCGAGGCGCCGGGGCGTATCGAATGGGCGCTGTCGCACAAGGCCGATGCGCAGCTGCTGAAGCCGGTCGGCAATGCCGGTGTGTACAGCGCATTGCTGATCGCAAGGCAGAGCTTCGAGGCACGCAAGCATTTAGCCGGCGAGATAGCGTCGCTGCGCCAGCGCGTCGCCGAGCGCCAGACCATTGTGCGCGCGGTGACGGCGCTGTCGAAAGGCAGCGATGACGAGCGTGCCTATGCACAACTGCGATCGCTGGCGATGAGCTGGCAGATCAGCGTCGAGGATGCCGCGCGCAGGATCGTGGCAATGACGGATGAGGAAGGCGGCGATGACCAGTCCCATCGCGCCTGATCTCCCGGTACGCATGCCGGCAAAACCGCGCGCCGGCGTCTGGCGTCGGCTGGTCAAACGCCGCCTGGCGCTGCTCGGGCTGGTCATCGTCGCCATTGTTGTCGCCGGCGCCGTGCTGGCGCCCCGGCTGACCGGCTACGATCCCAACGAGCAGATGTTCGACGGCCTGACCATCGAGGGCTCGCCGCTGCCGCCCAGCGCCCAGTATTGGCTCGGCACCGACCTGCTCGGACGTGACCTCTTGACCCGCATCCTCTACGGCGCCCGCACCTCGCTGATCATCGGCATCGTCGCCAATGGCGTGGCGCTTTTGATCGGCACTTTGGTGGGCGTCACCGCAGGCTATTTCCGCGGCTGGATCGGCAGTGCGCTGATGCGCTTCACCGATCTGATGATGGCGTTCCCGGCGCTGCTGCTCGCCATCTGCCTGGCGGCAGTGTTTCAGCCGAGTCTGTGGATCGTCGCCATGGTCATCGCGCTGGTCAACTGGGTGCAGACGGCGCGTGTCATCTACACCGAGACCTCATCGCTGGCCGAGCGCGAGTTCATCGATGCCGAGCGCAGCATCGGGGCGAGTGCGCCGCGCATCCTGTTTCGCCACATCCTGCCGCATCTGCTGCCGACCATCATCGTCTGGGGCACGCTCGGCATCTCGACCACGGTTCTGCTCGAGGCGACGCTTTCCTTCCTCGGCATCGGTGTGCAGCCGCCGACCGCGTCGTGGGGCAACATCATTTTCGAGAACCAGACCTATTTCCAGGCCGCGCCCTGGCTGGTGTTCTTCCCCGGCGCCGCAATCCTCGCGTTGGCGCTGGCCTTCAATCTGATCGGCGACGCGTTGCGCGACATCCTCGATCCGACGCAAAGGGGCCGGGAATAATGGGGGGCCGGTCATGATCGCCTATCTCGGCCGCCGGCTGATCCAGTCGCTGCTCATCCTGCTTGGCGTCTCGCTGATCACTTTTGCGCTGCTCTACCTCTTGCCGGCCGACCCGGTGCGGCAGATCGCCGGCCGCAGTGCCACGCCGCAGACGGTGGAAAACATCCGCCAGCAACTCGGCCTCGACCAGCCTTTCGTGGTCCAGTACTGGCACTATCTGACGAAGCTACTCAGCGGCGATCTCGGCCGCTCCTACATCCAGCGCTCGGAGGTCACCGAACTCATCGTCTCGCGGCTGCCGGCCAGCCTGCTTTTGATGGTCGGCGCCATCCTTTGCGAATTGCTGATCGGGCTCTCGATGGGGCTGATCGCCGCCGTCAAGCGCGGCTCCGCCACCGACCAGACCCTGATGGTGGCCTCCTTCGTCGGCGTCTCGGCGCCGCAATTCGTGGTTGGCCTGTTGCTGCTCTACGTCTTTGCCGTGCGGCTAAGCTGGTTTCCGATCGGCGGCTACGGCACATGGCGCCATCTGGTGCTGCCGTCGTTGACCATGGGCGTACTCGGCGCCGGCTGGTATGCGCGCATGATGCGCTCGTCGATGATAGACGTCCTGCGCCAGGATTATGTCCGCACGGCGCGGGCCAAGGGCCTGGCGCGCAGCGCCATCATATTCCGCCACGCACTGCCGAATGCCATCCTGCCGGTCATCGCCATGATCGGCATCGACATCGGCATCTTCATGGGCGGCATCGTCGTCGTCGAAAGCGTGTTCGGCTGGCCCGGCATCGGTCAGCTGGCGTGGCAGGCGATCCAGCGCGTCGACATTCCGATCATCATGGGCGTCACGCTGGTGTCGGCCTTCGCCATCGTGCTCGGCAATCTGCTCGCCGACATCATCGCGCCGTTCATCGATCCCCGCATCAAGCTCAGATGAAAATGAAACAGAGAAAGGGAACACAACAATGAAAAAGTTTCTCGCATCCACAGTCGCGGCATCCGCCTTGGCCCTCATGCTCGGCATGACAAGCGTCCGCGCCGAAGACACGGTCGATCCCAACGCCAAGCAAGGCGGCGCCATCACCATCACCTACAAGGACGATGTTGCGACCCTCGATCCGGCGATCGGCTATGACTGGCAGAACTGGTCGATGATCAAGAGCCTGTTCGATGGGCTGATGGATTACGAGCCGGGCACCACCAATTTGAAGCCCGACCTCGCCGAAAGCTACGAGATTTCGCCCGACGGCCAGACCTTCACCTTCAAGCTGCGCCATGGCGTGAAATTCCACAATGGCCGCGAGATGACGGCCGACGACGTGAAATATTCGCTTGACCGCGTCACCAATCCGAAGACGCAGAGCCCCGGCGCTGGCTTCTTCGGCTCGATCAAGGGCTATGACGATGTCGCCGCCGGCAAGGCCGAAGGCCTTTCCGGCGTCACCGTCGTCGATCCCTACACGGTGAAGTTCGAGCTGACCCGGCCCGACGCCACCTTCCTGCATGTCATGGCCATCAATTTCGCCCATGTCGTGCCGAAGGAAGAGGTCGAGAAATATGGCGCCGATTTCGGCAAGCATCCGGTGGGCACCGGCGCCTTCAAGCTCGCCGAGTGGACACTCGGCCAACGCATCGTCTTCGAGCGCAATGCGGATTACTGGCACAAGGGCCTGCCGCATCTCGACAAGATCACCTTCGAGATCGGCCAGGAACCGATCGTGGCGCTGCTGCGCTTGCAGAAGGGCGAGATCGATGTGCCCGGCGACGGCATTCCGCCGGCAAAATTCCAGGAGGTGATGGCCGATCCCGAGCAGAAGGCGCGCGTCGTCGAAGGCGGTCAGCTGCACACCGGCTACGTCACCATGAACACTACCATGGCGCCGTTCGACAATGTGAAGGTGCGTCAGGCCGTCAACATGGCGCTCAACAAGGCGCGCATCATCCAGATCATCAACGGCCGCGCCGTGCCGGCCAACCAGCCGCTGCCGCCGTCGATGCCGGGCTACGACAAGGAATACAAAGGTTATCCCTATGACGTAGCCAAGGCCAAGGCGCTGCTGGCCGAGGCCGGTCATCCCGATGGTTTCGACACGCAGCTGTTCGCCATGAACACCGATCCCAACCCGCGCATTGCCCAGGCGATCCAGCAGGACCTGGCGGCCATCGGCATCAAGGCCAGCATCCAGTCGCTGGCGCAGGCCAATGTCATCGCCGCCGGCGGTGACAAGGCCGGCGCGCCGATGATCTGGTCGGGCGGCATGGCCTGGATCGCCGACTTCCCCGATCCGTCGAATTTCTACGGCCCGATCCTCGGCTGCGCCGGCGCGGTGCCGGGCGGCTGGAACTGGTCGTGGTACTGCAATAAGGACCTCGACGCCAAGGCGGCCGAGGCGGATTCTGTGGTCGACCCGGCAAAGGCCGGCGAACGCGACAAGATGTGGAGCGCCATCTACGACAAGGTGATGGAAGACGCGCCCTGGGCGCCGGTCTTCAACGAACAGCGCTTCACCATGAAATCCGCCCGAATGGGCGGCGCCGACAACCTCTATGTCGACCCGGTCCATATCCCGATCAACTATGACAATGTGTACGTAAAAGATGTGCAATAGCTGCGACTACACCATCCATGGGCGCCATCACCATTTCGGCTGGGACAATTCCTTTGTCCCGGCCGAGCGGGTGGCGCCCGGCGCGACCATCGAGTTCCAGTGCCTCGATGCCGCCGGCGGCCAGCTGAACGCCGACAGCACGGTCGCCGAAATCGTCAAGCTCGACTTCGCCGGGGTCAACCCGGTGACCGGGCCGATCTTCGTCGAGGGCGCCGAGCCGGGTGACGCGCTCAAGGTGACGATCGAGATGTTCAAACCGTCCGGCTTCGGTTGGACGGCGAACATTCCCGGTTTCGGCCTGCTCGCCGACGACTTCACGGAACCGGCGCTGAACATCTGGAAATACGATGCAGCCGCGCTCGAACCGGCGCTGTTCGGGAAAAACGCGCGCGTGCCACTGAAGCCGTTCGCCGGCACCATCGGCAATGCGCCGGCTGAGATGGGGCTTCACTCGGTGGTGCCGCCACGGCGGGTCGGCGGCAATCTCGACATCCGCGATCTCGCTGCCGGCACGACGCTCTATCTGCCGGTTGAGGTGGCCGGCGCGCTGTTCTCGGTCGGCGATACGCACGCCGCACAAGGCGATGGCGAGGTCTGCGGCACGGCGATCGAGAGCCCGATGGACGTCGTGCTCAAGCTCGACCTTGTCAAGGACGCCAGGCTGAAGACGCCGCGCTTCACCACGCCGGGCCCGGTGACGCGCCATCTCGACGCCAAGGGTTACGAGGTGACGACGGGGATTGGGCCGGATCTGATGGCGGGCGCGAAGGAGGCGGTGGCGCAGATGGTCGATCTGCTCGCTGGGCGTTACCAGATTGATCCGGTCGAGGCTTATATGCTGGCCTCGGTGTGTGGTGATCTGCGCATCAGCGAGATCGTCGACATGCCGAATTGGGTGGTGTCGTTCTATTTTCCGCGTTGCGTGTTTGAATGATGTCAGGTCGGCGCTGCACCCCCACCCCGCTGCTTCGCAGCGACCCTCCCCACAAGGGGGAGGGTAAAGCGCTGCCACCCTACCTCCCCCTTGTGGGGAGGTCGGACCGGAGGTCCGGGTGGGGGTCAGCGCCAAGGTTTGTGCGAATGGTGCGACGGAACCAATCCGTCGCAGGGCTCCACCCACAATGACCCTCGCCGACAACCCCATCCTCTCCATCGCCAACCTCTCCGTCAGCGTGCGCGGCGAGGACGGCGAGCGCGATGTCGTCTCCAACCTGTCGCTGACGCTGGCGCGCGGCGAGACGCTCTGCATTGCCGGCGAATCCGGCTCCGGCAAGTCGATGACCGCGCTGGCGATCATGCAGCTTTTGCCGCAGCCGGCGGCGCGCATATCGTCAGGCATGATCCGTCTTCGGGATGGGAATCGGGGCGACACCGACCTAGCAACCCTCGACGAACGCCAGATGCGGCGCATTCGCGGCGACCGCATCGCCATGATCTTCCAGGAGCCGATGACCTCGCTCAACCCGGTTCTGTCGATCGGCCGGCAGCTGACGGAATCCATCGAGGCGCATACCAGCCTGTCGCGGGCCGAGGCCCGCCAGCGCGCGATCGAGGCGTTGAAGGCGGTGCGCATTTCGGAGGCGGAAAGCCGGCTAAAGCAGTTTCCGCACGAACTCTCCGGCGGCATGCGCCAGCGGGTGATGATCGCCATGGCGCTGGCGCTCGAGCCCGACGTGCTGATCGCCGATGAGCCGACGACGGCGCTCGACGTCACCGTGCAAGGCGAAGTGCTGGAGCTGTTGCGCGACCTGCAGCGCCAGCATGGCACCAGCGTCATCCTGATCACCCACGATATGGGCGTGGTTGCCGAAATGGCCGACCGGGTCATCGTCATGCGCGACGGCCGCATGGTCGAAGAAGGCACGACATCGGATATTTTTGCCCGGCCGCAGGCCGACTATACGCGCGAACTGCTGGCTGCCGTGCCGCGCATCGGCAGTGGTGTCGGTCGACAGAAATCCAGGAATGCGATTGACGTCTTGAAACCGGCCAATGTCGCCGAGGTCAACGACCTGCATGTCCGCTTCGATCTGCGTGGCGGCATCTTTGGCCAGGTCACCCGCCGCGTCCACGCCGTCGAGGGCGTCAGCTTCTCGATCGCGCCCAACGAAACGCTCGCTCTGGTCGGCGAATCCGGCTGCGGCAAGTCGACCACCGCCAAGGCGCTGGCCGGACTGGCGCCGTATAGCGGCGACATCGTCATTGGCGGGCGCAATCTCTCCGTTCTTGGCCGCGACGAACGCAAGGCGGTGCGCCGTGACGTCCAGATGATTTTCCAGGATCCCTTCGCCTCGCTCGATCCGCGCATGCGCGTCGGCGACCTCGTCGCCGAGCCGCTGGTGATCCATGGCATCGCCTCGCAGGACGAGCGCCGGGAACGGGTGGCGGCGCTGTTCGAGCGCGTCGGCCTGTCGGCCGCCCAGATGGAGCTCTATCCGCATGAATTCTCCGGCGGCCAGCGCCAGCGCGTCTGCATTGCACGGGCGCTGGCGCTCCGACCAAAACTGATCATCGCCGACGAAAGCGTCTCGGCCCTCGACGTTTCGGTGCAGGCGCGCGTGCTCGATCTCCTGAAGGAATTGCAGCGCGAATTCGGCGTCGCCTATCTCTTCATCTCGCACGACATGGCGGTGGTCGAGAATATTTCCGACCGCGTTGCCGTCATGTATCTCGGCCAGATCGTCGAGATGGGCACGCGCGACCAGGTGTTTTCCAACCCGCGCCATCCCTACACCAGGCGGCTGATCGACGCCGTGCCGGTGCCCGATCCGGCGAAGCGCAGAACCCGCTTCGCCCGCCTCGACCAGGAGATACCGAGCGCCACCCGCAGGATCGGCGAGGCGCCGCTGAAGCTGGCGCTGAACGATGTCGGCGGCGGCCATCTGGTTGCTGCGGAAAGCTGAGCCCGCACTGGCTGGCAGCTGTTCTTTTACTTTGTTGAGTACAACCAAGAACTGCCGTCTCGGGTTTACCGCGTCTTAGGTGGACGGCGGCCACTATACGGTCGGCGTTCTTGCCACGGGGAAAAATAGTGCTCAAGGCGGTTCTGCAGCTGCTGCCGGGTCGGTTCATGGATGTGCGCATGCGCGTATCCGCCGACTACGAGACGCGCGTCGTGGAGCGGCCCGGGCGCTGGATGAAGGCTGCCGAACTGGAGCAGCTGAGCAGCGATCTGCGGCTGGTAGCGTCCAAGACACTGAAGTTCGGCAGCCTGACCTATGGCGTGTTTTCCGGCGACCGCAGCCGGCTGGAACATTCCATCATCACCATTGTCTACCGGCGCAGCGACCGGCAGCCGATCGCCTTCAACTCGCTGGCGCTGATGGAGATATCGCTCGCCGGCAAGCCCTATGAAGTCTTGCACCTCGGTCTGGTCATGATCGATCCCGACGAGCGCAGCCGCGGGCTGAGCTGGATCCTCTACGGCCTAACCTGCTTCCTGATGTTTTTGCGCAATCAACTGCGGCCGATCTGGATTTCCAATGTCACCCAGGTACCCGCTGTCGTCGGCATGGTCGCGGAGGCGTTCAGCAATGTGTTCCCAGGACCGCATGCCGGCGCGCGCCGCTCGCTTACCCATGTGCTTCTGGCGCGGCAGATCATGGCGCGCCATCGCCATGTCTTCGGTGTCGGCCCCGAAGCTGGTTTCGACGAAGAGCGCTTCGTCATCACCAACGCCTATACGGGCGGCTCGGACGATCTGAAGAAGACCTTCGACGAGGCGGCCAAGCACCGCGTCGAGACCTTTAACGAGTTCTGCCACAAAGAGCTCGACTACACGCGCGGCGATGATGTGCTGCAGATCGGACAGATGAGCTTTCAGTCGGCGCGCACCTATCTCGCCGACGCGGTTCCGCGCGGCTCGCTTGCCGCCCTTGCGGTAGCAGGTGCGGCGGCCACGCTGCAGCGGCTGGTTTTGCCGGTGGTACACTGGGCGGATAGCAGCCGCCAATGGAATGTGCTGAGACCATGGACACGCTGATGGCTTCATCCGTGATGATGCCTGGGTGTGAGCTGATGGGCGCTGACCGATGAACCTCGATGGCACGCTCGTGGCCGACACCATCACCTCGCTGGCGGCGCTGTTCGGGCTGCTGATCGTGATATCGGTCGTCGGCGGGCGCGACACCGGCGATCCGCTGTCGCGGCGTTTTCTGTTCGGTTTGCGGGTGCTGGCGGTGCTGCTCGCCTGCCGAATCCTCGACTGGACTACCGGCCTCGCACTCTTCCGCTTCGTCACCATCGCGGCGGCGGGCCTGCTGCCGCTGGCCGCACTGCTGCTGACCGAGGGGCTGTTGCGCCGGCATGCGCCGTTTGCGCTAAAGTTCTTTGCCGCCGGCGGCGCCCTGCTGTTGCTACTGCTGGCGCCGATCTCGGAACGCTTTGCCGAGCCATGGCGGATGGCGGTACTACTTGCCTTCCAGTTCGGAGGTTTTCTCGCCATCGGCTGGCTGGTGATGACGCGCGATCGCGACAGCCTGTCGGCGGCCGAAAACCGCACGGTCGAGCGCATGGCGCTGTCGCTGCTGTTGATCATTCCGTTCATGGTCACCGACTACCGGCCCGGCCTGTTCGAAGTGCCGGTTCGGCTTGGCGGCATCGCCATCCTGTTCCTGTGCTGGCTTACGATCGGCCTCGGGCGCGCCAGCCTCGGCCATCGCGACACGATCGGCGCCTTTACCGTGATTACGCTGAGCTCGGTTTTCGCCGGGCTGGCGCTGGGCGGCATCGACGATCTCGGCTGGCGCGGCAGCGTGCAGGGCGTGGTGATCGTGCTTTCGGCGACGCTGCTGGCAGTCATCTACAATGACAGCGTCAGCCTCACCGCCGAGAAGCGCCGCGACTCGTTGCTGAAGCATATGGCCGAGGGCGACCTCACCGATTCGGCGCGCTTCCTGCGCGGCCTGCAGAGCCATATCCTTGTCGACGGCGCGCTGATCCTGCCGGCAGGGGACCTCGGCGATTTCGACCTGAAGGTGCTGGCCCGTGCACTGGAGCAGGAGCCCGTGCGCTCGCTCGCCGATGCGCAGCCGGGGGCGCCAGTCGACCAGGATATACGCGAGCAGCTGGCATGGCTGTTCGAGAAATATGAGGCGACCCATGTGCTGCTGGCGACGCTCGAGCCGTTGACCGTGGTGGCGCTCAACATGCCGGCGCTGGCATCGTCGCCAGGCGTGGAAATGGAGCTGCGGGCAGTCCAGCGCATGGCGATGCTGATCTCGCAGCGGCATGCGAAGGGTTGATCTACTGAACGGGCCGGCTCTTGCGTCGGCCCGTTGCCGTAGCCGGGTCAGGCGGCCTTGGTCTTCAAGGCTTCTTCGTCGCGCACCATTTTTGTCACGGCGGCGAAGTCGAGCTTGCCGGAGCCAAGGACCGGTACCTTTGAGACCACCCGCACTTCGGCCGGGACCATCAGGTCCATGGCGCCGTTGGCCTTGGCGTAGGCGAGGAATTCCGCTCGTGTGGCGCCGGGTGCCTCGGTGATGAGGATCAGCTTTTCGCCCTTGCGCGCGTCGGGCACCGTGGCGACCGCCGACAGCGAGCCCTTCCACAATTCGCCGGCCAGCGCTTCGACAGCGGCCAGCGAGATCATCTCGCCGCCGATCTTGGCGAAGCGCTTGGCGCGGCCGCGAATGGTGATGAAGCCGCCTTCGTCGATAGCGACGACGTCGCCCGTATCATGCCAGCCGTCCTCCAGCGGTTCGAGCACGCCGGGCTTCTCGGCCCGGAGATAACCGGCCATGACATTGGGGCCGCGCACGAACAGCCGGCCGCCTTCGTCGACGCCGGGGACCGGATCGAGGCGGTATTCCATGCCGGGCATGATCTTGCCGACGGTTCCGGAGCGATTGTACATCGGCGTGTTGATGGAGATCACCGGCGCCGTCTCGGTGACGCCGTAGCCCTCGAGGATGCGTAGGCCGAACTTCTCCATATAGGTCATGCGCGTCGCTGTCTTGACCGGTTCCGCGCCGGCAAAGCAATAGCGTATCGAGCGGAAGTCGTAGGGGTGAGCGGTGCGCGCATAGCCGGAGAGGAAGGTGTCGGTGCCGAAGATGATCGTCGCGTTCGAGCCGTAGATCAGTTCCGGCACGAGGCGGTAGTGCAGCGGCGAGGGGTAGAAATAGACCGGCACGCCGGAGATCAACGGCAGCACCGTGCCCGCGGTCATGCCGAAGGAGTGGAAGATCGGCAGCACGTTGAACACCTTGTCGCCCGAATGGAAGTCGATACGCGACGCCGCCTGGGCGGCGTTGGCCAGGATGTTGCGGTGGCTCAGAACGACGCCCTTCGGCGTGCCTTCCGAACCCGAGGTGAACAAGATCACCGCCGCATCGCCGGGCTTGCGTTTCGCGCGCGGCGTCGACTTGCGCAGCAAGCCGAGCAGCTTATCCTTGAGACTGATGGTCTTTCTGAGATCGTCGAGCCACACGATGTCGACCGAGCGACCGAGTTCCTCGACCACGGCGCCGAGCTTTGCCTGTTCGACGAACGCGCGGGACGTCAGCACGGTGCGGACTTCGGCGGCCTTGCAGGCGGACAGAATATTGGCAGCACCTGCGGTGAAGTTCATCATCGCCGGAACCTTGCCGGCGGACATGACGCCGAGCAGCGTCGCGCAAGAGCCGTTGGCGTTGGGCAGCATGATGCCCAGCGTCTGCTGGTCGGCATAAAGGTTCTGGAACTTCTCACCAAGCACGGCGGCAGCCGTGAGCAGCTTGCTGTAGCTGAGAGAACCGGTGACCGGATCCTGAACTGCGAGCTGTTTCATGCCGCGTTCGTTCGCCGTCTCGATGATCTTTTCCAGTACGGTCTTGTCGATGTCCTGGGTGCGGAAAACGAGATCCGACATCACCTGGTAGAGCGTGGAACCCGCTGCGGCGCGGCGCTTGCGGCCCTTCAGCTCTTGCGGCACCTCGAGCTTGACCGGTTCCAGAATGGTCACCTTGACCTTCGGGAACAGGCGGCGGCGCACATGCTGCGAGCTCAGCCGCGAGAAGTAGGTCTTCTCCAGCCCGTCGATGCGCACCGGCACAACCATCGAGCCGGTCTTGTCGGCAACCATGGCGGCGCCGTCATAGACCTTCATCAGGCCGCCGGTCACGGTGATGCGTCCCTCCGGGAAGATCACCAGCGGGTCACCGCCCTGCACGATCTTGATCAGCGTGCGGGTCGACATCGGCTTGGCCGGGTTGAGCGGCAAAGCGCGGGCAAGTTTCATGAACGGCTTCATCCACCAGGCCTGGGCAATGGTGTAGTCGATGGCGAAGACCGGCTCCTCATCGGTCAGCGTCAAGGCGAGCGGACCGTCGAGGAAGCTGACATGGTTGAGCGCCAGGATCGGCGCCTTGCCGGCGGCTTTCAGGTTTTCCATGCCCTCGACTTCGAGGCGCAGGAAAGCGCGGAACAGGATGGAGACGAAGTCACGGAAGGGGTTCGTCGGCAAATATTTCAGCATCAGCCAGGCGGCAATCGCATTGGCCGCGGCGAGGCCGAACAGGATGCCGCCGGTCGAGACCTTTGTCTGGATCAGGGCCATGATGATGCCGCCGCCAGTCATGAAGCCGGCATTGACGATACTGACGGCGGCGACAACCCGGGCGCGCCGCGCTTCGGGCGACCAGGCCTGCACGGCGGCGAAGGTCGGCACCACCAGGAAAGCGGCTGCAATGGCCATGCCGGCGAGGTCGATGGCGACGCGGACCGTGTTTGGGCCGGCGAAGAACGCGCGAAGGGTTTCCGCCTGGGGCGACGGCGTCATGCCGGAGATGGTCCAGGCGAGATGCAGGCCGAACAGGGCGAGCAGCGCCGTGCCGACCGGTGCCGGCAACAGCACGATGCGGCCCTGCGACATCCAGGCGGCGATGGCCGAACCGATGGCGATCGAGACGGCGAACACGGCGAGGTAGACGGTGACGGCCATTTCGTTGCCGCCGAGCGAATCCTTGATCAGCACCGGCAGGAGCGAGAGCACGATGGCGCCGATCAGCCAGAACCACGACGTCATCAGGCCGGCGCGCCAGATGCGCGTGTCGGTGCGCAATTCGGCGACCTGGCGCCAGGTCGAGCGGAAGATGTTCTTGTCGATGACAAGGTCGGGCGCCGCCGAACCGGTCGACGGGATGTAGCGGCTGACGAGCCAGCAACCGACGGCGAGCGCCATCATGATCGGTCCGAACACCGCGACACCGATGCCATCGGCGGAAACGACGCCGCCGGCTATGGTGCCGCCGAGAATCGCGGCAAACGTAGCTGACTCGATCCAGGCGTTGGCCTTGGGCAGTTCCTTGCGTTCGAGGTGATCGGGCAGGATGCCGTATTTGATCGGTCCGAACAGCGCCGAGACAACGCCGAACATCAACAGCGCCGTCATCAGCACGGGAATGGACGACAGGGCGATGCCGACGACGGAGACACCCGCCGCCGCGATCTCGGCGAATTTCAGACGCTTGGCTATGAGAGCCTTGTCGAAGCGGTCGGCGAGCTCGCCGCCGAGCGCCGACAGGAGCAGGAAGGGGGCCATGAAGACGGCGCCCGCCAAGGTGACCAGTGATGCCGCCTGGTCCGCCGCCAGCGTGAACAGAATAAGGAACACCAGCGTGTTCTTGAGGAAATTATCGTTGAAGGCGGACAGGAACTGCGTCCAGAACAAGGGCGCAAAGCGCCTGGACGTCATCAGATGAGCTGTCGGTCGGTTGATCGGGGCGATTTCCATAGCGGCGACTTCCATTGGGCAAGACCGATTAAAATCCTGGCTGGATTGATCAGCGGTCTTGCGCGTTGAGCCTTGTTTAGCGGGAACCCGGTTACACTTCGTTACTGCGGCTGACTTCCATCAGCAACTTCTCGGTCTTGGCGTCTTCCAGCCGGTTGATGAAGCGGCTTGCCTCTTCCGAGTCGCGCAGCGTCTTGGTGATGGTGATCGAGGTGTGCACGAGCATGATGGCGGCCATGGCGTAAAACCCCTTGGCGGCGAAGCTCGCCTCCATGAAGTAGATGCCGCCGGCCATCATCATGGCGGCAACGGCGAAACTGGCCATGGTGAAGGTCTTCCAGGCGCTTGAGTCCTTGGGGGAATAGGTGTTCGGGGTCATCGATATGGTCCTTTCGTTTCAAGGTCAGGTTGGTTGGGCGTGGGTCTGTTTCAGGCTGGATACAATCAGGCCGGATACAATCAGACTGGATAACAATCAGGCCGGGTACGATCAGACTGGATAACAATCAGGCCGGGTACGATCAGGCCGGCTTGGTCATGGTCTTCGTGAGCCGTTCGAGCACGGCGTCGGCGCTGCTTCTCAGCGGCGCGCCGCAGCCGGCGGCCGCAAGCTTCTCTGAGACCGCGGCAGGATCGCCCGACTGTTCCATCTCGGCCATGGCGGCCGCGGTGGCGTCGATCTGCTTTTGCCTGGTGCGCAGGCGCAGCAGCGTCTCCTCGGCGTCCCTGAGCGCCGACAGGCTGGAGCCGGGCGCGCTTTCTCGCAGGCGCTGGGTCGAGTCGACCGCGGCAACGATGCGCTGGCCGCGCTGCAATTCGCGCAGGCGCATTTCGGAGACGCGGATAATCCGCTTGAGACGCTCGATCTCGGCGCCGAAGCTTTTCTGCGCCTCGGCGGAGGCGTCGCGTTCGGCTTCCAGCATGGCGATGGTTTCGGCGGCTTCGCGGGCCAGTTCATTCTGTCCCTGCTCGATCGCGGCGATCGTGCGCTTCTCCAAATCGTCGATGCGGAGGCCAAGCTTCTTGTACTGCGCGACTTCCTGTTCATTCTGGGCGATGGCAATTGCAACCGCCCGGCGGGCGGCCGCGATAGCGTCGGCGCAATCGCGGATCTGCTGGCGCAGGATTATCAGCGCGTTGCGGTCGACGACCGCCTCGGCGGCTTCGTAGCTTCGGCCGCGAACGAGAGCAAAAAACTGTTTCAACATTTCCGTTTCTCCTCTATGAACGTTGTTCATGAGGCAAAGTAGCACATTGTGAACGGCGTTCAAGCAGAAAATGAACGGTGTTCATGATTGCGCATAAGAGAAGGTTAATGACCGCAAAACGGGACGCCAAACGCGAGGACCTAAAAGGCAAGCTGATCGAGGCCGCGCAAGCGCGCATCCAGTCCTCGGGGCTCGCCGGTCTGCGTGCGCGCGACATCACGGCCGATGCCGGCTGCGCGCTGGGCGCGCTCTACACCGCCTTCGCCGACCTGGACGAGCTCATCCTGCATGTCAATTCGATCACGCTGGCAAGACTTGGGGCGGCGTTGGAACAAGAGGCGACCGCCGCCGCCGAGCCAAGGGCCAAGCTGAAGGCACTGGCCAAGGCCTATCTCGGCTTCGCCCGCGGCAATCGCATGGCGTGGAAGGCGCTGTTCGAGCATCGCATGGCGCCAGGCGTGGCGGTGCCCGGATGGCATCTGGCCGAACATGCCGTGCTGATCCAGCATCTGGTCGAGCCGCTGGCCCAGCTGCTCCCGGCGGCGGCAACGCCGGAGCTTTTGGCCCGCGCGCGCACGCTGTTCTCCGCCGTGCATGGGATCGTCACCATCTCGCTCGAAGACCGTTTCATTGGCCTGGCGTCCACCGATCTCGAAAGTGAGCTGCTGGGTTTCGTCGACACGCTGGTAAGCGGGCTGAAGGCGGAAAGAGAATGAGCTGCTGCGATCGGCTCTTGCTTCACGGCACTCTGCCCTTATGAAGATCGTGGCGGGGACTGGCCGGTTGATCCAGGCCGGCTGAGACTGTTGGGGATATCCGGTGACAATCGATCAGAACCGTCGGTTTCGACCCGAAATACAGGGGCTGCGCGGCTTGGCGGTCGCGCTTGTCGTGGTCTATCACATATGGCCGGATGTGCTGCCTGGCGGATATGTCGGCGTCGACGTCTTTTTCGTCATCTCTGGCTATCTGATCACGGGCCTGCTGGCGCAGATGGCGCTGCGCGGCGGCCGGATTTCACTGATCGAATTCTACTCGCGACGGGTGCGACGGTTGTTGCCGGCAGCAACCCTGGTGCTGCTGGTGGCATTGCTGGGCACGCTGCTTTTCATCTCAAAGGCGCGCTGGGAGGAAATAGGCAACCAGATCGTGGCGAGCGCTCTTTATGTCGAGAACTGGCGGCTGGCCTCGATTGCGGTCAGCTATCTCGAGGCCGACACCTTGCCGAGCCCGGTGCAACACTACTGGTCGCTTTCCATCGAAGAGCAGTTCTACATCGCCTGGCCGTTGGTGATGATCGGCGTGATCTGGCTGGCGCGCCGCCGTGACCTTCCGCTGAGGGCCTGCTTGATCGGGGCGTTGTCGCTCATTTTCGCGGCATCACTTGTTGCCTCTGTCGTTTTGACGGCGACGGATCCGGCCCAGGCCTATTTCGTCAGCCATACCCGCCTGTGGGAATTGGCGCTGGGTGGTCTGCTGGTGCTGACCGAACACCAGTTTCGACTGGCGGCACTCACTAGACAGTGGCTGGCGATCGCCGGCATCCTGGGCATCGTTGCGTCCGCCTTGCTGTTTTCCGCTGCAACTCCATTTCCCGGCGTCAGTGCGTTGTTGCCGACCTTGGCCACAGTGCTGGTCATCCTGGCTGGCGAGGTTGAAGTCGGCCGGTTTCGTGGGCTCGATTCGTTGCCACTTCGTTTCATCGGCGATCGCTCCTACTCGGTCTATCTATGGCATTGGCCGCTGATCACCATCTCCCAGGCGCAGGGTCATTCGCTGACCCTTGCCGGCGGTTTCGGCCTGATTGCGGCGACCCTGCTTCTATCGGATCTGTCCTATCGATATGTTGAGCAGCGCTACCGGCAAGCTCGGGGCGGCGCCTGGTGGAAGCCGCTGGGATACGGCACCGCGGCGGTTCTCACATGCGTGGCCGCATCCGGCAGCCTGCTGCTCTTTCTGAAGACCGAACGCATCGACACCGCGCTGATCGGCACGCCTTCCTACCCTGGGCCCGCCGCTCTCGTCTCCGGCGCCGTGGTCCCGGACGGTGTGAACCTTCTGCCGCCGCTGGCCCGGCTGAGGCGGGACGTGCCGGTCGTGTATGCAAGGAAGTGCCACCAGGAGGAAAGCTCGGAGCCCAAACGATGCTCTCTAGGCGATCCCACGGGTGCGAAAACAATGGTTCTGGTGGGAGATTCTCATGCAGCCCAGTGGGTGCCGGCACTGGACAAGATCGCAAAGGACCGCAACTTCAAACTGGTTACCTTTACAAAATCCGCCTGCCCATTCACCCGCGTGGCCATCACGGCGGATGGCAAACCCAACGTCTTATGCGCGCAGTGGCACGAAAAGGTGCTGGCCGAGATCCTAAAGCTGAAACCGGATCTGATCTTCACCAGCCAGTCCAATTACGGAGCGGTTCAGCAAGACGTGATGATCGAGGGGCTGCGAAGTCTCTGGGGCGGGCTGACGGACGCCGGCTCGCAAATCGTTGCCATCCGCAACACGCCCTATATGAAATTCGACCCGGGCGAATGCCTGAGTTCGACCCCAACGAAATGCGTCACCAAACTGAGCGATATTGAGCGGAGCAACGTGTTGGCGCTGGCCGCGGAAGGACAGAAAAATGTGCGCGCCATCGATATGCTCGATGCCATTTGCGGGCCGCAACTATGCCCGGCAGTTGTCGGCAACATCATCGTCTGGCGGGACAGTCATCATCTGACCGCCAGCTACTCGCTTGCCCTGGCGCCCTATCTCGCAGCGAAGGCGGGGCTTTGACGAGACGTCTCGGAACTTAGATGTGTCGACAGGCAGGAAAATTCCGCTGGTGGAGCTGAGGAGGATCGAACTCCTGACCTCGTCATTGCGAACGACGCGCTCTCCCAGCTGAGCTACAGCCCCGTCCAGCGGATGCGCATTTATCGAAGGCTGCGGTTTCCTGTCAAGGCGGGGTTTTGCCGAAATCCCTTGTGCCCGATGCTTGTAGGCGACCGGCCCTTGCCGGTTTCGCGCTCAATGGCTACATGTCGGCAACAATCGGAGACCGGCATGCTCGCCCTCATTCAAACAATCGTCATGGCGCTGGACCTGTACTGGTGGGTCATCATCGCCTCGGCGATCTTCTCCTGGCTCTATGCGTTCAACGTCGTCAACTCGCGCAATCAGTTTGTTGGCAGCATCGGCAACATGCTCTACCGGCTGACCGAGCCGGCGCTGCGGCCGATCCGTCGATTCATGCCCGACCTCGGCGGCGTCGACATTTCGCCGATCATCCTGCTTCTGCTCCTGTTCTTTCTCAGGCAGCTCATTCTCACCACGATAGCGCCGCTGGTCCTGTGAACCTGACGATGGCATGAGCGCGCCATTCCGCTTGCGCGCCGACGGCATCGACCTGTTTATCCGGCTGACGCCGAAGTCTTCCGTGGACAGGCTCGGAGGCGTGGAGACGATGGCCGACGGGCGCAGCCATTTGAAGGCGCGCGTGCGCGCCGTGCCGGAGAATGGCGCGGCCAATCAAGCATTGCAAAGACTTGTCGCCAAGGCGCTGGGAGTTCCCGCATCGGCGGTGTCGGTCGTTGCTGGCGGCACGGCGCGGCTGAAGACGGTGCGTGTGGTTGGCGAACCATCGACGCTGGTGAAGAGCATCGAGGCACTGGCCGCCGGATAATCCTCAATCCCCCAGCGGCAACTTTGGATCGTCGACCTTCAGCGTGTTCACGCTCTGCTTGATGCGGCGCAGGTTTTCGAGAACCCTTGGTCCGCGCGTCTCGGCCACCGAGGTGACGATCATGTCGATGATCGACAGCAGCGCATAGCGCGACGAGGTCGGCTTGTAGATGTTGCCGTCCTCCAGCGACTGGAACTGGATGACGGTATCGGCGGCCTTGGCCAGCGCTGATTCCGGCGGGGTTACGGCGATGGTGGTGGCGCCATATTGCTGGGCCACCTGCACGGCGTCGATCACCGAGCGCGCATAGCCGGACACCGAGAACGCGATCAGCGTCGTCTCCGATGTGGCGACCGCGGCATACATGCGCTGCAATTGCCCGTCGATCTGCGCCAGCACCGGCACGCCGAGCCGAAACAGCCGGTTCTGCATCTCGGTCGCCATCATCGAGGAAATGCCGCCGGAGCCGATGCACAGCACATTGCCCGAACTGACGATGCGCGCGGCCACGCCCACCAGCGTCTTCATGTCGAGGTTTTCGCTGGCGCGCTGGATGGCGGCGATTGCCGCTTCGGTGATGGCCGACGCAATGCGCTGCTCGCGCGCGTCGCGGTTCAGCGGCTCGGGCGACAGATACTGGCCGCCAATGGCAATCGCCTGCGCCAGGTAGAATTTGAAGTCGCGCAGACCCTCGCAGCCGAGATTGCGGCAGAAGCGGGTGACCGTCGGCTCGCTGACGCCGACGCGCGCGGCAATCTCGGAGATTGCCGCCTTGGAGGCGAAGTCGAGATCGGTCAGCACGAGGCCGGCCAGGCGGCGGTCCGATTTGGTGCCGTCCTGCGACATCAGTTGCAGCCGCGTGATGATGTCGGCCGGCGTTTTCATTTCTGGGTTGTCGTCTTCATCGTGGTATTTTCGTTTTCATGCCGGCGCTCATAGCGGCAGGCCTGTCGCCGTGTCGAACAGATGGATGTTGCCCGGCGCTACCGAGACCGGCAGCAGTTCACCCGGCTTGACCTGGATCCGGTCGCGGAACACGGCGCGCACCGTGTCGGCACCGATCGCACCATAGACATGGGTTTCCGAGCCGGTCGGCTCGACGACATCGACCTTGATCGCCAGGGCGTCGACAGCCTCGCCGATGACGAAGTGTTCGGGCCGTATGCCGGCCTCGACCGTGCTGCCAGCCGGCACCGTCTTGCTGCCGAGCGCCAGTCGCCCTCCGCCGGCCGATTCGAACCAGCTTTTCTCGGGCGTCGTCTTCAGGGCGCCGGAGACAAAACTCATCGACGGCGAGCCGATAAAGGAGGCGACGAATTTGTTGGCGGGACGGTCGTAGAGCTCCAGCGGTGCGCCGACCTGCTGGATCTTGCCGCGGTCCATCACCACGATGCGGTCGGCCATGGTCATGGCCTCGATCTGGTCGTGGGTGACATAGACGATGGTCGATTTCAGCCGCTGGTGCAGCGCCTTGATCTCGGTGCGCATCTGCACGCGCAATTGCGCGTCGAGATTGCTGAGCGGCTCGTCGAACAGGAACACCGAGGGTTCGCGCACGATGGCGCGGCCCATGGCGACGCGCTGGCGCTGGCCGCCCGACAGTTCCCGGGGATAGCGGTCGAGATAGGAGAACAGGTTGAGGACGCCAGAGGCCTTTTTCACCTTGGCGTCGATTGCCGTGCGGCTTTCGCCGCGGATCTTTGGGCCAAAGCCGATATTGTCGGCCGCTTTCAGGTGCGGAAACAGCGCATAGGACTGGAAGACCATCGCGATGTTACGCTGCTGTGGCGGCAAATCGTTGGCGCGCACGCCGCCGATCAAGAGGTCGCCTGCGGTGATCGGCTCCAGCCCGGCCAGCATGCGCAGCAAGGTCGACTTGCCGCAGCCGGAAGGGCCGACCAGCACGACGAACTCGCCGCTCTTGATGTCGAGGCTGATGTTTTCGAGGATCTTGTGGCGTCCGAAAGATTTCGACAGGTCGCGGAACTCGACATCGGTCATGGTCAGGCTCCCAATATGTCGTCGATGAAGGGCAGGAAGCCGGCGGTCAGTCCGGCGTCGACCGGCACCACCGCGCCGGTTATCCCCGATGCGCGATCCGAAACAAGGAAGGCCACCGCTTCGGCCACTTCCGTGGCGTCGACGATGCGGCCGAGCGGATAGAGCCGCTTGAGCTTGCCGAGAACATCCGGGTTCTTGGCCAGCCGATGGTCCCATGCGGCGGTGCGGATCGAGCCGGGGCAGACGACATTGGCGCGCAGCCCGTTGCGGCCGAGTTCCACAGCGACCGCTTTGGCATAGGCATTGATGCCGGCCTTGGCCGCGGCATAGGCCGGGTTGCCGAAGTGGGCGATGGCGTTGACGGAAGAGATGAAGACGACGCTGCCCGAACCGCGCGCGGCCATTGCCTTGATCAGCGGATCGGCGAACAGCATCACCCCGGTCAGATTGAGGTCGAGTTCATGCGTGATCTTGTCGGGGGTCAGCGCTGCAAGAGTCTCGGCGCGCGTCCAGCCGGCATTGTTGATCAGGATGTCGGGCACGCCGTCTTTCTCGAGGATCGCCGTGATCGCGGCATCGGTGGAGATCCGGTCGAGAAGGTCGAAGACGTGGCGCGACGCCAGATGCGGACTGCCGAGCTGGTCTTGCGACTGGTCGCAGCCGACGACGCGCGCGCCTCGTTCGGCCAGCAGCGCCACAATAGCCGAGCCGAGCCCGCCGCCGGCGCCGGTCACCAGCACGGTCTTGCCTGCGAATTCGGCCGTTGAAACCACGCTGCGCGCCTCCCTGGGATCTACGATAATCGGAAAACGCTATTTTAAGAAATGTAATTAAGCAACAGGATAATCCGCTTGCACAGCGCGAAATCATGGATAATGTAGGAAAGTCACATAAAGCCGTGGCCGCCTCAAAGCCGCAAGAGTGCAGACGCAATCAAATGGGAGAGATCGAATGAAGCTTGCAAAATGGACTGTCGGCGTGATGGCCGGAATGAGCCTGCTCGCCCTGGCCGCGCAGGCAGATGCCGGCGAGGTGCGCGTAACCGTCGCCGAATACAGCGCCAAGACCGGCCCGTATTTCGAAGCGGTGAAAAAGGAATTCGAGGCAGCCAACCCGGGTATCACCGTCAAGTTCGAAGTTGTGCCGTGGGACGTGCTGCTGCAGAAGCTGACCACCGACATCACGGCCGGTACCAATGCCGACCTGTCGATCATCGGCACCCGCTGGCTGATCGATTTCGTCCAGCAGGATGTCGCCGAGCCGCTCGACGCCTACATCAAGCCAGACTTCAAGGACCGCTTCATCGACACCTTCCTGTCGCCGTCGATCATGGAGGGCAAGACCTATGGCCTGCCGATCGCGGCCTCGGCGCGCGCCATGTACTACAACAAGGAATTGTTCGAGAAGGCCGGAATCGCCAACCCGCCGGCAACCTGGACCGAGTTGCAGGAGGATGCGCGCAAGATCAAGGCACTGGGCACCGGCACGTTCGGCTTCGGCCTGCAGGGCAAGGAGATCGAGACCGACGTCTATTATTATTATGCGATGTGGTCGCAAGGCACCGAGATTCTCAACAAGGATGGCACGTCGGGCCTCGGCACGCCGGGCGCGCTCGAAGCCGCCAAGCTCTACAAGTCGATGATCGACGAAGGCCTGACGGAACCCGGCGTCACCTCCAACAACCGCGAGGACGTCCAGAACCTGTTCAAGCAGGGCAAGGTCGGCATGATGATCACCGCGCCCTTCCTGTCCAACCAGATCAAGGACGAGGCGCCGAACCTGAAATACGGCGTGGCCGCTATCCCCGCCGGACCGACCGGCGCGCGCGGCACGTACGGCGTCACCGATTCCATCATCATGTTCAAGAATTCCAAGAACAAGGATGAGGCCTGGAAGCTGCTCGACTTCCTGTTCACCACCGAACAGCGCGCCAAGTTCACGCAAGGGGAAGGCTTCCTGCCGGTGAACAAGGAAGAGGCCAAGATGGACTATTACGTCAACAATGCCGATCTGGCAGCGTTCACCGCGCTGCTGCCCGACGCCCGCTTTGCGCCGGTCATCCCCGGCTGGGAAGAAGTCGCCCAGATCACCTCGGATGCCATGCAGAAGATCTATCTCGGCGGCGACCCCGAGGCAGGCTTGAAGGAAGCGGCTGCCAAGGCCAACGCCGTGATCAAGAAATAGGGCGTATCTCCCTGCGCCCGGCGCGCCCCTGAGATCGGGGCGCGCCACACTTTCCTCTCCCTCCGGAGGGGGAGAGGTGGCTCGGCGAAGCCGAGACGGAGTGGGGGAACCACCTGGCAACCGCCGCGAACGGACATAGGAAGGGCAATAGGGGCAAACATCACCTCGCCTTGCGCCCCAAGGGTCGACCCCCCGAGCTTCGCTCGACACCTCTCCCCTGATCGACGGGGGAGAGGAAAGGCATTCTTCTGAAGCGCTGCTAAAGACCGATATGCAAGATTGATCCGAGCTGGCGTGCCAGCGCCACAGAACCACGGTACAAAACCGGCCGATGCAAAATCGCTTCTTGCCCTATCTGCTGACCTTGCCCAGCCTGTTGCTGGCGGCGGTCGTCATCTTCTGGCCGGTCTGGGACCTGATCCAGATCTCGACGCATGACGTCAGCCGCTTCGGCCAGCTACGCGACTTCAACGATTTCGCCAATTATTCAGCCTTCCTCGCCGATCCCGATTTCCTGGCGGCACTCTGGCGCACCGGCCTGTGGACGTTGCTGGTGGTCGGCGGCGCGCTGCTGTTGTCGGTGCCGGTGGCGATGATCCTCAACACCGATTTCTACGGCCGCGGCATTGCCCGCGTCATCATCATGCTGCCCTGGGCGGTGTCGCTGACGATGACGGCGGTGGTCTGGCGCTGGGCGCTCAACGGTGAAAGCGGCATGCTGAACTCGGCGCTGATCGGGCTCGGCCTGATCCATGAAAACATCCAGTGGCTGGCGCGCGCCGAGACGGCATTCCCGATGCAGGTGCTGATTGGCATATTGGTGACGGTACCGTTCACCACGACCATCTTCCTCGGCGGCCTGTCGTCGATCCCCGACGACCTCTACGAGGCGGCGGCCCTGGAGGGGGCGACGCCGCTGCAGCAGTTCCGCGAGATCACCTTTCCGCTGCTGAAGCCGTTCATCAACATCGCCATCGTGCTCAACACCATCTACGTCTTCAATTCCTTCCCGATCATCTGGGTGATGACGCAGGGCGGGCCGGCCAACTCGACCGACATATTGGTCACCCATCTCTACAAGCTGGCCTTCCGCATCGGCAAACTGGGTGAAGCATCGGCGGTGTCGCTGCTGATGTTCGCCATCCTTTTGATCTTCACCATGATCTATGTGCGGCTTGCCATGCGGGAGCAGCGCACATGACGCCCAAGCTGAAGCGTACGATCATCGCCTGGCTGCTGCTTTCGCCGCTGCTCGTGGTGACGATCTTCCCCTTCGCGGTAATGTTTTTGACCGCGGTCAAGCCGCGGCAGGAGGTGCTGTCGCCGACCTGGTGGCCAAGCGAATTCCACTGGTCGAATTTTGCCGACATGTGGGTGGCGACCGGCTTTGGCCAGGCGCTGGCCAATTCGCTCTATGTCTCTGTTATCGCCACCGTCGGCGCCATCCTGATCTCGGTGCCGGCCGCCTATGCCATGTCGCGGTTTCGCTTTGCCGGCTATGGCGCCTTCCGCCAGTTCCTGCTGATCTCGCAGATGATCTCGCCGATCGTGCTGGTGCTCGGCCTGTTCCGGCTGATGGCGGCCTGGGGTCTGATCGAATCCACGACCGCGCTCGGCGTCATCTACATGGCTTTCAACGTCGCCTTCACCGTGTGGATGCTGCAAAGCTATTTCGACACCATCCCGCGCGATCTCGAGGAAGCAGCGTGGATGGAAGGCGCCGGCCGATGGCTGACCTTGCGAAAAGTGTTTCTGCCGCTTTGCCTGCCGGCAATAGCGGTGACCGCCATCTTCACCTTCATCAACGCATGGAATGAGTTCGTCGTTGCGCTCACAATGCTGCGCAGCCAGGAAAGTTACACGCTGCCTATCCAGGTGTTCTCGCTGGTCGCCGGCCGCTACACGATCGAATGGCACCATGTAATGGCGGCGACGCTGCTGGCGACGCTGCCGGTGGCAATCCTGTTCATGTGGCTGCAGCGCTATCTCGTCCGCGGGCTGGCGCTCGGGGCGGTCAAATAACGGCGCCATTCACAACGGAGCTTTCATGCGCATCTTCACCGCCTCGCTGGCGACCGAAACCAACACCTTCTCGCCGGTGCCGACCGACCGGGCGTCGTTCGAGATGGCGTTCTATGCCGGGCCGGGCAAGCATCCAGACACGCCGACCTTGTGCTCCTCGCCGATGGTCGCGCTGCGCCGGCGTGCGGCTGCCGAAGGGCTGACCGTCATCGAAGGCACCGCCACCTGGGCGGAGCCGGGCGGGCTGGTGCAGCGGCAGACCTATGAGTCGTTGCGCGACGAGATTCTCGGCCAGTTGAAGGCAGCCTTGCCGGTCGACGCCGTCATCCTCGGCCTGCACGGCGCCATGGTGGCGCAAGGCTATGACGATTGCGAAGGCGATCTGCTGGAACGGGTTCGCGCAATCGTCGGGCCCGACGTGGTGATCGCGGTCGAGCTCGACCCGCACAGTCATCTGACCCCAAAGCGCGTCGCGGCATGCAATGTCATGGCCTATTTCCTCGAATTCCCGCACACCGACTTCTATGAGCGCGGCGAACATGTCGTCGAGCTTGGATTGGCGGCGGCGCGCGACGAGATCAAGCCGGTGATCTCGACGTTCGACTGCCGCATGATCCAGGTGCTGCCGACCAGCCGCGAGCCGATGCGCTCCTTCGTCGACCGCATCAAGGCGCTGCACGGCAAGGACGGCGTGCTGTCGGTCTCGGTCATCCATGGCTTCATGGCCGCGGACGTGCCGGAAATGGGCACGCGCATCCTGGTCGTCACTGACAATGACAAGGCCAAGGGCGATGCGCTGGCGGAGAGGCTAGGGCACGAGCTTTACGCCATCCGCGAAAGGACGGCGATGACGATGCTGAACACCGAGGACGGCATCGCGCGGGCACTGGCCGTGCGCAAGGAAAATCCCGGCAAGCCGGTTGTGATTGCCGACATCTGGGACAATCCCGGCGGTGGCGTCGCCGGCGACGGTACGGTCGTGCTGCGCGCCATGCTGGAACAGGGCGTGGACAATTTTGGCGTGGCGACGATCTGGGACCCGATCGCTGTCACCTTTTGCCAGGCGGCAGGCGAAGGCGCCGTCATCGACCTGCGCTTCGGCGGCAAGGCCGGGCCGCTGGCCGGCGAACCGATCGATGCGCGCGTCAAGGTGTTGAAAGCCGTCCCCGAGGGCTGGCAGAGCTTCGGGCCGAGCCGGGTGACGCTCGGACCGACGGCGCTGGTGCGGCTCGAAGGCACCGAAATCGACATCATCCTCAACACCAACCGCACGCAGACCTTCGAGCCGGATGTCTTCTCCAACATCGGTGTCGATCCGTTGTCGAAGGACATATTGCTGATCAAGTCAACCAACCATTTCTACGCCGGCTTTGAACCGATCGCGGCGGAGATCATCTATGTCTCGGCGCCGAGCTCGTATCCGAGCAATCCGGCGGTGACGGATTACAGGAAGCTGACGCGGCCGGTGTGGCCACGGGTGGCGGATCCTTGGCGCTGGTGATCTCCCCCTCGAGGGGGGAGATAAGGCGGCGCTATAGCAATCCCCGCTTCACCATCATCGCTTCCGGCGAAGGCATCTTGCCGCGGAACGCCGTGTACAGCTCCTCCGGATCCTTCGACCCGCCAGCGGCATAGATATTCTTCCGAAGCCGTTCCGCCAGCGCCGGGTTGAAGGGATCGCCGGTCTCCTCGAAGGCGGCGAAGGCGTCGGCGTCGAGCACTTCCGACCACATGTAGGAATAGTAGCCGGCTGAATAACCGTCGCCGGAGAAGATATGGCCGAAATGCGGGGTGCGATGACGCATGGCGATGGTGTCGGGCATATCAAGCTTTTCCAGCGTTTCGGCTTCGAAACGCAGCGGTTCCGCCGGCGCATCCGGCCGCGCGTGATACGCCATGTCGATCAGCGCCGACGCTGTGAACTCGACCGTGGCGAAACCGGCGCCGAACGTGCGGGCGGCCAGCATCTTGTCGAGCAGCGACTTCGGCATCGGCTTGCCGGTCTTAACATGCAGCGCATGCTTTTCCAGCACTGCGGGCACCGTCAGCCAGTGCTCGTAGAGCTGCGAAGGCAGTTCGACGAAATCGCGGGAAACCGAGGTGCCCGCCACCGACGGCCAGGTGACGTCGGTCAGCATGCCGTGCAAAGCATGGCCGAACTCGTGGAACAGGGTCTTGGCCTCATCGACCGACAACAGCGCTGCTTCCCCGGCCGGCGGCTTGGCGAAGTTCATGATATTGTAGATCACCGGCTTGGAGCCATCGCCAAGCTTGTAGCCCGACTTCAGCGCGCTCATCCACGCGCCGGAGCGCTTCGAGGACCGGGCGAAATAGTCGGCGAGGAACAGGCCGCGCTCGCTGCCATCGGCGTTCTTCACCACGAAGACGCGCGCGTCGGGATGCCAGGCGGCGATGCCCTTCTTCTCCTCGAAAGTGATGCCGAACAGTTTTGTGGCGACGTCGAAGCAGGCGTCGATGATGCGGTCGAGTTGCAGATAGGGTTTCAGTTCCGCCTCGTCGAAGGCGAATTTTTCGGCGCGCAATTTCTCCTGGTAGAAGCGCCAGTCCCAGGCGGCGAATTTTTCGTTGCTGCCTGCCTTGGTCGCCAGCCGCTCCAGCTCCTTCTGGTCGGCGGCGGCCTTCTCCAGCGCTTTCTCCCAGACCGGGTCGAGGAGGTCGTGCACCGCCTTCGGCGTCTTGGCCATGGTGTCGTCGAGTTTCAGCGCGGCGAACGAGGCATAGCCTAGCAGCCTGGCCTTTTCGGCGCGCAGTTTCAGCATGTCGCGCACCACTGCGGTGTTGTCGCTGGCGCCGCCATTCTGGCCGCGCATGGTGAAAGCGCGGAAGGCGCTCTCGCGCAGGTCGCGGCGTTCGGAGAAGGTCGTGAACGGCTCATAGATAGAGCGCGACAAGGTGACTGCGTAGCGGCCTTTCTGGCCGCGCGTCTCGGCGGCTTCGGCCATCGAACTCTTCACGAAGTCCGGCAGGCCCGCAAGATCAGCCTCGTCGAGGAAAAGCGCCCAGTCGCGCTCGTCGGCCAGCACGTTCTGGCCGAAGGTCGTGCCGAGCGAGGACAGCTCCTCGCTGATGTTGGCCAGCCGCTTCTTGCCGTCGGCGTCGAGTTTTGCGCCCGATCGCACAAAGCCTTTCCAGGTCTTCTCCAGCACCCGCAGCGTCTCGGCGTCGAGTTTGAGCGTCTCACGGCGCTGGTAGAGATCGTCGACGCGGGCAAACAATTTCTCGTTCATCGAGATCGCCGAGAAATGCCTCGACATTTTTGGCGAGATATCGCGCTCCAGCGCCTGGATCGCATCGTTGGTGTGGGCGCCGGCCCGGCACCAGAAGATCGACGAGACATGGTCGAGCGGCTCACCGGCGAGCTCGAGGGCTGCCAGCGTATTCTCGATGGTCGGCGCATCCTTGTTGCCGGCGATCGCATCGATTTCGGCCTCATGTGCCTTCAGCGCCGCGTCGAACACCGAGGAGAAATCGTCGTCGCCGATGCTGGCAAAATCCGGCAGGCCGAGCGGCCCTTGCCATTTGGTCAGCGGATGGGCGGCGAGATCGACGGTTTTCGTGGACGGCATGGGGGATCTTTCGATGATTGGCGGAGCTTGCTGACCGATGTAGGGCGATGACTGGCGCGGCGCAACAGCGCGGCCGTTCAAGCCCGCGTCAGAAGCCGTCGCAATTTTCCGCGATCGCCGCTTGCGAACTGGCGGTGATGCGGTTGCCGGTGACGGCGAACGTCTCCTGCATCAGCATGTCATTGTTGGGGAAATCATAGCAGGCGATGACAGTTGTGACGCCGGCCTCGCTCTTTTCGACGCGATGCCGGATTGCGGCTCCGGCGACCGCGCCCTTCCATTCGTCGATCGACGCGATGAACTCCTGCTTCGACTGTACGACGCCGAGATCGTCGAGCTTGATGCGGACATCGTCGGCGAGCAGGTCCGACAATTCGGTGCGATCGGCGACCAGCAGCGCCGAATACCAGCGGTCGATAATGGCGCCGTCATCGGAGCGGGCAGGGACGAGCGAAATCAGCAGCGCCGCTACGGCGAAAGCGATCGCAGGCCAAACCCGCATTCTTGCCTCCTCTTATTTGACCATGCCCTTATCCGAAAACCGGTTCCCACTTTTCGGGATCATGGGTCTACGTCAAATCCGGCCGCTCGAAGTCGCCGGTGTCCTTGTTCATCACCCAGAGCTCGCCGGTCGAGATGTCGAACCAGGCGCCATGCAGCGACAGCCGCCCCTTGCCTTCGAGGATGGAGACGCAAGGGAAGGTCCTGAGATTGGCGATCGAATAGCGGATGGAAATCCGCTCCAGCGCCGTCTGCCGTTCGGTTGTCGTCATGAACGTGCTGGACGAAACGGTTTCGGCCGCCGGCGCGATCAGGCTCATCCATTTGCCGATGAAGTCGCCGGGCGACAGCGGCGCCGAATTGGTGTCGAGCGCGGCGCGGATGCCGCCGCAGCGGCCATGGCCCATCACCACGATGTTTTTCACCTTCAGGCTCTGCACGGCGAATTCGAGCGCGGCCGAGGTCGAGTGGAACTCGCCGTCCGGCGCATAGGGCGGCACCAGATTGCCGACATTGCGCAGGACGAACAGTTCGCCCGGACCGGCGTCGAAGATCGCCTCGGGGGCAGAGCGGGAATCGCAGCAGGCAACGATCATGGTTTCGGGCGCCTGCCCCTCGCGGGCAAGCTCGCGATAGCGTCCGCTCTCGGTGAGATAGCGGCCATTCATGAAGTTGCGGTAGCCGGTCCAAAGATGTTCGGGGAGATGGGGCATGGGCTAGGGATGAAGCCTTTCGGGGTTAGCGACGGCAGCTCATTTCAAGTTAGAAAGGCTCTAACGGCAAATGCCCGTCGCGGGCAATGCCGAATTGCGGATGGCTTCGTCGCAAATCGCCATGCCGCACGCATGGCGCCGCTTGCCTCACGCCCAGATCGCCAGGGGAATGCCGAAACGGTCGGCAAGCGGCGGGTCGGGAAACGGCGTTGCCTCCCCGCCGGCAATGCGTCCGGCAATCAGCATCATCGCTGCGGCGTCGAGGAAATCGTCGGCGGCAGCACCGCGTTGCGGCGGCTGGTCAAGGAAAGCTCTGGTATAGCCGTGCCGGCAGAGCAGTGCCTTGCGTTCTTCCATCCCGGCCGGATTGACGGCGCCCTTGATCTTCTTCGGCAGTGTCATCGGTTTTTCGCCGTTCAGCCGGCAGAAGGCCACTTCGGGATGCGATTCGAAGACGCGGCGGCGCAGTTGCGGACGTGCGATCAGCAGCGCGTCGATCTCGCGTATCTTGGCAAAGATGCCGAAGGCCTGGATCGAGACGCCGCGTGGCGGATCGGAGGTCGCCTTGGCCACCTCGCTGGCGCGCCGATGTGCCTCATACCAGGCCTCGACCGTGGTGAAGCCGCTGGTGTCGGCGTAGAGGGCCGGGCGGGACGGGATAGAGAAGACGCTGGATTGCCGTGCTCCGAGCATTGGCCGTACCAAGGTCTCCGGCCCGCGCCCGCCTCTTGCAGGCCGATCGGCATGTCGACGACCACTGTCGCATCGGCGGGCAAGGCGTCGAGCAGGGTCGCAAAGCTGGGAAAGACGCGGACTGACGGCGCGGCATCCAGATCGCGGCGGACGGCGATCCAGCCGGCCTTGCAGCCGTCGACGCCGACGACCACGGTCGAGGTCACGCCCGGCGGTCCCGCCCCGGATGCGTGAGGTGGCGCAGTTGCACCATCGCCATCGGATGCGACAGGCTCTGGGCATCGGTTTCAAGCTGCAACTCGTCGCCGCCACGCTTGGCGGTTCGCGCCAGGATTTCGTAGACGGCGGCGGTGGTCGATTGCAGCGCCTTGATCGGCGGCTGCCCCGACAGGATGCGGGCGAGGTAGACGGCCGCAGTCAGGTCACCGAGGCCATTCGGCGGCTTGTCGATGAGGCGGTGTTCGGCCAGCAGCGCCTGGGTGCCGTCAAGCAGCAGATTGCCGGTGCCGCCGGTCATCATCGACTGTGCCGACGTCACCAGCATTGTTGACGGTCCGGCATGGAGGGCGGCCGAGATCACCGATTTCAGATCGGGCAAAGGCGCGCCGGCCATCCACTCCAGCTCATAGCGGTTGGGGGTGGCGATGTCGGCGATCGGCATCAGCCGGTCGCGCATCGCGGCGGCCGTCGGCTCGGGCACATAGAGCCCGCCGGAATCGCCCATCACCGGATCGCATATATAAATCGCGTCCGGCGTCTTGGCCTTGACCGCCGCAACCAGCGAGGCGACGGCCTCGGCCTGGCCGGCCTCGCCAAGATAGCCCGACAGCACCGCGCCGACCTCACCCAGCCAGGGCGCGCGCTCGAGATCGGCCATCAGCGCCTTGAACTGGTCGAGCGGCGGCACGATGCGCGTGGCGCGGCCATGGCCCGGATGCCAGGGCAAGATGACCGTCGGTACCGCCCACACGGGAAAGCCCAGCGTCTCCAGCGCAAACACGGCGGCGCGGTTGCCGACCGAGCCGCGGGCGACATGGCTGGAAATGACGATGACCGCGCGCGGCGCGTCGGCTTTTTCGCGGTTCATGGAAAATCCTAGATACGGATAATTTTTCGTTGAATCGTCATCCTGATCTATCTCTTTGGTTGGAGGATGATCTCCGGACAAAACGGTTCCCGTTTGTCCGAGAAAACCGGTTCCCACTTTTCAGGATCATGCTCTAGCTGCCCCGGGAGACGTAGTACACGAGCCAGATCAAAAGGCCGAGGGCGACGATGAGCCCAAGTGCGCGACCGATGCGGGTGCCCCAGACCTCGATCGGATCGGATCGGTCGGCCTCCGCTGCGGTAACATGATCGCGCGCGCCTTTCGCTGCCCGTGACACCAGCGATGCGCCGCCAAGGCCGCCCTCGTTCGCCACGCGCTCGATAATGCGGCGCGATTCGCTGTCATCGTCGTGGCGTTCCGCCATGATCCTGTCCTGTTTGCCGGCAACCATACCGTGTTCGCGCGATCAATCACAGGGCCTCGCCGGCGCATGAATGCGCGCCAGGAATGCGCGCCAGCGGCAGACATTTTCTTGAGCGCGGATTGTGCTAATGCTTCGCATGCAACTTCTGTCGAGGGACCTCACCATGTTTGCCCAGCGCCTTGCCTTCCCTTTCCGCAGTCTGCCGGCCGTGCTGATGATGGCCGTCGTGCTGCCTCTGCTCGCCGGCTGCGGCTTCAACACCATCCCGACGGCGGAGGAAAACGCCAAGGCGGCATGGAGCGAGGTGCTGAACCAGTATCAGCGTCGGTCCGACCTCATTCCCAATTTGGTCGAGACGGTGAAGGGCTATGCCTCGCATGAAAAGGACACGCTCGATGCGGTGGTCGAAGCGCGCGCCAAGGCGACGCAGATCACGGTGACGCCGGAAACGCTGAAGGACCCCGAAGCGCTCAAGAAGTTCCAGGATGCGCAATCAGGGCTGACCAGCGCGCTGTCGCGGCTGATCGCGGTGTCGGAGGCCTATCCCGACCTCAAGGCCAACCAGAATTTCCTGGCGCTGCAGGCGCAACTCGAAGGCACCGAGAACCGTATCGCCGTGGCGCGGCGCGACTACATCCTGGCGGTCAAGGATTACAATCTGACGCTGAGGACCTTTCCGTCGGTGCTATGGGCAACCTTCTGGTTCCGCAGCAACGAGCCCTTCGCCAACTTCACCGTCGAAGAAGACAAGATGCAGCCGCCGAAGGTCGATTTCGGCACGAAGCAGGGCGGGTGATGACGTCTGGGTGAGCTTGGCCTTTGCCAGCCTTGCGTTCCTTCACACCCCCCTCTGTCCTGCCGGACATCTCCCCCTCAAGGGGGGAGATCAGCTGTCTTCTGTCCTTGCGCCAAATATCAGCGTTGCCGGCTGAGCGTCGGCAGCGAGATTGCCAATCTCCCCCCTCGAGGGGGAGATGTCCGGCAGGACAGAGGGGGACGCGAAGGAACGCCAACCTTGGTGTTCTTCTCGCCTTTCTGGCCGTCTTCCTGCCCCTCACCGCCTTCGCCGCCGACCTCCCCGCGCTGACCGGCCGCGTCGTCGATAACGCCGGCATTATCGACGCGGGAACCAAAGCCGCGCTCACCCAGAAACTCGCCGACTTCGAGACAAAAGGCTCCGACCAGATCGTCGTCGCCACCATCCCCAGCCTCGACGGCGAGGAGATCGAGCCTTACGCCAACCGGCTGTTTCGCTTCTGGAAGCTCGGCCAGGCCAAGGAAAATAACGGCGTGCTGCTGCTGGTGGCGCCGAACGACCGCAAGATGCGCATCGAGGTCGGCTATGGGCTGGAAGGCACGCTGACCGATTTGCACACCAAGCTGATCATCGAAAACGACATGGTGCCGGCGTTCCGCGCCGGCGATTTCTCCGGGGGCATTTCCAAGGCCGTCGACGACATGGTGATGGTGCTGGAAGGCAATCCGGAGGAATTGGAGGCGCGCGGCGAGCGCAACCAGAAGCCGCCCATCAATACCGACAATCTGTTCTTCGGCGTCTTCATCAGCATCTGGGCAATCATCTTCTTCGGCAGCATGGCCGCCTCCATCCTGCCGCCGATCTTCGGCCAAAAACTCGGTCCCGGCCGCTATCGCTGGCTCGGCATGACATTCGAGCCGGGCCGGCGGTCGTCCAGCGGCGGCTGGTCTTCGGGCGGGGGCGGCTGGTCGTCGGGTTCAAGCGGTGGTGGCGGCTTTTCCGGCGGCGGCGGTTCGTCCGGCGGCGGCGGCTCCTCGGGAAGCTGGTGACGAGATGACAACACGCATCGCCAATCCCTGGCATGGCCGCTTCGCCACGATGACCGGCGCTGCCTTGCTGGTCTTGCTCGTCAGCTTCCCGGCGCTGGCGGCGGAACTGCCCGCCCTCACCGGTCGTGTCGTCGACAATGCAGGCATCATCGATGCCGCGACCGAGGCGGCGCTCACCCAAAGACTGGCCGATTTCGAGACCAAAGGCTCCGACCAGATCGTCGTCGCGACGGTTCCCAGCCTCGACGGCGAGGAGATCGAGCCTTACGCCACCCGGCTGTTCAACGCTTGGAAGCTCGGCCAGAAGGCCAAGAACAATGGCGTGCTTCTGCTGGTGGCCGTGAACGACCGCAAGATGCGCATCGAGGTCGGCTACGGGCTGGAAGCCACGCTCACCAACCAGCACGCCACACGGATCATTGAAGGCATGGTGCCGGCCTTCCGCGCCGGGGATTTCTCCGGCGGTATTTCCAAAGCGGTCGACGACATGATCATGGTGATTGAGGACAGTCATGGTGGTTGAGGGGAACTGGTGACGGCATGACAGTACGCGTCTTCAATCCGCCAAGACCTGGCCGCGCAGCCGCGACGATCGGCATCGCGCTGTTGACGATGCTCACCATGCTGTTTGTAGCTTTGGCGGCAGACCTGCCGGCACTCACCGGGCGGGTGGTCGACAATGCCGGTATTATCGACGCCGCGACCAAGGCGGCACTGACGCAGAAGCTCGCGGATTTCGAGACCAAAGGCTCCGACCAGATCGTCGTCGCCACGATCAACAGCCTCGACGGCGAGGAGATCGAACCCTACGCCAACCGGCTGTTCCGCTTTTGGAAACTCGGGCAGGCCGGCGAAAACAACGGCGTGCTTCTGCTGGTGGCCAAGAACGACCACAAGATGCGCATCGAGGTCGGCTACGGGCTGGAAGGCACGCTGACCGACCTGCACACCAAACTGATCATCGAAAACGACATGGTGCCGGCGTTCCGCGCCGGTGATTTCTCCGGCGGCATTTCCAAGGCCGTCGACGACATGGTCATGGTGCTGGAAGGCAACCCGGAAGAGCTGGAGGCGCGCGGCAAGCGCAACCCGGCCGACCGCAGCACGCCCATCGATCCCGTCGTCGCGGTCTTCCTGATCCTGTGGGCGGCGATGTTCTTCGGCGGCCTGGCGATGGCCTTCCTGCCGCCGATCTTCGGCACCAAGCTGTCGCCGGGCGTGTATAAATGGCTGGGCATGACCTTTCGCTACGGCCAGGGGCCGAGCGGATCGTCCTCGGGCTCCAGCAGCTGGACAACAAGTTCGTCGTCGGGCAGCGGATGGTCATCGGGAAGTTCGGGCAGCAGCTGGTCTTCGGGCTCAAGCAGCGGCGGCGGGTTTTCAGGCGGCGGCGGTTCGTCCGGCGGTGGCGGGTCTTCAGGGTGCTGGTGAGAGAAGATGGCAACACGACCGATCAGCCCGCAGGACCATGAGCGCATCGCCACCGCGATCCGCGCGGCCGAGGCCAAAACCGACGGCGAGATCTACTGCGTCGTTGCGCATGCCAGCGACGGCTATTTCTTTCCCGCCGCCTTCATGGCGACATCAGGCATGCTGATTGCCAGCCTCGCCGTCGCCTATGGGCTGGAAACCTGGTGGCTGTCGATCCGGCTGCCGCATTTCGTCATTGTCCAACTGTCGGCACTGGCCTCGGTGTTGGTGCTTTTGTGGGCGCAGCCTGGCTTGCGTATCCACATGGTGCCGCGCCGACAGCGTTATCAGGCGGCACATGACAATGCGCTCAGGCAGTTCCTCGCCCGCAATGTCCACCGCACCACGGCGCGCACCGGCGTGCTGGTCTTCGTGTCGATCGCCGAGCGTTATGCCGAAGTGGTCGCCGATTCCGGCATCGACAGCAAGGTCGGCCAGCATGTCTGGGACGGCGTGGTGCGCGATCTCCTGCAGCATGCCGGCGACGACCAACTCGCCGACGGCTTCGTCAAGGCGGTCGGGCAGGTCGGCGCGGTGCTGGCCGAGCATTTCCCGGTGACGTCGGGCGACGCCAATGAACTGGACGATCATCTCGTCGAGATCTGAAGAGCCAGCACGCGTTACCCGGACGGGCGCCTGACCGCGCCGGCTGGGCGCGTTTTCCAGGCAGGCTTTGCCCATTGTCAGCAGTGTCGCGATCGGCTCTGAGAAAGCGGTCGGCGGGCTGACCTCGACTCTTGCAAATGGCCGATGCGGGTTTATGGTTAACAAATCATGAATACGCTGAGCATCGACATCAGGAAAGCCGAACCGCGCGACGCTGGCGCCATTGCCGACGTGCACCAGCAAGCTTGGGAGGGCGCCTATTCCGGCATCATCCCGCATCGCTCGCTGACCTCGATGATCAACCGCCGCGGCGCCGACTGGTGGGCCAACGCCATCCGCCGCGCCGCCACCGTTCTGGTGGTCGAGATCGGCGGCACCATTGCCGGCTATGCCACGATCGGCAAGAATCGCGCCCGCGAGCTGAAGCAACAGGGCGAAATCTACGAACTTTACCTGCGTCCGGAATATCAGGGCATCGGCCTCGGCAGCCGGCTGTTCAAGGCGGCGCGGGCGCGGCTTGCCGACCACGGGCTGAAAGGCATGGTGGTGTGGGCGCTGGAAGACAACCAGAACGCACTTTCCTTCTATGCCGGCGCGGGTGGCCGCGACGTCGCCGAAGGCGTCGAGATTTTCGAGCAGAGGGCGCTCAAGAAGGTCGCCTTCGTCTGGGAATGACCGGCCTCGGTTACAAATCATCATAAACTGTGCGCTTCCGTTAGCGCTTCGCACCAATCGCCGCATTGCACCATGCCGCGCCGCCCGCTATCGATCTTGGACATCGAGAGAGGGATTTAAGCATGCGTATCGAAGCCATTGCCATCGGAAAGAACCCGCCCGAGGACATCAACGTCATCATCGAGGTGCCGATCGGTGGCGAGCCGATCAAGTACGAGATGGACAAGGAGGCCGGCACGCTGTTCGTCGACCGTTTCCTGCACACCTCGATGCGCTACCCCGGCAACTACGGTTTCGTGCCGCACACGCTGTCGGGCGACGGCGACCCGATCGACGTTCTGGTCTGCAACACCCGCGCGCTGGTGCCGGGCTGCGTCATCAATGTGCGACCGATCGGCGTGCTGGTGATGGAAGACAATGCCGGCCAGGACGAGAAGGTCATTGCCGTGCCGTCGCCGAAGCTGACGCTGCGCTACGAAAACGTCACCGAATACACCCAACTGCCCGAGATCACCCGCGACCAGGTCCAGCACTTCTTCGAGCACTACAAGGATCTCGAGCCCGGCAAATGGGTCAAGATCGAAGGCTGGCACGATTCCAAATACGCCAAGAAGATGATCGTCGACGCGATCGCACGGGCGAAGGCGGCGAAGTAGCGCCGAGAGAGGCCTGCGTCTCGTTCAAGTAAGCGGCAAACGCCAGCGCGAGGCACCCCCCTCTGGCCTGCCGGCCATCTCTCCCTCAAGGGGGAAGATCGGATGTCGCAACGGCTTTCGTCAATTTTCAGCGCCGAAAGAAAAAGCGCCGCCAGCGAAGCTGCCAATCTCCCCCCTTGAGGGGGAGATGCCCGGCAGGGCAGAGGGGGGTGCCTTGCACCCACGTGGCTAGTTATCCACCCTGCCAAAAGCCGGGACGTTGCCGATGACGGTGTGCTTGTCATTGCCACAGGCGAAACTCTTCGCCTTTTCGTCCGCCAGCTTGCGCGCCTGGTCGTTGGCCTGAGGGTTGCCGGTGGCGAGCACGAGGCCGATGGTGCAGCCGTCGCGGGCTTCCATCTGGGCGACCTTGGCGACGAGCAGCACTTCGGTCGGCTTGTTCTCATCCTCGGGATTGCTGATCGAGCGGCGGTGGATGACGGCGAAGGGAACGGCAACGTCGCCCTTGGTCTCGATGCGCCATTCGACCTTGGCGCCGGACGAGTTGAGGCCGGAAAAGCTCTCCCAGACCGAGGTCATCTCGCCGCCGGGCGGAAACCCGTAAAACAGCGATTCACGCGCATCGTCATAGGCGATCAGCACGGGATAGCCGCGATAGCCGGAGCAGGCGAGTTCGGCCCAGTCGCCATCGCCTTCCTCGGCCTGCGCATAGGTCACGCAATCCTTTTGCGAGTCGAGGTCGGTGTAGACGCTGGATATGCCATCGGCATGGGCTGCCTGGCAGAGGGCGGCGAGGGCGAATGGAACAAGCAGCAGGGTTCGCATGCGGACGTCTCCCGTGAAGTTCGTCCCAGCCTATCGCCAAATCTGCGGCCGGCCTAGCGTGCCAATCTCAACGTTGGCGCCGCCCCACATCGCCCTGCCGGCCGGCCGCGCCGCTGGCGACTCCCTTGCAGCGGTGGCAATTGGCGAAATCGGTAATGAGAGCGTCCCTCGCCCGGTTTACGGCATAGGCGCTAAGATAGCTTTGGCATGGACTGAAACTTGCGCTTTCGTGGTGGTTCGCGCCAGCGATATCGCAAGGCATGGAGATTTTGGCGCAGGGCCGCCAAGGAAGGTTGAGTAAAGATGGTCGCGATCAGAGAGGCGACGATCTGGCGGGTNGAGATTTTGGCGCAGGGCCGCCAAGGAAGGTTGAGTAAAGATGGTCGCGATCAGAGAGGCGACGATCTGGCGGGTTGCGCGCCACAGCAGCGGGCGCCCGTCGCTCAAGGGGGAGAGACACCAACTCCTGCGAGAGGGGTTCGGTCACAAGCGCGATGAGGAAGTGTGCAAGGATCCAAGGCTTTGCGATCCTTGGGTCCTTGGCGGGAGGAGAGCGCAGCCCGATCAGGCTCTTCAGTCGCTTGAAGGCGAGTTCGATGCGCCAGCGCATGCGGTAGAGCTTGAGGACCGTATCGGCGGGAAACTCCTCCCGGTCAA
>NZ_AYXF01000006.1:0-472379 GCF_000502215.1 Mesorhizobium sp. L103C105A0 | reverse complement strand
TGCGGCGTCGCCGGCCGGCGGGGTCGCAGGCGCTGGAGCCGCAGGTGGCGCTGGAGCCGGTGGTGGCGGTGTGGTCAGCGCGGCGACGGACTCGCCCTCGCCGATGCCGCTTTGACCGGCCGTGGGACCGGGGTCGGTTTCACCGCCTTCGGGCGACAGGCGCTGGGTGAACTTCGTTCCCTCGCCGGCAGCGGCCGGTGCCGGTGCATCGGCCGCGGGCTTGGCCGGCGCCGGCTTTACCAGCGGTTCGGTCGAGACCGTCTTGGTGTCGCCGCCGAGGCCCAGCATCGAGCCAAAGGCATCCTTGTTCAGCCAGATGCCATAGCCGCCGCCGGCGACCACCAGAAGCGCGACGACAGCCGCGATCAACCCGCCATAGCTGCGCCTGCGCTCGGCGGGGCGCAGGCGTTGGAACGTGTCCGCCGCCGGCTGCTCGTCATTGGCAAAGACATCGGCGCTATCGTCGTCGGCGTCCAGCTCCGCGGCTTGCTTGTCGATGGTTTCTGCACGCGCCACAGGCGGAGGCGGTGTCGGAGCGGGCCTCTGCCAGCTCGGCTCTGTCCTGGTGGTCGGCGCCGGCTGCACGGGTTTCGCCGGCTGCCAGGCCGGCGCAGGCGTGGCGGAAGGCTTTACATGACTGGACTGGTTCTTGTTGCGGTCGATGGAGGAGAAGATGTGCTCCAGCTCCGCCAGTGGGTCGGATGCCGGCAGTGCCCTGGCATAGTCGCGCTCGACGCTCGAGATGGCATCTTCCAGGGATCGCTTCTGCGTGCTTATGGCTTCGGCGGCGAGCGGCGGCGAATACTCCGCAAGCTTCTTCGCCAGCATGGTACGAACGCTTTCATAGATCCGCGTACGCTTTTCGGGCGTTTCGTCGCCGTGCTTGTCGAGCGCCTTTTTCAGAATAGCAACGAAATCTGCCATGCTTCAGTCGACCTGTATTGTGTTTCCGCGCCGGCCCCCGCAAATCGGCCGCGATGCCCGGAAAGGCTTCAGAAAACTAGTCTTGAAACGGATCGGTCACAAGTATCGTGTCGTCCCGTTCCGGGCTGGTGGAAAGGAGCGCGACGGGTGCCCCGATCAGCTCCTCGATGTAACGGACATATTTGACGGCCTGCGCCGGAAGGTCGTTCCAACTGCGCGCGCCGGCTGTGGTGCCTTTCCAGCCTTCGAGCGTCTCGTAGACCGGCTCGACACGCGCCTGCGCGCCCTGGCTGGCCGGCAGATAGTCGATCGTTTCGCCGTCGAGACGGTAGCCGGTGCAGACCTTGATCTCATCCAGCCCGTCGAGCACGTCGAGTTTGGTCAGGGCGATGCCCTTGATACCGTTGACGGCGACGGCCTGGCGCACCAGCACGGCGTCGAACCAGCCGCAACGGCGTTTGCGCCCGGTGACGACGCCGAATTCGTGGCCACGCGTACCGAGAAATTCGCCAATCTCGTTCTTCTGCTCGGTCGGGAACGGGCCTTCGCCGACACGCGTCGTATAGGCCTTGGTGATGCCCAGGACATAGCCGATGGCGCCGGGGCCCACCCCCGAGCCGGCGGCTGCCTGGCCGGCAACGGTGTTGGACGAGGTGACGAACGGATAGGTGCCGTGGTCGATGTCGAGCAGCGTGCCTTGCGCGCCCTCGAACAGGATGCGTTCGCCGGCGCGGCGCTTGTCGTCGAGGATTTTCCAGACGCGGTCCATATAGGGCAGGATCTCATCGGCGACCGAGGTCAGCTCGGACATGATCGCGTCATGCGTGACTTCGCCATGGCCAAGCCCGCGACGCAGCGCATTGTGATGCGTCAGCAGCCTGTCGACCTTGAGGGGCAGCGTTTCCAAATCCGCCAGATCCATCACCCGAACCGCGCGCCGGCCCACCTTGTCCTCATAGGCTGGGCCGATGCCACGACGCGTCGTGCCAATTTTCGTCCCGGAATTGGAGGCGGCGTCCTCGCGGAATCCGTCCAGCTCCCGGTGCAGCGACAGGATAAGCGCGGTGTTTTCGGCTATTTTCAGGCGGTCCGGCGTGACCTCGACGCCTTGCGCCTTGAGTTTTGCCACTTCCGCGACAAAGGCGTGCGGGTCGAAGACGACGCCATTGCCGATGATCGACAGCTTGCCTTGCCGCACCACGCCCGACGGCAGCAGCGACAGTTTGTAGACCTTGCCGTCGACGACCAGCGTATGGCCGGCATTGTGGCCGCCCTGGAAGCGCACGACGACGTCGGCGCGCTCCGACAACCAGTCGACGATCTTGCCCTTGCCTTCGTCGCCCCATTGCGAGCCGACGACCACCACATTGGCCATGTTTCTTTTCCCTTGAGATGCCGCCCTGGCGGCCTGGATATGGTTCGAAACGACAGGCCTCTATAGCGTCAAGACCTCGCAAGCGCGACCTTTCTTTGCCGCCGAAAATGCCCTGAGGCACAACAATTTTCGGCTTTGACATCATTTACTTGCGTCGGCGGGGGCAATAGGCCGGCAAACACAACTCCCCAAGCGGCCGGAATCCCGCAATGCATCGACGCGCCTACCTGTTCCTGCTGCTGACTACCTTGTTGTGGGGCGGCAATTCCGTCGCCGGCAAGCTGGCGGTCGATCACGTCTCGCCGATGACGCTGGTCTTCCTGCGCTGGGTGCTGGCCGTTGCGATCCTGCTGCCGATCGGCTGGCGCACGATCAGGGAGGACTGGCCGGTGGTGCGCAAACACTGGTTCGTGCTGGCTGCACTTGGCGCCAGCGGCTTCACTCTGTTCAACACCATTTTCTACACCGCGCTCAACTACACGACCGCGATCAATGTCTCGATCGAACAGGCGGCGATGCCGGTCTTGATCATCGTTGCCAATTTCTTCTTCTTCCGCCTGCGCGTGAGCTGGGCTCAGATTGCGGGCGTGGTGCTGACCATCTTCGGTGTCATCTTGACTGCCTGCCACGGCGATCCGCGCCGGCTGCTCACATTGGAACTCAATTTCGGCGACGCCATCATGCTGGTCGCGGTCGTCCTCTACAGCGGTTATTCGGTCGGGCTGCGGCTGAAGCCGGTCATGCGCTGGCAGAGCCTGATGTTGTCCCTGGCGATCGCTGCCCTCATCACCTCGCTGCCGTTCTTCCTGTGGGAGGTCGCCGCCGGCAAGGTTATCGTCCCCGATATCAGCGGCTGGGTGGTCATCGTCTATACCGCGATCGGCGCTTCGGTCATTTCGCAGATCACTTACATCCGGGGCAACGAACTGATCGGCGCCAACCGTGCCGGGCTGTTCATCAATCTGGTGCCGATCTTCGGCACGTTGCTGTCAGTGCTGATCGTCGGCGAGACATTCCAGCTCTACCAGGCGCTGGCGCTCGTCCTGGTGCTGGGCGGCATTTCGCTCGCCGAATACAGCGGGCGCAAGATGGCGGCACCGAACCGCCGCGGATAACATTTGGCCGCTGCCGCGCTGCGCCGCCGTCGCGATAACTGCTGCCGCGCGCCGACCTGGAACATTTTACCTCTGGCGGAGTTTGCTGGGGAGGGAGGCAACAAGATGAGCCACAACCCTCGCAGCACGGCAAGCATTGCAGGTCACCCCATTCATCCAATGCTGATTCCGTTTCCGATCGCCTTCTTTGTCGGCACCTTCGTTTGCGATCTGATTTTCTGGCAAACAGCCGATCCAGGGTGGGTCACCGGATCGCTTTGGCTTCTCGGCGCCGGCCTGATCATGGGCGCCTTGGCCGCTCTTACCGGCCTGACGGATGTTCTCGGCGATGTTCGGATCCGCAATCTCACGACGGCATGGCTCCATGCCGGCGGCAACGTTCTCGTCGTGCTGATCGAGCTTTATAACTGGTACTCGCGTTATGTCGCTGGAGCGGCGGCTGTGATCCCGATCGGCTTTATCTTATCGCTGATCGTGGTTCTGATCCTGCTGTTTACAGGGTGGAAGGGCTGGGAACTGGTCTATCGGCATCGCGTGGGCGTCTCCGACGGCTCAGACGAATTGACCTGAACCGGCCTCTGCGACGGCCGCCCCAATGATGGGGGGAGGACCGCCGCATCCGCCAAGCCGTCAACTACATTGCGTTGACGTCGAACTGCAGCCGCTTGGCTGAGTCGATGGACTTGTGCGCCTTGACCTGTTCCAGCACTTTCTCCGGGAACGGCGCGTCGAGATAGAGCAGCGCGATCGCGTCGCCGCCCGGCCGGTTGCGGCCGAGCTGGAAGTTGGCGATGTTGACGCCGTTCTCGCCGCACACCGTGCCGAGCAGGCCGATAATGCCGGGCGCATCGGCATTGGTTGTGTAGAGCATGTGCTGGCCGACCTCGGCGTCGAGATTGATGCCCTTGATCTGGATGAAGCGCGGCTTGCCGTCGGAGAAGCAGGTGCCGGCGATCGAGCGCGTCATGTGCTCGGTCTTCACCGTCAGCTTGATGTAGCCGTCGAACACGCCCGACTTGTCGCGCTTGACCTCGGCGACGATGATGCCGCGCTCCTTCACCATGATGGGCGCCGACACCATATTGACGTCGGCGACCTGCGGCCGGATCAGTCCGGCAAGCGCGGCACTGATCAGGGCACGCGTGTTCATCGTCGCGGTCGAGCCATCGAACAGGATCTCGACCTCGTTGATCGGGTCCTCGGTGACCTGGCCGACAAAGGCGCCGAGCACTTCGGCGAGCTTGACGAACGGCTTCAGCCGCGGTGCTTCCTCGGCCGTGATCGAGGGCATGTTGATGGCATTCGAAACCGCACCCTTGATCAGATAGTCGGCCATCTGCTCGGCTACTTGCAGCGCAACGTTTTCCTGCGCTTCCGCTGTCGAGGCGCCGAGATGCGGCGTTGCCACCACATTCTCCATGCCGAACAGCGCATTGTTTTCCGCCGGTTCGACCTCGAACACATCGACGCCGGCGCCCGCCACCTTGCCGCTCTTCAGCGCCGCGACCAGGTCGGCCTCGACGATGAGCCCGCCACGCGCGCAATTGATGATGCGCACGCCGTTCTTCATCTTGGCGATCGCCGCCGCGTCGATGATGTTGCGCGTCTTGTCGGTCAGCGGCGTGTGCAGCGTGATGAAATCGGCGCGGGCGAAAAGCTCGTCCAGCTCGACCTTGTCGACGCCGAGTTCCTCGGCGCGCTTGTCCGACAGGAACGGGTCGAAGGCGACGACATGCATTTTCAGGCCGACCCCGCGCGTGGCGACGATCGAGCCGATATTGCCGCAGCCGATGACACCCAGCGCCTTGCCGGTGATCTCGACGCCCATGAAGCGGTTCTTTTCCCATTTGCCGGCATGGGTCGAGGCATTGGCCTCCGGGATCTGCCGTGCGAGTGCAAAGATCATCGCCACCGCATGTTCGGCTGTGGTGATCGAATTGCCGAAAGGCGTGTTCATCACGATGATGCCCTTGCGGCTCGCCGCGGGGATGTCGACATTGTCGACACCGATGCCGGCGCGGCCGACGACCTTGAGTCTTGTCGCGGCGTTGATCAGTTTTTCCGTGACCTTGGTCGCCGAGCGGATGGCAAGACCATCATACTGGTCGATGACTTCAAGCAGCTTTTCCTTGTCCTTGCCGAGATCGGGCAAATAGTCGACCTCGATGCCGCGGTCCTTGAATATCTGGACGGCGGTGGTGGAGAGTTTGTCAGAGACGAGAACGCGGGGCGCCATGGCGGCCTCCTTGAATTGGATTGTCGGGAAAGGGCGGCCCGCAGGCCACCACGAAATCTCAGGCTGCGGCCTTCAGCGAAGCCTTCTGCGTGGCGAAGGCCCAGTCGAGCCAAGGCAGCAGCGCTTCGAGATCGGAGGTCTCGACGGTGGCGCCGCACCAGATGCGCAGACCGGAAGGTGCGTCACGATAGGAGCCGATGTCGTACGCGACGCCTTCCTTGTCGAGCACAGAGACGATCGCCTTGGCGAAAGCCGCCTGCCCGTCGGCGTCGAGCGCCGCGACATCGGCGTCGGTGAAGGACAGACATACGGACGTGTTGGACCGTGTCGCCGCATCGACCGCGAGATGGCCTAGCCAGGACGATTTGTCGACAAAGCCATCGAGCACGGCGGCATTGGCATCGGCTCTGGCAATCAAGGCATCGAGACCGCCGATCGACTTCGCCCAATGAAGTGCATCGAGATAGTCCTCGACGCACAGCATCGACGGCGTGTTGATGGTCTCGCCCTTGAAGACGCCTTCGATCAGCTTGCCGCCCGAGGTCAGGCGGAAGATTTTCGGCAGCGGCCACGCCGGCTTGTAGGTTTCCAGTCGCTCGACGGCGCGAGGCGACAGGATCAGCATGCCGTGTGCGCCCTCGCCGCCCAGCACTTTCTGCCAGGAGAAAGTGACGACATCGAGCTTCTGGAAATCGAGCCTCTGCGCGAATGCGGCCGAGGTCGCGTCGCAGATGGTCAGGCCTTTGCGGTCGGCTGGAATGAAATCGCCATTCGGTACGCGCACGCCTGAGGTCGTGCCGTTCCAGGTGAAGACCGCATCGCGGTCGAAATCGATCTTGGTGAGATCCGGCAGCTCGCCATAGCCTGTCTCGATCTTTCTGATATCGACTAGCTTCAGCTGCTTGACCACGTCGGTGACCCAGCCGGAGCCAAAGCTTTCCCATGCCACCATGTCGACACCGCGTTCACCGAGCAGCGACCACAGCGCCATCTCGACAGCACCCGTGTCCGACGCCGGCACGATGCCGATGCGGTAATCGGCCGGAACCTGGAGAATCTCGCGCGTCAGCTCGATCGCCTGTTCGAGCTTGGTCTTGCCGATCTTGGCGCGGTGGGAACGGCCGAGCGCAGCATTCTTCAGTGCCTCGACCGACCAGCCGGGGCGTTTTGCGCAGGGACCTGAGGAGAAATTGGGGTTTGCCGGACGGAGTCCGGGCTTCGTATGCGTCGTCATCGTGGTCTATCCTTCCAGATAGTGGCCCCTCGTTGGGGAGGGGTGGCCCACGGACGGCGATATGCGTTCAGCCCTCAGGCGTCAAGAGGAAAGTTTTTGTCGCTGGCGGGATACCGGCGATACGGGATCAGCATGTCGTGGGCTAAAACGCAAACAGCGGATCGAAGAGATCCGCCGTTGGGCTTCCGAACAGCAAGCTTCCTACCAGAGGTCGTAGCGCAGGCCGAGCTTGACCTGATGATTGCTGATGCCCTTGCGGATCGGATAGGAGGTCAGGCTCTCGGCCGTGACATATTCGGCATCCGGCGCGGAGAAGTACTGGTAGCCGAGATCTACAGAAACATTCTTGGTCACCTGATAGGCCAGGCCCGCATCCAGCGTGTAGGCGAGGGAATACTGGGTCTTGTTGTCGTTCCGGACGAAATCATCCGTAGGGTCGACATTGTCGGTGAAGTAACTCGCCGACAGCTTGTATTTGCTCCGGACCAGCCCAATGCCGGCGCCGAGGTAGGGCGTGATCCCGACATAAGTGCCGAGATCGACATAGCCATTGACCATGCCCGACAGGGAATAATTTTGCAGCGATGCCGACGCGATGGTCGCACCACCCGGCGGCGGCGTCGCCGAATCGTCAAAGCCGACGCCGATCTTGTTGCCGGGCAGATAGCCAAGATTGACGTCGCCGCGCAGATAGTCGTTGAAGTGGTAGCCGAAGCCGATGCTGGCAAAGGCCGGATCCTGCTTCTCGCTGAAGCTCGCGGGGGCGAAGGTGAAATCCTGATCCTCGTAGCTCTTCTGCGCCAGATAAGAGACGTCGCCGCGCAGATACCAGCCCGAGCCGACCTCGACCGGTTGATAGTCCGGCGCCTGATCGACATAGATCGGCGGATCGTAGTCCGCGGCCTGCGCCGGCGTCAGCGGCACAAGGACGAGTGCGGCGAGCGCCGGCGCTGTCAGCGATTTGAAATTCATGGGTCCCCGGCTCCTGAAATTGGCGCCCGTCATTTTGATCGCAAGCGCCGTTTCACCAAGCATTGTTAACCATAGTGGTTAAGTCAGGGTTAAGGATAACGCGGCGTACCGAATTGATTTCGATTGGGTTTCTTCGGCACACGCGGCCGGTTGAAAACGCGCAAACATCGGCAAACGAAAACCGCCCGGCAAGACCGGGCGGTTCGCGAATTCCTAGATTTCGAAGCGACTACTTGGTGTAGATCGGCTCCGGCTCTGGAACGTAGGGCTCCGGCGATGTGCAACCATTATTGCCGCCGAACTGATAGCGCAGACCGCCTCGTACCTCATGTGTGTTGATGCCATGGTCGAAGCCGGGCCCGGAACTGCTCACGTCGAAGTCGAACATGCGGCCCCCCTCAATGTGAGAGTAGCGATAGCCGGCATCCAGGATCACCCTGTCGGTAAGGCAATAGGACGCGCCGGCCATGAGCGCGTAGGCAAAGCGCCAATTCTTCGACCCGGGGTTGGTCTCGGTTGTGTTCGGGTCGTGGACGGTATCCCATTTGACGTGCGCGCCGCCGATGCCAGCGCCAACATAAGGCGTGATGCCGTGCCAGGTGCCGATATCGTAATAGGCGTTGGCCAAGAGCAGCAATGCGCTCATTTTCGACACTTCGACGGAGGTCGTAACGCCATCGTTGGTTGATCCGTTGAAGTCCGAAGCGAACCAATAGTCGGCTGTCAGGTCGGTACGGAAATGATCGTTGATCTTGTAGCCAATGCCGGCGCCGAGTGAGAAGCCGCCCTTAAGCTCGCCGGAATCGAAAACATTGCTGCCGGGAGGCGGCCCGTAGGTGATATAGTCGATGCCGCGCAAATCCGATTTATGATAGTCGATGTCGCCGCGGATGTACCAGCCGCCGAAATCGGCCGGCTGCTCGTAGGCGATCGGCGCCGGCGCCTCTTCGACCACCGGCGGCTCCGCCAGATCGGCGGCGAATACTGGCCCGGCCACACCTGCGAACAGCGCGGCAAGGAGGGCCTTTTTTGCTGTATTGAACATGTTTGTCACCCCTGAGAACCGTCGGGAAAGTCCAACTTGCCCGAATGTGATTGACCTCAGTTGTGGATAATGAATTGGAAAAGTTAAAAGGCGTTTAACCCTGTCGATTAACCACGAATTCTCGACATTTTAGCAAACAGTCTCCGCCGGCATAACGCTGGGACCAACCCTGGCCGAAACAAAAAGCCCGCCTGCAGGCGGGCTTGAAGTCTTGAGCCGGCAGTTCGCCCCTGCCGTTGGAGGCAGCGCAATCAGGCGGCGCTGCGCGTTTCCGAAATGATGTCGACGATGTCGTTGACCACGGCCTCGACCAGCTGTGGGTCGTCGCCCTCGGCCATGACGCGGATCAGCGGCTCGGTGCCGGAGGGCCGTATGACCAGGCGGCCGGCCTTGCCAAGACGGTTGCGCGCATCTTCGATCGCCGCCTTGACCAAGGCTTCTTCAAGCGGCTTGCCGCCGGCGATGCGGACATTCTTCAACAGCTGCGGCACCGGCTCGAATTTCTTCGACAATTCGCTAACCGGCCGGTTCTGCCGCTTGATGCAGGCCAGCACCTGCAGCGCCGAGACCAGCCCGTCGCCAGTGGTCGAGAAATCGGACAGCACAATGTGGCCCGACTGCTCGCCGCCGACATTCAACCCATGCGCGCGCATATGCTCAACGACATAGCGGTCGCCGACCTTGGTGCGATGCAGCTGCAACTTCATGTCGCCAAGGAAGCGTTCGAGGCCGAGATTGGACATCACCGTCGAGACGACGCCGCCGCCGGCCAGTCGCCCGCTCTGGTGCCAGGACTCGGCGATCAGCGCCATGATCTGGTCACCGTCGACGATGGTGCCGTTCTCGTCGACGATGACGACACGGTCGGCATCACCGTCGAGTGCGATGCCGATATCGGCGCGCACTTCATGCACCTTCTTCTGCAGGCCGGCCGGATGGGTCGAGCCGCATTCCTTGTTGATGTTAAAACCGTTCGGATCGACATTGATGGCAATGACCTCGGCGCCCAGTTCCCAAAGTGCGGCAGGCGCCACCTTGTAGGCTGCGCCATTGGCGCAATCGACGACGATCCTGAGACCCGACAGCGACATCGAGCGCGGCAGCGTGCGCTTGGCGAATTCGATGTAGCGGTCATGCACGCCGTCGACGCGCTTGGCGCGGCCGAGCCCGTCGGAATCGGCGAGCGCCAGTTCGATATCCTTGTCGAGCATGCTCTCGATGCGCTCCTCGATCTCGTCGGAGAGCTTGTAGCCATCGGGACCGAACAGCTTGATGCCGTTGTCGTAATAAGGGTTGTGCGAGGCCGAGATCATGACGCCGATATCGGCGCGCAGCGAGCGCACCAGCATGGCGACCGCCGGTGTCGGGATCGGGCCGAGCAGGAACACATCCATGCCGGCCGCGCACAGGCCGGACACCATGGCGTTTTCGATCATGTAGCCGGACAGCCTGGTGTCCTTGCCGAGCACGACGCGGTGGCGATGGCTGCCGCGCTGGAACGACAGGCCGGCGGCCATGCCGACCCGCATCGCAATCTCAGCCGTCATCGGAAACTTGTTGGCGCGCCCGCGAATGCCGTCGGTGCCAAAATAACGTCCTGCCATGCTTGCCAGAATCCCCGTCGGTTTTCAGCCGGCTCGTAATGCCACAATTGGTCCGAGCCCGACTATCACATTGTGTGATTGTATATTACCAATTCTTAGAAAATCATTGTAGCAGGCTGTTCGGAGCGTTGGCAGCGTATCATGACACGGTGTTGCCGCAATATAGCATTCACACTGGGCCACACTGCGCAGATTGGGCCGGTAAGCCGGACTGTTGGAGGGGCAGATCGCAAGGGTCCATCACCTTATCGGGAGAACGCCGTTTAGCATCTGGCGCAGCCTAGCGTTGAGAGCTATTGATTGACACAGGTACAACCTATGGGCGCAGCAACGGGAGAACGCCATGCTCATCCACCGACTTGCAACTTTGACGGGTCTTGCCGTCGCAACCTTGTTCATGGCGGCGCCCGCCAACGCGCTGACCATGGCCCAGTGTAGTACCAAGTATAATGCCGCCAAGGACGCCGGCACGCTGAACGGGCAGACCTGGAATCAGTATCGGAAGGCCGAGTGCGGCACCGACGCGGCGGCCACCACCGAGACCGCAAAGCCGGCGGCCAAGAAGGCCGCTGCGGCCAAGACGGACACGACCAAGGCCGCCGCTGCTGATGACGGCGCCAAGGGTCTGACGGCCAAGGAATGCAGCGCTAAGTACCAGGCTGCCAAGGCCGCCGGTACGCTCAATGGCGCAAAGTGGAACGACTTCCGCAAGACCGAATGCGCCGCCGGCGCATCCGCCTCGGCAGAACCGGCCAAGGCCACGACCAAGGCCGCAGCCACAACCGACGATGGCGCCAAGGGCCTGACGGCCAAGGAATGCAGCACCAAATACCAGGCGGCAAAGGCCGCCGGCACGCTGAACGGCGTGAAGTGGAACGACTTCCGCAAGACCGAATGCGCCGCCGGGGCCTCGGCCGCGGCAGCACCCGCCAAGGCAACCACCAAGGCAGCTGCCGACAGCAGCGGCAAGGGCCTGAGCATGGCCGATTGCAGCGCCAAGTACCAGGCTGCCAAGTCTGCCAATACTCTGGGCGGCAAGAAGTGGAACGACTTCCGCAAGGCCGAATGCGGCGCAGGCGCAGATGACGACGACACCGTGCCCGCTCCGAGCGAGGCGACCTATACCAGCGAGCCCGAGAAGCCCTCGGTCACCGCTCCCAAGGGCGTGAAGTTCCCGGCCGCGATCTCGAAGAAATACGCCGGCGAGACGCCGGCCAAGGGCCGCATGCACACCTGCCTCGAGCTCTACTACGCCAATAAGGACGCCAACACGCTGAATGGCCTGCGCTGGATCCAGAAGGGCGGCGGCTTCTACAGCCTCTGCAATGCCAAGCTGAAGAGCTGATCGCGTAGCCATATTCTCCAGACAGAGGCCCGCGCATCGCAGCATGCGCGGGCCTTTTTATTGCGCTCGAACACACCCGGCGTTGATCGACGTCTACATATCGCGGAAGCTGTCGGCATCATCTATTCGCCCACACTGCCCACCCCAGACATATCGGTGGTTCGCAAAGATTCCAATTGAACATATGCAGAACAAATGGTATACAAAAGGACATCGAACTTTTGTCAACCAGGAGGGTCTTATGTCCAGATTGAAATTGGCGGCATTGGCTGTGACGGCATGGATTGCGTGGAGCGTCACCCCTGCAAGCGCACTGACAATGAAGGAATGCGGCGAGGCTTATCGCACAGCCAAGGAAGGCGGCACTCTGAACGGCATGGATTGGACCGCTTTCCGCACCGAGAAGTGTGCGACGTCAGCTGCGGAGAGTGCCAGTACGGATGCGGTCAAAACCCAGCCGCAGCCGAAGAAGGAAACCAGCGCGGCGGTCGCCCCCGTTGTAGCGCCGACGGGCGTGACATTCCCGACCACCCTCGCCGCCGAATTCAAGACCGAGAAGCCCTCGAAGGCGCGTATGAAGACCTGCCTGCAGGGCTACCACGGCAACAAGGACGCGGGTACGTTGAACGGCCTTCGCTGGATCCAGAAGGGCGGCGGCTATTACAGCCTCTGCAACGCCAAGCTGAAGAGCTGATCGACCAGCAGCGTTTGAAGATCGAAGGCCCCCAACCGCAAGGTTGGCGGGCCTTCTCTTGGGTCTTGCCCCGTCAAGCGCCTTGTTTCGAGAGTTGGAGCAGTGCGACCAGTCTTGTAAGATCGGCATTGGCCTGGCCGGCAGCCACCCCGCGCTTCATCAGGCTTTGCATCGGCAAGACGAGTTCGGTGCTGACATCAGCCGACCTGCTGGCATCGATGAGATTGACGTAGGCATCAGCCTGCATGCCCAGGTTGGAAACGACATTGCTGGTGTGATCGCCACTGTCGATCTGTTCCGCCCATTTCGGCAGCAGGCCTTGCATCGACTGAAGCCAGGAGGCCAGCAGCGGCATGAACTCGCCGGCAGGGATTCCTGCTGCGCCCGTCAATGCCAACGCTTGCAGAACGCCCGCGAACATGCCGTACATGCCGGTCAGAAGCGAAATATCATAGAGCGGCGCGAGGCCTGGATCCTCACCGAGATATTTGCTGGTGCCGAGCGCTCCGAGCTGCCCCGAACAGGCATCGAACGCCTGGCGCGAACCGCTGTAGAGAATCAAGGCGTGCGGCCCGCCCACCATCGGCGGCACCGCCATGATGCCGCCGTCGATATAGCTGGCGCCCTGGCTCACCGCCCAGCCCGACATCGCCCGCGCCTGCTCGGGGGTGCCGTTGGTGAGATTGACCAATGTGCGGCCCGACAGCGCGGCTCGGCTTGGGCCGAGCACCTCACCAACGGTGTCATAGACAAGCAGGCACGCCACGATCAGTGGACTCGATCTGACGGCTTCCTCGACACTCTTGGCCACAATGGCGCCCGTGGCTGCCAAAGCCTCAGCCCTTGCCGGAGAACGGTTCCACACCGTCACCGCATGTCCCTGGTTCAGAAAGGCTTCGGCAAGCGCCGTGCCCATGGCGCCGAGACCGATTACTGTTATATCGCTCATTCTGCTTCTCCTCGGTTTGTTGCGCGGTTACGCCGGTGTCGGGCTCAGGTCCTGGCCAAGGCCACCGTCCACGGTCAGCCGCGCGCCCGTGGTGAAGGTCGCGTCGAACGCCAGGAACAGCACTGCGCGCGCCACCTCCTCCATTGTGCCGTGGCGCTTCATCGGCGTGACCGCGTCGCCGATCGCCATGAAGGCGGCCCGCTCCTCGGCCGAGGCGTCGGCCACACCCATCGTCGGCGTATCGATGAAACCAGGGCTGACCACATTCACGCGGATCCGGCGCGGCAGAAGCTCGGCGGCCAGGACCTTGGCGAAGGCGCGCAGTGCCGCCTTCGATCCGGAATAGACGCTCATGCCGCCGGTGCCGGATTCGTCGGTGATCGACGAGGTGAAGACTATCGCGCCACCATCCCTGATGAGGGGCAGCAGGCGCTGCGCGGTGAAGAAAGCGCCTTTGGTGTTGATGTCGAAGGTGCGATCGTAACTGTCCTCGGTGACCCGCTCCACGGGTTCGAGATTGGCCACCCCGGCATTGACGTGAAGGAAGTCGATGTGGCCAAGCTTCTGCCCCACTTCGGCACCGAGCGTGACGATATCGGCCATGTCTGAGATATCGGACCGCACGACATGAGCTCGCGAAAGCAGCTTGGCTCGCGCGGCCTCGATGTTGCGCTGGTCGCGGCCGGTGACCAGGACCTCGGCGCCGCTTTCGATCAGGGCTTCGGCAACGGCGAGCCCCATGCCGTGCGTCCCGCCGATGACAACGGCCTTCTTGTTTGCGTATCGTGTCATGATCCATCCCTTTTTGACAAAATCCGGCCGCCGACGGCCTTTGCAGGTCGAAGCGAGGTACCGATATGATGTTGTGGTGTTCGCCGATGCCGGCGAGCTGGTTTGAAGCTATGGACCGGCTTGGTTTTTCTCAAGTACCGACAAAAATGTAAGCTACCCACCGATTGCTCAGAATTGGATGAAACATGGGAAAGAAACAGCCAGATAGTTGCGGATTGGGGCCGGCGCTGGAGGTCATCAGCGGCAAATGGAAGGCGCTACTGCTCTGGCAGATTCACAAGGCGCCGGCACGATTCGGTGAGCTGAAGCGGCTGGTGCCTGACATCAGCGAAAAGATGCTGATCCAACAGCTGCGCGAAATGGAGGCCGACGGCATCGTCCATCGCGAAATCTTTCCCGAGGTGCCGCCGAGGGTCGAATACTCGATTACCGAATTCGGCATCGAGCTGGACAATGCCCTGATCCCGCTGGCCAGATGGGGCAAGCAACATGCTGGCCGGACTGACGGTGTGCGCCCCGGCAAAGCAAATGCATCCGTCCCGCATGCTCTTTGAGAGACCCTGAATAGCAAAACGCCGCGGATTGAGCCGCGGCGTTTTCTTGCATCAAGTGATGTCAGCTCAGCTCGATGGCTGAGGCTCCATGCCGCCTTCGGGCTCGGGACCCTTCTTGCGGCGGCCGGACTTCGGCACAGCCGAGCCGCGGCTTGTGGGGGTATCATCCCCCAAATCTCGCGCGGGCTTCTGCCCGGCGATCAGCTGCTTGATCTCTTCGCCCGAAAGCGTCTCGTATTCGAGCAGGCCCTGCGCCAGAGCGATCCATTCCTTCTTCTTCTTGGTCAGAATGGATTTGGCCGTGACATAGGCCTCGTCGATCAGGCGGCGTACTTCGGCGTCGATGATCTGCGCAGTCTCTTCCGAGACGTTCTGCGTGCGCGCCACCGAATGGCCGAGGAAAACCTCTTCCTGGTTGTCGCCATAGGCGACGTGGCCGAGCTTGTCGGAGAAGCCCCAGCGCGTGACCATGGCGCGCGCCAGTTTGGTCGCCTGCTCGATGTCCGAGGAGGCGCCCGAGGTGATGTTCTCCTTGCCGAACTTGAACTCCTCGGCAACGCGGCCGCCCATCATGATGGCAAGCCGCGAGATCATGTATTTGTAGCTCATCGAATAGCGGTCGCCTTCCGGCAGCTGCATGACCATGCCGAGCGCGCGGCCGCGCGGGATGATGGTCGCCTTGTGCAGCGGATCGGCCGACGGCACGTTGAGCGCCAGGATGGCATGGCCGGCCTCGTGATAGGCCGTGAGCTCCTTTTCGGCCTGGGTCATGGCCGACGAGCGGCGCTCGGCGCCCATCATGATCTTGTCCTTGGCGTCCTCGAACTCGGCCATGGTGACAAGGCGCTTGTTGCGGCGCGCCGCCATCAGAGCGGATTCGTTGACCAGGTTCATCAGGTCGGCACCCGAGAAGCCCGGCGTGCCGCGCGCGATCACCTTGAGGTCGACATTCGGCGCCAGCGGCACGTTGCGCACATGCACCTTCAGGATCTTCTCGCGGCCGACGATGTCGGGGTTCGGCACCACCACCTGGCGGTCGAAACGGCCCGGACGCAACAGCGCCGGGTCGAGCACGTCGGGCCGGTTGGTAGCGGCGATCAGGATGATGCTCTCGTTGGACTCGAAGCCGTCCATCTCGACCAGCAGCTGGTTCAGCGTCTGTTCGCGCTCGTCATTGCCGCCGCCGAGGCCGGCGCCGCGATGGCGGCCGACGGCGTCGATTTCGTCGATGAAGATGATGCAGGGAGCATTCTTCTTGGCCTGGTCGAACATGTCGCGGACACGGCTTGCGCCGACGCCGACGAACATCTCGACGAAGTCGGAACCCGAAATGGTGAAGAACGGCACATTCGCTTCGCCGGCGACGGAGCGGGCGAGCAGCGTCTTGCCGGTGCCGGGAGGTCCGACCAGAAGCACGCCGCGCGGGATCTTGCCGCCGAGGCGCTGGAACTTCTGCGGATCGCGCAGGAACTCGACGATCTCTTCCAGATCTTCCTTGGCCTCGTCGACGCCGGCGACATCCTGGAAGGTGACGCGGCCATGCGCCTCAGTGAGAAGCTTGGCCTTCGACTTGCCGAAACCCATGGCGCGGCCGGAGCCGGACTGCATCTGGCGCATGAAGAATATCCACACGCCAAGGATCAGGATCATCGGCAGGTAGGAGATCAGATAGCTGAACAGCGAGTTGGAACCGTCCGACTCAGGCCGCGCATTGATGGTGACGTTCTTGTCCTGCAGCCGCGAGACCAGCTGCGGATCGCCAGGCGAATAGGTCTGGAAGCCGTTGGCGTTGTCGGCGTAGGTGCCCGTGATGCGGGCGCCGGCGATGACCACCGTCTTGACCCGGCCGGCCGCGACCTCTTGCAGGAACTGCGAATAGGGAACGTCGGTCGAGGCCCCGCGAGTCTGCGGCGTCTGGAACAGATTGAAGAGAGCAATGAGCAGGACCGCTATGATCGCCCAGAGCGCGAGATTGCGATAATTCGGATTCATCAATTGTCCCGTTGGTGCCCGCTGGGACACGCGTCATGAGAGGAAACTTGCGCCTAACATAGGGAGAGCGCCCCCCCTTGCCAAGCATAACAGCACGTCTGGGTTAAGCTTTCGCGCCATGATCAACCGGCACTGTGGCGGCCAAAGGGCAAGCCGGGACAGGCGGTGCGCCGATCAACTCGGCCACGGCCTGCGCCAACACCAGATCGAAGCACGGCAGAAAACGGGCAAAGGGCGCAACGGCGGGGCTGACGGCGATTGCCGCCGCCGCCGCTACATCCCCTGCAAAACCAAGGCATTCGCCGCCGCGCCATAGCGCCGGTTCCGCAGCCAGGGCGGCGCGCACAAGGCTTGGCGGCGCGCCATCCCCGGCAATCGGCGTTTTGGCGGCGGCAGCAGCGCCAAGCGGCGCGATCAACCATGCACCCGAACTGTCGCCCAATGTGATCGCCCCGGCTTCGATGTCTGGCGTGATCCGCCGGCGACCGTCCCAGAGCAGAGTGCCAGCTATCGGCGCGGAACGCGGCAGGTCGCGCGATTCACGGCGCAGGAAGATGCCGTTTCGCCTGATATCGACGACCGCCCGCGACAATGTGGCGCAAAGCCGACCGGCCCGCATTTGCTCGAACAGCGCTTCGCCGCGCGCCTGGTCCGGCAACAAGGCGGTGCCGCCCGTCGCCGCCAGCAGGACACGCAGCGCATAGACCGCGGCTCGCGTGTCGTCAGCTTCGGCAAGACCGGGATCGAGACGGATGAGACCCCTCGCCGGCCGGCTGGCAAATTCACCGATCAGGGCGGCGGCGCGGCGACCGAGTTGTTCGCGCTCGCCGGCGGCCCGCCTGGCCAGGCCGATCGCTTCGGCAAAACGCTGCCCGCTCCGGTCTTCGCCGAGCACGGCGCGGATGCGCGGGCGTTCGAAATTCGTGTCGATGTTGGTCGGATCCTCCGCCCAGCCGACATGTTCGCGCTGCAGGAAAGCGCGCAACGCCGCGCGCCGTACGCCGAGCAGCGGCCGCGCGATCCAGATCCGCCAGTCATAGAGGGTGGCCGGCGCCATGCCGGCGAGACCTCGGCCTGCAAGCTCTCGCCCGTCATTCCGCGCGGCTCGCATCAGGACGGTCTCGGCCTGGTCGTCGGCGGTGTGGCCGGTCACGATCACACCAATGCCTTGCGCCTGCGCTGCCTCGGCCAGCAACCGGTAGCGCGCCTCGCGCGCCGCCGCGGGCAGGCCGGTCGACGGCTTGGCGCCGGACCAGTTGAGCGTCCGGTGCGCAATGCCGCGCTCCGCACAGAGCTTTGCCATGCTGCGCGCTTCGACTGCTGCTTCCGGACGCAGGCCGTGGTCGATCGTCACCGCCAGCAGCCGGGCTGTCGGGGCGCTACGGTCGAGGTGAGCCTTGAGGAGAAGAAGGAGGGCGGTCGAGTCGCTGCCGCCGGATACGGCCGCAAGCGCGCCGTTGGTAAAGTCGATCTGCGAAAAACTCGAAAGGTCAGGCTCGGTATCGAGCATCAGTGCATGTCGCGTAAAAGTGGTCCCGGTTCTGGGACAACACGGCAAAGACTAGCACGCCGCCAGCGCCCTCTCCTGCTTGACGCGTTCCTTGAGCGCGGCCGAAATATCGGGATAGCGCTTGCCGATCTCGCCGAAGGTGGCGCAGGCGACATCCTTCTGCTTGAGGCCGACCAGCGACACGCCAAGCTTCAGGAGCATGTCAGGCGCCTTCTTGGCCTTCGGATAGTCCTTGCTGGCGGAGAGGAAAACCTCGGCAGCGTCATGATACTTCTGCTGGCCAAGCAGCGATTCGCCAAGCCAGTAATGCGCGTCCGCCGCCTTGGCGTCCTTCGGGAACCGGGCGATGTGGTCGCGAAAACCCTGCTCGGCGGTGCTGTAGTCGCCCGACAGGATGAACTGGTAGGAGTTGCGGTAGATCTCTTCCGGGTTGTTGGTGGCAGGCAGCGCCGCCACCACCGTGCCGTCCGACTTGCCGGTCTTAGCCCCGGCAGCCGGCGCCTCGGCGGCGGGAGCCGCACCTTCCGCCGGCGCCGCTGCCTGCGTGTTGCCGCCGGCGTCGATTACATTGCCGTTCTTGTCGACGGTGATGGTGCCGAAGGTCTTGGGCGGCGTGCCGTTGATCACCTTGCCGGGATCGCCGGTCTGCGATTCGACGATGACCTCGCCGACGCTCTGGCCGCCATCCGGCTGCGCGCCGGCATCGGCCGGCGCCTGGTCTGCCGGGGCCTCGGCGACGCCGGTGCCCGCGCCACCGTCCTGCGGCGCGGCCTCCGATTTCTTCTGGGCCGGCGGCTGCCCGCTGGAGCCGCCTTCCAACTGCTGGAAGCGGAACTCGTTGTCTTCCTGCTGCTTGCGCATCTGCTCCTGCATCTGCAGGATCTGGAAGTTGAGTTCCTCGAGCTTGCCGTTCATCTGCCGGAGCTGATCTTCCAGCCCCGCGGCGGCGGTGCCGTCCTGCTGCTGCGCGATCTGTTGCTGCTCCGGCTTCTCCTTCTTGCCGAAAATGCCGAGCGTCGGCAGATGGAAGGAAAAGCCGCTATCCGCGGGTTGTCCGGTGCCGCTCGCAGAAGCCGCGAAGCCTGATACGAGCAGCAGCGCAAGCGTGCCGCTCAAGACCGATCTGAAATGCATGTGCCTCTCGCCGTGAAAATCGTGAGCCTGTTCGCGCCTTCCGATCAAAGTGGGACCGGCACAACGCCCTCGGCTCTTAGCAGGAGGCGAGACTTCGGCCAAATTTTGTTTCCGGGTTTGTTTCCGAGGCCGAAAGTGAAAAAGGCGGCCACAAGGCCGCCTTTCGCATGGAGGTGTTGCAATTATGCGACTAAGGCGCCGCCGTCTTGCCTATCAGGAGCCGGCGCCGGAGAGCGTGGTGACCGCGCGGCGATTCTGCGACCAGCAGGAGATGTCGTCGCAGACCGCGACCGGACGTTCCTTGCCGTAGGAAATCGTCTTCAATCGGCTCGCCGAAACGCCCCTGGCGACCAGGAAGTCGCGGGTGGCGGCGGCGCGGCGGGCGCCGAGAGCCAGATTGTATTCACGCGTGCCGCGTTCGTCGGCATGGCCTTCGACGACGATGGCGTACTGCTTGTACTGGTTGAGCCACTGCGCCTGGCGCGACAGCGTCGTCTGCGCATCGGCGCGGATCGCGGTCGAGTCCGTGTCGAAGAAGATGCGGTCGCCAATGTTGACGGTGAAGTCCTGCGCCGAGCCCGGCGTTGCCGCACCCGCGCCATTGAGACCGAGATCGGCAGCGTTGTTCGGGGTTTTCTTCGAGGCGCAACCGGTGATGGCGAGCATCGCGATCAGGGCGATCATCGCCGGGTTTCTGGTAAGTGCTGCGATACGGCCCATGCCGCCTCTCCTTCGTATTCGAGTGACTTCGTTGATCACCCAGTAACCACGTTTGGGTTAACCGGCATTCAAGAAACACGGTTAAAATTTGGTTTCAGCCGCCGTCCCCAGCCAAAATGACCTGATGCCACAATGGTCGCGGACCGTAGGCGGAAATGCGGCCAAAACGCGACTTTGGCGTGAAAAAAGCCCCAAAACGGGGCTTTTAAGGTAGTGTTGCCGAGTTGCAACGAAGCGAGCGGGCCAGGCCGAAACTTAGTTACTCCAGCAGCGGCGACCACGCCGGGTCGGAAGCAAAATTCGCGGTCGGGATCGACTGTTCGTTGCGGCCGGTGAGATCGACGGAAACCAGTTTTGGGCCGCCGGCGGAGTCGCGGAAGAACATCAGCACGCGGCCGTTGGGCGCCCAGGTCGGTCCCTCCTGCTGGAAGCCCGAGGAGAGGATGCGCTCGCCCGAACCGTCGGTCTTCATGACGCCGATCTGGAATTCGCCGCCGGTCTGCTTGGTGAAGGCGACGAGGTCGCCGCGCGGCGACCACACCGGCGTCGAATAGACGCCGTCGCCGAACGAGATGCGGGTCTGGCCCGAGCCGTCGGCGCCCATCACATAGATCTGCGCGCGGCCGCCACGGTCGGAAGTGAACACCACCTTGCTGCCGTCGGGCGAATAAGAGGGCGAGGTGTCGATGGCGGTCGAGTTGGTCAGCCGGGTGGTCGAGCGGCTGCGCAGATCCATGGCAAAGATGTTGGAATTGCCGTCGTCGCGCAGCAGGCTCATGATCACCTTCTGGCCGTCGGGCGAAAAGCGCGGCGCAAAGGTCATGCCGGGAAAATTGCCGACCAGTTCGCGCTGCCCGGTCTCGATCTGCAGCAGATAGACCCGCGGCTGACCGCTTTCGTACGACATGTAAGTGATTTCCTGCCGGTTGGGCGAGAAACGCGGCGTCAGCACGATCGAGCGGCCATCGGAGAGATAGCGCACATTGGCGCCGTCCTGGTCCATGATGGCGAGCCGCTTCTTGCGCGCATTCTTGGCGCCGGATTCGTCGATGAAGACGACGCGTGTGTCGAAATAGCCCTTCTCGCCGGTGAGCTTCTCATAGATCGCATCGGCGATGATGTGGGCGACACGGCGTTGATTTGCGTCGTTGGCGAAAAACTGCTCCCCGGCTATCTGCTGGTTGCCAAAAATATCCCATAGTCGGTACTGGGCGCGGATTCGGCCGTCCGCCTCCTTGCTCACGCTGCCGGTGACCAGCGCCTGCGCATTGATCACCTTCCAGTCGTCGAAACGGGGCTGCGCATCCGGATTGGCGATCTTCTCGATGAAGGCGTTCTTGTCTATCGGTGCGAAGAGACCGGAGCGCTTCAGGTCGGCGGTGACGATCTCGGAAATCTGCGCGCCGAGCCCTCCCTGGAAATCTGGGATGGCGATCGGCATCGGTTCGACATTGCCTTTGTTGACGTTGAGCTCGAGGGTTGCTCGAGCAGGCAAGGTGACGACGGCGTTCATGCCCATCGCCATCGCGGCGACCATCAGGAGCGGCTTGAGGATGGATTTCATGTCTTCTCGCTTCTCTTGCTGATTTCTGGGTGCTCAGGCTACAGGCCAAGCATCGCTCTGGGATCGAAGTTGACGCGAACGTCGGACCAAATGTCATGCTTTCCGGCGGGCACCTGCAGGCCGGCGACATCGCATTTCTGCACAGCGCGAACCGCGCTGCTGTCGAATTGGGGGTTGCCGCTGGACTTCTCGACGGTCGGACGGCCCTCCAGCTTGCCGGAGGCATCCAGGCTGAAACGGATCACCACGGTGAAATCCTCAGAACCCTCAAGCCCAACCGGGAGGGTCCAGCAGCCACCGAGTTGTTCTTCCAATGCCCCTTGCTCGGACTTCGACAGCTTCTGGCCTTGATCCTTGTCGCCGCCTAGCGATGCCTGTTGGGTCGAGCGCTTGGCGCCGCCGCCGGATGGCTTCTGCTTGTCGAGCAAAGCCTTGATGTCAGCCTCATTGAACTGCTTGTCATCCGACTTCGGCTTCGACGAGGCTTCCTTGACCGGCTTGTCGGTGTCCTTGCGGTCCGGAGCCTTCGCGCTTTCGGCCTGCGCCGGCTGCGGCTTCGGCCGTGCTTCGGGAGCAGGAGCGGAAGTCGGAAGCTGCGCTTCTTCCAGAGGCTGCTGATCCGATATGGCTTCGGCGACCGCATCGGGCTTCACGCGTGGCTTCGGCTCTATGGCGGCGGTCGTGTCCGGCTGCGGTGTTGGTGCAGGCTCCTTCACCGGGGTCGGCTTCGGTTCAACCTGCTTCACCGGCTCGGGCTTGACCTCTTCCTTCGGCTGCGGCTCCGGCGCCACCTCCGTCGCAGGTGTCGGCTTCGGCGCTTCCTTTGGCTTCGGCGTGTCCTCGGTCTTCGGCTTTTCGGTCGGCGTCGGCGCCGGAGCAGCCGTCGCTGTTTTCTCCACCGGCTTCGGCTTGGGATCGTCCGTCACCGGCTTGTCGGTATCAACGCTGTTCTCGCCGATTTTCTGTGCATCTGGCACGATGTCGGGACGCTTGGTCGGCATCGGCGCCGGCTTTTCGTGCATCACCGCCTTCTTGTCGCCCTGCAGCGTCTGCGCAATGGCTTCCATGGGAACGATGTCGACCGCTATCGACTCGACATCCGTGGACGGCAGCGCGGCCGGCGCCGACAGGGTGAACAGGCCGAAAGCCAGTGCCACCGTATGCAGTATCACCGATGTGGTGAGGCCGGTCTTCATCGTGCGTCTACTGATCCTGTTGCTGCAGTGAAATCAGGCCGATATTCTTGTAGCCGGCGGCCTGGATGAGGGCCATGACCTCCATCGCGGCGCCATAGTTGGTCGCCTTGTCGCCGCGGATGAAGATGCGCTCTTCGTAGCCGGTCTTGGAAATCGCCTGCAGTTTGGCGACCAGCTCTTCCCTTGGGATTTCGGTCTCCTGCAGGAAAATCTTGCCGGCCGCGTCGATCGAAACGGTGATCGGCTGGGTGTCGGCGTTCATAGCCTTGGCCTTCGTCTCCGGCAGGTCGACCGGCACTCCGACCGTCAACATAGGTGCGGCGACCATGAAGATAATCAAGAGCACCAGCATCACGTCGACCATCGGCGTGACGTTGATTTCCGACATCAATGCATGGTGGCGGCCGCGCCGCCTGTGTCCGCGCCCGCCGCGTCCTGCCATGCCAACCGACATACCCATCTTCTTACCTCAGCCCTTAGGCGCTACTTTTTCATCGATTTGGCGCGAGAGTATGGCGGAGAACTCGTCCGAGAACCCTTCCATCCGCACCGCGATCTTGTTCGCGTCGGATGACAGCTTGTTGTAGGCGATAACCGCCGGTATGGCGGCGAGAAGACCGATGGCCGTCGCCAGCAGCGCTTCGGCAATGCCGGGTGCAACAACCGCGAGACTGGTGTTTTTCGAACCGGCAATCGCCTGGAACGAGGTCATGATGCCGATGACGGTGCCGAACAGGCCGATGAAGGGTGCAGCCGAACCGGTGGTGGCGAGAAAGCCGAGACGGCCCTCCAGCTTCTCCATCTCGCGCGTCAACGCCAGGTCCATCGCCTTGTCGATGCGGGTCTGCAGGCCGAGCGGCGATTTGGCCCCCTTCTCGAAGCTCTTCTTCCATTCGCGCATGGCGGCGACGAAGATCGCGCCCATGCCCGTGGTCTTGCGGTCGGCAAGCGTGCGATAGAGTTCTTCCAGCGACTGCCCCGACCAGAACACCTGTTCGAAGCGATTGAGCGACAGACGCATGCGGGCATAGCTGACCAGCTTGTCGACGATGATCGCCCAGGTCCAGACCGAGGCGCAGAGCAGACCGATCATGACCAGCTTGACCACCCAGCTGGCCTGTGTGAACAGCGCCCAAATCGACAATTGCGCTGCCGGATCGGCGAGTGCGGTAGTTTCCATGCTTCAGTCCTTAAGATTTTCCGGGCATCGCTGGCGGCTGGCCCATGGGCGTCCCTTGTGGTCCGTTCGCGCTTGGCTTCCGGATTAACCCCAAAATGCACCGTTGGCGGCCTTTTCAGGGCAAATATTGGTGAAAGGAAGGCGCGCGGATTCTTCCAATCTTCACCGATCTCTTCATGAACCGTTATGGTTAAGGATGGGTTAGGAAATATGGCGCGGCGCATTGCCGCGCCAAGGCACGACGCGGGCCATCCATCCACAATCGAATGCGCTGCCGATTGGCCGCTCGTTGCCGGCCGGCAGGCCTGGATATCAGCTTGCTCCTGGTAGAAAGGCCGCGATCCATTCTTTCGGAAAGCGCTTCGGCCGGCCGTTCTCGCCGATGATCGCCGCCTCGACCTTTGCTTCGACCAGAACCTCTGTCCCGCGTTTCAATTGCTGCGCCATGACGATGCGGGCGCCGGAAATATCCTGCGTTGATGTGTCGATGGTCAGGATGTCGTCCATGCGGGCAGGCGAGCGGAAATCTATCTCCATCCGCCGCACCACCCAGACGATCCGTTCGCCGTGCTTGCCTTCGTGAAGTTCTGTGTGGTGGACGCCGGCCAGCCTGAGATAGTCCGAGCGGCCGCGCTCGAAGAATTCGAGATAGCGCGCGTGGTAGACGACAGATCGGAAGAGCACACGTCTGAACTNCGGCATAGTAGACTCGCGCCATCAGCCGATGGCCGAATTCCGTCAAGGCTCCGGAAAGCCCGGCAGCAAGCTGCGCCGATTCACCATGATCGTCCATCGCGCTTTCCTTTTTGCCCCCGGCGGGGCACCTGTCTTGCCAAAATCACCAGCGCAGCAAACCGGATGGCACTGTTGACGGCGATGATCAAGACCGTGATGGCAGCGCTGCTGGTGCTGGCGGCGTCTGCGCTGCCCGGTCAGGCCGCGAGCTTTTCGATGAAGCGCGGCCTCAACCTCGACCAGTGGACGACCTGGGTCGGGGAAGACAAATGGAACGACCGACAAGCCATCCTGCCCTATCCGGAATGGCGCAAGTTCCTCGACGAGGATGACCTCAAGGCACTGAAGGCCGCCGGCTTCGACTTTCTGCGCATGCCGGTCGATCCCTCGCCGTTTATGTCGGATCAGACACTGGCGCTGCGTGACGACCTTTATGCCAGCGTGCGGGACTCGGCGCGCATGATCAACCGGGCCGGTCTGAAAGTGATCGTCGACATGCACCTGATCCCGGCCGGCGGCGGCCGCGAGATCGGCATGGGCCAGGTGATGGACGATCCCGCAACCTTCGACGCCTATGTCGAGGTCGTCCGCAAAATGGCGCGCACGCTTGCCACTGAGGACCCGGCGCAGGTCGCTTTCGAGCCGATGAACGAGCCTATCGTCGACTGCGACAGCGAGGGCACCAGCCTGTGGCCGGAGCGTCAGCAAAAGCTGTTCGCGGCCGCGCGCGCCTCGGCCACCAGGCTGACGCTGATCCTGACCGGCGCCTGTTATTCCAATGCGGCTTCGCTGGTCAGGATCGACCCAAAGTCGATCCCCGACGACAACATCATCTGGACCTTCCACTCCTACGACCCGTTCCTGCTGACCCATCAGGGCGCGACCTGGGCCGGCGATTTCATCCCTTATGTCACCGGCCTGCCCTATCCGCTGACCGCGGTGCCGCGCGCCGAGCTCGATGCGACGCTGGATGCAATCCGCGCCAAGATAAAAGCCGAGGCGCCATGGACCAGACGGAACGGCCTGCTCGCCTATCTCGATGAACAAGTCGCCAGCATGGACACGGAGGAAAAGCTGCTCGGCGTCATGGATGCGCCGTTCGAAAAGGTCGAGGCCTGGGCGAAGGCCAACGCCATCAAGCCCGAAAACATCACGCTGGGCGAGTTCGGCATGATCCGGCAGGAGTATGGCAACCCCTATGTGATGCCGCCCAAATACCGCGCGGCCTATGTCAAGGACATGATCGCGCGCGCCGAGGCGCATGGCTTCTCATGGTCGGTGTGGAGTTTTGGCGGCGCCTTCGGCATCGTCGACGCTTTCAACGGCGAAAAGGCCGAACCCGCCGTGATGGATGCGATCCGCTCGCTCCATTCGCCCTAGGGCATGTCGATATTCAGGTCAGGCCGAGGGAAAATGAGGGGTTCCGAGAACCGGAACGGAGCGGACTTTGGTCCGTGACTACCGGAAGCGCAGGAACACCTCATTTGCAGGCCGGCATCACCTGAATACCGGCATGCCCAAACCGAGGTCGATCTGCAGGATCTCCGGCCGCATGCCAAAGCGCACCGGCGCGATGCTGAAGCCGAGCCCGCCTGACACGATCAAATTGCGGTCATTCTCGACGACATGGCCATAGGCAAAGCGGTTGCCGAAGCGGGACGGCACCACCGGTGAATAGCCGAACAGCCTGACCTGCCCGCCATGTGTGTGGCCCGACAGCGTCAGCGAAACCCGCCACGGCACTTTCGGGAAAATGTCAGGCTCATGCGCAAGCAGGATGATCGGTGCCTGGTCGGTGATCTTGGCCAGCGTGCCGTCGAGATCGTCGAGGCCTTTAAATTTGTCGCGGCCTGCGGCCTTGTTCGGTAACAGTGCCAGTTGGTCGGCGAGCCCGGCGATCCAGAAGCCGTATCCATTCTTTTCCAGACGCACAGTGTCGTTCTCCAGAACCGAGATGCCGGCTTCCTCCAATGCCTTGCGCGCCACAGTCGGCCCCGCTCCGGCCTGCTGCGCGAAAGGATCGTGCCACCAGTCGTGATTGCCGAGGATCGACAGGACACCAAGCGGCGCCTTCAGTCCTGACAAGGCCGGCGCCCATTCATGGGCCTCCACCCGGTTCGTCACCAGGGACATGCCTGAGATATAGTCGCCGAGCAGTACGATCAGATCGGGCTGCAGCACGTTCGCACCCTCGACGAGCGAAGCGATCCGCTCAGGCGTCATCCAGGGGCGGCAGGCGTGAATATCGGCAAGTGCTACGACGCGCAGCTTCAGACCTGCCGGCCAGTGCGGCGGCGTCAGCCGGTAGCGCTTCACATGGGTCAGCAGCATCGGTTCGATGCCGACCGCATAAGCACTGAGCGAAGCTAGCGAGAGGAACGAACCTCCGGCGAATTTCAGGAACCCGCGTCTGGTGATCACTTTTCTGGCTCCGACCTTGATCGGAGCAGTTCGCGCCGACATTGCGACGCCCGATACAATCGAGGAATGCGCCTTCACGCTGGCAGGTTTGAGGAGATGCTGCACAGAATCCGTTCCGAAGAACAAATGTCCGTTACTCTTCCTGGAACAGGTTGATCTGCTGCTGTGCCAGATCCTTTGGCGCGTCGAGGCCGAGATGGCGCCAGGCGTTGGCGGTCAGCACGCGGCCGCGTGGCGTCCGTTGGATGAAACCCTGCTGGATCAGATAGGGCTCGATAATGTCCTCGATGGCGTCGCGCGGCTCGGACAGGCCGGCGGCGATCGTCTCGATGCCGACCGGGCCACCACCGAAATTGCGCGCGATCATCGAGAGATAGCGGCGGTCGAGCGCGTCGAGGCCGAGCGCGTCGACCTCGAGCCGGGTGAGAGCTTCGTCGGCAATCTGCTTGTCGACGTGGCCGTCGCCGGCGACGGAGGCGAAATCGCGCACGCGGCGCAACAACCGGCCGGCGATGCGCGGCGTGCCGCGGGCTCGGCGCGCAATCTCCAACGCGCCATCGTCGCCGAGCGGCATTTGCAGGATGCGGGCGCCGCGGCGCACGATCTGCTCCAGTTCCTCGACCGAATAGAAATTAAGCCGCACCGGAATGCCGAAGCGATCGCGCAGCGGGTTGGTCAAAAGGCCGAGCCTGGTGGTGGCGGCAACGAGCGTGAAGCGGGCAAGATCGATCTTGACCGAGCGTGCCGCCGGACCTTCGCCGATGATCAGGTCGAGCTGGAAATCCTCCATCGCCGGATAGAGGATTTCCTCGACTGCCGGATTGAGCCGGTGGATCTCGTCGATGAACAGTACATCGCGGTCTTCCAGATTGGTGAGAAGTGCGGCGAGATCGCCGGCCTTGGCGATCACCGGACCGGAGGTCGAGCGGAAATTGACGCCGAGCTCGCGCGCCATGATCTGCGCCAGCGTTGTCTTGCCAAGCCCCGGCGGCCCGACGAACAGCACATGGTCAAGCGCCTCGCTGCGGCCATTGGCGGCCTCGATGAAGACCTTGAGATTGGCCCGCACCGCGGCCTGGCCGACGAAATCGGCGAGCGTCTGCGGCCGCAAGGTCTGCTCAGCATCCTCGCCGCGCTTTTCCGGGGCAATGAGGCGGGGTGAAAGGCTCATGCGGCCTTCCTCGCACAGGGCAAAGGACCGGACAAGCAATCACTCACCGCGCCAGTTCCTTCAGCCCGAAACGAATGAGCTTCGAGGCATCGGCGTCCTCGCCGGCCGTCTTCAGCGCCGCCGCGACAGCATTGGCTGCGGTGTCGCGCGAATAGCCGAGATTGACCAGCGCCGAGACGGCGTCGGTGATCGGCGCCGGCGCCACGCCTTCCCCGAGTTCCTGCTTCAGGCCGATGGCGCCGGAGGCGGTTCCGGCATAGGCCGGCGCCTTGTTCTTCAATTCGGTGACGATGCGCTCGGCCACCTTCTTGCCGACGCCGGGCGCGCGGCTGACCATGGCGATGTCGCGCAGCGCGATCGCATTGGCGAGGTCGGCCGGCGCCAGCGTCGACAGGATGGCCAGCGCCACCTTGGCGCCGACGCCTTGCACATTGCTCATCAACAGCCGGAACCATTCGCGCTCAAGCACCGATTGGAAACCGTAGAGCCGGATCATGTCCTCGCGCACATAGGTCTCGATGAACAGCACCACCGCCTCGCCGGGCGAAGGCAGCGCGGCCAGCGTGCGCGCCGAGCAATAGGCGACATAACCGACGCCGTGCACATCGACGAGGCAGAAATCCTCGTCGATCTCGTCCAGCGTGCCTTTCAATTTGCCGATCATGCCAGATCTTTCATGGAAGAAGGGCTTTCATGGGTGTGTTTCCGGAGAGATGATGTCGAGCTCCGGGAAATAGCTGCGGTAGCGAGCAGCGTCGCGGGTCAAGAGGCGGTGCCCGGCAACGGTCGCATGGGCGCCAATGAAGAAATCGGGCAAGGTACGCTCCCGCAAGCCGCCCGCCCGGCGGTAGCGCGAATGCGTAACACCGGCAAGAAAAGCCGCGTCCCAAGGCAGAGGCTCGCGACCGATCTCGAGCGTTTCGATTGCCTTTCGAAGCGCCGTCTCCGTCGCGATCAGCGGTGCCAGTTCGGACCAGACAATCGTGTTGACCACCAATGCGCCGTCGCGGCGGCAGGAAACAATCGCCGACGCCGACCATTTTGTATTGGGTCCGGCCGGGCCCCAGACGTCGATGAGGACATTGGTGTCAATCAACGTCGAGATCTTCACGCGGCCCCCTCAACCATTCCATATATTCGTCGGCAGTCATGCCACCCAGATCCAGAGATCCCTCCATCCGGTCAAGCACCTCGCTGAACCTGCGGGCTGCCTCCTCTTCAGACAGATTTTCGGTGACGGCCACAAGACGGGCGCCATCGTCGGTGGCGACAAATTCCACCTCGGAACCAGGCCCGATGCCCAGATGGTCCCTTATCTGCTTGGGTATGGTGACCTGCCCTTTGGTGGTGACACGCATGGTAATACCTCTCAGGTATTACTTACTGCCTTACCGTGAACAAGTCAAGAACGCGCCTAACCGGCCAGCGCCATCCTGTAGGCGACGCTTTGCCGGTGATGCGCGTGACAGATGGCGATAGCCAACGCGTCGGCGGCATGTTCGGTGTCGAAAACGGCTTTCGGCAACAGCACCTTGACCATCATGTGAATCTGCTTCTTGTCGCCATGGCCAACGCCGATCACCGCCTTTTTGACGGCATTGGGGGCATATTCGGCGACGACAAGGCCGGCGCGCGCCGGCACCAGCATGGCTATGCCGCGCGCCTGGCCGAGCTTCAGTGTCGCCACCGCATCCTTGTTGACGAAGGTTTGCTCGACGGCCGCTTCCTGCGGCATGGCCGCATGCAGGATCTCGGCCAGCCCGTCATGCAATTGGCAGAGCCGTGTCGCCAGCGCCGCCTTGTCGTCGGAGCGTACAGTGCCGGAACTGATAAAGCGCAGCGAGTTGCCGAGGCTCTCGACGATGCCCCATCCGGTGCGCCTCAGCCCCGGATCGATACCGATAATGCGAATCGCTTCCCTCATGCGCGAAGTCTACCTCCGGCGCACAGCGATGTCAGGGAAATGTGAACAAACCGGAAACGGGAAGCGTTTAACCTCGAGCGAAAGCCGTATTCAGCAGCGTGATCTGGTCGGAAACCGGATTGGCGCGGCGGCCTGTTACCGGCGTCTCGGCAAACGCGCCGCCATAGATCTCTTCGTCCATGCGGCGCACCAGCGCCTGCAGGCGCAGCGAGCGGGTGACGAGGTCGAGGAAATCCTTCGGCAGTTCGCCCCAGCCGACCGCTTCGTCATGCGCCGAGGCGGTGTCGAGACGCACCTTGGATTTTTCCGAGGCGACCTGGTCGCGGGTCATCTCGCCGGAATTTGCCGCCCGCTGCAAAAGCAGCCAGGAGGCGACCTGCATCAGCCTTGTGGTCAGCCGCATCGATTCGGCCGCATAGAGCGTCGCCGCCAATCTGGACAGCTTCTTGGCCTCGGCCCGGCCCTTGCCGTCGAGATATTCCGCTGCTTGCTCAACCAGGCCCATGCCTTCCTGGTAGAGCGGTTTGAAGGATTGGGAGAAAACCCGGCGTTCCGCCAGCTTGATGGTTTTCGCGCTGCCCTTCGAAGGCTCGTTCATCGATACGCCCCTGCACTGCCCCGTCGGCTGATTCGGCTTCATCGCCGTCACGCCGGCACCCTAGATGACTGAAGCTTGAAAATGCGCTTCGCCGCCGGCGAAGGCAAGCACATGTTTAACAAACGGTTAACGCCTGCGCAGGGGCGCCAAGCGGACCAAAAGCAGACAAAAAAAGAGCCGCGGATAAGGCGGCTCTCAGGAGTTTAACAGGGAGGCGTCAAACGAAGTGGCTCCAACCACTCGGTAAGAATCCAGATCACTGGATGGACATAGTAAACACCTGTAAAGCTTAATGAACCCTTAACGGCGCGGATATTTCTTGATCGACCGCTGCCCTTCTGTGCCGTATCAGCACAACGGCCCCCGAAGCCTGATCGTCAGCTTGTTCATGCCTTCTTCCACACAGCCGGCAAGGAAATGAAGGCGAACAGCAGCATTGCCGCATAAAACCCCATCGAGGAGGAAGCCAGCACCGGCTCGATCTCCGGATGGCCGGCAAGTTCAAAGTAAAGCCCGATCATCAGTGCGATGCCGCAGATTGCCGTCAGCCAGAAATGCACGACGGCAATCGTCTTTTGCCCGACCGCTGGAAACAGGTGGTAGAAGAAGGCAAACACCGCCGACATCAGCCAGCCCGCCACCATGGTGTGCGCGTGGGTCGGCATCTGCCCATGGTCATTGGAGATCGCCATATGCAGGCCGAGCGCCATGCCGCACAGGGAATAGATGACGGCCAGGGTGAAGAAATTTCGTGCTACGCCTTGCATGGGATACCCTCGATGGTTGTTGCAGACTTGGTCCGACCGCGCGCGGCCAAAATGGAGCGTCGGTCGCGAGCGGCTTAGTCCCCGCAGGTTTCAGGATCATGCCGCGAAACCAGCCAATGCCGACACGGCGTCCATCCGGCAAATGCCGGGTATTGTGCGGGCTGCGGTAAAATCCGGCGACGGCGCCACCGCAACAAGCCGGCACCCACGCGGCATCTTCTGGATACATGTACGGAGATAATCCGCCCTCCTTCGGAAGCAGACGCGCGAAAGCAGCGTTTACCCCCGGAACGATGCACAAGGAGCGGCAATGGACTGGTATTCTCTCTTCAAATTCCTGCATGTCATGGCAGCGATCCTCTGGCTCGGCGGCGGTTTCGCCATGCTGCTGGTTTCGATACTCGCCGATCGCGACGGCGACGACGAGACGCTGATGGTCATGCTGAGAACGACGGACAAACTCGGCTTGCGTCTGTTCGTGCCGGCGTCTATCGCGACCCTGGCTTCTGGTCTGGTGCTGACTTCGCTATGGACCGGCTTCTCCGACCTTTGGGTCGTCATCGGCCTTTGCGGCTACGCCGCCGCGTTTCTGACCGGTATCCTCGTGCTGAAGCCTTCGTTCGAAAAGCTTGCCACAATGCTTGCCGCGGACGGCATGACCCCGGCTGCCATAGCGTTTGGGCGCCGCATGATACGGATCGTCAAGTTCGATTTCGTCATCATGATCGTCGTCGTCGCCGACATGGTGCTGAAGCCGACCGCGCACGACATCGCCACTCTCGGCGCCATGGCGGTCGTGGTCGTTGGTGGTGCATCGCTGACCTTTGCGAGCGCCCCGCGAACCAAACCGGCAGCCGCCTGAGCGGGATTTAGAGCAGGCCGGCGATCCCGTCCCAAAGCAGCTTGACCGCGACCACGGCCACGGTCGCGTAGGTGAAGGGATAAAAAATCTCCGGCCGCATGCGCCGCACCAGCCAGGCGCCGGCGATGGTGGCCAGCGGCGCCAGCGGCATCAGCACGGCCGACGCCGTCAGGTTGGCGGTGTCGAACTGGCCAAGCGCGAAGTAGGGGATCAGCTTCAGCGCGTTGGTGGCGGCAAAGAAGATCGCCGATGTCCCCGACAGCACCTTCGGATCGAGCCGGATCGGCAGCGCATAGACCTGGAAGGGGGGCCCGCCGACATGGGCGACGAAGCTGGTGAAGCCGGCGACGGTGCCCCAGAAGGCGGCGGCGATGCGGTTGGGCGCCGCCGCATGGTCGGAACCGTGGCGGAACTGGAGATAGAGCCAGCGCAGCACGAAGATCAGCGCGACAGCGCCGACGATCAGCCGCACCATCTCTTCGGTTACGAGCGCTGCCGTCAGCCAGCCGAGCCCAATGCCGATCACCGCGCCCGGCATCATGTCGACCAGCATCTTTCTGTCGTAGACGCCCCACCACGTCCACACCGAAACGATGTCCATCAGGCACAGGATCGGCAGCAGGATGGCCGCCGCCTGCACCGGCGGCATGGCCAGCGCCATCAAAGGCACGCCAACGAAGCCGACAGCGCCGCCGAAGCCGCCTTTCGACAGCCCGACAAGTATCACCGCCGGAATGGCGGCGGCATAAAACCACGGATCGGCGAGCAGACCTGACATGAACTGGAAATGCTGGAGGGAAGACGGTTGCCCTGCAATAGCCCAGAAACCCTTGCGCCGCGACCGGGAAAATGCCGGCCGTGTCGATCAACTGTGCGTAAAGCGACGGTTCCGGATTTACGGCAAGATCGCCGCCGATGCATAAGGGCGCCGTCCGATGCATCAGGTTTTGACCCCAGGTTTTGGCCCCAGGTTTTGGCCCCAGGTTTTGACCCCAGGTTTTGACCCCAGGTTTTTGACCCCAGGTTTTTGACAATGAGCGAACCCCACATCCGCCGCGCCGAAGCGGCCGACCTGCCTGCCATCGTAGCCATGCTCGCCGACGATCCGCTTGGCCGCAGCCGCGAGGATGCGACCGAGCCACTCGCCAAGGCCTATCGCGACGCCTTTGCCGCCATCGACGCCGACCCCAACCAGTTTCTTGCCGTGATGACGGATAGCGGCCGCGTCATCGGCACGTTGCAGATCAGCTATCTCGCCGGGCTGTCGCTGCAGGGCGCCTTGCGCGGCCAGATCGAGGCTGTGCGCGTCGCCGCGGACCGGCGCGGGGAAAGGCTGGGGCAGCGTTTGCTGGAATGGGCGGTCGAACAGTGCCGCGAACGCGGCTGCAAGATTGTCCAGCTGACCACCAACAAGAGCCGCCAGGACGCGCATCGCTTCTATGACCGGCTCGGCTTCAAGGCCAGCCACATCGGCTACAAGCTGGAGCTTAATTCAGTGGCGGCGGACGGCGCCGGATCGGCTGCGCCTTGATGATGGCGGTGCTGGTCTCCGCCTTGTCGGCGATGCGGTCGAGAAGCTTGTCGAGCTCGCCGATGGAGCGTACGTAGAGCCGGGCCACGAAACAGTCGTCGCCGGTGACCTTGTCGCATTCGCCGAATTCCGGGATCTCCTCGATCAGCTTCTGGACAATATGCAGCTTGCCCGGCAGTGGCCGCACCCGCACGATCGCCTGCAACGGAAACCCCAGCGCCTCCGGGTCGATCTCGATGGTGAAGGCGCGGATGACGCCGCGTTCCTCGAGCCGCCGCAGCCGTTCCGAGACGCTCGGCGATGACAGCCCGACCTGCTGCGCCAGATCCTTCAACGAAGTCCGCGAATCCAGGATCAGGATGTCGAGAAGCTTTCTGTCCAACTCGTCCAGCATTTTCATCTCCTCGCAAAAGGGCAGCGCGCGCCTTATTAAATAAGGTCCTGCCCCCCTATCACCTTTCATAGGGTATATAAACCCTCAAGACGGCATGAGATTATGGCCTCAACAGATAGAGGTATTGTCATGGACAACACGGTACGCGGCACGATCGAGATGACGGCGGCGATGACAATCGTCGGCACGATCGGCTGGTTTGTCGTCATGTCGGGCCAGCCCGTTATGGACGTGGTGTTCTGGCGCTGCGCCTTCGGCGCGGTGGCGCTGCTGATCACCTGCGCGGCACTCGGGCTGCTGCGCGGCAGGCTGACGCTGCGCATTGTTGCCATCGCCGCTCTTGGCGGCGCGGCTATCGTCATCAACTGGCTGTTGCTGTTCAGCGCCTTCTCCCGCGCCTCGATCTCGATTGCCACGGCGGTCTACAACACGCAGCCCCTCATGCTGGTCGGCTTCGGTGCGCTGTTCTTCGGCGAGCGGCTGACCCTGGCCAAGCTGACCTGGCTCGGCATCGCCTTCGCCGGCATGCTGCTGATCGTGCAGACAGGGCCCGATGCGGGTGTCGGTTCCGGCATAACCGGCACAGATTATGTCATCGGCATCGTCATGGCGCTCGGAGCGGCCTTCTTCTGGGCTGTCGCGGCAATCGTCGCCAAGAAGCTCAAGGGCACCCCGCCGCATCTGATCGCGCTGATCCAGGTCTGCGTCGGCGTCGTCATGCTGGCGCCCTTCGCCAACCTCTCGCATTTGCCCGCCGATGCCTGGAGCTGGGCCATGCTGGCCACGCTTGGCGTCGTTCACACCGGCCTGGTGTACATATTGATGTACGCCGCCATCCAGAAACTGCCGACGCATCTGCAGGGGTCGCTGTCCTTCATCTATCCTGTCGTTGCGATCCTGGTCGATGTGATGGCCTTCGGCCACCGGCTGCATCCGGCCCAGCTCGTTGGCGCAGCCGCCATCCTGATCGCCGCCGCCGGCATGAATCTCGGCTGGACTTTGTGGAGGGCCAAATCGCCGGCCGAAAGCCCGCAAGCCGTCAAATGAGCCGCAGAGCGTCTGCTCGCCGGCGATCGTAAACCAAAGCCAGCGCATCGTTCCCCGCCCGCCTGTTCAAGGCGGGCGCTTTGTTCTATGCCGCAATGCAACCATCTTCGCCCGGCATAGGCGAAACCCGGGATCGAAAGCCAATGAACGACGCAACACCCCCCAACCGCTGCCGCATCGTGCTGATCGCGCCCAAGGACGCTCCGGCGCAGCGCATTGCGGCTGCCTTCGACGGCGGTGATATCGCTTCCCTGATCCTGCCTGAAAACGGCATGGACGAGGCTGCCTTCCAGGCCTTCGCAGAACAGATCGTACCGGCCGCGCAAGCGGCCGGCATCGCCGTCATCATCGCCGGCGATACCCGCATTGCCGGCCGTGTCCAGGCCGACGGCATTCATGTCGAGGTTTCCAAGGACGCGCTCGCCGAGACCATCGAACACTTCCAGGGCAAGATGATGGTCGGCGCCGGTGGCGCCAAGACGCGCGACGACGCGCTGGAACTCGGCGAAACCAGGCCCGACTACATCTTCTTCGGCCGCTTCGGCTACGACAACAAGCCGGAACCGCATCCGCGCAACCTGTCGCTCGGGCAATGGTGGGCGGACGTGATTGAGATCCCTTGCATTGTCATGGCCGGTTCCGCCATCGCTTCGGTAGAAGCGGTGGCCGCCACTGGCGCCGAGTTCGTGGCGCTGTCCAGCGCCGTCTTTGCCGAAGGCGCCGATCCGAAGGCGGCGATTGCCGCCGCCAATGCGCTGCTCGACCAAACCGCGCCGCGCTTCGAGGGCTGACGTGCGCCGACCTGGACTTCCTCTCGCGGTTCTCGTTGCGGCCTTGATGAGCGGGGCAGCGATCGCGGCGGAAACCGTTCCGCTGCCGCAGCCGAGGCCGGACACCAGCGCGCCCGCCCTCAGCGTGCCGGATGCGGTCGCCCCCGATGCGGGTGCCCCAAAAGCCGGCGCCACCGATTCCGGCGTCCATATCGACAAGCCGATCGACACGCCGCTGCCGCAGCCCGCGACAACCGCGCCGCTGCCGTCGGCCGACGCGATCAACCCCGAACGTTTCGGCGCCAAGCCGGCGGACCCCGCCTATGGCGCTTTCCAGCGCGGCCTTTACAAGACAGCCTACAATCTAGCGTTGGTGCGGGCTCAGAATGGCGACCCGGCGGCGCAAACGCTGGTGGCCGAGATCCTGTCGCGCGGGTTGGGCGTGCCGCTCAACCCAGCGGAAGCCGCCAAATGGTATGCGCAGGCCGCCGAGCAGGGGATTCCTGAATCGCAGTTCCAGTATGCGCTGATGCTGCTCGACGGCCGCTACGTCAAGAAGGACGAGAAGGGAGCTTTTGCGCTGATGCAGGCCGCCGCCGAGGCCGGCAACCGGCTGGCGCAGTTCAACTTCGCGCAATTGCTCGTGCAGCAGGATCCGGGCGATGCCGGCATCGCCAGGGCTGTGCCTTATTATGAGCGTGCCGCGGCGACAGGGCTTGCCGACGCCCAGTATGCGATGGCGCAGGTCTATGCCAATGGCGTCGGCGGCAAGACCCGCGACGATGGAAAGGCCCGCAGCTTGCTGGCACAGGCTGCCAGGCAGAACTACGACACCGCTCAGATCGATCTTGCCGCCTGGATGATCGAGGGCCGGGGCGGTGTTCGCGACCTGAAATCCGGCTTCAACTGGATGAAGCAGGCAGCTGAAGGCGGCAATGTCGCTGCCCAGAACCGGTTGGCAAAGCTCTATATGGGCGGCATCGGCACCGACCCCGACCTGATCCTGGCTGGGGCCTGGTATGTGGTCGCCCGCCGCGCCGGCCTTATCGATCCGGAGATGGACGATTTCCTGCAAGGGCTGACCGACGACCAGACAAAGCAAGCCTTGCAGAAGGCCAACCGCCTGCCCTGACACGCAACGTCACTGTGTATGATCCAGCACAACCTTGCCGAAGGGAGAGCCGTGTTCGAGATGGCGAAAGGCCTGCGCTGCCTCTGCCCATGGGAAGACCCGGTCGATCACCGGCCGCAGCCGATTGACGGCGAGCGCCCGGTTCATCGCTTCGAAGGACTCGCGCGAGCCGACCGGTATGCCGCGTGCTTTCACCTGGCGTCGGAAGATGTCGAGCGGATTGATCACCCCTTCGCTGCCGCCGAGATAGCCGATGACGTTGATCTGGGCGCCGCGCGCCGACGCCTTGAGCGACTGCGCGAAACTTTGGGGACCACCGACTTCGATGATGTGGTCCGCGCCACGGCCATCGGTCAGCGCCAGCACGGCCGACGACCAGTCCGGATTGTCGCGGTAGTTGATGCCGTGATGCGCGCCGAGCTCTTTGGCCCGGACAAGTTTCTCATCGCTACTCGACGTAACGACGACCCGCGCGCCGGCCGCCTTCGCGAACTGCATGGCAAACAGCGATACGCCGCCCGTGCCGAGGCTGAGCACGGTCTCGCCCGGCTTGAGGTTGCCTTCCGTAAACAAGGCATGCCAAGCGGTGACGGCGGCGCAAGGCAATGTCGCCGCCTCTACGTCGCTGAGATGCGCCGGCGCGATGACAGCCGCCTGTTCGTCCAGCCGGGCGAATTCGCTCAGCAAACCGTCGATCGGGCCGCCGCGCTGGTAGGAAGGTTCGGCCATGGCGAAGCTGCCGCCGACCCATCGCTGCCAGAACGTGCCGCAGACCCGGTCGCCAACCTTGAAGCGGCTGACCTCGGGGCCAAGCCCGACGACCTCGCCGACGCCGTCGGAAAGCGGCACCAGCGGCAAGGGGAATGTCGTGTGATAGCTGCCGCGCGCGATCTCGACATCGCGATAGTTGAGCGCCGTCGCCTTGACGCGGACGATCATCTCCTGACGGCCGGGCTCCGGCATTGGTCGTTCGACCATCTTGAGATTGTCGATGCCGCCCGGCTTCTGCAGTTCGATTGCCTTCATTGTCGTCGTCCTTTCGTTTGAAAGGAAAATTGCTTGCCAGGCGATGGATTTCAAATTCATAATGTTTACAATGATTATGCTTACGAGACATGGTTCTAGCTATGCTTGAGGAATTGCGCACGCTCGCCCTGTTTGCCGAGGAGGGCTCGATCCAGAAGGTCGCCCGGCGCCTGCCGCTGACGCAGCCGGCTGTGACCCGGCAAATCCAGCGGCTGGAGGACATGCTTGGCACGACGCTGCTCGACCGCCGGCAAAAGCCGCCGCGACTGACGCCGACGGGGCTGGAAGTGCTGGCGCGCGGACGCGATATCATCGCTTCCGTAGAAGCGCTGAAATCCTTCGCCGGAAAGACCGAGCCGGAAGGACTGTTCCGCCTGGGTCTCGCCCATGGCCTCTCGGACCGCGACATCGCCGGAGCCATCGGCAACGCCGCGGCGGCGTTCCCGAAAGTGTCGCTACGGCTCAAGACCGGCTGGAGCGCCGAACTGATCGATCAATTCGAACGCGGCGAGCTCGATGTGACGATTGTTCTGCGATCGTCGGATAAGCCAGGCCCGGAAGCGCTTGGCACTGAACGTCTTGGCGTCATAGCTGCGTCCACCGTCCCCGATCCGGAAGACGGTGGCCGGACACCCATGCCGTGGGTGCTTAGTCCGGCCCCTTGCGACGCGCGCCAGAAACTCATGTCGGTTCTGGTCGGCGGAAGGCGTTGTTTCGAGATCGCGGCGGAGATACAGGATCCGGCCTTGCAGATGGAATGGGTCCGTCGGGGGCACGGCCTTGGGCTAGTGCCGTTGCGTCTTGCAAGGCGCGGACTTCCCGACGGCCTCATGCTGGTCAACACGGAAGATGTCGACCTTTCCTTGCAGGTCGCCGCACTTCGTTCGCCTCATCTCAACCGGCTGACTGAGGCTGCGGATGCCATAGTCGAGGCCGTAGGCAAAGTCATTGCAGCCCAGGTTTGAGGCTACCGGCCCTTGTCGGGCGATCTGGCATCCCTTGCCTCTCCTGCCGATTTGTGGTCTTGGGGGCCCGAAATCGCTTGTCCAGCGACCATCCCCATACCAACGGCCAAGCCGTTGGTAGCATCCCGGATCAATCTCATCATGGCCAAGATCAATGGCAACGAAATCCGTCCCGGCTATGTCATCGAGCACGATGGCGGCCTTTGGGTGGCGGTCAGGACCAACACCGTCAAGCCCGGCAAGGGCGGTGCCTACAACCAGGTCGAACTGAAGAACCTGATCAACGGCACCAAGCTCAACGAGCGCTTCCGCTCGGCCGAGACCGTCGAGCAGATCCGGCTCGACCTGAAGGATTTTTCCTTCCTCTACGCCCAGGACGACGCACTGGTGTTCATGGACACGCAGAGCTACGAGCAGCTCGAGCTGGCGAAGGATTTCGTCGGCGACCGCGCCGCCTTCCTGCAGGACGGCATGATGGTGACGGTCCAGCTCTATGAGGACAGGCCGATCGGCATTTCGCTGCCCGACCAGGTGACGCTGACCATCACCGAGGCCGACCCGGTGGTGAAGGGCCAGACGGCCGCGTCCTCGTACAAGCCGGCGGTCCTGGAAAACGGCATCCGCGTGCTGGTGCCGCCATTCATCGGCGCCGGCGAACGCATCGTCGTCGACACCAACGAACTCACCTACATGCGCCGCGCAGACTGACACGTAGGCAGGAACAGATACGATGGCACGCTCCGCACTTCTCAATGTCATGGTCCAGGCCGCCATGAAGGCCGGCCGCTCGCTGTCGCGCGACTTCGGCGAGGTGCAGAACCTGCAGGTGTCGATGAAGGGACCGGGCGACTATGTCAGCCAAGCCGACCGCAAGGCCGAGGACATTCTGTTTGCCGAACTGTCGAAGGCGCGGCCGGGCTATGCCTTCCTGATGGAAGAGCGCGGCATGATCGCAGGCGACGACGACCAGCACCGTTGGATCGTCGACCCGCTCGACGGCACCACCAATTTCCTGCACGGCATTCCGATCTTTTCCATCTCGATCGCGCTGGAGCGACAGGGCCAGTTGGTCGCCGCTGTCATCTACAATCCGGCAATGGATGAGCTCTACACCGCCGAGCGCGGCGGCGGCGCCTTCATGAACGATCGCCGGCTGCGCGTTGCCGGCCGCAGCAAGCTCACCGACTGCGTCATCGGCTGCGGCGTGCCGCATCTCGGCCGCGGCCAGCACGGCAATTTCCTCGTCGAGTTGCGCAATGTGATGGCCGAGGTCTCGGGCGTGCGCCGCCTGGGTTCCGCCGCGCTCGATCTCGCTTATGTCGCCGCCGGCCGCATGGACGGCTTTTGGGAAACCGGCCTTTCGGCCTGGGACATTGCCGCCGGCCTGCTGCTGATCCGCGAGGCCGGTGGCTTCGTCTCCGACATGGATGGCGGCCAGGATATGCTCGAGGCGGGTTCGCTCGTCGCTGGCAACGAGGTCATCCAGCGCGCGCTGCTCAAGGCCGTGAAGAAGCCGCTTTCGGCGCGCTGATCACTTGGCATGCCGGCGCGGCGCGCTGAAGCGCCGCAGTCGCAAGACCGCAATCAAAGCTTGAAATACTGCCCGGCGGCCGCCCAGATAAGGGTGACGCAGGATCTTTTATGACGAGCATACCTTCACTATCCTCGCGAGAAGCGCAGCCAGACCAGCCAGTTGAAATCCCTTATGTCGGGCGTTGGCACTACTCGCGTGCGGAGATGATCGCCGATGGCATCGTCCACGCGGTCGGCATCGTGCTGGCGATAGCCGCCGGCTCGGCGTTGCTGGCGCTGGCCGCCTTCCATGCCGGTCCCGGCGAATACATCGCCGCCGCCTTCTTCGTGGTGTCGCTGCTGACTGTGCTGTCGATTTCGCTGACCTACAATCTGTGGCCGGTGACGTCGCCGGCGAAGTGGATCTTGCGGCGCTTCGATCATGCGGCGATCTATCTCCTGATCGCCGCGACCTACACGCCCTTTCTGGCCCAGCTCGACGGCTCGCCGCTGGCGCTGCCGATGATTGTGCTTGTCTGGACCGCTGCTTTGACCGGCATTGCCATGAAAGTGTTCCTGCCCGGCCGCTTCGATCGTCTGGCCATTGTCTTCTATCTCGCCATCGGCTGGAGCGGCGTCGTCCTGGTCAAGCCGCTGGTGGCGACGTTGCCGACGACCTCGATCGCGCTGATTGTCGCCGGCGGCATCGTGTACTCCTGCGGCGTCATCTTCTTCGCCTGGAAACGCCTGCGCTTTCACAATGCCCTCTGGCACGGCTTTGTCGTCACCGGCGCCGGGCTGCATCTTGCCGCCATGGTCGACTGCCTGGTCGTCAACCGCCTCTGAACGGCGTGGTGCGGCCCGACAGTCGGGCAATATTGCCAAGCGCCATTCAATTTGGTCACAATTCCGTTTAGAGTCGCGAATTACGTGATCGGCGGCACTGGAGCGGTTCCAGGGAAGTATGAGCGGCTTCCCGTTCGGAATTGCGTCAAGGCAAATAGAGCATCGGAAACGGGGCACGGATGGCTTTTCTCAGATCCTTCGGCGTGGGCAGGCGTTCTGATGTCCTGATGTACGATCCGCACAAACTGTCGAGCCCGCAGGTCTTCCTCCTGACCATGGTCATCTTCCTGGTCATCGTCGCCTTCATCGCCGCCATCCTCACCCGCCAGATCTCGACCGCTTTCGGGAGCAATCCCGGCCTCAATGGCCTCATCGTCGGCGTCCTTGTGGTCGGCATCCTGCTCGCCTTCGCCCAGGTCGGACGACTGTTTCGCGAAGTGCGCTGGGTCAATTCCTTCCGCGCCGGTTCCGAAACCACCGAGCCGGTGCTGCTGGCTCCGATGAAGGCGATGATCGGCCGCTCCTCGACGGTCGCCTTCTCGACGTCTTCGATGCGCACCATGCTGGATTCGATCGCCACCCGCCTCGACGAAAGCCGCGACACCTCGCGCTATCTCGTCGGGTTGCTGGTGTTCCTCGGTCTGCTCGGCACCTTCTGGGGCCTGCTCAACACCATCGGCTCGATCCGCGAAACCATCGAATCGCTCGATCCCGGCACCGGCGACGCCGCCGCCGTGCTCGATTCGCTGAAGCAGGGGCTGTCGGCGCCGCTGGCCGGCATGGGTACGGCCTTTTCGTCCTCGCTGTTCGGCCTTTCCGGGTCGCTGGTGCTAGGCTTCCTCGACCTGCAGGCCGGCCGCGCGCAGACCCGCTTCTATACCGAGCTTGAAAACTGGCTCTCCTCGGTCACCGATCTCTCCTCCGACATCGCCGTCGCCGACCCGGCCAAGACTGAATCCTCCGACGAGATCCGGGTCCTGTCGGAACGGCTGCGCAGCATGCAGGAAAGCGGCGGCGGCTCCAATCCGCGCGTCGCCACCGCCATGGCCAATCTCGCCGACGGCATTTCCGGACTGGTCAAGAACATGCGCTCCGAGCAGCAGATCATGCGCGACTGGGTCGAGGCCCAATCGGACGAGCAGAAGGCGATGCGCAACACGCTGGAAAAGATCGCCGACGCGCTGAAGAAACCCGGGGTCCACTAGCATGGCTCTCGCCAGGGGCCGGCGCACCGATCGCCGGATCGACTATTGGCCGGGCTTCGTCGACGCGCTGTCGACGCTGCTGCTCGCCATCATGTTCCTGCTCACCGTTTTCGTGCTGGCGCAGTTCCTGCTCGGACGCGAACTCTCCGGCAAGGATACGGCGCTCACGCGCCTCAACTCGCAGATCAACGAACTGACGCAGTTGCTGGCGCTGGAGCGCTCGAGCGCGCAGGACAAGGACGATTCGCTGGCCAATCTGCAGGCGTCGCTGTCGGCCGCCGAAGCTGAGAAGAGCCGGCTCGAGCAGCTGATGGCACAAGGTGCCGGCGCCGGCGACGCCGCCACCCAGCGCGCCGCGGAACTCGGCGGCGAACTCGACAGCCAGCGCCAGATCAGCCAGCAGGCGCTGAGCCAGGTCGAGATCCTGAACCAGCAGATCGCAGCACTGCGCAAGCAGATCGGCGCGCTCGAGGACGCCCTCAATGTGTCCGAAACGCGCGACCGCGATTCCAACACCAAGATCGCCGATCTCGGCCGTCGGCTCAACGTCGCGCTGGCGCAGCGCGTGCAGGAGCTGAACCGCTATCGCTCCGACTTCTTCGGCCGCCTGCGCGAAATCCTCGCCGACCGCGAGAACATCCGCATCGTCGGCGACCGCTTCGTCTTCCAGTCGGAAGTTCTGTTCCCGACCGGGTCGGAAGTGATCAACGATGCCGGCAAAGTCGAGATGAAGAAGCTCGCCGATGCCATCATCGAGTTGCAAAAGGAAATCCCGCCCGAGATCAACTGGGTGCTGCGCGTCGACGGCCACACCGACAACAAGCCGCTGTCCGGCGCCGGCCGCTATCGCGACAATTGGGAATTGTCGACGGCGCGTTCGACCTCGGTGGTCAAGTTCCTGATCGAGAACGGCGTGCCCGCCAACCGGCTGGTTGCGGCCGGCTTCGGCGAATTCCAGCCGCTCGACCCCGCCGACACCGAAGACGCCCGCAACAAGAACCGACGCATTGAACTGAAGCTCACCGAACGGTGATTTTCAGTCACGCGAAATTGTTTGCCGGCTCAACTCTAGGGCGCAACGCCAGGTCGGCAAGGCCTGAAAACATTATCTTTCTTTAATTACACTTCGCGTTTCCGGGCTCCTACTTTGACGCGCAGGGCCGAGAACCGCCGGCGATGCCTCCCATCGCGACGCGACGGAACCGGACGGCCCGCTTCCGGAAGGCGGAGCGAAAGCGCTTGCCCCTTCCATAGCAGGAGGAGACGCACATCATGCGCTCTTTGAAGACTCTCAGGACCGCAACCCTCACGACACTTCTGATCACTGTTCCACTCGCCGGCGCCTATGCCGCCGGACATCACAAGGGCGCCCTCGACGCCAGCGACCCGATCGACATGACCGGTCCGCGCGTGACCGGCCTGATCGAGCAGGTGCGGGGCGTCGAACAGGGCATCACGGATGCGCGCGAGACGAAGGGCATCTCGACCTCGGAAGCAGTGGCTGCATCTGCGTGCTGCGCATATCGGCCAGGCCGCCGAACGGGTCGCCGCTTCGGACCATGGCCGGATCCCGGCCGCGCAATATCACGATCTGCTGCGCCGCCTCGACAATGTCGATCAGAGGCTGATGTCCGACACCGGCAGCGGCTTCATGATCGGTGATGGCTCCGACGGCGGAAATTATCCGAACGGCTGAGATCCGCTCTGATATCTCCAGGAATGAGGAAGGGACTGTCTGACGCCCCCGGATCTGGCTCCGAGGGCGTCTTTTTTGTCACCAGCCCAGCCACAGCGCAGCGAGGGCCAGCACCGCCGGCACGGTCTGAATATAGAGGATCTTCCGGCTGGCAGTCGCCGCGCCATAGAGGCCGGCGACGGCGATGCAAAGCAGGAAGAACACCTTGATCTGGAATCCCGCCGCGCCGAGATAGAGGCCCCAGATCAGCCCGGCGGCAAGGAAGCCGTTGTAGAGCCCCTGATTGGCGGCGAGCACCTTCGATGCGCTGGCGAAGTCCGGCTTGAGGTTGAACGCCCTGTGCCCGCGCGGTGTGTCCCACGCCACCATCTCCAGATAGACGATAAAGAGGTGGATCAGGGCCACCAGCCCGACCAGGATATTGCCGATCATCTTAGTCTCCCCTCCATGGCGGTGTTCCACCGTCAGCCAGCATTCCACGCACCAGCTCACCGGCGCAAGCTGCATAGCCACCTTTGAGGGTTGCCAATCCTGGCGCGTTGGTATCTTTTCCCGCGGTCCAAAACGCGGAACCTGTCATGTCTTTTCAGAAGCTCGATGATCTCGGCCACAAGCTCGAAGCGCTGGAACATGCACTCGCCATCCTCGGCGCCGACGAGGCGACCCACATGGCCGTCGGCGGCGGCGAGAAGCGCGCCGAAGCCATGTCGTCCCTGGCCGGGATGCTGCATATCAGGGCAACGGCGCCGGAGATCGCCGACTGGCTCGCCGCCGCCGAACAGGAGGCGCTCAACGAGGAGCAGCAGGCGGCGGTCCGCGAACTGCGTCGCCAATACACCAACCTGACCTGCCTGCCGGTCGAATTCGTCGAGCGCCAGACGGTAGCGCGCATGCGCTCGGAGCAGCTCTGGCGCGACCTGCGCGCCAAGAATGACTGGGCAGGCTTCCTGCCGGCGCTCGAAAGTGTCATCGCGCTGGTGCGCGAGGAAGCCGCCCTGCGCGCCGACGCGCTCGGCCTCGATCCCTACGACGCGCTGATGGAGCAATACGATCCTGGCAACCGCGCCGCCGACATCACGCCGGTCTTCACCGAGCTGAAGACATTCCTGAAGGGCTTCGTGCCGGAAGCCCTGGCCGCGCAGGAAGCGCGCCTGGCCAGGCATCCCGTGAAGCCGCTCTCCGGCAGCTATGCGATCGACAAACAGCGCGAGCTTGGTCTCGCCATGATGGCTTCGGTCGGCTTCGACCTCACCCACGGTTCTCTGTCCGTATCGCACCATCCCTTCTGCGGCGGCGTGCCGAGCGACGTGCGCATCACCACCCGCTACAAAACGTCCGATTTCCTGTCGGCTTTGATGGGCGTGCTGCACGAGACCGGCCATGCGCTCTACGAGCAGAACCTACCGAAGGCCTGGGCGCACTGGCCGCTCGGCAAGGCGCGCGGCATGGCGGTGCATGAAAGCCAGAGCCTGTTCGTCGAGAAACAGGTCGGCCGCAACCCCGAATTCTGGCGCTGGGCGCTGCCCGTGGTCGAAAAGCATCTCGGCGAAGCCTGGTCGCTGGACGACATCCTGCCGCATGTGCACCGGGTAGAGCGCGGGCTGATCCGCGTCGACGCCGACGAGGTCACCTACCCGCTGCATGTCATCCTGCGCTACGAGTTGGAGCAGGAGCTGGTCTCGGGGCGGCTGCAGGCGGCCGACCTGCCCGAAGCCTGGGACGCCAAGATGCGGGAGTATCTTGGCCTTTCGACCATCGACAACCCAGCCGACGGACCGATGCAGGACGTGCATTGGCCGGGCGCCGCCTTCGGCTATTTCCCGTCCTATACGCTGGGCGCCATGATGGCGGCGCAGCAATGGGCTGCGCTGACGCGCGACCATCCTTCAGCCGACAGCGAGCTTGCCAACGGCAATTTCGCCGCCATCAATGACTGGCGCCGCGACAAGATCTGGTCGCAGGGTTCGCGCTGGTCGACGCCCGAACTGCTTGAGCGCGCCACCGGCGAAAAGCTCAACGCCGGGTATTTCACCGAGCATCTCCGCAAGCGGTATGGTCCCGCCTGATTGCGGGTTGCTACTCCGCGGCACCCCTGAAGGCGCTTGCTCCGGTTTCGAACTGCAGCTTGGCCAGCCTTGCATAGATGCCGCCCTTGGCGACCAGGCTCTGGTGCGTGCCTTCCTCGACGATGCGGCCGCCATCCATGACCAGGATGCGGTCGGCCTTCAGCACGGTCGCCAGCCGGTGGGCGATGACGATGGTGGTGCGGCCCTGCATCAGCCGTTCCAGCGCCGTCTGCACCAGCGTTTCGCTTTCGGCGTCGAGCGCCGACGTGGCTTCGTCGAGCAGCAGGATAGGCGCGTCGCGCAGGATGGCGCGGGCGATCGCCACGCGCTGACGCTGGCCGCCGGACAAGGTGACGCCGCGCTCGCCGACCTGGCTGTCGTAGCCCTTGTCGAGCCTGAGGATGAACTCGTCGGCCAGCGCGTGCCCGGCGGCGGCCTCGATCTCGGCATTCGTCGCGCCCGGCCGGCCAAAGCCGATATTGTCGCGCGCGCTTGCCGCAAAGATGGTGACATCCTGCGGCACGATCGCAATGCGCTCCCGCACTTCAGCCGGATCGGCTTCGCGCACGTCGACGCCGTCAATGGCGATGCGGCCGGTTTCTGGATCGTAGAAGCGCAGGATCAGCGAAAAGACGGTGCTCTTTCCGGCGCCCGACGGGCCGACGATCGCCACCGTCTCGCCGGGCTTGACCTGAAAACTCAAGCCGTGGACGGCGGCACGGTCCGGCCTTGCCGGGTAGGAGAAGGAGACGTCGTCGAAGCTGATCGCGCCTGTCGCCTTGGCGGGCAGCGGCAGCGGATTGGCCGGCGGTTGAATCGCCGGCGTCTCGTCGAGTATCTCGGTCAGCCTTTCGGCCGCACCCGCCGCCTGGGCAAGCTCGCCCCAGACTTCCGACAGTGCGCCCAGCGCGCCTGCGGCAAACACGGAGTAAAGCAGGAACTGGCCGAGCGTGCCGGGCGACATCGTGCCGGCAAGCACGTCACGCGAGCCGAACCACAACACCGCCACGACCGAGGAAAAGATCATGAAGATGGCAAAGAAGGTGAGCAGCGAGCGGGAGAAGATCGACGAGCGCGCCGCCTGGAAGGCGGCTTCCACCGCGGCCGAGAACCGCCCGGTGACCAGCGTCTCGTTGGTGAACGCCTGCAACGTACGCACCGCGCCGATCTGCTCGCTGGCATAGGCGGTCGCTTGCGCCAGCGTGTCCTGCGCCTGCCGTGACCGGCGCCTCACCGAACGGCCGAACGCGACCAGCGGCAGCACGATGAGCGGAATGGCCGCGATCACCAGGCCCGACAGTTTCGGGCTGGTGACGACCATCATCGCCACCGCGCCAAGGCCGAGGATGACGTTGCGCAGCGCCACCGAGGCGGTGGCGCCGACGGCGGATTTCACCTGCGTCGTGTCGGCGGCAAGCCGCGAGACGATCTCGCCCGATTGCGCGGTGTCGAAGAAGGACGGCGAAAGCGTCGTGACATGCGAAAACACGTCGCTGCGGATGTCGGCGACGACCCGCTCGCCGAGCGTGATGACGAAGTAGTAGCGTCCGGCCGACGCCGCCGCCAGAATGGCTGCCATCGCAACCAAAGCGGCGAAATATTCGGCGATGAAGACGGTGCCGGAAGCACTGAAACCGTGGTCGATCATGCGCCGCACGGCCAGCGGCAGCGCCAGCGTCGTCGCCGCGGCGATGGCGAGCGAAATGAGGGCGCCTATGACCAGTTTGCGGTAGCGGAATATATAGGGATACAAGCGCCTGAGCGGCCCGAGCGAGCGCCTGCGCCCGTCTTGCTCGCCGCTGATGTCCGCCATGACCGTTTCCTCTGGCCGCTTCCAGGTGGGCGCGTTCAATATGCGCCTGCCGTGGCCTTGTGATTCAATTCCGGCTGATGTATAGGCTCGCCGACCGTTTTAGAAGCCGTGGCTTTTCAATAGCTGCGGCTTCGAGTTTTAAAAAGGGGCGCATCGACGCAGGCCACGGGCCCGTCTGTAGCGCCACAAGCCAGGAAGCACGACAATGAAGGCCGATATCCATCCCGACTACCACACCATCAAGGTCGTCATGACCGATGGCACAGAATACTCGACCCGTTCGACCTGGGGCAAGGAAGGCGATACGATGAACCTCGATATCGACCCGACCACGCACCCGGCCTGGACCGGCGGCCAGCAAACCCTGCTCGACCGCGGCGGCCGCCTGTCGAAGTTCAAGAAGCGCTTCGAAGGGTTCGGCCTTTAAGCCTATCGGCTTTCGCAGATCAGGAACCCGCCCTTGTGGCGGGTTTTTTGTTCAGCGGATCGTGGCGCGGACGAAATCGCCTTTGATCACGATCGAGGGTTTGGCGCCGGCAGTGTTGGCAAGCGAACTGTCGACGAAGGACGCCGACGCGGTCACCGAGTAGCTGATTTGAACCTGCCTGCCGAAGGTCAGCGTGGCATCCAGCGCCTTGCCGGCAATGGCGACAGTCTCGTCCTTCCGGATGCTGCCATAGGCGAGATTGGCCCTCAGCGCCTCGCCCTTGAGATCGATGCGTGAAGCATGCCCTTCGAGCGAAACATCGGCCGCCTTGCCGGTAATGGCGATGCTGGAGAAATTCCCCGTCATACTGGCCAGCAAGGCCGCCTGGTCGATCGACACCGAACTCTCGGGCGCAATGTTGGCGTTGATCTCGACCCTGCAATCCGAAGGGTCCAGCCAGGACGACGGAGCGACATTGATGCGCAACGTCGAGGCCTCTCGCTTCATGTCGCTGGCGGTGCGGCAGTCATTAGCGAACCAGGACGAATACCAGCTGGCAAACCAGCCCTCGCGGCGGCTGCCGATCGTCGCCTGGTAGGGTTCTGCACCTGAAGTGGTCAGCTTGACCGAGCTTGCCTCGCCGGTGATGATGATGGCGGTAACACCGGCGAGATCGAGCGTCTTTGCGGCATCACCGGCCACCGGCGGTGCCAGGGCAACTGCGGCAAAGGGCAGCAAGACGAGAATTGCGGATTTCATCATTGTCTCCGATCATGGGTGGGCGGTCGCGAAAGGACCGCGGCGTTGCCCAGATGATCCGAGACGTCGATTTTCGCGACCTCGATCACGATCCGGGACGACCGTGAACGCAATCCAGGTCATTGTCGGCCGCCCGGTCCATCGTCGGCCGCTTTGGACCACGCTTGCGATCATGATCTTCATTCCCTTGCCATTCGTCGTTGCCCTGCTGCTCGTCATCCTGCTCGTGCAGATGATCCGCCGAAACGAGGCCGATCTGCGCGAAAACATGTTTTTCATGCTGCTGATGGCTGCCTACGCCTTGCAGTCGGTGCTGATCGGTATCCGCTGGGGCTACGAAGTCAGGGCAATCATGCCTTTCCAGGCGGTGTTGGCGACATTGATCGCGCCGCTTGCCTGGATAGCTTTTAGCGGTCTGGCGAGGGAACGCTCGCGGCATCGCCTGGCTTCGCTGTGGCCGCATCTGTTGCCGGCCTGTCTTGTGGCCCTGCTGCTGATCTTCTGGCGCGAGCCGGTAGGCCCCGTGATCATGCTGGTCTTCCTGTGTTATGGCGTCACCCTTCTTTGGCTTGCGCGGGTCGGGCCGGACGGCCTTGCCGAGTCGCGTCTGGACGGTGTCTTGCGCTCCTACCGGGCGCTGCTGGTGACGACGCTGGCGATCCTGGCCTCGCCGGTCACCGACATCATCATCAGCCTCGACCTCGAATGGACCGGCGGTGCCCATTCCGGCGCGGTGATTGCCGCCGGCAATGTGCTGGCGCTGCTGCTGCTTGGCGGTGCAGCCGCGGTGGCCAGCGAAACCGCGCCTCTGGATGACGATGAAGACGATGGGCCGCAAGCCACGCCACGGGCGACGAGCGAGGATTCCGCGGTCGCAGCGGCCGTCGACGCGCTGATGCAGTCAAAAGAACTCTACAGGGACGTTGACCTCAACCTCGGCCGTATCGCCAGGCGCCTCGGCCTGTCGGCGCGGCAAGTGTCGTCGGCGGTCAACCGCATCCACGGATCGAGCGTGTCGCAATATGTCAACAACCAGCGCATCGGCGAAGCCTGCCGCCTGCTGGCGGCCAGCGACGAACCCATCACCCGCATCATGTTCGACGCCGGGTTTCTCAGCAAATCGAACTTCAACCGCGAGTTCCTGCGCGTGACAGGCTTGAGCCCGAAGGCTTGGCGGCTGGAGCATCGGCCGTCGAAGCGAAATCTCGCGGCCATGCCGTTGCCAGGCGAGACAAAATGAAGGCGGGCGACACCGGTCAGGCGCCGACTAATTCCCGCAACGCCATGCGCTTGTAGGCGGCGACCAGCCTGTCGCCCTCCTGCCGGTCGACCGAGATCGCCAGCCGCACGGCAGCCTCGCCCATCTGCCAGACCAGAAACGCTGTGGTCTCCAGCGCCACCGGATCGGCGCCGGGATGCAGCCGCTTCAGCACCATGGTCAGGAATTCGGCATTCGCCCGGCTGTCGGCGAGTTCGAGCTGGCGCAGCGCCTTGTCGGCCTGCGTGCCCGACCAGATGTCGCGCATCACCGGCTCGGCCAGGAACAGCTGATAGTAGATATCCACCAGCTCCGAAAACGCCTGCCGCAGGCCCTCGGCGTCGACGACATCCTTGAGCGCCGAGGAGATGCAGGCCTGGCTTTCGGCGGTGTAGCGCTCGGCCAGCGCCCAGACGATCGCCCGCTTGTCGGGAAAGAACTGGTAGAGCGAGCCGATCGACACCGCGGCCCGTTCCGCCACCTCGCCCATGCGCATGGCGTCGCTGCCTTGCTCGGCAATCAGCGCCGAGGCTGCGGCCAGCATGCGCTCGACCCGCTCGCGGCTGCGCTGCTGGGTGGGCGCCCGTCGCGGCGATGCGACCTGCTCCTGGGCAGATGCGGGCGTTGCTGTGTCTTCCATGACGGCCCCCGGCCTCGACAAAATCTGCCAACAAACGACTTGACTTCGCAAAATACGAGGGTTTATCACGTTTTGCAAATGTGAGGATTCCTCACATTTGTAAACAAAGGAAAGCCACAATGACTAACACCAAACCAGTCCTGATCCTCGGTGGCACTGGCAAGACCGGCCGTCGCCTAGCCGAGCGGCTGACCTCACAGGGCATTCCCGTGCGCATCGGCTCGCGTTCCGGCAGCCCCCGCTTCGACTGGGAGGTTCCGGCGACCTGGGAGCCTGCCATGCAGGGCGTGGGCGCCGTCTACATCAGTTACTATCCCGACATCGCCGTGCCGGGCGCCGCCGAGACCGTCGGCGCCTTCGCCAGGCTTGCGGTGGCAAATGGCGTCACCCGCATGGTGCTGCTCTCCGGCCGCGGCGAGACCGAAGCCCAGCGCGCCGAAGAGATGGTCAAAGCCTCGGGCGCTGACTGGACCATCCTGCGTTGCGCTTGGTTTTCGCAGAATTTCAGCGAAGGTTTTCTCGTCGAGTCCTTGCGGCAAGGCGAAGTGGCTTTGCCTGTCGGCCCTGTTGGCGAGCCCTTCGTCGATGTCGACGACATCGCCGATGCTGCCTTCGTTGCGCTGACCGAACCGGGTCATGTCGGCCAGCTCTATGAGTTGACCGGGCCGCGGCTGCTAAGCTTCGCCGACGCGGTTGCCGAGATCGCCAAGGCGACCGGCCGCGACATCCCTATATCAAGATCTCGCATGACGAATTCACCGCCGCGACGGCGGCATACGAACTGCCGCCCGAAATCGCCTGGCTGCTCAACGAGCTGTTCACCGAAGTGCTTGACGGCCGCAACGAGACGCTGACCGACGGCGTCCAGCGTGTGCTCGGCCGCGCGCCGAAAGACTTTTCCGCCTACGCAAATGAAACCGCTGCAACCGGCATCTGGAGCAACTGAGATGATCAAGCTTCTTCCCACCCTCACCATCATCGCCGCCATCGGCTCGGGCGTCGTCGGCGGCGTGTTCTTCGCCTTTTCCAACTTTATCATGGCGGCGCTTGCCCGGCTGCCGGTCCCCCAAGGCATCGCAGCGATGAATTCGATCAACATCACTGTGATCACGCCCACCTTCATGACGGCGCTGTTCGGCACCGGCCTGCTCTGTCTGGTGCTTATCGCCGCCGTTCTCATGGGGTGGAGCCAGTCCGGCTCATACTGGCTGCTTGCCGGCGCCGTGATCTATTTGATCGGCAACCCGATCGTGACCATGGTCTTCAATGTGCCGCTCAACGATGCGCTCGCCGCCGTCGACCCGGCCAGCGCCAATGGCGCAGCCGTGTGGGCGAACCATCTGAATCAATGGGTGATGTGGAACCACATCCGCACCATCACCGCCATCGTGTCGATGGCCTGCTTCATGTTCGCATTGCTCTGAAAAATGACACTTCGCAAACGCAAGGACCTCGCCTCAAGCGGGGTCCTTTTGCGAGTGACCCTTGCGGTCGGAATGACCGAGATCGCGGCCCGGATCGATGACGTCGCGCACCAGCTGCTTGAGCTTGGCGGCATCGGGAAAGCCGCCGTCGCGCTTGCGGTCCCAGACCAGCACATCGTTGCAGGAAACGGTGAAGATGCCGCCTGTGCCCGGCACCAGCGTCACTTCACCAAGATCCGTGCCGAAGGTGGAGAGCAGTTCCTGCGCCATCCAGCCGGCCCGCAACAGCCACTGGCACTGCGTGCAATAGGTGATGACCACGCGGGGCCTCTCCGGCACACTCATGTCTGGGCCTCCTGTATGCGCACCGTGGTATTTGCGAATCGATCGTGTATCGGGTCGTCGCCCAGAGCTATGGATATCGCAATCCAGACCGGCCAGATGAGCACCAAAACGAGGGCAGCGGATGCAACCACTATTTCCAGGCTGGAGTAATCCTGCACGCCACCGGGAGCGGTGCCCCAAGCCTGAAAAGCATACCAGCTTCCCGTCAGGACGATCGGTAATGCGCCGAGAAACTTGATAAGTTGCCGCCGAACAGCCTTTCTCGCCGGCAGGCCGACCCTATGTCTGTCGTCCTCATCATGTACAGTGAGCTCCGTGAGCCGCTTGCCGATTGATTGGCCGGACTTCAACTCCATAATGAGGAGATAAGACGCCAGAGCGATCAGCTCGAGGAAACCCAGGTCCAATGCTGCAGGCCTGAAATTCCCTTGCGAATCCAGATCGATCGAGATGGAGGAGGTTTCTCCAGGCTTTGAGCCCGGCGCCGTACCCACGCTCCATATGGCGACCGGCAAACCGAGTACTGATGTTCTACACACCTGCCAATCATAACGGGCAAGTGTCGGGGCACCGTGAACCGTACCCTCCTGGCATAGTTTCCAGTTCAGCCAAAAGCTGCCTTTTACGCCACCGTTGGTCAGCAGAAATAGAGCCCCTACGAGCAAATAGAGGGCGATCAGGATTACAAGGTAGTCGATGAGTGCAGCGAGAAACCGTCGCCATATGCCGGGCCGGCGAGGCCAGGCCACCGCATCGGCAAAACTTGCCTCTTTATAGTCGGTCATCGGCCCCCCGTGATAACTGACTAATCTATAGGCAGGCCGCCGTCAGACAGCAATATTCGCATCCGACTGTATTGCACGGACCTACGCCGCGCTGAGCTTGGCCATGGTCTCGTCGTCAACCTCGAAATTGGCGTAGACGCTCTGCACGTCGTCATCGTCCTCGAGCGTTGCCACCAGTTTCATCAGCGATTGCGCCCGCTCTTCGTCGACCGGGACATTGTTCTGCGGCTGCCAGATCGGCTTCACCGATTCGGCCTCGCCAAGCGAGGCTTCCAGCGCCTTAGACACTTCGCCCATACTCTCGAACGCACAGTAGATGGTGTGGCCTTCCTCGTCGGACTCGACGTCATCGGCGCCGGCCTCGATCGCCGCGTCCATCACCTTGTCGGCGCTGCCGGCGGAGGCCGGATAGTAAATCTCGCCGGCGCGGTTCCACATGAACGACACCGAGCCGGTTTCACCAAGCGCACCGCCGGCTTTGGTGAAGGCGGCGCGCACATTCGAGGCCGAGCGGTTGCGGTTGTCGGTCAGCGCCTCGACGATCAGCGCCACGCCGCCCGGCCCATAGCCTTCATAGCGCACCGCTTCGTAATTCTCGGCATCGCCCATTGACGCCTTGTTGATGGCGCGCTGGATGTTGTCCTTCGGCATCGACACCGCCTTGGCGTTCTGGATGGCCAGGCGCAAACGCGGGTTCATCGATGGGTCGGGCGTCCCGCTCTTGGCGGCGACGGTGATTTCGCGCGCCAGCTTGGAAAACATTTTTGACCGCACCGCGTCCTGCCGGCCCTTGCGGTGCATGATGTTCTTGAACTGTGAATGGCCAGCCATGGCACCCCTGTCGTCTTCGGCTAGAGCATCCCGAGCGAGGTGGTCTCACCTCGTCCTCCTGGGTACTCGAATTCAAATTCTCAGAGCCGTCCAAGGTGCAACGCGATGGATGCACGGCGTTCTCTGTCGGAATGGCCGGCTTATAGATAAATCGGCTCAATTCGTCCAGCCGCGCCGGTTCAGCCCTCCAGATCGGACTTCAGCCGGTCGATAATGCTGAGCGCATGGCCGGCATACTGGCTGATCCAGCGGTCGTGGATGTGCTTGATCGGCAACGCGTTGAGATGGTTCCAGCGCTCGCGCCCTTCGCGCTTTGCCACCACCAGTTCGGCTTCTTCCAGCACCTTGAGATGCAGCATGACGGTGCAGCGATCGATGTCGGGAAACGCCTCGCACAACATGCCGGTCGTCTGCGGCGCATCCTTCAGCCGATCCAGCAATTCGCGACGGCGCGGATGCGCCAACGCCTTGAAAACGTGATCGTCCGCAGTTTGGCTTGACATGTTATGTTTCTATAACATATCGTCGAGCCAATCAAGGAAGGAGCTGTGGATATGTCTCTTGGATTCAGAGTTTCCGGGCGCATCGGCAAACCGGTCGCAGAAGTCTTCGACGCAGTCGTCAATCCGGTGAAGCTCAGCGGCTATTTCACCACCATCGGCGGCGCCAGCGCCCCGCTGGAAGCCGGCATCGGTGTCGTCTGGTGGGGAAAAGTGCCGGTCGAGGTCGATGAAGTGGTCAAGGACAGCCGCATCGTGTTGCGCTGGGATGCCACAGATGCCGACGACAGGCCGGCCTACAAGACACGCATCGTGATGAACTTCGAGCCGCTGGACGATGGCGGCACCCTTGTGACCATTGCTGAATCCGGCTGGCCGGAAGGCGTGGTCGGCCTGCAGAAATCCTACCTCAATTGCGAGGGCTGGTCGCAGATGCTGGCCTGCATGAAGGCCTATGTCGAATACGGCATCAATCTGCGCGACGGCTACTACCGCGGCGAGATGAGGGGCGAGCCGGCCAACGAGACAAACAGATGAACAGCGCAACGGAGCCCGCAATAACCGCGAAAATGACAGGTGGAATCAACATCGCCATGAAAGTCCCGTCACATCAGTACGAGGCGACGATCGCCTTCTATCGCGACGTCGTCGGCTTGAATCCATTCACCGCCAAGACGCCGGCCATCGGCTTCGAGCTTGGCCCAAACCGTCTGTGGATCGACGAGGCGCCGATGCTGAGCCAGGCCGAAGTCTGGCTTGAGCTTTTCACCGACAATTCTGCAGCCATTGCGGATCATCTCGCCAAGGCCGGCGTCGTCCGTTGCGACGCGGTCGAGCCCCTGGGCGAAAGCTTTCGCGGCTTCTGGATCGCCAACCCGGCCAGCATCGTTCACATGGTGCGCGAGCCTTACGCCTGGTGAGCGCAAACCGGACAAGGAAAGGAGCATCGATGGAAATTCACAAAACGCCGACTGCCGAAGCCGGCATGCTGATCAGGCGGCCGGTCGCCGAGGTCTTCGAGGCGATCGTCGACCCGGCCATCACCACGAAATTCTGGTTTACCCACAGTAGCGGCCGGCTGGATAGCCGCAAAGAGGTTCGCTGGGAGTGGCGCATGTACGGGGCCTCGGCGATGGTCAATGTCAGCGAGATCGTCGAGAACAAGAAGATCGTCATGCAATGGAGCGATCCGCCGACCACTGTGGTCTGGACATTCACGGAGATGCCCGGCGCCGAAACGCCTGACGGTGCGACCTTTCTTGAGGTCAGCAATTTCGGCTTCGCCGGCACCGCCGACGAGCAGGTCAAGCAGGCGGTCGGCTCGACCGACGGCTTCGCACTCGTTCTTGCCGGCGCAAAGGCATGGCTGGAACAGGGCCTGTCGCTTGGCCTGATCGGCGACCGTTATCCGAAGGGCGTGCCGGGGCGCTAGGATCGCCCCGATCGCCCAGCCTCAATGCCCACCGCTGGATTTCTTCCTTCGCCGCGCCAGCATGTTGAGGCCCTCGACCAGGGCGGAAAAGCCCATCGCGGCGTAGATGTAGCCCTTCGGCACATGATAGCCCATGCCGTCGGCGATCAGCGTCATGCCGATCATCAGCAGGAAGCCCAGCGCCAGCATGACGATGCTCGGGTTCTTGGCGATGAAATTGGCCAGCGGCCCGGCCGCCAGCATCATCACGCTCACCGCCACGATCACGGCGATGTACATGATGGCAATCTCGTCGGTCATGCCGACGGCGGTGATGATCGAATCGATCGAAAAGACGAGATCGAGCAGCAGGATCTGGAAGATGGCGCCGGCAAGCGAGATCTGCAGCGTCTCGCCCNTCGATCGAAAAGACGAGATCGAGCAGCAGGATCTGGAAGATGGCGCCGGCAAGCGAGATCTGCAGCGTCTCGCCCATCATCGTATCCTTGTGGTCGTCGGGATCGACGGTGTGGTGGATTTCCTTGGTCGCCTTCCAGACCAGGAACAGGCCGCCGGCAATCAGGATCAGGTCGCGCCAGGAAAAGCCATGGCCGAACGCTGTGAACACCGGCGTCGTCAGCTGCACGATGATGGAGATGGTTGCGAGCAGCACCAGCCGCATGATCAGCGCCGCCGAGATGCCGAGACGGCGGGCGCGGGCGCGCTGCGCCTCAGGCAATTTGTTGGTCAGGATCGAGATGAAGATCAGATTGTCGATGCCGAGCACGACCTCGAGGACGATCAGCGTCAGCAACGCGACCCACGCGGTTGGATCGGAAACAAATTGAAAATGCGGCGCAAAGAACTCGATCAGCTGCATGGAGGTCGTCCCCTCTTTAACGATCTAGAGCAGTTTCGTCGCCAGTTAGGTACTTTACTCGACTATATCAATGTCAAGACCAGAAGGATGGCGCGGTTTCTTCGAGCCGCGGCCCGCGACGAAAAGGCGCGATCTTCTCGGTCAGGCCGGTGCGGTCGGAAATAGTGACGCCGACGCCGCACAATGTCGCCGGTCCGGTCGCCGCCTCGAAGCGGCCTTTCGGCACTTTCGACAGGAAGCGGTTGAGCGGCTCTTCCTTGTCCATGCCGAGCGAGGAATCATAGTCGCCGCACATGCCGGCATCGGACATGTAGCCGGTGCCGCCGTTGAGGATCTGGTGGTCGGCCGTCGGCTGGTGCGTATGGGTGCCGATGACGAGGCTGGCGCGGCCGTCGACGAAATGCGCGAAGCACATTTTCTCCGAGGTCGCTTCGGCATGGAAGTCGATGACCACGGCATCGGCCTGCTCGCCCAGCGGACAGGCGGCCAGCTCGCGCTCGCCGGCCTGGAACGGATCGTCGAGCTCGGGATGCATGAACACCCGGCCCATGATGTTGGCGACCAGCACGCGCGCGCCGTTTTTGGCGATATAGACGCCGGAACCGCGCCCCGGCGTGCCCTTGGGGAAGTTGGACGGGCGCAAGAAGCGCTCCTCGCGCGGCGCGAAGACCAGTGCGTCGCGCTGGTCCCAGACATGGTTGCCGGTGGTGACGACATCGGCACCGGCGGCGATGGTGTCGCGAAAAATGTCTTCGGTGATGCCGAAGCCGCCGGCGGCGTTCTCGCCATTGACGATGACGAAGTCGAGTTTGAAATCCGAGATCAGGCCGGGCAGTTGTTCCCACACCGCCGTACGTCCCGATTTGCCCACCATGTCGCCGAGGAAGAGAAGTCTCATCCCCACTTCTATCCAGAGGCACGGACGCTAGGCAAGCGCTACCCGGGCGATTGGCGCTAACGCCGGCCGAAAGTACCACGCTGCTGTTGAGACGGCTTTGCGCTCGCGCCCGCGACGCGAACTGCCGAAGGCATCATTGGTGACGCCGGCGGTGCGGCGCGTCCGCGCAGCCAGAAGAACCAGACGTAGAAACCAGTGAACCCACCAGTAGCGGCCAGGAGCAACAGCCCGCCGCGCCAGCCCTTCATCGCCGCGGTATCGAGGATAGATGGATTGGCAGGGTTGTAATACAACTTCACCGCGTCGCCTTGGACGCCGTGTAGAGGCCGATGTCCTTTCCCTTGCCGGACCACGTCATCGGTGCATCGTTCGCGACATAGGTGACAGCGACGTTGATGCCTTTCGCGGTGAGGCCATTACCCTGGGCTTCGCTGTAGGAACTGACATCCGTCACTGTGGCAACCGTCTGATGCCAGGCGAACTGGTGGTGCAGGGCCGTTCCGGAAATGTGCAATGCCATCGCGAACAGCGTTACCGCGATGAGGACGAACGGCATCAGCAGGAAGCGTGCGAAGACAAACATGATGGCCGCCATCGGCTCGGACTGTGTTGCCGGAATACTATCCGGCACGTCTTGGAAACGCGTTAAGCGGGATCGCGGTCTTTTAAGCGATGTCGAAGCGGCGCAAACCGCTCTCGGTCAGTATTTCCGGGATGATGACGTCGTGCGCCTCATCCGGCACCAGACCCACCTCCTGGCAATCGAAAGCGATGCCGATCAGTCGTGGCGGCTGGCCCTTGTCGATCAGCCTGGCGATGGCGCGGTCGTAATAGCCGGCGCCATACCCGATGCGATGACCGCGGCTGTCGAAGGCCGCGAGCGGCACCAGCATCACCGCGGGATCGAGAACCTCGGCCTCCGCATGCGGACCGACCGTGCCAAAACCCATCTCGACCATCGGCGCGCCGCGCACCAGTTCGCGAAAGACGATGGTGGTCTTGTCGAGGATGGCCGGCAGGCAAAGCCTGGCCCCGTTCTCGCGCAAGGCGAACATCAGCGGCCTGACGTCGACTTCCGATCGCATCGGCCAGAAAGCTGAAACGATCTGACCCGGCTCGATGGCGAGGTGGTCGCGCGCCGTCTCGGCCATTTCAAGCGCGATCTCCACCCGCCACAGCGGATCGAGCGCATCGCGACGGCCGAGTGCCTCGAGGCGCAACTGCTTTTTCAGGTCTTTGGGAGATGTCATGCGCGGCCGATAGAAAAGGTCGGATCTGGGTGACGTTTCATGAGCGACGTTTTCTACCACATCATCCGCCAAACTGGGCGGATAGAGGTAAGTGACGATCCACACAACCGGTGGAGAGAGCGATCCCGGGAACCTACAAAGTAGGTGGGCGCCGTATGAGAAAACCCACGGGTCTTCCCAGGGACAGCTCCCTAAGGATCGTTAAGGCCCCGGGGAAAATGTTCTCCTGCCGGGAAGCGCAGACCGCCAAGCCCAATATAGGCGGCTGGTCGGTCAAGCGCTAGTGACATGAGCCGATGTTTCGATTTCGATCTCACACGCTTTGGTCGCAGCCGGCTCGCCCTTGCACAGGTCAAGCAGCGTCCTTACGCTCGCGCTGACCAACCGAGGAGCAAGTATGCGTTTCGAAGGCACGGCGGCCTATGTCGCCGACAAGGATCTGATGGTGGCGGTGAACGCCGCGATCGCGCTGGAGCGGCCGTTGCTGGTCAAGGGCGAGCCGGGCACCGGCAAGACCGAGCTTGCCCGCCAGGTGGCATCGGCGCTCGGCCTCGACCTGATCGAATGGCACGTCAAGTCGACCACCCGTGCGCAGCAGGGACTGTATGAATATGATGCTGTCTCGCGGCTGCGCGACAGCCAGCTCGGCGATGCCAGGTTCAACGACATCAAAAACTACATCAAGCGCGGCAAGCTCTGGCACGCCTTCGCGGCCGGTAAGAAGGTCGTGCTGTTGATCGACGAGATCGACAAGGCCGATATCGAATTCCCCAACGACCTGCTGCAGGAACTCGACCGGATGGAGTTCTTCGTCTACGAAACCGGCGAAACGATCCGCGCCGCTGTGCGCCCCATCGTCATCATCACTTCCAACAATGAGAAGGAACTGCCCGACGCCTTCCTGCGCCGGTGCTTCTTCCACTACATCCGCTTTCCCGATGTCGACACGCTGCACAAAATCGTCGACGTGCACTATCCCGGCATAAAGCAGAATTTGGTGCGTGCTGCCCTGACCCAGTTCTACGAGATCCGCGACGTGCAGGGGTTGAAGAAGAAGCCGTCGACCTCCGAGGCGCTCGACTGGATCCGCCTGCTGGTCGCCGACGACATCGCACCCGAGGATCTGCGCGCCGACCCCAGGAACGCGCTGCCGAAACTGCACGGCGCGCTGCTGAAGAACGAGCAGGACGTGCATCTGTTTGAGCGCCTTGCTTTCATGGCCAGGCGGCAGGGATAAGGATCGTCGGGCGGGCTGAGCGCTATGAGCGGGCTTCGGCCGATCACTCGGCCGCCGCAAGCCCTGTCTCCTGCGGCGCGACGCGCTTCGGCCCGAAGATGGCGAAGCCGATGACCGACAGGGCGAGAACGCCGATCCCGCAATAGAGCATGACCCAGCCGAAACCGTTGACCAGGGCGGCATGCACGATGGCGCCGGATGGGTCGAGGGCTGCGAGCTTCGGCGTCCCCTGCGCAAGGCCCTCCAGATTGCCGGTGGCGACCCTTTCCGCCAGTGCCCGCAACTCATCCGGCTCCAAAGCCGCGCCGAGTGTGGCCCGCAGGTGGGAAACGATACCTTGCGTCAGCAGCAGGCCGAGCACCGCGATGTTGATGGCAAGCGTGATCAGGCGTGCGCTGATGTCGATGCCGGACGCCATGCCGGCGCGATCCGGCGATACCGCGCCGGTCGTGGTGTTTGTGGTCGGCGAATTGGTGAGACCGATGCCGATGCCGGCAATCAGCGTGCCCGGCAGCATGGTCAGCCAGGTGGCGCCCTCGAGCCTGGAGCCGATCCACATGGCGATGAAACCGATCCCTAGCGTCAGCAGACCGAGCGGGATGGCAATTCGTGCCTGATAGCGCGCGCGAATGCGCTCGGCGATCGGCGGCATCACCATGAAGGGCAGCGTGTAGACGAGCAATAGCAGGCCGGTCGTCGTGCTGTCGTAGCCGAGAACGCCGGAATAATAGATCGGCAGATAGATGATGAACGGCCAGTAGCTGAAATTCATGCCGATGGCGCCCATGATCGCGCCGGAAAACTGGCGGATGCGGAACACGGAGAAATCGAACATCGGATAGGGATTGACCCTCTCGGCCACAAGGAAAGCGATGAACGCAGCCACGGAGGCTGATATCACGCCGATGCGGGCGCTGGTCCCGAGATCCGCACCCTGCGTAATCAGATAGGAGAAGCCGAACACCGCCGCCGACAGCGTCAGCATGCCGGCCCAGTCGAGCTTCTGGGCGTTGTGATCGCGCGATTGCGTGACACCGGCGCCGATAAAGGCGAGCGCCAGGAGCGCCAGCGGCACGTGGATGAGGAACACCCATTGCCAGTTCGACAGCGCCACGATCAAGCCACCGATGGCGGGACCGAAACCAAGCCCGATGCCTGAGACGACGCTCCAGGCAACAAAAGCCTTGCCGCGTTCGCGGCCGTCCTGGAACTGATGCGACAGCACGGCGACGCTGCAGGTCAGCATCGCGCCGCCGGCGAGGCCTTGCAGGAAGCGGGCGGCGATCAGCAGCGCCGCACTCGGAGCCAGGCCGCACAGCAGCGAGGCGAGGCCGAAGGCGACGGTGGTGATCACCATCACGCTCTTGCGGCCGAAACGGTCGGCCAATGTCCCCGTCGCCATCAGCACCGTGGTGCAGGCAATGGTGTAGGCGTTCATGATCCATTGCAGGTCTTTGAAATCGGCGGCGAGCACGCTTTCGAGTTTCGGCAGGATCATCGGCACGCTGGAGATTTCGAGCCCGAACAAGAGCGACGCCAAGCACACGCCGGTGAGCGCGATGGTGTTTCGTTGAATTGGCATATCGATCTCTTTCCATCCGAGTATGAGGCGCTCTTCAAACCGCGACCAGTTTGACATAGAGGAGACTTGACCATGAAAAAAGACTATGCTCGGCTATATCAGAAATGACAAAATCGAATAGTTGGCCAATGGAGTGCTGCGATGACCAGTCTTGATGTGGACGCCGTACGAACCTTTGTGATGGTGGCCGATCTGCAGAGCTTCACCCAGGCGGCATCGGCGCTGGGCAGCACGCAGGCGACGATCAGCGTCAAGCTGCGCCGCCTTGAGGAGAAGCTCGGCGCGCGATTGATCGAAAGAACGCCGCGCCGCGTCAGCCTGTCGGCACGAGGCGCCGTCTTCCTCCCCGCCGCGCGTGACTTCCTTGCCGCGCACGAGCGCGCCATGGCGGAGTTTGCGTCAGCACCGTGCCGGCTTGCGCTCGGCTTTGTCGATCATGCCGCCGGTCCGGCGCTGTCCATTCTGATTGCCCAGCTCCATGCGCACGATCCATCGCTGACGCTCAGTTTGAGGATCGACACCAGCACGGTGCTCAAGGAAGCTTTCGATCACGGCGAGCTCGACGCAGTCATCGTGCACCGCGAAGGCGACAGCCGTCCTGGCCGGACCTTGTCGCGCAACCACTATGGCTGGTTCGCCGCACCTTCCTTCGAGTGGCAGCGCGGAACGCCGTTGCGCCTCGCGCTCTTAAGCACCGTGTGCAACTGTCCGGATCGTGTGCGGGCGCTCGAGGCGCTGGACAAAGCAGGCATCGCCTGGGAGGAGGCCTTCGTCGGCGGCGGCGGCGCGGCCGTCAACATTGCGATATCGGCGGGCTTTGCCGTTTCGGCGCTGGCTCACTGCGTCGCTCCGCCCGGCCTGATCGAGGTTGGCCGCAAGCTCGGCCTGCCGTCGCTTGACCCCTCCGAAGTGGTCCTGCATTCGCACAATCTGGCGCCGCGGGCGCGTGACGCGCTGCAAATGCTGGCGACCGCATTTCGCGAGTACAATTCGCCGGTGGATTAGGCGATGGTGTTTCCGATCTGATTCCGCCGGAATCCGATAAGGCCTTCGAGGAACCGAAATGACCGAGATCACCGTCCGCCCGCTGGCGCTGGCCGACCATGCCGACTGGCGGCGGCTGTGGACTGCCTACCTCACCTTCTACGAGACCAAGCTGCCGGACGAGGTCTACGACATCACCTGGAAACGACTGTTCACGGAAGGTGAATTCGAACCGAAGGGGTTTATCGCCACGCTCGACGGCAAGGCGGTCGGCCTGACCCATTATCTCTATCACCGCTCCGGCTGGTCGGAGAAAAACAACTGCTACCTGCAGGACCTGTTCGCAGACCCTGATGTGCGCGGCAAGGGCATCGGTGCGGCCCTCATTGAAGCGGTCAAGCAGGAAGCCGGCAAGATCGGCGTCAAGAACGTCTATTGGATGACCCACGAAACCAACGCCACAGCGCGCAAGCTCTACGACCATGTCGCGCGGCGGACAGGTTTTATCGAGTATGATCTGCTATGATGCGAGCGCGGTCGAAATAACGCGGAAGGAGCCGAATGATCCGCTATGTCGGAATCCTGGATGGCAGTGACGGCGTTTGGGGAGTGCGGATGCCCGATCTCGCCGGCTGCCACGGGGCCGGCGCAAACCCGGCGGAAGCGATAGCCGATGCCGCCTCGGCTATGCGCGAATGGGCGGAAGCCCGCATCGCAAAGCACTTGCCCATGCCCAACCCACGACTGTGGCAAATCTTCTGCAATCCGGCGAAATCGACAGTGCCCGTGGCGACTCCGCCGTGACCGTTCGGCATAGATAACGGCAAACCATGTTCCTCCCCTTCTTTCTCGAACTAAAGGCCGCGCGCGTTCCCGTTTCGCTCAGGGAATATCTGTCGCTGCTGGAAGGGCTGGAGGCCGGGCTGGTCGACTATGACGTCGAGGGTTTTTACTACCTCGCCCGCGCCGCGCTTGTGAAGGACGAACGCCATATCGACCGCTTCGACCAGGTGTTTGCGCATGTCTTCAAGGGGATCGAGGCGCTCACCGGCCCCGATGCCGTCGGTGTCGCCAACATCCCTGAGGAATGGCTGCGCCGGCTCGCCGAAAAGCACCTGACCGAGGAAGAGAAGAAACTGATCGAGGCGCTCGGCGGTTTCGACAAGCTGATGGAGACACTGAAGCAGCGGCTGGAGGAGCAGAAAGGCCGCCACCAGGGCGGCTCGAAATGGATCGGCACCGGCGGCACTTCGCCTTTCGGCGCCTATGGCTACAATCCCGAAGGCGTGCGCATCGGCCAGCATGAAAGCCGCAATCGCCGTGCGGTGAAAGTCTGGGACAAGCGCGAGTTCAAAAATTTCGACGACGCCGTCGAGCTCGGCACCCGCAACATCAAGGTGGCGCTGAAGCGCCTGCGTCGCTGGGTGCGCGAGGGTGCGGAGGAAGAGTTCGACCTGCCCGGCACCATCCATGCCACCGCCGAGCACGGCTATCTCGATGTGCAGACGCGCCCCGAACGGCGCAACGCCGTGAAGCTCTTGATGTTCTTCGATGTCGGCGGCTCGATGGACGACCACATCAAAAGCGTCGAGGAGCTGTTTTCGGCCGCCCGCGCCGAATTCCGCCAGCTCGAATATTTTTACTTCCACAACTGCCTTTACGAGGGCGTCTGGAAGGACAATCGGCGCAGGCATGCCGAGACCATCCCGACCTTCGATCTGCTTCACAAATACGGCCCCGACTACAAGGTGATCGTCGTCGGCGATGCCTCGATGAGCCCTTACGAGATCGCGCATCCCGGCGGTTCGGTCGAGCATTGGAACCCGGAAGCCGGCAGTGTCTGGCTTGGCCGCCTCATCCAGCAATGGCCGAATGCGGTCTGGCTGAACCCCGAAAACCAGAAAAACTGGGGCTTCACCCATTCGATCGCGATGATCCGCGATCTCTTCGGCGGCCGCATGTTCCCACTGACGCTGGCCGGGTTGGAAGCCGCGACGAAGCAGCTCTCACGCAAGCATTGATATGAGAGGAAAACCGATGACCTGCTTTCTTTGCCCGCAATGCGGCGTCCAGTTCGCGGCAACGCAGACCCCTCCAGAAAATTGCCCGATCTGCGAGGACGAGCGGCAATATGTGCGCTGGGAAGGCCAGGCCTGGATCACTGGGGAAGAACTCTCTGCCGGGCATAGGCTTGTGATGAAGGACGATGCCGGCGTTCTCGCTTTCGGCATCGAGCCGCGCTTTGCTATCGGCCAGCGGGCGCTGCTGGCGCAGACGCCGCACGGCAATGTGCTGTGGGATTGCATCTCGATGGTGAGCGACGAGGCGGTAGCCGAAATCAACCGTCGCGGCGGCCTGGCCGCGATCGCCATTTCGCACTGCCACTATTATTCGGTGATGGTCGAGTGGAGCGAGGCGTTTGGCGGCGTGCCGATCTATCTCCATGCCGACGACCGCCAGTGGATTATGCGGCCGCACAACGCCATCGTCAGCTGGGCGGGCGAGACGCTGGCCATAAACCCGTCGCTGACACTCGTGCGTTGCGGTGGCCATTTTGCCGGCGGCCAGGTGCTGCATTGGAAACGCGATGACGGTAACGCCCTGCTGTCCGGCGACATATTGCAGGTGACGCCGACGCGTCGCCATGTCAGCTTCATGTACAGCTATCCGAACTACATTCCGCTCAATGCGCCGGCCGTGCGACGCATCGCGGCGGCACTTGAGCCTTTCGAATTCGACGACATCTACGGCGCGTGGTGGCAGCAGAACATCATCGGCGGCGCAAGAACGGCATTTCATGCGTCGATCGCCCGCTATCTTCAGGCGATTGGGTAGGAGCTCGGCTGAAAATGCGAGCAAAACACGTAACAAACGCCTATCTCTAAGCGAATATAGCTTGCAACCAACAACAAGCCGCCAAGGCTGAGGAGATCAAATGGACACCCACACCTACCCTGTCACCCGCACCGACGCCGAATGGCGCGCCCGCCTGACGCCCGAGCAATATGCGGTCATGCGCGGCCATGGCACCGAACGGCCCGGAAGCTGCGCGCTGCTCTACGAAAAGCGCGCGGGCACCTTTTCCTGCGTCGGCTGCGACCAGCCGCTGTTCGAATCCAAGCTCAAGTTCGAGAGCGGCACCGGCTGGCCGAGCTTCAATGATCCGGTGCCCGGTTCGGTCGAAAACACCGTCGACCGCAGCTACGGCATGGTCCGCACCGAATGCCACTGCGCCCGCTGCGGCAGCCATCTCGGCCATGTCTTCGAGGACGGCCCGCCGCCGACCGGCCTGCGCTATTGCATCAACGGCGTGGCGCTGAAATTCGAGCCGGCGGCTTAAGCCGCAGCTTGACCACCATCTTCAAAGGGCGGCTTCGGCCGCCCTTTTTCGTGTCAATCTTCTCAGACAACCACCACCAGGATCAGCCAAAGCGTAGCCCCGAGCGTCATCAACGAAGCCTTGGCGCCACTGGATTTTTCCGTGGTTCGCCAGACGGCAAAGGTCAGAAAGATGTTGTAGGGCACGGGCGCGAAATGCACCGCCAGGACGACGGCGAGCGGCAGCTTCAAGCCGAGCAGAATGAGCGCGGCCACCGACGAGGCGATGTTGATCGCCGTGCCGACAAGGACTAGATCGCGCCAGAACAACCGCTCGACCGGCACCGCGCCTTGCCAGCGCGAGCCGAAGAAGGATCCGATGCTTTGCACCAACACCTGATAGCTATCCCTCTCCCAGCACGTCGGTGACGGCGCGCTCGAAGCGCGAGCATTCCGTCACCAGCCAGTCGGCCATGGCCGGCCAGTTGTCCTCGGCATAGCAGTTCACCCGCCACATCGAATTGATGCCGAGGCCCTCGCAGCTCTGCTCCGGCCTGAGCTTCAGCCAGTCTTCGATTGCCGGTTGGAACGGCTTCAGCCGCGACCAGACCCCGGTCGCGCCGAACTTCTCGTTACGGCCGAAAAAGACGCCAACTTGGCTTTGCGCCGGCGCGACATACATGGACAGGACCAGAGCGAAGTCGGGCAGCCCGCGCTGCCAGAACCAGGGTCCGCGCCGCGCCATGGAAGCGCGTTCCTCCGGATGCCGTTCGGCGAACAGCGCCCAGAAGCTGCGTTGGCGGAATTCAGAGGCGCGGCGGGCGCCGAAGTCGAATTCGCTCATGGTTCGATGCCCGTTCCAGCATCATTCCTTGGCCCGAGACTGTTTCGAAATTCGCTCTGGCGATATCAGCCGGAGTAGAATTTCCAGACAGCCTTACACCATGCCGAGCGCGGCCTTGTAGAGATCGAGGATGGTTTCCTCTTCCTGGCGCTCGGCCTGGTCCTTCTTGCGCAGCCGGATGATCGACCGCATCGCCTTGGTGTCGAAGCCGGTGCCCTTGGCCTCGGCGAACACTTCCTTGATGTCGTCGGCGATGGTCTTCTTTTCTTCCTCGAGCCGCTCGATGCGCTCGATGAAGGCGCGCAACTGGCCGGCGGCAACAGTCTGGCTGGTATCTGTGATGTCGTCGGCCATGTTTTTTCTCCGCTACTTTTTCGCACCGCGATTCTGGCGCGGTAAATTGGAGCGGGTTCGATGCCCGAGCAGGCGCGGCGGGTCAAGCCATTATCGGCGCTTCGTGAACGGCTGCTGCCAGCCGTCCCCAGTGTGATGGATCCGCGCGTCAGCCAAACGCGATCAACAGATCCTTCGCATCGATCTGATCGCCGGCCTTGACCAGCACTTCGGCCACTGTGCCGTCGCGCTCGGCATGCAGGGCCGTCTCCATCTTCATGGCTTCGATCGACAACAGCACGTCGCCGGCCTTGACAGCTTGGCCGGCGGCAACCGAAAGGGCGGAGACCACGCCCGGCATCGGCGCGCCGACATGCGCCTCGTTGCCGGGCTCGGCCTTGCGCCGAGCCTTGGCCGCCGAGGCGCCATGCGCCCTGTCCGGCACCCGGACACGGCGCGGCTGGCCGTTGAGCTCGAAGAACACGGTGACCATGCCCTTCTCATCGACGTCGCCGATCGCAAGGCAGCGCACTACAAGCGTCTTGCCTTTTTCGATGTCCAGGAAGATCTCATCCTCGGACTTCATGCCGTAGAAATAGGTCGGCGTCGGCAGCACACTGACCGGCCCGTAGGTTTCCTGCGCGGCGGCGAAGTCGGTGAACACCTTCGGATACATCAGCCAGGAGGCGAATTCGTACTCCGAGAGCTTGCGCTCCAGCTTCTGCTCGATCTCCCTGCGGCTGGCCTTGAGGTCGGCTGGCTTGAGCAGCGAGCCCGGCCGTACGGTGATCGGCTTGGTTTCCTTCAATGCCTTCTTCTGCAGCTTCGCAGGCCAGCCGCCGGGCGACTGGCCGAGATCCCCGCGCAGCATCGAGACGACCGAGTCCGGGAAGGCGATGTCCTTGGCTGGGTTTTCGACGTCGGCAACGGTCAGATCCTGGCTCACCATCATCAGCGCCATGTCGCCGACCACCTTGGACGACGGCGTCACCTTGACGATGTCACCGAACATCAAATTGACGTCGTGATAGGCTTGTGCCACCTCGTGCCAACGCGTTTCCAGCCCCAGCGAACGCGCCTGTTCCTTGAGGTTGGTGAACTGGCCGCCCGGCATTTCGTGCAGATAGACTTCCGAGGCTGGCCCCTTGAGGTCGCTTTCGAAGGCGGCATACTGGTTGCGCACCGCTTCCCAGTAGAAGGAGATTTTGCGGATCCATTGCGGATCGAGGCCGGGATCGCGCTCGGTTCCCTTCAGCGCCTCGACGATCGAGCCCAGGCAAGGCTGCGAGGTGTTGCCGGAGAAGGAATCCATCGCCGCGTCGATGGCGTCGACGCCGCTTTCCACGCCGGCCAGCACCGTCGCCGCCGACAGGCCTGACGTGTCGTGGGTGTGGAAATGGATCGGCAGGTCGGTGGCCTCGCGCAGCGCCTTGAACAGCACGCGGGCGGCAGCCGGCTTCAAAAGCCCGGCCATGTCCTTGACGGCGATGATATGGGCGCCGGCGGCCTGCAATTCCTTCGCCAGCCCGACATAGTATTTAAGGTCGTATTTGGCGCGCGCCGGATCGAGGATGTCGCCGGTGTAGCAGATCGCCGCTTCGACCAGCTTGCCCTCGGCGCCCACCGCGTCCATGGCGACGCGCATATTCTCGACCCAGTTCAGGCAGTCGAATACGCGGAACAGGTCGACGCCGCCGGCCGCCGCATGGCTGACGAAATGTTGCACCACATTGTCGGGATAGTTGGTGTAGCCGACGCCGTTGGCGCCGCGCAGAAGCATCTGCAGCAAAAGGTTGGGGGCGGCTTCGCGCACTTTGCTCAGCCGCTCCCACGGATCCTCGGTCAGGAAGCGCATGGCGACGTCGAAAGTGGCGCCGCCCCAGCATTCCAGCGACAGCAGCCGCGGCAGCGCCCGCGCATATGTGCCGGCGATGCCGGCAATGTCATGCGTGCGCATACGGGTGGCGAGCAGCGACTGGTGGCCGTCGCGCATCGTCGTGTCGGTGACAAGCACCTCTTTTTGCTCACGCATCCAGGCAGCGAATTTCTCCGGCCCCAACGCGTCGAGCTTCTGCTTGCTGCCATCAGGCACGTTGCCGTTGAGATAGGGCACGACAGGCGCTGCCGCATCGGCCTTGGGCATCGGACGGCCGCGGGTTTCGGGATGGCCGTTGACGCTGACGTCGGCCAGATAGTTGAGCAGCTTGGTGGCGCGGTCCTGCCGCTTCACCTGCGCGAACAGCTCCGGCGTCGTGTCGATGAACCTGGTCGTATAGGAATTGTCGGCGAAGCGCGGGTGGTTGATGATTGCCTCGAGGAAGGTGAGGTTGGTCGCCACGCCGCGGATGCGGAACTCGCGCAAGGCCCGGTTCATGCGGGCGATCGCCTCGGCCGGTGTCGGCGCCCAGGCAGTCACCTTCTCCAGCAGCGGATCGTAGAAGCGGGTGATGACCGCGCCCGAATAGGCGGTGCCGCCGTCGAGGCGGATGCCGAAACCGGCGGCTTCGCGATAAGCGGTGATGCGGCCGTAGTCCGGAATGAAACTATGCTCCGGATCCTCGGTCGTGATGCGGCACTGCAGCGCATGACCGTTCAGCCTGATGTCGGCCTGCGCCGGCACGCCCGACTCTTTCGTGCCGATGGCAAAGCCGTCCAGTATGTGGATCTGCGCCTTGACGATGTCGATGCCGGTCACCTGCTCGGTCACGGTGTGCTCGACCTGGATGCGCGGATTGACCTCGATGAAGTAGAACTTGCCGGTGTCGGCGTCCTGCAGGAATTCCACCGTGCCGGCGCCGATATAGCTGGTCTCCCGCGCGATCTTGAGCGCATAGCCGCAAAGCTCCTGGCGCAATACCTCGCTGAGATAGGGCGCCGGCGCCCGTTCGACGACCTTCTGGTTGCGGCGCTGGATCGAGCAGTCGCGCTCGAACAGATGTACAGCGTTGCCATGCGTGTCGCCGAGCACCTGGACTTCGACATGGCGGGCGCGCTCGATCAGCTTTTCGAGATAGACCTCGTCCTTGCCGAAGGCGGCCTTGGCCTCGCGCTTGCCTTCCATCACCTCGCGGGCGAGGTCGGCTTCCGTGCGGATGGCGCGCATGCCGCGCCCGCCCCCGCCCCACGATGCCTTGAGCATCACCGGATAGCCGACTGTCTTGGCGAGCTGCTTGACTGCTTCCATGTCGTCCGGCAGCGGTTCGGTTGCCGGCACCACCGGCACGCCGACCTCGATGGCCAGATTGCGCGCGGCGACCTTGTTGCCGAGCCGGCGCATCGTGTCGGGCTTCGGCCCTATGAAAGTGATGCCGGCCTCGGCGCAGGCATCTGCGAATTCAGGGCTTTCCGACAGGAGGCCATAGCCCGGGTGGATGGCGTCGGCGCCGGACAGTCTGGCGACCCGGATCACTTCCTCGATCGACAGATAGCTTTCGATCGGCCCCATGTCCCTGGCCAGATGCGGCCCGCGCCCGACCTGGTAGCTTTCATCGGCCTTGAACCGATGAAGCGAATATTTGTCCTCCTCGGCCCAGATCGCCACGGTTTTGAGGCCGAGCTCGTTGGCCGCGCGAAAGACGCGGATGGCAATTTCGGACCTGTTGGCGACGAGGATCTTCGTGATGGCCAAGGAAGGAGGCTCCGGACAGGGAGGGATGGGGCGGAGGCATGATTAACGCGAAAATGCTGCAGTGCAACCAAAATCGAGGAGAGACTAAACCGATTTAAATGCGATTCTAGCACCACGGCTCGAAAAGCTGCGTGCGATTGGCGCCGCGAGGTGACGCTAATTGTCGTGCCCGCACAAAGTCGACCCCGGCTAACGGCTTGTCCAGCCACCCTCGCTGCCGCCCTGTCACCAACAAAAATGCCCGGCGCGAGCGCCGGGCATTCCATAGAGCTGCGTTCCGAATTACGACTTCGGGAACCAGGAGATCTTGCCGTCCGGACCCTTCTTCCATTCGTACATGATGTAGCCCGGGAGCTTCGGATCGCCCTTCGCGTCATAGGCGAGATCGCCCAGAACGGTCTTGAACGGGCCCTTCTCGTGCAGCGCCTTGGCCACTTCCACGGGGTCGTTCGACTTGGCCACGGCAGCAGCCTCGGCGATCACCTGCATGGCGGCGTAGGAGTAGAGAGTGTAGGCTTCCGGCTCGAAGCCCTGAGCGCGGAACTTCTCGACCAGTGCCTTGTTCTCGGGGATCAGGCGCGGATCGGGACCGAAGGTGTTGAGCGTGCCGATAACCGCATCGCCGGCGATCGCAGCCAGCTCGTCGGTGACGATGCCGTCGCCCGACATCAGGGTAGCCTTGAGGCCCTGGTCCGCCGACTGGCGGATGATCAGGCCGGCTTCGGTATGCAGGCCGCCCCAATAGATCAGGGTAACACCGGCGTCCTTCATCTTGGCAATCAGCGCCGAGAAGTCCTTGTCGCCGACATTGACGCCTTCGTACATGACTTCGGTCAGGCCGGCTGCGTTCATCGCCTTCTTGGTCTCGTCGGCAAGGCCCTGACCATAGGGGGTCTTGTCGTGGATGACGGCAACCTTGGCGTCCTTGAAGTTGGTCGCGATATAGCCGCCGGCGATGCCGCCCTGCTGGTCATCGCGTCCGCAGGTGCGGAACACGTTCCACAGGCCGCGCTCGGTGAATTTCGGGTTGGTCGCCGCAGGCGTCACTTCGACGATGTTGTTGTCGACGTAGACTTCCTGCGAAACCGGGATCGAGACCCCCGAGTTGAAGTGGCCGATCACGAATTTCACGCCGTCGCCGACGAACTTGTTGCCGACCGAAATGCCCTGCTTCGGATCCGAGACGTCGTCGCCGACTTCGAGCTTGATCTGCTCGCCGTTCATGCCGCCTGCTGCGTTGATGTCGGCAACGGCCGCTTCCGCACCCTTCTGCAGCTGCGCACCGAAGGCCGCATTCGGACCGGTGATCGGACCTGCGACGCCGACGATAACGTCAGCCCATGCATTGCCACCGAACGCGACAAGCGCGGTCAGGGCAACGGCGGACAAAAGTGATTTCTTCATTTAAACGCTCCCATTTACGAGGTGGGCGTGGATGAAACTTTCATGCGATGCCCACCCTTATCGCAGAAAGCGTACTTTGCCGATTTTCAGGCCCTTGTCACGCCGATTCATCCCCGGAACGGCGTTAATGATGAACGTCAACCTTTCGGTTTCCAGCTTAAGATCGAAGCCCGTTCGTAAAGCCAATTATACTGCGTCACCATCTGGTTCGTACGCGTGTATTGATAGCCGACAAATCCCAATATCATGAGCACGATTGTGTCCACGACATAGTATTGCAGCGAAAACATCGTGCCGCCGAACAGGGCATGATGGATGAACCTGATGCCGATGCCGAGGCCCAGCAGATAGGCGAACAGCGCCGGCAGGCTGCGCCATGTCTGGGCGCTGGCCTTGCCGGTCATCCATGCCGCCCAGCCGCCGAGCAGACAGGTGACGAAGAAGAACTGCCAGATGGAAGGTTCCTCGTGAAGAATGCCTTGCATGATGAAGACTCCCTAGCATGATCCCGAAAAGTTGCAGACTTTTCGGACAAAGGTCCTGCGACAAACAAACAAGTTGGAGCGGAATACCGTATGCATACATTCCGCTCCAAAATCAGTGATGGCCGCCTTCGAGATAGGCCGCCCGCACTTCCGGATTGGCGAGCAATTCCTTGCCTGTGCCGCTCATGGTTACGTTGCCGTTGACCATGACATAGCCGCGCGTAGCGAGTTTGAGCGCGCCGAAGGCGTTCTGCTCGACCAGGAACACGGTCAGCCCTTGCGTGCGGTTCAGCTCGCGGATGGCATCGAAGATCTGCTTGACGATCAGCGGCGCCAGACCCAGCGACGGCTCGTCGAGCAGCAGCAGCTTCGGCCGCGCCATCAGCGCACGTCCGATCGACAGCATCTGCTGCTCGCCGCCCGACAGCGTGCCGCCGCGCTGGGCAATGCGCTCCTTGAGGCGCGGGAACAACGCGAACACCTTCTCAGCATCTTCGTCATAGTGCTTGAGATTGTCGAGACCGGCGCCCATCTGCAGGTTTTCCATCACCGTCATGCGCGGGAAAATGCGCCTGCCTTCCGGCGACTGCGCAATGCGCATGCGGGCGATCTCGTGCGTCGGCATCTGGGTGATGTCGGTGCCGGCGAAAGTGATTGAGCCGGCACGAGCGCGCGGCGCACCGAAGATGGTCATCATCAGCGTCGACTTGCCGGCGCCGTTGGCGCCGATCAGCGCGACGATCTCGCCCTGGTTGACGTGGACATCGACGCCGTTCAGCGCCTTGATGTTGCCGTAGTAGGTCTCGACGCCCTTGATGTCGAGCAGCGTTGTCTCGGCCATCACTTACGCCCTCCGCGCGGCTTGCCTGTCGGGGATTTGGTGGCCGCCGGCTTGGACTTGGCCGTTAGACGCTCGGACGGTGCTCTTGGCGCGGAGTTGGCTCTTGTATCGTATTGGGTGGCCTTTGAAGCTCCCTTCGACACCGTGACCCGCTCGCCCTGGCTGTGGCCGATCGTGTCGCTTACCGGGCCGGCGAGATAGGAAGACGATGTGCCTGGTCCGTGAGCCGAATCCGGCCCGATGTCCAGCTGCTCGATGACGTCTTCATCGCCAACCTCGGTCAGCACCGTCTCGACCTCCTCGTCGTCGACGCCGAGATAGGCGGCGATGACGCGCGGGTCGGTACGCACCGATTGCGGGCTGCCGTCGGAAATCTTGCGGCCATATTCAAGCACCACGACATGGTCGGAAATCTGCATGACCACCGACATGTCATGTTCGATCAGCAGGATCGAGGTACTGCTCTTGATGTCCATCAGCAGCGAATTCAGCGCAGCCGACTCCTTCGGATTGAGACCGGCCGCAGGCTCGTCGAGGCACAGAAGTTCGGGCCCTGTGCACATGGCGCGCGCAATCTCGAGGCGCCGCTGCGCGCCATAGGGCAGGTCGCCGGCCGGATCGTCGGCGCGATCGACAAGATCGGCCTTCTCCAGCCAGTGCTTGGCAAGCTCCACCGATTCAGCCGAGGCCCTGCGGTAGCCGCCGATCCCGAACAGGCCCAGGATCGTATAGCCGGATGCCTTCATCAGCTTGTTGTGCTGGGCAACCAGCAGATTCTCCAGCAGCGTCATGCCCGAGAACAGGCGGATGTTCTGGAAGGTGCGCGCCACCTTGGCGCGCGCCGGGATCTCATGATTGGGCAGCCGTTCGAGCAGGAAGCTCGAGCCGTCGGCCCGGTTGAGCGTAATCATGCCTTCCGACGGCTTGTAGAAGCCGGTGATGCAATTGAAGACGGTGGTCTTGCCGGCGCCATTGGGTCCGATCAGAGCGGTGATCTCGCCGCGCTTGGCCTGGAACGACAGGTCGCCGATGGCGATCAGGCCGCCGAACTTCATCGAAAGATGCTCGACCTGGAGGATGGCGTCTTTCATACCCGGATTGGTCTTCTGAATGGAGGTCGCGCTCATCAGCCGTGCCCTTCCTTGGTGAAGGAGGAGGAGACCGCTTTTCGTTCACTGAGGAAGGCCGTCGGTTCACGGCTGCCGACAAAGCCGCGCGGCTTCCACAGCATGACGATGACCATCGCCATGCCGAACAAAAGCATGCGGTAAAGCTCCGGGGTGAAATCTTTTCCGAAGACACTTTTCAGGAAATCGAGTTCGCGCAGCGCCTCGGTGCCGCCGATCATCACCAGCGCGGCGACCGCGATGCCGACCAGCGAGCCCATGCCGCCGAGCACCACGATGGCCAGGATGATCGCCGATTCGAGGAAGACGAAGGATTCAGGGCTGACGAAGCCTTGCCGTGCGGCGAAGAAGGCGCCGGCAAAACCGCCGAACATGGCGCCGGTGGCAAAGGCGGTGAGCTTGGTGGTGGTGGTGTTGATGCCAAGCGAGCGGCAGGCAATCTCGTCCTCGCGCAGCGCCTCCCAGGCGCGGCCGACAGGCATGCGCCTGAGCCTGATGGTGACGAAGGCGGTCAGCAGCGCCAGGCCGAGAATGAGATAGTAGAGGAAGATCTTGTAGTAGGCGCTTGACTGGGCGATGTGCAGCACCTTGCCGATGTAGTTCGGGTCCGTCGAATTGAACGTCATCAGGCCGAAGAAGGTGACCTTCGGGATGCCGGAGATGCCGGCCGACCCGTTGGTGACTTCACGCCAGTTGATCAGCACCAGGCGGATGATCTCGCCGAAGGCCAGCGTCACGATCGCCAGGTAATCGCCACGAAGCCTGAGCACCGGAAAGCCGAGCATAACGCCCCAGAAGGCGGCCATGGCGCCGGCGGCGGGCAGCAGGATCCAGAACGACAGGCCGTATTGCGAACCGAGCAACGCATAGGCATAGGCGCCGACCGCGTAAAAGGCGACGTAGCCGAGATCGAGCAGGCCGGCGAGGCCGACGACGATGTTCAGCCCCCAGGCCAGCATCACATAGATCAGGATCTGGATGCCGAAATTGTCGACCCACTTCAACGAGCCCTGCAGGCCGCCGGTTATCGACCACGCGTAGATCGACAGCACCACGACGACGAGGATCGGGTATAGCACCAGCGCCGCAATGCCGAGCTTGGTGAAATTGGCGTGGATGAAGGAGCGGAAATAGAAGATCACGCAAGCGAGCGCGTAAATGACGGCCAATGCGCGCAGGAACTGAAGGTAGCCGGCCAGATCGGGCCCCACCAACGCCGGCAGGGCGCTGCCGAACGCAACTAGGACAACCGCCAACACGACGGCGACGATGAAGGCCGGAAGCAGGAAGAAGCGCGACGCGACGCTCGCCGGCAACAGGCCGGTGGCGACATTGGTGATCTTCTGATTGGCCATGAACGGCTGGCCATAGGCAATGTAGAAGAAGCGGCCAAGCATGGTCAGCACGACCACGGTGATGAGCAGCAACCAGCGCTGCACCAGGATCAGCTGGTTGCTGATGTTCTGGTCGGTCTTCAGGCCGATGAAGAGAATGAACAACCCCAGCGAGATGGCGCCGGCATAGAACGCTTCGCGCAATGCACGCTGCACGGGGGAGGCGACGGTGTCGCGCTCCGAGGATACGGAAACCGCCATTGTCTCAGACCTTTTCGACTTCTGGCCGGCCCAAAATGCCGGAAGGCAGGAAGATCAGCACGATCGCCAGGATCGAGAACGCCGCGACGTCCTTGTAGTCGATCGAGAAATACGCCGACCACATGCTCTCGATGAAGCCGATCAAAAGCCCGCCAAGCACCGCGCCCGGCAGAGACCCGATGCCGCCGAGAACGGCCGCAGTGAAGGCCTTGACCCCCGGCACAAAGCCGTCGGAAAAGGCGATGACGCCGTAATACATCAGGAATAACGTGCCCGCGACGGCCGCAAGCGCTGCACCCATGATGAAGGTGATCGAGATCGTACGGTCGACATCGACGCCGAGCAGCGCCGCCATCTTGCGGTCCTGCTCGCACGCCCTTTGCGCCCGGCCGAGGGAAGTCCTGTTGACCAGGTACCAGAACAGCGCCAGCAGCAGGGCGGTGACGACGACGATGATGATCTGCTTCAGCGACACGCTGATGCCGTTGATGTTGTAGACTTGGCTGACCATCGGCGGGATCGGCTTGTTGCGCGGGCCTTGCGTCACCTGGATGAAGTTCGACAGCGCGATCGACATGCCGATGGCCGTGATCAGCGGCGCCAGCCGGAACGAACCGCGCAGCGGCCGGTAGGCCACCTTCTCGATCGTCCAGTTGTAGAGGCTGGTGAGCAGCATCGCCACGATCATCATGATCAGCAGCGCCAGGACGACCGGCACTGAATAGAACAAGGAGCCGAGGATGAGGAAGACGACGAGGGCGGCGAATGCCCCGACCATGAAAATGTCGCCGTGGGCGAAGTTGATCATGCCGATGATGCCGTAGACCATCGTGTAGCCGATTGCGATCAGCCCATAGATCGATCCCAGCGTCAGCCCATTGATAAGCTGCTGGACAAAGTACTGCATGTGTACATGGCTCCCCTGGAATGTCGCCCATGCAGACGCATTCCTTTTCGTATTTCCCCTAGTCGTAAAGTTTCGAGCCCGGATTGCAACGTGATTTTTCAAACGTTGAGCGTGTTTTGCCGGCACGCCTTCCGATTGCCCGTTTTTTTGCTCCCGACCCCTGGACTATCGCGGACCCTATCATTGGCATAACGCAATGTCTTTGACGATTCAGCCGGACCAGCGACCTCATTTCGAAGAAATCCCGGTCAAAATTAGGTGATGAGACGAATCTTTGCGTTGTTGGCGGGCTTCGTTTTTTAGCCACATTCCGTACTGACCAGCTGCAACATGGGTTACTTCCGACTATGGCGGTGGATGCCTCGCCCAACGCGCTAACCTTTCGCTGACTGGTTTCGCCAAGAGGTCCCGCCCTGGGCCCAAGTCCTGGTCTCGGTGGATGATCGGCAGCCTACCGTATCACTTAACCACAAAACCGTGCGCGAACGGATCGCGGTCGTCGATGAAGATGGTGTTCAGGCCGGTCATCCGCGCCCAGCCGCCGATCGAGGGAATGATGGCCGGCTTGCCGGCAACAGTGACGTCCTTCTCGACCTTGCCCTTGAACAGCGAGCCGATGATCGATTCGTGGACAAAACTGTCGCCGGCCTTGAGCTTGCCCTTGGCATGGAGCTGCGCCATGCGCGCCGAGGTGCCGGTGCCGCAAGGTGAGCGGTCGATCGCCTTGTCGCCATAGAAGACGGCGTTGCGTGCGTCGGCCCCCTCCACTGTCGGCTCGCCCGTCCACAGCATGTGGGACAGCCGGTTGATGCCGGGGTTTTCCGGATGCACGAACGAGTACTTCTCGTTGAGCCGCTGCCGCACCACGGGGCTCCAGGCGATGAAATCGCTGGCGGAATAATCAGCCATGTCGCGAAAATTCGCCTGCGGCTCGACGATTGCGTAGAAATTGCCGCCATAGGCGACATCGACAGTGATCTCGCCAAGCTGCGGGCAGTCGACCGTCAGTCCCTCGGCATAAAGGAAGGACGGCACATTCGTGATGCGCACCTCCTCGACATAGTCGCCGACTTGTTTGTATTCGGCGATAACCAGCCCGGCCGGTGTGTCGAGCCGGAGCACGCCGGGTGTCTTCGGCTTGATCAGCCCATGTTCGATGGCCATCGTCACCGTGCCGATCGTGCCGTGGCCGCACATCGGCAGGCAGCCCGACGTCTCGATGAACAGGATGGCTATGTCGCAATCCTCGCGCGTCGGCGGATAGAGGATCGAGCCCGACATGACATCGTGGCCGCGCGGCTCGAACATCAGCCCGGTGCGGATCCAGTCATACTCCGCCAGGAAATGCGCCCGCCGCTCCATCATCGTCGACCCCTGAAGCAAAGGGCCGCCGCCGGCGACCAGCCGCACCGGATTGCCGCAGGTATGGCCGTCGATGCAAAAGAAGGATTTTTTGGCCATGATTTCCTCGAACTCAAAACCGTTGCGGGCTGAAGGGAGCAAGATCGATCGGCGAAGTTTGCCCGAGAACAAGATCGCGGATCAAGCGGCCGGTGGCCGCCGCCTGGGTCAGGCCGAGATGGCCATGGCCGAAGGCGTAGACAACGTTGGGCGCGGTTCGCGCCGTGCCGATCACCGGCAGCGAATCCGGCAGCGACGGGCGATAGCCCATCCACTCGCGGCCGCCTGACGCGTCCAGCCCCGGAAGGAACTGTCTGGCTTTTTCCAGCATGGCCTTCGAGCGCGCAAAATTCGGCGGCCGGTCGAGACCGCCCAACTCGACGGCGCCGCCGACGCGCAAGCCCGTGTCGAGTGGCGTGATCACGAAGCCATGGCCGGAAAAGATCAGCATTCGCTGCACGTCGAAAGCGGTCTTCGGCAGTGTGGTGTTGTAGCCGCGCTCGGTTTCGAGCGGGATGGTGTCGCCGAGCGCCTTCGCCAGCAGGTGCGACCATGCCCCGGCGGCCACGACAAGATGTCTTGCCTGCCTGGTCGTGCCGTCGGTCAGCGTCAGCGTCGCGCCATCAGGATTGGCGGCGACGCGCTCTATGCGCGCCTTTTCGAAACGGGCGCCCAGCCTTTCGGCATAGGCCCACACCGCCTTGCCGAGCAGTTTCGGATCGGCGACGGTCTTCCAGCCCGGCACGAAGGTGCCCTTGATGAAGCGCGGCGACAGTCCCGGCTGCAGCCGCGCCAGTTCGTCGCCTTCGACATGGCGAAAGTCGATGCCGAAGCGCTGGCGCGCCGCCCAGCCCGGCAGGCCGGCCTGAAACTCGCCTTCGCTTTCATAGAGCTCCAGCGAGCCGTCTTCGCGCAGCATCGGTCGCGTGCCTGAACGGTCGAGAAGTCCCATCCATTCAGCCTCGGCGAGCTTCATCATGCCTGCCTGAGCAGCAAGGCTCGCCTCATATTTTTCTGGTGCGCCAGCGCGCCAGAAGCGCAACAGCCAAGGCAACAGCTTCGGCAAGTAGGCCGGCGGGATGCTGAGTGGCCCGAGCGGATCGGCAAGCCATTTCGGCAAGTGCCGCATCATGCCCTTATGCGCCAGCGGCAGCACGTCGGAGAAGGCGAAGGCGGCGGCATTGCCGGAGCTCGTCTCCTTGCAGATGCCGGTGCGGTCGAAGACCGTGACGCTGCGCCCGGCCTCGGCCAGCATGGCCGCCGCGCAGATGCCGACAATGCCGCCACCGACAATGGCGATATCTACCCTCTCTCCCCGTTCACGGGGAGAAGGGGCCCTAAGGGCGGATGAGGGGCGGCGGCCCTCCTCTGTGTCCCTGGAATTTCCTTGCACGTCGGCGCTGCCCCTCATCTGGCTGCCGCCATCTTCTCCCCGTGCACGTGCACGGGGAGAAGAAAGCCTTCAGAACTGCGGCAGCTTCGGCCGTACCGCCAGCGCGTCCTTGACGATCTTCTCGACCGCTTTGCGGCGCTCGCCCGACAGCGGCTGGCGCGGCATGCGCACGCGGTCATTTGTGTCGATCGCGAGCACTTCGGCAAGCTTGATGTTTTGGACCAGATAGGTCGAGACATCGAGATCGAGCAGCGGCCGGAACCAGCGATAGATCGAAAGCGCCTCCTCGCGGCGGCCCTGCTTCATCAACTGGTAGATGGCGACTGTCTCGCGCGGGAAGGCGACGACCAGACCCGCCACCCAGCCGATGGCGCCCACCGACAGCGCCTCGAAGGCGAGATTGTCGACGCCGGTGAACAGATCGTAGCGGTCGCCGAAGCGGTTGATGATCTCTGTCGAGCGGCGGATGTCGTCGGAGGACTCCTTGATGGCGACGAAGCGCTTGTCGGCGGCCAGTTCTTCCATCTGGCCGACGGTAACGTCGACGCGGTAGGCGAGGCGGTTGGAGTAGATCATCACCGGCAGGTCGCCGGCCTGAGCGACGGCGCGCAAGGCGGCGACCGTCTCTTCCGGGTTGGTGTGATAGATCGGGCTCGGCACCACCATCAGCCCGTTGGCGCCTTCCCGGCTCGCGCGCTTTGCGATGCTCGCCGCCTCCCGGGTGCCTGCCTCGTTGACCGTCAGCAGAACCGGCTTGCTGCCGGCAACTTTCTGGGCAGTCTTCAGCACCTCGATCTTCTCGTCATGCGACAGCATCGGCCCTTCGCCGAGCGAACCGCAGACGATGATACCGTCGCAGCCTGCCTCCATCTGCAACGCAAAGCAGCGCTCCATCTCGGCATGGTCGAGGCGGTCGTCATCAGTAAACTTGGTCGTGACGGCGGGGAAAACTCCGGTCCACATGATCGTCTCTCCATCTGATATATCAGCCGTATATCTGTTGGAAGACCGGCTGTCAACGCGGACTCCGTTGTGATATATGGAAGATATATCAGGAGCCCACCTTTGATATCCAGTGAGACAGCATACCCCGAGCCGGCTGCCGCCAAGGCCTACCATGTACTCGAGCATATGATCGTGACGTTGGAACTGGCGCCGGCGAGCTTTGTCACCGAAGGCGCCCTCATCGAGAAGCTGGCGCTAGGACGCACGCCGGTGCGCGAAGCGATCCAGCGCCTCGCCTGGGAAGGACTGCTGGATGTCAGGCCACGCGCCGGCATCGCCATTGCCCCGCTTCATCCCGGCGACTGGCTGCGCGTGCTGGATGCCAGGCGCGGCGTCGAGGTGGTGCTGGCGCGCTCGGCCGCCCGCTTCGTCACCCGCGAGGCCGCCGACCTGTTTCATGAGGCAGCCCTTGCCATGCAGAAGGCCGTCATCTCGGGCAATGTGCTGGCCTTCATCCAGGCCGACAAGGCGCTCGACGAGGCCTTGGCGATGGCCGCCGACAACCCGTTTGCGGCCCGCCTGGCCGCGCCCCTGCAGACCCACAGCCGCCGCTTCTGGTTCCGCTACAAGGCCGACACAGGACTGGCCGAATCGGCTGAGCACCACGTCGCGCTAATCCGCTCGATCCTGGCTGGTGACGAAGAGGCTGCCGCCAAGGACGCCAAACGCCTTATGGCACTGCTGCGCGGCCATGCCGAAGTGGCCGCCACACGCTGAACTCCGTCTCTGCTCCAGACTTCCGACCGGTCTTTATCAGGTGCCCGGCAAGACTGCGGCCATGGTCGCCCCGTCCCAGCCTTCGCCAGCCGTGATGATGCAGCTTTGGCCGTGCGTGTCGGTGGCCAGGATGGTCCAGGTGCCCTGGTCGGAGACGAAGATCTCAAGCACCACATTCGGGTTCACCAGGCCACGTGCGGCTTGGTTTTCATGGAACTTCTCGCCGAGCGCCTTGACCAGGTCGGTCCGCGCCGCGCATTGATCGGCTTTGGCATGAGCGATGCCGGACATCGCGAACACCGCAAAGAACATCGCCGCCACAAGACGTCGTGTCATCTGACACCTCCTTGCGCCAGACGAGAACCCCGGCTGCAACCGGCGCTACTTTGATGGCCTGCACCACGGCAGGAATGCAATTTAAGGCAGATGACAGGCTCTTGGTTCCATCGCTTGAACGTGATGGCCAATGTCGGTTTCGTACAAAGAAAGGCCCGGGACGTTGAACCCAGGCCTTCTTGCCGATCTTCGAAATCGTCCGGTCAGTTCATCGTCGGGATGACGAACTCGGCACCGTCCTTGACGCCGGAGGGCCAGCGCGAGGTCACCGTCTTGGTCTTGGTGTAGAAGCGGAACGCGTCCGGGCCGTGCTGGTTGAGGTCGCCGAAGGACGACGCCTTCCAGCCGCCGAACGTGTAGTAAGCGATCGGAACCGGGATCGGCACGTTGATGCCGACCATGCCGACCTGGACGCGCGAAGCAAAATCACGAGCAGCATCCCCGTCACGGGTGAAGATGGCGACGCCATTGCCCATCTCATGATCGTTGGCGAGCTTGATGGCGCTCTCATAGGTCGGCGCACGCACCACCGACAGCACCGGGCCAAAAATCTCTTCCTTGTAGATGCGCATGTCAGCGGTCACATTGTCGAACAGGCAGCCGCCCATATAGTAGCCATCCTCGTAGCCCTGCATGGAGAAGCCGCGGCCATCGACGACCAGCTTGGCGCCTTCCTTGACACCGGTGTCGACATAACCCTTGACGCGTTCCAACGCCTGCGCCGTCACCAGCGGGCCGAAATCGGCGGACGAATCCGTCGACGGGCCGACCTTGAGGCTTTCGACACGCGGGATCAGCTTTTCCATCAGTCGGTTGGCGGTGTCGTTGCCGACGGGAACGGCAACCGAGATCGCCATGCAGCGCTCGCCGGCCGAGCCGTAGCCGGCGCCGATCAGCGCATCGACGGTCTGGTCCATGTCGGCATCGGGCATGATGATCATGTGGTTCTTGGCGCCGCCGAAGCACTGCACGCGTTTTCCCGCGGCCGTGCCGCGCGAGTAGATGTAATGCGCGATCGGCGTCGAGCCGACAAAGCCGATGGCCTTGATATCAGGATCGTCGAGGATGGCGTCGACGACGTCCTTGTCGCCATTGACGACGTTGAGGACGCCAGCCGGCAGGCCAGCCTCGAGGAACAGTTCGGCGATGCGCATCGGCACTCCAGGGTCACGCTCGGAAGGCTTCAGGATAAAGGCATTGCCGCAGGCCAGCGCCGGGGCAATCTTCCACAGCGGAATCATCGCCGGGAAATTGAACGGGGTGATGCCGGCAACGACGCCGAGGGGCTGGCGCATCGAATAGACATCGATGCCGGGGCCGGCGCCGTCGGTGAACTCGCCCTTCATCATGTGCGGCGCACCGATGCAGACTTCGACCACTTCGAGGCCGCGCTGGATGTCGCCCTTGGCGTCGGCAATGGTCTTGCCGTGCTCGCGCGCCAGGAGATCGGCCAGTTCGTCATAGTCGCGGGCAACGAGTTCAAGAAACTTCATCAGCACGCGCACACGCCGCTGCGGGTTGGTCGCAGCCCATTTGATCTGTGCTTCCTTGGCGTTCAGGACAGCCGCACGGAGTTCCGCCGGCGAAGCCAGCGCCACCGTGCCGCGCACCGAGCCGTCCATCGGCTGCATGACGTCCTGCTTGCGCCCGCTGGTCCCGGCGACATGCTTGCCGCCGATGAAATGACCGTATTCGATCATGGTTTCTCTCCCTGAGTTTGTGATGGCGCATTCAACCCCTTTGCAGGCGCGAAGGCAACGCGAGGGGAAACGCAACCGTTGTGCGGGAAATAGACAACCAAGGACGAGTGTGCATTAATTGCCGCAAATTACAGATTGCTGAAAGGCCCGAAGGTTGCGCTCCGTCACACCCCCCTCTGTCCTGCCGGACATCTCCCCCGCAAGGGGGGATATCAGATGTGGCTGCCGCCTTCGCAAATCTTCAACGCTGCAAAAAAGGTGCCGTCGGCGGAGCTGCCAATCTCCCTCCTTGCGGGGGAGATGGCCGGCAGGCCAGAGGGGGGTGGGCGGGAACGCCGCGTTCGCCGCTAGCCCGGACCACCCCCATGAACTGGGATGATGTCCGCATCTTCCTCGCCGTGGCCCGCGCCGGGCAGATCCTTGGCGCCGCCAAGCGGCTGGAACTCAATCACGCCACCGTCTCGCGCCGCATCGCAGCGCTTGAGGATGCGTTACGGACAAAACTGTTTCGCCGGCTTACCACCGGCAGCGAGCTGACGCCGGCCGGCCAGCGCTTTCTCGACATTGCCGAGCGCATGGAGAGCGACATGATCGCCGCGCGCTCCGCCGTGTCGGGCGAAGGCGACGATATCTCAGGCACGGTGCGCATCGGCGCGCCCGACGGGTTTGGCGTTGCATTCCTCGCCACGCGTCTTGGCGCGCTGACCGCGCTGCACCGCGAACTCACCATCCAGCTGGTGCCGGTGCCGCGTTCCTTCTCGCTGTCGCGGCGCGAGGCCGACATCGCCATCACCGTCGAGCGGCCGAGCGAAGGCAGGCTGGTGGCGGGAAAGCTGGTCGACTACACGCTCGGCCTGTTTGCCTCGCGGGACTATGCGCAGGCGCACGGCTTACCCGAGACCGCTGCCGAACTCGGCCACCATACGCTGATCGGCTACGTCCCGGACCTGATCGTCAGCCCTTCGCTCGACTATGCGGCGGAGTTCAGCCCGGACTGGCGCACCAGCTTCGCCATCTCCTCAGCGCTGGGCCAGGCCGAAGCGGTGCGGTCGGGCGCCGGCATCGGCATCTTGCACACCTTTGTCGCCCGCTCGATGCCGGAGCTGATCCCCGTCGACATCGTGACGCCGATCCGCCGCGCCTACTGGCTGGTCTATCATGAATCGGTCCGGCCGCTGCGCCGCGTGCAGATCGTCGCCAACTTCATCACCAAGGCAGTCGAGAGAGAGCGCGGGCTGTTTGTCTGATGGCCGCGCCGCCTTGCCCTCGCCACAAAATCGGCCAGTGTGGCAACAAGCGCGATGTCGCCTATCATTAAGGATTGGCTGCGCGGGGTGGGACACTTTTTTGCAAAGCTGGTGCGGATCAAAATGCGAGCGGTGCTCGCCATCTTGCCGCTTGTCGCGCTTTCCGCCTGCGCCAATCCATGGACCGAAGTTCCGGAAGCCGAACTGCCCAAGCCGGTCCGCATCGCAATGGCCCGCCCGTCGCCTTTCGTCTTCGGCAATTATTGCGGTCCCGGCACCCGCACCGGCGACCTCTCGGCTCGCCCTGTCAATCGCCTCGACAGCGCCTGCCAAATCCATGACGCCTGCTACATCGCGCGCCATAATCATTGCGACTGCGACGGCGCGCTCGTCGCCTCGGCAAAGGCGATCCGTGATGACAAGACAGCGCCGAAAAAGGAGCGCGGCGAGGCCGAGCTTTTGATCGCCACTTTCGCACTTCCCGTCTGCAAGGTCTTTCCGCAAGGCTTTATGCCGCCGCGCGACCCGGCTGAGCTGAAGACGATGAACGGGGCCACGGGATGAACCGCGCCATCTGCCTGGCTCTGGCCGGGCTGGGGCTGGCGGCCCTTGCCGCTTGCGCCGCCCCGATCCGGCACAGCTGCGATTTCTTCCCCGATGCGAAGGATTGCGGCCGGCCGTCGGTATCGGCCGGCACGCCCGGACCGCAGACTGCAGCAGCAGCGTTTTTCGGCGATGCCGGTGCCAGCGACTATGAAAGGCAGTTTCTGGCGCTGCTCGCCCACAACCAGATCGGCGCCATCGACAGGGCGAACGGCACCGGTCCGTTCGGCCATGACCGCCACGCCATCGCCAACCGCGATTTCCAGGCCACCTACCGGACGCTGGAACAGCTGGCGAAGCCGGTTAGCGCCGAACAGATGCCGGCAGGTAGGGGCACCGGCGAAGGCCATTTCAACGGCCGTTGGCGCGTGTCGCGGCAGACGCTCTATGTCAACGCCGCCGCGCGGCCCTCCGCGCCAAAGACGTTCAGCTTTTCCGGCCTGCAGGCGCGCTCGGTCGAGGTCGTGCTGCACCAGTCGGGCCAGCAGCCAGTCGACATATTAGGCGCCTGCGACGGCGCGCTGGCGATTCGCGCCGGCGGTGGCTCGCGCAGCGTGGCGAGCGGCGCCGCCTTCCGGCTCCGCCTGTCGGCCGGGCAAACCGCCAGCCTGTTCCCCAGCGATGGTTTGAACCGTTGCAGCCTCAAGCTCAGCTCCAGTCTGGCGCCGGCAGGCGCCCCGCTCACCATCCTGCGCGAAGAGGTTGCCTATCCGGCGATAGCCGCGCTCGACAGCCGCTACGAGCGTTGTCCAGTGCCCGATCCATCCCGCCTGGATAAGCTTGCCAGCGTCTTTACGCCGGCCGCTGGCTGTCGCAGAGCTGTTCGCTGCCGCTCGGGTCACCGCGCCTGTTACGCAAGTCGCGCGACGGCTTTAACGCCAAGGTCGAAGCGCTGCTCGGCGCGCCTTTACCCGACAGCGCCTTCGACAAGGCCGACCCCGAACTGCCGCTCGATTTCTCGCGCGCGCCGAAACTCAAGCTGGTCTATCTGTCGTCGCTGGAGTTCAAGGCCGATTTTTCCGGCCGCGTCATCGAGCGGCTGATCCGCCATCACGCAGCCCTCGGCACCAAAGTGCGCATCATGGTCACAGACGTGCTGGAGCGCGACAAGGACGACGCGCTGCTGCACCGGCTGGCGGCCGATTATCCCAATGTCGAGTTGCAGGAATATCGTTGGCGGGCCGACCACGGCGCGCCGGTCGACGAGCAACTGTCACCAGCTGCACAAGACCCATCACGTCAAGATGCTGGCGACACTTGCCGAGGATCCCGCCCGGTCGCGCGTCATCATCGGCGGCCGCAACATTCATGACGGCTTCCTGTTCCACAAGCCGATCGACCTGTCGCGCTATCCGAACCTCGAGCAATACGGCAAGACCGACGGCCTCTCGCTCAACTACTATTCGAACTGGAGCGATTTCGACATCGAGTTTGCCGACCCGGCCACGGTCGAGACGCTGGCCACGCATCTCTCGACATTGTGGCTGCGCGACGCCGACACCAACGTCGCAAGACCCTTCTCCATTCCGGTGCGCTCCGACAGCCGGCGCCCGCCGGGCACGGTGCGCCATTTCATTTCCGTGCCCTACGAGGACAACCATGCGCTCGAGACCTATTTCGTCGAGCTGATCGACACTGCCCGGCACCATATCGAGATCGTCAATCCCTACCTTAATCTGACGCCGAAGCTCAGCCTGGCCATCGAGCGGGCGCTGGCGCGCGGCGTCAGGATCGACATTGTCGGCCGCATCGACCTCAAGGGCGATATTGGCGGCAAGCTGCTGACCGCGCTCAACAAGCTGTTCGTCGAGAAATATGGCGACCGCATCAACATCCGCGAATTCAAGGCGCCCGATGTCGTGCTGCACTCCAAGATCATGATGATCGACGAAAGGCTGGTGACGATCTCGTCGGTCAATCTCAACAACCGCAGTTTCTTCCACGATCTGGAGAACGGCATCACGGTGCTCGACCCTGCCTTCTACGCCAGGATGCAGCCGGTCTATGACGACTATGTCGCCCATTCGAACCCGGTATCGACCAAGGTGACGATACCGTGGGCCTACCGATGGCTGTTCTCGAAGGGATGGGTGAAGGAGGCGTTTTGAGGGGCTGGCGAGGCTGAAGGAATNAGACGTGTGCTCTTCCGATCTGAGGCTGAAGGAATGCCGTTCTGTAGCGATCCTTTACACCCCCTCTGTCCGGTGCGACAGAGGGGTGCTGGCCGCGAGCTTTAAAAAGCACCCCTACCTCAAATACCGCTCCGGCCCCAGCTCCCGCACATCGATATCAGGCACCTTGCTGGAGATGATGTCGGACAGCACCTTGGCCGAGCCGCAGGCCATCGTCCAGCCAAGCGTGCCGTGCCCGGTGTTGAGATAGAGGTTGGAGAACTCGGTGCGGCCGACCAGCGGCGGCCCGTCCGGCGTCATCGGCCGCAGCCCGCACCAGAAGGACGCCGCCTTGAGGTCGCCGCCATCCGGGAACAGATCGCCGACCGAATGTTCGAGGGTGCGCCGACGCGATTCGTGCAGCCTGAGATCGAAGCCGGAAATCTCCGCCGTGCCGCCGACGCGGATGCGGTCGCCGAGCCTGGTGATCGCCACCTTGTAGGTTTCGTCCATTACCGTCGACACCGGGGCGGCGACCGCGTCCTTGATCGGAACGGTGATCGAATAGCCCTTGACCGGATAGACCGGGATCGGGCGCCTGAGCAGGCGCATGAAGCGCGCCGAATAGCTGCCCAGCGCCAGCACATAAGCGTCGGCCGCGCGCGAGCGCTGGTCGGTGCCGACGCTGACGATGCGATTGCGGTTCTTGGAGAAGCGCCGGATCTGCGTGCCGTACTCGAACGTGACGCCGCGCGCCACGCAGAGCTCGGCCAGCCGATCGGTGAACATCTTGCAGTCGCCAGTTTCGTCGCCGGGCAATCTCAGCCCGCCGACAAACTTTTCCCGCACGCCGGCCAGCGCCGGCTCGGCCCCAATGCAGCCTTCGGGATCGAGCAACTCGTAGGGAACGCCATATTTCTTCAGCACCTCTACATCGCCGCCGGTGCCGTCGAGCTGCTTTTGCGTGCGAAACAGCTGCAGCGTGCCCTTGGTCCGCTCATCATAAGCGATGCCGGTCGCCTCGCGCAGCGCCTTCAGCGTGTCGCGGCTGTATTCGGCGAGCGGCACCATGCGCGCCTTGTTGATGGCATAGCGATCCGCGGTGCAATTGCGCAGCATCTTGATGAGCCATGTCCACATATACGGATCGAAGGCCGGCCGCACCACCAGCGGGCCGTGCTTCATCAACAGCCACTTGATTGCCTTCAGCGGAATGCCGGGGCCGGCCCAGGGCGAAGCATAGCCCGGCGAGATCTCGCCGGCATTGGCGAAGCTGGTTTCCAGCGCCGGCCCTTTCTGGCGGTCGAACACCGTCACCTCGTGGCCGGCCTCAGCGAGATAATAGGCAGTGGTGACCCCGATAACGCCGCCGCCCAACACGAAGATCTTCATCGCATCACTCTCCACGACGACTTCCGTCAGAGGGCCGCCGCCTCCTGTCTGCCGGATTCTGCGGCGTCCGCCAAGGGGCGGCGTGTCGCGGCTCTATTCGTTGATATAGCGGCGGTGGAAGCGGGGGCCGAGACTGGTCAGGATTTCATAACCGATCGTGCCGGCATGACCGGCGGCGTCATCGACGCTCTGCGAGGGGCCTAGGAGTTCGACAAGGTCGCCCTCGCGCAGCCGGCCGGCCGGCAGGGCCGAGATGTCGAGTATGATCGAATCCATCGACACCCGCCCGACAAAGGGCAGTCGCACGCCGTCGAGCCAGGCAGCCGAAGCCGCGCGCCGGTGCCAGCCATCGGCATAGCCGAGCGAGATCGTGGCCGCGCGCAAGGGACCGCTGGCCAGAAACGCATGTCCGTAGCCGACGCCCGCGCCCTTATCGATGCCGCGTGTCTGGATGATCTTTGCCTCGAGCCGCACCACCGGCAGCATCGGGTTCGCCTCATCAGGCGTCGGATTGATGCCGTAGAGCGCAGCGCCCGGACGCGCGAGGTCGTACTGATAGCGCGGCCCAAGAAAGATGCCGGAGGAATTGTCGAGCGACGCCGGCGCCTTGGGCAGCATTTTGCGCAGCCGTTCGAACTCCCTGAGTTGCGCGTCATTGGCCGCATTGGTCGGTTCGTCCGCACGGGCCAGATGGCTCATGACGAGAACGACATCGACGCCGGCGAAAGCATCGGCCGTAAGCGCCTCGACCTCTGCCGGCGCCATGCCCAGCCGCGACATGCCGCTGTCGACCTGGATGGCGGCCTTGAGCTTGCGGCCGGCCTTCTGGCCGGCTTTGCTCCACGCCTTCAATTGTCCGCTACTGTTGATGACGGGAACAAGGTCGGCAGCCACCGCTTCGGGTTCCGAGCCCGGCGGCAGCCCGTTCAGCACATGGATTTCCAGCTTCGGTCCGAGTGCGTCGCGCAGCGCTACACCCTCGGTGAGATGCGCCACAAAGAAGCTGTCGCAGCCTTCGGCAACCAGTGCCGCCGCCACTTGCCGCGCGCCAAGCCCGTAGCCGTCGGCCTTGACGACGCCGGCGCAGCGTACGCCGCCGAGCTTTGCCTTGAGCCGCCGGTAATTCTCCCTGACCGCGCCGAGATCGATGGTGAGAATGGCGCCGGCCGCCGCTTCGCTGATCGGCTGCAAGCCGGCTTCCGGTGCAGAATGCAATGACTTCCCTGAGGCGCTGCTCATCCCCGCTCCTGACCAGAGCACGAAACAAACCCTATCAGTAAGGACAGATCATGGACGTCGCAACAGCGAGCCGCCTAAGCCAAATGCCGGAACGCCGTCACCACGTCCTCATAGACCTTGCGTTTGAACGGCACTATCAGATCGGGCAGGTCCTGCATTGGCCGCCATGCCCATTCATCGAATTCGGCGGTGTGGCCGCCCGGCGGCGGATTGATCTGGATCTCTCTGGTCTCGCCGTGAAAGCGGTAGGCGAACCATTTCTGCGTCTGGCCGCGATAGCGGCCCTTGAGGGCGATGCCGACCAGATCGCGCGGCAGGTCGTAGTTGATCCAGTGCGGCGCCTCGTCGAGCAGCGTGACCGAGCGCATGCCGGTCTCTTCATAGAGCTCGCGCCCGGCCGCCTGCAGCGGCTCCTCGCCCTCGTCGATGCCGCCTTGCGGCATCTGCCAGAGCTGCGTGGTCCCGGCAAATTCGCTGTCCGGTTCGGCGATGCGGTGCCCGACCCAGACCAGCCCGTCGCCATTGAGGATCATCAGTCCTACGCAAGGGCGGTAAGGCAGCGTCTCGGGGTCGACAGGTTTCTTCGTCATGATCAGCCTTTTTCCGGGTCGATGGCCACCGCCGAGATCGGCACGATCTCGATGCCGCGCTTTTTTGCTTCGACCACCCAGGACGCCACGGTATCGACGGTGAGGTCGAAGGCCGAGCCGATGCCGACGGCGGAGCCTTTGGCACGCGCGGTCGCTTCCAGCGCGTCGAGCTTTTTCAGGATGGCGCCGCGGTCCTGCACGGCGTCGACTGCCGTATCGCCGGCGACGAATGGCACACCGTCCTTCAAGGCGAGATCGGACGCCAGGCTCCGCGCGGACGAGCCGTCATCGACATAGGCAAGGCCGCGCTTGCCAAGCTCGGCCATGAACGGCCCCATCGCCGTCGCGTCGGCCGAAAAGCGCGCCCCCATATAGTTCATGACGCCGGTATAGTTGGTGGTCCGCGACAGCGCCCAGCGCAGATTCTTCAGATTGTCGTCCGGGCTTGCCGCCACCGTCAGCGTGTTGCGGCCGGGATTGACATTGGGATAGTCGAACGGTTCGAGCGGCACCTGCATGACCACCTCATGCCCGCTCTGCCGTGCCGCCTGCATCCAGCGGCCGATGCTGTTGCCTTGCGGCGCAAAAGCCAGCGTCACTTCGGCCGGCAGCTTGGCGATCGCGGCCTGCGTGCCGGTCTGCGACACGGCAAGCCCGCCGATGACGATTGCCACTCGAGCGCCACGCGAACCCGACCACGGCCGCGCATAGACATCGAACGGCCGCCGGCCGTCAGCGGCGCGAACCGGCAACGGGCCGGTGTCGCTGGCCTCGATCAGCGCCCTGTCGGGGATATGCGCGATCTTCAGGTTCTGGCCGATCGTCGACGGGTCGTGGATGACGATGGCTGCATTGGGCGGGCCATCACCCTCCTGGGACTGCACATGGATGATCTGCGGACCGCTGGCCTTGGGCGTTTCCGCCTTCGGCGCTGCCGCCGTCGCTTGAGCAGTGGGCGCTGCGGCCGCGGGCTCGGCCGCCGCCGTCACCTTCGGCGTCGAGAGCGCGATTGCTTCCGGTTTGCGGAACGGCTTCTCGCGCAGCGCGATCGCACCGGAGATGCCGACCGCGGCCAGCACGACCAGCGTCGCCGCGACGGCGCCAGCGCTGATCCCGCGCGACGCGGCACGCGGTCGGACGGTCTGTCCGAGCGGGCGTTCGATGTCCTTGCCGACGTCAGCCAAGCCGCATCCCCCGGGCGCGTGATCAGCGAAATCTTTTCGCCATGCGCAGATCCAAAACTGACGGCGCGTCCCCTGCGCCTTTTGAGGCGCAGCGCCCAGCGGTCCCCGAATCAAACTGCCGGAACCTCACGGTCCCGGCAGCATTGCATCGCTTCGATTGGGCAGCCAGAGCTACCAGTCGATTTTACTGGTTGAGCACTGCCTTCTCCGGATTCGGCGGGAATGCCGGATCGGTCTTCTGGCCGCGCAGCAGCTGTTCGGCATAGATCAGCTGCAGATCGTCCTTCGGATCCGGCGGCACATAGGCAGCCGAGCCCGAGCCGGTATCGCTCTCGTCGGCGCCCTTGATATGGCCCTTGAGGTCCGATTCGCCGCGCGTCAGGTCCCTGCCCTGCAGTTCGGGCGGCAGCGGCTGGTCGACCTTGATGTCGGGCGTGATGCCCTTGCCCTGGATCGACTTGCCGGACGGCGTGTAATAGAGCGCCGTCGTCAGGCGCAGCGCGCCGTTCTCGCCAAGCGGGATGATGGTCTGCACCGAGCCCTTGCCGAACGACTGCGTGCCGACCACTGTGGCGCGGCGCAGGTCCTGAAGCGCGCCGGCGACGATCTCGGAGGCGCTGGCCGAACCGCCATTGACGAGCACGATCAGCGGCTTGGCGCCGATGTCGTCGCCTGCCTTGGCGTCGAAGCGTGTGACGTCCTTCGGGTCGCGGCCGCGGGTCGAGACGATCTCGCCACGGTCGAGGAAGGCGTCGGACACGCTCACCGCCTGGTCGAGCAGGCCGCCCGGGTTGAGCCTGAGATCGAGCACATAGCCCTTGAGCTTGTCGTTCGGCACCTGCTTCTTGATGGTGTCGATGGCATTCTCGAGGTCGTCATAGGTCTTTTCGGTGAAGGAGGTGATCTTCATGTAGCCGATGTCGTTCTCGACCCGGAACTTGACCGCCTTGACCTTGATGATATCGCGCACCACCGTCAGCTCGATCGGCTTGTCGGCGCCTTGGCGCAGGATGGTCAGCTTGATCGGCGTGTTGACCAGGCCGCGCATCTTTTCGACTGCATCGTTGAGCGTCAGGCCGCGAACCTCTTGGCCGTCGATCTTGGCGATATAGTCGCCGGCCAGCACGCCTGCCTTGGCAGCCGGGGTGTCGTCGATCGGCGTGATCACCTTGACCAGGTCGTTCTCCATGGTGACCTCGATGCCGAGGCCGCCGAACTCACCCTTGGTCTGCACGCGCATGTCCTGCGCCTGCTCGGCATTCATGTAGGAGGAGTGCGGGTCGAGCGAGGTGAGCATGCCGTTGATGGCGTTTTCGACCAGCGACTTGTCGTCCGGCGGCGTCACATACTGCGCCCGCACGCGCTCGAAGATGTCGCCGAAGATCGCCAGTTGCTTGTAGGTCTCGGAGCCTGCAGCGTTCGCCGTCGAGCCGGGGGCGCCATAGACCAGGCTCATCGCTGACGCGCCCATCAGCGCACCGGCAATAAGAAGCGACAGTTTCCGCATCATTTCACGTCCTTCCAGAGAAGCGGTCCGCCCACCATGGGGTCGGATCGACGGGTTTTCCATCCTTGCGGAACTCGACATAGAGTTCCGGCGTGGCATTTCCATTCTTCGAGGCCGAGGTGCTTGCCACCCGGGCCTCTCCCATCGCGCCGACCGGCTCTCCTGCGAGCACCGACTGGCCAGACGCGACGCTGATTCTGCTCATCCCCGCCAGGACGACATGATAGCCGTCTCCCGCATTGAGGATCAAGAGTTGACCATAGGAGCGAAAAGGCCCCGCATAAAGCACATTTCCGTCCGCCGGTGCCGTGACGATGGCTCCCGATTGTGTCGCAACCATGTCGCCAAGCATCACCGCGCCGTTACCGTCATCGGCCCCGAAACGCAGCTTGATCTTGCCGGTGACCGGCAGCGAGACTTGTCCCTGAAGTGCCGAAAACGGCGCGGCGGCGGTGAGGCGGTTGCCTTCCGGCACGGGCAGCGAAGCCAGCTCCGTCGACGCGGTTGTGCCTGCATCGGCGTTATCGGCGTCCGGCTTATCGCTGTCGGCCGCTTTCTGTTCGCCTGCCTTGACGGCATCCGCCGCCTTGCGGCTCTTGTCGGCTTCAAGCGAAGCGATCAGCTCTTTCAGGCTGCCGGCCTTGGCCGCAAGCGCCTGGGACCGCTGCTTTTCAGCGGCCATCGCCGTCCAGGTGTCCGCCTCGAGCTTCTGCTTGGCTTCGAGCAGCATGGAGAGGCGTTTCTTTTCCGCCGTCTGCTCGCCGACCGCCGCTGTCAGCCGCGTCCGCTCGGCCTCGATCGAGGCCGTCACCCGGGTCTGTTCCCTGAGGTCGGCCAGCAATTTGTCGGTCTGCTGGCGCAGTTCCGGCACCACTGCGCCGAGCAGGATGGCGCTGCGCACCGACGACAGTGCGTCTTCCGGCTTGACCAGGATCGCCGGCGGCGGATTGAGCCCCATGCGCTGCAGCGCCCCCAGCACCTCGGCCAGCACGTCGCGCCGCGCCGCCAGCGAGACACGGATCTTCTGTTCCTCGCCCTTCAGTCCTTCGAGCCTGGCGCCGATATCCTCGATGTCCTGGCCGAGCTTCTGCTCGGTCATCGCCGACTGGATAAGCGCCGCGGTGATCGAGGCATGGTCCTTCTTGACCGAAGCAATGTCGGCGGCGAGCTTGGCCAGCCGTTCGGACGACAGCGTGATCTCGGCCGACACCTTCTCATATTCGGCACGGCTCAGATCGGGGTCGGGCGCCACGTCCAGCGTATTTTCGGCCCGCGCAAGCCCGAGCGACAGCAAAACCACTGCTGCAGCGATGCCGCAGCGCGCGTGCCGGAAGCCCGTTCGTGATTTCCCGTTGTCAGCCATTGAAGCCCGACTCTATGCGTGGCTTCGTTAACGAACCATCAACCATGATCGAACCGAAGCCTAGCACAAAACAGCCGCGCATTGGGGCGGAAATCCGGACGATTGATCCTCGACCCACTGATTTACGAACGGTGGTAGGGATGTCCCGAAAGAATCGTTGCCGCCCGATAGAGCTGCTCGCCCAGCATGACGCGCACCAGTTGGTGCGGCCAGGTCGCCGCGCCGAACGAGACTATCAGCTCAGCCTGATCGCGAATCGACTGGTCGTGCCCGTCGGCGCCGCCAATGCCGATGACCAACGCCTTGCGTCCGCCATCGCGCAGCTGGCCGATACGGCTGGCGAAATCGTCTGAGGACAGGTTTTTGCCGCGTTCGTCGAGCAGGAACAGCGCCGTGCCCGGCTGCAGCTGTGCCTGCAGCTTCTGGCCTTCCTCGCGGCGGCGCTCATTGGCGTTCTGGGCTCGTCCCTCGGCGATCTCGGCGACACCAGAGAATTCGAACCCGATCGCCGGGCCGCTCTTGGCGAAACGCTCGAAATAGCGGTCGGCGAGTTCTCTCTCGGGGCCGGCCTTCATCCGGCCCACGGCATGAACTGCTATCTTCATCCCTGCCTCGGCGAGCTTTCAATCCATGTCGCACCCCGGATGGTTACGACATGAGACGGAGCTCAGTGCAAGGTCTCTTCCTCAAGGTCCGGCGCCTGCCACATCTTTTCAAGATTGTAGAATTCGCGGACTTCTGGGCGGAAGACATGGACGATGATGTCGCCTGAATCGATCAGGACCCAGTCGGCGCCGGACAGCCCCTCGACGCGCGCCGTGCCGAGACCGGCATCCTTGAGCGCCTTGAGCAGGTGGTCGGCGACAGCCGAGACATGACGGTGCGACCGGCCCGACGCGATGACCATATAGTCGCCGAGGCTCGATTTCCGCTGAATGTCGATTGAGACAATATTTTCGGCCTTGGAGTCTTCCAGACTGGCAAGGACTGTCTTGATGGCACGGGACACGGCGTCATCTACGCTGATCCTGGCCGGCGAAGGCATGACGTCAGCCTTCTTCCGCAATGCTGTTCTCAGTGTATTTCCTTTCGCAGCAAGAACAACCAAATCACCCACGAAATCAGGTGACACCCTATAGATAGGCAGAGTTCCCTTGCAGTTTCAAGACGGGAGGCCCTGCCACCGCGAACGCAGTGCACGACTTCCGGTTCCGGAGCCTTGAGAAAAATCGGAACCCATGGCCGCGGCAGGGGTTATCGACACACCCCCCAAACGGATTTTCCTGATGCCAATCGACCCCCAGAACACGCTGCTCACCGTGCAGGCTGGCCTTGCGCAACTCAGCACACTGATCGTTTCCTATTCCTTCTCCGCCATCGGCGCCATCATCCTGCTGGTCGTCGGCTATCTCGTCGCCGGGCTCGCAGAACGATCGATCTCAGCCGGCCTCGGCCATATCCATGGTTTCGACGCGACGCTGCGCCATTTCTTCTCGAAGATCGTGCGCTACGCCATCCTGATCCTGGTGGTCATCATGGTGCTCGGCCAGTTCGGCGTTCAGACGGCCTCGATCATCGCCGCCATCGGCGCCATCNCGGCGCCATCGGGCTGGCAATCGGCCTGGCGCTGCAAGGCACGCTGCAGAACATCGCCGCAGGCATCATGCTTCTGGCGCTCAGGCCATTCCGCATCGGCGAATATGTCGAGGTCGGCGCCATTTCCGGCACCGTCGAGGAAATCGGCCTGTTCGCCACCAAGCTCCGCACGACAGACGGCGTCTATGTGCTGGCGCCCAATTCGACGCTGTGGAACCAGCCGGTGCGCAATTTTACTCGCAACGGTGTGCGCCGCGGAGACATCACGCTGAGCATCGGCTCCTGGAACGACATCGACCTGGCGCAGAAAACCATGCTGGGCGTTGCCGGCGGCGAGCGCCGCGTCAAGCGAGAGCCGGCGCCGATCGCCTTCGTCGCCACGGTGGGCGATGCCAGCGTCGCCATCACCTTGCGCTACTGGACCACGGCGGCGGATTTCTTCGCCACCCAGATCGATCTCACCAAACGCGTCAAGCAGGCGTTCGACGCCGAAGCCATTTCGGTTCCCGCACCTCCGCCGGAGGCTCGACAGGAAACTGCCGCTACCAGGCAGTAGGAGCTGTGAAACCGTTCAGCGCTTATCTTCCGGGGCGTAGGCGAGCTCCACCGGCAGCGGCGCCTGCGCCGACATCGGCGCGAAACTGCTGGTCTCCGTAGCGGGGACGGCGCGCGTGGTGGCCACTCGCCACAGCACGAACAGGCAGAAGACAGTGGCGATGACGATGGCCACATAAATGAAGGCCTGCGTGCCATAGACAGCCGACAGGGCCGTCACGATACCCGGCACGATGAACCCCGACAGCGACCAGGCAAACAGCAACGAACTCGACAGCGCCACCATGTCGTCCTTGCCGGCGCGGTCGGCGGCATGCGCGCTGGCCAGCGAATAGATCGATTCCGAGGCGCCGTCCCAGACGATGTAGATCACCACGAGCACCATCAGCGCGCCGCCGTCGAAGCCGATGGCCAGAATACCGGCGACGATGGCCAGTGCCGCAGCGCCGGCCAGCACGTAACGGCGATCGGTACGGTCGGAAATCCAGCCGAGCGGTATCTGCAGGATCAGCGTGCCGACGGGCATCGCCGACAAAAGCAGCGCCACATCGGCCTGGCTATAGCCTTTGGCCGTGGCATGGATCGGTGCGAACCCGGCGATCGCCATCGACAGACCGCCGACGGCCAGCATGCCGGCCACGCCGACCGGCGAGATCCGCCAGGCGCGGCCAAGCGCCACGGAGGCTGCGCGAGGTGGCGGCGGTTGAGCCAACCGCGTCATGCCGACCGGCAGGATCGACACTGCGGTGAAGGCAATGCCGATCAGCGGCGCCTGCGCCGTCGCGATGTCGACCGCCGCCAGCAGGGCATAGCCGACGCCAAGTCCGGCGACATAGGCGACGTAAAACACCGCCATCACCCGGCCGCGAATGGCGTTTGCGACGGCATCGTTGAGCCAGCTCTGGGCGACGATGAACAGGCCGCATATTGCAAAACCGTAAAGCGCGCGCGCCGCGATCCAAAGCAGCGGGTAGGTGCCGGCGCCAATGGCAGCATTCGACAGCGCTATCAGCGCCGACAGCACCATGAAGGCGCGGGCGTGCCCGACGCGGCGCACCAGCGGCCCGGTCAGGATGCAGCCGGCAAGGCCGCCGGCGGAAAGGCCGGTGATGATCAGCCCGGCCCAGGTCGGATCGAAGCGCTCGACGCCAAGCCGGACCGGGATATAGGCGAACATCAACCCGTTGCCGACCGCGATCAGCGCCATCGACACGATTACGCTGGCAATGGCGATCACGGGCGTCGGCGGGGCGCCATGATTGGGGTCGATGTCGGTCTGGTTCACTGAATTGGCCATATCCAGCGCAGCATCGCCCAGCGGATCGCGAAAGGCCGCCGTAAAAGCGACATCGGCGATCTGGCCTTACGAGTTACCCCTTGGCTTGCTTGCGAATAGCACTCGATGACAGCGACGAACGCGGGCCGTGAATAAAAGTCCAGGCCGGCGCCTTCATGCGGGCGAGCCGGGGCGCGTCACCCTCGTCGACGCGGGCATAGTCGAAGGTCTTGGCCACGACCGAGGACAGGAAGGACAGCGTCGCGCCCGGGCGGTCGATGACCGCGATGGGGAAGGTCATGACGATCTGACGCCAGCGCTGCCAACGGTGGAAATCGCGGAGTGAGTCGGCGCCCATGATCCAGACGAAGTCGACGCCGGGATTGCGTGCCTTGACCAGCGCCAGCGTGTCGGCGGTGAAGCGAATATGATGCGCCGCCTCGAAGGCGGTGACCTTGATCTTCGGGTTCTTGGCGATCTGCTCCGACTGGAGCAGCCGGTCGCTCAGCGGCGCCAATTCCCTGGTGCTCTTCAGCGGATTGCCTGGCGTCACCATCCACCATAGCTGGTCGAGCGCCAGCCGCCTGAGCGCGATTTCCGCCACCAGCGCATGGCCGGCATGCGGCGGGTTGAACGATCCGCCGAACAGGCCGACGGCGAGGCCTTTCTCGGCATGCGGCATACGGAGGTAGTGCGAGGGGATGGCGGGCTGAAGGGACGACAGCATGGTGCTAGGCACCCCCCTCTGCCCTACCGGGCATCTCCCCCGCAAGGGGGGAGATCAGTAGCTTCGGCAAAGGCACTTTTCTTGCAACGTTAGTGATTGGCGAAAGCGGAAGAAAAAGCTGATCTCCCCCCTTGCGGGGGAGATGTCCGGCAGGACAGAGGGGGGTGTCTGGGCTCAATGCCTCAAGCCCTGACGCGAATGATTCAAGGCCTCACCTGTCCCGACCCGCGCACGCGGTATTTGAACGAGGTCAGCTGTTCGACACCAACCGGTCCGCGCGCGTGCATCTTGCCGGTGGCGATGCCGATCTCGGCGCCCATGCCGAATTCGCCGCCATCGGCGAACTGCGTCGAGGCATTGTGCAAAAGGATCGCCGAGTCGATCTCGTTGAAGAACCGCTCGACCGCTTTGGTATCCTCGGCGATGATCGCCTCGGTGTGGTGTGAGGAGAACGTCTCGATATGGTCGATGGCACCGGCAATTCCGTCTACCAGCTTTACCGCGATGATGGCCTCGAGATATTCGGTCATCCAGTCGGCATCGGTCGCCGGCTTGGCGTCGAAGAACAGCTTCATCACTTCCTGATCGGCATGGATCTCGCAGCCGGCGGCGCGTAGCGCGTCGAGGATCGGCACCAGATGTGTGGAGGCCACCGCGCGGTCGACCAGCAAAGTCTCTGCAGCGCCACAGACACCGGTGCGCCGCATCTTGGCGTTGACGGCGATCCTGACCGCCATGTCGAGATCGGCCGAGCGGTCGATGTAGAGATGGCAGATGCCTTCAAGATGGGCAAAGACCGGCACCCGCGCCTCGCTCTGGACGCGCCCGACCAGGCTCTTGCCGCCCCGCGGAATGATGACGTCGAGATTGCCGCCAAGCCCTTTCAGCATCTCGCCGACGGCGGCGCGGTCGGTGGTCGGCACCAGCTGAATGGCGTCTTCCGGCAGGCCGGCGGCCTTCAGCCCCTCGACCAGGCAGGCATGAATGGCGGCGGACGAATTGAGCGAATCCGAGCCGCCGCGCAGGATCACCGGATTGCCGGCCTTGAGGCAGAGCGCGCCGGCATCCGCCGTCACATTCGGCCGGCTTTCATAAATGACGCCGACAACGCCGAGCGGCGTGCGCACGCGCTCGATCTGCAGGCCGTTGGGGCGATCCCAGGCGGCAATCACATCGCCGACCGGGTCCCTGAGCTCGGCGATTTCACGGATGCCATCCGCCATGGCACGGGTGCCCGCCGGATCGAGCTTCAACCGGTCCATGAAGGAGCCGGACAAGCCCGATTCGTGTCCGTTAGAGACATCGATGGCGTTGGCATCGAGAATCTGCTGCTGGCGCGCGATGATCGCGTCGGCCATGGCGAGAAGTGCGGCATCCTTGGCGGCGGCGGTCGCAATCGCCAACGGTCGGGCGGCCGCGCGGGCGCGGCGGCCGATATCAGCCATCAGCGCGACGGTGTCATCCCCGGATTGTTCATGCAACTTCAGCATGTCTCATCCTCCGCTTACCTCGCCCCCGGCCCATAGCTGGCCGGCAGGCCGTATCTGGTCACCCGGATCGCTCACCACCAGATCGTCCCTGTGGATCATCGCCGAGCGCGCCTCGTAGCCGAGCACGGTTTCGATCTCGGCGGTCTTCAGGCCTGCGATCCTTACGGCATCGGCGGCATCGTAGGCAACAAGCCCGCGCGCGATCTCGCGCCCTTCCGGCGACAGAATGGCCACCGTGTCGCCGCGCGAGAAATTGCCGCTGACCAGCCTGACGCCGGCCGGCAGCAAAGATTTGCCGGACAGCAGCGCACCGATGGCGCCGGCGTCGACGGTGAGCCGCCCGGCCGGTTCGAGCTGGCCGGCGATCCAGGTCTTGTAGCCTTTCACCGGATTGGCGCTCGGCCTGAAGAAGGTGGCGCGCTCGCCACGTTCGATCGCCATCAGTGGCGACAGCCTGGTGCCCGAGGTGATGATCATGGCGGTGCCGGCGGCGGTGGCGATCTTGCCGGCATCGAGCTTGGTGCGCATGCCGCCGCGCGACAGTTCGGATGCGGCCGCCCCGGCCATAGCCTCGATATCGGGCGTGATGCGGTCGACCACCGGAATGAATTTTGCATCGGGATCGCGCGCCGGCGGCGCCGTATAGAGCCCGTCAATGTCGGAGAGCAGCACAAGCAGGTCGGCGCCCATCATCGTCGCCACCCGGGCCGCCAGCCGGTCATTGTCGCCATAGCGGATTTCGGAGGTCGCCACCGTGTCGTTCTCATTGATGACCGGCACCGCCTTCATCTTGAGCAGCGTCGAGATCGTCGCGCGGGCATTCAGATAGCGGCGGCGCTCTTCGGTGTCGCCCAGCGTCAGCAGGATCTGGCCCGATTTCAGCGAACCCTTGCCCAGCGCATCCGACCACGCGCCGGCCAGCGCGATCTGGCCGACGGCCGCAGCCGCCTGGCTTTCTTCCAGCTTCAGCGCCCGTTTGCCGAGACCGAGAATGGTGCGGCCGAGCGCAATGGCGCCGGACGATACGACCAGGATCTCGGCGCCGCCATTGGCGAGCACCGCAATATCCTCGGCAAGCGAGGCAAGCCAGTCGCGCTTCAGGCCGCTGGTGCGGTCGACCAGCAAGGCCGAACCGATCTTGACTGTGATGCGCCGGTATTTTGTCAGCGATTGCGCCGTCATCGCTATTGGTCCCAGCGGGTCTCGACGGGAGCGGCAGCCCTGTCGCGCGCTTCGCCGACAACCGCCATCAGCGCCCGCAGCACCGCTTCGACGCCCTCGCCGGTGGCCGCCGACAGCAGCATCGGCGCGCGGCCGGCAGCGCGTTTGAGCGACGCAACCTTCTTCTTGCGCTCATCGGCATCGAGGATATCGACCTGGCTGAGCGCCACGATCTCGACCTTCTCGATCAGCCCATTGCCATAGGCGTCGAGCTCGGCGCGCACGGTCTTATAGGCTTTGCCCGGATTTTCCTCCTGCGCCGAAACCAGATGCAAAAGCACACGCGTGCGCTCGACATGGCCGAGGAACCGGTCGCCGATGCCGACACCCTCATGCGCGCCCTCGATGAGGCCCGGAATGTCGGCGATGACGAATTCGCGCGCATCGATGCGGGCAACGCCGAGACCTGGATGCAGCGTGGTGAAGGGGTAGTCGGCGATCTTTGGCTTGGCTGCGGTGACGGTTGCCAGAAAAGTCGACTTGCCTGCATTGGGCAGCCCGACCAGGCCGGCGTCGGCAATCAGCTTCAGCCGCAGCCAGACATTCATCTCTTCGCCGGGCTGGCCGGGATTGGCGCGGCGAGGCGCCTGGTTGGTCGAGGTCTTGAAATGCTGGTTGCCGAAACCGCCATTGCCGCCCTTGGCCAGCAAGAAGCGCTGGCCGACCACGGTCAGGTCGCAGATCAGCGTCTCATTGTCCTCGGCAAACACCTGGGTTCCGGCCGGCACCTTGAGCGTCACATCGGCGCCCTTGGCGCCGGTCATGTTGCGGCCCATACCGTGGACACCGGTCTTGGCCTTGAAGTGCTGCTGGTAGCGATAGTCGATCAGCGTGTTCAGCCCATTGACCGCTTCCAGCCAGACATCGCCGCCGCGGCCACCGTCGCCGCCATCCGGGCCGCCGAACTCGATGAATTTTTCGCGCCGGAACGACACAGAGCCGGCGCCACCGTCGCCGGAGCGGATATAAACCTTGGCTTGATCGAGAAATTTCATTGGACTACGCAGTTTCTGTTGGCCTTGCGGCTTTGCTTTAGATCTTGCGCCTTGCTCTAAACCAAGGCGCGGCCAAGGGCGAGGCCGTTTTGCGACTAAAGCGCCGGATGCCCTTTTGCCGGGGACGCGGTAGCAGTGTTCGCGGACGGAGCTTGAGGGGCGCGGGAATGAAGGTTGTAAGCTACAACATCCAGTACGGTATCGGTCTGGATGGCCGCTACGATCTCGGCCGCATCACCGCGGCGGTTCGCGGCGCCGACGTGATCGCGCTGCAGGAAGTGACCCGCAACAATCCGAGGAACGGCAACCGCGACATGGTCGCCGAGATCGGCGAGGCGCTGCCCGAATATTTTGCCGCCTACGGCAGCAATTTCGAGGTCAATGTCGGCTCGCGCCTAGAGGCCGGCCGCGCCATCACCACCACTTTCCAGCTCGGCAACATGGTGCTGTCGAAGACGCCGATCCATCTGTCGCGCAATCTGCTTTTGCCGCGCAGCCGCAGCCTTGAGGCGATGAACTTCCAGCGCGGCGCACTCGAGGCGCTGGTCGAGACCCCGCTCGGCTTCATCCGCTTCTATTCCACGCATCTTGACCATCGCAGTCCGGTTGAGCGCGCCAGCCAGATCCGGTTCCTGCGCCAGCGCCTGTTGAACTATGCCTTCGAGGGCGGCGGTCTCTCCGGCATTCCCGAGATCGGCCTGCCGGACCTGCCCTATCCCGAAGCCTTCATAGTCATGGGCGACTTCAACATGCTGCCCGGCTCGCCCGAATATGTCGAACTCGTCGGCCGCCCGGACCATGAATTCGGCATGCCGCTGACCGCCGATCTCGCCGTCGACGTCGCCCAGCGCCTGAACACACCAGACGTCGTCACCTGGGTCGATCCCACGCGACCCGAAGACACAAGCCGCCACAAACGCATCGACTACATCTTCACCTCGGCCTCGCTCGCCGGATCGCTGAAGCGCCTGTGGGTCGACCGTGAAGCGGTCGGCTCGGACCATCTCCCGATTTGGGTCGAGATGGGCTGACCGGCGATTGTTCATCTGCCGGCGTTTTTGCGGTCGACGATCGCCATCATGATCGCATCGACGTATCGGCCGTCGATCTTGACCGCGTCACGCTGCACACCCTCGGTGACAAACCCGACCTTGTAGTAGAGGGAGATGGCGCGGGCATTGTCGGAATGCACGGAAAGCTCGATGCGGACGAAGCCGATGTTGCGTGCTTCCGTCAAGGCGGCATTGATAAGCCGCAGTCCCAGACCACGTCCTCGATAGTCCGGCACAATTCCCATTCCAAGGGTGCCGCGATGAGCATGTATCTGCCGGTCATGCCGTGAGATATCGCACCAACCGACAACCTCGCCACGAACAACCGCCACGAACCCTGGGTCGCCTCTCCCGATGCGGTCCACTATGAATGTTCGGGTTTGATCGAGCGGCGGCGCTTCCAGGAAAGACAGGTACTTCCGCTCACGCGCAACGATGTCGAGCGCCTGGTGAAAACTCTCGACATCGCGCGGCGTCATCGGCGCAATCGTGACTGCTTCGATATGGTTGCTATAATCGGCCATCGGCTTGATCGGAACAAACCATCAGAAGTGGACCCAGTTGCGCAGGCTGATCCAGGTCTTTCTGTCCAGCCGGTACCGCTCGACCGGCACCTGGCCGGCGACGATCGAGTTCAGCATGCCCTGGCCGGCATACTGGAAGCCGCATTTGTGGATGACCCGGCGCGAGGCCGGATTGATCACCCGCGTCGAAACCTGCAGCACCTGGATCGACGTCCGTTGGAAGGCGAGGTCGACCAACGCGTGCGCGGCCTCCGTCGCATAGCCGCGCTTCCAATAGGGCTCGCCGATCCAGTAGCCGAGTTCCAGCCCGCGATCGGTCATGTTGAGGCCGGCGCAGCCGACGAAAATGTCGGTGCCGGCGAGCGTCAGGGCGTAGGCGATGCCGGCCCGGCGCGACCGGGTCATGGCCAGGAAGGCGCGTGCCTCGGCCTCGCCATAGGGGTGCGGCATGCGGGCCAGCATCTCGGCGACATGACGGTTGTCGGCAAGCTCGACCAGTTGCGCGATGTCGGCTTCACACGGGGCGCGCATCACCAGCCGCTCCGTGGCCAGCACCGGGCAATCTATCGCGTAACTTTCGTCTTCGGTGTCTTCCGCTTCGGCAACCATTCGACGTCCTCCAGGCAAGAAAAAGGGGAGATGGAAAACCCATCTCCCCTGATCCTTTTCCTGGCTCCATTCACTGGTTTGGCCAGACACCGGTTCCCGAGATGGGCGCCGGTTTTATAGTGCGGAACCGGCTACTCCGCGGCTTTGGTAATCGGGTTGACCGATACGTAGGTTCGGCCGTTGGCTTTTTTGTTGAAGGTGACTGCGCCGGTCTCGAGCGCAAAAAGGGTGTGGTCCGTGCCCATGCCGACATTGACGCCGGGATGCCAGGTGGTGCCGCGTTGACGGATGATGATGTTGCCCGGGATGACGGCTTCGCCGCCGAACTTCTTCACGCCCAGACGCTTGGAATGCGAGTCGCGACCGTTGCGCGACGAGCCGCCAGCTTTCTTGTGTGCCATCTAACTAACTCCGATGCGCCCTGGGGCGCTTGAATGGTCTTATGAACGCGTTCGCGTTCCGTTTCAAGTCCGATCCGGCGACCTTGTCGCCGGTTCGTTTTACTTCTTCGCCAGTTCCTTGGCCTGCTCGCGCCAGTCGTTGATCTGGTCGGTGCTGAAGGGCATGTGCGCGTCGATCTTGGCCACGTCCTTGTCCGACAGCTTGGCAAGCTGGGCGAAGGTGGTGATGCCCTGCTCGTGCAGCTGGCCGGCGGCAACCGGGCCGATGCCCTTGATCACGGCCAAATCGTCCGGCTCGCCCTTCGGCGCCTTGAACAGCGGCGCGGCGACGGCGGTCTCCGTCTTGGCTTCATCCTTCGGAGCAGCCTCGGCTTTGGCTTCCTTCTTCGCCTTGGCTTCCTTCGGCGCGGCCTCGGCCTTCGCCTCGGGCGCTACGTCAGCCTTGACTTCCTTGGCTTCCACCTTGGCTGCGGCCTTCTTGGAAGGCTTGGCGCCACCCAGCAGGATCTCGGCGATCCGCACGGTGGTCAGAAGCTGGCGGTGGCCGATCTTGCGGCGCGAATTCTGCCGGCGGCGCTTCTTGAAAGCGATGACGGTGCGGTTCTTGCCCTGCTCGACGACTTCCGCCGTGACCAGAGCGCCATCGACGAACGGGGCGCCGAAGGTGACATTTTCGCCTTCGCCATGGGCGAGGACGCTGCCGATTTCGACGATATCGCCGACATTGGCTTCGAGCTTCTCGATCTTCAGGAGATCGTTGGCGGCAACGCGATACTGCTTACCGCCCGTTTTAATGACTGCGAACATTTTTTGCCTTTCGCTGTTCGGTCGGCCTCGATGAGCCGCGTCACGCGGTTCGGCCGTCTTTTTGTCAGTCTGCGGGTTCGAAAAACAAGCGGCGTGGAAGAACCCTCCACGCCGATTGCGCGCTTCCCCTAACCGAAGGTTCGGTACGAGTCAAGGCAAACGGGCGGAATCCTTGGCCACGCCGCCTCCTTGCCGCCCCCGATCTCTCCAGTCGAGGACCGGTTGGCCCCATCTGCCGACGTGGCCGCAACGCAGCCCTCCAGACAGAGCCCGCACAGGAAGCTGAATTCCCCCGCGGATTTGGCCTTGTAACCTGCCCGCCCAGCCGTTATCTAGTGCGCCGCGCCGGCAACGGCCGACCATGACCGCGGAGAGGTGGCAGAGTGGTCGAATGCACCGCACTCGAAATGCGGCATGGGTGCAAGCCCATCGGGGGTTCGAATCCCTCCCTCTCCGCCACCCTACGCCGGTCCATTCCGGACACATAGGTTACGGTTTATATCGGAGACATGGGTAACACTTTTGGCCCGAAGGGGTTTTGGAGTGGTTCGAGCCTGCATGTCTCATCATCGAAGTAGCCCAAATCATAATCCATGAAGGAAGCCAGCCAGATATGGTCCTCGACCTGTTTGATGCCGACGGTCTGGCCGGCAAAGACGAGGCTGAGGTTGATCTTCTTGCGATTGTAGCAGATGCGGCCGCAGGTGGTGACGGTGACGGCCTTGTCGTGAAACGGATAATCGAGATCCGGCAGGCCGGCATAGATGCGCGGTGACGGGGTGTAGCGCTCGGCTGGACAGGCCATGTCGAGCGCCTGATGTGGGCGTTCTGAGTTGAACTCATCGATGAAGTCATCGAACCTGGCCTGCTGCTGCAGGAAATTGGCGCCAGCCGGTTTGGTGGTTTCCTTCTTGAGAGTCAGGTGCATGCGCTCATGGCGCCNAGGCATAGGCTTCCTTGGTAGTCGACAACGCCTCGCAGGCGATGAGATAGCGGCTGGCGAAGTCGGTGATCGTCAGCGGATAGCAATAGCGCCGATCGGCGAGCATGAACTCGCCTTTGTAGTCGGCACACCACAGATCGTTGGGCCGATAGCCGTTTGAAAGTGGTGTTCCCATCGCCCTGTTGCGCCTTCGCTTGCGGCGCTCGACCAGGCCATGGCGGTCGAGAACCGCATGCACCGTCGAGATCGCAGGCCGGTGAACGTCAGGATACAGCCGGGCCAACCGTTCGCGTATCTTTGGCGCACCCCAGGTCGGCTTGTCTTGCTTGAGGCGCACAATCAGCTTCTCGATTTGAAACGGAAGCTGATTGGCGTGGCGGTAGGGTCGGCGTGATCGATCCGTCAGCCCCTCAAGGCCACTGTCATTGTAGCGTGTGAGGATCTTGTAGCCGGTCTTGCGCGAGATATCGAACTCACGGCAAAGCACCGATATCTTCTCGCCGTCCAGCAGCCGGGCAATGAACTTCAGCCGCTCTTCCATGACGTTACACTCCTTCCAAGGCACNATCTTCTCGCCGTCCAGCAGCCGGGCAATGAACTTCAGCCGCTCTTCCATGACGTTACACTCCTTCCAAGGCACCTTGCTCTCCTTGCAAAGGGCCGAAAGTGTAACCCATGTCTCCGGAATGAACTGTCACCCATCTCTCGGGAAGGGCACGATGCATTACAATAGCTCAGATAACCCTAAAGCGCGTCGCGCTGAAACGGATTCATGCGACGCGCTTTAAAGTCTTTGTTTAATGCATGTCGTTGTCCCACAACCGCGGCACTTCTGGGCGACATGCATGAGTGCCCGGGTCTAGGCACGGGCGATCAGTCGATATTCGGTGTTATTGGCGCGTCGATTACCACTTCCGCCCGTTCAGTCAGACGCTATGCTGCTGACCGTGACACCAAGGCGCGCGTTCGTGATGAAGCAAAGTCAACACCGCTTGCATGAGCGGATGACCATTCGCGGCCACCTCGAACCCGCGTCCTTCCTGCCCTGGATCATGCGCCATGCGGCCAAGCTCGGTCTCGCGCACCACATCGCTCATGCAAGCACCGATCGCATCGAACTCGATATTGCCGGTGCGGCGGAACTGATCGACATGATGGAGATGGGATGTTCGCTTGGGCCCATTGAAGTCTGGGTCGAGACGATCGACCGCGCGCCTGTCGAGCAAAAAAACATATAGCTTTGCGTGTGGTTACCCTCCGTTTGCACTTAATTTAATCAATATTGCAATTGCGAAATAATTATGCATACGTCAGCCGCATCGAGCGGTTCGCCAACTCCTTGCGCCGGCATCTCTCTGGTCGGGAAACAGTAGTATCAGTACGGAAAGTAAGGTCATGCTGTCCGACAAGACGGACACCTGGGTGCCGGTCGCCCTTACCCAGGATCTGCCAACAGGACAGGTAATGCCGGCGCGGACGCCCGCCGGTCCCATTGCCCTCTGGCGAAGCCAATCGGGGCGCTTGGCGGCATCGGCGGATCGCTGTCCGCATCGCGGTATGCGCCTCTCCCATGGCTTCGTGCGCGGCGAGGCGCTCTCCTGCATCTATCACGGCTGGACCTATTCGCAGGCCGGTCAGTGTCTGCGCATTCCTGCCCATCCCAGCCTCACGCCGCCGGAGACGATTCGCGTCACGACCCGGTTGGTCGAAGAGGCCGGCGGGATCATCTGGGTCGCTGATGGAGAGCCTGACGGCAAGCCACCCCTTTTTGAGGGTTACGTCCCGCTCCGTTCATTGACGGCCCGTGCCGGACATTCGGCGCTCTCGGTCGCTGCCGGTACGAAGGCCACCGTTGAAGGATACGTCTGGCAGGCGCCCGGCGCGCCGGCAATTCGCCTGCTGCCTATCCCGCAGGAAGCCGGCGAGACGCTGATCCACGTCCTTGTTCCAGCCGATTGCGATGCGTCCGAGCGCATCGCCGCCTCGCGAGCCGCCGAGAGCCTTCGGCGCATGGCCGAAGGGATCGAGGCGAAAGGGGCTGTGCCATGATCGACGATGCGATGCGCGATGAATGGTATCCGGTCGGGCTTTTCAGCCGGCTCGACCGCTATGGGCGCGAGACCACCCTGATGGACGAGCCGATCAAGGTTGCGCTCGACGCCAATGGCGCGGCGAAAGTGACAGGCGAAAACGGGCGCGTGCTGCCGGTTTCGGTGCGCTATGGCCATATCTGGTCGTCGCTCGGCGAACCGAATAAACCGGTCTTCCCGATTCCCGAGGCAGACCAGCCCGGGCGCCGCTTCGTCGATGTCGGCGTGGTGCGGGTGCGCTGCTCGCCGCTCCGCGCCGTCGAGAACTTCCTCGACATCGCACACTTCCCCTTCGTCCATACCGACATTCTCGGCTCGGAGCCGCATACCGAGGTCGAAAACTACAAGGTCGAGATCCGCGAGGAAGAGGACGAGGTCTGGGCGACCCAGGTGAAGTTCTACCAGCCGCAGGCGGCGAAATCCGCGAGCGGAGGTATCACGACGGAATACATGTACCGCGTGCCGGCTCCGACCTGCTCAGTCCTCTACAAGACCTGCCCGCCGCGCCCGGGCGAATGGGATGTCATTGCGCTATTCGTCCAGCCGCTTGCCGAGGATCTCTGCGACGTCTGGCCGTGGATGGCGCTTTTCGATGACGAGACGCCACAGACCGACCTCATCCATTTCCAGCAGACGATTTTCCTGCAGGACCGCTCGATCCTCGAAAACCAGATCCCGCGTCTTTTGCCGCTCGATCCCGGCATGGAAATCCCGACGCGCGCCGACCTGACCTCGGTCGCCTATCGCCGCTGGCTGAAGCGCCACAATTATACCTACGGCGCGCAATTGGTGGCACAGTGAAGCTTTACGACTACATCCTCTCCCCAAGTTGCTACAAGGTGCGCCTGATGGCGACGCTGTCAGGTGTGAAGCTCGAAATCCGCCCGGTCGACTTCCATCCCGGCGCCGAGCATCGTGGCCCCGAGCTTATGGCGCTTAATCCGGGAGGCTCCATCCCGATCCTTGAAGACGGCGACCTGATCCTGACCGAGTCTTCCGCCATGCTTGGCTATCTCGCCGCGAAGGCAGCACCGGCCTGGCTCGGCAGCGGCGCCCCCAAGGAGACGGCGCGCATCCGGCAATGGCTTTCCTTCTCGCACAGGCTGACCGCCAACCTCGGCGGCGCGCGCCTGCATGAGATGCTGCTGCGCCCCGGTGACATCGGTGCGCTTCAGGCCAATGGCATAGCGGCACTACGTGAGCTGGAAGCCGGCCTCTTCGAACAAAAAATGCGTGGCGATCGGTTTCTCGCATCCGACCGGCCGACGATTGCCGACATTGCTTGCTTTCCCTATGTCGCGCTCGCGCCCGACGGTGGCGTTTCCCTCGATCCGTATCCCACGATCCGGCTCTGGTCGCGAGCGCTCCGCAGCCTCGACAATTTCATCGAGATGCCCGGTATCCACCGGCTGCACGAGTTGAAGCCCGAACCGCGACCCATACCGGACGAGGCGTGAGGTGACCGGCTATCTCCTGAAGAATTGCGCAGCGGTCATCACCGACGAGGGCAGGGGTCCGAGCGTCCGGCGCAATGTCGATGTGCTGACGAATGGCCCGCAGATCGAGGCAATCGGGCAAGGCCTGCACAGAAGCGAGTTGCCGGCCGGTACTATCGTGCAGGACGCCGACGGCTGGTTCGTCTATCCCGGCCTCGTCAACACGCACCATCACTTCTTTCAGTGCTTTGTGCGCAACCGTGCCGACCTCGACTGGACGAAGCTGTCGGTCATCGAATGGCTCGACCGGATCTATCCGATCTTCTCCCGGCTCAACGAGGATTGTTTCTACCACGCCTCGATCACGGCGATGGCAGAGTTGATAAAGCACGGTTGCACGACGGCCTTCGACCACCAGTACAATTTTCCGCTCCATGCCGGAAAACGGCTCATCGACCGGCAGTTCGAAGCGGCCGACCTTCTCGGCATGCGTTTCCACGCCGGCCGCGGCGGCAACACGCTGCCAAAATCGGAAGGCTCGACCATTCCAGACGAGATGCTGGAGACCACGGACGAATTCATTGCCGACTGCGCACGCCTCATCGACACTTATCACGACACCAGTCCCTTCAGCATGCGTCAGGTCGTGGTCGCTCCCTGCCAGCCGGTCAACTGCTACCGCGAGACCTTCGTGGAATCGGTTTCGCTGGCGCGTGATCGCGGGGTGCGGATGCACACCCATGTCGGCGAGGGCGAAAGCCCGATCATCGAGGCCCGCCATGGCATGCGTACGGTGGACTATCTCGAGGACCTCGGATTTGCCGGCCGAGACACTTTCTATGCCCATTGCTGGGAGCTGACGCATGACGAACTGCGGCTGATGGCGGCGAGCGGCACCGGTGTCTCGCATTGCCCGGAGCCGGTCTATCTGGTGGGTGCGGAGGTGACTGATATTCCCGCCATGTCCGCCTTTGGCCTGCGCGTCGGTCTCGGCTGCGACGGTGCTGCCTCGAACGACAACTCCAACCTCATGCACTGCATCCATTCCGCCTACATGCTGCAATGCCTGGCGGCCTCGACGCGCGCTCATCCCGTGCCTGCGCCGGTCGATTTCCTCGGCTATGCGACAACGGGCGGGGCCGCGCTTCTGGGCCGCAATGACATCGGCCGACTGTCGCCCGGTATGGCCGCCGACCTCTTCGCGATCGACACGCGCCGCATGGATTATGTCGGCACGCGCCACGATCCATTGAGCCTGATCGCCAAGGTCGGCATCGGCATGCCCACCGACATGACCATGATCAACGGCCGCATCGTCTGGGAGAAGGGTGCGTTTACCGGGCTGAACGAGACCCGGCTTGCTGCGGACGCGGAAGCCGCTTTTGCCGCGGTGGAATTCTAACAACTTAAGACAGGGGAACTGACATGCTGAACTATCTGACCCGCAGAACTCTGATGAAGGGCCTTGCCGCGACAGGGCTTGCCGGCGCGCTTGGCAGCCGTCCCGCCTTTGCGGCCGACGAGCCGCTCGGTATCACGCTCGTGCTCCCGTCGCCGGTCGGCGATGTCGGCTGGGGCCATGCGCTCGCCGCCGGCCTCGAGCCGGTCAAGGCCGCATACGGCGACAAGGTGAAGATCACCGTCATCGAGAACATCGCCGAAGGGCCGGACGCCGACCGGATCATGAACAAGACCGTCGCCGACGGTAACAAGTTCCTGATCGCCGGCTCATTCGGCTACCAGAATGGTGCACTACAGATCGCCCGCCGCGATCCTGCGGTCACCGTGCTGCATGCCTCCGGCTTCCAGACCGCGCCGAATTTCTCGCCCTTCGCGGCGAAGTATTTCCAGGGCACTTACCTGCTCGGCATAGCCGCCGCAGCTCTTTCCAAGACCGGCAAGCTCGGCTCCGTCTCGGCCTTCGCCATTCCGGAGCTGATCACCTCGATCAACGCATTTACGCTCGGCGCGCAGACTGTAAATCCCGATATCGAGGTATCGGTCGTCTGGGTGAACTCCTGGTTCGACCCGGCCAAGGAACAGGAAGCCGCCAAGGCGCTGATGGCACAGAACTGCGACGTGATCTTCTCGAACGCGCAGGACACACCCTCCGTGATCTCGGCCTGCGAGGAGGCTGGCGTCTACGCGTTCAACCTCAATTCGTCGATGAAGAAATATGCACCGAAGAAATATCTCGGCTGCATCGCGACGGACTGGTCGCCCTTCTTCAAGGCTTCCGTGGATGCCCATCTGGCCGGAACCTTCAAGGGCGCCAACACCTTCCTCGGCGTCGCCGAAAAGGTGGTGGAGGTCGTGGACTGGAACTCAGATATCCCAGCCGACACGATGACGAAGATCAAGGAAGTAGCGGCGAAGATCGCCGACGGCAGCTTCTCGCCCTTCACAGGTCCAATCACCAAGGCCGACGGCAGCGAAGCCGCCGCCGCCGGTGCGACGATAGCGGATCCCGAGATCGTCGCGATGGACTGGCACGTCAAGGGTGTCACCACACCACTGCCGAAGTAAGTCATGACCCCGCCCCTTCTGTCGCTCCGCGGCATCTCGAAGAGCTACGGCCAGATCCGGGCTAACGAAGCCATCGATCTGGACGTGGCGCCCCAATCGATCCATGCGATCCTCGGGGAGAATGGGGCGGGCAAATCGACGCTGATGAAGCTCATCTATGGCGTTGAACAGCCGGACGAAGGCACCGTCGTCTGGAACGGAGAGCATCTGCGCCTTGCCTCGCCGGCTGAGGCACGGCGCAGGGGCATCGGCATGGTCTTTCAGCATTTCTCGCTGTTCGAGACGCTGACTGTCGTCGAGAACATCCAGCTCGTCGTCCCCGGCGGCAAGGCGGAGCTGGCGGGGCGCATCCGCAGCCTCGGCCAGGATTTCGGCCTTGAAGTAGATCCTCTCGCCGATGTGCACGCGCTCTCGGTCGGCGAACGGCAGCGGGTGGAGATCATCCGCTGCCTGATGACGGACCCGAAGCTGCTCATTCTCGACGAGCCGACCTCGGTCTTGCCGCCGCAGGCGGTGAAGAAGCTGTTCGACACGCTCAGGCGCCTTCGCGACCGCGGCGTGTCCATCCTGTTCATCTCCCACAAACTGGAGGAAATTCGCACGATCTGTGACCAGGCGACGGTCTTGCGTGGAGGGTGCGTTATCGGCACCGTCGACCCGCGCGACTATGATGCGCACGACCTCGCCCGGATGATGATCGGCCGCGACATGCCCGAGGTGATGCCCGCGTTGGCCATGCCCGAGGGGGAGAAGCGGCTGGAACTAATCGACATGGACTACACGCCGGACGACCCCTTTGCCACGCCGCTCTCCGGCATCAGCCTCACGGTACGATCAGGCGAGATTCTTGGCATAGCCGGAATATCGGGCAATGGCCAAGGCGAGCTTGCCGCGCTTATCTCGGGCGAAGCGATGCTGCTGAAGGAACAACGCGACCGGATTTACATGATGGGCCGCGACGTAGGCACACTCGATGCGGCCGCGCGCAGGAGATTTGGCTTCGCCTTCGTGCCCGAAGACCGGCTGGGACGCGGCGCGGTCCCTGAAATGTCGCTCGTGCTCAACACCGTTCTTACCGCCCATCCTTTCGATCTCGTGAGGCGCGGCCTCATCAACAGCGCCGGAGCGACGGCTTTCACCAACGAATGCATCCGTCGGTACGACGTCCGCGCCTCCGGCCCGGATGCCGAAGCGGGCTCGCTGTCCGGCGGCAACTTGCAGAAATTCATCGTCGGTCGCGAGATGATGCTGTCGCCAAAACTGCTTTTCGTGGCGCAACCGACCTGGGGTGTAGACATTGGCGCTGCATCCGCCATCAGAAGGCGGCTCATCGCGTTGCGCAACCTGGGCGTGGCGATCCTCGTAATTTCCGAGGAACTCGAGGAACTTTTCGAACTCTGCGATTTCATCCAGGTGCTGCATCATGGGATGCTGAGTCCGCCTCTGGTCACGCGGGACACGCGCCCCGAAGACATCGGCAGATACATGATCGGAGCACATGCCTCGCCAGAGAAGGTTCCTGCATGAGCGTTTGGGCCGCGACGTTCCTCCCCGCGCTCGTCCGCCGGGAGCATGCCTCGCTCGTCGCGGCCATGCTGGCCCCGGCTGTCGCGCTTGGCATGGCGATCATCCTCAATCTGGGCCTTTATGTGCTGATAGGCCGAGATCCGGCGGCCGTCCTGTACGCGATGCTTCTCGAGCCGTTCCTCTCCTGGGCATCGTTCGCGGAGGTGCTGCTGAAGGCGGGGCCTCTTCTCCTCATTGCCCAGGGGCTGGCGATCGGTTTCCGCGCAAAAGTGTTCAACATCGGCGCGGAGGGCCAGTTTATCCTGGGCGCTATTTTCGCCTCGGCGATCCCCGTCTGGTTTCCGCAGGCGACCGGGCAGTGGATCTGGCCGCTGATGCTGCTTCTCGGTGCCCTCGGCGGTGCGCTTTGGGCATCTATCACCGCCTTCTGGCGCGTCAGGCTCAATGCGAACGAGATCCTGGTCTCCCTGATGCTGAGCCTCGTTGCGGCGCAAGTCCTCAACTACTTGCTGCTCGGCCCATGGAAGGACCCGGCCGGCTTCAATTTCCCACAATCCGTCATGTTTCAGAACGACGCGATGGTGCCGACCCTGATCACCGGTACCCGTGTCAACGTCTCGCTGCTCATCACACTTGCGCTCTCGCTGGTGGCCTGGGTTTTCATGCAGCGAAGCTTCATGGGGTATAAGCTCAAGGTCGGCGGCCTTGCCCCGCGCGCGGCCGGTTACGCCGGCTTCAGCGAAGGGCGTGCGATTTGGCTATCGCTTCTGATCGGTGGCTTGGCGGCGGGACTGGCAGGCGCCGCGGAAGTCGCGGGTCCGCTCGGCCAGTTGCAGCGCTCGATCTCGACCGGCTACGGTTATGCGGCCATTATTGTCGCATATCTCGGCGGCTTGCATCCAGTCGGCATCATCTTTTCCGCGCTCTTCATGGCTGTCCTCTATATCGGCGGCGACAATGCGATGGTGTCGGCAAACCTGCCGATCGCCGCCGTCCGCGTCTTCCAAGGCAGCTTGCTGCTCGCCTATCTCGGCGCTGTGGCCTTCGTGCGCTACCGCATCGAGTGGCGCCGCCCCCATCACCTGAGCCAGCCATGAACGCCGTCGAGTTCATTATTTCGGGCATGCTCGCAGCGGCAACCCCCTTTCTCCTTGCCGCACTCGGCGAGTTGGTGGTCGAGCGCGCCGGTGTTCTTAACCTCGGCGTAGAGGGCCTGATGGCCCTCGGCGCGGTGCTCGCGTTCATCGTCGTCTACCACGGCGGTGGACACCTGCTGGGGTTCGTTGCCGCCGGCCTCGGTAGCGCCGTCCTGTCGCTCGTCTTTGCAGTGCTGGCACTCGGATTCCGGGCAAACCAGGTCGCGACAGGCCTTGCGATCGGCATTCTCGGCCAAGGCCTTTCGGCGCTGTTCGGCAAAAGCTACGAGAGCTTGACGGTGAAGGGGCTCCCGAAACTTGCCTTTCCCGGCCTCTCGGAAATCCCGGTAGTCGGCAGGCTGTTTGTCCAGGACGTCGTCGTATGGCTTTCCCTTGCCGTGACGTTTGCGATCTGGGCGATGTTTGCCTATACGAGAGTCGGCCTTGTCGTGAGGGCAATCGGCGAGAATCCCAAGGCAGCCCACGCCATCGGCTATCCGGTCATCGCTATCCGTGTCGCGGCCATAGCTTTTGGTGGCATGATGGCGGGTTTTGCCGGCGCCTATGCGGCGGCGGTGTACACGCCCCTTTGGGCGGACGGTATGATTGCCGGACGTGGCTGGATCGCGATCGCACTCGTTGTCTTTGGTACGTGGCTCGCTGGCCGCATCTTCCTGGGTGCCTGCCTCTTCGGCGCGGTTTCGCTGATGAGCCTCGCCGCCCAGGCGACCGGTCTGGACCTGCCATCGCAACTGCTTTCCAGCCTTCCCTATCTCGTTACGATCGTCGTGCTCGGTGTCATCTCGGCGGACCGCCGCTTGCTCAGGCTGAACGGTGTCGCCTCGCTTGGCGAACCCTTCGAACGTTAGCCGGGATTAAAGTGGATTTGCGAAACTCGGCGTAAGTTGAAGAGATTCGAAACGCCAGCGGACGATCGGCATCCGATCCAAAGGGCAGAAACGCCAAACGGGGCGAAGGTATGCCCGCAAGGGTAGCGCTGACGCCGTCGACTGCGAGCAGCGGAACGATGTGGCGCACAACGCGCCCGACATCGGTGGAGATCGTCGCGGGTTTCTTGGATCGTCCCCTTTTCTGCAGTACGAGCCCCATTCTCGAGGGTCCATTCTCCACCGCAGCCTAGGGAAGCGGCGTCGCAAGATGGCCTGAGGCATGCGCCCGGTAAATTCCCGCATGCGAGCACTCGTCCTGCCTGTCTAAGGTTCCGAGTCTAACCGCAAATCCTCGATTTTTTCCGCCAATTCCAACATATATATTCCGGTCGCCGCAAGAAGCCATAACAACGACTTCCAATACTACCTATTCTTGCAGAAACTAAAAACGCTACACTCGCGTAATCATATTGGTAACGGATGCTGTTCAACCTGCGTCCAGGCAACCAGCACGGGGAGCGGCGTTATGGATTTCTTTAAAAGTTTAACAAAGGTCTTGGCCGGCGGCGCGGTTTCCGTAGCTTTGTGCTTTCCGGCTGGCGCGGGCGGGCTCAGTGTGGGCATCGGCGGCAGCGGTGGGGTGGGTGTTTCGGTCGGCGGCAGTGGCGGCGGGCTTGGCGTCGGTGTCTCGGTCGGCGGGAGCAAGGGCGTCAATGCCGGAGCGACGGTCGGAGGCACCAGCGGCACCACCGCCAGTGTCGGCGCCTCGGTTGGCAGCGGCGTTACCGCCGGCGCCGGCGTATCGGTCGGCACGGGCGTCGGGGTCGGGGTCGGCGCAACCGTCGGCAGCGGGGTCGGCGCCGGGGTCGGGGTGGGCAGTGGAGTGACGGCCGGGGTCGGCGTCGGCATTGGCACACAGACAACGACCACCAGCCCTAGGGATCCCAACACGCCGGCGGTGCCGGCGCGGCCGGCGGTGGTTGCCATCAGCGCCATGTCGGCCGGCCAGATCGCCAAGATGAAAAAACGCTGCGCCAGCGTGCTCAGCGGCAAGGGCACCTACGACCGGGACCTGAAGGAGCTCTGCCGGATATTGGCGCGGCGCTGAGTACCGCAACATCGCATCTGCCGTGGGGCGTCAGTCTCTCAGCCAGCCCCAATGCCGCAAGGTGGCGGGCATTCTTAGGGAGAGAGTTTTGCCGAGCGGTTCAGCGTTTCGCGGAAAGGCGGAACCGCTCAGGCTGTGCGCTTTCATCGGCGGCATTCCGCATGGCTTGGTCGCCGAGCCGAAGGAAGCGCGCCGCCCGGTTGCGGCCTTAATCTGACCTCTGCCGTCCGTCCGGTCACCCGTTTGGGCCGGCTCGAAGATTCGCCTCTGGCCTTTTGTATCACCCGCTCTAGCTGCTTTGTGTTAGGCTCGTCATGTTAGCCTTGTCTTGCTGATGGAGGTTTTGATGGATCGGCGATCATTCTTGACAGCATTGTTTGGCGTTGCGGGGGCCGCGGCGCTTGCTACCGCGGTTCGGCCTCTCGAGGCCGTGGCCGGGGTTCCCAATGTCGGTAACGGCATTCTCGATGAACTCGACAAGCAGGATGCCAATTCGTTTGATGACGACGAAGGCGCTGGCGATGTCGAGCAGATCTCGCATCGGCGATGGCACCATCGTCGCCACCACAGGCGGCATGTCTGGAGACGGCACTGCCGCACGTTCTGGCGGCATGGCCGGCTGCGCCGGCGCTGCTATCGCAGGCGCTCCTTTGTCGTCTTGCGGTTCTAACCGCGGCACGTTCCCGGATAGACCCTGCCCTGAGGCGCAAACACCAAACAGACCCATCCCGATTTGCATCGGGATGGGCTGGTTCAACTTTATCCAGCCACAGCTGCCACCGACTCCCGCTGCACCAGCGGGCATTCCAGCTTGGTGATGGGATAGCGGCCGCGGCCGGCAGGCGGCGGCACTTCGAGCTGTTCGATCGCCCATTGGCCCATCGCCATGTGCGGCAGGATCGATGTCGTCAGCGGCGGGAACAGATGGCGGGCGATCTCCTCGTCGTCATAGCCGACGACGGAGATGTCCTGCGGGATGTGCAGGCCTGCCTCCTTCAGCGCTTCGTAGCAGCCGATGGCCGTGCGGTCGTTCTGGCAGAAGATGGCGGTCGGGCGCTCTTTCAGCGCCAAAAGCTTCACGGTCGCGGCATAGCCGGCGCTCGCCGACCAGTCGCCCTCGACCACCAGTTCGGGATCGAACGGGATGTCGGCGGTGGCGAGCGCCCTGCGGTAGCCTTTCAGCCGGTCCTGCGCGGCCTGCATCCACGGCTCGCCGGTGATGATGGCGATGCGGCGGTGGCCGTGGCCGATCAGATGCCGGGTCGAGTTCTGGCCGCCGGCGATCTCGGAAGGCACCACGGCCGGGAAGGCATAATCGGCCGTGTAGCAGTTGAGCAGGATGACCGGTATGTCGAGGCCGTAGAGGAAATCCGGCGCCGTGATCTCGCGGGTGAAGATGGTCATGTAGATCAGCGCCGAGATGCCGCGCCTGGTGAGCGCCGCAATGGCGCGCGGCTCCATGACGGCGTCGCCCATGGTCTGCGCCACGAGCAACACATTGCCGGCGTTCCACGATGCCTGGCGCGCGCCCTCGATGGCGACAACGGCTTCCGGGCTTGTCGCCAGCTGGTCGACAGCGAAACCGATGACACCGTCAAGTCCATCGAAGGCGGGAACAGGTTTGCGCAGCGCCGAGAAGGCGGGTGCTGCGTAGCCGAGCGAGCGCGCGGCGTCGATCACCCGCTCGCGCGTCTGCTGCGACAGCCGGATGCCGGGCGAATCGTTGAGCACGAAAGAGACGGTCGCCTGCGAGCAACCGGCTGCCCTGGCAATGTCGGTCATGGTGACGCGGCCGCCCTTGGCAGCTCTCGCCGGCGCCTTGCGCCGCTTCGCCGTGTCGTCCGGATCCCTCGTCTCGCTCATGGCATTGCGTCCCAATCCCCAGCCTGTCTAGTCGCAAGCCTGCCACACCGACAAGATGGTGTCGCGCCGTCGACCAATGGAAATAGTCGAAGGCGTTTATCTTTATTAGCAGCTTTGAAGTTCGCCGCCATGCCGCTTCGGGCCGCGTGAAATTCGAGGACTGCAAGGCATCAGCTTGCGCGAAGCCGTGCTGCACCTGTTCGGGCAAACTAGACCTAGGGCCACCGCCGAGTGTCCGCGCGAGACCTCTGCTAATAGTGTTTACTAATACAAAACGACGCTGTAACGTCAATCCGCCGTGTCCGGTCAGGTGGGACCCCGTGCGGCGAGAAGTGCACGTGAATGGCCCGATGGCGAGCGGGGTTTGCCTCCGCAAGCCTGGTCTCGGACATGTGATATGTCAGACAAATCAGACTATTTACGAGCATGGGATGAGTCTCTAAAGTCCGTGATCGCGACCGACGACGCCATTCTTCAGCGCCGGGAACCCCTGAGGAGGAGGGCGTCCAAATCGCGAGCGGCAAGTCAGTGAATTCAGATCGGTTCAGTCCGACGACTGAGCCAAAACGGGAGGTTGAACATGAAATCCTTGATACGACATGCATCCGTGGCCACCGCAGCCCTGCTGCTTGGCCTGACCGCGACAGCCATTGCGCGCGCCGACGACAAGCCGACGCTTGCCTTCGTCGTCAACGGCGCTTCCGATTTCTGGAAGGCCGCCGAAGCCGGCGTCAAGAAGGCGCAGGCCGAATTGCCCGACTACAATCTCGAACTCAAATATCCCGAGCAGTCCTCGGTCGCCATCCAGCAGCGGCTGATGGACGATCTGGTGACCGCCGGCGTCAAGGGCATCATGGTCTCGGCCGTCGACCCCAAGACCTCGACCGACGGCCTGAACAAGATCGCGTCGGAAACGGCGCTGTTCACCACCGACTCCGATGCCCCGCAGACCAAGCGCGTCGCCTATATCGGCTCGTCCAATGTCGACGCCGGCAAGCAGGCGGCCGAGATCGCCAAGAAGGCGATGCCGGACGGCGGCAAATGCCTCGGCTTCGTCGGCCTGCTCGGCGCCGACAATGCCAAGGAGCGCATCCAGGGCATGAAGGACGGCCTCGCCGGCAGCAAGATCGAACTGGTGGACGTGCGCGGCGACGACATCGACCAGGCGCGCGCCAAGAAGAATGTCGAGGACGCGCTGGTCGCCAGCCCCGACATCACCTGCATGGTCGGCTTCTATTCCTACAACACGCCGCGCATCTATGAAGCGCTGCGCGACGCCGGCAAGCTCGGCTCGATCACCGTCGTCGGCTTCGATGACGATCCGATCACGCTGGGCGGCGTCAAGGAAGGCACCGTGGCGGCCACCGTCGTGCAGCAGCCCTTCGAATGGGCCTATCAGGGCATGAAGCTGATGGCCGCCTATCTCAAGGGCGACAAATCAGGCATTCCGGAAGGCGGCCTGATCATCATCCCGACCAAGATCATCGGTAAGGACGATGTCGACACCTATGCCGCCAATCTGAAGGCGATGTCCGGAAACTGAGACCACGAGCAGTTGCGCCGGCTCAGGGTTCGCCTTGAGCCGGCGATCGTGTTGACGGGTCGGCCAAGGCCCGTCAGTCTGTAGCCCACCGGCTGCTGGCAAGCCTGATCAAATATGGCGTGATGAATTATTCCGACCCATCCATCGTCGCAACCACCCCGTTCCTCGGCCTCGAGAACGTGCGCAAGACCTATCCGGGCGTGGTGGCGCTGGACGGCTTTTCCATGGAGGTCAGGCCGGGCGAGGTGATCGGCCTGGTCGGCGAAAACGGCGCCGGCAAATCGACCTTGATGAAGATCCTCGGCGGCGTCACCAGGCCGGACAGCGGCGCCATCACCGTCGACGGCGTTGCGCATGACGGGCTCACCGTCGAAGGCAGCCTGGGGTCGGGCATCGCCTTCGTCCACCAGGAACTCAATCTCTTCGAAAACCTCGATGTTGCCGCCAATATCTTCTTCGGCCGCGAGCCGTTGCGCGGCGGGCCGCTGAGATTGGTCGACCGCGCCAAGCTGCGCGAAATGGTGGCGCCACTGCTGAAGCGCGTCGGCGCCAATTTCTCCGCCGATACGCCGGTTGCCTCGCTGTCGCTGGCGCAGCAGCAGATGGTCGAGATCGCCAAGGCACTGTCGATCAAGGCGCGGCTGGTGATCCTCGACGAGCCGACGTCGAGCCTGCCGCTCGCCGAAACCGACAAGCTGCTCGACGTCATCAAGGCGCTGAAGGCCGATGGCATCAGCGTCATCTTCATTTCGCACCGGCTGCATGAGGTCGAGCGCGTCGCCGACCGCGTCGTGGTGCTGCGCGACGGCATGCTGGCTGGCACCTTGCCGAAGAGCGCCATCAACCACGACCAGATGGTCAAGCTGATGATCGGCCGCATGCTGAAGGAGCGCGAGAAGGCCTCCGAGGCGGCGCGGGCGCCGGGCGCCACGGCTCTCTCGGCCAAAGCCATCCGCACCCCCGCCTACCCTGCCCGGCCGGTCGACCTCGACATCAGGCGCGGTGAAATCCTCGGCCTCGCCGGCCTTGTCGGCTCCGGCCGCACCGAACTGGCGCGGGTGTTCTTCGGCATCGACAGCACGCTTGGCGGTGGGCTCGAACTCGACGGCAAGCCGCTTGTACTGGGTTCGGCGGCCGATGCGGTCGCGCATGGCATTTTCCTGGTTCCGGAAGACCGCAAGCTGACCGGCATTTTGCTTGACCTGTCGATCGCGCAGAACATCTCGCTGCCCAACCTGCCGGCGCATGCGAAGCGTAGACTGGTGTCGCCAAGCTCCGAGGCCGCCACCGCGGAGAAGCAGAAGACGAATCTCGGCATCAAAGCGCCGTCGGTGCAGACGCGAACCGGCACGCTGTCGGGCGGCAACCAGCAGAAGGTGGTGCTGGGCAAATGGCTGGCGATGAACCCGAAGGTGATGATCCTCGATGAGCCGACGCGCGGCATCGATATCGGCGCCAAGGCCGAGATTTACGGGCTGATGCGAGCCTTGGCCGATGCCGGCGTCGCCGTGCTGATGATCTCCAGCGACATGGAAGAGGTGATCGGCGTGTCCGACCGCATCGCCGTCATGCATGAGGGCCAGATCTCGGGCATTCTCGACAAGGAACAATTCAGCCAGGAAAACGTGCTGTTGCTGGCGGTCGGCAAGCCGGCAAACTAGCGGGCTTCAGGCGATTGCCGGTCCGGCGCATTGGGGAGAAGACGATGAGCAAAAAAGATCTCGGCCTGCTGATCCTGATCCTGGTGGTCGGCGCCGTGGTGACCGCCATCAACCCGCGCTTCCTTTTGCCGATCAACCTCGCCAACACCTCGAACCTGATCGGCCTGTTCGGGATCCTCGCCATCGGCCAGGCCTTCGTCATCATCACCGGCGGCATCGAATTGTCGGTGGGGTCGCTGGTGGCGCTGCTCGGCACGCTGTTCATCGATTTCATCGCTGTGCGCGACATGCCATGGCCGCTGGCGCTGCCGCTGATCCTGGTGCTGGGCGGCATCATCGGGCTGGCGCATGGCTGGCTGATCACAAGGCTGAAATTGCAGGCCTTCGTGGTGACGCTGTGCGGCCTTTTGATCTATCGCGGGGTCGCCCGTTTCTATACCGCCGACGGCACCGCCGGCTTCGCCTTCGGCCAGAATTTTCCCGAGCTCGAATTCCTCACCGCGGGCCGCAGCTATGGCGTGCCCAACAGTTTCATCGCACTGATCGTCATTTCGATCGTCATGTGGGTGGTGCTGCACCGCTCGGTGTTCGGACGCTACCTCTATGCCATCGGCAAGAACGAAGAGGCGGCTAAATATTCGGGCATCCGCACCGGCCGCGTCGTGATGGCCGCCTATGTCATCTGCGGCGTTCTGACGGCGCTGTCGGCGATCTATTTCGCCATGTACACGCGCTCGATCTCGCCGGCCAGCCACGGCCAATTCTACGAACTCTACGCCATTGCCGCCGCAGTTCTCGGCGGCTTCTCGCTGCGCGGCGGCGAAGGCTCGCTGGTCGGCGTCATCCTGGGCACCGTGCTGCTGCAGGAGTTGCAGAACCTGGTCAATCTGCTCGGCATCCCGTCCTCGCTCAACTTCGCGGTGATGGGCGGCGTGATCCTGATCGGCGTGCTGGTCGACCAGCAATGGGGCGTGTTCCGCGCAAGGCGGCTGATGCTCGATGCCAGCCGGAAGACTGTCGCGGCGGAGTAGCGCTACATCACGCCGGATATATCCGAGAAGGCCATCGCCTTGCGCAGCACCTCGACGAAGCGTTCTCCGGCGGCTTCGCGCCGGCCGCCATTGTCGATCGAGGTGACGCCGGAGCCGGACAAAGCGATATTGGCGCTGCGGGCGAGCCGAGCCAGCACTTCGCCGCGCGATTCGCGGCCGCGCTGGGCGAGACGCTCGGCGAGGATTTCCGGCGAGGCGGTGATCTCGACGACAGCCAGATTGGCATAGCGCTCCCGCAGCACCGGGATGACTGCGCGCGAGACATTGGCGACCGCGACATGGCCATTGGCGATGGACCAGTCGACATCGGCCGGAATGCCGTAGCGCAGCCCGTGCGCCTCCCAGGAAATGGCGAAGGCGCCGTCGGCCTCGGCTTCGGCAAAGGCTGCGTCGGCCAGCGTGTCGTGATCCTCGCTTGCGGCGTCGCTCGGCCTGGTGATGACCCGGCGGACGAACTCCAGCCTCGTCTCGTCGGCAAACAAGGTGCGGGCATAGCCGATTACCGTATCCTTGCCGGCGCCGCTCGGGCCGACGACGGCGACAAACACGCCGTTGCGGAGCGGAAAGGCCTCGCTGCTGAGTTCGCGGTCGATCGACGCCGAGACCATCAGGCGACCCGGCGCCCTTGGCGCCAGACAGTGCGCACGACCGGCACATGGTCGTCGACGCGCACACGCACCAGATCGGCGCGGCGGCCCTGTTCGATGACGCCGCGGTCGTTGAGGCCGATCGCCTCGGCCGGATTCTTCGACACCATCGCAACCGCCTGCGGCAGGGAAATGCCCTCGACGACGTCGCCGAGGAAGAAGGCCGACTGGATCAGGCTGAAGGGAATGTAGTCGGACGACAATATGTCGAGCAGGCCGTCGCCGGCCAGCGTGCGGGCCGAGACATTGCCCGAATGCGAGGAGCCGCGCATGACGTTGGGCGCGCCCATCAGTACGCCGAGCCCGGCATCCTTCGAGGCCTTGGCGGCTTCCAGCGTGGTCGGGAATTCCGCGACGCGCACGCCTTGTTCGATCGCCTCGTCGACATGGCCTGATGTGGCGTCGTCATGGCTCGCCAGCACAATGCCCCGCTCGTTGCAGGCGGCTGATATCGCCACCCGGTTCGGTCCCGAATTCTTCGCTGATTCCGACATCCGCTTTTCGCAGAACAATTGGAAGTCGCGATCGGTCAACTTCAGCTTGCGCTGATAGTAATAGGCGTAGGTCTCGAGATTGACGAACTGACGCTGTCCCGGCGCATGGTCCATCAGCGAGGCCAGCTTGACCCGCTCGTCGCCATCGAAATTGGCGAAAGCCCGCAAGCAATCCGGCGCCGAGACCTCACAGCGCAGATGCAGGAAATGGTCGGCCCGCAACCGGTCTTTCGCGACGCTGTCCTCGATCGCGCCGGCGAGCTTGCGGATGTCGTCGGAGGTAATATCCGCGTCCTCGTCCATGCCGACACGCAAAGCGTCGAGCACGGTGGTGATGCCGGCGGTGGCCACCTGCGCGTCATGGGCAAGGACGGCGGCGATCGGGTTCCAGCGCACTTTCGGGCGCGGCGCATAGTGGCCTTCGAGATGGTCAGTGTGCAGCTCGACCAGGCCGGGAATGATGTAGTCGCCGCCCATGTCCTCGCCGCCCATGCCCCCGCCGGTGTGGCCGGTGCCGGCGTCGACGCCGGAGATAAAACCGTCGCGCAGCACGAGCGACCCTTCGACGATCTCGTCGGCAAGCACGATGCGGGCGTTGTGGAGAACAGTTTCGGCGGTCATTTCAGGCGGTACCTGGTTACTCGGACGAATTGCGGTCAGGCGGTTTTTCGGGCAGCGCGGCGGCCGAGCGCATGATGCGAAAGCACCATGAACGGAGCGCCCGGTTCGGTTTCGACGAACAGCGTCAGCGCATCCACCAGCACCGGCTGCTGCAGCACATCGGCGAACAGGCTGTCGATTGCCGCGCGCAGACGTTGGCTTTCCTGCGGCCCGGCCCGGCCGGACAGCGTCATGTGGAAGCGAAAGGTCTCGAACACGTAGGGGTAGCCCCACTGACAGAGATTGCGGAACTCGGCCGGTTTCAGCGAATCCGGGCTGCGCCGTTCGATTTCCGCTTCGGTGAGCGGCGCGCGAAAACGGTCGAAGCTAAGCACGACATCATCGGCGAAACGGTTGAGCGGCGGCAGCGGACCTTCCGGCACCAAAGCGAAGAAACCATCGATCTGGCTGACGACCAGGCGCGGGATGGTGACCGTCGGCGTTGCTTTGGCAAAGGCGTCCAGCGCCGCGCGCAACGAGCTTTCGGTTTCGTTGGCGGCCAACCGGAAGGGCGCTTTCAGCGTCGCATGAAAACCGTAGCGCCGCGCCGATGCGGTGTGAAAGGCGACTTCGGCCGCCGACAGCTCGCCCACCGCCTCGACCGGCCTGGTGGCGGCGCCAAAGGGGTCGCGACCCAGCCAGTTGGCGGCGATCCGCGCCAACGGCTCGTCCTGCCTCGGGGTGAAATAGATGGCGTAGCGCATCGAAAAAAATCCTCGTCAGCCCGCTGCCATAGGTGATTTCCATGACGGATTGACGAAGCTTATGCGAGTTTTCGAAGGCAAATCGACCCCATGGATCGTTAGCCGACGATTTTTCTTCCGGCGCAAGCGAAGGCCGATCAGGCCTTCATGAGCCATTCGTGCTCGGGCGCGTTGTGGAACTTCCACGTCCGCTTCGGCCCGGCCATGACGTTAAGGTAATAGAGGTCGTAGCCGTGACAGGCCGCGCACGGATGATAGCCCTTGGGCACCAGCACGACATCGCCGTCCTCGATCGCCATCGCCTCGTCCAGTTCGCGGGCGCCCGACTTGTCGGCGTCGGTGTAGACGCGCTGGAAGGCAAAGCCCTGCGGCGGGTTGAGGCGGTGGTAATAGGTTTCCTCAAGATAGGATTCGGCCGGCAGATTGTCCTGATCGTGCTTGTGCGGCGGGTAGCTCGATGTGTGGCCACCGGGCGTGATGACCTCGACCACCAGCAGCGAGTCGGCGGGCTTGCCCTCGGGCAATATGTTGGTGACGTAGCGCGTGTTGGTGCCTTTGCCCCGAGTCTCCTGGCCGAGGTCGTCGGGTGCGATGACGCGAACGGGCAAGCCGCCGCCCAGGCCCGGCGCCGAGCAGACCGCGAGTTCGAGATCGGTGTCGGCGGTGACCGACCAGTCCGAACCCTCCGGAATATAGACCGACCACGGCTTGCCCTCGAAGGGCGACATGCGCTCGCCGAGCAGGCCGAGTTCCTGGCCGCCGGCCCTTGCCGTGCCCTTGCCGGTGACGAACACCAGGCAGACTTCGCGATCCTGCGTCTTGCCGGATGCGGTCTCGCCCGGCTTCAGGCGGTGCAGGTCGAAGCCGACATAGGTCCATCCGGCGCTTTTGGGCGTGACATGGGCGACGCGGCCATGGCCCTTGTCGGCTTTGACGAGCAGTTTCGACATGTTTTGTCTCTCCTATCGCAAGTCTTCGAGGTCGGCCTCTCAACTTCGTCATCCTGGGGCGAAGCAGGAGCGAAGCTCCGTCGCGAAGACCCTAGGATGACGAAGCGAGGGACGTTCCGGCCAATCACAGGTGTCCAGTGTCCGACCCGCAAGCCCTTCCGAGCCACGGCCGCTTCATTCCTTCGGTTCGGCGTCCGCCTTCGCTTCGCCGGTCTTCGGTCGATCAGGCGCAGCCTTGCTCTCCTCCACCGGCTTGTAAAGATAGAAGAACTGCCAGACGGCGTAGGCGGCAAAGCCGAGCGCAATGATGCCCCAGAATGGGGTGCCGGAGGCGAATTCTATTCCGGCCCAGATCACGCAGACGGCGACGACGGCAACGCGCCGCCACAGCGGCCGGAAGAACGGGTGCTCGTAATCCTTCATCGGATCGCCTCAGGCATTGGGAAAGCCTTGCGTTTCCACCGTGTAGCCGGCCGCCGTCATCACCCGCATCAGCTCCTTGTAACCCACTTGGGCCATCTTCAGCGGCGGGTTCTTCTTCGGGTCCTGCTCGGCCTCGACGACGAACCAGCCCTCATAGCCATGGTCGGCGAAGCGCTGCACGATGGCGCCGAAATCGAGCGAACCGTCGCCAGGCACCGTGAAGGCACCGAGCGCCACGGCGTCGAGAAAGGACTGCTTCGTGCGGTCGAGCCCGTCGATCACGCCCATGCGCACATCCTTCACATGGACATGGCTGATGCGCTTGTGGTGGTTGTCGATGGCGCGCAGCACATCGCCACCGGCAAAGGCGAGATGCCCTGCATCGAGCAGCAACGGAATGCCTTCGCCGGAATGGCGCATGAAGGCATCGAGCTCCGGCTCGGTCTCGACCACCGCCGCCATGTGATGGTGATAGGACAGCGGCATGCCTTGCTCTGCGCACCATTCGCCGAACTCGGTGAGGCGCCTGGCATAGGCCTTCATTTCGTCGTTCGACAATTTCGGCTTGGTGGCGAGAGGCTTGGAGCGATCACCCTGGATCGAGCGGCCGACCTCGCCATAGACGATGCAAGGCGCATTCACCGCCTTGAACAGGTCGATCATCGGCTGGATGCGATCCCTGTTCTTGCCCATATCCTCATCGACCAGCGTGCCGGAGAACCAGCCGCCGCACAGCGTCACGTCGGCCTTTTTCAGGATCGGCAGCATGATTTCGGGGTCGTTTGGGAAACGCCGGCCCATTTCCATGCCGGTGAAGCCGGCAGAGCGCGACTGGCGCAGGCACTCTTCCAGCGAGACGTCGTCGCTGAGTTCGGCAAGATCATCGTTCCACCACGCAATGGGGGACATGCCCAGTTTGGCTTTCAAGTTTTAGCTCCGGTTTCTTGTTCACCCTCCCCCTTGTGGGGAGGGTCGCTGCGAAGCAGCGGGGTGGGGTGCGGCGCCAGACCCCCACCGGACCTTCGGTCCGACCTCCACAAGGGGGAGGTAGGGGGCGGGTGCATTTACATCAATCGCCAATAGTCTGCATCTGCCGCTTTTCGTCATAGGCCTTGCGGGCTGCGTTGACCTGCGGCCGTGCGGAGACTTCCGGCACCGCGACATCCCACCAATGGCCGCCGGCATCGGTGGAAATCAGCGGGTCGGTGTCGATGACCAGCACGGTGGTGCGGTCGTTGGTTTTCGATTTTTGCAGCGCGGTCTCCAGGCCGGTGATCGACGGCACCTTCTCGGCAATAGCGCCCATGCTCGCCGCATGCGCGGCGAAGTCGATGTCGGGCAGGATCTCGTGGCGCGCGTCCTTCAGGAGGTTGTTGAAGTTGGCGCCGCCGGTGGCCATCTGCAGCCGGTTGATGCAGCCATAACCCCTGTTGTCGAGCACCACTATGGTCAGCTTCAGGCCGAGCATCACCGACGTGGCGATTTCGGAATTCATCATGAGGTATGAGCCGTCCCCGACCATGACGACGACCTCCTGGTCGGGCTTGGCCATCTTGGCGCCGAGCCCGCCGGCAATCTCGTAGCCCATGGTCGAGAAGCCATATTCGCCATGGTACGAGCCGGGCGCGCCTGCCTGCCAGAGCTTGTGCAACTCGCCCGGCAGGCCGCCCGACGCATTCAGCAGCGTTACGCCGGACCCGAGCGCGCGCTGCACGGCGCCGATCACCTGCGCGTCCGAAGGGAAGGCGGCGTTGGTCGACGCCGTCACCTTGGAGGCTTCGGCCTGCCAGGCCTTCTTTCCTTGGGTCGCATTGTCGGTCCATGTCGCCGGTGCTTTCCACTTCCCCAGCGCAGCACCGAGTTCGGCGAGCCCTTCGGCCGCATCGGCGACCAGCGGCAGCGCGCGGTGCTTGCCGGCGTCGAAAGGCTGCACGTTGAGCCCGATGATGGTCTTGCCGGAGTTCTTGAACAGCGCCCACGAGCCGGTGGTGAAATCCTGCAGGCGGGTGCCGATGGCGAGCACGACATCGGCTTCTTCCGCCAGCCGGTTGGCCGCGGACGTGCCGGTGACGCCGACCGCCGCCATGTTGAGCGGATGTGTGTCGGGCAGCGAGGATTTGCCGCCTTGCGTCTCGCAGACCGGAATGCCGGCGCTCTCGGCGAATTTCGCCAGTTCATCCGAAGCCTGCGAATACAGCACGCCGCCGCCGGCGATGATCAGCGGTTTTTTCGCACCCTTCAGCGCGGTGACCGCCGCCGCCAATTCATGCCGGTCCGGACGCGGACGGCGCTGGTGCCAGACGCGCTCGGCGAAAAAGCTCTCGGGATAGTCATAGGCCTCGGCCTGCACGTCCTGGCAGAGCGACAGCGTCACCGGGCCGCATTCCGCCGGATCGGTCAGCACCTGCATGGTCCGCGCCAATGCCGGGATGATCTGCTCGGGACGGGTGATGCGGTCGAAATAGCGCGACACCGGACGGAAGCAGTCATTGACCGTCGCGGTGCCGTCGGAAAAGTCCTCGGCCTGCTGCAGCACCGGGTCGGGAATGCGGTTGGCGAAGACATCGCCCGGCAAAAACAGGACGGGCAACCTGTTTACATGGGCGAGCGCCGCCGCCGTCACCATGTTGAGCGCACCGGGGCCGATCGAAGAGGTCGCGGCCATGAAGCGGCGGCGGAAATTGGCCTTGCCATAGGCGATCGCCGCATGCGCCATCGCCTGCTCATTGTGGGCGCGGAAGGTCGGCAATTCGTCGCGCAGCTGGTACAGCGCCTCGCCGATGCCGGCGACATTGCCGTGACCGAAGATCGCCCACACACCGCCGAAGATGGGCACTCGTCTGCCGTCGATCTCGGNATCTGCTTGCTCAGAAAGCGGGTCAGCGCCTGCGCCATCGTCAGGCGGATTGTCTTGCTCATGGTGTTTTCCTCCGCAGTCCTCTTGCCGCGCCTTTATGCTGCTTTACGGCCACGCGCGGCAAGCCACGCTTCGGTCAACTGTTCGAAGCGCGCGGCCATGTCGGCGATAGCCTCGTCATCCGTCATCTTGCCCGCCAGCCATTGTTCGGCGGCGTGGACGAAGATGGTGCGGCCGACGGCAAAGCCCTTGACGATCGGTGCCTTGGCGGTGGCGGCAAAGGCCGCTTCCAGTTCGTCCTGCGGCGCTTCGAGACCCAGCAGCACGACGCCACGACACCAGGGATCGTGCTTCAGGATCACCGCTTCGATCTTGGCCCAGGCGCCGGCCGACGCCTGCGGTTCGAGCTTCCACCAGTCCGGCTTGATGCCAAGCGCATAGAGTTCTTCCAGGGCGCGCGGGATGGTCGTTTCGTCGAGCTTGCCGTGCTTGCCGGCGATGATCTCGACCAGAAGCTCCCGGCCGACCTTCCGCGCGGCTTCGAACAGCGAGCGCAGCTTCTGCTGCTGCTCATCCTTGAGCGCTGCCGGATCGTCGGGGTGATAGAAGCACAGGCATTTGATGCAGTGGTCGACCGGCCATTCCACCAGTTGCGAGCCGATGTCCTGCGAGAACTCGAAGCGCAGCGGCCGCGAGCCCGGCAGTTCGACGGGACGGCCGAGCCAGGCAAAGGGGTGGCGGGCGAATTCGAACATCGCTTCGCGGCCATGCTTCTCGTCGATCAGCATGCCATAGCCGTCGCGGCCGGCGGCGACTTTCGCCGCAGCCTTGACCGCCAGCACCTTGAAATCGCGGATGCGCGCCGGATCGGCGCCGGTCTTTGCCGCGACGTCCTCAAGCTGCACACGGTGGTCGCAGGCGAGCGCCATCATCGAGGGGATATCGCGGCGGCGGGTCGTCGCCCAATGGATGTGGTTGATCGCCTCGTCCTTGCGCAACGCTAAGTGCTTGCTGCCGTTCTTGAGGAAGAACTGCAATTCCTCGAAGGTCGGATATTCCGGCGCGCAGAGCAGCCGCGACACGGCGAAGGCGCCGCAGGCATTGGCCCAGGTCGCCGCCGTTGCCAGGTTTTCGCCACCGAGCCAGCCGCGCAGAAAACCGGACATGAAGGCATCACCCGCGCCGAGCACATTGTAGATCTCGATCGGAAAGCCCTTGCCGACGATACCGTCTTCCAGATCGTCGCTGACCGGCCCGTCATAGACGATGCAGCCCATGGCGCCGCGCTTCAGTACGATGGTTGCCTTGGACAGCGCGCGGATCGTCTTCAGCGCGCTCAGGCAATCGTCGGCGCCCGAGGCGATCATGATCTCTTCCTCGGTGCCGACGATGAGGTCGCAATCGGGCAGCACCGTCTTCAGCTGGGCTGAGACGCGGTCGGATTTGACATAGCGCTCAAAACCTTCGGCATGGCCGGCGAGGCCCCAGAGGTTGGGGCGGTAGTCGATGTCGAACACCACCTTGCCGCCCCTGGCCTTGATGATGCGGATCGCCTTGCGCTGGGCGGCGTCGCTGTTGGGCCGGGAAAAATGCGTGCCGGTGACGACGATGGAACGGGCCGAGGCGATGAAGGCTTCATCGATGTCTTCTTCGGCGAGCGCCATGTCGGCGCAGTCGCTGCGATAAAAGATCATTGGCGAGACGCCTTCGCTCTCGACCGAAAGCAGCACCAGGGCCGTCAGCCGTTCCTGGTCGGTCTTGAGCCCATCGACATTGACGCCTTCGCGCCTGAGCTGCTCGCGGATGAAGCGGCCCATCTGCTCGTCGCCGACGCGGGTGAGCAGCGCCGAGCGCAGGCCTAGTCTCGCCGTGCCAACCGAGATGTTGGCCGGGCAGCCGCCGACCGATTTGGCGAAGGAGGTGATGTCCTCCAGCCGCGAGCCGATCTGCTGGCCGTAAAGGTCGACGGAAGCGCGACCGATGGTGATGACATCGAGCGTCGCCTGTTTGGCGTCCATGGCTTCGCTCATTGGAACCTCCCGTCGGTCTTGTTGTCTTGAGCAACGTAGTTGGGGGACACGCGCGAGCGGCAGCGTGGCGCCGGGAATATGAAATAATAATTCCAATCCATAGTCAATATGGAATGAGCATTCCTCCGCGAATTCGAGCGCCGGGCGCCGGCCTAGGCCTTACGCTTCTTTCCGGTGCTGCGCCGCTTCTCGCCGACGCCGACGGTGAGCGCCATGGCCAGCGCCATGGTGGCCGACAGCGAGCGGAAGCCGGCGAAATCGGCCTCGGCGACCTCGAACCAGACCTTGGCGAACTGGGCGAGTGGCGAAAACGAACTGTCGGTGATGGCGACGATCGGCACGCCCTGTTCGGAAATGGTGCGGGCCTCCTCGATGGTGGCCGGTGCGTAGGGCGAGAAGCTGATGGCGATGACGGCGTCCGCCGGGGTGGCGAAGGCGACCATTTCGGCATTGAGGCCGGCGGCGGATTCGATCAGCTGGTTGCGGATCTTCAGTTTGCCCAGCGCATAGGCGATGTAGCTCGCCACCGGATAGGAGCGGCGCTTGGCCAGGACATAGATGGTCTCGGCCTTGGCCAGCAGCGCAATTGCGTCTTCCAGATGGGCCTCGTCCAGCGAGCGTGAGATGTCGTTGAGCGAAGTGCTGGCGGCGGCGACGAAGCCGTCGAAGATGGCGCGGTGTCCAGCACCCGCATCGGCCTTGGCGCGCAGCGCCTGCAGGCGTTCGTCATAAGAGGAATTGCGCTCGCGCAGCCGCTCGCGAAACACCTGCTGCAGGCTGGTGAAGCCGTCGAAGCCTAGTTGCTGGGCAAAGCGGATCAAGGTGGACGGCTGCACGCCCGCCGAAGCGGCGATGCTGGCGGCGGTGCCGAAGGCGATGTCATCGGGATTGTCGAGCGCATAGGCGGCGATCTGGGCGATGCGCTTGGGCAAGGTTTCACGGCGATCGAGGATCGTGGCGCGCAGCGTCTCGAAGTCGCGAGGTACCCGTTCGTCCATCGTCGCCCCGTCCAAGCTCATCTAGAGCATGATGCCGAAAAGTGTGCAGCGGTTTTCGGACGACATCATGCTCTCTTTAACTCAAGTGACGTCCTCTCTGCCCCATCATAGCGAGCCTGCGCAAGAAGGCCATAAAAAATGAGGCAGACATTCCATTCGGAGAAGAAATGGACTAATTCATCCATCGATCGCTTCAGGTATTGGGAGAAAGAAATGGTCGGCGTTGGTCTTATCGGCACGGGTTTCATGGGCAAATGCCACGCCATTGCGTGGAGCGCCGTCGGTGCCGTCTTTCCCGATGTCGCCAAGCCGAAGCTGGTCCATCTCGGCGAGGTCAACGAGGAGCTGGCCAAGCGCAAGGCCGGTGAGTTCGGCTTCGCCAAGGCGTCGGGCGACTGGCGTGCCGTCGTCAACGACCCCGAGGTCGATATCGTCTCGCTGACCACGCCCAATCAGTTCCATCCGGAGATGGCCATCGCTATTCTCGAAGCCGGCAAGCATCTGTGGTGCGAGAAGCCGATGGCGCCGAGCTTTGCCGAAGCAGCGGCGATGGCGGCCGCGGCGAAGAAGTCCGGCAAGGTCGCAGCGCTTGGTTACAACTACATACAGAGCCCGGCCATCCGCCACATCGGCGCGCTGCTCGAGGAAAAGATCATCGGCGAGGTCAACCATCTGCGCATCGAGATGGACGAGGACTTCATGGCCGACCCCGAAGCGCTGTTCTTCTGGAAGCATGAGGCCGCATCCGGCTATGGCGCGCTCGACGATTTCGCCGTGCATCCGCTGTCGCTGGTCTCGACGCTGTTCGGCCGCGTCGCAAAAGTCATCTGCGACATGGCCAAACCCTATGTCGACCGCAAGCTGGCCAGCGGCGGCCGCCGTGCGGTGGAGACCTACGACATCGCCAGCGTTTTGATGCATCTGGAAAACGGCATTGCCGGCACGCTGCTGGTCAACCGCTCGGCCTGGGGCCGCAAGGGCCGCATCGCCATACAGATTTTCGGCTCCAAGGGATCGATCCTGTTCGACCAGGAGCGGATGAACGAAATCCAGCTCTACGTCACCGCCGATCGCCCGACCGAACAGGGCTACCGCACCATATTGGTGGCGCCGCACCACAAGCCTTACGACGCCTTCCTCCCGGCGCCGGGCCATGGGCTCGGTTTCAACGACCTCAAGATCATCGAGTGCCACGAATTGCTGACGCGGCTTGCCGGCAAGCCGGCACGGGTCATCGAATTTGCCGAAGGGCTGGAGATCGAGCGCACCGTGCACGCGATGGCGAGGTCGTTCGAGGAAGAGCGCTGGGTGGATGTGCGGTAAACCCGCTCGCTTCAGCCGCCAGCGACAGCGTTCGCCTCCCAGCCACTGACCCAGACCTGGCGCAGGCGATCGCCTTCGCCCTTGAAGCGCAGGCCGGTCGCCCGGCAATCCGCGATGCGGTCGCTGCGGAAATTGCGGATGGCCTGGCGCAATTCGCACCAGGCGACGATGTTGGCGGTTTCTGAATAGTAGATCAGCGCGATTGGACGGATCAGCCGCTCGGAGGCGCGGCCGATTTCGTCGCGATAGGACAGGTCGAGCTTTTCCTCGTCGCGGATGGCGCGGCGCACAAGCGCCAGATCGATGGTGCCGATTGCCGGTGCTGCGAACCCCCAGACATGCAGCGCGTTGGCGTCGAACGCCTGGCGCAACGGCGGCGGCACGGCGCTGGCGATCTTGGCGCTGACGCGCTTGGCCGCCTGCTTGAGTTCGCTGTCTCCCGTGCGCTCCAGCAGGGCGAGCGACAGGACGATCGCTTCCATCTCCTCGATCGAAAACATCAGCGGCGGCAGGTCGAAGCCGGGCCGCAATATGTAGCCGATACCGCGCCCGCCTTCGATCGGCACGCGCATTGCCTGCAGTGCGGCGATGTCGCGATAGATCGAACGCATCGTGACTTCCAGCTGCCCGGCGATCATGGCTGCCGTCACCGGCTGCCGCGCCAGCCGCAGGATCTGGATAATCTCGAACAGCCGCGACGCCTTGCGCATTTCCTCTCCCTGATGAACGCTACTGACACATCCCCGTCAGTTGGGATGATTTATTGGACTGCCTATCGGGTTGAAAATCAACAAATTCCTCCACGGCACCCCAGCAGGAAGCGACAGGCAACTGACATGAGCTACGCGGAAAATCTCTGGCTGTTCTTTATCCTGCTGTACGGCATCATCATCGTACCCGGGATGGACATGCTGTTCGTGCTTGCCAATGCGCTCACCGGCGGCCGCGACCGGGGCCTCGCCGCCACCGGTGGCATCATGGTCGGCGGCATCGTGCACACGCTGAACGGCGCCATCGGCGTCGGCCTGCTGATGCATTTCGTACCGATCCTGTACAAGCCGCTGCTGATAGCCGGCGCCGCCTACATGGCCTTCATCGGCATCTCGCTGATGCGCAGTTCCATCACCGTCGGCCACGACGGGCCCGCCGGCAGCCGTACGGCCTGGAAGGCCTTTCGCCAGGGACTGGTGACCTGCCTGATCAACCCGAAGGCCTATCTCTTCATATTTGCCGTCTATCCGCAGTTCCTGAAGCCGGATTACGGCCCGATCTGGATGCAGGCGACGGTCATGGGCTTGCTGACGATGCTGACGCAGGCCGCCATCTATGGCGGGCTCGCCATCACCGCCGGCCGCAGCCGCAATCTGCTGGTGGCCAATCCGCGGGCGACCGCTTTTGCGGGCCGGGCGGCCGGACTGCTGCTGTTTGCTGTCTCGGTGTTTACGGCATGGGAAGGGTTGAGGGCAGCGTGATCCCGATCAAGCGATGACGCCGCGTTTCTTCGCCTCGGTGCGGCGCTTGCGGATCACTGTCCCGGTCTTTTCGTCGTCGAGGGCGGCAGCTACCCCGTCCGCGAGACCGATGACGTCATGACCGCCTCACGCCCTCGCCCAAGACGACGAGAAGCTCGTCCAATTGCTCGAACGTCTCGCCCATCGCATCCGCCGCCCCGGTACCGGCCGCGTCGAGAGCCTCCTTCGAGGGATAGAGTTCGTGCATGACCAGCAGCGTCTTGCCACCCTTTTCCTCGAAGGTCAGCGTGGTGACGGGTCCACCGTCACCACCTTCCTCATTGGTCCAGACGAGGCGTGAGTGGGGTGTCACTTCGATATACCTGCCGAAGAATTCGTGAAGGTCCGAGGCGTCGTGGCCGAACACCAGGCGGTACGTGCCTCCGGTACGAGCATCCATCTCGCATGAACGCAGGAACATGCCCATCGACTTCGGCACCCACCACTGCTTGAACAGCTCGGGCTTGGTCCACGCCTCGAACACGATGCGCGCCGGACCGTTGACCGTTCGCGTGACGACCAGCTCCCGTTCGGACTTCCGTTCGACCGTGGTGCGGCTGTTCGTGGGCTCACTCTCGGTTCTTTGGCGCATCGGCTTTCTCCTTCCGTTTCAATTCCTCGACAACCTTGTCCAACTCGTTGAAGCGTGCGTCCCAGAGCAGGCGGTGCCGCTCGATCCAGGCCGCCTCTTCCTCCAGTCCGCGCAGGCCGAGCTTGCAGGTCCGCACGCGGCCAACCTTCTGCGTGGTGACGAGCCCCGCCTGCTCCAGGACGCCGACGTGCTTCTTCATGCCCGTGAGGGTCATGTGGAACTTTCCGGCAAGCTCGGTGATCGAAGCGTCTGCGCGTCCGAGCTGCTCCAGAACGCCACGCCGGGTGGCGTCCGAGAGCGCGGCGAACGAGGAATCCAAGTCGGTATACTGAACCATACGGTTCAGTATTTAGCAGACCGGTTGCCGGGGTGCAAGGGGAGCCGCAGCGTCCTTCCCGCGCATCGCCTCGTATCAGGCGGCGCCCGGCCGGTTCTCCATCATGGCGCGGCGGGCTGAGCGGCGCCATTCTACGGCGCCGGCGAGGCCGTGCAGCACCGTCTCTGTGGTCGCCCAGTCGATGCAGCCATCTGTGATGCTCTGGCCATAGACGAGCGGCTTGCCTGATACCACGTCCTGCCGGCCGGCGACGAGATTGCTCTCGATCATGACGCCGATGATACGCTCGTCCCCTGCTGCCACATGGCCGGCGACATCGGCCGCCACCTTCGGCTGGTTCTCCGGCTTCTTGCTCGAGTTCGCGTGGCTGACATCGATCATCAGACGGGGGGCGACGCCGATGCGGGCAAGTTCGACCGAGGCCGCCTCGACGCTCGCCGAATCGTAATTCGGCTGAACGCCGCCGCGCAGGATGACGTGGCAGTCCTCATTGCCGGTAGTAGTCGCAATGCCGCTGCGTCCGCCCTTGGTCACCGCCATGAAATGATGCGGCTGGGCGGCGGATTTCACCGCCTCGGCGGCGATCCTGAGATTGCCGTCGGTGCCGTTCTTGAAGCCGACCGGGCAGGACAGGCCGGAAGCCAGTTCGCGGTGGATCTGGCTCTCGGTGGTGCGCGCGCCGATGGCGCGCCAGGCGACGAGGTCGGCAATGTATTGCGGCGTCGTCATGTCGAGAAATTCGGTGGCCGAGGGCAGGCCGAGATTGTTGACCGCCGACAGCACGTTGCGCGCCATCCGCAGCCCCTTGTCGATGTTGAAGCTGCCGTCGAGATCGGGATCGTTGATAAGGCCCTTCCAGCCGACAGTCGTGCGCGGCTTTTCGAAATAGACCCGCATGACGATCTCCAACCGGTCGGACAGGGTCTCGCGCAGCGCCACTAGCCGGCTGGCATAGTCAACGGCCGCGACCGGGTCGTGGATCGAACACGGGCCGACGATGACAAGCAGCCGGTCGTCGGTGCCGTTCAAGATGGCATGGGTGGCGTTGCGTGATGCGCTCACGGTGCGCGTTGCCGTCAGCGTGCGCGGGATCTCCCGCATCACCTCGTCCGGCGTACTCAATTCTCGGATTTCCTTGACCCGAAGATCGTCTGTGGTGGTCAACACGGCTTTCTGCTCCTGTTTTTAGGAGACCTGCCGGCTGATACAAAAAAGCCGCCAGGTCTGGCGGCTGTTCGGACTTGTTGCTGCAATCTTCAGATCGAGCGCAATCCTCCCGCCGCCAGCGAGCTCGTAAAGTACCAATAGGTGGCGGTCAGGTTGATCATGAGGTTCATATAGTCGATGCCGAGGCGCTTGTCACGTGGGGTATGCGGAGACAATTCGGGATTGGCCGAATCCTCGCGATTTCGTCATCCCTGGGCGGAGCAGGAGCGAAGCTCCGTCGCGGAGACCCTGGGATCCATTCCGTGACCTGGGCCGTGGAGTGCGGCAGAGCAGAATTCTGGACCGTAGCAGCGCTCTGAAGTCGCGGCATGGATCCTCGGGTCTGCGCTGCGTCGCCACGCTCCTTGCTCCGCCCGTGGATGACGAAGTGCCGGCGGTTCGCCAATCGCCAACACGTATAACGCGGAGCGGCTCATGCGGTCCAGGGATCGAAGAGTTCAAGCCCAAAGCCTTCGAAATCTTTCGTATTGCACGTTGCCAAGGTGAGCTCGTGCGCAATCGCAGTGGCTGCGATCAGGCCGTCCATCGACGACAGACCACGACCGCGGCGCTTCGCAAGACCCATCAGGTCGCCCCAGGCCAAGGCAACCGCATCGTCCACCGGCAAAACCCGCTGTTCGAAGCGCTGGGGCAGGTCCCGGGCGAGCCATTCGGCCAGCGCCTCGCGTTTGCGGCCCTCATCCATCAGAGAGACGCCGCGCCGGATCTCGGCGATCGACACTACGCTGATGAAGGAGCGGTCCTCATCAAGCTCGTCCAGCCAGCCCAGGACACGTGCGTCAGGCGCTGGCCTCGTCACCTCGGACAGGACATTCGTGTCGAGCAGCAGTCTCACTGCGGCAGGTCACGCGGTTCGTCGCGCTGACGTTCAAGCTCGAGATCGGCGCCGCGCAGCGGCGAGTCCAGCAGGAACTCGGCAAGCGTACCCTTGCGTGCGATCTTGCGCTGCCATTCCTCGGCCGAGACGACAACCACCCTTGGTTTGCCGTTCTTGGTGATCGTCTGCGGCAAGGACTGTGCGCGCTCGATGACCTCGGAGAGCCGGGCTTTTGCCCCGGCAACCGTCCAGTTGGTGTCTTTGGATGACGTTAGCATCGCATGCTCGTGACTAGCCTGACTATCAGGACTATGTGGGAATGGCGATGTTGCTGCAACAGGGTTTGAGGCTACTCCGGCGAGGTCCCCGCGACGTTCTGGTCGTAGTCAACCAGCGAGCCGGTCATGACACCGGATTGCGGGCTGGCCATGTAGCTGATCAGCCGCGCCAGTTGGTCGGGCTTCACCAGTTGGCCCATGGGCTGGCCGGCCTCTGCCTTTGCCAGCCAGTCGTCGGAGGCACCGTGCCATTTCTTCTGCACGATGTCCTCGCCCTCGGTGTCCATCCAGCCCGGCAGCACGGCGTTGCAGCGGATGCGGTTGAAACGATAGGCGTTGGCGACGTTCTTGGTCAGCGTCGCCAGCGCGCCCTTGCTCGAGGAATAGGGCGCAAGGAACGACTGGCCGCAATGTGCCGACATCGACAGCACGTTGACGATCGAGCCCGGCGCCTTCTTGTCCAGCAGATGCGCCACCACGCCCTGCATCAGGAAGAAGGGACCACGCACATTGGTGTGGAAAATCTGGTCGAACACCTCTTCCGAAGTTTCGACAAGTGAACCACGCGCGGACGTGGCGGCGGCGTTGACCAGCGCGTTGATGGTGCCGAAATGCGAGATCGCGGTTGCCACCGCACGCTTGCAGTCCGCCACTTTCGAGACGTCGGCGCTGATGAAGATCGCATCGACGCCGGCCTTCTTGAAGTGGGCGACCGCCTTGTCGCCCTTCTCCTGCGAGCGGCCGATGAGCGCCAGCGCCTTGCAGCCCTCGTCGGCCAGCGCTTCGGCGACGGCAAAGCCGATGCCTTGCGCACCGCCGGTGACGATGGCGCGCGTGTTCGAATTGCGATCGGCGGATGTGCTCATCGCTCTGCTCCTGTGCCTTGGTTCCGGTTCTTACTTGTCGAGACGGACGGTCTTGCCTGATGTCGCCGACTTCAGCGCGGCATCGGCCAGCTTCAGCGCCACGAGGCCGTCGGCGCCGCTCGGCGATGCCTTCTTGCCCGAGGTTGCAGCAGTGATGAAAGCGGCAATCTCGATGGCGTAGGCGTCGAGATAGCGGGTCATGAAGAAATCGTGCAGCGGCGGGCGCGTATAGCCCTTCTCGTTGGCGACCTCTATCGACACCGGCCGCTGGTTTTCGGCGGCGACCATGCCTTTGGAGCCATGCACCTCGATGCGCTGGTCGTAGCCATAGGTGGCGCGGCGCGAATTGGAGATGACGGCCTGCTTCCCGGACGCGGTTTCGAGGATGACGCTGACCGAATCGAAATCGCCGGCCTCGCCGATCTTCTTGTCGACCAGCACCGAAGCATGGGCGCTGACCGCCGCCACCTCTTCGCCGAGCAGGAAGCGCGCCATGTCGAAATCGTGGATGGTCATGTCGCGAAAAATGCCGCCCGAGCGCTTGATGTAATCGACCGGCGGCGCGCCCGGATCGCGCGAGGTGATGGTGACCATCTCGACAGTACCGATGGCGCCGTCGTCGATCGCCTTGCGCACGGCGGCGAAGTGCGGATCGAAGCGGCGGTTGAAGCCGACCATCAGCGTCGCCTTGGCCTTGTCGACCACGGCCAGGCACTTCTCGACGCGCTTGACGTCGAGGTCGATCGGCTTCTCGCAGAAGATCGCCTTGCCGGCCTTGGCGAAACGCTCGATCAGATCGGCATGGGTGTCGGTCGGCGTGCAGATGACCACGGCGTCGATGTCCTTGGCCTTCTCGATCGCGTCGATGGTGCGCACTTCGGCGCCATAGGCGGTTGCCAACTCGGTCGCCGCCTTTTCAAAAGCGTCGGCAACGGCCACCAGTCTGGCCTGCGGGTTGGAGCCGACGGCGCGGGCATGGACCTTGCCGATGCGGCCGGCACCGAGGAGGGCGAAACGAACAGTCATGGGGTATTTCCTCTAGGGGGATGGGTTCGAGAGAGTTGTGTCTCCACCTTCCTTTTGAGAAAGGTGGCAAGATAATTTTTCGAGCACGCCAGAAAACAGGATGACCATCCTGTTCAGGCCGCGAGTTCCGCCTCCCCGGTCTTGGCGCCGGTGATGTAGGAGACGATGTCGTTGCCGTCGGTGTTTTCCTTGCGCAGGTTGGCGACGATGCGGCCGCGCCGGAAGACGACGATGCGGTCGCACAGGTCGAACACCTGGCGCATGTTGTGGCTGATCAGGATCAGCGGCTCGCCATTGTCCTTCAGCGTGCGGATGATGTTCTCGACCTGCGCCGTCTCCTGCACGCCAAGGGCTGCCGTCGGCTCGTCCATGATGATCAGCTTGGAGGCGAAGGTCGCGGTCCGGGCGATCGCAACGCACTGGCGCTGGCCGCCCGACATGTGGCGAATGGTGTTGGACAAATTGGGGATTTTCACTGCCGTGCGGATCAGCGCCGCCTCGGTCGCCTTGCGCATGTATTTGCGGTCGAGGATCGAGAACGGGCCGAGATTGAAAAGCACCTTTTCGCGGCCGAGGAACAGGTTCGACGGCACGTCGAGATCGTCGGCCAGCGCCAGGTTCTGGAACACGGTCTCGATGCCCGCCGTGCGCGCTTCGATCGGCCCGGCAAAATTCACTTCCCTGCCGTCGAACCAGATCTGGCCGCTGGTGCGCTGCTCGACGGCGGTGATCTGGCGCACGAAGGTGGATTTGCCGGCGCCATTGTCGCCCATGATGGCGACATGCTCGCCCTTGCGCAGCTCGAAATTCGCGCCTTCCAGCGCATGGACGCCGCCATAGCGTTTGGTCAGGTTTTCGGTCTTCAGGACGATGTCTGTCGTGGAGATATCTGGCATGGTCAAGCCCTCAATGCCCGCATGCGCTGGCGCCATTGGTCGAGAACGACCGCGCCGACGATGATCACGCCCTTGACCATCTCCTGATAGTAGGCGTCGAGGCGCAGGAAGGTGAAGCCGGAAATGATGACGCCGAAGATCAGCGAGCCGATCACGGTGCCGACGATCGAGCCGCGGCCGCCCGACAAAGAGACGCCGCCGATGACCGCCATGGCGATGGCGTCGAGCTCGTACATGACGCCCATGCCGGACTGTGCTGTCAGGTTCTTGGAGGAGAGCACGACGGCGGCCAGCGCGGCGAGGATGCCGGCAATGACATAGACGAGGATCTTGTGGTTGGCGATCTTGATGCCCGACATGCGCGCGGCATCCTCGTTGGAGCCGATGGCGTAGCAGTGCTTGCCGTAGCGTGTGTAGGTCATGATCAACTGGAACAGCACCGCCAGCGACAGGAAGATGATGACCGGCATCAGGCCCTTGCCGATACCAGCGAAACTTTCGGTCGGAAACGAGATCGGCTGACCCTTGGACCACCATTTGGCAATGCCGCGCGCGGTCACCATCATGCCGAGCGTGGCGATGAACGGCGGAATGCGCGTGTATGCAATCAAGGAGCCGTTGACGAGACCGGCGAGCAGACCACAGCCGATGGCGACTAGTACCGGCACGATGACCGGCAGGTCGGTCCAGCCTTGCGCCAGGAACATCGCCTTGGGGTTGGGGTTGCCGTTGACCGTCGCCACCTGGGCAAAACTCATGGCGATCATGGCGGTGGCGCCGACGATCGAGCCCGAGGACAAGTCGATGCCGCCGCAAATGATCACCTGCGTGACGCCGATGGCGATGATGCCGACGATCGACACCTGCAGGATGATGATCTGCAGGCGGGCCTCATTGAAGATCCCGGCGACGTTGTCGCGCGTGTTGAACAGGAAGCTGTCGCCAAGAAAGATGCGGCCGATCATTTCGAAGATGACGACCAGAATGACCAGCGCCAGGAAGACGTTGAATTCGGCCGGCCATGTCCGCCTCTTCGCGTCATAGCTGACCCCGCCGACGCCATGAGATGTCTGTGACATGTCTGTCCTCCGTGAGGCGGCATTTGCCCTCCCGCACGTAAGGGCGGTGAGGGAAACGGGAGCGGCGCGATTGATGCGCCGCTCCGTTAGTCGAACGAGTCGCCGGCTCAGTTCTTCTTCAGGAACTTGTCGATGTTGGCTGGCGTCACGAGTTGGAAGGGCACGTAGACCTTGTGCTCGACCTTCTCGCCCTTGGCGAGCTTCAGCGCTGCGTCCAGAGCGCCGGCGCCCTGGCCGGCCGCATCCTGGAACACGGTGGCATCGAGGTCGCCGGCCTGCATGGCGGCAAGCGCGTCCTGCGTGGCGTCGACACCGCCGACGACGACCGTCTTCATGTCGATGTTGGCGGCCTTCATCGCCTGGATGGCGCCGATGGCGCTTTCGTCATTGTTGGCGATGACGCCGTCGAACGGCTTGCCGGTTGACAGCCAGTTGGTCATCAGGTTCTGCGCTTCGTCGCGGTTCCAGTTCGAAGTCTGCTTGTCGATGATCTTGATGAAGCTGCACTCCGGCGTGGCGATCACCTCTTCGATGTCCTTGGTGCGCTGCACGGCGGCCTGGTTGGAAAGCTCGCCCATGATGACATAGACATTGGCCTCCTTCTTGCCGGCCTCGGTGAACAGGCGGCAGACTTCCTTGGTCTCGAGCGTGCCGGAATCGGCCTCGTTCGACGCGACGAAGGCCTGGTTGTCCGGCAGCGTGTCGACATTGACCGGCTGGCGGTTGACATAGACCAACGGGATCTTGGCGGCTGCGGCGGCGTCCGACATCGCCTGCGTGGCCGAGGTATCGACCGGGTTGACGATGATGGCGTCGACGCCCGAGGCGGCGAAGTTCTTGATCTGGTCGAGCTGCTTGGCGACGTCGTTCTGCGCGTCCTCGACCTGCAGTTCCACGCCGCTCATGCCCTTGGCCTGCTCGATCATGCCGTTGCGCAGCACGGTGAGGAAGTTGTCGTCGAACTTGGCCATCGACACGCCGACCTTGGCGGCAAAAGCGGACGAACTCATCAGCGCCGCAAAGGCGACGCCCAAAATCAGTTTCTTCATTGTGTTTCTCCTCCACATTGGTGTCCGGCTGCACCGATCTACCCGGAATCCCCGATAGCCCGAGGAATCTCTCCCTGATGCCTTCCTGTTCCGTATGGCGTTTTGTCCAAGGGATGGAACGCCAGGCTCCCAGTTTGAAACAGATGTTCCGGAACGAAAGAACCAAAATACCAATCTGATGAAATATTTATTCCATTTTTTCGCGAGACGTCAAGAGCGATTCCTAAGTCGGAAAGCGGATTTTCGGTCGCCGCGCCGCAATTTCACGTCGAATCAAGGCCGACAGCGGCCCAGGCCGAGTCTGAAGGCAGACTCTGATAGATTCTATCATCGCCGGGAGAGCCCACGCCGAACGGGTCGGCGCGGCAACGCGTTAGATATTTTCCGGCAGATAGATGTCGAAGGGCAGAAAGGTCTGGCCCGGCGCGTTGGCGGCGCCGGCCTCGATGGAATGCGCCATCAGGTCGACAAGCTCGCGGCACAAGGCGGCGAGCGGCGTCGAGATCACCATTGTCAGGATGTTGTCGGCGAGTGCCGCGCGCGATTCGGCGTTGATCTCGTTGCAGACGACCACCGGCATGTTTGCGGGCTTCGCTGCGCGCAGCGCCGAGACCGCGCCTTCCATGCCGCCGCCGGCGACATAGCAGCCGGCAATATCCGGATACCGCACCAGGAGATCGATCATCGCATCGTGGGTGACCTGGTTGGCTTCCAGATTGACCAGCGTTTCCATCACCGTGAAGTCCGGCGCATGTTCGCGGAAGAAGGAGCGAAATCCGATCTCGCGCAGTTCATGGCCGTGGAAGCGATGACTGCCGACGAAAAGGGCGACCTTGCCGGGGTTCTTTGCCGCCCTGGCGATCATCCAGGCCGCGGTGCGACCGACCTTCCGATTGTCGAGGCCGACATATCCCTCACGGATGCCAGCGGCAAAGTCGGACAGCAGCGAGAAGACAGGTTGCCCCCTCGCTTTCAGCGACTCCACGACCGCCGTCAGCGTCGGATGGTCCGGACCGACAACGGCGATTGCTCTGGATTTCGCTGCCAGCTTGCGCATCTGGGCGGCGATCTCGTCGGCGGCTAGCGAGCTGGCGAAATCGATGGTGGCGACGCCGCGGAAGCGCTGCGATTGCGAGACCGCCATTTCTAGCTCCCTCGCGAAATCGCCGTAAAAAACATCATTGCCCCGCAGCAGCAGAAAGCCGAGGCGGTATTCCGGCAATTCCTGGCGCATGCGCCGCTTGATCAGCCCGGCGGCGTGGTAGCCGATGCCGGTCGCCGCCTCATAGACGCGGCGCGCGGTTTCCTCGCGCACCGGCAGCCGGTTGTTCAGCACCCTGTCGACAGTGGCGACGCTAACGCCGGAGATGCGCGCCAGATCGGTGATGGTTGGCCGTTTTGCCATGACTGTCCCGCATGAGTGCCTGCAACTGCTTACATCGTTCTGATGGAAAATGATAGAAACTATCTTTGTGATATTGAGACTATCACCGCATGGCGCTATTTTGCGCTCGGACACAGGCGCCTGTAATGGACATATCCGTCCTGACGGATGCTGTGGCCGACGGAGGCAGCCCCTATGGAAGCGACACTATCCACACCACCGTCCCGGCGCGACTACAGCCTGATCGGCCGCGACGCCAAGCTCGCCGTCGAGACCGGCCTGTCGGCGGCCGAGTGGTATCACACCGATATTCCGCGCAAGCAGATGAAGGAGCTGATGCAGCGCTCCGATGGGCCGGCGATCCGCGACACCACGATCTGGCTCGCCGCGCTGATCCTGAGTGCCGCCGGCGGCGCCTGGTTCTGGGGCAGCTGGTGGTGCGTGCCGTTCTTCTTCGTCTATGGCGNAGACGTGTGCTCTTCCGATCTTGAACGACGCGGTCTACCAGATCGCCTGCTTCATGATCATGCGCAATCCGGTGACCTGGCGCTGGAGCCACACCCGCCACCACACCGACACCATCATCGTCGGCCGCGACCCGGAAATCTCCGTTATGCGGCCGCCGGATCTGTTCCGGGTCGCGCTTGGCTTTATCGGCGTGCTGGATGCCTGGCATGCGATGTCGGACATGCTGCGCAATGCCGCCGGAAATATCAGCGCGGCGGAAAAGACTTTTATCCCCGAACAGGAGCAGCCTAAAGCCATTCGCATCGCCCGCATCTGGACGGCGATCTATGCCGTGACGATCGCGCTGGCGCTTTATTTCGGTTCATGGCTGCCGCTGATGCTGGTCGGGCTGCCCCGGCTCTACGGCGCCTGGCATCATGTCATGGTCGGCCTGCTGCAGCATGGCGGGCTCGCGGAAAATGTCATCGACCACCGGCTGAACAGCCGCACCGTCTACATGAACCCGGTCAGCCGCTTCATCTACTGGAACATGAACTATCACGTCGAACACCACATGTTCCCGATGGTGCCCTATCATGCGCTGCCTAAACTGCATGCGCTGATCAAGCACGATCTGCCGGCGCCGACGCCGTCGATCCTGGCCGGCTACCGCGAGATGATCCCGGCCTTTTTGCGCCAGCTGCGCAACGAGGACTATTTCCTCAAGCGCGAACTGCCGCCGACGGCGCGGCCCTATCGCGAGGAACTCCACAACGACGCCGTCACCGCCGCGGCGGAATGATCGCGCGATTAAGCTTTTGTTTTGACGCAACTCCGAACGGAAAACCGCAACGCACTTTCCTGGAATTGCTTTTGGGAGGAACACATGAGCGACTGGATCGAAGCCTGTGCTGCCGGCGACATCGACGAAGAAGATGTGATGCGCTTCGACCATGGCGGCCGCACCTTCGCCATCTATCGCAGCCCCGATGACGACTACTTCGCCACCGATGGCCTGTGCACGCACGAAAAGGTGCATCTGGCCGACGGGCTGGTGATGGATGACATCATCGAGTGCCCCAAGCACAATGGCCGCTTCAATTACAAGACGGGGGCGGCACGCGGCGCGCCGGTTTGCGTCAATCTCGCCACCTATCCGGTAAAGGTCGAGGCCGGCAAAGTGCTGATCCAGATCGGATAGGACCATGCAGGCGGGAATGGTCATCATTGGCGCCGGCGAGTGCGGCGGGCGGGCAGCGCTGACACTGCGCGAGCTGGGTTATGACGGGCCGGTGACGCTGGTGGGTGACGAACCCCATCTGCCCTATGAGCGGCCGCCCCTGTCCAAGGACGCAATGACGAGCGACGCGGCCGAGATCAAGACGATCGCCAGCGACGAAATTCTGGCCGAGAAATCGATCCGGCATATCCATTCCGTTCAAGCGGTGGCGATCGACCGCCCGGCGCATATGGTGCGGCTGTCGGACGGTTCGGCCCTGCCCTACGACAAGCTGCTGCTGGCGACCGGCTCGACACCGCGCAAGCTGCCGATGCCGGGATTGGGGTCGCGCTGCGTCTACCTCCGCACCTTTGCCGACGCGCTGGCCATTCGCGCCCACCTCAGCCCGGCAAACCGCATCGCCATCATTGGTGGTGGCTTTATCGGCCTGGAGCTCGCCGCTTCGGCGCGCAAGGCAGGGGCTGCCGTCTCCGTCATTGAGGCGCAGCCGCGCATCCTCCTGCGCGGGGTGCCGGCGGAGATCGCTGAAATCATCCATCAGGCGCATGAGGCCGAAGGCGTGACCGTGCTCACCGGTCAGGGCATCGCTGATATCGCCGACGACGGCGCTGAGGTGCACATCATGCTCGCCGATGGGCAGGACATCGTCGCCGATCTCGCCGTCATCGGCATCGGCGCCGTGCCGGTGACCGGGCTTGCCGCGGAAGCGGGCCTGACCGTCGATAACGGCATCGCCGTCAATGGCGAACTCCAAACAATCGATCCCGACATCTTCGCCGCCGGCGATTGCTGCTCGTTTCCGCTCGCTGTCTATGCTGGCCGGCGGGTGCGGCTGGAAGCCTGGCGCAATGCGCAGGAACAGGGTGCGCTGGCCGCGAAGAACATGCTGGGCGCCCGCGAAGCGCATGCCGCGGTGCCATGGTTCTGGTCGGATCAGTATGGTTTGTCGCTGCAGGTCGCCGGCCTTTCGGACGAGGGCAAAAGCACGGTCCGCCGCGATCTCGGCGACGGTGCTTTTATTCTGTTTCATCTGGCCGAGGATGGCAGGCTGGTGGCGGCGAGCGGCCTCGGTACGGGCAATGCCGTGGCGCGCGACATCAGGCTGGCCGAGATGCTGATCGCCAAGCGGGCTAGGCCGGCGCCGGAGGCGTTGGGGTCGCCGGATGTGAAGCTGAAGTCGTTGCTGGCAGCGTGAAGGACTGACTTACCCTCCCCTTGTGGGGAGGGTCGCTGCGAAGCAGCGGGGCGGGGGTGCGGCACCGGCCTCCACCCGGACCTGCGGTCCGACCTCCCCACAAAGGGGGAGGTAGACGGCTGAGCTAAGCCCGCTAAAACAGCGCCTTCAGCTCGTCCAGCTTGTCGTTGACCAGCCAGCCGTAATAATTCTCCTCGGGCAGTTTGACCGCCTCACCCGCCGCGCGGCGCTTGTCGTTCTCGGCCTTCAGCGCATAGGCGCGCTGCTCGGGATTGCCGACATTGTAGAGCGTGGCGGTCAGCCCCGGATTGCCTGAGATGTCGAAGCCGGCAATGTTTTTGTAGGCGTCGATCGACTTCCTGATCGTCGCTGCGACGTAGGGCAATGTCAGGTCCGGATCCATGATGGTCTTGTAGACCCCATTGGGATCGCCGACATCGAGCTCGGGCAGCCCCGACACCTTGTGCACGAGATCGCTCATCTGCAGCGCGGTCAGCGGGTTGAGCTGGCCGAGGCCAAAGGTCTGGCCGGCATAGTAGGGCTGGAAGAAGGTTGCGCCGAAGCGGTCGTTGGGAAAGCTTGTGCCGCCGACGGTCTTGCCGCGGAAGGAGCGGTTCCACACCTGCTCGCGGCATTCCCACAGGTCGTAGCTGTCCGACATCGTGCACTTCTTGAATTCCGGCCGCTGCACGAAATCGGTGATGTCCTCTCCGTCATAGGCGAAGGACAGCTTGCTGGAGAGGTAGGAAATCGCCTTGACGTAGTAGGTCTGCAGCCGGTCGTAGGCGTCGACATTGTAGGTGTGCTCGCCGACGATGGCGCCGACGATGTGCAAAGGATTGATGCCGTAGGCAGCGGCGGCCTTCCTGATCTTGGCGCGCAGTTCGACGTCGTTCTGAAGCAAGGCGTAGACCTTGCGGTATTTGGCCTGGAAGGAGGTGTTGGTCGCCTGGGTGCGGCGGCTGGAGGCGCCCGGTATGTCGGGCTGCACGACATTGCGGTTGCCCGCCGGCACCAATGTCGCCGCGTCAGCCGCGAACAGCGTCGCCGCCAGCGTCAAGCCGAGAATGACAAGGATCAGTTTTTTCATGCGCCGCCGCCCAAGCAATTCCAGGAAAGTGTGAAACGGCTTTCCGTCCGGAATTGCGTCTAGAGAATTGCCGCGCAAACTAGGGAGTGCTCCCGGTTGAGTCGAGAGCGCCCTTGCACCCGGCAAGACGAAAGGTGGCCCGATGATACCATCCGGCCACACATCAAGCTGTTAGCCGGATTGTTGCCTAAGCATCGGCCCAAAGATCGAAACCGATTTTTGGAAAGTCCGATGCATCGATTCAATACTGCTAGAGCGACCTTTGCGTGTCCAAAGGACGCGCGGCGCTCTAATACCGGCGCCGGATGAACCGGCGCCCTCGTTTAAAGGATGAATCGCGACAAATCTGTGTTTCGCGAGAGGTCGCCGACATGCTTTTCCACATAGGCGGCATCGATGGCGACGCTGGTGCCGTTGCGGTCGGGCGCGTCGTAGGAGATCTCGTCCAGCACACGCTCCATCACCGTCTGCAGGCGTCTCGCGCCGATGTTCTCGACACTGGCGTTGAGGTCGACGGCAATGCCGGCCAGCGAATCGATGGCATCGTCGGTGAAGGTGAGGTCGACGCCTTCGGTCTTCATCAGCGCGATATACTGCTTGATGAGGCTGGCCTCGGTCTCGGTGAGGATGCGAATGAAATCGTCCTTCTCCAGCGCCCGCAACTCGACCCGGATCGGCAGGCGGCCCTGCAATTCCGGCAACAGGTCGGACGGCTTGGAGACATGGAAGGCGCCCGAGGCGATGAACAGTATGTGGTCGGTCTTCAACGGTCCGTATTTGGTCGCCACCGTCGTGCCTTCGATCAGCGGCAGCAGGTCGCGCTGCACGCCTTCGCGCGAGACGCCGGCGCCCATGCCGCCTTCGCGCGAGGCGATCTTGTCGATCTCGTCGAGGAAGACGATGCCGTCATTTTCGGTCGCGTCGAGCGCCCGGCGCACCACCTCGTCCTGGTCGAGCAGCTTGTCGGACTCGTCGTTGACCAACAGCGCGTAGGACTCCTTGACCGTCGTCTTGCGCGCCTTGGTCTTCTTGCCACCCATCGCCTTCGACAGCATGTCGTTGATGTTGAGCACGCCGATATTAGCGCCCGGCATGCCGGGGATCTCGAAGCCGGGCATGCCGCCGGTGCCGGTGTCGGCAACTTCGATCTCGATCTCCTTGTCGTCGAGCTCGCCGTCGCGCAGCTTCTTGCGGAAGGAATCGCGGGTCGCCGGGCTCGCCGTCTTGCCGACCAGGGCTTCCAGCACGCGCTCCTCGGCATTGAGGTGCGCGCGCGCCTTCACGTCCTCGCGCATCTTCTCGCGCACCAAGCCGATGGCGATCTCGACCAGATCGCGGATGATCTGCTCGACATCGCGGCCGACATAGCCGACTTCGGTGAACTTGGTCGCCTCGACCTTGACGAAAGGCGCACCGGCGAGTCGCGCCAGGCGGCGCGAGATCTCGGTCTTGCCGACGCCGGTCGGGCCGATCATCAGGATGTTCTTCGGCATCACTTCTTCGCGCATCTGGCCTTCCAGCTGCTGGCGGCGCCAGCGGTTGCGCAAGGCAATGGCCACGGCGCGCTTGGCGTCCTTCTGGCCGATGATGAAGCGGTCGAGTTCCGAAACGATTTCACGGGGAGAGAAGGTGGTCATATCACTGAATTCCACTTTGCCACTGCTTGATGGACTCGAACGGATGCAGCAGCATGATCACGTTGAGTGTCAGATTGTCCCGGATGAGGTAGCCAACACCCAGTTCGAAGATGAGGGCGAGGCCGACGATGCTCCATATAGGTAGCTTTCGGGCCATCACAAATCCCAGCACCATGGCCAGCGTGTCGGACACCGAATTGATGATGCTATCGCCATAGTAATCCAGCGAAATGGTGCCGGCGCGGTAGCGCTCGATGATGAACGGGCTGTTTTCCAGGAGTTCCCAGCCGCCCTCGATGACAACGGCGAAAGCCAGGCGCAGACCGATTGGCGAGCGCGGGAAGAGGACCCAGGCCAAGGCGTAGAACAGGAAGCCGTGGATGATGTGCGAGAACGTGTACCAGTCGGAAATATGCTGGGAATTCTCCGAACTGTTCACCACACCGTGCCAGAGTTTGACGTAACCGCAGGTGCAGATCGGCGTGCGGCCCATGCCGTAAAGCGCACCGGCCTGGAAGATGAGCAGAGCGAGCACGAGCAGAAGCCCCATCCGCCAGCTGTCTTCGTAGGCCGAGTAATTTTTGGCAGTGCCCGGTGTCGCCATCAACTCATTCCCCTTCTTCCGCGTCGCTCTCTTTGGCACCGACAGCCATCAGCACGACGTCCCCATATCTAGAGTGCCTGCGATCGATAGCCCTGAAGCCCGCTTTTTCATAGGCGCGGATGGCGCGGCCATTGTCGGGATGCGGATCGATTATGATGCGCGGCGCGCCTTCCTCGAACAGTTGCTCGACGAATTGCCTGACGATCGCCGAGCCATGACCTTTGCCGACAAGGTCCGGCACGCCGATCGACAGGTCGATGCCGAGCGTGCCAAACGGCTGGTCGGCATAGGGATGGCCGTCATCCAGATGCGGATCGTAGCTCTGCAGATAGGCGATCGGCCTGCCGTCGAGCTCGACGATCAGCGGCTCTACAGAAATAGAGTCAATGTGCTCCCGGATTTCGGCGATTTCCGTCTCCGGATCGTCCCACCATTCGGCGACATGCGGCTCGGCCAGCCAGCCGGCGATCATCGGCAGGTCTTTTTCGGTAACCGGTCGAAAATCATAGAGCACCGGCGGGTTAGCCGGCATCGAGCGTTTCGACAACAAAGTTGTTGTTGGTGTAGACGCAAATGTCGGAGGCGATCTGCATCGCCTTGCGGGCGATCTCCTCGGCATCCTTGTCGCTGTCCATCAGCGCGCGGGCAGCGGCCAGCGCATAGTTGCCGCCGGAACCGATGGCCATGACGCCGAATTCGGGCTCCAGCACGTCGCCGGTGCCGGTGAGCGCCAGCGAAACCGACTTGTCGGCCACCAGCATCATCGCTTCCAGCCGGCGCAGATAACGGTCGGTGCGCCAGTCCTTGGCGAGCTCGACGCAGGCGCGCGTCAACTGGTCCGGATATTGTTCGAGCTTGGCTTCGAGCCGCTCCAAAAGGGTGAAAGCATCCGCCGTGGCGCCGGCGAAGCCCGCAATGACATTGCCGCCCTTGCCGATGCGGCGCACCTTTTTGGCGTTGCCTTTCATAATGGTCTGGCCAAGGCTGACCTGGCCGTCGCCGGCGATCACCACCTTGTTGCCCTTGCGCACCGTCACGATGGTCGTGGCGTGCATGCTCAGTTCATTGGACATCTGCTGCTCCGATTCGCGCGATCCCGATGAGGCGATTGGCGCGGGATTTCGATCGGCCATATGTATGCATGGGGCTAACGATTGCAAACCGCCTCCGCCATGGGCCGATAGCGGTCCGCATCGCAACTGGCCATCGCAGGATCATGCTGCTAGAAGGCTTTCGTTTTCAAGCAAATGAGCGCCTGGAGGCATTGTCTTTTCGTTTCGCCCCGGTCAGTTGCCAAAAGTGTCGTATGCCCAAAGACAAGGACAAGGTCATGGCGTCCCGTACCGCCGAAGTCAGCCGCAAGACCAAGGAAACCGAGATCAGTGTCTCGGTCCATGTCGACGGCACCGGAAAATCCGACATGTCGAGCGGCGTCGGCTTCTTCGACCATATGCTGGACCAGCTGTCGCGCCACTCGCTGATCGACATGACGGTGAAGGCGAAGGGCGACCTGCACATTGACGACCACCACACGGTCGAGGACACCGGCATTGCGATCGGCCAGGCGCTGGCCGAGGCGCTGGGCGAGCGGCGCGGCATCATGCGCTATGCCTCTGTCGACCTTGCCATGGACGAGACGCTGACGCGGGCCGCGATCGACGTGTCGGGCCGTCCGTTCCTGGTCTGGAATGTCGCCTTCTCGTCCCCGAAGATCGGCACGTTCGACACCGAACTGGTGCGTGAATTCTTCCAGGCGCTGGCGCAGAATGCCGGTATCACGCTGCATGTCACCAATCATTATGGCGCCAACAATCACCATATTGCCGAGACCTGCTTCAAGGCGGTGGCGCGCGCGCTGCGTTTCGCACTGGAGCGCGACCCGCGCCAGCCGGAAGCGGTTCCCTCCACCAAGGGATCTCTGAAAGGGTAGGCTGATGGCCATCTATGTCGTGATGGAACCGCCAGGCCGCACCGAGGCGGCCGACGCAACCGTTTTGGTCCGCGACGGTTTTTCCTGGCTGGCTTTCCTGGTGGCGCCGCTGTGGCTCGCCTGGCACCGGCTTTGGATCGAGGCCGCGCTCGCCTTCGTCGCCATGGGGCTCATCTCGGTGCTCGGCCAATGGCTGGGACTGGACTGGGCCGGCTCCGCACTGTCTTTACTGGTCTCGCTCTATATCGGGCTGGAAGGCCAAGGGCTGCGGATCGCAGCGCTGCGCTGCCGCGGCTGGCATGAATGGGGCGTCGTCGAAGCCGACAATCCTGACGATGCCGACATCCGCCAGACACTGGACGCCGAGGCGCTTGCCGACGAGCCGGCGCCGCTGCCGCGCATCGTGCCGGACGCCAGCCTGGCCCGGCCGACGCAGACCGGGCTGACGCTGGGCCTGAGCCATACGCCGGGAAAAGCCTGAGATGCGGGTTGCCATCATCGATTACGGGTCGGGCAATCTGCGCTCGGCCACCAAGGCCTTCGAGCGCGCCGCGCATGAAGCCGGCATTGCCGCTGCCATTGAGCTGACCGCCGACGCCGAGCGGGTGCGCAGCGCCGACCGAATCGTTTTGCCCGGCGTCGGCGCCTATGCCGATTGCGCGGCGGGCCTGCGCGGCGTCGCCGGCATGTGGGAAGCGGTGGAAGAGGTAGCGATCGCCAAGGCGCGGCCGTTCCTCGGCATCTGCGTCGGCATGCAGCTGATGTCGGAGCGCGGCCTGGAAAAGACCGTGACCAAGGGCTTCGGCTGGATTGCCGGCGACGTCAAGGAGATCACGCCCGCCGATCCGGCACTGAAGATCCCGCAAATCGGCTGGAACACCATCGATCTGGAGCGCAAGCACCCGCTGTTTTCGGGTATTGCGACCGGGCCTAAGGGTCTGCACGCCTATTTCGTTCATTCCTACCATCTCGACGCGACAAGGCCGGACGAAGTGCTGGCCGTCGCCGATTATGGCGGCCCGGTAACGGCGGCGGTCGCGCGCGGTAACCTTGCCGGCACGCAATTCCATCCGGAAAAGAGCCAGGCGCTCGGCCTGGCACTGATCACCAACTTCCTGCGCTGGAGGCCTTGAGATGAGCAAGAAGGGCTACTGGATGGCGATGGTCGATGTGACCGATCCGGAAAACTATCCGAAATACATCGCCGCCAACAAAGCGGCGTTCGACAAATACGGCGCGAAATTCCTGACGCGAGGCGGTCAGTCGTCAAGCCCGGAAGGGCCATCCGGCAATCGCCATGTGATCGTCGAGTTCGAAAGCTACGAGGTCGCGCTGGCTTGCTTCCATTCCCCCGAATACCAGGCAGCGCTGAAATTCCGGCGCGCTTATTCGACCTCGCATTTCGCCATTGTGGAAGGGGTCTGAACGGTGATCTTGTTTCCGGCCATCGACCTCAAGGACGGCAAGTGCGTGCGGCTGAAGCACGGCGATATGGCGACCGCGACCATCTACAATGACGACCCTGCGGCCCAGGCCAAGGCCTTCGAAGAGCAAGGGTTTGAATGGCTGCATGTCGTCGACCTCAACGGCGCCTTCAAGGGCCAGAGCGTCAACAGCGCGGCGGTCGGCGCCATCCTCAAGGCGACGAAAAACCCGGTGCAGCTCGGCGGCGGCATCCGCACGCTGGCGCAGATCGAGGACTGGCTCGACCGCGGGCTGGCCCGCGTCATCCTCGGCACGGTGGCGGTGCGCGATCCCGACCTGGTCCGGGAAGCCTGCAAGGAATTTCCTGGAAAGATCGCCGTGGGCATCGACGCCAAGGGCGGCAAGGTGGCGGTCGAAGGCTGGGCCGAGGCCTCCAGCCTCGGCGTCATCGAACTGGCGCAGAAATTCGAAGGCGCCGGCGTTGCCGCCATCATCTACACCGACATCGACCGCGACGGCGTTCTGACCGGCATCAACTGGGACGCCACGATCGATCTCGCCGACGCGGTGTCGATCCCGGTCATCGCCTCGGGCGGGCTGGCCTCGATCGCCGACATCGTGCGCATGACCATGCCCGACGCAAAGAAACTCGAAGGCGCCATCTCCGGCCGCGCGCTCTATGACGGGCGCATCGATCCGGCCGAGGCGCTTGCGGTGCTGCAGGGCAAGGCGATGGAGGCCCGATCTTGAAGATCTCCATCATCCTGGCCTCCTATGACAGCGGCCACTATCACGGCGGCATGGGCCGAGGCCCGGATGCACTCGTCGCCGGCGGGCTGGTCGACGCGCTGACGCTCTCCGGGCATGACGTCGTCGTCACCGATATCGGCAGGGTTGGCGACGAACAGCAGCGCGAGATCGCCACCGGCTTTGCCGTGTGCGGCGCCGTCTCCGGCGAGGTCCGCATCGCCATAGACCGCGGCCGGCTTCCCATCGTGCTGGCCGGCAATTGTCTGACATCGGCCGGTGCGGTTGCCGGCGAGGATGCCGATGCGATCATCTGGGCCGACCAGCATGGCGATCTCAACACGCCGGAGACGTCCATCTTCGGCTTTCTCGACGGCATGGCGCTGGCTACGGTTCTCGGCCTGTGCTGGAAGCCGATGGCCTCGGCCATCCCCGGCTTCAGGCCGATCGATCCGGCGCGCTGCGTGCTGGTCAACGCGCGCGATCTCGATCCGGCCGAAACAGAGCTGTTGAAGACGTTGCCGGTCATCCGCACCGAATGCCCGGACTGGGCGACGGCGAGCACCAGGCTGAAGGCGCCGGATGCGAAGCGGGTGCACCTGCATCTCGATCTCGACGTGCACGACCCCGGGGCGCTGCAGGCCAACCGCTACACCACGCCCGGCGGCCCGGAGCCGAAACAGCTGCGCCAGGCTGTCTGCGGCATGGCCGGCCTGCTGCCGATTTCCGGCATCACCATTTCCGCCTACGATCCGGCGTTCGATGCGCAGGCCGAGGTTCCGCCGCTGGTCGGCGAACTGCTCAGCGAGTTGCTGGCGACGATGGAGAAGGGCTGATGCTGAAGGCCCGAGTCATCCCTTGCCTCGACGTCAAGAACGGCCGCGTCGTCAAGGGCGTCAATTTCGTCGACCTCATCGATGCCGGTGATCCGGTCGAGGCGGCCAAAGCCTATGACGCGGCCGGCGCTGACGAGCTTTGCTTTCTCGATATCACCGCGTCGTCCGACAACCGTGAAACCATCTTCGACGTCGTCGCCCGCACCGCCGAACAATGCTTCATGCCGCTGACCGTCGGCGGCGGCGTGCGCCAGGTGGCCGATATTCGCAAACTGTTGCTGGCCGGCGCCGACAAGGTGTCGATCAACACTGCGGCGGTGAAGAACCCCGATTTCGTCGCGGAAGCCGCCGACAAGTTCGGCAACCAGTGCATTGTCGTCGCCATCGACGCCAAGAAGGTGTCGGCACCCAATGAAGCCGACCGCTGGGAGATCTTCACCCATGGCGGCCGTGAAAAGACCGGCATCGATGCGGTCGAGTTTGCGCGAAAAATGGTCGATCGCGGCGCCGGCGAGATTCTTTTGACCTCGATGGACCGTGACGGCACCAAGGCCGGTTACGACATTGCGCTGACCCGCGCGATAGCGGATGCGGTGCGCGCGCCGGTCATCGCGTCGGGCGGCGTCGGCACGCTCGACCATCTGGTCGAGGGCATTCGCGACGGCCACGCCGGCGCCGTGCTCGCGGCCTCGATCTTCCATTTCGGCACTTACACGATTGCGGAAGCCAAGGCGCATATGGCCGAGGCCGGGCTACCGATGCGGCTGGACTACCCGGTTCAATCCACTCCACAAAGGCTGTAGGCTGCGCCATGGCTGAATTTTCGCTGTCCGATCTGGAAACGATCATTGGCGAACGCGCCCGTTCCGGCGACCCGGACTCGTGGACGGCAAAACTGTTCGCCAAAGGCATCGACAAGGCGGCGCAGAAGCTTGGTGAAGAGGCAGTCGAGACGGTGATTGCCGCCGTCAAAGGCGACAAAAATGTCCTCGTTTCCGAAAGTGCCGATCTCATATATCATTGGCTCGTCGTGCTTGGCATGGCCGGCGTTTCGCTGGGCGAGGTGCTGAAGGAGCTTGAGGGCCGTACCGGCCGTTCGGGCGTCACTGAAAAGGCATCCCGGCCGAAAGGCTGACCGCGAGAGCCGGATGATTTCGGGCCGAGGCCTTAAATCTGAATCCGTCTCTAAATTGATAAAGGGAGCATGATGTCGCCCGAAAACCGCTTCACACTTTTCGGCCTCATGCTCTAGAGGGCAGGAAACTCGATGGACCAGCTCGCTCCGACCGAGAAATATTCCCCCTATCGTTTCTTCTCGGCCGAGCAATGGTCGAACTTCCGCGCCGACACGCCGATGACGCTGGGCGAAGACGAGATCAACCGTCTGCGCTCACTGAACGATCCGGTCGACCTGGAAGAAGTCAAGCGCATCTATCTGTCGCTCTCGCGGCTGCTTTCGGCGCATGTCGAGGCCAGCCAGTTGCTGTTTCGCCAGCGCCAGGCCTTCTTCAACGCGCTGGATGTGGTCAAGACACCGTTCATCATCGGCATTGCCGGTTCGGTTGCGGTCGGCAAATCGACAACGGCCCGCGTGCTGAAGGAGCTTCTGGCGCGCTGGCCGTCGAGCCCCAAGGTCGATCTCATCACCACCGACGGGTTCCTGCTGCCCAACAAGGTGTTGCGACGAGACAATCTGATGGAGCGCAAAGGCTTTCCGGACAGCTACGATGTCGGTGCGCTGCTGCGTTTCCTCTCGGGCATCAAGTCGGCGCAGCGCAATGTCCGCGCGCCCGTCTATTCGCATTTGACCTATGACGTCATTCCCGGCGAGTTCGTCACCATCGACCGGCCCGACATTCTGATCTTCGAAGGCATCAACGTTCTGCAGCCCGGCAAATTGCCGAAGGACGGCAAGATCGTGCCGTTCCTGTCGGATTTCTTCGATTTCGCCATTTATATCGACGCCGACGAAAAGCTGATCCACCAATGGTACATCGCCCGCTTCATGCGGCTGCGCGAGACGGCCTTCCGCAATCCGGACTCCTTCTTCCACCGCTATTCGCAGCTTTCGGAAGACGCCGCGCGCGCCGTTGCGGAAGGCTTGTGGGCCAACATCAACCTGAAAAACCTGCGCGAGAACATCGTGCCGACACGGGCGCGCGCCGACCTCATCCTGCGCAAGGGCGCCAATCATCTGGTCGAGGAAGTGGCGCTCAGGAAACTGTGACCGCCGCCGCCGGGCGGCTGCCGCCAGTCGCCGATTGCCGGGCCGGGCTTGGCATCAGGATTTCGCCGTCGGGTACCAGCTTGCGGACGGCCGCACATAGGGCGATCGTGAGCGCGACCGCCGCATAACCATCGATCGCATAGTGCCAACCAAGATAGACCGAACTCGCGACTATGAAGGCGACATACAGAAATGCGATGGCGCCCAACCGCTGGTCGTACTCCCAGGTATACACCGCATTCAGGGTGATCAAGGCGACATGAACGCTTGGAAATGCCGATATTCCCGACGCGAGTCCAGTCACACCCTCGGTCTGGAGCGTCCACAGATACTGCTGGTACACGGCGGCGGAACTCGCCGACGGGCTTTGCGCAAGAAACGAAAGCTGTTCACCGAAGCGTGGCACATCGCCGGTGACATAGCCGTAGAACGCCGGTCCGGCCGACATGAACAGCCCGGCCAGGATGTTTCCGACGACTATCCACACCACCATGAAGGACAGCACATAGCGTCTCTTCAGATGCGTGGTGCGTGGTGACGTGACCATGAAAAACAGCATGCTGTAGCAAATGATGAACCACAGCATGTCGTAGTTCCATCCGACGGATTCCCGTACCCAGTCATGCTTGCCGATAACGTAGAGCCATCGCCACGGATCAGTGCCGAAATGCAGATAGGCATCGATATCTGCCAAGGCGCGATCATAGGGGAAACCTTTCCACAGGACGGACATGCCGTTCTTGACCGAGGTGAAGGTGCTTTGGAAAATCATGATGCCCATCAACAGACATATGCCGGAAAAGAGAACCGCCATCCGCTCGGCTGAGAACATCTTGCCCGCAGCAAATTTCCGCCGACGCTCAAATCGATGCAAAAGCCAGCCGGTTTCCAGGAGAAGCGATACCGCCGGCAGCACGAAACCGAAAACCATAAGCCATATCGGCACGTAGGTCTGGTATGCGGTGCGATGGAGCGCGCCGACCCAAGCCAGAAACCCCAGCCCCGTTGCAGTGTAGATGCCAATGAACAGGTAGAGCGATGCATCCGAGCGGGCGATCGAAACCGTGCGCCATGCGGCATTTCGAATGTAGCGCCAAATCACTTCGGATTCGATTTCGAGCATGGTATCCACACCGGGAATGATGACGTTTTGGCGCAGACTAGCGGCCGAAACCTTAAATTCCGTTAGGGACTTTTCATTCGCAAGGTCAGTGGTTCAGTAAGTGCAAGATTGCACTCTCACCTCTTCAAGGCAAGGTCACCCGCCGCAGCGTCAGATTGATCCGGCCGCCATTTTTCAGCAGCGCCGAGGTCGACGGATAGATGCGGTCGACGCCGTGGAAGCAGAGCCGGCCTTCGCCGCCGAGCACGACGACGTCGCCGCTTTTCAGGCGGAACGATTTGGTACCGCCGTCGCGTGTGGCCCCCCTGCCCGTCACTTGGCCGACCCGGAACAGGCAATCGTCGCCAAGTGACACCGAGACCACTGGGGCCGAGAAATCGGCTTCGTCGCGATCCTGGTGCAGACCCATTTTGGCGTCCTGCGTATAGAAATTGACCAGGCAGGCCTCCGGCGGATTCGGATAGGCGGCAACCTCCCGCCACAATTGCAGCAGCGCGTCCGGGATCGGCGGCCATGGCTCTCCGGTGAGTGGGTGCGTTGGCTGGTAGCGATAGCCCAACTCCTTGTCAGTGACCCAGCCGAGCGTGCCGCAATTGGTCATGCGCACGCTCATCTCCTTGCCGGTCCGCGGCATCGCCGGCACGTACAGCGGCGCCCGCTGTACAATGGTCCTCACCTCTTCGACCAGCGCTTCCTGCGCCGCGCGGGACAGATAACCAGGCATGTGGCGGACGCCTTTGGGCAGAACGAGCATGACTTCGCCTCCGGTTGATACTGAAACCATGCCACCGCCAATCAGAAACGGCGACCCGAAAGCCACCGTTGTCGGCCTCCCTTTCTGTGGCAATGGTGAAACCTTGCGGCTGCGGTTCCGAAGGGGAGGCCGCTTTATGCACGCAGTCGGCGCGGTCCTTAGTCGTTCTCTACCCGGCCGCGCAGCTTTTTGATCGTGCCGCGCCCTGCCTTGCTTTGCAGCCGCCGCTCCACCGAGCCTTTCGACGGCCTGGTCTTCTTGCGCGGCGGCGGCGGCGGTTCCGCGGCCTTGGCGACCAGCGCCGTCAGCCTTGCCCGGGCATCGGCCCGGTTCTGCTCCTGGGTGCGGAAGCGGCCGGCCTCGATGACGATGACGCCGTCCTTGGTGGCGCGCTGGCCGGCGAGCTTGATCGTGCGCGCGCGCACGCGTTCGGACAGGCCAGCCGCATTGGCGGCGTCGAAGCGCAACTGGACCGCGGTCGCCACCTTGTTGACGTTCTGGCCGCCGGGACCCGACGAGCGGATGAAATCCTCGTGCAGGTCGCCCGGGTGGATTACGGCCTCGTCTGATATGATGATGTCGTCGATAGGCATGCCGCAGTCATGGCGCGGCGGACCAAAAAAGAAAAGGCCCGATCGAGACCGCGCCTTTCAAGGATGCTTCGGTGAAGATGTCTCGACTATTCCGCAGCTTCCTGCAGGCGGGGTGCTGCGCCGAGCACGACGGCATCGACATGGCTCTCGAATTTCTCGAAGTTGACGGCGAACATGCCGACCAATCGCGCTGCCTGCCGGTCATAGGCTGCCTTGTCGGCCCAGGTCGAACGCGGGTCGAGAATGGCGTTGTCGACGCCAGGCACAGCAACCGGCACCTCGAAGCCGAAATTGGCGTCGGTGCGGAAACCGGACGCCTTCAACGAACCGTCAAGCGCTGCGGCCAGCAAGGCGCGCGTCGCCTTGATCGGCATACGCTTGCCGGTGCCGTAGGCGCCGCCGGTCCAGCCGGTGTTGACCAGCCAGCAATCGGCGCCGTGGCGGGCGATCAGCTCACGCAGCAGATTGCCGTATTCCTTGGGGTGGCGCGGCATGAACGGGGCGCCGAAGCAGGTCGAGAAGGTCGCTTCCGGCTCGGTAACGCCCTTCTCGGTGCCGGCCACCTTGGCGGTGTAGCCGGAGAGGAAGTGATACATCGCCTGCGCCGGGGTCAGCCGTGCGATCGGCGGCATGATGCCGAAGGCATCGGCGGTCAGCATGATGATGTTTTTCGGGTGGCTGGCCCGTCCGCTCTTCGAGGCATTGGGGATGAAATCCAGCGGATAGGCGCAGCGCGTGTTTTCGGTGAGCCGGCCGTCGTTGAAGTCCGGCACGCGGTCGGCGTTGAGCACGACATTTTCCAGCACCGTGCCGAAACGCTGCGTGGTGGCGAAAATCTCCGGCTCGGCCTCGGCCGACAGCCGGATCGTCTTGGCGTAGCAGCCGCCTTCGAAGTTGAAGATGCCGTGCGGTCCCCAGCCGTGCTCGTCGTCGCCGATGAGCGTACGTGACGGATCGGCCGACAGCGTCGTCTTGCCCGTCCCGGAAAGCCCGAAGAAGATCGCTGCGTCGCCGCCCGGGCCCTCATTGGCCGAGCAGTGCATCGGCATGACGCCCTTTTCCGGCAGCAGATAGTTGAGCATGGTGAACACCGATTTCTTCATCTCGCCGGCATAGGAAGTGCCGCCGATGAGCACGATCTTGCGGGTGAGATCGACCGCAATCACCGTATCGGTGCGGCTGCCGTGGCGGGCCGGATCGGCGCGGAAGGACGGCAGGTCGATGATCGTCATCTCCGGCACGAAATCCTCAAGCTCGGCGGCCTGCGGGCGGATCAAAAGATTGCGGATGAACAGCGAGTGCCAGGCGAATTCGGTGATGACCCGCGTCGGCAGCTTCAGCTCGGCATCGGCGCCGCCGACGAGGTCCTGCACATAGAGATCGCTATTCGCGGCGTGGACAAGGAAATCGGCGAGCAGCATTTCGAACTGGCCCGCCGAAATCGCCTTGTTGTTGTCCCACCAGACATGGGGCTCGGTGGCGCCATCGCGGACGACAAACTTGTCCTTGGGCGAGCGGCCAGTGTGCTGGCCGGTCTCGGCAAGCAGCGCGCCGCCGGCGGTCAACCGGGCCTCGCCACGGCGGATCGCTGCCTCATAAAGGGCGGCCGCACCAAAATTATAATGCACCGTGCCGGTGGTTTTCAGGCCGATACGATCGATCGCGCAAGCAGAATTGCGTTTGCCGACTTCCGACATCAAGGGTCCCTTCTTCTGGATTCGCCGCACTTTGCCGGCGGTTTCCGGCGAGCCCGCGTTAGGGGCTGAGACGGTGAGAACCAGAAAACCCGAATGATATCAAATCATTAATCGATTTAAAAATTTTGAAAGTTGTTTAAATCGTTTATATATGCAAAAAATCACGGTGGTTGCCCAAAGGATTGGCACACAGTGTTCGTCCAACCCGTGTAGAGGTTCCGATGGGGCCGCCGGCAAGCCGTCCGCGACAGCGGGTGGAGCCTGTGCCACATTTTGTACCTAATTTGTCCTGCAAAAGCCCCTTCTCTAAGACAGAAGGGACAGCTCATGAGGGAGCCGCTTGAAATGGCAACAATCGCGCTTGTCGATGACGACCGCAACATTCTGACATCGGTGTCGATCGCCCTCGAGTCCGAGGGGTATCGCGTCGAGACCTACACGGATGGTGCGTCGGCGCTTGAAGGCCTGGCGGCGCGGCCGCCGAATCTCGCCATCCTCGACATCAAGATGCCGCGCATGGACGGCATGGAGCTGTTGCGCCGGATGCGGCAGAAGTCGGACCTGCCGGTGATCTTCCTGACCTCGAAGGACGATGAGATCGATGAGCTTTTCGGCCTCAAGATGGGCGCCGATGATTTCATCCGCAAACCGTTCTCGCAGCGCCTGCTGGTCGAGCGGGTGCGCGCCGTGCTGCGCCGCGCCAGCGCCCGCGAAGCTGCGGCAAAGGCGCCCAGCCAGCAGGCCCGTTCGCTGGAACGCGGGCAGCTGGTCATGGACCAGGAACGCCATACCTGCACCTGGAAGGGCGAGCCGGTGACGCTGACGGTCACCGAATTTCTCATCCTGCACTCGTTGGCGCAGCGCCCAGGCGTGGTAAAAAGCCGTGATGCGCTGATGGATTCCGCCTATGATGAGCAGGTCTATGTCGACGACCGCACCATCGATAGCCACATCAAGCGGCTGCGCAAGAAGTTCAAGGCCGTCGATGACGACTTCGAAATGATCGAAACCCTTTACGGAGTCGGATACCGGTTCCGCGAAGCTTGAGTTGATGCATGTCGCCCAAAAGTGGTCGCGGTTTTTGGGACGACGACATGCATAAAACCAAAGACTAGGCGGGAGCTGCTATTCGATGGCAGTGGATGTACAGCGGAGCAGACGAACGAGCGCTGTCAGGCGGTCGCGGATTCTGCCCGCATTCCTGTCGAGGTTGACGGTGCCGATGCGCCGCTTCCTCGGCCACCACATCTTTTCCAGCCTGACCCGGCGCATCCTGTTCCTCAACCTGGCCGGCCTCGCCGTGCTGGTCACCGGCATCCTCTATCTCAACACCTTCCGCGACGGGCTGATCGACGCCCGCGTCGAAAGCCTGATGACGCAGGGCGAGATCATCGCCGGCGCCATTGCCGCGTCGGCAACGGTCGAGACCGATTCGATCAGCATCGATCCGGAAAAACTACTCGAACTGCAGGCCGGTGAAAGCCTGGGGCCGGGCTCAGACCAGCTCGACAATCTGGATTTCCCGATCAACCCCGAGCGCGTCGCGCCGGTGCTGCGGCGGCTGATTTCGCCGACGCGCACCCGGGCCCGCATCTATGACCGCGACGCCAATCTGCTGCTCGATTCGCGCCATCTCTACTCGCGCGGCCAGATCCTGCGCTACGACCTGCCGCCGGTCGAGGACGAGCAGCCGGATATGCTGGAGCGCGTGCAGAAATTCGTCTTCGACTTCTTCCGCAACAAGGACCTGCCCGTCTACCATGAGCAGCCCGGCGGCAACGGTGCGGCCTTCCCGGAAGTGGTCAAGGCGCTGACCGGCAGTCCGTCGACGATCGTGCGGGTGAGCGAACAGGGCGAGCAGATCGTTTCGGTGGCGGTGCCGATCCAGCGCTTCCGCGCCGTCCTCGGCGTGCTGATGCTGTCGACGGAAGGCGGCGACATCGACAAGATCGTCGCCGCCGAGCGCAAGGCTATTTTGCGCGTGTTCGGCATCGCCGCCCTGGTCACCGCCATCCTGTCGATGCTGCTCGCATCCACCATCGCCAATCCGCTGCGCCGGCTATCGGCGGCGGCAGTGCGGGTGCGGCGCGGCGTCAAGAGCCGCGAGGAGATCCCCGACTTTTCCGACCGCCAGGACGAGATCGGCAATTTGTCGGTCGCGGTGCGCGACATGACCAATGCGCTCTATGCCCGCATCGAGGCGATCGAAAGCTTCGCCGCCGATGTCTCGCACGAGCTGAAGAACCCGCTGACCTCGCTGCGCAGCGCGGTGGAGACCTTGCCGCTGGCCAAGAACGACAATTCACGCGGCAGGCTGATGGAGATCATCCAGCACGATGTCCGGCGTCTCGACCGGCTGATCACCGACATTTCCGATGCCTCGCGCCTAGACGCCGAACTGGCGCGTGAGGATGCCGCCACGGTCGATTTGAAGAAATTCATCACCGATCTCGTCGCCGTGTCGCGCGAAGCGACGCGCAACAAAAAGGCTGTCGAGATCGAATTCAAGGCCGCCAAGCTGCCGCAAGGCGTCAAAGGCTATTTCGTCACCGGCCATGATCTGAGGATCGGCCAGGTCATCACCAATCTGATCGAGAATGCCCGCTCCTTCGTGCCGGAGGACCACGGCCATATCGCCATTTCCCTGGCACGCTCGGGCAAGGTCAACATCGTCACCGTCGACGACAACGGCCCCGGAATCCGCGCCGACGCCATCGACCGCATCTTCGAGCGCTTCTACACCGACCGCCCGGCCGGCGAGGCGTTCGGCCAGAATTCGGGGCTTGGCCTGTCGATATCCAGGCAGATCGTCGAAGCCCATGGCGGCACGCTGACCGCCGAGAACATCCCCGGCACCAAGCCCGGCGACATCAAGGGCGCGCGCTTCGTCGTTACGCTGCCGGCCGAAGGCTGATCGCGGCTGCGCATGCCCGATCCCACCGCGGAACCCGAGAACATCCATGCCACCGCAGTCCTGATTGGCGAGCGGGGCGTCCTGATCACCGGGCCGTCCGGCTCGGGCAAGACAACGCTGGCGCTGGCGCTCATCGACCATTTCAGCCGGCTCGGGCTGTTTGCGCGGCTGATCGGCGACGACCAGCTGTTTGTCGCGGCGCGTTTCGGGCGGCTGGTCTGCCATGCGCCCGCCAGCATTGCCGGCCTCGCAGAGGTGCCCGGACTTGGTCCGAAGCCGCTTTTGTTCCAATCTGTGGGAGTCATCGACCTTACGATCCAGCTGGTTGCCGCTAACGCTGTGGAGCGTTTCCAGGAAGAGTCGAGCGCGACCATTGCCGGCTGTGTGGTGCCGCGCATCGACCTCGTTCAGCGCAACGTCACTGCGGCTTTGCCGGCGGTAATGGCGCGGCTGGCGATTGCGCCTTTCGTATGATCCGCCGCCGGTTTTTTGCTGCAATGCGTCAAATTGGCCATGGCCGACGCAATTTTGGGCTTGTCAACGCGCCGCGCGTCGACAAGATAGCGCTCCCGCCGCCTGGGATGGCCGGCGAGCATAAAAAGCGCCTGTGAAGCGGCGATGACGGGAGCCACCATAGAATGATCGGACTCGTGCTTGTAACGCACGGTCAACTGGCCGCCGAGTTCCGCCATGCCGTGGAACATGTCGTGGGGCCACAAGACAATTTCGAAACCGTGGCAATCGGCGCCGACGACGATATGGAGCAGCGTAGGCGCGATATCGTCGACGCCGTCGGCCGCGTCGACACCGGGACCGGCGTCATCGTTCTGACCGATATGTTCGGCGGCACGCCTTCCAACCTCGCCATTTCGGTGATGGAATCCGGTCGCACCGAGGTCATCGCCGGCATGAACCTGCCGATGCTGATCAAGCTGTCGTCGATCCGCAAGGGCGACAACATGGCGACCGCGCTCGACGAGGCGCAGGCCGCGGGGCGCAAATACATCAACGTCGCAAGTCAGCTGCTGAGCAGCAAATGAACGCGCTGTCGCCCGGTGAGATCGTGCGCGAGTTCCCGATCGTCAACCAGCGCGGCCTGCATGCGCGCGCCTCGGCGAAGTTCGTCCAGGTCGCCAGCGGCTTCGACGCCACCGTCCATGTCGAGAAGGATGGTCTCAAGGTCGGCGGCACCTCGATCATGGGGCTGATGATGCTGGCGGCGAGCCCCGGTTATTCGATCCGCGTCACCGCCAGCGGCGCTGAAGCCGCAGCGGCGATGGACGCGCTGGAGCAGCTGGTCGCCTCGCGCTTCGGCGAAGAGTGCTGAAGTTTTTGCTTTGGACGCCGTTGTCCCAAAACCGCGGGATACTTTTGGGCGGCATGCATCCCCGTAAAACACATACGCGCATAAAGATTTCTTTATATCCCATTGTCGTCTTGGCGGCGATCTGCTAGTCAGGCCGGCATCCCGCGCCCTTGGACGCGCCGTGTGGCGCAGGCGCATTCTGAAGACAAATCACACCGGAGCACTGCCATGACAGGTAGCAAGGACTATGTGGTCGCCGACATCTCGCTTGCCGGCTGGGGCCGCAAGGAACTCGATATCGCCGAAACCGAAATGCCGGGCCTGATGGCCTGCCGCGAGGAATTCGGCGACAAGAAGCCGTTGAAAGGTGCGCGCATCACCGGCTCGCTGCACATGACCATCCAGACTGCGGTGCTGATCGAGACGCTGAAGGCGCTTGGCGCCGATATCCGCTGGGCCTCGTGCAACATCTTCTCGACCCAGGACCATGCGGCCGCAGCCATCGCCGAGGCCGGCATCCCGGTGTTCGCCGTCAAGGGCGAGTCGCTCGAGGAGTATTGGGACTACACCGACAGGATCTTCCAGTGGGCCGATGGCGGCCTCTCCAACATGATCCTCGACGATGGCGGCGACGCCACCATGTACATACTGATCGGCGCCCGCGCCGAGGCCGGCGAGGACGTGCTGTCCAACCCGCAGAGCGAGGAAGAGGAATACTTCTACGCCCAGGTCAAGAAGCGCCTGAAGGCCTCACCCGGCTTCTTCACCAAGCAGAAGGAAGCCATTCGCGGAGTCACCGAAGAGACGACGACGGGCGTCAACCGGCTCTACCAGCTGCAGAAGAAGGGCCTGCTGCCCTTCCCGGCGATCAACGTCAACGACTCGGTCACCAAGTCGAAGTTCGACAACAAATATGGCTGCAAGGAATCGCTGGTCGACGGCATCCGCCGCGGCACCGACACCATGATGGCCGGCAAGGTTGCGGTCGTCTGCGGCTATGGCGACGTCGGCAAGGGCTCGTCGGCTTCGCTCAAGGGCGCCGGCGCCCGCGTCAAGGTCACCGAAGTCGATCCGATCTGCGCGCTGCAAGCGGCGATGGACGGCTTTGAAGTCGTCACGCTGGAAGATGCCGCACCGACCGCCGACATCGTCATCACCACCACCGGCAACAAGGATGTCGTCACCCTCGACCACATGCGCTCGATGAAGGACATGGTGATCGTCGGCAATATCGGCCACTTCGACAATGAGATCCAGGTCGCGTCGCTGCGCAACCTGCAATGGACCAACGTCAAGCCGCAGGTCGACATGATAACCTTCCCGGACGGCAAGCGGATGATCCTGCTGTCCGAGGGGCGCCTGCTCAACCTCGGAAACGCGACCGGTCATCCGAGCTTCGTGATGTCGGCTTCGTTCACCAATCAGGTGCTGGCGCAGATCGAGCTCTACACCAAGCCCGGCCAGTACCAGAACCAGGTCTATGTGCTGCCCAAGCACCTCGACGAGAAGGTGGCGCGTCTGCATCTCGACAAGCTTGGAGCCCGCTTGACCGAACTTTCCGGCGAACAGGCCGCCTATATCGGCGTGACCCCGCAGGGTCCGTTCAAGCCGGAACACTACCGCTATTAGCCAAAGCGGCGTTTACCACTAGATATTGAAGCCGGGCGATTGACTTTTCGCCCGGCTTCTTTTTTGCGCGGATGATTCTTCACGCCGATTCCAGCACGCGCTATTGTGCTGATTCGTGGGCCGGGGACGAGGCCGGCGTACGCATCGAGAGCATGATTCGAACCGAAGGACCGCGTCAGCGAAAAGTGGGAAGCGGTTTTCGGAAAAGATCATGCCCTTTAGAAAAGAGTTAGGTCAGAAGGGCGTTTCCATCAAACGTGATCCTGATCTAGGCGGTCTTGCATTCAGGCGGCGAAGAGGACCAAGGCATGCCGGGGGAAAACCCGCCTCGCGCGGGATCGGCCGTTTCCGGCGGCCATGACGATTCCGATAGCAATGGCTCCGTCACGACAGGCGGTGGCCTGAAGAGGCGCGTTGGCGCCCGCACCGCCGGCTTTCTTGCCACCTCAGCTCTTGCCGGCCCGCTCACCTCGTTTGCCGCCCATGCCGAGCCGGCCATTGCGCAGAAGGCCGGACTGTCGGTCAGCGCGGTCGAAGTCATCCAGCTCGCCATGTTCGTCGGCGTCATGGGCGCGGCACTGGTCTCGGCCATCTTCCTGATCCGCGAAAGAGCCCGCACCTCGGCGCAGAATGTCGAACTCAGAGCCCGCATTGCCGACATCAATGCGGCGCTGCAGCGCTCCGAGGCGCTGCTCAATCTGCGTGACCAGCGCGTCATCGTCTGGGCGTCGGAGAACAAGAAGCCGGAGCTGATCGGCACGCTGCCGCTGGAAAGCGGTGCGCCGGACGACCGTGCAGCCTTCCTCGCCTTCGGCCGCTGGCTGATGCCGCGCTCGGCGGCGGCGCTCGAAAATGCCGTCGCTGGTCTGCGCGAGAAAGCGAAACCCTTTGATCTCGTGATCGAATCGCAGGCCGGGGCGCCGCTTGAAGTGCATGGCCGCAAGAGCGCCGCGCATGTGCTGGTGCGCTTCGTCTCGCTGTCGGAGACGCAGCGAAGCCAGGCCAGGCTGAAGATCGAGAACCAGCGGCTGGCCGCCGACTACGAGACGATGATCGGCCTGCTCGACGCCTTGCCGATGCCGGCCTGGCTGCGCGCCACCGACGGGCGGCTGAAATGGGTCAACCGTGCCTATGCCGGAGCGGTCGAGGCACCGAACGCCGAGACCGCGGTGCGCGAAGCCAAGGAATTCCTCGGCGCCCAAGCGCGCGAACAGATCGCCGCGCAGCACAAATCGCGCCCGATCTTCGAACAGACGCTGTCGACGGTGATCGAGGGCGACCGCCGGGTGTTCGCCGTCACCGACTTCGCCGGTGCCGACGGCTCGGCCGGTCTTGCCTGCGACACCAGCGCCACCGAAACCATTCGCGGCGAATATGAGCGCACGGTGCGCAGCCATGCCGACACGCTCGACCAGCTCAACACGGCGGTGGCGATCTTCGATGCCAACGAGAAGTTGCGCTTCTTCAACCAGGCGTTCCAGAAACTGTGGGGGCTGGACCCGGGCTTCCTGCACAGCGCGCCCGACAATGCGCTGCTGCTCGACCGGCTGCGCAGCGAAGGCAAGATCGCCGAGCAGCCGGAATGGCGGCGCTGGAAAGAAGGCCTGCTTGGCGCCTACCGCGCGGTGGAATCGCAAGAGCATTGGTGGCATCTGCCCGACGGCAAGACCATCCGCGTGGTGGCCAACCCGCAGCCGAAGGGCGGCGTGACCTGGGTGTTCGAGAACCTGACCGAGAAGATGGACCTCGAAAGCCGCTACCAGACGGCGGTGCGGGTCCAGGGCGAAACGCTCGACAATCTGGCCGAAGGCGTCGCCGTGTTCGGTCCCGATGGGCGGCTGCGCCTGTCGAACCCGGCCTTTGTCGCGCTGTGGGGACTGAGCCAGGATGTGATCAAGCCCAACGTCCATGTCTCGGCGATCCGCGATCTCAGCGACCAGCGCGCCGTCGACAGCCCGTGGGGCGGGTTCGTCGCCGCCATCACCGGTTTCGACGACGAGCGCCGCGACCGCCATGGCCAGACCGAACTGAAGAACGGCACAGTGCTCAGCTACGCCGTCATCCCGCTGCCCAACGGCCAGGTGATGATGACCTTTGTGGACGTCACCGACAGCGTCAATGTCGAGCGCGCGCTGAAGGACAAGAACGAAGCGCTGCAGAAATCCGACCAGCTGAAGAACGAGTTCGTGCAGCATGTCTCCTACGAGCTGCGCTCGCCGCTGACCAACATCATCGGCTTCACCGAGCTTCTGTCGCTGCCGGCGACCGGGCCGCTCAGCCCAAAGCAGCGCGAATATGTCGAGCATGTCGGCTCGTCATCCTCGGTGCTGCTCACCATCGTCAACGACATACTCGACCTCGCCACCGTCGACGCCGGCATCATGCAGCTCGACATTTCGGAAGTAAGCGTCGAGCGCACCATCGAGGCCGCGGCCGAACTGGTCGCCGACCGGCTGCAAGAGCATTCGATCAAGCTCCGGATCGACGCCGCTGCGGCGCCGAAGAGTTTTCACGGCGACGAGACCCGGGTTCGCCAGATCCTCTACAATCTGCTCAGCAACGCCGCCAATTACGCGCCGGAGGCGAGCACTATCACGCTTGCCTGCCGGCATTTGGAGCAAGGTGTGGAATTCTCCGTCCATGACAACGGCCCCGGCATGCCGCCGGACCTGCTCGATTCGGTGTTCCGCCGCTTCGAGCCGCGCACCAATGGCGGGCGCCGGCGCGGTGCGGGCTTAGGCCTGTCGATCGTCAAGAGCTTTGTCGAGCTGCACGGCGGCAGCGTGCGCATCGAGACCGGCAAGGACAAGGGCACCACCGTCATCTGCACCTTCCCCGATGCACCGTCGGGCATCCGCGCCGCGGCCGAGTAGCGCGCTCGATGACTGTTGTTGTGCTGGAGCGTTTTCTCGCCGACGAGGCTGCGACCGCAAGGCTCGGCGAAGACCTGGCCATGGCGCTGCGGCCGGGCGACGTGCTGGCGCTCAAGGGCGATCTCGGCGCCGGCAAGTCGACGCTGGCGCGGGCCCTGATCAGGGCGCTGGCCGATGATGCCGGCCTCGATGTGCCGAGCCCTACCTTCACCTTGGTGCAAAGCTACGACACGCGCATCCCCGTGCACCATTTCGATCTCTATCGCCTGTCCTCGGCCGGCGAGATGGACGAGCTGGGTTTCGACGAGGCGCTGCTGCAGGGCGCTGCCCTTGTCGAGTGGCCGGAACGGGCGGAGGCCGCTCTTCCGAGAACGTCGATCTGGATCGAACTCGTCCATCAGGACGAAGGACGATTGGCGAAACTATCGGGCCAAGGCGTTGCCTTCGAACGCGTGGCGCGATCGCTGGCGATGCGCGATTTCCTCAAAACGGCCGGTTGGGGCGACGCCGCGCGGCGCCATTTCGTCGGCGACGCCTCGGCGCGCTCTTACGAGATTGTTTCGCTCGCCGGCCTTGCGCCGCGCGTGCTGATGAATTCGCCAAGGCTGGTGCTGGGGCCGCCGGTGCGCGACGGCAAGCCCTATGCCGTGATCGCCCACACGGCGCAGTCGGTCACCGCTTTCGTCGCCATCGACAAGGCGCTGCTGGCGCAAGGTGTCAGTGTCCCAAAAATCCATGCCGAGGATCTCGAACGGGGCTTTCTGCTGCTGGAGCATCTGGGCTCGGAAGGTTTTCTCGACGGCAATGATGAGCCGGTGGCCGAGCGCTACGCGGCAGCGGCCGAATTGCTGGCGATGATGCATGGGAAGACCTGGCCGCAGCGCATGGAGGCCGTGCCGGGCGTCTTCCACGAGGTGCCGCCCTTCGATCGCGCCGCCATGCTGATCGAAGCCGATCTCTTGGTCGATTGGTATGTGCCGATGGTGACCGGCAGCCCGGCAAGCGAGGCTTTACGCGCCGGCTATCACAGGGAATGGAACGCGGTTCTCGATCGGCTGGACACACAGGAATACACGCTGATGCTGCGCGACTTCCATTCGCCCAACATCATCTGGCGCGGTGACCGCAAAGGCCACGACCGGCTGGGCATCGTCGATGTCCAGGACGCGCTGATGGGTCCGGCGGCCTATGACGTTGCGTCGCTGGCCATGGATGCCCGCGTCACCGTTTCGCCCGATATCGAGCAGCGGACCGTGGACGCCTATGTCGCTGCGCGCCACGCCGCCGGCGGCTTCGATGAGGACGCCTTCCGCGCGGCCTATGCGATCATGGCGGCGCAGCGCAATTCGAAGATCCTCGGCATTTTCGTGCGGCTCGAAAAGCGCGACGGCAAGCCCTATTATCTCCGACACCTGCCGCGCATCCGCGATTATCTCAGGCGGGCGCTGGCGCACCCGGCGCTGGCTCAGTTGAAGGAGTTTTACATGGCACATGGCCTGCTGGAGGAACGGCTCCCGTGACCTTGACCACAGCGATGGTGCTGGCGGCTGGTCTTGGCAAGCGCATGCGGCCGATCACCGACACCATGCCGAAGCCGCTGGTGCGGATCGCCGGCAGGACCTTGCTCGACTGGGGGCTGGACAGTCTCGAAGCGGCCGGCGTCGAGAAAGCCATCGTCAACGTGCACTATCTGCCGGACCAGATCGTCGCCCATATCGCCCACAGGCGGGCGCCAAAGATCGTCATTTCCGACGAGCGCGACGCACTGCTGAATTCGGCGGGTGGCATCGTCAAGGCATTGCCGCTGCTGGGCAGCGACCCCTTCTACATCATCAACGCCGATACGTTCTGGATCGACAGCGGCCAGCCCAGCCTCGAGCGCCTTGCCCTTGCATGGGACGGCGCGAAAATGGATATTCTGCTGATGCTTACCGATCTCGACTCGGCCACCGGACACGGTGTCGGCACGGATTTCCTGATGGCGCCGGATGGCGGCCTGCGGCGCTCGAAAGGCGATCCGGCCGGGTTGATCTATGCCGGAGCGGCAATCGTCAATCCCGCCATCTTCAGGGATGCGCCGGCCGGGGCGCATTCGCTCAACACCTATTTCGACAAGGCAATCGCCTCTGGCCGTCTGTTCGGCATGCAGATGCGCGGAAGCTGGATCACCGTCGGCACTCCCGACGCCATTCCGCAGGCGGAAGCGGCCGCCGCCGAAGCTCTCGCGAAGGTGGTATGAGCGGCGCGCGCCGCGTTCTTTCGATCCCGCCCGGAGCGCCATTCCTGCCGACTCTGGCCGAGGCCTTGCTGGCCGGACGGCTGGTGCCCGGCTTCCGGTTCGACGGCGATCCGCTGGCGCTGGCTGATGTCACCATCTATGTGCCGACACGGCGCGCGGCCCGTGCGCTGCGCGGCGCCTTTGTCGACGCGCTTTCGGGACCGGGAGGGAGCCGCCGTTCGGCGATCCTGCCGGTCATCCGCCCGCTCGGAGAGTTCGACCAGGACGAAGCCGCCTTCGACGCCGGCACGCCGACCGAGCTTGAAATGGCGCCGCCGATCGCAGCCATCGAACGCCTGCTGCTGCTGGCGCCGCTGGTGCAGGCCTGGAAGCGCACCCTGCCGGCGCATGTCCTTGATATGTTCAACGAAGAGATTGTCGTGCCGGCCTCCGCCGCCGATGCGATCTGGCTGGCGCGCGACCTCGCCCGGCTCATGGACGAAATCGAAACCGAAGGCACGGACTGGACCAGGCTTGCCGATCTGGTCACCGGCAATCTTGCCGGTTGGTGGCTGGTGACGCTCGATTTCCTCCGTATCGTCACCGAGGCCTGGCCGAAATTGCTGGAGGAGCGCGACCGCTCCAACCCGGCCGCGCACCGCAATGCGCTGATCCGGCGCGAGGCGAAGCGGCTGGAACGCAACCCGCCCAAAGGCCCGGTGATCGCCGCCGGCTCGACGGGCTCTATTCCGGCCACGGCTGAACTGCTTGCCACGGTCGCCAGCCTGCCTAACGGCGCCGTGGTGCTGCCCGGGCTCGATGGGATGCTGGACGAACCGTCTTTTGCCGCGATTGCGGCGCCCGGTGCGCGGCCGGCACTGCTCGGCCACCCACAATACGGCATGGCCAAGCTGATCGGCAAGGTTGGCGTGCTGCGTGGCGATGTCGAGGAAGTGGTCGCCGCCGAGCCCGCACTGGTGCTCCGCGCGGCCCTTGTCGGCGAGGCGCTGCGTCCGGCCGAGACCACGGAACTATGGGCCGAGACCCGCATACGCTTCAACGCCCTGGATATCGCCGAGGCCTTCGCCGATGTGACGCTGGTCGAAGCCGCCAGCGAACGCGACGAGGCGGCGGCGATCGCCATCGCGCTGAAAACCGCCGTGGAACAGCCGGGGCACAGGGCAGCGCTCGTTACCGGCGACCGCGGGCTGGCGCGGCGCGTCTCGGCCGAGCTGTTGCGCTTCGGTGTGATCGCTGACGATTCCGGCGGCACGCCGCTCGCCAACACGCCTGCCGCCAGCCTGCTGCGGCTCACACTTCAAGCGGTATTCCGGCCCGGCGATCCCGTCGGCCTTTTGTCGCTGCTCAAGCATCCGCTGCTCGGGCTCGGACTTGAGCGCACCGGCGTGCGCCATGCCGCCGAGCTCATCGAACTCGTGGCGCTGCGCGGCGGCACCGGACGCCCCGACATCGCCGCCTTGCCAGCACTGTTCGAGGAGCGTCTCGCCGGGCTGAGCGGGGACAAGCGCCAGCCCTTCTGGTTTTCGCGCCTGAGCGTGCGCGGCATCGACGATGCCCGCGATATGCTGAGCCGGCTTGTGACGGCACTGGCGCCGCTGACCGCCTTTCGCGGTGAAGAGAATGCCGATCTTGTCGCGTTGACCAGAGCGAGCGTCGCCGCGCTGGAAAATCTCGGCCGCACGGCGGAGCGCAGCCTGGCTGAATTTTATGCCGGCGACGCCGGCGAGAAACTCGCCGAGCTGCTGCGCGGTGTGGTCGCGGCCTCGGCCTCGTTCGACTTCCCGGCCGACGAATGGCCTGATGTGATGGACGCGCTGGTAGCACCGGAAACGGTCAAGCCCGGGCAAGGCACCGACCGCAACATCGCCATTTGGGGGGCGCTGGAAGCGCGGCTGCAGAATGTCGACACGCTGGTCATTGGCGGGCTGAACGAGGGCGTGTGGCCACGCAAGCCGGAAAGCGATCGCTTCATGTCGCGGTTGATGAAGACCGGCATCGATCTCGAGCCGCCGGAGCGCCGTATCGGCCTTGCCNGCCGCCCACGACTTCCAGATGGCGATGGGGGCGAAAAAGGTGGTGCTGACGCGCTCCGCCCGAGCCGGCGACGCACCGGCGGTGCCGTCGCGCTGGCTGCAGCGCATCCTCACCTTCATCGGCAAGGATCCGGCGGCCGCATTGCGCGGGCGCGGCGACGAATTGCTTGCCTGGGCGCGCGCGCTCGATGCCGGCGAGCGGCAGCATTTCGCGCCGCGACCGCAGCCGAAACCGCCGCTGAGCATGCGGCCCACCCACTTCTCGGTGACCGAGATCGAGACGCTGCGCCGCGACCCCTATGCGGTCTATGCCAAGCGTATTCTGAGCCTTCTGCCGCTCGAGCCGGTGATCCGCGATCCCGGTGCGGCCGAGCGCGGCACGCTGTTTCATGACATCCTGCATCTGTTCTCGACAGAGGTGGCGGATCCCCGCGCGCCCGAAGCTCTGGAACGCCTCATCGCTGCCGGCCGGACCTGCTTCGCCGACATTGCCCTACCCGCCGATGTCGAGGCGGTGTGGTGGCCGCGCTTCGAAAAGCTCGCCGCCAACATCATCGAATGGGAGCGCGGCCGCGCCCCTGCCGTCGCCCGGCGGCATGCCGAGGAGCGCGCCGAAAAGACGGCTGTCGGCCGTACCGGTGTGACGCTGTCCGGCTATGCCGACCGCGTCGACCTTTTGGCCGGTGGCATGGCCGACATTCTCGATTACAAGACCGGCTCCTCGCCGTCCAAGGCGCAGGCGCACACGCTGCTGGCGCCACAGCTGGCGCTCGAAGGGGCGCTGCTCCGGCGCGGCGCCTTCAAGGGGCTTGGCGCGCGCGAACCCTCGCAGCTTGCATTCGTGCGGCTGAAGCCGAATGGCGAAGTGTTCGAGGAATCCATCCTCGACTACAACCGCCAGCCCCGGACCGCAGAAGACCTCGCCGAAGAGGCCTGGGCGCGGCTGGAAAAGCTGCTGGTCCACTATGCCGATCCGACGACCGGCTATCTGTCGCGGGCGCTGCCGTTTCGCGAAGGCGAGAGCGATGGCGACTACGACCACCTGGCGCGCGTGCTCGAATGGTCGGCCGGCGGCGACAGCGATGACGAGGCGGGGGAGGCATGAAGAAAGCCTATCCCATTCCCGGCGAAACCGCCGCCAGCCAGACGCGCGCTTCCGACCCGAAGAACTCGGCCTGGGTGTCGGCCAATGCCGGATCCGGCAAGACGCATGTGCTGGCCCAGCGCGTCATCCGGCTGTTGCTCAACGGCACCGATCCGTCGAAGATCCTGTGCCTGACCTATACGCGGGCGGCCGCCGCCAACATGTCGAACCGCGTGTTCTCGACCCTGTCGGAATGGACGGCGCTCGGCGATGCCGAGCTTGCCACAAAGATTGAGGCGGTGGACGGCCGCCGACCCGACCGCGACACGATGCGGCGGGCGCGCCGGCTGTTTGCCGAAGCGCTGGAAACGCCGGGCGGGCTGAAGATCCAGACCATCCACGCCTTCTGCGAATCGGTGCTGCACCAGTTTCCGCTGGAGGCCAACATCCCGGCGCATTTCGAAATGCTCGATCCGCAGATGGAGGCCTCGCTGTTTGCTGGCGCCCGCCGCGACATGATTTCGGGCACGTCAGCCGGAGACGCCGGACTGGCCGAGGCCTTTGCCACCGTGCTGGAGCGCGGCGGAGAACACGGGCTCGATGCGCTGCTCGCCGAAATCGTGCGCAAGCGCGACGGGCTGCGCGGCTTCATCGATGCGGTCCGGCGCGACGGCGGCGGCTTTCAGGCCCTGTTCGACGAATTCCATTTTCGCCCCGGGCGGAGCGCCGAAGACATAGCGGCATCGGTATGGCCGCTGCCGGGTTTCCTGCCGGACTTCTTTGCAGTGTTCGCCAGTGCCGCCGAGGCCGCCGACGCCCGCACCGTGCTCAACAATCTCTTGCCCTATGCCCGGTTGGCCTTTGCCGAGACGGACCCGACCCGCCGGCTGCAGATGCTCGGCAAAGCCTTTCTCAAGGCCGATGGCGATCCCTATGATCCCTCAAAGGCGTTCAAGAAGGCGCTGCTCGGCCGGCTGCCCGACCTTCCCGAGCGCTATGTGGCGGCCGTCGAGGCGATAACAGAGGTCTCCGACCGGCTGGCGCTGTTCCGGATGCTGGAAGGCACGGTCGCGGCGCTGACCATCGCCGACTGGCTGATCGTGCGGTACGAGCGGCTGAAACGCGGCCGCGGCTTCCTCGACTTCAACGACCTCATCACCCGCACCGTCAACCTTCTGGCGCGGCCCGATGCCGGCCCCTGGGTGCAGTACAAGCTCGACCAGGGTATCGACCATATCCTGCTCGACGAGGCGCAGGACACCAGCCCGGACCAATGGGAGGTGGTAAAGCGGCTGGCGGAGGAGTTCTTTGCCGGCCACGGCCAGCGCGGCACGGCCAATCGCACGGTGTTCGCCGTCGGCGACGAAAAGCAGTCGATCTATTCCTTTCAAGGTGCCGCACCGGATTCCTTTGCCGACAGCCGGCTCTTGTTTTCCGGACGCGTGAACGCCGCCAATGCTTCGTTTGCCGACCTGAAATTGACCTGGTCGTTCCGGTCGACCGACGACGTGCTTGCCGCCGTCGACCGCGTCTTTGCCGATCCGGGCGTGCGGCGCGGCATCAGCCATGACCCCGATCCGCTCGGCCACAAGGCGATCCGCAACGACGCGCCTGGCTATGTCGAGGTCTGGCCGTCGCTCGGCGCTGACGCCGTCGAGGAGCCCGACGACTGGACGTTGCCGGTCAATCATGCCAGCGCGCCGGCTGTGCGGGTGGCCGAGCATGTGGCTGCGACCATCCAGACCTGGCTCAAGGACCGCGAGATCATCGAGGGCAAGGGACGCAGGCTGAGGGCCGGCGACATTCTTGTGCTGGTGCGCAAGCGCGACCGCTTCGTCCATGCGCTGTCGCGCGCGCTGAAGGACCGCGATATTCCCGTTGCCGGCGCCGACCGGCTGAGCCTGCCCGGCCACATCGCGGTCAAGGACCTGATCGCACTCGGCCATTTCCTCATCCAGCCGCAGGATGACCTGTCGCTCGCCGCCGTGCTGCGCAGCCCGGTTTTCGACGTGTCGGAGGAGACGCTTTTTACGCTTGGCGCCGGACGGCCAGCCGGAACATCGCTGATCGCCTCACTACGCCAGCATGCTGGCGACAATACCGCGCTGACCGATGTCGTTGCCCGGCTCGACGGCTGGGCCAACGAGGCGGCGTTCCGGCCGGTGTTCGAATTCTACGCCGGGGTGCTGGCGCGCGACGGCCTGCGCAAGAAGATGATCGCCCGGCTTGGACCGGAAGCCGGCGACATCCTCGACGAATTCCTGAGTTTCTGCCTGGCCGAGGAACGCACCGGACTGCCGGGGCTGGAAGCCTTTCTGGCGACGCTGGAGAACACCGGTCCGGAGATCAAGCGCGAGATGGACCAGTTGCGCGACGAGGTCCGCGTCATGACCGTGCATGCCGCCAAGGGCCTGGAAGCGCCTGTTGTCTTCCTGGTCGATGGCGGTTCGGCGCCGTTCAGCGACCAGCATCTGCCGCGGCTCATGCCGTTCGACGCTTCGGGCCGCAATTTCGACGGCAAGGGCTATCTCTGGCGCTCAGCCGCCGATGTCGCCAACGGCTTCTCAAAGGCAGCCTCGGCCAGGGCGCGGGAGCTTGCCGACGACGAATACCGGCGGCTGCTCTATGTCGGCATGACGCGCGCCGAGGACCGGCTGATCGTCTGCGGCTATCACGGCAAGCGTCAGCCCAGCACCGGCACCTGGCATTCGATTGTCAGCCGCGCGCTGCTTGCCGCGCCGGAAAGCACGGAGCGCCGCCACCCCGCCAGCAGCGAGCCGGTGCACCGTTTCGTCATGACCAAGCTTCCGCCGGTGGCGCAAGCGGCAGCCGACGAGTCGCGGCTGCCGCAACAGGTGCCGCCGCTGCCGGTGGGCTTGTTCCGGCCCTTGCCGCCTTATGAGGAGCTGCCGCGCCCGCTGTCGCCTTCCGGCGCGGCGGCGCTGATCGACGAGGCCAAGGAAGCTGTTGTCGATACCCGCTCGCCGGTGCTGGACAGCGAGGCGGAGCCGGGCTTTGCGGTGATGCGCGGGCTGGCGCTGCACAAGCTGCTGCAGATGCTGCCCGGTTTTGCCGAAGACGAACGGCAAGGCGCGGCGGCGCAGTATCTCATTCGAGCCGGCGCCGACTGGCCGGAGGCCGAGCGCAACAAGGCGCTGGCTTCGGTGATGGCGATCCTCAGAGATTCGCGTTTTGCCGGGCTGTTTTCGCCCTCGTCCCGCGCCGAAGTGGCCGTCATGGGCAGTATCGAGGTCAAGGGCAGGCTGCGCTCGATCTCCGGCAAGATCGACCGGCTGGCGGTGACGCCCGGGCGCGTATCGATCGTCGACTACAAGACCAACCGGCCGGCGCCCGCAGGCCTGGCCCAGGTGCCGCCGGCCTATATACTGCAGCTGGCGCTCTACCGCGCGCTGCTCAAGCCGCTTTACCCCGGCCGCGCAGTGACGGCGGCGCTGCTGTTTACCGAGGCGCCGAGGCTGATCGAACTGCCGGCGCAGGCGATGGATGACGCCCTTGCCCGACTCACGGGAGCGTGACACAAGTTCTGCTTGAAGAAGGGCTGCTCAACCACCACATTTGGTGCGAGATAAATTTCGAAAGGATTTTCGTATGGCCACCGTCAAGGTCGACAAGAGCAATTTCCAGGCCGATGTGCTCAACGCCTCGCAGCCCGTCGTCGTGGATTTCTGGGCCGAATGGTGCGGCCCCTGCAAGATGATCGGTCCGTCGCTGGAAGAGATCGCCAACGAACTCGGCGACAAGATCAAGATCGCCAAGCTGAACATCGACGAGAACCCCGAGCTTGCCGCCCAGTTCGGCGTGCGCTCGATCCCGACGCTGATGATCTTCAAGGGCGGCGAAGTCGCCGACATGAAGGTCGGCGCCGCGCCGAAGACCGCGCTGTCGCACTGGATCAATGGCAGCCTCGCCTGATCTGGCTTTGTTTTGATGCATGTCGTCCTCCCAAAACCGGGACCACTTTTGGGCGACCTGCATTAGTTCCCGAGATCGAAGCCCGGCCCTCGCGCCGGGCTTTTTCTTTGGCGTCATCGCCCGGCCGCCTCTGGCCCTCGCATCGGCGCACTCCATGTCATCTGCTTGAGGCAGGACAGGGAGAAACAGAATGACCGGATCCGCCAAGGCCACCGTCTTCATCGACAATGAGCGCGTCATCGTCACCGAATACCGCTTCCAGCCCGGCGACAACACCGGCTGGCACCGGCATGGCCATGACTACGTCGTGGTGCCGCTGATGGACGGCAAGGTGAAGCTGGTGACCAAGGACGGCGAGAGTTTTGCTGAAATGAAGAAGGGCGCGCCCTACTTCCGCAAGGAAGGCGTCGAGCACGACGTCATCAGCGCCAATGACGGCGAATACGCCTTCATCGAGATCGAGCTGAAATAGGCCTCAGACTGGTGCCGCGGCCGCCGATGTCTATTTAGTTTGAGCCACGGTTTTTTTGGCCTGCCTAGGCTTGCCGGGCTTCCGTCCGGTCGCGGGCTTCAGGACCTGCCCATATCCCTCTATAGCGCCCGTATACACACGATAGAGAAACGTCTCTCGGCTTACGAAATACGCGACACTGGGCTGGCCGGATGCATCATTGGGGCGCGTCGGTCTGTGGGCCACTCGAACAATTGGGTGCGGTGGCTCGATGGCTCCCGGTAACATCACATGATCGCCGACCCGCGGAGCATATTCAAATATCAGCTCCTCCGGCGGGTCGTTGTCGACGGTAACAAGACACTTCACAACCATTCGAGCTTGCCTCCATGCTTCGCCAAGCATATCGGGGCTTCTGCCCGAGGGGCAACCGCCCGATAGATTCCCCGGGCCAAAATACTACCAGTCGGCGATGCGATCCCCGCCGGTGAATTGCGCGCTTTTTGCGGTGTATTCGAACAGCTCGATCTTCACGCCGTTGGGGTCGCGGATCCAGGCCTGAAACGTGTCGTCGCAGGCATGCTTCTTGGCCGTGATATCAATGCCTTTCGACTTGATGTGGGCGATCGCCGCATCGATGTTTTCCACCTCAAGGCAGAAATGGTTGATCTGGTTGAGCTCGCTATGGCTGGTGCCGTCCTTCTGGAACACCTCGACATGGCTGCGATCGCCGCAATTGAGGTAGAAGCCGAACACCTTTCCGTCGCGCAGGAAGTTGAACTGCGTGTCGAGGCCGAGCACGTCGCGGTAGAAGGCCCGCGTCGCTTCCAGATCATGCGCGAAGATGCAGACATGGGCGAGTTGCTTCACCTTGATCATCACCGGCTCCCTCGCGAAAGTGTGGATTCAGGTCGGTGGCGTGCCGTTTTCGGCCAGCACCGCACCGGCGAGATACAGCGAACCACCGATCAGGATGCGCGGCGCCGGGCCGTCCCAGGTGTCGCGCAGCAGCATCAGCGCGCTGGCGACGGAGCTGACCGGCTCGGCGGTGAGGCCGGCCTCGGTCGCCCGGATCGCCAGTTCGTCATTCGGCACACCGGCGTCGCTCATGCTCACCTGCACGGTGTAGACATGGCGGACCAGGCCCTTGAAGGCGCGGAAATAGCCGCTCTGGTCCTTGGTGTTGATCATGCCGGCAATCAAAAACAGCGGCCGCGGGTTCTTTTCCTCCTGCTCGGCCAAGGCTTCCGCCACCACCACGCCGGCGCCCGGATTGTGACCGCCATCGAGCCAGATGTCGGCGCCCTTGGGAGCGAGGTCCGCCAGCCGGCCCTGTGCCAATTTCTGCATGCGGCCCGGCCATGCGACTTTTGCCATCGCCTTTTCAGCGGCGCGATGGCTGATCTCGAAGCCGGCGGCCTTGACCGCGGCAATCGCCGCCGCCGCATTGGCGAACTGGTGGCGCCCGGGCAGGCGCGGTGGCGGCAGGTCCATCAGCCCGTCCTCATCCTGATAGACCATGCGGCCGTTTTCCTCGAAGGCGAGAAAATCCTGGCCGTAGACGAAGGTCGGGCAATCCAGCCGCTCGGCGGTTTCGATCAGCACTTGCAGCGCCGTCTCGCTCTCCTGCGCGCCGATGACCACCGGGCAGCCGCGCTTCATGATGCCGGCCTTTTCGGCGGCGATCAGTTCGACCCGGTCGCCGAGATAGGCTTCGTGATCCATCGACACCGGCATGATCACCGACACCGCCGGCCGGGCAACGACATTGGTGGCGTCGAAGCGGCCGCCAAGGCCGACCTCGATGATGGCGGCGGCAGCCGGATGTTCGGAAAACAGGATGAAGGTGACGGCGGTTAGGATTTCGAAGACGGTGATCTTCTGGCCTTGATTGGCCCGGGCGACGCGGGCGATGGCCTCGGCGAAGGTCTCGTCGTCGACCAGCCGGCCGCCGCCCTCGGCCGCCAGTCGGTAGCGCTCGGCCCAGTTCACCAGATGCGGCGAAGTGTGGACATGGACAAGGTGGCCGCCGGCTTCGAGCAGCGCGCGCGAAAAGGCCGCGCACGAGCCCTTACCGTTGGTGCCGGCGATATGGATGACCGGCGGCAGCCGCTCCTGCGGATTGCCAAGGCGTTCGAGCAGCCTTGTGATGCGGTCGAGCGAAAGGTCGAAGCCTTTCGGATGCAGCGCCATCAGGGCTTCGATTTCACGATCTGCGGCAAGCGTTGTCATGAGCGAATCCTACGCATGCGCGCAGGTGCACGCAATCGCGGTTTGCGGCCAGAAATGTCGCGTCAGGCCTGCGGGCGGGCTTCCGTCGGGATGACCGACGGCGGCAGGATTTCCGGCTCCAGCGGCTTTTGCTCCTGCGGCAGTTTGAGCAGGATTTTCAACAGCCGTGAAATCGTCTCGCGCAGTTCCAGCCGCGACACCACCATGTCGACCATGCCGTGCTCCATCAGATATTCGGAGCGCTGGAAACCGTCCGGCAGTTTCTCCCGGATAGTCTGCTCGATGACGCGCGGGCCGGCGAAGCCGATCAGCGCGCCGGGCTCGGCGATATGCACGTCGCCCAGCATGGCGTAGGAGGCGGTGACGCCGCCGGTGGTCGGGTTGGTCAAGACGACGATGTATGGGAGGCCGGCTTCCTTCAGCCGATCGACGCCGATCGTGGTGCGCGGCAACTGCATCAGCGACAAGATGCCTTCCTGCATACGCGCGCCGCCGGAGGCGGCAAACAGGATCAGCGGCCGCTTGCGCTGCAAGGCGACCTCGAAACCGTGCACAATGGCGTCACCCGCGGCCATGCCGAGCGAGCCGCCCATGAAGGCGAAATCCTGCACCGTCACTACAACCGGCAGGCCCTCGACCGTGCCCAGCGCATTGATGATGGCGTCTTCCAGGCCGGTCTTGGCCTTGGCGTCCTTCAAGCGGTCGGTGTAGCGCTTCTCGTCGCGGAACTTGAGCGGGTCCTGCATGACCTTGGGGTTCTCAAGCTGCTCGTATTTGCCGTCGTCGAGGAAGAATTTCAGCCGTTCCTTGGCCGAAATCTTCATGTGATGGCCCGATGACGGGATGACGAACTGGTTGGATTCCAGGTCCTTGTGAAACACCATCTCGCCGGTCTCGGGATCCTTGATCCAGAGATTCTCGGGCATGTCGGTGCGCCGGCCGAGCATCGAATTGATCCTCGGACGAACGTAATTGGTGATCCAGTTCATCGCTTCGGCTCCTGTCCTGACGAAGAGTTGGTTCGTGCATGTCGCCCAAAAGTGGGAACCGGTTTTGGGATAACGACTTGCACAAGGCCTAAGTAGGGAAACTATTCGGCAGCAGCAAGGCGGGCCGAACGCACGCCCTGAGACAGTCCGCTGACCAGGGTGGCGACGGCCTCGGCCGGGTCGGCGGTCTTCTCGCCCTTCGGTCCCAACACATTGGCGACCGCGTTGACGATCGCGGTGCCGACGACGACGCCATCGGCATTGGCGCCGATAATGCGCGCCTGCTCGGCGGTCTTGACGCCGAAGCCGACGCAGACTGGCAAGTTGGTGTGGCCCTTGATGCGCTTGACCGCGGCGGCAACCTTGCCGGTGTCGGCCAAAGCCGAGCCGGTGATGCCGGTCATCGACACGTAATAGACGAAGCCCGACGTATTCTGCAGCACCTTGGGCAGGCGCTTGTCATCGGTGGTCGGCGTTGCCAGGCGGATGAAGTTGATGCCGGCCTTCAGCGCAGGGATACAGAGTTCCTCATCCATCTCCGGTGGCAGGTCGACGACGATCAGCCCGTCAATGCCGCTGGCAATCGCGTCCTTAAGGAAGCGGTCGACGCCGTAGATGTAGATCGGGTTGTAATAGCCCATCAGGACGATCGGCGTCTCATTGTCGCCAGCGCGGAAATCAGCCGCCGTCTGCAGCGTCTTGACCAGCGTCTGGCCACCTTTCAGCGCGCGCAGGCCCGCGGCCTGGATCGCCGGGCCGTCGGCCATCGGATCGGAAAACGGCATGCCCATTTCGATGATGTCGGCGCCGGCCTTCGGCAGCGCCTTCATGATCGACAAAGCGGTGTCATAGTCGGGGTCGCCGCTCATGAAATAGGTGACGAGCGCCGGGCGGCCCTCGGCTTTCAGTTTTGCCATGCGGCGGTCGATGCGGGTCACCATGATCAGATCTCCATGCCCAGCATCGAGGCCACTGTGTGCACATCCTTGTCGCCGCGTCCCGACAGGTTGACGATGACGATCTGGTCCTTGTCCATATCCGGCACGATCTTGACCGCATGCGCGATGGCGTGCGCGGATTCCAGCGCCGGGATGATGCCTTCGACGCGTGTCGTCAGCTTGAAGGCTTCCAGCGCCTCGTCGTCGAGGATCGGCACATATTCGACGCGGCCGCTGTCGCGCAGCCAGGAATGTTCGGGGCCGACGCCGGGATAATCGAGGCCGGCCGAGATCGAATGGCCGTCCAGGATCTGGCCGTCGGCATTCTGCAGCAGATAGGTGCGGTTGCCATGCAGCACGCCGGGCGCGCCGGCGTTCATCGAGGCGCAATGCTCGATGCCGTCGAGGCCGCGGCCACCTGCTTCGATGCCGATGATGCGGACTTCCTTGTCGTCGAGGAAGGGATGGAACAGGCCGATGGCATTCGAACCGCCGCCGACGGCGGCGATGATGGTGTCCGGCAGCCGGCCTTCCTGCTCGAGGATCTGGGCGCGCGCCTCGGTGCCGATCACCGACTGGAAGTCGCGCACCAGCTCCGGATAGGGATGTGGGCCGGCGGCGGTGCCTATGAGGTAATAGGTGTCCTCGACATTGGTGACCCAGTCGCGCAACGCCTCGTTCATGGCGTCCTTCAGCGTGCCGTGGCCGGCGGTGACCGGCCGCACTTCGGCGCCGAGCAGCTTCATGCGGAAGACGTTCGGGCTTTGGCGAGCGACGTCGGTGGCGCCCATATAAACGACGCAGGGAAAGCCGAAGCGCGCCGCGACGGTGGCTGCAGCCACGCCGTGCTGGCCGGCGCCCGTCTCGGCGATGATGCGCTTCTTGCCCATGCGTTTGGCCAAAAGAATCTGGCCGAGGCAGTTGTTGATCTTGTGCGAACCGGTGTGGTTCAGATCCTCGCGCTTGAAGTAGACTTTGGCGCCGCCCCCGAGGCCCTTCGCCGAGGAAACCTCACGAAGATGCTTGGTCAGGCCTTCGGCGAAATACAGCTTTGACGGCCGCCCGGCATAGTGGGTCGACAGATTGGTCAACTCGGCCTTGAAGTCCGGATCGTTCTTGACCTCGTTCCAGTGCCGCTCGAGGTCGAGGATCAGCGGCATCAGCGTCTCGGCCACGAAGCGGCCCCCGAAGATGCCGAACATGCCCTGTTCGTCGGGTCCCGTGCGGAAGGAATTGGGTGTCGCCGGCTTGTTCATCTCCGATCTCCTGGTCTTGGTTCTGAGCATGTCTTATCGGAAAACCGGTCCCCACTTCTCCGGAACATGCTCGGGTTCGAAAGAAGTGCCTCAGGCAGCGCGGTCGTCGCGCGCGGCCCTGACGGCCCGGAAGAACTGCTCGATCAGCGCCGGATCCTTGACGCCCGGGCCGCTTTCCACCCCCGACGAAATGTCTATCGCGGGCGGATTGGCTGATATCAGGGCGTCGCCGATATTGGCGGCGTTGAGCCCACCGGAAAGCATGTAATCGAGCCCGGCGTCAAGGCCGGCCAGGATGCGCCAGTCAAAGGCGACGCCATTGCCGCCCGGAAGTTGCGAGCCCTTTGGTGGCTTGGCATCGAACATGAAGCGATCGGCAACGCCGATGAACGGCTTTAGCCGCTCGAGATCGGCTACCTCACTGACGGAGAACACCTTCATGACAGGCAGGCCGTAGCGGGCTTTCACCTCGGCCACCCGCTCGGGCGTCTCCGTGCCGTGCAGTTGCAGCATGTCGGGTCGCATCTTTTCGACGATCTCGTCCAGGAAGGCGTCNGGGCGTCTCCGTGCCGTGCAGTTGCAGCATGTCGGGTCGCATCTTTTCGACGATCTCGTCCAGGAAGGCGTCATCGGCATCGACCGTCACGGCAACCGCCAGGGCCTTGCCGATTGCCGCCTGGCGCAGGCGGCCGGCTGCCGCAGGCTCGACATAGCGCGGGCTCCTGGCAAAGAAGATGAAGCCGACATGGCTGGCGCCGCCGGCCAATGCCGCGGCCATTGCATCATCGGTCTTCAATCCACAGATCTTGATATCGAGCGCCATGGCGCGGGGATTGGCACGAAACCGGCCAAGAGTCGAGAAAAAGCATGCTGTTTGCCGGCAACGCCAAAGGCGCTACCTATTGATGGGAGAAGCAAGGCGGAGCAGACCAATGGCCGACCAGAGCATAGCCGAACTCAGGCAGAAGATCGCGCAAGCGCGCGACGTCATCGCGCATCTGATGCAAAAGGCCGCCTTCGACGGGGCAGAAGCGCACCGGGTCCTGGATTATTTCGGCAGCGATGCGTTCGAGCAGAATTTCCTGCCATGGCCGCGCCATGGCGACGAAGGGCTGCGGCCTGAAGAGCTTAATGCGGCCAATGATGATTGAGCGCGCCGCCGGCGAAGGCTAATCGAACACAATCGCCTGCAATGCCCCACCATTCCGCTTCAGCCAGTCCTTGCAGCGGTCGGTGTCGGGGCAGAGCTGCTCGCACAGTTTCCAGAATTTCGGGCCGTGGTTCATCTCCTTGAGATGCGCCACCTCATGCGCGACCAAGTAGTTTATCACCGGCGTCGGCGCCATCATGATGCGCCATGAGAAGGACAAATTGCCGTCGGAAGTGCAGGAGCCCCAGCGGCTCGACGTGTCCTTGAAGCGGATCGCCTTGGCGCGCTTGCCGATGGCCTCGGTATGCTTGACCACCAGCTTCTCGATGTCCTTCTTGGCCTCGCGCCTGAGGAAATCGGCGATGCGGCGCGGCAAATGTATGCGCTCGCCATGGACGATCAGCAGCGGACCGCGCTCGTCGCGCGACACGGTGACGGTGCCGCGTTTCGACGGTTCGTGGACGATGCGATGCGCGACGCCGCGTATCGGGATCTTGATGCCGGGGCGCACTTGCGGCCGTGTCGGTACCTTGGCCAGACGCTGCTCCAGCCAGTCCTGGTGGCGGTGAAGGAATTTCTCCACCTCGCCGCGGCGCAGGCCCGGCGGCACGGTGATGCGCAGCCCCTGGCCGCCCGAATCGATGCGCAGCGTCAGCCGCCGTGCGCGGGCGCTCTCGACGATCCTGAGCGGCAGTGTGCGGCCGGCAACGACGTGCTCTCGCTCTTCGACAGGCGAGGGTTTTGGTTTGGTCAGGTTGCGGAAAAAGCCGAAGGACATGGCTGAACGATACGCGATTCGAGGAAAACGACCAGAACAAAAAAGAAACGGCGCCGCTCGCGCGACGCCGTCCATCATGCCAAGGCCTGTCTTACAGCGCCGCGCGTCTCTGACGCGCAAAGGACGCTGTAGCACTCTAATTTGGCGCATGAACCTTTCCGAAAATCGGTTTCGATTTTCGGGGTCATGCGCGCAGCCTCAGTCGTCAAGCAGGTTCGGGCCCTTACGCTTGGGGGTCGCGGGCTTGGCCGTTTCGGCCGAGCCTGTTTTCGCAGGCGCTGTCGACTTGTTGCGGTTGGCCATGAAGCGGTCGAACTCGTCCTGATCCTTGGCGCGGCGCAATTCGCGGGCGTACTCATCGAACTCGCTCAGCATCTCGTCGAGCTTGCGACGCTCTTCGGCAAGGCGTTCGAGTTCCTTCTCGCGCCAGTCGTCGAAAGCGACATTGCCGGTGCGAGCCGAACCGTGGCCCCAGCGCGCGGCCTTGTCGGAACCGCGGCGGCAGCCGGCGAAGATGCCGTCCGTGGCGCGGTTGACGTCGCGCTTGAAGCCGTCAAGCCGGTCGCCCCAGATGATGTAGGCGAGCATGGCGAAGCCAAGCGGCCAGAACACCATGAAGCCGATCACCATCAACGCGATGGTCGCCGGCGTCCAAGCCGGGCGGATCAATGCGGATGTGTTCATTTTCTCCCATTCCTTCGGTTGGAGACAGCCAAGAGCGGCTGCGTGGATTCGAAATGGGATGAGAAAAACGGCGATTCAAGACAACGTCCGCCAAAACCGGACAAGGTCCTGAAATGATTATCGCTTTTTGACCGCTTCGAGGAAAAGCACGACCAGGCCGGCGACCAAGCCCCAGAAGGCGGCGCCAACGCCGAACAAAGTCAGCCCCGACGCGGTGACAACGAAGGTGACAGTAGCCGCCATGCGCTGGTCCTCGTCCTTGAGCGCGATCGCCAGCGCGTTGGCCAGCGACCCCATCAACGCCAGGCCGGCCACCAGCACGATCAGGCTTTGCGGCAGCACTGCGAAGATCGCCACCAGCGAGGCGCCGAAAACCGCGAAGATCAGATAGGCAAGTGCATAGAAGGGTCCGGTCTTCCAGCGCTCGGCCGGGTCGGGATGGACGTCCGGCCCGGTGCAGATCGCCGCAGAGATCGCGGCCAGATTGGTGGTCGAGCCGCCAAACGGCGCCGACAGCAGCGAGAACAGGCCGGTGACGCCGATCAGCGGGCCGGGTTCGGGGTGATAGCCGGCGGCGCGCAAGACGGCGAGACCCGACAGGTTCTGCGACGCCATGGTGACGAGGTAGAGCGGCAGCGCCAGGCCGATGACAGCTGCGGCGCTGAAATGCGGGGCAATCAGCGTCAGCGTCGACAGTTCCGGCGCCGGCAGTCCGCCGACGCGGCCTGTCAGGAAGGCGGCGATGCCGCCGCCGATCAGCACCGCCAGCACCGACAGCGCCGGGTTGAACAGGCGAATGACGAAGAAGGCCGCGATCAGCGGCAGGATAAGCCAGGGGTCGACCGGAATGGTCTTGACGGCATTGAGCGCGAAGGTGACGACGATGCCGGCCAGCATGCCGGACGCGACCGACGTCGGTATCCTTGATATAAGCTGGGTCAGCGGCTTGAACAGGCCGGTGGCGATCAACATCAAGCTGGTGACGATGAAGGCGCCGACCGCATCGGCCATGGTAAAGCCGCTCGATGCTGCCATCAGCGCCAGGCCTGGTGTCGACCAGGCGGTGATGATGGGCATTTTCGTGCGCCAGGACAGCCACAAGCATTCGACCGCCATCGCCACGCACACTGCCGTCACCCAGCTCGCGGTTTCGGCCTGGGTGGCGCCAACCGCCTTGGCGGCGGCAATGACGACGGCCAGCGTGCCGCCGAAGCCGACGATTGCCGCGACAAAGGCGGATATCGGGATGGAAATGCGCATTCTTGCCTACCCCGCCCGCTGAACCATGTCGCCCACCGCCCTCAGCAGCATGTCGAGATCCTGAGGCCGCGACAGGCGGTGGTCGCCGTCGGGAATGAGCGACAAAGTGACGTCGTCGGCTGGCAGCAGCGAGACCAGCTTCAGCGCATGGCTTGCCGGCACGTCGGCATCGGCCAGGCCCTGCAGGATGTGGACGGGGCAATGGGTATCGATCGGCCCGATCATGACCCGGTTCGCCCTGCCGTCCTCGATCAGCGCGCTTGTGTAGATGTAAGGCTCGGCGGAATAGTCCGAAGGTTCTTCGAAAAAGCCTTTCTCCCGAAGTTCGCGCCTCTGTGCCTCCGTCAGAGCCGGCTCGACCAGCTCGGCGGTGAAATCCGGCGCCGGCGCGAGCAGCACCAGGCCAACCACATTGCTGTCGCCCGCCTTGCGCAGCTCCTGCACCATGCGCAGCGCGATCCAGGCGCCCATCGACGAGCCGACCAGGATTTGCTTGCCCTCGGTGAAACGCCGGAAGGCGGCGAGGCTCTCGCCAAGCCATTTCGAGATGGTGCCGTCGGCAAAGGCGCCGCCGGATTCGCCATGGCCGGAATAGTCGTGGCGCAGATATGCGCGGCCTTCCCTGGCCGCCCAATCCGACAACGTTTGCGCCTTCGTGCCCAGCATGTCGGATTTGTAGCCGCCGAGCCAGACGATGCCGGGCGTTGCGCCCGAGGAATGGCGAACCGCGATATCGATGCCGTCGACATCCAGCAGGGTTGGGGTGGTCGCGGTCATGGCTGTGGATCAATCCTGGTTCTGGGGGCCTGATTGTGGGAGCCTGATTTTACTCGCCGGTCTTTTGACACAGGCACAGGCGAGGCGGAAAGTGCTCGCGACATCCTTTGTTTGGTGCAGGCCTGCGATCAGGGTGATTTTCTGTCAGCGCTGTGCTATTGACTCCGCCCGCGCGCTCACCACATTGGCGCGTCCCGAACATTTCTAGATTTGAACCCTGAACGAAACGGCCAAGGAGACCACGACCATTCGCAGACCTTTCAAAGCAGCGGCGCCCGCCAAGGATGGCCCGCGCTCCAACCGTGATATCCGGGTTCCCCGGGTCCAGCTGATCGACGCCGATGGCCAGAACCGCGGCGATATTTCCATCAACGACGCATTGCTGCTCGCCGAAGAGGCAGGGCTCGATCTGGTCGAGATCTCGCCCAATGCGGTGCCGCCTGTCGTCAAAATTCTCGATCTCGGCAAATTGAAATACGCCAACCAGAAGAAGGCGGCCGAGGCGCGCAAGAACCAGAAGGTCATCGAGATCAAGGAGATCAAGATGCGCCCGAACATCGACAGCCATGACTACGAAACCAAGATGAAGGCCGTGCGGCGCTTCTTCGAGGAAGGCGACAAGGTCAAGCTGACGCTGCGCTTCCGCGGCCGCGAGATGGCGCATATGGAACTCGGCATGCAGCTCCTGAACAAGGTGCGCGAGGAGACGGCTACCATCGCCAAGGTCGAAGCCGAGCCGAAGCTGGAAGGCCGCCAGATGATGATGGTGCTGGCGCCGCGCTAGATCAGTTCGGGCGTTGCGCTCTAAATCCGCCTGAATCCTGTCTCATGGCGTCCCAGCGATCGGCGGGACGCCGATTCTCCTGTCCAGACGCCGCGATCGCCGGCAAAGCTTCTCGACGATCGGATTCCCGACATGGCCAATGAAATCAACCCTGCGCCCATCAAGGAGCTGGGCGGCTACCAGCACATGCGCCGCATGGTGCTTGCGGTGCTGGTGGTGGTGCTGTTTGCGGCACTGCTGTTCGGCCAGTCGACCTTCCCGCCCGATACCCCGGTGCATGAAACGATCGAGATGGTCGGCGTGCTGCTGATCTTCCTTGGCGTCGTAGGCCGCTTGTGGTCGACACTCTATATCGGCGGGCGCAAATCCTCCGAAGTGGTCACCGGCGGACCCTATTCGATCACCCGCAATCCTCTCTACGTGTTCTCGACCGTTGCCGCCGCCGGCGTCGGGGCGCAGATCGGCTCGTTCTCCGGCATCGTCCTGTTTGCGCTTTTGTGCGCCGGCGCCTTCCACATCGTCATCCTGCGCGAGGAACGGTATCTCAAGGAGGTTCTCGGCGCCCCCTACACAGCCTATCTGGCGCGGGTGCCGCGTTTCTTCCCCAAGCTGTCGCTCTACCAGGAAGGCGACACCGGCAGCTTCAAGCCGCGCCTCTTGCTGACCACCTTGCTCGACGGACTGGTGTTTCTGGTGGCGTTGCCGGTGTTCGAGACCATCGATGGCGCCCAGCAATCGGGTATACTCCCGGTGCTGTTCAGGCTGCCCTAGGTAGGCCGATATTCAGGTGAGGCCGGCCTGACCTGAATCTCAACCCACCTATCGGAGCCCAGCCTTGCACCGTGAATTAAGACAGAGCGTCGCAGCCCTTCGGGTGTTGCGCGCCAGCCCGCTTTGACGTATAGGACCGCCGTTCCAAGAAAACCGCCCGGCAGGGCATGCCGTGGCGGTTTCATTTGCTTTTCGGGCTTTTGGTCCGCCCGAAGCGAACAAGAAGCGCGATTGTGCGCCACCAAGACGGAGTAGCAAAATGCCCAAGATGAAGACCAAATCGGCCGCCAAGAAGCGGTTCAAGATCACAGGTACGGGTAAAGTCCTGTCGGCTGCGGCCGGCAAGCGTCACGGCATGATCAAGCGTTCCAACAAGTTCATTCGAAATGCCCGCGGCACGATGGTTCTGGCTGAACCGGATGGCAAGAAGGTCATCAAGAATTTTCTGCCGAACGGCCTCTGAGCATTCGGTTTCAGGAACAGCGTTTAAGGAGATCATGACATGGCACGCGTAAAAAGAGGCGTCACCTCGCACGCCAAGCACAAGAAGGTCCTGAAAGCCGCGAAAGGCTTCTACGGCCGCCGCAAGAACACCATTCGCATCGCCAAGCAGGCGGTCGAAAAGTCGATGCAGTATGCGTATCGCGACCGCAAGAACCGCAAGCGCTCGTTCCGCGCGCTGTGGATCCAGCGCATCAACGCCGCGACGCACGAGCATGGCCTGACCTATGGCCGCTTCATCGACGGCCTCAACAAGTCCGGTATCGAGATCGATCGCAAGATCCTGTCCGACATGGCCATCCATGAACCGCAGGCGTTCGCCGCACTCGTGGCCAAGGCCAAGGTCGCGCTCGAATATCTGAAGAACACCACCCCGAATGCTTTTGAAAGCGCTGTCGCCTAGAGCATGATGCCAAAAAGTTGCTGACTTTTTGGACAACATCATGCTCAGGGAAATTTAGCGAGGAGCGCGATCTTTCCGAAAAGTCTGCAACTTTTCGGGATCGGGCTCCGAGCCCAGCGCTTCCCAGCATTCGCAATTCTGATTGGGGAACCCGCGCTGGCACGGCTGGCGCGGGTTTTTCTTATGGCTGAACTTTCGACTTGAAAGTGACTTTCACCTCAAAGTTGACTCCCAACACAGCGAGTTTGACCGTGAACGACATAGCTACCGGCTTGGATACTCTCGAAAACTCCCTGCTTGCCGACGTCGCGTCGGCCGCCGATGAGGCTGCTATCGAAGCCGTGCGCGTCGCGGCTCTCGGCAAGAAGGGGTCGATCTCGGAATTGCTGAAGACACTGGGCGCGATGAGCGCCGAGGAGCGCCAGGTCAAGGGCCCCGCGATCAACGGCCTGAAGAACCGCGTCACCGAAGCGCTGACGACACGCAAGGCCGAGCTGAAGGATGTTGCTGTCACTGCGCGCCTCGCCGCCGAGACGGTCGACGTGACGCTGCCGGTGCGGCAATCGCCGGCCGAGCGCGGCCGCATCCATCCGATCAGCCAGGTCATCGACGAGATCGCGGCGATCTTCGGCGATCTCGGCTTTGCCATCGCAGAAGGTCCCGATGTCGAGAGCGACTATTACAATTTCACCGCGCTGAATTTCCCCGAAGGGCATCCGGCGCGCGAGATGCACGATACCTTCTTTTTCCAGCCGGACGAGAAGGGCGAGCGCAAGCTGTTGCGCACCCACACCTCGCCGGTCCAGATCCGCACCATGGAGAAGCAGAAGCCGCCGATCCGCATCGTCATTCCCGGCAAGACCTACCGCCAGGATTCCGACGCTACCCACTCGCCGATGTTCCATCAGGTCGAGGGGCTGGTGATCGACAAATCGGCCAATGTCGCCAACATGAAGTGGGTGCTGGAAGAATTCTGCAAGGCTTTCTTCGAGGTGCCGCAGGTCAAGATGCGCTTCCGGCCGTCCTTCTTCCCGTTCACCGAGCCCAGCCTCGAGGTCGACATCCAGTGCGACCGCTCGCGGCCCGGCGAAGTGCGATTCGGCGAAGGCTCCGACTGGATGGAGATCCTCGGCTGCGGCATGGTCCACCCCAATGTGCTGCGCGCCGGCGGGCTCGATCCCGACGAATATCAGGGCTTTGCCTGGGGCATGGGCATCGACCGCATCGCCATGCTGAAATACGGCATGCCGGACCTGCGCGCCTTCTTCGACGCCGATGTCCGCTGGCTGTCGCATTACGGTTTCAGGCCGCTCGACATGCCGACGCTGTTCGGAGGTCTTTCCGCATGACGGCGCCGCACACGGGTGGCTGCCGCTGCGGCGCGGTACGGTTCGAGGCATCAGTCGAACCGCACCATATCAGCTATTGCCATTGCGGCGATTGCCGGCGCGCCAGCGGCGCGCCGGTGTCGGCCTTTGTCGGCTTCCTGACCGAGCAGGTGGCTTTCACCGGCAAGGCGCTGAAGATGTACGAGAACGGGCCGGTGACGCGCTCGTTCTGCGGCATTTGCGGCTCGCCTATCGCCTATGTCGACGAGCGGCTGGAAGACCACATCTATTTCATGCTGGGCGCCATGGACATGCCGGCCTATTTCCGGCCGACGCACCATGCCTATGTGCGCGAGCAGCTGCCCTTCGTGCATATGCCCGACGACTTGCCGCGCCATTTGAAGACAAGCGTGCCCAGACCCGATGGACAAGGTCCGGGCGGGTACAGACAAAACGGAACATAGTGATGAAACTCACCCTTTCCTGGCTCAAGGATCATCTCGACACCGACGCCACGCTCGACGAGATCGTCGAGAGGCTGACCTCGATCGGCCTCGAAGTCGAGCATGTCGACGACAAGGCCGGCCTGAAGCCGTTCGTCATCGCCAAGGTGCTGACGGCGGTGCAGCATCCCGACGCCGACCGGCTGCGGGTGCTGACCGTCGACACCGGCAATGGCGCAGCCCCTGTCCAGGTGGTGTGCGGTGCGCCGAATGCCCGCGCCGGCCTGATCGGCGCCTTCGCCGCGCCCGGCGCCTATGTGCCCGGTATCGACGTGACGCTGACCGTCGGCAAGATCCGCGGCGTCGAGAGCCATGGCATGATGTGTTCCGAGCGCGAGCTGGAGCTGTCGGATGAGCACAATGGCATTATCGACCTGCCGGCCGATGCGCCTGTCGGCACCAGCTTCGCGGCTTACGCGCATCTCGACGATCCGGTGATCGAGATCAATCTGACGCCGAACCGGCCGGATGCGACCAGCATTTACGGCGTCGCCCGGGACCTGGCGGCAAGCGGGCTTGGCCGGCTCAAGACCGCGCCGGTCGAAGCGGTCCTTGGCAAAGGTGAAACGCCGGTCAAGGTGACCATCGAGGCGCCGGAGCTCTGCCCCGGTTTCGCGCTGCGCATGGTGAAAGGCGTGAAGAACGGGCCGTCGCCGAAATGGCTGCAGCAAAGGCTGATCGCCATCGGCTTGCGCCCGATCAGCGCGCTTGTCGACATCACCAACTACGTCACCTTCGACCGTGGCCGGCCGCTGCATGTGTTCGATGCCAAGAAGGTCACCGGCAATCTCGTCGTGCGCCGCGCACGCGACGGCGAGAAGGTGCTGGCGCTTGACGGGCGCGAATACACGCTGACGCCGCAGATGTGCGTGATCGCCGACGACAATGGCGTCGAATCGATCGCCGGTGTCATGGGCGGCGAGCATTCCGGCTGCGACGAGAACACCACGGACGTGTTGATCGAGTCCGCTCTTTGGGACCCGATCACCACGGCCCGCACTGGCCGTACGCTCGGCATCATCACCGATGCCCGTTACCGCTTCGAGCGTGGCGTCGACCCGGAATTCATGGTGCCCGGCGTCGAGCTGGCGACAAAGCTTGTGCTGGAGTTCTGCGGCGGCGAGCCGACCGAGACGGAAGTCGTCGGCTATGCCGGCCATACGCCGAAGATCGTTTCCTTCCCGATCTCGGAAGTGAAGCGGCTGACCGGCATCGAGGTGCCGAAGGCGGAAAGCCTCGACATCCTGACCCGCCTCGGCTTCAAGCCGTCAGGCGCGGGCGACGTCGTCGATGTCGCTGTGCCGTCCTGGCGTCCTGACGTCGACGGCAAGGCCGACCTGGTCGAGGAAGTGATGCGCATCCACGGCGTCGACAACATCGCGCCGCAGCCGCTCGGCGCGCATGACGCGGTCAACTCCAAGATACTGACGACGCTGCAGGTTCGCACCCGCACTGCCAAGCGCTCGCTCGCCGTGCGGGGCATGCTGGAGGTTCTCACCTGGTCGTTCATCCCGGCCAAACACGCCGAACTGTTCGGCGGCGGCCAGACGGCGCTGAAGCTCGCCAATCCGATTGCAGCCGACATGTCCGATATGCGGCCCTCGCTGTTGCCCGGCCTGATCGTCGCCGCGCAGCGCAATGCCGACAAGGGCATCGGCGATGTCGCGCTGTTCGAGGTCTCCGGTACCTATGAGGGCGACGGCCCCGACCAGCAGCGGCGCGTTGCGGCCGGTGTGCGCCGCGGCACCGCCAAGCTCGACGGCTCCGGCCGCAGTTGGGCCGGCAATTCCGGTCCGGTCGGCGTATTCGACGCCAAGGCCGACGCGATTGCAGCGCTGGAAGCCTGCGGCGCGCCGGTCGACAGGCTGCAGATCGAGCCAGGCGGTCCGGCCTGGTATCATCCCGGCCGCTCCGGCACGATCAAGCTCGGCCCGAAGACGGTGCTCGGCGCCTTCGGCGAGTTCCACCCGAAGACGCTGGAGGGGTTGGACGTTTCCGGACCGATCTGCGGCTTCGAGGTCTATATCGACGCCGTGCCGGAGCCGAAGGCCAAGCCGACGAAAACCAAGCCAAAGCTGGAGCTGTCCGCCTTCCAGGCGGTGAAGCGCGACTTTGCTTTCGTCGTCGACAAGACGGTGGAGGCCGGCGCGCTGGTGCGCGCGGCGCTCGCCGCCGACAAGAAGCTCATCACCGGCGTTTCGGTGTTCGATGTCTTCGAGGGGGCATCTCTCGGGGCCGCCAAGAAGTCGATTGCCATCGAAGTATCTATCCAGCCGGTTGAAAAGACGCTCACCGACGAGGATTTCGAGGCGCTGGCCAAGCGCATCGTCGACAATGTCGGCAAGCAAACGGGCGGCTTGCTGAGAACGTAGAGCGGCTAACGCCGCCTACGTATTTCGACTCCACGCAATTCTTAGGGAAAGCGCGTCTTAGGGAAAGCGCGGCGCGCTTTCCCAGGAAAACCGCTACACACTTTTCCTGGAATTGCTTCTGAGGATTGCCGGCAGTTGCGAATCGCTCTCCAAAGGGCGATGGACCATCTGCGCTATTCCGGTCTGCCGTTCGAAGCCCAGCGCGAAGCGTTTGTCGCCATGGTGTTGGCGGATGCGCTCGTCAGCGACGCGCTGGAGCGGGCCCGCACGCTGGCGTTGCCGGACTGGCTGGTGGTGTCCGGCGCGCTCTACAACAGCATCTGGAACCATCTGACCGGCAAGCCGCCGGGCTACGGCATCAAGGATGTCGATCTCTTCTACTTCGATGACAGCGACCTGTCCTACGAGGCCGAGGACGCGGTCATCCGCCGGGCGGCGCAGCATTTCGAGGGGCTGGCTCTGCCGGCCGAGGTGCGCAACCAGGCACGGGTGCATCTGTGGTATCCGCAGAAATTCGGCCAGCCCTGCCCGCGCTATACGAGCTCCAGCGAGTCGGTGAGCTATTTCGCCTCGAAGACGCATGCGGTCGGGGCGCGATACGATGCCGACGGGCAGCTTGAGGTCGTGGCGCCGTTCGGGCTGGATGACCTCTTCGCGTTTCGCATCACGCCCAACCGGCTGATGGATAACAGGCGCACGCATGAGGCCAAGGGGGCGAGGGCGAAGGCGTGCTGGCCGGAGATTACGGTGGTGCCTTGGTGAGACTTACCCTCCCCGTTGTGGGGNCGCTTCGCGGATCGACCCTCCCCACAAGGGGGAGGGTAAAGGCACTCACCCATTCACCAGCGCCAACAGCTCCTCCGTATAGCGCTTGCCAACCACCTTGTCCGGCGACAGCGCATCGCCGATCGCCGCCACTTCGGCCGCACTCAGCTCGATCCCGGCCGCCGCCGTGTTCTGCTCGAGATGGCGGATTTTCCGCGCGCCGGGGATCGGCACGATGAAGTCGCCCTGGTGCAGCACCCAGGCCAGCGCCAGTTGCGCCGAGGTGACGCCTTTTTCCGTCGCCAGCTTTTCCAGCGTGGCGATCACCTTGGCATTGGCCGCCATGGCGTCGGCCTGGAAGCGGGGCAAGGTGCGGCGCCAGTCGTCGTCGCTCAGGGCCTCGGGCTTGGCGATGGTGCCGGTAAGCAGGCCGCGGCCGAGCGGGCTGTAGGGGACAAAGCCGATGCCGAGTTCGCGGCAGAGATCTAACACCTCGTCTTCGGGGTCGCGGCTCCACAGCGAGTATTCGCTCTGCACGGCAGCAATCGGATGCACGGCGTGCGCCCGGCGGATGGTGGCGGCACTGACCTCCGACAGGCCCAGCGCCCGTACCTTGCCGTCGCGCACCAGTTCCGCCATGGCGCCGACCGTGTCCTCGATCGGCACGTTGGGATCGACGCGGTGCTGGTAGTAGAGGTCGATGACATCGGCATCGAGCCGCTTCAGCGAGGCTTCCGCCACCGCCTTGACGTGCTCCGGGCGGCTGTCGACGCCGACCATGCGTTCGAGGCCTGAGCCTTCCTCGGAGATCTTGAAGCCGAATTTGGTCGCGATCGTCACCCTGTCGCGCACCGGCTTCAACGCCTTGCCGAGAAGGATCTCGTTCTCAAAGGGACCATAGACTTCGGCGGTGTCGAAAAACGTCACGCCGATCTCGACAGCGCGGCGCAGCGTGGCGATTGCGTCAACCTCTGCCTGACCGCCATAGGCGAAGCTCATGCCCATGCAGCCGAGGCCGACGGGGAAGACTTCGAGTTCAGTACCAAGTTTGCGGGTTTTCATGGCGCGTCTCCTTGTTGCGATGAAAGGGAGATAGCGCCTGGCTTTACGTTCGATAATCGGCTGTCATTCGCACGGGCTGTTCTATAAAATAGAGCAATGAACCGAGCGCATCTTTCTCAACTGGCTGTACTGGCAACAGTCGCCCAATGCGGCAGTTTTCGTGGCGCGGCGCGCGAACTGGCCATCGCGCCCTCGGCAGTGAGCCATGCCGTGTCCAGCCTGGAGGCGCGGCTCGGCGTGCGGCTTTTGGCGCGCAGCACCCGCAGCGTAGCGCCAACGGAAGAGGGCGCGCAGCTGCTCGAACGGCTGCGGCCGGCGCTGTCCGAGATCGATCTGGCGCTGGAAACGGCGATTGAGGCGCGCGACCGGCCGGCCGGCAACCTGCGGCTGACCGTGCCGCGCACCGCGGCCCACCTGGCATTGACGCCCAGGCTCGGCGGCTTTGCCGCGGCCTATCCCGACATCGTGCTGGAAATCGTCATCGAGGATCGCTTCACCGACGTCGTCGAAGGCGGCTTCGATGCCGGCGTGCGGCTCGGTGAGAGCCTGCAGCGCGACATGATCGCGGTGCGCATCGGACCGGACCTTCGCGGCGCCGTGGTCGGCGCGCCATCCTATTTCGCGACCATGCCAAGACCCCGTCATCCGCGCGATCTTGCCGACCACCGCTGCATCCGCTTCCGTTTTTCCAGCGGCATTCTTTACCGCTGGGAATTCGAGAAGGACGGCGAAGAGATCGAGATCGCGGCGCAAGGGCCGCTGATCCTCGACGAAGACCATCTGATCGCCCAGGCAGCGGTCGACGGCGCAGGGCTCGCCTTCGTCTTCGACGATTATGTGCGCGCACCGCTCGCTGACGGCCGCTTGATCCACGTACTGGAAGACTGGTGTCCGCCCTTCGACGGCTTCTTCGTCTACTACCCCAGCCGCCGCCAGATGCGCCCGGCGCTGCGGGCGTTTGTGGATTTCTTCAAGGTGAGTGGTTAGCCACCCTCCCCCTTGTGGGGAGGGCCGATCCGCGTAGCGGATCGGGGTGGGGGTCTTCGTAGGGCGACACCCCCACCCCGTCGCTTCGCGCCGACCCTCCCCACAAGGGGGAGGGTGGAAGAAAGCCCATCTGCCATTCGTTCACCAACCATGCCGGCATCCATCACCAACAACTCAACCCGCTACGGCTGGGCGGCGATCGTCCTCCACTGGCTGATCGGCATCCTGTTCATCGGCCAGTTCATGCTCGGCTTCATCATGGTGCTATTGACCAGCCAGCGCACCGCCTTCGAGCTGATCCAGCTGCACAAATCCTTCGGCTTCCTGCTGCTCGGCCTCCTCATCCTGCGCATTGCCTGGCGGCTCGGCAATACGGCCCCGGCCTTGCCGGCCTCGGTCGGAGGCCTGGAGCGTCGGACGGCGCCGCTGGCGCATCTGGCACTTTATGGCTTCCAGCTCGCGGTGCCGCTGTCCGGCTGGGCACTGGTTTCGGTGTCGATGCTGGAGATACCCAGCATGCCGTTCAATCTGTTCGTGATGCCGAACCTGCCGCTCGGCGTGTCCGATGCGGCGGAAAACTTCTGGGCGGCAGCACACTGGTATCTCGCCTATGCCGGCATTGCCTTGGTTGCGCTGCATGCGCTGGCGGCGCTGCGGCATCATTTCTGGCTGCGCGACAGCGTGCTCACGCGCATGATCACGCCTTCGTCAGATCAGGACATGGAATAGCGCGCGCCGCGCATTCGTTCATTGGAGTGAGGGCGCAACACTTCGCCTGCCCCAGAAGGACAAAACCCATGTATGCGCGCATCTTCGGATTGGCGGCTGTTGCCGCTTGCCTTGCCATGCCTGTCTCCGCCGCTGTGGACCTCGGCGACGCCGCCGGCAGCTACACGGTCAACCCGGCCAGCTCCAGCATTCGCTTCTCCATCGGCAAGGTCGGTGGCGGCGGCCTCGACGGCGCCTTTGGCCGCTTCAAGGGCTCCATCCGCATCGACAACAGCGATGTCGGCCGTTCCGCGGTCAACTTCACCATCTATCCCGAAAGCGTCGGCACCGGCCAGGGCCGCATCGACGCCTTCCTGCGCTCCGATGCGGTGTTCGACGTGGCCAACAGCCCCGAAATCCAGTTCCGCTCGACCAGCGTAACCCGAACCAGCGACACCACGGCGCTGGTCAGCGGCCGGCTGACGGCGCGCGGCAAGACGTTTGCGGAAAAATTCACTGCCGAGCTCGGCGGGCTGAAGGGCGGCGTCATTAAATTCCACGTCACCGGCAAGGTGCTGCGCTCCCGGTACGGCATGGATGTCGGCACGCCGATCTATTCGAATATCGTCAATTTCGACATGACGCTGACGGGCAAGCGAGGCTAGCAGGACCAGCGATCCGCATTGGCTTTTCCCGCAATTTCGGGCAAACCTCCTCGCCTGTAAATCGATAGGAGAAGCCTGATGTTCCGATGGGGTGTTTTGTCGACGGCCAAGATCGGCCGCGAGCAATTGTTGCCGGCAATCGTCGAGGCCGAGAATGGCGTTTTGTCCGCGATCGCCAGCCGCGACCTGTCGAAGGCCGAGGCCCTGGGCAAGCGGTTCGGCGCCAGGCATGCCTTTGGTTCGTATGAGGAGCTGCTCGCTTCGAAAGACGTCGACGGCGTCTACATCCCGCTGCCGACCTCGCAGCATGTCGAATGGACGGCCAAGGCCATCGAAGCGGGAAAACATGTGCTGGTGGAGAAGCCGCTGGCGCTCGACGCCAAGGACATCGCGCCGCTGATCAAGCTGCGCGACCAGAAGAAGGTGCTGGTCTGCGAGGCCTTCATGGTCATCTACCACCCGCAATGGATCAAGGTGCGCGATCTCATCGCCGATGGCGCCATCGGCCGGCTGCGCCATGTGCAGGGCGCCTTCTCCTATTACAATGTCGATCCCACCAACATGCGCAACCAGCTCGATCTCGGCGGCGGCGCGCTGCCTGATATCGGCGTCTATCCGACGGTGTCGACGCGGTTTTCGACCGGCAAGGAGCCGCTGCGCGTGCAGGCGACGATCGAGCGCGACAAGAAATTCGGCACCGACATCTATTCCTCGATCCGCGCCGATTTCGGCGATTTCGAACTGTCCTTCTATCTGTCGACGCAGATGGCGGCGCGGCAGGTGATGGTGTTCCACGGCGAGAAAGGTTTCATCGAGGTGTTCTCGCCGTTCAATGCCGGGCTCTACGACCATCACCGCATCGAACTGCACAACCAGAACCATACGGAGGCGCAGGTGTTCCGCTTTCCCGGCACCCAGCAATACCGGCGCGAGGTAGAGACGTTTGCCAGGGCGGCACAGGGCGGCAAGGAGCGTGTCTTCACGCTGGAGGAGTCCGTGCTCAACCAGAAGGTCATCGACGCCATCTTCCGCGCCGGCGGCAAGGAAGGCTGGGAGGCCGTCTGATACACCAATCTTAGCCGGTAATTTCATGGGAGAAGGGCGTCCGCATTGTGCATGCGGACGCTCCTTTCCTATTGGACTGACGATCTCACGCGCCTCTGAGCGTCAGGTGCAAGGTCTCGGCGAAGCGGTCGGGATAGGGCGCAAAGCCCATATGGTCGCCGGGGAAGGCGGCGCGCTTGCTGCCGAGCCTGTCGGCCAGCGCCTTGCCCATGCCGTCGATCGGCTGGCCGATGGACTCTTCGCCGATGCCGACCACGACCGGGCGGCCGCGCAGCGCCTCGATATCAGGACGGTAGAGCGACAGCGGCATGACGCCATGCGCCAGCCAGTATTCGAAATTGCCGCTGACCCTGGCAAAGGTCTCGGCCTCCTCGGGCGACGGTTCGAACGAAGGCGGTCCGTCCTGCGGCCCGGCTTCATCCTGACCCGGCCCTTCCGACAGGCTGTTCTCGCTGAAGAATTTCTGCATCGCCGCCTCGACGCCCTGGCTGCGATAGGTGTCGTGCAGGTCGCGCATGCCGGCCAGTGACGGCGACGGGTCGTCGAGCAGCATCATGCTGGGCGGCTCATGCGCCACCAGCGCACGAACCCGGCCGGGATGGCGGGCGGCGAGGTTGAGCCCGATCTGGGCGCCGCCGCTGGTGCCGAACACATAGGCCGGTCCGGCGCCAAGCGCCTCGATCAATCGCGCAGCATCGTCGCCATGGACATCGAGGTCCTGCTCTTGCGGCTCTCCGTCAAAGGTGCTGCGCGAATTGCCGCGCGGATCATAGGCGACCACCGTGTAGCGGTCGGCGAGGTGGCCCGCGACATCGGCGAAGACGCCGGCGTCCTGCGGTCCGCCGGGGATTATCAACAGTACGGGGCCGGAACCGCGCATCTCATAATAGAGGCTGGCGCCCGGTACTTTCCGCGTCGACGTTTGGGGGGTCATGTCCATCTCTCCTGTTGTTCTCATGTCAAAGTTCGGCTTTGCGCCGGGTCCGATCATTTGCCGGTGACAACCATGCGGTTGCCCTCGCTGTCGCGGAATTCGGCGACCGTGCGGCCCCGCTGCCAAGGCGCTTCCTGCGGCTCGGTGATGATTTCGACGCCGCGCGCCTTCAGGCCCGCGACCGTTGCCTCGACATCGCATCAACGAGCACCAGCACGGGCTCAGTGCCCGGCGTGTCATCGGGGCGTTTGACGAAATGCAAATTGGTGACGGCGCCGGGAAATGTCAGCTCGATCCAGCGCCAGCCGCTGTTGCCCATCAGCTGGTCCTCCGCCACCTCGCAAGCAAGATGGCCGGTGTAGAAGGCCTTGGCGCGGTCCTGGTCGAACACCGGCAATTCGGCAAACTGGATGTGCATGATGGATCTCTCCTGCTCCTCGATGGCTGCCGCGCAGCCGTCGACGGGAAAGACGATCCGGACGATCGAGAAGATTCGCCGGGCGACGAATCTTTTCGGGGTCGCGAAACGTCTTCTCCGTGCAGAGTTGAAAAACAGGAGACGACAATGGGCTACAATCTCGTCCGCTACGGCGTGAAGGACGAAAGCATCGCCGAGAACCGTATGCTGGTTGCACAGGTGTTCGAGGCACTCGACGACACGAAGCCGCAATCCTTGCGCTACCTCGTCCTGGAACTGGAGAATGGCGAGTTCATCCATCTTGTCAGCCAGGATGGCGACGGCCTGACCGGGCTCGCAGCCTTCAAGGCCTTCAGCGCCGATCATGCCGGACGCCGCTCGACGCCGCTTGCCAGATCGCCGGCAAAGATCGTCGGTAATTATCGTATGCTGGCCGGCGAGGTCGTGCCGGCTTGAATGCAAAGACCGGCATTTTGGGAACGGACAGGATGAACACAGCAAAACTCGACCGCGTTGCCCTGGAGGCGATGCTCGGCTCCTTGCGACCGAAGCTGCACCGCTACTGCGCCCGCATGGCCGGCTCGGTAATCGATGGCGAGGACATCGTCCAGGAGACACTGATCAAGGCACTGCAGGCCATCGACGGCGACGCCGCGGTCGAGCGTCCGGAGCAATGGCTGTTCCGCATAGCCCACAATGCCGCGCAGGATCATCTGCGCCGGCGCCAGCGGGAGCAGGCGCGCATGAGCGAGACCGACATGACGACGATCGAAGACCCCTCCGCAAGCGCCGATGCGAGGCTCGCCACCGCCGCCAGCCTGCGAAGCTTCATGCAGCTGGCAACAGTGCAGCGCAGCGCCGTGATCCTTGTCGACGTGCTTGGCCTCAGCCTGCACGAAACCTGCGAAGTGTCCGGCGCGACGCTGGCCGCGACAAAGGCAGCGCTGCATCGCGGGCGGTCGCAGCTGTGCCTGCTGGCGTCACAGGACGAGCAGGCGCCTGCCCCAAAGCTCGACGCCGACGACGAGCGGCGCCTGCGCCGCTATGTCGACCTGTTCAACGCGCGCGACTTCGACGCCGTGCGCGCGTTGATCGCCGAGGACATCCAGCTTGAAGTCGTCAATCGCACCCGCATGCGCGGCAAGGCGCAGGTTTCCAACTATTTCGGCAATTACGACCGTGTCCAGGATTGGGCGCTGTCGCTCGGCTTCGTCGACGGCAGGCCGGCCATCCTGATCCGCAGCCCGCAAGCGGGAGATGACGCCGTGCGCGGCTTCATGCTGGTCGACTGGCAGGATGGAAAGGTCAGCCATATCCGCGATTTCCGCTACGCGCCCTATTGCCTTGCCGATGCGGACATCCGCTTCATCGACGAGTAAGCATCGGCCAGAGAGCGCGGGCTTCGCGCCTCAGGCGAAGCTTTGCAAATTGGCGTCCTGCAGCTTGGAGCCGGCGAGCAAGGTTTCGAGCACCTGCTTCTTGAGCGACAGGCACTGCGAGCGGGCAAGCTTTGCGATGGCCGAGACTTCGGCCAGCTCGCAGGCAAGCACCAACTCCTTCTGCTGGCCGATGATCGCTTGCGTGAAGTCGCGCGATTTGAAGCCGAGATGGAGGACACGCTCCGACTGGTCGAGCGTTTGGTCGAGCAGGCGAACCAGCCGCAGATTGCCGGAGAGTTCGGCCAGGGCCAGGCGAAAGGCGCGGTCGGCCGCCAGAAAGGCGACATGGCTGCGCAGCGTCTCCGGCTTCAGCACCTTCTGCGCCGCCAGCCTGATGTCGTCGAGCCCGCGTTCGGTGAGGTTTGCCGCGGCCACCCGGAACACTTCCGGTTCGATCAGGCTGCGGACGTCGAAGATCTCGTTGACGTCGCGCAGGCTAAGCGGTGCGATGACATAGCCGCGGCGCGGCTCGCTCTTGATCAGCCCTTCCTGCGTCAGGCGGGCCAAAGCCGAGCGGATCGTCGCCTTTCTGATCTGGTAGCGGTCGCCGATCTGCTTTTCGGTCAGGCTTTCGCCGGGTTGCAGGACGCAGGCGACGATGTCGCTCTTCAGCTGCTCATAAGCTTCCTCGCTGCGCAATATGTCGGCGGTCGACGGCGCCTTGACGGCGGACGGTGACACTGATTTCGGAAGAGCCATATCTGCCTGCCCGTTTGGTCTGCCCGTGTGGTCTGCCCGCGTAGTCTGCTTGCCCGTTTCGACCATCCGGTTGACGGGTCTGCCGGCATTCGCTAGCCTGAGCATCTCAGTTGTATTGGTTGAGCTTCCCAATGGAGATGACGACAAATGTCTCTTGCCGCCAACTCGCCTCTCTACGCCGTAACCGCCGATATCGTCAACGCAGCCAAAGGTGCTCATGCCTTCGAACGGGTCAAGGCGGTGCTGCGCGAACACACCGATCGCTTCCATGCATCAGGCGTGCTCGCGCATGAGGAAGACGACGATGAGGTGCTGCTGCATGCCAGCCCTGACTTGACCATCTACCACATCACGCTGTCGCCCGGCCTGCAGTACCCGCCGCACAACCATCTGATGGATGCGCTGATCGGCATCTACAAGGGCAGCGAGACCAACTTCATCTATCCCGTCGACGGCAGCGAGATCGATGCGCCGGAACGCCACGACATCGCGGCGCCCGCGGTGGTGCATATTAACCCGGATACGGTGCATGCGGTCGCCAACACCGGCAGCGCCCGCTCGGGCGCACTGCATGTCTATCTCGGCAATCTGACGGAGACCCACCGCCACATGTGGAGCCCGGACAGCACCCACGCCGAGCCGTTCGACAATGAGCGGTATCTGGCTGGGGCGAGGCCGATTGGGCCCTGATCCGGGAAAGCGGAAGAAAAGTGAGCCTGCTGCGCGGCGGCGCGAGCGAGCGTTCCGCGTCGCCGCGCCCAGATAACAGTCGCCGCGTACCGGACCATTTCAAGAACATCGCAGCGCGTTTATAGCGCAGTCAGGCTGACGACTGGGGTAATAAATGAAGAAGCCCGGAATAGGCGGCGTCCAGTTCTCCAGTACTCGAATGAGGCGGTGCTCAGCAACATGCTCTTCATATGCGAGCCCAAGACCGGCTAGCGGATCGCAGGAAATCACAGTTTCGGCGGGAATGGCGCGCCCGAAGAGATTCGAACTCCTGACCCCCAGATTCGTAGTCTGGTGCTCTATCCAGCTGAGCTACGGGCGCGCAACAGGCCATGCTTTACATAGCCCCGCTAACCGATCCTGACGACCGGCCGCGACAAGACGTGTTCCCTAGCGACTGAATTTCCGAAAAGCAAGCCAATCCGGCAAAAGTTTTGTCGCAGCTGCTTTCGACGGTGCCGATCAAGGGGTGCTGAGATTCAGCTCAGTCCGGCTTCGGCTGAATATTAAATACAGCTCAGGCAGGGCGGCGCAGGCCGTTGCGGGCCTGGTCGAGGCGGACCGGCTGGTCGGGGATGGTGACGGCGAAGGTGGTGCGGCCGCCGATCGATTCGACCAGCTCCACCGTGCCGCCATGGGCGCGGATCAGTTCGTGCGCGATGGCCAGGCCAAGGCCGGTGCCGCCGCTGCGGGCCGAGCCGCGAAACGCCGCGAACAGGTTTTCTCGCGCCTTCGCCGGCAGGCCGGGACCGGTGTCGGTGACAATGATGCGGCTTACGCTGCCTATGCGCTCGGCCGATACGGCGAGCCGGCGCACCAGCGCGCTCTCGGCGTCGGCCGCCATCGCCTGCACCGCATTGCGGCACAGATTGGTGAGCACGCGAAACAGCTGGTCGGAATCGGCATCGACCTCGAAAGCGAGCTCGACGGCATTGACGAACTCGATGCCGTCCTCGATGTCGAGCAGGCCGTGGACGTCGTCGACCAGCTGGCGCAGCCGCAAGCGGCGGCGTGAGGGCGCCGGCTCCTGCGTGCGACCATAGTGGAGCACGCCTTCGGAATAGGAAACGGCTCGGTCGAGCGCGCGCAACAGCTTTGGCGCGAAGGCCTGCACCGTCGGGTCCTTGACCAGGCGCAAGCGGTCCGACATCAGCTGCGCCGAGGCCAGGATGTTGCGCATGTCGTGGTTGATCTTGGAGACGGCGAGGCCAAGGTCGGCAAGGTGCTTCTGCTCCGACAGCATCTTTTGCAGCCGTTCCTGCATCTGCGACAGTTCGCGCTCGGCAACGCCGATCTCGTCGGCACGGGCGGCCGGGTGGATGATGCGCCCTGGATCGTCGGGCGCCTCGGAAAAGGACAGCATCGAGCGCGTCATGGTGCGGATCGGGCCGATCATGATCAGGTCGATCGCGGCATAAACCAGCATTGCGGTGAACAGCGAGATCAGCAGCGAGACGAAGGCGACGTTGCGCGAATAGCGCAGCATGGCGTTGCGCAGGGAATAGTCGGGCATGATCAGCTCGAATTCCTTGTCGCTGTCGCCGACCGGGCCGAACACCCTGAGCATGCGCTTGCCGCCGAAGAACAGCGTATCCAGCGCCCCGGTCATGCCCTTGATCATGCCGACATTGGCGATATCGATATGCTCGTCGACCTGCGGCGGCATCTCGGCCACCACCAGCAGGCGCGACACGCCGCCGTCGCGCACCGCTATCGCCTTGGCGCCGATTGCCATCAGCACGTCGTTCTGGGCGGCGCGGGAGAGCGAATTGGGCTCGCCCTGCACCAGCACGATCGACACCGCGGCAGCGGTGCTTAGCCGCTCCTTCAGCCAGGCCAGGCGGTAGCTGGCGATCCAGGGCAGGAAAATGAGGACTTCGGCCAGGAGCACGAAGACAATGGTGAGCAAGAGCAGCTTGGTCGACAGGCCGCGCGCCAAGGGCACTGAACGATTGGGCACCGAACGGCTCGCAACCGGGCGAACGGTCGCCGGGCTGGCATCGGCTGTCGCCGGGCCGCTCCCTTCATCCGCTGATGCAACTTCGCTCATTAAGGCCTGTCTTCACAAACGCTTGATCGGTTGAGATTAGGCGATTGCGGCTTTTTTGCCAATTTCATCCTTCGTTGGACGATGGTGCCAGCAATAAAAGACCGCCTCGAACTGGGTGTTCGCGCTGCGACGAACTCATAGTTCGCGCTGGATTGACTCCCAAAACCCTTCTTTCTATAAGCCGCTCACGCTCGGGCCATTCGTCCCGGCGCGGTTTCGATCGCGCCAATGCCGGCCCGGCAAAGCTCCTGTTACACAGTGACAGAATCAAGAAGGGCCGCACCCCGCGGTATTAAAACAAATGAAGCGTACCTACCAACCGTCCAAACTCGTCCGCAAACGCCGGCACGGTTTCCGTGCTCGCATGGCCACCAAGGGTGGTCGCGGCGTCGTCGCAGCTCGCCGCAACCGCGGCCGCAAGCGGCTCAGCGCCTGAACGGAAGACGAGATCGTTGCCCGCAACCGGCAAGCCAGTGGGACCAAACCCCAAGCGGCTTCTGAAACGTGCGGAATTCCTGGCCGTCCGCCGCGGTGAAAAGCGGCGCGGGCGGCTTTTTCTCGTCGAAGTTCTCGACCGCAATGACGGCCTGCCGCCGCGCGTCGGCTTCACCGTCACCAAGAAGGTCGGCAATGCGGTTGTCCGCAACCGCGTCAGGCGGCGGCTGAAAGAAGCCGTGCGCACCCATGCCGCAAGTGACATGGCGCCCGGCAATGACTATGTCATCGTCGGGCGTGAAGACGTGCTCACCATTCCGTTCGGCCAGTTGAAGGCCGAACTCTCCCGCCGTCTCAGCGGAACACGATAGGCCAAGGGCTTTCGATGGAAAACAACCGGAACTTCTACATCACCATCGTCTTGTCGGTGCTGATCCTCGGGCTGTGGCAATATTTCTATGTGCTGCCGCGCAGCGAACAGCAGCGCGAGGCGGCCCGCATCGAAGAGCAGCGGGCGGCGGAGCAGAAGAAGGCGGCCGAGGCCGCCAACCCCGGCGGCACGCCGGCGCCCGCAGCGCCCGGCGCCATTCCAAACGCGCCCGGCACCTATGTCACGACGCCGGAAGGCCGCGCGCAGGAAGTGGCCAAGACGGCCCGCGTCAACATCGACACGCCGAGCCTGTCGGGCTCGATCAACCTGGCCGGCGCGCGTCTCGACGACCTAAAGCTCAAGCACTATACCGAGACGGTCGACAAGACATCGCCGCAGATCCAGCTGCTCAATCCGCAGGCGCTGCCCACCGGCTATTATGCCGAGATCGGCTTTGTCGGCAGCGACACGACCGGCACGGTGCCGGGCCCGGAAACGGTCTGGAGCGTCGACGGCAATGCGACTCTGACGCCGGCGACGCCAGTGACGCTGACCTTCACCAACGACAAGGGCCTGACCTTCAAGCGCACGATCTCCGTCGACGGCGACTACATGTTTACCGTTTCCGATGCGGTGCAGAATTCAGGCTCGGCCCCGGTCACGCTGTCCAATTACGGCCGCGTCATCCGTTTCGACAAGCCAGCCATTGCCAGCTCCTATGTGCTGCATGAAGGCCTGATCGGCGTCACCGGCACGGAAGGCCTGCAGGAGCACAAATACGCCGACATCGAGAAGAATAAGCTGTATACGCCGAGCAAATCGACCGATGGCTGGCTTGGCATCACCGACAAATACTGGGCGGTCACCCTGGTGCCGACCGAGAAGCAGCCCTTCCAGCCGCACTATGCCTATTACGACAATGGCCGCCCGCGCTACCAGTCGGACTTCCTCACCGACCCGATCACCATTGCCGCCGGCCAGTCGGCGACGGTGGAGACCGAGATCTTCGCCGGCGCCAAGGAAGTCAACAAGATCAACGCCTACGCCCAGGACCGGCAGATCAGGCTGTTCGACCGGCTGATCGATTGGGGGTGGTTCATCTGGATCACCAAGCCGATGTTCTACCTGATCGACACGCTGTACAAATTCTTCGGCAATTTCGGCCTGGCCATCCTTGCCACCACGGTCGTCGTCAAAACCCTCTTCTTCCCGCTCGCCAACAAATCCTATGCGTCGATGGCGAACATGAAGAAGGTGCAGCCCAAGATGCTCGAGATCCGCGAGAAATACGCGGACGACAAGATGAAGCAGCAACAGGCGATGATGGAGCTGTACAAGACCGAGAAGATCAATCCGCTCGCCGGCTGCTGGCCGGTGGCGCTGCAGATCCCGGTGTTCTTCTCGCTCTACAAGGTGCTCTACATCACCATCGAGATGCGGCACGCGCCGTTCTTCGGCTGGATCCAGGATTTGGCCGCGCCCGATCCGACCTCGGTCTTCAACCTGTTCGGCCTGCTGCCCTTCGCGCCACCGGCATTCCTGCCGCATATGGGCGCCTGGGCGGTGGTCATGGGCATCACCATGTTCCTGCAGATGCGCATGAACCCGACACCGCCGGATCCGACGCAGGCGCAGATCTTCACCTGGATGCCGGTGATCTTCACCTTCATGATGGGCAGCTTCCCGGCCGGCCTCGTCATCTACTGGGCCTGGAACAACACGCTGTCGATCCTGCAGCAGGGCGTGATCATGAAGCGCCAGGGCGCCAAGATCGAATTGTGGGACAATCTGACGGCATTGTTCCGAAAGAAACCCTCGCCGGCTGAATAGAAGGCGTGGCAATCAAAGCCCCGGCTCGTCCGGTGTTTTTGTGGACGAGGCGCGCATCACGTTCCCGTGAGGCGCGAAACTTGCGGCGTGCAACCGGCGTGGCTGCTGCTTGTACCGCCAAGGCCGATCAACACCGATCAGCCCTAATCCGAAGACCATTGTTTTTGATCCGTGACCCCGTCATGTCCACCGCGGGGATGCGGCGCGTGGAATGGGAATTCGCCTTTAAGTGTTTGTTATCATTATCATTTTTTACTCTGCACCGAAACTTTCCCGCAATTGCCGCGTAACTCTTCCCGACAATCGAATCAACAATTGTCGCACCAGAAGGGTTCTCCAATGGCAAAGTCCATCCTCAAGGCATTATGCTTTTCCGCCGGCCTGGCTCTATCGGGCCTCGCAGCGACGACGGCCTATACGCTCGCCAATCCCGCCGTTGGCGGCGCTGCGATGCTGACCTCCAAGAACATCGTCGAGAACGCCCTCAACTCGCCGATCCACAAGACGCTGGTTGCCGCCGTCAAGGCCGCCGGCCTGGTCGACACGCTGGAAAGCGCGGGACCCTTCACGGTGTTTGCGCCGACCGATTCCGCCTTCAAGAAACTGCCGGCCGGCACCGTCGCCACGCTGGTGAAGCCCGAAAACAAGGACAAGCTGACCAAGATCCTGACCGCCCATGTCGTGGCCGGCAAGATCTCGGCCAAGGAGATGATGACCAAGGCCAAGGCGATGGGCGGCAAGTATGAGATGAAGACCGTTAGCGGCGACACGCTGATCGCCGAGGTCAAGGGCGGCTCGCTCTACATCGTCGACGAGTCCGGCGGCGCCGCCAAGGTGACGGTCGCCGACGTCAACCAGTCGAACGGCGTCATCCACGTCGTCAATAAGGTGCTGTTGCCGAAGTAACGGCTTTAGGCAACGGCGAATGACGGCGGGCTGCGACGGGCTTTCTCGGTCTGCCTTCCCCACCTCACGAGGAGGTGCCATTCTTTTGAAGCCGTCTTCGACACCACCGGGGTCCTGCTTGTCCTTCGCAGGGCCCCGTTTTTTTGGGTTTCAGGGCGCCTTAGCCGACGGCGGCGGTCGACCTGATCGTGATCTGCCACGGCACGAACTGAACATCGAAGCCCAGCAGGGCTCGCTCATCGGGCGATTGGTGCTATAGGGCGGATCACGCCATCTAGAATGGCGGCTTTAATTTGCGCCACTCTCGACGGATCTCGCCATGGACGGACCCAACCCAGACATCAAACACCCCATCCCGATGCACACCCGCGTCGGCTTCCTCAAGCCCCTGGTCACCGCGCCGAATATCGAGATCGGCGAGTTCACCTACTATGACGATCCTGACGGACCGGACAAATTCGCCGAGCGATGCGTGCTGCATCATTATCCCTTCATCGGCGACAAGCTGATCATCGGCAAGTTCTGCGCCATCGCGGAGGGCGCGCGCTTCATCATGAACGGCGCCAACCATGCCATGTCCGGCTTTTCCACCTATCCGTTCAACATTTTCGGCCATGGCTGGGAGCAAGGCTTCGACCCGAAGACGTGGTCGCAGGAACTGCGCGGCGACACGGTGGTCGGTAATGATGTATGGATCGGCATGGATGCGGTGATCATGCCCGGCGTGTCGGTCGGCAATGGCGCCATCGTGGCGGCGAAATCGGTGGTGACGCATGACGTGCCGGCCTATGCGATCGTCGCCGGCAATGCGGCAAAGGTGGTGAAGATGCGTTTCGACGACAGGACGGTGCGGCGGTTGCTGGCTGTGGCGTGGTGGAATTGGCCCGTGGACAAGATCGGCCGCAACCTCAACGCCATCCGGGGCGCCGATATTTCCAGACTGGAGGCAGCGATTTGAACGCGCTGGGCAACACCGTCATCGGCACCGACCTGTTCACCAAGGGGTGGATCTTCATCCGCGGCGTGCCGGCGATGAAGTTCCTGCCGCCGGAGGGGCCGCCTGAGATCGCCTTTGCCGGCCGCTCCAATGTCGGCAAGTCGTCGCTGATCAATGCGCTCGTCGGCCATAACGGGCTGGCGCGCACCTCCAACACGCCGGGGCGCACGCAGGAGCTCAACTATTTCGTGCCGGGCGGGTTTTCCGGCGAAGGCGCCGACTTGCCGCCAATGGCGCTGGTCGACATGCCGGGCTACGGCTATGCCAGCGCGCCGAAGGAAAAAGTCGACGATTGGACCAAGCTGGTCTTCGATTATCTCAAGGGCCGCGTGACGCTGAAGCGAGTCTATGTGCTGATCGATTCCCGGCATGGCATCAAAGCCAAGGACGACGAGGTGCTGTCACTGCTCGACAAGGCGGCGGTGTCCTACCAGATCGTGCTGACCAAGACCGACAAGATCAAGGCCGCCGGCGTGCCGCGGCTGATCGAAGAGACATTACTGAAGATCAAGAAGCGACCGGCGGCGTTTCCGTTCGTGCTCGCCACGTCGTCGGAAAAGGGCGAGGGTCTGGACGAACTGCGCGCGGCGATCGTGCTGGCGGCCAATGGCGGTTAAAAGCAACTCCGGGAAAAGTGTGAAGCGGTTTTCCGTCCGGAGTTGCGAAAAAAGACCTTTGGCTAACTAGGCCTTTGCCTTTGGCTTCGCCTCCACGGCGATCATCTGGTGGCTTTCTTCCTCGGCAAGCTTTTCGGTGCCGTAGGACTTCAGGAACAGGCTGACGCCCGACCGCACGATGTGGTCGATTTCATCCTGGCTCGGCGCCTTGGTGCGGTAGGCGAAGATGCACTGGCGAAACAGGCCGGCGAGGCACAGTTCGGTGAATTGATAAGCGGCAAGATCGACATCATCGATCTTGAGCAGGCCGCGTTCGATGGCTGCATTGAGGAACTTGACCACCTTGTCGTGGCCGCGTTTGGGGCCACGTTCGTAAAACCGCGCGCCCATGTCCGGTATCCTGTCGGAGGCGCCGATCACGGTGCGTTGCGCCTGGATGACCTTGGCCGAGGTGATCTTCATCGACAGCACCTTGCCGAATTTCACCAGCGTCTGGCGCAGATCGTCGGCGCGGTCGAGCATGTCGTACATGTTCTTGAAGATGGTGCCGCGCTCTTCCTCGATCAGCGCCTCGAACAGCTCTTCCTTGTTGGCGAAGTAGACATAGATCGTGCCCTTGGAGACGCCGGCCTCGCGGGTAATGTCGTTCATCGACGCCGCTTCGAAGCCCTTGTCGATGAACACGCGCCGCGCGCCCTCAATGATCTGGCTGCGCTTGACCGGATCCTGGCCCGCCGCCGGGCGGCCGCGACGCGCACTATCCAGCACATCGCAGGGATCATTTTCGACGTCGGGTAACGTGTCGGCCATTAAAGTCACACCTCGCGAAATAATTCGAACCGAGCGGTTCGATTGCTCTTGATATGGGCCTGCTTTAGCGCTATGTCAACGTTCGCATCGAACCGAACGGTTCAGTATAACACATTTTCCTTATGTAGCTACGGTAGCGAGATATCATGTCCTCGAACACGCCAACCACCGCCGAAGTCCGCCCCTTTCCCAACGCCAAGGTCTCGCCGGTTATCGAAGCGCCGGAAGCGCCCATCAAGCCTGCCGCCGAAGTTTTGGCCGAGGTGCCGGCCAAGAAGAAGCGGTCGGCTCGCTCGTTCATGCTGCCGATCATCGGCCTCGCTCTGCTCAGCGCCGGCGCCTGGTATGGCTATAATTACTGGACCGACGGCCGGTTCCTGATCTCGACCGACGATGCCTATGTCCAGGCCGACATGTCGTTCGTCTCGCCGAAGATTTCCGGCTATGTCGATCAAGTCAAGGTCTCGGAGAACCAGCAGGTCAAGGCCGGCGATCCGCTGCTGACGATCGACGACGGCGACTACAGAATAGCCGTTGCCCAGGCGGAGGCGCAGATCGCCACGCTGGCCAAGACGCTCGACCGTATCGACGCGCAGACCAAGGCGGCGCAAGCTTCGCTGCAACAGGCGCAGGCGCAGAAGGTCGCCGACCAGGCGGCAGCCGACAACGCCGCTCGCGCCCAGCAGCGCGCCGCGCAACTGGTCAAGACGCATGTCGGCACGCAGGCGCAACTGGACGATGCCCAGACCGCTCTCGACCAGGCCAATGCGGCCCTTGTCGGCGCCGACGCGCAGATTGCAGCCGCACAGGCCAATATCGGCGTGTTCGAAGCGCAGCGCGCCGAATCGGCCAGCACGCTGGCTTCGCTGCGGCTGAACCGCGACAAGGCCGCGCGCGATCTTTCCTTCACCGTGCTCAAGGCGCCTTATGACGGCGTGGTCGGCAACCGCTCGGTCGAGCAGGGCGACCTCGTCAGCCCCGGCCAGAAGCTCGCCGTCGTGGTGCCGCTGGACAAGCTCTACATCGTTGCCAACTTCAAGGAGACGCAGCTGGCCAAGCTGGTGCCCGGTGAGAAGGTGCGGGTCTCGGTCGACGCCACGGACGGCCATGATTTCGAAGGCACGGTGTCGTCTCTGGCGCCGGCTTCGGGTGCGGTGTTCTCGCTGCTGCCGCCGGAAAATGCCACCGGCAACTTCACCAAGGTGGTGCAGCGCATCCCGGTTCGCATCGACGTGCCGGCCGATGTGCTGAAGGCAGGCAGGCTGCGCGCCGGCCTGAGCGTCGTCGTCGCCGTCGACAGCCGCACGGCTCCGGCTACGGCGAACTGAGCGAAAGCCGGGAGCAACGCCATGGCAACCGCAACCATAACTGCAGGAGCGGCGCCGGCGCCTGCCATGCCGGCGGTACCGACGACCATCTCGACGCGCCGCCTCATCGCCTTCCTGGCGATGGTGTTCGGCATGTTCATGGCGATCCTCGACATCCAGATCGTCTCAGCCTCGCTGGCCGAGATCCAGGCCGGCCTCAGCGCCAGTTCCGACGAAATCCCATGGGTGCAGACCGCCTATCTGATCGCCGAAGTGGTGATGATCCCGCTGTCGGGCTTCCTCAGCCGGATGCTGTCGACGCGCGTGCTGTTTGCAGGCGCTGCGGCCGGCTTCACGGCGGCCAGCGCGCTGGCCGCGACCGCCACCAACATCGACCAGATGATCGTCTACCGAGCCATCCAGGGCTTTATCGGCGGCGGCATGATCCCGAGCGTTTTCGCCGCCGCCTTCACCATTTTCCCGCCGTCGCGCCGCGCCATGGTGTCGCCGATGATCGGCCTGGTGGCGACGCTGGCGCCGACCATCGGCCCGACCGTCGGCGGCTATATCAGCCATGCCATGTCGTGGCACTGGCTGTTCCTCATCAATGTCATTCCAGGCATTCTGGTGACGGTCACGACTTGGACCCTGATCGATTTCGACAAGCCCAATCTCGGCCTGTTCAGCAAGTTCGACTGGTGGGGCCTTGCCGGCATGGCGGCGTTTCTCGGCTGCATGGAATATGTGCTCGAGGAAGGTCCGAACCATGACTGGCTGCAGGAACAGGCCGTGTTCATCTGCGCCATCATCATGGTTGTCGGTGCGGCGCTGTTCTTCTGGCGTGCCTTCACCGCCGAGGAGCCGATCGTCGATCTCAGGGCCTTCACCAACGTCAATTTCGCCTTCGGTTCGTTGTTCTCTTTCGTCATCGGCATCGGCCTGTACGGTCTGACCTATCTCTACCCGGTGTTCCTCGGGCGCATCCGCGGCTACGATTCCTTGATGATCGGCGAAGCCCTGTTCGTCAGCGGCCTGGCGATGTTCGTCACTGCGCCGATTTCCGGCATCCTGTCGAGCAAGATGGATTTGCGCATCATGATGATGATCGGGCTGTTCGGTTTCGCTGCCGGCACATGGTGGATGACGCATCTGACCGCCGACTGGGATTTCTGGGAATTGCTGATCCCGCAGATCCTGCGCGGCAGCTCGATGATGCTGTGCATGGTGCCGATCAACAACATTGCGCTCGGCACCTTGCCGCCGGACCGGCTGAAGAACGCGTCGGGCCTGTTCAACCTGACCCGCAACCTCGGCGGTGCGGTCGGCCTTGCCGTCATCAACACCGTGCTGATCGATCGCAGCGCCTTCCACTACGCCAGGCTGGCCGAGCATGTGGAATGGGGCAGTGCGGCGGCGCAGACCAAGCTGCAGAACATGACGCTCGACTTCCAGCAGACGCCTGGTCTCGACGCCACCAAGGCCGCGATCTCCAAACTGTCGGGCATGGTCCAGCAGCAGGCGTCGCTGCTGTCGTTCATGGATGTGTTCACCATGCTGACCGTGCTGTTCGCGACCATGGCGGTCTTCACCCTGGTCATCGCCAAGCCGGCGCCGCCCGCGGGCAGCGGTGGCGGAGGCCATTGAGCGCGCCGGACCCCCCGCCTGGCGCCCTCATGTGTGACGCCGGAAATCACCCCCGATTTCCGGGGTCACGCTTAAGCATCGATCGTTATCAAGCTCCTTGGTCGAACACCCGGCGCGCTATGCTGCGGCAGGCGGCCCAAACCATTTGGTCAGCGAGTCGGTTAGCCCGGCTGCTTCAGGGCCGCCGACCCAGGCCACATAACCGTCAGGCCGGACCAGCACAGAGCCGGGTGCTTTGACCGCGCCCAGCACCGAACGGTCAGGCAGTGGCCGGCTTGAAGCTGAGCGCCACGCCGTTGATGCAATGGCGCAGGCCGGTCGGCGCCGGGCCATCGTCGAAGACATGGCCGAGATGGCCGCCACAGCGGCGGCAGTGGACCTCGGTACGGGTCATGCCGAGCGAACGGTCCTCGGTCTTGCCGACGGCGTTGGCAATCTCCTGCCAGAAGCTCGGCCAGCCGGTGCCGGACTCGAACTTGGTCTCCGAGGAATAGACCGGCAGGTCGCAACCGGCGCAGGCGAAAATGCCCTTGCGGTGCTCGTTCAGCAGCGGGCTGGTGCCGGGATATTCGGTGCCTTCCTTGCGCAGCACGTTGAAGGCTTCGTCGGACAGGATGGCGTGCCATTCGGCGTCGGTCTTGGTGACCTCGAAGGTTTCGGCAGCCTTAGCGGGCCCGCCCATGCGCAACGTTGCCGCCGCGCCGGCCACGGCAGCGATGGCGGCGCCGCTCAAAAGCAAATCTCGACGGTTCATGACAGAAATCCTCCTGCGGGTTGTTTTGCCAAATTTGGCCGCCACTGGAAAATCAAAAGCCGGTGACGGTTGTCCTGCAAACGAACGCTCCACACCGGCTCCGCGCTTGTTGCGGACGGGATGGAGCGCTCGGTCGTTTGCTCGGCCCACGGGGGCGGGGCCGCGCAATCTGCAGGAGCTTACCGCCTGTTCGTCGGCGGCAGGGGCTTTGTTACATCTTCGGCAGCAGGACCTTGTCGATGACGTGGATGACGCCGTTCGACTGCTCGACATCGGCGATCGTGACATTGGCGACATTGCCGTTCTCGTCGGCTACGGTGACCTTGCCGCCATCGGCCTTGAGCGACAGCTCGCAGCCGCCAACCGTCTTGACCTTATGGGTTCCGCCATCGGCCTTGGCCATCGAGGCGACATCGGCGCCCATCGCCTTGGCGCCGATGACATGGCAGGTCAGAATCTTGGTGAGCTTGTCCTTGTTCTCGGGCTTGAGCAGCGTCTCGACCGTGCCAGCCGGAAGCGCGGCGAACGCCTCATTGGTCGGCGCGAAGACGGTGAACGGGCCGGCGCCCTGCAGTGTCTCGACCAGGCCGGCAGCCTTGACCGCGGCGACCAGCGTGGTGTGATCCTTCGAATTGACGGCGTTCTCGACGATGTTCTTGTTGGCGTACATGGCGGCGCCGCCAACCATCGGATTCTCGGCATAGGCGATTGTGGCGAGGGCGGAGACGGCAATGGTACCGGCGAGCAAAAGGGTGGCGATTCTACGCATAGGTTCGAACTCCTCGGGGTTATTGTTTCCTCTTTCGGGAACATGAGGAGATACGGAATAGAACTGCCTGAGTTTCCGCGCGCCGGGAAAAATTTATCCTTTATCTTGTCGGCGAATTATCTCCGGAGATCGAATCTCTAATCTCCAGCAGCGTATCCAAAACGAAAACAGCGGAAGATCTACTTCCGCTGACTTCATTATCACGTCATGGTTTTACGATCTATCAGATGCCCTTCAGGTCGCCCGCGGCAACGACCGGTCCGGTCGGCTGTCCCGTCGTCGAACCGCCCGTCGGCTCGACGCTGACAGCAAGCACGGCGCCCTGCGCCAGCTTCTGCTGCACGGCCGGGGTAACCGGGATATGGGCGACCTGGCCGGCGGGGATGACGCCCATCGAGACCGGAGCATTCTTGCCTTCGATCATCCACAGTTCGAAGTCCTTGCCGGCGGCGCGTTCGCCCGAAACCAGCGACAGGCCGACATCGCGGCGGGAAGCGTCGTAGACGACAAGGTATTTGACATCGCTGCCTTCGGCAGCCAGCGAGGCGACGAGGCGCTCCTGCGGCACGACGACCGGCGACCTGACGTAAGGCACGGCGACATAGAGCACCAGGGCCGCGAGAGCCGCTGCGGTGAGGCCGCGCCAGAAGCTAAGGCTGGACCACAGGCTGCCGCTCGGGGCCGTCGTCGACGCCGCGGTGGAGGAGAACAGCCGGCGATCGATAGCCGGCTTGATGGTGGCCGGCGGCTCTACCTCAGCATAAGCGGCAGCCATCGGCGAGAGATTCACTTCCCAGGAATCGACGAGACGGGCAAAGCCGGTCTCCGCGTCGATGCGTCCGGAGGCTATCTGGCGCTCATCCGCCGGCAGCACGCCGAGAACGTATTCGGCTGCGAGCAGGTCGTCGCCTCCACGTTCCGGTCCATTTTCTTCTGCCAGGGTCATCTTTCCAGACATTCTCTAAGTTTCAACAGGCTGCGGCGCAGCCATGTCCGCATCGTGTTGAGCGGAACCTTGTGACGTTCCGCGAGCTCGGCGTAACTTTCGCCGTTCAAATACGCACCCCGAACGGCTTGCGCCCGGTCTTGTTCCAACTCTTCAAGGCACTGATAGATGCGCTCGGATTCACCGCCCGCAACAACCATAGCCTCTGGCCCGGGACCGGGGTCAGCCACGTCGAGCGCGGCATCGATATCGGCAGCAGGCTTGCGTCGCGACCGGATGCGATCAATCGCATGATTGCGTGCTATGGCCACCAGCCAGGAGATTGGGCTGAGATCAGAAACAGCGAAACGATCCGCCTTCGTCCACACTTTGACGAAGACCTCTTGCAGCGCTTCTTCCGCATCTCCGCGATCCTTCAATACACGAAGGCACACGCCGAAAAGTTTCGCACTGGTTTGCCGGTAAAGCAGATCGAACGCAGTCCGATCCTTCATCGAGGTCCGGACAATCAGGGTGGAGATATCCTGCGGCGTCATACGGACAAGCTAAGCGATCACAATTTGTTTGCAAAGGCAGAAATCTTGTTGTCCACGCAATCGATGTCGCGCCCAATCGCCAGTAATCGCCGGTCGGTTGCCAAGGAAATCGGCTGTCGTTAGCCTCCCGCAAATAGGGGAACAGCAATGTCGGCCGAACGGATGCTGTGGGAGAACGATGCGACCGGCTTGGCAGAGCTGTTGCACAGAGGCGAGATCTCGCCGCCGGACGTTGTCGATGCTGCGATCGCGCGCGCCGAGGCAACCCGATCATTGCGCATCCGCCGCTTGCCTGCGCGCCATGGACCCGAAGAGGGCCGACGAGCTCATCGAAACCTGCTCGAAAAATTGCATCTGACCCGTGCCTTGGAGATCAGATCCCTGTTTGGGCGATTGATGGACAAGAGCCTGTGGTTCACCACTGGCCGGCGATCCAGAATGGCCTGCCGCTCGACATCCAGGGCGTCGGCCGCCCCGGCGACGAGCAGACGGTTTTGTCGCTCGCCGCGCAGATGGAGAAGATTTCCGGGTGGCTGACGCGGCGGGCGCCGCTCAAGGTGCCGGCCTGATCCGGCAGATTTCATCATCGTGATAGCAAAGCTGTTTGCGGCCTGGGCCAATTCCCGCTAAGACGCCGCCGTCCTTACCCACATCCAGGGAACCATGCCGATGACGGAGATCACCGCCACCGCCGAAATGCAGGCCGCCCTGCTCTCGCGGGCCCTGCCCTATATGCAGCGCTACGAGCACAAGACGGTGGTGGTGAAATATGGCGGTCATGCCATGGGCGATATCGAGCTCGGCAAGGCTTTCGCCCGTGACATCGCGCTGCTGAAGCAGTCCGGCGTCAACCCGATCGTCGTCCATGGCGGCGGGCCGCAGATCGGCGCCATGCTGGCCAAGATGGGCATCGAATCCAAGTTCGAAGGCGGCCTGCGCGTTACCGACCAGAAGACGGTCGAAATCGTCGAGATGGTGCTGGCCGGTTCGATCAACAAGGAGATCGTCGCGCTGATCAACGCCGAGGGCGAATGGGCGATCGGCCTGTGCGGCAAGGACGGCAACATGGTGTTCGCCGAAAAGGCGCGCAAGACCATGATCGACCCGGACTCCAACATCGAGCGTGTGCTCGATCTCGGTTTCGTCGGCGAGCCGGTCGAGGTCGACCGCACCCTGCTCGACCTGCTGGCACGCTCGGAAATGATCCCGGTGCTGGCGCCGGTGGCGCCGGGCCGCGACGGCCACACGTACAACATCAATGCCGACACCTTCGCCGGCGCCATCGCCGGCGCCTGCCAGGCGACGCGCCTTTTGTTCCTGACCGACGTGCCCGGCGTGCTCGACAAGAACAAGAAGCTGATCGACGAACTGACAGTGGCCGAAGCCAAGGCGCTGATCAAGGACGGCACGGTGTCGGGCGGCATGATCCCCAAGGTCGAGACCTGCATCGAGGCGATCGAGCGCGGCGTCGAAGGCGTCGTCATCCTCAACGGCAAGACGCCGCATGCGGTGCTTTTGGAACTGTTCACGGAACACGGCGCCGGCACGCTGATCGTGCCCTGAGGTGCAACTGGCTTGGCGGCCAGTCGATCGGCTGGCCAGCCGTTAGGCAGGCTGGGGCAGGCGCGCGATGACCTTTATCTCGAAGTCGAAGCCGGCTAACCAGTTGACGCCGACCGCCGTCCAATTGGTGTAGGGCGGTTCACCGAACACCTTCAGCCGAACGGCATCGATCACGGGCCATTGCGCTGCCGGATCCGTGTGGAAGGTGGTCACGTCGACTATATCGTCGAACGTGGCGCCCGCTGCTTTCAGCACGGCCGCGAGATTATCGAAGGCAAGCTGGACCTGCTTTTCGAAGACAGGTTCGGGCGACCCGTCCTCGCGGCTGCCGACCTGGCCCGAGACAAACAAAAGATCGCCTGATCGGATTGCAGCAGAATAGCGATTTATCTCGTAGAGAGCCTGCCGGCCGGCAGGAAAGATCGCGTCGCGTTTTGTCATTTTCACTCCATTGTCCGGGGCACTCACATACGTCCCGTATGCATGAGGTAGGTACATACGCTGCGTATGTCAATATGCATACGGTAGGTATGAAGGGCAGCGAGCCCGTCAGGCGCCGGCCGAGATCGCGACAGCCGCTTCGGCCGGCTTGAGCGGCGGGCGCATGACGACCATGGATTCCTCATCGGCATCCTGCGGCGCGCCCCAGAACTCAGCCAGCGTCGGACCATCCTTGAGGCGGCGGTCGCGGGCCAGAAAACCCCAGACCTCGCGGAACCACACGCGGCGGCCCATTTGCGTGTACCAGCGCATCGAATGGCGCTGTTCGGGATCGGGGTGGAAGAGAATGCGCGTCAGCGCCTTCGGCCGCGACTGCACCGCGACCTCGATCAGCTTGATCGAGAAGAACAGCATCCACGGTTTCAGCCGGGTCATCTGCAGCACCTGGTGCTTGTAGTCCCACAGCCGGGCATCCGTCTGAATCACCTTGCGGTTCTTGGCGATGCGGAAGAACGGCGTCCAGCGGTGCGGCGTGACATAGAGCGCCTGGATCTGGTCGGGGTCATAGGCAAGCAGCTGGCGAAAGCCGCGCCACAGATCGCGAAAGGTCTCATCCTCGAACCCGGCCACCCAGGTCGCCATGGACAGTATGCCATGCTGGCGGAGCAGCCGGACTGCCTCGCGGTCGGATGAGGTGCTGCCGCCCTTGCGGATTAATTGAAACGTCTGTTCGTCGGTGTTTTCCATGCCGAGCAGCCAGCGGATGACGCCGGCCTTGCGATAGAGGTGCAGGATGTCGGCATCGCGCACGATGTCATCGGCCCGGGTCGAGCCGACGATCAGCACCGGCACGTTCTCGGCGATCAGCGCATCGAGAAAGGCGCGCCAAACCTTCTTCGACACGGTCGGGTTTTCGTCGGCGAGGTTGATCAGTTCGACGCCGTGCTGGCGGTGCAGCCAGGCAATCTCCTGCGCAAATTTCTTGGGGTCGCGATGCCGCCAGCGGGTCCAGAAACCGCGTTGGCCACAATAGTTGCACAGATGCGGGCAGCCCCGCGAAAACTGCATGACCACGGCGCGCTTGCCGCCCCAATAGCTGTAGCGGCGGTGATCGATCAGCTCCCAGCCGACGCGGTACTCGTCCAGATCGGCAATGGTCCCGGCCGGCCGCGTCGCGAAGGGGCGGCCGAGATCGTCGCGATAGGCGATGCCCGCGACATCGGCCAGTGGCCGGCGATTGTCCAGTGCCACGACCAGGGCAAGGATGGTTGCCTCGCCCTCGCCGCGCACGATGAAGTCGAAGACATCGCTCGCCGCCAGTATGTCGCGCCAGTGATAGGTCGGGAACACGCCGCCATAGATCACCAGCGTCGCCGGCTCGAGCGCCTTGACCATGCGGGCGATCGCGAGCGCGGTGGGATGCGCCGAGGTCGAGCCGGAATGGCCGATCAGGATGCAATCGGGCTGGCCGCTGAGCGCATCGCGCACCAGCGTTTCCAACGGCATCGGCCCGAATTCGGCATCGACCAGCCGGACTTTATGGCCGGCTTCGATAAGCGGGCCGCCCAGTGCCAGCAGGCCGAGCGGTGGCAGATGGTCATCGGGCACGCGGCTGCCGATGGCGGTGTGCGGCGGATTGATCAGCACGATGTTCATGACGGACCTTTGAGCGACGGTCCGCATGGCGTAGCCGGCGTTTCAGTTTCGCATTTGGGCTCCGTTCAGCAGTTTGCGTGCAGCTTTTCCGCAGAAATGGCGGTGCGTGTCCTACCGCCTGAGGTGGGCGAGCGGCACGTGGCCCGGGCCCTTGATGTTCTGCAGCACCAGCTGGGTGTGAACGTCGCGCACGCCGGCAAGGCGCATCAGGCGGTGCATGACGAAGGCGTTGAGTTCGTCGACCGACGGCACCATGACGTGCAGCAGGAAATCGTGGTCGCCGGTCATCGTCCAGCATGACGACACTTCATCCATGCGTTGCACGGCGGCGATGAAGGTTTCGGGCGAACCGTCGCTGTGGCTGGTGAGCCGCACCTGGATGAACACCTCGACCATCAGGCCGACGGCGCGGCGGTTGAGCACGGCGGCAAAGCCCTTGATGATGCCGGCCCCCTGCAGCGCCTCGAAGCGGCGGGCGCAAGGCGTCGTCGACAGGCCGATCTCCTGCGCCAGTTCGGACACGGGCTTGCGTCCATCGCGCTGAAGCACATCCAGCATCTTGATCTCGAAATCGTCGAACTGAGGCATTTTCACTCTCTTTCAGCTTCTGTTCGGTGGTTTTTACCTCAAATCATGGACCCAAGCCATCATCAAAGCTGAATTGCCTCGCCGGCCGCCGCTAGACTCTGCGGACAGATTAAAGTGTCACGATCAGGGGAGAAGAACCATGACGACGATGAGCGTTGCCGAATATGCCCGTGATTGCGCGGCGCAAGGCCTGCGTGGCGACTATTCGGTCTGCCGTTCCGATTTCACCGTGGCGCAGGGCTACAACTACAGCGCTGACGAACAGGCGGTGTGGCGCACGCTGTGCGACCGGCAGACCAAGCTGACGCAGAAGCTGGCGCACCATTCCTATCTCGATGGGGTCGCCGCACTCGGCCTGCTCGACAAGATCCCGGATTTCGGCGCGGTCTCAGACAAGCTGCGCAAGCTGACCGGCTGGGAAATCGTCGCCGTGCCTGGCCTCATCCCGGCCGCGCCCTTCTTCGACCATCTCGCCAACCGCCGCTTCCCCGTTACCAACTGGCTTCGCACCAAGGACGAGCTCGACTACATCGTCGAACCCGACATGTTCCACGACTTCTTCGGCCATGTGCCCATACTGACGCAGCCGGTGTTTGCCGACTTCATGCAGATATATGGCGAAAAGGCCGAGAGCGTGATTGCGCTGGGCGGTGACGAGATGATCACCCGTCTCTACTGGTACACCGCCGAATACGGCCTGATACAGGAGGAGGGCCAGAAGCTGAAAGCTTTCGGCGCCGGGCTGATGTCGTCGTTCACCGAATTGCAGTTCGCCGTCGCGAGCGCGGACGCGCACCACGTGCCCTTCGACCTCGAAACGGTGATGCGCACCGGTTACGAGATCGACAAGTTCCAGCGCGCCTATTTCGTGCTGCCGTCTTTCGACGTGTTGCGCGATGCGTTCCGGACCGCCGATTTCAAGGCGATCGTCGCCCGCCGCAAGGGGCAGCCGGCGCTGGACCCAGCGACGGTTTAGCAAATCCTGAAGGGTTGCGCGGCACCTATCCCCACCCTTAATCCCTCCCCACAAGGGGGAGGGAGATCTCGTTGGCGCTGATTTCCGAGGGTTTCGACACCAAGGCATGGGTAGCGCCGGCAGCAATCCTGTCGCGCCGTTCGCTTTTTTGACAATCAGACGGTGATGACTTCGTCACACCCGGGGGGATGACTTCGTCACACCGTGATTACTTTGGTCAGATGGTCGCCTAGCCGGCAGGCAAGTGCGGTGATCGTCGTCGTCGGGTTGCATTCGCCCGACGTGCAGAATACCGAGGAACCGCCGACATAGAGATTGTCCATGCCGTGCACCTTGCAGTTGGCGTCGACCACGCTCTTGGTGACATCGGTGCCCATGCGCGTGCCGCCCATATGATGGTGGCCGGCCAGTTCCTCATCCGTCGGGTAGTCCTCGCCATTGGTCAGCCAGTCCATGATGCGGACGCGGCCGAGGTCCTTCTCGATCAGCGTCGTTCCGAACAGCTTGAGCCCCTCGAGGATGGTGCGGCGCTCCAACGGCGACTTCTTCCAGTGCAGCTCGATGCGCGGCACGCCGGCACGGTCGACATCGGTCTTCGACAATTCGATATGGTTCGAGGCCAGCGGCGCCTGTTCCCAGGCGACGTAGAGCTGGGCCGCACAGCGCAGGTTTTGGCTGAGCTGGTAGGCGACCCATTCGGCGGCCTCGGGCGCGGTGCAGGCGAGGTCGGCAATCAGGCTCTTGACGCCGGCATAGGGCATCTCGATCAGGCGTATGCCGAAATTCATGATCTGCAGCCGCTCCATGGCGGCGAGCGTCGGCGAGAAGAACGCCTCGTTGACGGCGTCAACCTCGAACTCCCTGTAATCGGCCAGGATGGCATTGCCGCCCTCGAAGGTCGGGTGCTCCATCCAGTAGCGGCCAAGTGCCGTGGCGTTCGGCACCACGCCGCCATTCGAGCGCTGGTTCGACCATAGAAGCAGCCGCGAATTCTCCAGCCCGCCGGCGCAGACGATGAAATAATCGGCGCTGAAGGCGCCGGCATCCTTGCCGTTCGACCACAGCCTGGCGCCGGTCACTCGTTTGCCGTCCCCGGCAAGTTCGGTGGCATAGGTGTTGAGCACGAGCGCTATGTTCTTGCTCTTGTCGAGCTCGTCGGAGAATTTCTCGCCAAAGCGCACGGCCGGGCTCTTGATCAGCTGCACCCAGCGTATGTCGTCTGAAATCGGCACATCGGGCTTGAAGTCGGGAAGCTCGAGTATGTCGTGCACCTCGGACAGATAGGGCTCGATGTCGGTCCGGGCGATTGGCCAGCCGGTGTCCGGCGCCCATGCCTTGGGCTCAAAGTCCTGCTTGTCGAGCACGCGGCACCAGCCGGCCCAGTGGTTCGACGACCCGCCCATGAAGCGCAGCCGGGTGATGTCGAGATCGAAATATTGATCGCCGACCGTGGAGCCGCGATAGAAATCCTGAGATTCATCGCTGAATTCACGGGAACCGGCTTCCAGCATCACCACCGGAATGCCGGCGGCGCCGAGCTTTCTGGCGATGGTGGTGCCGGCAGGCCCGGAGCCGAGAATGCAGACCTTGGGCTTGAAATCCGAGGCTCGAAACGCCTCATAGCTGTCGAAGATCATGCCAGGTCGCTCCGCTTCAGGATCCAGCCATTGACCACGACGATCTCGTCGGGATCGGCCGGGGGGCGGTCGCTGTCAGGCAGCTTGCGAAAAAGCTGTAGCGCCGGCATCGCAATCAGCGCCTGCACGATGGTGCGGCGCGACATTTTCCTGATGAAGAAACTCATGACACGTCTCTGGATGGGGGCTTCGATCCACGCATGGCGTTCCCTGAACGGCACAGGTACCGGCCAGACATGCCATTCCCGTGCCAAGCCTTGCCTGTAAACGAGTTACAACCCGGTAAACGGCGCAGTTGCGTGGAAACAATGTTGGCGAACCGTTAACAGCCCCACCACCAACACCTAGGCAGCTTCGGAAATGTCCCGGTCGAGGATCGACAAATTGCGGCCGCGGTGCTTGGCCTCGTAGAGCCGGCGGTCGGCGGCGCGCATCAGGTCCGAGACATCGGCATCTTGCGCACAGGTGATGCCGCCGATCGAGACGGTCAGCGGCACCGTGCGCTCGTCGACCGGACGAAAGCGGACCAGCTCGACTTCACGGCGGATGCGCTCGGCTACGCGCCGGGCTTCGGCTTCCGTAGCGCCGACCAGGAAGGCGCCGAACTCCTCACCGCCAATGCGGCCGAGCACGTCGCCGCTGCGGACGCCGCGCTCGATGGCGCTGGCGATCAACACCAGTGCGTCATCGCCGGTCAGATGGCCGAAACTGTCGTTGATCGCCTTGAAATGGTCGGCGTCGATGATCAGCAGCGCGCCGCGATCGGATTTGCGCCGCGAGCCGTCCAACGCGGCAAAGAAGCTCTCGCGGTTGAGCATGCCGGTCATGTCGTCGCGGCTCGCCTTCGCCGACAGGCGCCGATGCGCGGCGGCGAGCTGGGCATGCGCGCGGGCGAGATCGCGATGCGCGTTTTTCAGTCGGTCGCTCTGCCAGAAGGTGCTGGCGCAGGCGATCCAGGCGAGCGCCAGCGGGCACACCGTCGATGTCAGCCAGACAGTGCGGTCGACCGGAAAACCCATGGCGGGAACGATGATCAGCGTCAGCAAAAGCGAGATGGCTACCGAGCCGAATGCGACCGCGGCGGACTTTAAGACTATGCGACTCATCGCTGGCTCCCACTGAACCGTCTCTGTGCCAGCAAGCCCTGAAGGCCACCTTTCCGTGATGGCTAAAATTTGAATGGTGAGCCCATTTTTACAACTCTAGATGCACATAGGTTGTGGATAAGCTCTACATCAGAAAGGGGTTCGAACGGCAGATATTTCATGCCATAAGGACGCCATGACCACGCTGCCCGATCCCGCCCGCTTCGCCCATGTCACCGACTGGGTGTTCGACCTCGACAACACGCTTTATCCGCACCATTCGAATCTGTTTTCGCAGATCGACGTCAAGATGACGGCCTATGTCGGAGAACTGCTCACGCTGCCGCGCGAGGAAGCGCGCAAGCTGCAGAAGGAACTCTATCTCGAATATGGCACGACGCTGAACGGGCTGATGACGCGTCACGGCATCGACCCCGACGACTTTCTCGAAAAGGTGCATGATATCGACTATTCGTGGCTGGTGCCGGATCCGGTGCTGGGCACCGCTATCCGCCAGCTGCCCGGCCGCAAGTTCATCTTCACCAATGGCGACCGCAGGCACGCCGAGCGCACCGCGCGCCAGCTCGGCATACTCGACCATTTCGACGACATTTTCGATATCGTCGCCGCCGGGCTGACGCCGAAGCCGTCGCGGCAGACCTATGAGAAGTTTGCCGAACTGCACGCCGTCACCGGACACAATGCGGTGATGTTCGAGGATCTCGCCCGCAACCTCGAGGTGCCGAAATCACTGGGCATGACCACGGTGCTGGTGGTGCCGCGCAATTTCGAGCCGACCTTTGCCGAGATCTGGGAACGCGATCCGGCCAATGAGGACGACGTCGATTTCGTCACCGACGATCTCGCGGCGTTTCTGACGGGGATAGTGGAGGGGGTAGAGGAATTGAGGAGCTGAAGAATTGAAGAACTGGTGAAAGGGAGACCGATCCGGACCTCCTTTTCCTCAATTCTTCAGTTCTTCAATTCCCGGTTCCCCTACTCCCCCAACTTGTAGAAGCGGCTGATGATCCCCCAGGCCTCGTCGGCGGTGTCGACAAAGTCGATGATATCCTGGTCGCCGGGCGTGATGGTGCCTTGTTCGGCCAGGAAATCGAGGTCGATCGCGCGCTGCCAGAACGCCTTGCCGAACAGGATCACCGGCACGCGCTCCATGCGGCCGGTCTGGATCAGCGTCAGCGTCTCGAAGAATTCGTCCATGGTACCGAAGCCGCCCGGAAACACCGCGACGGCCTTGGCGCGCATGACGAAATGCATCTTGCGGATGGCGAAATAGTGGAAGTTGAAGCACAGCTCCGGGGTCACATAGGCGTTCGGCGCCTGCTCGTGTGGCAGGACGATGTTGAGGCCGATCGACGGCGCGCCGACATCGTCGGCGCCGCGATTTCCCGCCTCCATCACGCCTGGGCCGCCACCGGTGACGACGACGAATTCGCGGTAGTAGGACGTGGCCGATTGCTGTGAGCAGAGGCGGGCGAATTTGCGCGCCTCCTCGTAATATTTGCTGTTTTCCTCGAGGTTTTTCTTCTGCGTCTCGTTCTTGGCGGCCCAGGCCTCGCCGCCGGGCTCGGGAATACGCGCGCCGCCGAACAGGATCACCGTCGAGCGGATGCCGCGCTCGGCCAGGATCATTTCGGGCTTCAAGAGCTCAAGCTGCAAGCGCACAGCGCGCAACTCCCGGCGCGTCATGAAGTCGGGATCGTTCCAGGCCAGCCGGTAGGTTTCGGCGCGAGTCTGCGGCGTGTCGGGTACGCTTTTCGAGCGCTCCAGATCCTCGTCCGAATGCGGCAGCGGCGTCCATCCCGCCTTTTCCATAGGAGTCATATGCTTCTACCCGTCCCAACAGTTCACTTGCGCCGTCCCATGGCGCACCCGCGATTGACCCCCAATACGCCTTAACATAGGGTCCGCGCGACTTTCAAAACAAGGTTAAGGCCGACGGCCTTAACAGCGTGGTAACGGAGCGAATTCATGTCGAAGCCTGATCTGGCCAGCCTCGAAAAGATCATCGAGAAGGCCTTCGAGGAGCGCGACACGATTTCGACCGCGACCCGTGGCGAAACGCGCGACGCCATCCAGTCCTCACTCGACCTGCTCGACCGTGGCACCGTGCGGGTCGCCGAGCGCCAGCCGGATGGCAAATGGCATGTCAACCAGTGGCTGAAGAAGGCGGTGCTGCTCTCCTTCCGGCTCTATCCGATGGAGATCATCAAGGGCGGCCCCGGCCAGGCGGTCTGGTGGGACAAGGTGGCGTCGAAGTTCGACGGCTGGAGTGCGGTCGATTTCGAGAAGGCAGGCTTCCGCGCCGTGCCGTCTTCGATCGTGCGCCGTTCTGCCTATGTCGCGCCGGGCGCGGTGCTGATGCCGTCCTTCGTCAATGTCGGCGCCTATGTCGACAGCGGCACCATGGTCGACACCTGGGCCTCGGTCGGCTCCTGCGCCCAGATCGGCAAGAATGTGCACCTCTCGGGCGGCGTCGGCATCGGCGGGGTGCTGGAGCCGATGCAGGCCGGCCCAACCATCATCGAGGACAATTGCTTCATCGGCGCGCGCTCCGAAGTGGTCGAGGGCTGCATCGTGCGCGAAGGCTCGGTGCTCGGAATGGGTGTGTTCATCGGCCAGTCGACCAAGATCGTCGACCGCGCCACCGGCGAAGTGTTTTATGGCGAGGTGCCGCCTAATTCGGTCGTCGTCGCCGGCTCGATGCCGGGCAAGGCCTTTCCGAACAACGAGCCGGGCCCTGGCCTCTACTGCGCCGTCATCGTCAAGCGCGTCGATGCCAAGACCCGGTCGAAAACCTCGATCAACGAACTGCTGCGTGATTGATCCTGTCCGAGCAACCAGAGCGCTCCAGATTGCCCAACACACCACCACTTCCCTGGCTTTTCTTCAGCCTCTCAGGGCGCGTCAGCCCAAGTGCCTACGTGCTCGCCGGGCTGCTGCTGGTGCTTGCACAGTTTTTCCCGCTCTACCAGTTGTCGAGACTGGAACCCGGCACCGCAACCAGCCAGAACTGGGCACTTGTGTTCTGGGTCGTTTTGCTGATCTCGACATGGTCGAGCTTTGCGGTAACCGCAAAGCGGTTTCATGATTTCGGCAAGCCGACTTATTTCGCGTTGATCTCTCTTATCATCGGCCCCATTCTTCTCATCGTTCTAGCGTGTTTCCGCGGTGACCCCGGTCCGAACCGCTACGGCAAACGCAGCAACGCGCCGGCTGAACCATGAGCGCCGACCGGATATCTCGCCATGCGCTACCGCACGCTTGATCCGAAACTGATCATCGACACCGCCGAGCGGCTGGAAGAGCGCGTCGCCGAGCGTTTTCCCGATGCCGGCCTGCGCGGCGTCGCCGCCGAACTGGTGTCGCTGTCGCGCGACCTGGCCAAGGCGGCGCAGGCGCTCGAAGCGCCGATCTGGTGGCTCCGCGGCGCCATCGTCGCCGCTGTTGCCGCCGGCGCGCTGATCTTCCTGTTCGTCGGCACCATCCTGCCGCTCATCCATATCTCGCAGGCCGACGATGCGGTGCAGTCGGTGCAAGGCATCGAAGCCACGATCAACATGATGATCCTTGCCGTGCTTGGCCTGCTGGCGCTGATCCGCACCGAGGAGCGCATCAAGCGCAAGCGGGTGTTTCGCCAGCTGCATGGGTTGAGATCGCTGATCCATGTCATCGACATGCACCAGCTGACCAAGGATCCGGCAGCATTGTCCGCCAATTTCAGGCCGACCGCGCATTCGCCGGCGCGCATCACCAATGCCGCCGACCTGGCGCGCTACCTCGACTATTGCTCGGAGATGCTGTCGATCACCGGCAAGATCGCGGCGCTGTTTGCGCAGTCGGTCAATGACGATGTGGTCATCGACGGCGTCAACGACGTCGAGAACCTGGCGTCCAACCTGTCGCGCAAGATCTGGCAGAAGATCACGCTGATCGAGAACCACCCGGCTGCGCAGCCCCTGCCGGCGCCAGGCTCGGCGAGCAAAGCGCCGGCTCCGAGGCGCGCACCAAAGCTGTGACGCGGCGGGCCCACGCGCCTATTTTCGGGCTATGCGGGCCAAGGCCCGAGGCTCGCGCAAGCAGACTATCCAGTGACGGCTTCCGGCGTCAGCCCGGGTGAGCCGCGCTTTTCCCGCTCGGCCTGCTGCACCAGCGCGGTGACCCGCTTCAGCAGAGGCGCCGGCGTGCCGGCCTTTTCGGCGAGGCTCAGGACGGCCCCCTGCAGGTCACCGATCTCGGTCGGCCGACCGCGCTGGAGGTCGTCCCACATGGACGAGCGCGCCTGCGGGTCGATGGCGAGCATGCGGCGGGCGACCAGCCGGAACAGCCAGTCCGGCAGCCGGAGCAGCTTCGACAGCAGGCCGGGACGCAAGCCGCCGATCCGCGCCGGCGCGATATGTAACGCCTTCATCGCCGCCAGGGCCTCGTCGATCTGACCGGCCAGGATCCGCCGCCAGCGGCGGTCGGCAAGTTCGCTCGCCAGCGGCAGGCCGGACAAGGCGACAAGCGCGTTGTTGAGGTTGATCAGCAGCTTGCCCCACTGAACGGCTTTCATGTCGGGATGGGTTTCCACGCCAAGCCCTTCGACATCGAGAAGGCCGGCAAGGCCGGTCACGCCATCTTCGATCATGACCTTGCCGTCGCTGGCGCGATGCACGTGAAGCGGCAAATTGCCTATGGCCGACTGGACGACATTGAACGGCACCATGCCGGCGAGTACAGTCCGGCCACCGAGCACGGCGCGTAACCGGTCGGCATTGCCGACGCCGTTCTGCAGGCTGACCACCACGACATCGCCGCGCGCATGTCCGGCAACAAGCGACGCCATCTCCTCGGTAGCGCCGTTCTTGACCGTCACCAGCACCACGTCGGCGCTGGCGAGGGCAGCGGCGGGATCGGTGGTGACGGACTCCGGCCGGATGGATCGGTCGCGACCATCGAGATCGGTGATGCGCAGGCCACCGCCCAGCAAGGCCGTCGCTATGTCTGGCCGCGCCAAAAACACCACCTTGCGTCCGGCCAGCGCCAGGCAACCACCGACATAGCAGCCGATGCTGCCGGCGCCGGCAATGACGATGGTCTTTTCGGCGTTGGCCATGCGATTATCTCGTGTTGGCCTGCACTATACGACAGGAAAACCATAATGTCGGCGGCAGGATCGGTCATCATCTCTGGCCGTGACAGGCCTTTCGCTTTCGACTATCGCTTTGCCCATGAAACTGCCGACCGATCCCGCCGCCAACCTCGCGACCCTCATACGCTGCGCCTCCGTAACGCCCGCCGAGGGCGGCGCGCTGGCTGCCTTGGAAGGCATGCTGAAGCCGCTCGGCTTTTCCGTCGAACGCCCTGTGTTTTCCGAAGACGGCACCCCCGACATCGAGAACCTCTACGCGCGTCGCTCCGGCAACGGGCCGCATCTGATGTTTGCCGGCCATACCGACGTGGTGCCGGCGGGCGACGAGGCGTCGTGGACGCATCCGCCCTTCGCCGCCGAGATCGCCAAGGGCGAGATGTACGGCCGCGGCGCCGTCGACATGAAGGGCGGCATTGCCTGTTTCATCGCTGCCGTGGCGCGCCATGTCGAGAACAAGGGTGGTCCGAAAGGCTCGGTCTCGCTGCTGATTACCGGCGACGAGGAGGGGCCGGCCATCAACGGGACGACAAAACTGCTCGACTGGGCGGCGGCCAGGGGCGAGAAATGGGACGCCGCGATCGTCGGCGAGCCCACCAATCCGGACACGCTCGGCGACATGATCAAGATCGGCCGGCGTGGCTCGATGTCGGGCAGTGTCACGGTCAACGGCCGCCAGGGCCATGTCGCCTATCCATTGCTCGCCGACAATCCGGTGCGCGGCCTGATCAGCCTGGTCGACGCCTTGCTGTCGCCCGTCTTCGACAAGGGCACGAAGGATTTTCAGCCGACCAATCTGGAAGTGACCTCGATCGATGTCGGCAACCCCGCGACCAATGTTATTCCGGCCAAGGCGACAGCCACCTTCAACATCCGCTTCAACGACACATGGACTGCCGAGACGGTGCAGGCCGAGATCCATAACCGCCTCGACCAGGCGGCGAAGCGCAAGAAATACCGGACCGGCAAGACGCCGGTCGACTACGAGTTGATCTGGCGCGACCGGCCGAGCCATGTCTTCCTGACGCGCGACGACAAGCTGATCGGGACGCTGCGCGGCTCGATCAAGGCGACGGTCGGCAAGGAGCCGGCGCTGTCCACCTCGGGCGGAACCTCGGATGCGCGTTTCATCAAGGACTATTGCCCGGTGGTCGAGTTCGGCCTGGTCGGCAAGACCATGCACATGGTCGACGAGCGCGTCGCACTGGCCGACCTCGAGACGCTGACCCAAATCTACCAGCGCTTCATCGATGACTGGTTCGAGCAGGGCTGATCATGCTTTCGGTTGACGAGACCTCTTCATCGCTTAACGGCGCCTGGCGGCTGATGCTCGGAAAGGCCGACGGCTTGCGGCTGCTCGACCTTTCGGCGGACGGCTTCTGGAATTCCTTCTTCGCCATCGTCGTCGCAGCGCCGGCGATGATCGTCGGGTGGGTCGGCACGGCCAACGAGATCGGCGATCCCAATGCGTTCGCCGGCCGGCTGGGCATGTTGGTTCGCCTGGCGACCGTCGACCTCGGCTCGTGGCTGCTGCCCCTGTTTGTGCTTGCCCTGGTCGCATCGCGCGCCGGCATCGGCGACCGCTTCGTCCACTATGTCGTTGCCAGCAACTGGGCGTCGGCGATCACCGCCTGGATGCTGCTGCCTTCAGCGCTGATCAGGCTTTTCCTGCCGTCCGGCAACCCGGTTGCCGAATTGGTGTGGCTGGTTCTGGTGGTGCTTTCGCTGGTACTCTCCTGGCGGATGACCAACGCCGCGATCGGCAAGGGCGCGGCTGTCGGCAGCGCCGTGTTCGCAGGCATGTTGGTGGTGTCTCTGGCCGTGTTGTTCGGCCTGGTGGCGCTGCTCGGCATCACTGTGCCGACCGCCGCTCCGGCCTAGAACTTTTCCGGATAGTCTACACCGACGAGAAAAAGCCCGTCGGGCGGCGCCACCTGGCCGCAGGCGGCGCGGTCTTGTGCAGCGAGCGCGGCCTTGAGGTCGGCGGCGGTCCAGCCGCCGTCGCCGACGCGTTTCAGCGAACCGACCATGGAGCGCACCTGGTTGTGCAGGAAAGAGCGCGCCGAGGCCCTGACTTCGATCAGGTCGCCCTGGCGGCTTACATCGAGCCGCTCCAGCGTCCGCACCGGACTATTGGCCTGGCATTGCGTCGAGCGGAAGGTGGTAAAGTCATGTCGGCCGAGCAGGACTTTCGCCGCTTCGTGCATGGCGTCCGCATCGAGCCGCTTCGGCACCCACCAGACCTTGCCCTTTTCCATCGCTGCAGGCGCGCGCCGGTTGAGGATGCGGTAGAGATAGTGCCGTCCGGTGGCCGAGAAACGGGCGTCGAACTCATTGGGGACAACCGTGGCCTGCAGGATGGCGATGCGCGCGCCTGCCGCCTGCAGGTGCGCGTTGACGGCGTCGCGCACCTTGTCGTTTGGCCATGCCTTGGCGAGGTCGACATGCGCCACCTGGGCGGTCGCATGCACGCCGGCGTCGGTGCGGCCGGCGGCGCGTATCCGCACCGCCTCACCGCAAAATTTCTCGATCGCCTGCTCTATCGCCTGCTGCACCGAAGGCTGATCCGCCTGGTGTTGCCAGCCGGCGAAGAGGCTGCCGTCATATTCGATATCGAGACGAAAACGCGGCATACACCCTTCGTTCAGGCGGCGAGTGCGGTAAAGGCCTGGGCGTAGACCAGTTTGCCTTTTTCGGGTGCGTCACCCCAGGCCAGCGCCTGCAGCGCTTCGCCCTGATATTCGCTCTCGAACTTTTCGGCGCGCGCATGGCTGTAGCCGAAGCGGCCGTAATAGGCCGGATCGCCCAACACAACGGCGAGCGTCTCGGCGCCATCCCTGAGGCGGATATGCGCCTCGCGGATCAGCGCACCGCCAATGCCCGAGCCGTGGAACGAAGGTTCCACCGCCAACGGCGCCAGCGCCACGGCTGCGAACTGCTTGCCGCCGTTCTGGACGAACAGCCTGGAAAACAGGATGTGGCCGACCACCTGGCCGTCTTCTTCCGCCACCAGTTCGACAACGGCGTCGCCGCCGGTGACCAGAGCGTCGACCAGCCCGGCCTCCGCCTGCTGGCCGAATGCGTGTTCCTCGACCAGGCGTATGGCCTCGCGGTCCCGCGGCGTCGCGCCGCGTATCGACATCATGCTCATGAGAACTTCATTCCTTTTTCGATCTTGGCCCCGCGCAGAAACTCCTGCGCGGCAGCGGGCTTTCCGCCTGCCCGTTGAACTTCGACCAGCCTGACCGCGCCCGACCCGCAGGCGACCGTCAGCCGGTCATCGAGAATTCCTCCCGACTCGCCCATGCTTTCAGAAAGCGTGCCTTCCAAAAGCGTCGAGCGAAGCAGTTTCAGCCGTTCCGTGCGGCCGCCGATGTCGGCCTCGCACCAGGCGCCGGGAAATGGCGACAGGCCGCGAATGTGATTGTGGACCTCCGCAGCCGGGCGCGTCCAGTCCACACGTGTCTCCGACTTATCGATTTTCCTGGCGTAGGTCACCCCGTCAGCCGCCTGCAAAGTCGATGCCAGGGTATTTGTCTCCAATCGGGACAGCGCTTCCACCATCAGCGTGGCAGCAATGTTCATCAAGCGGTCGTGCAGATCGCCGGCCGTCATGTCGGGCTCTATGGCGCATTTTTCAACCAGTGCCACCGGACCGGTGTCCAGGCCCTCTTCCATGCGCATCACCATCATGCCGGTTTCGACGTCGCCGGCCATAATGGCTCGCTGGATGGGAGCTGCACCACGCCAACGCGGCAAAAGCGAGGCGTGGCCATTGAGGCAGCCGAGGCGCGGAGCCTCCAGAATAGCCTTCGGCAACAGCAAACCATACGCGACGACGACTGCGACATCGGCACGCAACGCATGGAAAGCAGCTTGCTCGCCCTCGCCCTTCAGCGACAGCGGCGTGCGCACTTCGATGCCCAGCCGCTCAGCCTCGCGCTGCACCGGCGACGGTGTCAGCTCCAGCCCGCGGCGGCCCGCGGCGCGCGGCGGCTGCGTGTAGACGGCTGCTATCTCGTGCCCGGCCTCGGCAATCGCGCGCAGCACCGGCACCGAAAACTCCGGCGTGCCCATGAAGATGACGCGAAGCGGCATTTTTCGTCCAGTATCCTGTTCTGCGCGCGGCAGTCCGCTCAAGCGTCTGCTTCAAACGGGTTTACGATCTTGAGGTCAAGCTCTTCGAAGTCCTTAATATTGCGCGTCGCCAGCATAGCGTCGTGCGACAGGCAGATGGCAGCGATCATGGCATCGGAAAGGCTGATCGGCCGGCCGATAGTTTCCCGCATTGCCCGGAGCTTGCCCGCCAGACGGGGAATGGGACCGGCAAATTCGACGACACGTCCCGAAAACTGCTTCGAAACCAGGTGGTCAAGTGCACGGACGTGGCGGTCCGAGCCGGTCTTGTTCAGAAACCTTTCGGCTCCAAAGGACTGCTCCATGACAACAGGACCGCAGAGATAGAGGTCGAGCAGGTCCTGTCTGCGAAACCACTTAGCGACGTTTGGATCGGGCGCGGGCCGGCTCGCTTCCGAGACGACATTGGTATCGAGGATTATCACTCGAAATTCTCAATGGTGCGGCCAAAGTCGCGTTTCCGTTCCGCTTCGATCTCATCCATCATCTGCGCAAATTCGTCGCTGATTGCATTTTCCGAGGCGAAGGCAGCGCGAATCGCATCCCAAGCCGTGAGTCCAGGCTCGGCCTTGCCTTCTTTTTCCGCAACCATGCCTTTTCGCAACAGATCGATCGCCTTGATCGAGAGGCTTTGGCCGCCCTTGCGTGCCGCATGCTCGATTTCACGCTTCAACGGCTCGGGAATATCTCTGATCAACATATCGCCCATCGGAGTCTCCAGTCTGATATCAATGATATCACGCAAGGAAGCGTCTCTCAATAGGGGCGGGTCGAGACGCGATTTTGTGCGAGTCGCCGAAAGCAGGGCCTATCCCACCAGCTTGCCCGGCGCCTTGTCCTTGGCGAGCTTCTTGAACTTCTTGACCACCATGTCGCGCTTCAGCTTCGAGATGTGGTCGATGAACAGCACACCGTTGAGATGGTCGATCTCGTGCTGCAGGCAAGTCGCCATCAGGCCTTCGGCCTCGATCTCCCGCAGCTTGCCGTCGCGGTCGAGATATTTCACGCGCACCGAGGCGGGACGCTCGACCTCGGCGTAATAGTCCGGGATCGACAGGCAGCCTTCCTCGTAGACCGAGCGGGCGTCGGCGCTTTCGAGGATTTCGGGATTGATGAACACATGCGGCGCCGTTGGCTCGTCTTCCTTGGCGAGGTCGATGACCAGCATGCGCAGCGGCTCGCCGATCTGGATTGCGGCCAAGCCGATGCCCGGCGCATCATACATCGTCGCCAGCATGTCGTCGGCCAGTTTGCGCAAAGGCGCGTCGACGCGTTCGACTGGTTTGGAAACCTGGCGCAGGATGGGATCGGGAAGGATGATGAGCGGCTTGATCGACATGGCGCCTCACCTAAAACGTCGCAGGAGAAGCGTCAACCGGTGCGAATCGGTCTCGTTCACGTTTTGATCTGTGCCAGGTCTGCGAATCGGCTATGCTGGCGGGATGAACGACCTGAGCACCATCCTTTCCGAACCCGTTGCCCGGCTTGGCGCCACGACGATCACGCTCGGCCATGCACTGACCCTCGGCGCGCTGGTGTTTCTCGGCCTGTTCCTGGCGCTTGTCGTGGCGCTGTGGCGATCGGCCAAGGCGCGCACCATCGCCGCGGCGGAAGCCGCCGACCACGCCCGCGACGCCGAGGCGCGGATGGCCGGCATTTTGCAAAGCCAGGCCGAGATGCAGGGCCGCATGGGCGCCATCGCCGACGTGTTCGGCGCAAGGCAGGCCGAACTCAACCAGTCGATCGGCCAGCGCCTCGACGCCATGACCGGCAGGCTCGGTCAAACCATGACCGAACAGACCAAATCGACGCATGAGAGCCTCGCCAAACTGCAGGAACGGCTGGCGGTCATCGACACCGCGCAAGGCAACATCCAGTCGCTGGCCGGCCAGGTCGTGCAATTGCAGGCGATCCTGTCCAACAAGCAGACGCGCGGCGCCTTCGGCCAGTCGCGCATGGAGGCGATCGTCGCCGACGGCCTTCCGATGGGCGCCTACGAGTTCCAGGCAACGCTGTCAAACGGCAGCCGTCCCGACTGCCTGGTCAGGATGCCGAACGGTGCGCCGCAGCTTGCCATCGACGCCAAGTTTCCGCTGGAAGCCTGGAACGCCATCCGCGCCGCCGATGGCGCCGAACAACAGAAGATCGCGGCCCAGGCTTTCCGCCGCGACATCGAAATTCACGTCCGCGATATCTCGGAAAAATACCTGATCCAGGGCGAGACGCAGGACACCGCCTTCATGTTCGTGCCGTCGGAATCGGTGTTCGCCGAAATCCACGAGAATTTCGACGCCGTGGTCCAGAAGGCGCACCGGGCGCGTGTCATCATCGTCTCACCGTCGCTTTTGATGCTGTCGATCCAGGTCATCCAGGCCATCCTCAAGGACGCCCGCATGCGCGAACAGGCGCATCTGATCCAGGGCGAGGTGATCCGGCTGATGGAAGACGTCGCGCGCGTCGACGAACGCGTGCGCCGGTTGCAGACGCATTTTGGCCAGTCGGCCAAGGATATCGACGAGATACTGGTGTCGACGTCGAAGGTGACCAAGCGCGGCCAAAAGATCGAAGCGCTGGAGTTTGGCGAAAGCGAAGCCGAAGTGCGCGGTGGCGGACCCGCCAAGGCCGAAGCCGGGGTGCGGGTGGCGGATTCCAAGACGGGGCAGCTCAGGCTACGTGTCGTCGAAGGCGACGATTAAAGCGCGTCGCGCTGAACGGATTCATACGACGCGCTTTAAAAGTCTTTGTTTTGATGCATGTCGTTGTCCCGGAACCGCGGCACACTTCTGGGCGCCATGCATTAGACCGTAGCCACGATCATGTGCGCCTGGATCTTGGCCGCAACCTCGCCGCTGCCGTGTCTGGCTGCAATCACGGACGCGGCGTGATCGGTTGCGGCTTCCAGTTTTCCTCTGGCCTCGATTTCGTTGCGAAGCGGAGTTCCCTGGCAATAGGCAACCGCCGGAAGGCGCGGCGAGGAGGCACGGCTTTGTTCGGCCCTCGTGTCGATCACCACACGGGAGAAACCTGCGGCTTCCAACTCGCCGCGGATCAATGCAGTGTCATTGTAGCCGTGCGGCGTGCGGGCGAGAAAGCGGGGCGGATCGTTCGGAAAAATCTCCGCAAGAGCATTCGTCACATCATTGGCGAATACATTGTCTTCGATGCGATCCCACACGTTGAACAGGAAATGGCCGCCGGTCTTCAGGACCCGCTTTGCTTCGCGATAGCCGGCGGCTCGGTCGGGAAAGAACATCGCGCCGAACTGACAGCAAACGAGATCGAAAGCCGCATCTTCGAACGGCAGCGCCAGAGCATCCGCCTGACGCCATTGTATGCGACTGTCGGGAGCTTGTCGCGAGGCCGCGTAGTCGAGCATAGGCTGGTTGAGGTCGGTCACGACATAGCTTGCGCCAGGGGACAGTTTCGGCGCCAATGCGCGGGTGACAACGCCGGTGCCGGCGGCGACTTCCAGGACGGCGCCGGGCGACAAGGACGCTGCCCGTCGTGCCAAATCCGCGGCGAACGGCTCGAAGATCAACGGCACCATGTAGCGGTCGTAGTTTTCCGGAATCGAGCCGGCAAACACTTTGTCCGTTTCCGACATTGCTATCCCCCGCCATCCGTTTGATGGCGAGCCTAGCACATAATTGGCTGGTTTGGGCCGCGTTTAACCGGGAGGCAGGTGCTACTGCGCCTCTACGATGCTTACGCCCTCGAATTCCGGAAGCCAGTGCAGGGCCGATCGGTGCCATTTCTGTTGGGTCGGAACGAGATCCTCGCGTTGCCGCGCGGTCCCCGCCCTGATCCCATAGACCTTCGGCCCGTCGCCAACCGACGTTGCGTAAAGATGCGAACCGCAGTCGCCGCAGAACGCCTGGGCACGCTTGGCGCCGCTCGATCCCGTCTTGATATAAACCTTCGGTGTGCCCTTTGTGATCCTGTAATGATCCTCAGGCGCGGGAACAGTGACACGAAAGGCGGTACCGGTCAGTTGCTGGCAGTCGGTGCAATGACAGATAGAGGTCTTTTCCGGGTCGACGTCTGCTTCATAAGTTATGGCGCCGCAATGGCACCCACCATCGATTTTCATGGTTGATTCTCCGAAATCCGTCGGGTGATCTTAGCGGGACCAGGCGACGGGGCCAACGGTGGACTGCTGGTCCAGAACTAGTCCGACGCCGCCTCGACCTGCTTGCGCCGGTGCTCCCAGGTTCCGGTCGTCTGCGGCTTGACGAACAGTCTGGTGATCTCCGGCATTTCTTTTTTCAAGAGCGCCTCGATGCGCTCGACACAGGCTTCGATCTCAGGCGCCGTCAGATGGTCCTCGAATTCGATGCTCAGCCCAGCGACGATCTGTTGCGGGCCGAGATGGACGGTGAGAACGCCGTTGGCCCGCTGCACTGCCGGATCCTGCTGGGCGATGGCCAGCACCTTGGCCTGCACTTCCGGCGAGGCCGGCTCACCGATGAGCAATCCCTTGCTTTCGCGCGCCAGAAAGATGGCGGTGGCGCCGAGGATCATCGCGATGCCGATCGAGGCGACGCCGTCGAGTTCGGGCATGTCGAGGAGTTCGGCCGCCAATATGCCGGCGAAGGCGACGAACAGACCGAGCAGGGCGGCGCTGTCCTCGAACAGGATCGTGTAGACGCTCGGATCCTTGCTCGATTGCACGGCCTGCAGCCAGCCTTGCTTGCCCTTCTGCTGGCGGAACTCCTTCAGCGCCACGTACCAGGAGCTGCCCTCGAACAGCATCGAAAGGCCAAGCACGATGTAGTTGATTTTGGGATTGGCGACCGGCTCAGGCGCCATGATGTGGACGACGCCTTCATAGAAGGACACGCCAGCGCCGAGCGCAAAGACGAGCAGGGCGACAATGAAGCTCCAGAAATACAGCTCGCGGCCATGGCCGAGCGGATGCGTGCGGTCCGGCGGACGGGCGGCGCGGTGCATGCCGTAGAGCAGCAGCCCGCCATTGCCGGTATCCACCAGCGAGTGCACGCCTTCCGACAGCATCGCCGAGCTGCCGGTGAAGAAGGCGGCGACGAATTTGGTCACAGCAATAGCTAAATTACCGGCGAGCGCCGCGTAGATGACCGTTTTCGACCCGCCATGCGCTGCCATGCTGTCCCTCCAAGGCGCCCAATGGAACGGCCTGCCGCCGAGCTCCACAGGGATCACAACGCACGAATCGCCTGGTCGTTCAGGTTGAAGGCCAGCTTGCGGAAAGACGCCCCTATTCGATGATCTCGTCCGTCCACACCTTGAAACCAGCCAGCGTGCCCGGTCCGAAGATGTGGGTCAGCGGCACGTCGGCGGCGTCGCGACCCGACGCGATCAGGATGCGGCCGATGCGTGGCGAATTGTTGCGCGGGTCAAAGACATGCCAGCGGCCACCGAGATAGACCTCCATCCAGGCTGCGAAATCCATGCTCGCCCAAGGTTTGGGCAGGCCGATGTCGCTGATGTAGCCGGTGCAGTAGCGGGTCGGGATGTTTAGCGCACGGCAAAAGGTGACGGCGAGGTGGGCAAAGTCACGGCAGACGCCGCTTTGCTCGCGATAGGCTTCCGCCGCGGTGCGGGTCGGCCGCGCATTGCCGTAGCTGAAGACGATATGGTTGTGGACGAAGTCACAGACCGCCTGGACGCGGGCAATACCGAGCGGCGTATGCCCGAACAGCCGCCAGGCTTCGCTGGCCAGCAGATCGCTCTCGCAAAAGCGGCTGGGCAACAGGAACAGCAATGTGTCCGACGGCAGATCGCGCACCTCGTGCTGCCAGGCCATCAGGTCGCCCATCTCGAACGTGCCGGGGTCGCGGATTACCGAATCGGTGCCGAAGGTGAAGCGACCGGGCGGGGCGACGAAACGGTTGCACCAATTGCCGAAACTGTCGCGGTAGCTCTGGATCGGCACCGGCGGGTTGGAGGTCAGGAAATCCGGGCGCTCGAGATCGGAGGCCCTGGAGTAGTGGACGTTGAGCATCGCGATCAGCGGCGTTTCCTGCGGAAAATCGAAACTCATCTCGCTGCCGATGCGGATTCGCATTGTCGTCCTGACCGCACTGCCTGATCATCGCCGGGCGAAGGCATGGCCGATGCTGCAGTGCGAAGGCAACCATGGCACGGACCGGAATGGTTTACGAGCAAATTAGAAACCGGTTGAAAGCGGCCCGACGGCGCCGGCGACAGACGCAGCCCTCTTGCAGTCCGGCGTTTCTCTTGTTTCACTTGGCCTCCCAGCAACTGGAGGAACGAATCATGGCTAAAGGTGCGATGAAGGCGGGCAAGGAAGCTCGGAAGCCGAAAAAAGACGCCAAGAAGCCCGCAGCGGCTCCGGCACTCAAGGCGCCGCCCGTCAAGGCGATGAGGCTCAAGGAAAAGTAAGCCCGCCTCGGAAGATCTTGGACGGTTGAAATCCGGACAAACCGTTTCGGCGCAGATTTTGACACCGGCGGCATGAACGATGCGGCCGGTGTTTGTTGATCGCACCGGCGCAGCCGCTTGTGTCGAAGCGGCGAGGACGACCTCGCGCCTTCCCATAAATCGGCCGGGACGGCCCGCCATGCTCATGGAATGGAGTGCATCCCGATGTCGTGGATTTTTCTGTTTTTCGCCGGCCTGTTCGAAATCGGCTGGGCGATCGGCCTCAAATACACCGACGGCTTCTCGAAGCCGCTGCCGACGGTGCTCACTGTCGCCTCGATGATCATCAGCCTCGGGTTGCTCGGCCTGGCGCTCAAGACGCTGCCTGTCGGGACGGCCTATGCGGTGTGGACCGGCATCGGCACGGTCGGCACGGCGCTTCTTGGCATCTGGCTGCTGGGCGAGCCTGCGACGGCCATCCGGCTCGCCTGCATTGCGCTCATCGTCTGCGGCATTATGGGGCTGAAGCTCGCCGCCTGAGCAAAGCAACCAAGGAAATCGACGCACAAACACATTCAGGGCCGCTGGAAGGCGACCCTGATGTCCGATCGTTTCGATCGAAGCGTTAGCGGGCGGAGAAGCCCGGAGGCGTCCTGCCGGTACGCTGCTTGCGCGCCGCATAGCGTGCGTCGCGCTTGGCCTTGCGTTCGGCTTCGTCGGCCAGCAAACGGGCGATGCGCTCGTTTTCTTCGGCTTCCTTGATCTTCGCTTCAGCCTGCGCTGCCTCTTCGGCCGCAATACGCGCCGCTTCGGCTGCTGCCTCGCGCTCGGCCTTCTCGACCGCCTCGCGTGCCAGCTTTTCCTGCTTCAGCCTGGCCTTTTCGGCCTCGCGTATTTCGCGAGCCTCAAGAATCGCCTTGCGTTCGGCCTGTTTGGCCAGAACCGCAGGATCATCAGCCGCCGGCTTCGACTTGAAGCGCTCCAGAAGCGCCTTCTTTGCCTCGTTCGCGGCATTGCGCCGCTCGAAAATGTCTTTTTCCCTGTAGATAGCCAAGTCCACTTCCCTGAAGTCAATTCGCGACGCTTACATACGCGCGAAAACCGAGAGTTCAAGCGCCAAAACGGTATGCCAGCCATGAAAGTTTAGGCTGTTGCAGCCGGGAGACGCGTTTTCCCTGAAACAAAGCCGGCCGAAACCGACATGCACTGTTCACTATCCGCCCCTCTGGCGGCCGGGGCGGCTCGCCGCTACCTCTAGCGGCAAATCAGAACATTTGGATGACATGCCATGGAACTCGGTCTCTACACTTTCGCCGACGTCAGCCCGGAGCCCGGCCCCGGCGCGATCGGCCCGCATCAGCGGCTGCGCAATCTGATCGAGGAGGTCGAGCTGGCTGACCAGGTTGGCCTCGACGTCTTTGGTCTGGGCGAACATCACCGCCCCGACTATGCCGCGTCCGCGCCGGTGGTGGCGCTGGCCGCTGCCGCCGAACGCACCAAGCGCATCAAGCTGACCAGCGCGGTCACCGTGCTGTCCTCCGACGATCCGGTTCGCGTCTTCCAGCAGTTCGCAACGCTCGACCTTTTGTCGGGCGGCCGGGCCGAGATCATGGCCGGGCGCGGTTCGTTCATCGAATCCTTCCCGCTGTTCGGCTACAATCTCGAGGACTATGACGAGCTGTTCGCCGAAAAGCTCGATTTGCTGCTGGCCATACGCGGCGGCGTCAAAGTTACCTGGTCCGGCAATCTGCGCGCGCCGATCAACGACCGCGGCGTCTATCCGCGGCCGCTGCAGGACAAATTGCCGATCTGGATCGCAATAGGTGGAACGCCGCAATCTGCGGCGCGCGCGGGCGTGCTCGGTTTGCCGCTGGCACTGGCCATCATCGGCGGCGAGCCGGCGCGGTTTGCACCGCTGTTCGACATTTATCGCGATGCCGCAAGGCGGGCCGGTACCGACCCCTCGGGCCTTGCCACCAGCATCAATGTGCACGGCTTCATCGCCGGCACCACTGAACAGGCGGCCGACGATTTCTATGGCCCGCAGGCCGAAGTGATGAACCGCATCGGCCGCGAGCGCGGCTGGGGCCCGACCTCGCGGGCGCATTTCGATCAGTCGCGTGGTCCGAACGGCGCGCTGTTCGTCGGCGATCCGGAGCAGGTGGCGGAAAAGATCGTCGCCCAGCACAAGATCTTCAACAATGACCGCTTCCTGCTGCAGATGGCGATCGGCGCCATGCCGCACGCCAAGATCATGAAGGCGATCGAACTGTACGGCACCAAGGTGGCGCCGATCGTACGCAAGGAGACCGCCAAGCCCGGCGTCGCCGTCGCAGCGCCAGCCGCCTGAGCGACGGGCGGCCCGGATTGAGGCCTTGCCGGCTAACGGAACCTTGGGCTTGCAGAGGCGTTTCCGTCAGGGGAAAGCACCAATTGCGGTGCGCCGCTGAGGGAAAATCATGAAAGCCGAACCCGCCGCTTTGGGTGCTGGCCTTGCCGAGACCGAAGAGGCGAGAGTTGTGGCGCGTGCCGACACGCATCTGATGCGTTCGCTGCTCATCGGGATCTTCCTGTTCATGGCCATCTACGCGCTGTATTTCGCGCGTGCTTTCTTCATGCCGGTCATCCTCGCCTTCCTGCTGACGCTGACGCTGACACCAATCGTGCGCTTCCTGCGCAAGCGCGGCATTCCGGAAGTGGTTTCGGCGACAATGTTGGTCGTGCTGTCGATCTGCGTCTTCGGCGTTGCCGGCTATCTGCTCAGCGGCCCGGTCATCGACCTTCTCAACAACACCTCGTCGATCGGCCAACAACTTACCGAACGGCTGGCGCAATTGCGGCGTCCGCTCGAGAGGATCATGCAGATCTCGCATCAGATCGAACAGATGACGGAGACCTCGCAGGAGCCGGGCATCCAGAAGGTGGCGATGGCGCAGTCCGGCGTCCTGTCGGCCGCCGCCAGCAACGTCCTGTCGGCGGGGACAAGCCTGACCATCATCTTCGTGCTGTCGCTGTTCCTGCTGGCGTCAGGCACGATGTTCTATGAGAAGATCATCCAGTCCTTCGCCAGCCTCAGTGAGAAGAAGCGGGCCTTGCGCGTCGTCTATGACGTCGAGCGCGAAATCTCGCATTATCTGCTCACCGTCACCGTCATCAATGCCGGTCTCGGCGCGGTTATCGGCCTTGGCCTGTGGGCGCTCGGCATGCCCAACCCGCTCGTCTGGGGAACGATGGCGGCGCTGCTCAACTTCCTGCCCTATGTCGGCGCGCTGATCACCATCGTGCTGGTCAGCGTCATTGCGATGATCAGCTTCGACTCGATCACCTACGCCCTTTTGGCGCCGGGCTTCGTGCTTTTGTGCGACATCGTCGAAGGCCAGTTCGTTACGCCGATGGTTGTCGGCCGACGCCTCGAGATCAACGCCGTGGCGATCTTCATCGCCATCGCCTTCTGGTCCTGGCTTTGGGGCTTTGTCGGCGCGCTGATGGCGGTGCCGCTGCTGGTCGTCGTCAAAGTGTTCTGCGATCATTTCGATGGCCTCAGCCATGTCGGCAATTTTCTCGCCGCACAGCAGACGGCCGTGGTGGAGGAGGAAGCGGCCGAAGAGAACGGAAAGGCCGCGCCATAAGCTTGCCGCGCCTGTCCGTCATCTCGCATTTGTTGTCTTCAGGCGGAGTGCCTATATCGAGCCGGTCAACCCGGACCCTGCGATGAACGATGCCTCCTTCGACCTCGATTCCTATTTCGACCGCATCGGCTATCGCGGCCCGATCGATGCTCCGCTCGGCACGCTGAGCGCGTCGCATCGCCAGCATCCGCAGGCGATCCCGTTCGAGAATTTGGACCCGCTGCTTGGCACCAGCTCGACATCCTCATTCCCGACCGCGCCTTCGAAACCAGGGTCAGGCAGTTGAACATCGTAAAGGCTTGAGGCCCATGACCGCACTTTCCGTTCTCGACCTGTCGCCGATCGTCGAAGGCAGCGACGCCTCGCAATCGCTGGCAAATTCGCTCGACCTGGCCCGCCATGCCGAGCGGCTCGGCTACAGGCGCTACTGGCTGGCCGAGCACCACAACATGCCGGGCATCGCCAGCGCGGCGACCGCCGTTGTCATCGCCCATGTCGCCGGCGGCACCAAGACCATCCGCGTCGGCGCCGGTGGCATCATGCTGCCCAACCATGCGCCGCTGGTGATTGCCGAGCAGTTCGGCACGCTGGCGGCACTGCACCCCGGCCGCATCGACCTCGGCCTCGGCCGCGCGCCCGGCACCGATATGGGAACAGCGCGCGCGCTGCGCCGCAATCTCGAGGCGTCAGACAATTTCCCCCAGGATGTCGTCGAGCTGATGGGCTATTTCCAGCCGGCCGCGGTAGGCCAGCGTATCCACGCCGTGCCCGGCGAAGGCCAGAAGGTGCCGGTCTGGATCCTCGGTTCCAGCCTCTATGGCGCGCAGCTCGCCGCCATGCTCGGCCTGCCCTATGCCTTCGCCTCGCATTTCGCGCCGGCCGAACTGGACCATGCGCTGGAGATCTACCGTTCGCGCTTCCAGCCTTCGGAACAGCTGGACAAGCCCTATGTCATGCTCGGCCTCAACGTTTTCGCCGCACCGACCGATGGAGAGGCAAAACTGCTGTTCACCTCGCTCCAGCAGGCCTTCGTCAATCTGCGCACCGGGCGGGCCGGCCGCCTGCCGCCGCCGGTCGAGGGCTATGACCAGACGCTCGAGCCGATGGCAAAAACCATGATTTCGCAGGCGCTGTCCTGCGCCGTCGTCGGCTCTCCCGAAACCGTCCGGCAAGGCATAGACGCGTTCGTGCGCCGCACCGGCGCAGACGAGCTGATGGTGACCGCGCAGATCTTCGACCATGCGGCACGCGTGCGCTCGTTCGAAATCCTGGCCGAGGCGCATAAATCGCTGTCGCAGGCCGCGTGACGCTTTTGCCTGTGTCTGCTGTGGGCAGGCGCCTTCCTCAGCCAGGAGCCGCCTCTCTCACGCATAGGTGACGTTTTCTTGTGGTTTCGAAGCCCTGACTGGGCGCTTCGCCGGGGGATCGCGCAGATCCTGGGGTTTTGAGCGCGGTTGGAGCACATCCGGGCCGCTGGGCGGCTGTTCAAAGGCGCCAAGTGCGGCGCGGTGGATGCCATGCGCAGAATGCTTGCGCCCGATGCCGCCTGTTCTTATATACGCGCCAAGCCGCCCAGTGCCGGAATGCCGGTTGCCGGAGCGGAATTTCTTGTGAACAGGGGCTTTCGTCGGAACGCCTTACGGGTCCTGAGAGCCTGCTTAGCGGAGAGACTAGAAAAATGGCAAAAGTAATCGGTATCGATCTCGGCACCACCAACTCCTGCATCGCCATCATGGATGGCAAGGAGCCCAAGGTCATTGAAAATGCGGAAGGCGCGCGCACGACGCCTTCCATCGTCGCCATCTCGGGCGACGGCGAACGTCTCGTCGGCCAGCCGGCCAAGCGCCAGGCGGTCACCAATCCTGAAAACACCATCTTCGCGGTCAAGCGCCTGATCGGCCGCCGCTATGACGACCCGGTGACGGAGAAGGACAAGAAGCTTGTCCCCTACAAGATCGTCAAGGGCGACAATGGCGATGCCTGGGTCGAGGCCGGCGGCAAGAAGCAGTCGCCCAGCCAGATCTCGGCCATGATCCTGCAGAAGATGAAGGAAACGGCGGAGGCCTATCTCGGCGAGAAGGTCGAGAAGGCGGTCATCACCGTTCCGGCCTATTTCAATGACGCCCAGCGCCAGGCCACCAAGGACGCCGGCAAGATCGCCGGCCTTGAGGTGCTGCGCATCATCAACGAGCCGACGGCTGCAGCACTTGCCTACGGCCTCGACAAGAAGGATGGCAAGACCATTGCCGTCTATGACCTTGGCGGCGGCACGTTCGACATTTCGGTGCTCGAAATCGGCGACGGCGTGTTCGAAGTGAAGTCGACCAATGGCGACACCTTCCTCGGCGGCGAGGATTTCGACATGCGTCTCGTCGAATACCTGGCGGCCGAGTTCAAGAAGGAACAGGGCATCGACCTGAAGAACGACAAGCTTGCGCTGCAGCGCCTCAAGGAGGCGGCTGAAAAGGCCAAGATCGAGCTGTCGTCGACGACGCAGACGGAAATCAACCTGCCCTTCATCACCGCCGACGCGACCGGCCCCAAGCACCTGACGCTGAAGCTGACCCGTGCCAAGTTCGAGCAGCTGGTCGACGATCTCGTCCAGCGCACCATCGAGCCCTGCAAGGCGGCGCTCAAGGATGCCGGGCTGAAGGCTGGCGAGATCGACGAAGTGGTCCTGGTCGGCGGCATGACCCGCATGCCCAAGATCCAGGAGATCGTGAAGCAGTTCTTCGGCAAGGAGCCGCACAAGGGCGTCAACCCGGATGAAGTCGTCGCTTTGGGCGCCGCCATCCAGGCCGGCGTGCTGCAGGGCGACGTGAAGGACGTGCTGCTGCTCGACGTGACGCCGCTGTCGCTCGGCATCGAGACGCTGGGTGGCGTGTTCACCCGCCTGATCGAACGCAACACGACCATCCCGACCAAGAAGAGCCAGGTGTTCTCGACCGCTGAAGACAGTCAGTCGGCCGTGACCATCCGCGTCTTCCAGGGCGAGCGTGAAATGGCTGCCGACAACAAGGCGCTCGGCCAGTTCGACCTGGTCGGCATTCCGCCGGCGCCGCGCGGCGTGCCGCAGATCGAGGTCACTTTCGACATCGACGCCAACGGCATCGTCAACGTTTCGGCCAAGGACAAGGGCACCGGCAAGGAGCACCAGATCCGCATCCAGGCCTCTGGTGGCCTTTCGGACGCCGACATCGAGAAGATGGTCAAGGACGCCGAAGCCAATGCCGAGACCGACAAGCAGCGGCGTGCTTTGGTCGAGGCCCGCAACCAGGCCGAGGCGCTGGTGCACTCCTCCGAGAAGTCGCTGAAGGAATATGGCGACAAGGTTTCGGAAACCGAGCGCACGGCGATATCGGAGGCTATCACGGCGCTGAAGGCTGCTGCCGAAGGCGACGATGCCGCCGACATCGAGGCCAAGTCGCAGACGCTTGCCGAAGCATCCATGAAGCTCGGCCAGGCCATGTACGAAGCTTCGCAGAAGGAAGCGGCGGAAGCCGACGCCAAGGCGGACGCGGCCAAGGATAGCGATGTGGTCGACGCCGATTTCGAGGAAATCGACGAAAACGACGAGAAGAAGAAGTCGGCCTGACCGGTTGACGGCAAATAAAGCGGAAAGCCCGGCGCAAAGCCGGGCTTTTTTGCAACCCTCGCTGAAAAAGTGCGGGCCTTGCCGAAAAAGTCACTGAAAAACACAGGCACAAGCGCGCCGGCCCTAGCATCCGGGCAGCACCGCTCCTAAATCGAGACAACGTGCCGGCAAACGACGCAACATGCATCAAGACGTTGAGCATCCGGACTGCGGGAAAAGATGAAAGCTGATTTCTACGAGACGCTGGGCGTGCAAAAGGGCGCCGACGAGAAGGAGCTCAAGAGCGCTTTCCGCAAGCTGGCCATGCAGTTCCATCCCGACCGCAATCCCGGCGATCACTCATGCGAGCATAAGTTCAAGGAAATCAACGAAGCCTACGAAACGCTGAAGGACCCGCAGAAGCGCGCGGCCTATGACCGTTTCGGTCACGCCGCCTTCGAGCAGGGCGGCATGAATGGCGGCGCGCAAGGTTTTGGCGCCGGCGGCTTCGCCGACATTTTCGAAGATATTTTCGGCGACATGATGGGCGGGCGCCAGCGCCGCTCGTCGGGCGGCCGCGAACGCGGCGCCGATTTGCGCTACAATATGGAAATCACGCTGGAAGAAGCGTTTGCCGGCAAGACCGCGCAAATCCGCGTGCCGGCCTCGATCTCATGCACGGAATGCTCCGGGACCGGCGCCAAGCCCGGCACCCAGCCGGTGACCTGCTCGATGTGCCATGGCCACGGCAAGGTACGAGCGACGCAAGGCTTCTTCTCGATCGAGCGTACCTGCCCGCAATGCCAAGGCCGCGGCCAGACGATCAAGGACCCGTGCCCGAAATGCGCCGGCCAGGGCCGCGTCACCGAGGAACGCTCGCTGTCGGTCAATATCCCGGCCGGCATCGAGGACGGCACCCGCATCCGGCTTGCCAATGAGGGCGAGGCGGGCCTGCGCGGCGGCCCATCGGGCGACCTCTATATTTTCCTGGCGGTGAAGCCGCATGAATTCTTCCAGCGCGACGGCGCCGATCTCTACTGCAAGGTGCCGATATCGATGACGACGGCCGCCCTTGGCGGCTCGTTCGAGGTGACGACGCTGGACGGCAGTCAGACCAAGGTGAAAGTGACCGAAGGCACGCAGAACGGCCGCCAGTTCCGCCTCAAGGGCAAGGGCATGCCGGTGCTGCGCCAGCCCAATGTCGGCGACCTCTATATCCAGACCGCGGTCGAAACGCCGCAAAACCTGTCGCGCCGCCAGCGCGAGTTGCTGGAAGAGTTCGAGCAGCTGTCGTCGAAGGACAATTCTCCCCAGTCGAGCGGCTTTTTCGCCCGCATGAAGGACTTTTTCGAATCCTTCGGCGAGCACTGAACCCAAGCCAAGGCCGCCACGCTTCCCAAACGTCATCAACATCTTATGCCAGATCGCGCCTTGCCTTGGACCTGTTAGCTGCTAAGTAGCGTTCGGGGAGTGTTGAGGAGAACTTGCATGGCACGTGGTCCGGGATTGCGGAAGGCGCTGGCGGAAAAGTTCGACGACGAACTCAAATTCTTCAAAGGCTGGATCGACAAGCCGAAGTCGGTCGGTTCGATCGTGCCGACAAGCTCCGTCACCGCCCGCAAGATGGCTTCCATCGTCAATCCGAAGTCCGGCCTGCCGGTGCTTGAAGTCGGCCCCGGCACAGGCGTCATCACGCGTGCAATCCTCGCCCAGGGCGTTAAGCCCGAAAACCTCTATGCGGTCGAATATTCCACCGATTTCGTGCGCCATCTGCGCCAGCTCTATCCCGGCGTCAACGTCATCGAGGGCGATGCCTTCAATCTCAACGCCACGCTTGGCGAGAAGAGCGGTATGGTTTTCGATTCCGTCGTCTCCGGCGTGCCGCTGCTCAATTTCCCGGTCGCACAGCGGATCGCCTATATTGAAAGCCTGCTAGACCGCATCCCGGTTGGACGGCCGATCGTGCAGCTGACCTATGGGCCGTTGTCGCCGATCCCGCCCGGCCGCGGCAATTACACGGTCAAGCATTTCGACTTCATCTTCCGCAACATCCCGCCGACGCAGCTGTGGATCTACCGGCGCGAAGCGCATTAGCTGGTATTGGGGGCGGGAGAAGTCTCTGGCGCCTTGTAGAGGATCGACGTCTCCCGAAGGAAGCTCGATTGAGGGTCGATCCACATCCTTGACTGTTATCCGCCTCGCAAACTCGTGGCGACTTCTCTGATCGCCGCGCACATGGCCCGCACGGCCGTTGCTTCGGCGCTGCTGGAGAACAGAAGCAGCAGAGGCCGACGCGCACGCGGCTCCAGAGGACGCCTCGCGACGGTTCGCTGCCAATCGGCCGGAAACGCCAGGCCTGGCGCAATCGACAAACCGCGCCCGGCCCCAACCAGAGCAAGCAGCGCCGCCATATCGCTCGCCGACAGGATGACAACTGGCGCAACGCCAAAATCCTGGAACAATTCGGCAAGCATTGGTCCGCAGCCGCCGCTCGACATGATGAATGGCTGGCCGTCGAGAGCGCGGATCGGAAATGACCCGCCTTGGACTGAGTTCTTTTGCGATGACGCCACAAAGAGTTCGTCGTCGACAAGTTCCTCGGCTTGGCAATTGCCGGCGATGTAGGACAGTCCAATATCGGCGGCACCGCGATCGACCCACTCCGCCACCTCGGTATCCGTGCCCAAGAGCAGTTCGACAGCAAGCTCCGGGTGCCGGACGGAAGTAATGTTCAACGCATATGGAGCAATCTTTACCGAGGCGCTGCTGACCAGCGCGAGCCGTACTCTGCCTTTGATGGAGTGTTCCCGTAGGCCGGCAAGACGGCCTAAAGCATGCAAAGCGGCGCGCGCCGCATCCAAAGCCGACTCGCCGGTTGCGGTGAAAGCGACACCGCGCCGATCACGTATGACGAGGGGCGCGCCAACGATCTCCTCCAGCGCCTTCATTGCATGGCTTATGGCCGATTGAGAAAGACAGAGCCGCTCGGCGGTTTTCGTGAAGCTGCGCGTCTCGCTGAGCGATGTCAGGACGCGCACCATTGTGATGTTGATATTAGCTTTGTTCATGGCTGCCGAAATATCTTTCATTTCGCTCATATTAAAGGGCGCTGTAGGTTTGTGAAGATGAGGGAAACGACCCTCGAAATCGCGGCGAGCGGCTTCCTGGCCTCTCTGGCATGCAGGCGTGCGGTACGACGAGCCTGAAATTGGAGCTTCGCATGAGCTACCTTCCGCAATTCCTGACACTTGCTTCAGTGTTCCTGCTCGGCGCCATGAGCCCGGGACCCGATTTTGTAGCCGTGACTTCCCATGCGCTGATCAGCCGTCGCGCGGGGTTCCATGTGGCGCTTGGCATTGCCGCAGCGATCATGGTGTGGGCGGCTCTCGCGATGTTTGGCCTGGGCCTCGTGCTGACGCAGATTGCATGGGCTCACCTTGCTGTCCGGATCGCCGGCGCCGTGTATCTCGGTTACCTGGGCAGCAAGATCCTTTTGTCGGCTTGGCAGGCGCAGCCACCGCTGGCCGTCAGTGGCGCAGAGACTACGGCTCCCTGGCGAAGCGGCTTCGTTGTCGGAATTACAAATCCGAAGACGGCCGCCTTCTTCGCGAGCCTGTTCATATCGGTATTGCCGATGCAGGCTCCGATCTGGGTCCAGGCAGTGTCCCTGGCCATAATCGGGCTGGTCGCGATGGCGTGGTTTGGGCTTGTCGCGCTAATGTTCTCCACAAGAAGGGTTCGGTCGGTATATGGCAGCGTCCGCAGGCCGATAGATGCCTTGCTCGGAGTTGCACTCATCGCGCTGAGTGCAAGAATTGCGGTCACCCACTAGCAATAGCCCAGCTGCTCGGCACACCTTCGCGCGCTTGCCCCCCGATCGTTTCCGTTTTTTGGGCCAGTGCGTTGATTTGCGCAGCCTCTGGCTGTACCTGTCCGGGAACAAGAGTGGCCAATGGCTGTGATCGCGAAAATCCTCGTCTTCGCCGGCTCGGTGCGCAGCGGCGCCTTCAGCGGCAGGACCGCCGATGTGGCGCAGAAGGAGCTGGCCATGCAAGGCGCCGAGGTGACGCGCATTTCGCTGGCCGACTATCCGCTGCCGATCATCGACGAGGACCTCGAAAAGGAAAAAGGCGTTCCCGACAACGCCGTGAAGCTCGGCCGGCTGATCGCCGCCCATGACGGGCTGCTGATCGCGACGCCGGAATATAATGGCTCGATCCCGCCACTGCTCAAGAACACGATCGACTGGGTAAGCCGGGTGCGCCTCGATGGCGGCTGGCCGGTGAGGCCATTTGTCGGCAAGGTCGCCGGCCTGTGCTCGTCTTCGAACGGACATTTCGCCGGGATCCGCTGCATCAACCATCTGCGCGCCGTGCTGGTGCGCTGCCAGCTGGAGATGGTGACGCCGGAATGCTCGGTATCCGATGGCGGCAGTGCCTTCGACGGCGACGGCAATTTCAGGGATGATAGACTGACCAAATCGATGGAGCACCTATGCCGCACGCTGATCGAAACCTCGCGCATGCTATCGACCCGGACCGGGGCATGATTTCCACAGCCATGCAGGCCCATACCATGAGAGACAGGCTGATCGTCGGCCTCGACGTGCCGACGGTGAAAGAGGCCGAACAGGCGGTGCGCGAACTCGACGGCGTCGTCTCCTTCTACAAGATCGGCTATCAGTTGGCCTTCGCCGGCGGGCTCGACTTCGCCAGGGAGTTGGCCAGCGGCGGCACCAGAATCTTCCTCGACATGAAGCTGCTCGACATCGACCACACGGTGGCCAAGGGTGTCGAGAACATCGTGCGCATGGGCATGACCATGCTGACCATCCACGCCTATCCCAAGGCGATGCGGGCCGCGGTGGAGGCCGCCAGGGGCAGCGACCTGTGCCTGCTGGCGGTCAGCGTGCTGACCTCGATGGACGAGCAGGACGTGATCGACGCCGGCTATGAATATGACCCGCACACGCTGGTGCTGAGGCGCGCCGAACAGGCGCTGCATGCAGGCATGGGCGGCGTCGTCTGCTCGGCCGAGGAGGCGGAAGCGGTGCGCCGCATCGTCGGACCCGACCTGGCGGTGGTGACACCGGGGATACGGCCCAAGGGCAGCGACCATGGCGACCAGAAACGCGTGGTGACGCCCGGCCAGGCGATCCGCAACGGCTCCAGCCATCTTGTTGTGGGCCGGCCAATCGTGGCGGCAAGCGACAGGCGCGCGGCGGCGGAAGCCATACTGGAAGAGATGCGCGCCGCGTAACGAGGAGAAGAAAATGCCCAAGGGATACTGGATAGCCCGCGTCGATGTGCGCGACGCCGAAGGCTACAAGGACTATGTCGCTGCCGCCAAGCTCGCTTTCGACCGTTTCGACGTGAAGTTCCTTGCCCGTGGCGGTGAGCATGAAAAGGCCGAGGGGCCTGGCCGCGCCCGCAATGTCATTATCGAGTTCGAATCGCTCAGCGCGGCGCACGATTGCTACCACTCGCCGGAGTACCAGCGCGCCGTGGCCATCCGTCAGAAAGTAGCCGATGGCGAGATCGTGCTGGTCGAGGGTATCTGACGCGCGAAGCTGCTCTGCTCAGTGCGGCGCTTCCTCCTGCGCCAGCACCTCCAGTTGATGGCGGTGCCCCGACAGCTCATAGCCGACAACGGTGACGGCCGGCGCTAGCGTGAGTAAGATGAGGCAGACCGCCATGTCGACGCCGGCAAGGGCGGCGATGATGGCAAGTGCGACGACCGCAGCCGTTCCCGCCAGCAGCCAGACATGGAGGGGATCGAAGCGCTGGACGAGATAATAATACAGCGCGTAGATCGCCCCCAGGAACACGCCTAGCGGAATGGCGACCGAGAGCAGGGTCGCTACCGGGCCGATATGGGCCTTGTGCTCGATGAAATAGGCCGCGACATGCAGCCCGGCGCCGGTGGCGACGATGGCCGCCACGATCAGCATCTGGCCATAGCCCCAGACAAAAGAGCGATTGCGGTGCTGGTGCAGCACTGTCCCCGAGGGCAGCATGTAATAGACCCACCACATGCCGAAGGTGAGACCCATTCCGGCAATGCCGATCAAGGCGGCATCGAGGTTCCAGCCCTGCTCCTCGACCACGGCCGACAGCGTCGCCAGCGTGCCGACCACCCCTTCGCCCAGCGCGATGATGGCGAAGAGGCTGTAGCGCTCGGCGACGTGATGCGCGTGCCAGGGCGTGCCGCCATCCCGGCGTTCGGCGATGACCGGTCCGGCAAGCTCGATGAGAAGCAGGACCGCGCCGAAAGCCAGGCTCGTCGCCAGCGAGAAATCGACCAGGATCTGCACCACCCAGCCGATCTGGGCGATCGCGATGGCGATGGCATAGGTGAGACAGGCACGCCGCCGCCCAGGGTCCTGCCGCGCCGCGCGCAGCCATTGGAAGATCATGGCGACGCGCATGATGACGTAGCCCAGCACCATCACCGAATTGTTGAGGTGTTCGCCATGCTCGATCGAGGCGAACATGCGCGGCAGGCCGATGGCCAGCACCAGCACGCCGATCATCTGCACCATGGTGACGAGGCGGAAGATCCAATCGTCGGTGTCATAGGCGGAGGAAAACCAGGAGAAATTGATCCACGCCCAGCAGATCGCGAAGCTGGCAAAGCCGAAGCCGATCAGCGCCGCCGCGTAGTGGCCCTCGGCCAAGGCATGCGCCAGTTGCGACGAGGCAAGGCTGAAGGCGGTGACGAAGGTCAGATCGAACAGCAGCTCGAGCGGCGTGGCGACGCGATGCGCCTCATGCGGATCGCGCCCGGCCATGCGCCTTATGTGATGATGGAGGGAGCTTGCTGGTGTGCTCATCGCGCGGCCTTGCCTGAGGACTGTCCCGCGACACTAAAGGTGGAGCAAAAGCCGTCAAGGCGCGGTAGGTCGTGCCGGTCCCCGCGGCCTTTCAGATCGCCTGTCGGTTCAGTCGGTTCGCCGCCGTCTCGGCAACCGCATCGGCCAGCGTCATGCTCCATTGCAGCCGGCAATAGGCGCGGAAATCGAAGCAGGGCAGGCCGGGACAGACCTCGAACTCGATGAGGTGGGCATGATCGGTGGCCTCGACCCTGAAATCGATGGAAAACACGTCGCGCAGGCCAAGTCCGCTGACCAGCCGCTCGGCGATGCGGCGGATGGTTGCCGCGGCTGCCGGCTGGGTGTCGGCAACCGCCTCCAGCACCGGCTCGCTGTATAGTCCAGCCGCCTTGGCGGCCTCGCCGGTGTCGCCGTAAAGCGCCATCGAGTCCGCCATGGTCTGGAAATCGCCGCCGGAGTCGACGAACGCAATGCCGAGCGCTTCCGCCCCGGCATCCGTTTGCAGCCCAAGGAAGCTGGCGCGGACATTGCGACCGCCGACATAGGGCTGGACGACGACATCGTCGCGATAAGCGGCATAGACCCGCCGGCTAAGCTCCAGCGCATGGGCCAGGTCGTTGCAGCGTGAATCCGGCCAGATGCCTACCTTAGAGCCGAGCCGGTTCGGCTTGACGAACCAGCCGGCTTCCGAAGCTGGCGGGGCGGCCAGCCAGCGGCCGTCGCGGGCCAGGCCTGCCTGCGGCGCCGGCAGGCCGAGCGCGCAAAGCACGGCGCCGGAGCGGAACTTGTCCTGGCAAAGCGCGAACAGCGCATCGTCGGCTCCGATGGTTCTAAGCCCATTCAGCCTGGCAAGTGCGGGCGCTGCAGCACCGCGGAAATAGGCAATGCCGTCGGTCAGCGTCCAGACAAGCGTGGTTGCGGGATCGGCCTTCGCCAGCGCGCTTGACGCATCGTCGAGTGCAACCGGCATGAAGGCGAGGCCGCGCCGCCCGCAAGCGGCGGTGATTTCATCGAATTCGGGCGCGAGATCGGTCGATTGCGCCAGATAGGACGAGATTTCCAAGGCACGCTCGGCAGGAAAACCATCGGCGACCAGCCTGTCGAAACAGGCCTTTTCAGGCTCGTAGACGAGGATCAAGGTCGGGCGCGGCATGGGTCAAAGCTTCTCGGTGATGCAGCCACACCATCGCACGGCCAATGCGATCGGCTTGCGCGAAATCGACCCGCGCCCGCCGCCTGCACGACAACCGGTACGCTCAGGCGATCAGCACGCGCGGCTCGAAGCGGCCGTTGACGGGGATGTCGAGCAGGAAGGTCATGCCGGCCTGTGGGTCGAGCTTGCGCTGCTTGTCGTCCTTGCCTTTCCAGGCCGAGGTCACCGCCAGCCGATCGGCCTTGGCGCCGACAAAGGCCGGGCACGAGGACTGCCCCGCCGGCACGGCAATCTCGCGCAACAATGTGCCGTCCGGCGCATAAGCCTTCACTGCCTTGCCGCCCCAGACCGCGTTCCACAGCACGCCGTCACGGTCGACAACCGAGCCGTCGACATAGCCCCGCGACGAGCGATGGTCGACGAACACTTTGGACTCGCCGACCGGCAGGCCCGTCGCCGGATCGCAGGCGACGCGCATCAACAGGCCGGTCGCGGTATCGGTGTAGTAGGCGATCGTTCCATCCTGCGAGAAACAGATCGAGTTCGACACGGTGATGCCGGTGTAAAGCGTGCGCAATTCGCCCTTGAAGAACCAGTAGATGGCGCCCGCGCCCTTCTCCTCACCCTTGCCCATCGTGCCGACCCAGAAGGCGCCACAAGGGTGGACGCGCGAATCGTTGGAGCGGGTCAGCGCATTGTCGGCCTCGATGGGCGTATGCAGCGTCAGCTTGCCGGTCGAGACGTCGCGGACATGCAGGCCGGTCTCGGTGGCGATGAGCTGGCGATGGTCGTCGATGATGGCGATGGCGCTGGCCATCTGGCCGAGGTCGTGGACCTTCAGCGCGCCGGAAGCGACGCCCTGCTCCAGCAGAAGGCCGTTGACGATGTCGAACCAGAACAGCGTATCGGTGGCGGGATCGTAGCTCGGCCCCTCGCCGAGTTCGCAGACATGGTCCGAGAAAACCGAAACGTTTTCCATCATGCCGCTCCGCCGAAGGCCGCATCCCAGGCCGTCACCGCCGCCTGCGCGCGCGAGGCCACCTCGTCGACGCTCATGCCGGGTTTGAACAGGCTGGAGCCAAGACCAAAAGCAGTCACCCCAGCGGCTTTGTAGCCGGCAAAGTCTTTGTCGGAAACGCCGCCGACGGCGCCGACCACGGTATCGGCCGGCAGCACGGCCCGCATCGCCGAAATGCCGCTAGGCCCGAGCACGCTTGCCGGGAAGAATTTGAGCGCCGAAGCCCCAAGCCTAATCGCCTGAAAAGCTTCGGTGGGGGTGAACACGCCTGGCATCGTCACCATGCCATGGTGCATGGCGCGGGCCATGACGTCGGCATCGATGTTGGGGCTGACCAGCAAGCGCCCGCCGGCCTTGGCCAAGGTGTCGACATCGGCTGAAGTCAGCACCGTGCCGGCGCCGACCAGCGCTGTCTTGGGCAAAGCGGTGACAATGCTGGCGATCGATGAAAACGGTTCCGGCGAATTGAGCGGCACCTCGATGGCTTCGATGCCGGCGTCAAACAGCGCCTGGCCGATGGCAACCGCCTCGCTGGGTTTGAGGCCGCGCAGAATGGCGACAAGACCACGCTTGAGCTTCGGGAAGGGTGCGGTCTGGGTCACGCTATCACTCCACTCTGGTGAGTCATTTGGCGATCATGCCATTTTCTCGCGCCGCCTCGATAAGGCCGGCACGCACCGCCTCGTCGGCGTCGACCGTCCTGACGGCAAGCGCTGCAAGGTCGAGCGCCTGGCGGTAGAGGGCTGCTAGCGACCCCGAGGCGACCAGCACGATTGCAGTGGTGCTTTCGCCATAGCGGCGGCCCGCCGAGGCGATCTCGCCGCCGATCAGCAGGCCGGACAGGCAAGCGGCGGCATCGTCGGCCTTGAGGTCCTGCAGCAGGCCGGCGGCGCGGATCGAGAACAGCCGCGAGGTGACATCGCCGCCCTCGGCCAAAGCCTTGCGGCACCATTCCTGGAAGGAGGGATTGTCCGGAATGACCGGCTTCGGGCTCTCGCCCAGCGAATGGCGCAGGATCGAGTGAGTGGCCAGCACCGAAAACAGCTCGCCGGTCGGCCAGGTGCAGAAGCCGTCGACCGCGCCGTCTTCGACCAGAACCCATTTCGAATGGGTGCCGGGCATGCAGACGAGATGGCGACCTTTTGCCGGCAAACCGGCGCCGGCAAGCTGGGTTTCCTCGCCGCGCATTACATCCGGCGCATCTTCCAGGCGCTGCGCCAGGCCAGGCACGATGCGGATGTCGCGGCTCTGGCCGGGAATGCGGGCGGCCCCCGCGAGGATGGCACTGAGCGGCGCCGGCACGGTGATGTAAGGCGCTTCCAGCCAACCCTGGCGCGAGCCGGCCATGCCGCAGATGATGACTGGCAGTGTGTCAGGCGCGCCGAGCGCCGCGAGATGGCCTTCGAGGATGGTCGAAAAGCCTTTTTGCTGCGCGGTGATCAGCCCATCATCGCCGCGACGCTCGGCAAGCACCCCGCCCGCCTCGTCGACCAGCCAGACCCGCATGCGGGTCGTGCCCCAGTCGACGGCGGCGACTGCCGGCGTGCCTTTTGCCGGATTTTGATTCACCGGGCTCACAGGAAACCCCCGTCGACGATCAACATCTGCGCCGTCAGCATACGCGAGGCGTCGGAGGCCAGGAACAGCACCGTGCCGACGATGTCGTCGGGCTGCATGACCTGCTTGATGCTTTGCTTGGCGACATGGGCGGCGAGCCCCTGCTCGGTGACCCAGAGTTCCCGCTGCCGCTCGGTGATCACCCAGCCCGGCGCAATCGCATTGACGCGGATGCCATCGACCCCAAGCTTGCCGGCGAGACCTTTGGTGAGGCCGAGTATGCCGGCCTTGGCGGCGGTGTAGGCCGGCATATCGGGGTGGTTGATGAGATAGGAGGTTGAGGTGAAGTTGATGATCGAACCGCCGCCGGCCCGCTTCATGCCCGGCGCCACCGCCTGTGCGGTGAAGAAATGCGGGCGCAGATTGACGGCGAGATTGTTGTCCCAGAACTCGACGGTAACGTCAGCGACGTCGTGGCGTTCGTCCCAGGCGGCATTGTTGACCAGCACGGTGACGTCGCCATGTGCCTCAGCCGCTTTGGCGGCCGAAGCGCGCAACGCCTCGACGTCGCGCAAATCGGTCTTGAGGTAGAGCGGTCGCCGGCCAAGTTCTTTTTCGACGCGGTCGGCAAGCAGCGTGCTTGGGCCATCGGCGATGTCGATGAAGGCGACATGGGCGCCCTGGCGAACGAAGCCCTCGGTCAGTGCCGCACCAATTCCGGAACCGCCGCCGGTGATCAGCACCGAGGCTCCCCTGAGGTCGGCAAAATCCGCCGATGGCATCATATCTTCATCTCCCGGTCCGGTCGGCGCGCATCCTATCCAGCCAAGTCCGGGGAGCAAGGGCGAAAACGGCGATTTGATTGGCTTATGTCAGACAAAAGGCCGCAAGATGGCGGCCACAGTCGATCTTGGCTCGCGCCGCTGACTTGCTCGACGCAGGCCAGACCGCCGGTCAGACTGCCTTGGCGTAGAGGGCGCCGCGATAGGAATCGCGGAGGTAGCCGAGCGTGGCGTCGGCATCGACCGGTTTGCCGAAGAGATAGCCCTGGCCGCCGGCGCAGCCGAACTGAACGAGGCGGTCGGCCTGCGCCTCCTCCTCGATGCCTTCGGCGACGACATCCATGCCGAGCCCTTCGCACATGGCCAGAATGGCGCGGATGATGTGTTCCGACGGTCGGTCGTCGAGGATCGAGGAGACGAAGGCGCGGTCGATCTTGAGCTTGTCGAAATGGAATTCGCGCAAGCGGCCGAGCGAGGACTGGCCGGTGCCGAAATCGTCGAGCGAGACTCGGATGCCGACGCGACGCAGGTCCTCGACGATCTTCTCGGCCGAGGCCGGATCGTTCATCAGGCCGGTTTCGGTGATCTCGATCTCCAGCCGTCGCGGATCGAAGCCGGTGCGGTCGAGGATCGACAATATGTGCAGGCCAGTGTTCTGGTCGACGAGCTGCGAGGGCGACAGGTTGAAGGACAGGAACAGGTCCTTCGGCCAGCTGCGCGCCGCTTCGGCCGCCTTGCGCAGCACCAGCTGCGACAGCGGGCCGATGATGCCGCGCTCTTCGGCGATGGGGATGAACACGGTCGGCGGGACGACGCCGAGGTCGCGATCGGTCCAGCGCGCCAGCGTCTCGAAGCCGATGGTGCGGCGGGTGGTCAGATCGACGATGGGCTGGAAATGCGGCTCGACCTCACCGGCCGAGACGGCGCGGCGCAGCGCCTGTTCGATGCGGGTGACGCGCTTGGCCGCCTCTTCCATTTCGCGGGTGTAGACGACGACGCGGCCACGGCCCGAACGCTTGGCGTGGTAGAGCGCCGTTTCGGCCTTGTTGACGAGGATTTCCGTGGTTTCGTCGCCGGAATAAAAGAGCGAGCAGCCGACCGAGGCCGAAAGCCTGGCGGTGCGTTCGCCGACATCGTAGGGCGCCGACAGGATTTCGATCATCATGCGCGACTTCTCGGCCGCCGCCTCCTCCGAGAACACCATCGGGTAGAGGAAGGCGAATTCGTCGGCGCCGATGCGGCAGACAGTAGAGTGGCTGTCCATCGAGGCGCGCAGCCGCATCGCCACCTGGATCAATATGTCGTCGCCGGCCTTGTGGCCGAACAGATCGTTGATCGGCTTGAAGCCGTCGAGGTCGAGAATGCCGACCGTGAACGGCGCGGGATCGTCTGCACGGTCGCTGATCAGGCGATCGACCTTGTCGAAGAAGCGGCGATGGTTGCCAAGCCCGGTCAGCGCATCGGTGAACGCCAGATCCGAGTTTTCCCTGCTTGCCTGCCCGGTGCCAAACGTCGTTTGCATCGGTATCCCTGTTTGTGACGCCCGAAATTTAGGCTGAGACTGGCAGCAAAGCGTTTAGGAAGCGTATCGCGAAATCGATTTTTCGCTGGCGAATGATGCTTTAGCGGACGCGGTAGAGTTCGACCGGGGTTCCGCGCGTTTCGGCCACCGGTTCGAGCCAATCGGGGACGCTTCCCTGCATCAGCCTGGCCAGGAAGCCTTGCGGCGCCTTGGCGGCAAGCATCTTGCTTTCGGCGCTGCCGCGGCAGAGCGCCATCAGGCCGACGTGGTGAGCCGCCGCGATCGTCCTCGCCTGGTCCGCCGATCCGAGGAAGGCATCGAGCGCAAGCAGGTCGCCGGCGATGTTGCGATGATAGGGGCCGGCAAAGACGCGGTGCCCGGAATAGGCCAGGATGGGCGAGCCGAGATTGGAAATGGCAAGCACCGTGGTGTCCGGCAGCCGGGCCAACGCCGCGAAGGAGGCCTTGCGCTCGCAGGACGGATCGCTGTCGGTGTCCTGTGCCTCGACCGAGACCTTGTTGGCCTCGAACACGCTCGACGTCGCGGCGGCAGCGCCGGCCCAGACGGCATTCACCGACACCACCCAGACCGCCGCCATGCGCAGCGATACGCTGCGCGCAGGGCTGATCCTCGCCCGTTCGCGCCAGCTTGCGATCCAGGCCGACAGCGGGATGACGGCAAAGGCGATCGAGAATGTCGAGCCGCGGACCTGCCAGGCGCTGACGATGAAGGCGCCGACCAGCAAGGCGCCGACGAGGCTGTCCTGGCGGCGCCATGGTCCGCGCAGGCGAAGCGCCATCAGCGCGATCGCCACCAGCGGCGTGACATAGCGCGCCGCCAGCGAGGCCGGCTCGCTGGCGGCAATACTGAACAGCGACTGCGCCTCGTCGATGTGATCGAGCCACAATTCCTTGAGGCGCGGATCGAGAGTTGCGTAGGGAGCCGCAAGGCATTGCGGAAACAGCGCCGCGACAACGGCGCCCAGCACAAGCGCGAGCAGGCCGAGCGAAATCAGGCGGCGTCCGGCCGTGCCGTTGGACACCTTGAGCGACGTCACGGCGGCAAGGCCCAGTCCGGCGATTGCCGCGACGACGAATTGTACGGCCGAGAAGGCATCGCACTGCGCCTGGCCCCAGGCCGATGGCGGGATGGTGCTGACGAAGACCAGGGCTGAAACGCCGGCAAAGCCGAGACCGAAATCCCTGGCGATCCGGCGTTCGCCGCCGGGATCGACGACGAACAGCAAAGCGATGCAGGCGCCGATGGTGGCGACATAGGGCGCGGTTTCCATGCCGACGGCCAGCGTCAGGGCCGCACACAGCCCGGAAATCAGCGCCGCCCAGCGACGCGCCGGCGCCTCGAGCAGCAGGCTGAGGCTGGCCATGGTCAGCGTCAGCTGGACATTGTGATGATCGAGCGCACCCGGCAAGAAAATGCCGATGAAATGCAGCGCCGCCGCGCCGATAACGACCGCCGGCAGCACCGCGCCGACGCCGGCGAAGCTGCGCGCCGCACGGGCGAGGAAGAACACCGCCAGGCAAAACAGCAGCGCCGGCCACAGCACCTGCGCGATCGCTTCGGCCATGGCCATGCTGCCGGTCAGCGCCGAGGCGGCGAGGATGATGGCGGCGAGCGGTGCGTCGACCAGCCGCGACCAGTGCATGACGAAACCGCCTTCCGGCCCCATCCTGTACTGATGCAGGTCGAACCAGCCCTGGCCGGCCAGCATGTCGCGAACCTCGACCAGCCGCAGCAGGCTGTCATTGTCGCCGCCGGCATTGCTCAATTCGCGAAAGCCCGTGGCGGCATTGACAGCCAGCACCACCAGCATGGCAAGCAGCGCCAGCGTCATATCGGACTTCCAGGAGGAAGCACCCGCCTTGGCTGCGTTCATCATCATGACCTTCGTCGGAAAGACTGCGGCCTTAAACCTAGCCTTAACAGCTTCAATAAATAGTAAAGTCGCCTGAGCGAGGCCGCATATGAGCGCGGCCGGAGGCTCCGCCGGGTGTCGGGAGACGGAAATGCCGCACGAAGTCCGCCATGAGCCGGCCATTGCCGTGCTCCTGCCTTGCTACAATGAGGAACTGACCATCACCGAGGTGGTGCGGCGCTTTCGCGAGACGCTGCCATCGGCCGAGATCTATGTCTATGACAACAATTCCAGGGATTTGACCGCGCTCAAGGCGCGCGCAGCGGGCGCCATCGTCGTCCGCGAGCCGCGCCAGGGCAAGGGCAATGTCGTGCGGCGCATGTTCGCCGACATCGATGCGGACATCTATCTGATGGCCGATGGCGACGGCACCTATGCGCCGGAAGATGCCTCGCTGCTGATCAACATCCTGCAGACCGAGCGCTGCGACATGGTGGTTGGCACCAGGCGCGGCGTCACCGACGATGCCGGCCGTTCCGGCCATGCCTTCGGCAACCGCATCTTCAACAGCCTCTACAAGCGGCTGTTCGGCGCCGACTTCACCGACATCTTCTCCGGCTACCGCGTCTTCTCGAGGCGTTTCGTCAAGAGCTTTCCCGCGGTTTCCGGCGGCTTCGAGATCGAGACCGAAATGTCGGTGCATGCCTCGCAGCTCAAACTGCCGGTGAGCGAGATCGCGCTCGATTATGGCCGCCGGCCTGAGGGATCGTCGTCGAAGCTGTCGACCTATCGCGACGGCGCCAGGATCCTGTGGATGTTCGCCATGCTGATGAAGGAAACGCAGCCGCTGCGCTTCTTCGGCGCCTTCGCGATTTTCTTCCTGGCGTCGAGCCTTGCCCTGATGACGCCGGTGCTGATCGAATTCGCCCAGACCGGCCTCGTGCCGCGCATGCCGACCTGGGTGCTGTCGGTCGGCCTGCTGCTGCTCTCGATGCTTGCGATGGTGACCGGACTGATCATCGATTCGGTATCGCGCGGACGCGCCGAGCAGAAGCGCATTTTCTATCTCTCCGTCCCGTCGGGCCGGGTCGAACGGCGCGAACGCACGAGCGAAACAGCGAAGGCCGAACCGGGCAAGACGCCCCGGGCCGCCTGAGGCCGTGAGCCGGCTCGCCCGCTTCGTCCTGGCCGGCGGCGTTGGTTTCGTCGCCGATGCCGCGGTGCTCTGGCTGCTCTTGGCGGTGACGCCGCTCGGTCCCTTCGTCGCCCGTGTCCTGTCGATCGGCTTTGCGCTGTGCGTCACCTGGCAGATCAACCGGCACCTGACCTTTTCGCCGTCGAGCCGCGGCGTGGCGCAGGAGGGCGCGCGCTATGGCGGCGTCGGTATCGCCACCAGCATTGTCAACTATCTCGTCTACTGCGCCATCCTGTTCGCGCTGCCGGCAATGCCGCCGCTGGCGGCACTTGCCGTCGCCTCGCTGGTCGCCATGGCGCTGTCCTTCCTCGGTTACTCCCGGCTGGTCTTCGACCGGTAAAGGTCTGGGCCAAGCAAGCGCGATTGGCAGAAGCCGCCAAGTTCCGTATATCGGCGACTTGCCTTGCCGCAATTCCGGACGGAAAACCGCTACGCACTTTTCCTGGACTTGCTCGACCCGCTGGAGACCAGAAGATGCCCCTGAAGATCGCCGTCCAGATGGACCATGTCTCCACCGTCTCGATCGGCGGCGACACGTCCTTTGCGCTGTCGCTGGAGGCGCAGCGGCGCGGCCACCAATTGTTCCACTACACGCCCGACCGGCTGTCGATGCTGGGCGGCAAGGTGTTTGCCCGCATCGAAGAGATGAAGCTCCGCGACGAGAAGGGCAATCATTATACGCTGGGCGACAAGGTGCGCACCGACCTGTCGGAGATGGATGTGATCCTGCTGCGCCAGGATCCGCCCTTCGACATGAATTACATCACCACCACGCATATTCTGGAGCGCATTCACCCGAAGACATTGGTCGTCAACGACCCGGCCTGGGTGCGCAACAGCCCGGAAAAGATCTTCGTCACCGAATTCCCCGATCTGATGCCGGAAACGCTGATCACCAAGGATCCCCAGGAGGTCGCCGCCTTCCGCAAGGAGTTCGGCGACATCATCGTCAAGCCGCTCTACGGAAATGGCGGCGCCGGCATCTTCCATCTCAAGGAGGATGACCGCAACCTCGCCTCGCTGCTCGAAATGTTCGCCCAGCTGTCACGCGAGCCCTATATCGTTCAGCGTTATCTCAAGGACGTGCGCAAGGGCGACAAGCGCATCATCCTGATCGACGGCGAAGCGGTCGGCGCCATCAACCGCGTGCCGGCCGACCACGACTCGCGCTCCAACATGCATGTCGGCGGCCGCGCCGAAAAGACCGAGCTGACGGAACGCGAACGCGAAATCTGCGCCCGCATCGGCCCGTCGCTGAAAGAGCGCGGCTTCATCCTGGTCGGCATCGACGTGATCGGCGACTACATGACCGAGATCAACGTGACCTCGCCAACCGGCGTGCGCGAAGTGCAACGCTTTGGTGGCGCGGATATCGCCAGCCTGTTCTGGGACGCGGTAGAGGCGAAGCGGCGGAATTTGGCCGCGTAGTGTGCGTTGCTACGGAGGACTTTGGTGGGTCCAGAGAAGCATCGAAAGATGCTCTTTATCGGGTAAGACTGCCGAGCAAGCGGCTCATCAAATCGAACTATGTCCCGGAAGCGCCGAGGCCTCAGTTTCGGAGGAAGGAGACCGATAAGTCTGGTCTGCAATTTTCGCTGTGGTGTTGCCCAGTCTTTCAGCAGAAAACCCGCATCGGAGTTCTTTTCCAGCAATGCAAAAGCCGCAGACAGTCCGATCAGGTCGACCAAGGTCCTGCGCATTGGGTGGCGGGAGATTAAATGCGCCAGTCCCGGCGCCACTTCGCACCAACGATTGGCCAGTGCCCGCCGTATCGCTATTTCAGTATCAGGCGACATCCTGCCGAGGCCAACTCCGGTACCCAGGATGCGCCCGTCCGCCCAGCCATTGCCGCCGTGAAGCCGATAACTGCCAAGAGCCCGCCCAATCCTCACGGTTCCGCCGATCATATGGGCGGCACGAGCCATATAACCATCGGCACATATCTTTATTTCGTCCGGATCGGATGGACGCATGATTTCAAGCGGAGCTCGACGAAACATCATCCCCGATGTGGTTGACCAAAACCAACCCACGGTACCCCGATCAATAAATAATAATGTCGGGTCAGCTTCGGTGTCGACATGCAGGTAGCCGCTCATTTTCGGCATCGATCGCGGGTCGTTCAGGTGGAATACGGGATGACCGCCCGCAAGCAGGTTGCCGGCCGTATCTATCACCACCTCATCGGAGCTCGACATTGCCGCGATACGGGTTTGGCTGAGATGCGCTCTCACATGGCATTCTATGAAGTCAGGATGCCAAGCATCGTCACCGTCAAGAAAGGAGATCAGGGGCCCGGCTGTCGCGTCAAGCCCGGTCATCATTGCTGTCAACTGCCCGCCATTTTGCAGTCGGGGCAGAAAGCGGAAACGACTGTCGCCAAGCTGGGACAGACACTCTTCAATCCTTCGGCGGGAACCGTCGGTCGAAAAATCATCGACCACCACGCATTCGAACGCAGTGTATGTCTGCGCCGCTACGGATCGGATCGCAGTGTCGATGAATGCCTCTTGATTGAAACAGCCTACGCAAACGGATACGGTTGGTAGCGCGATGTGAGAACCAGCTCCGCTTGGGACGATGTTTTCTTTCAAGAGGCGCTTCTCCGTACACCAGATTTGATCGCCTGAGATATTCCGTCGATCAACTGGCGGTGTTTCTTTGCCAAATTTCTCTCTATCGAAGCGAGTTTTTCTCCGCACTCAAGATCGCAATTGCCGCATGTTGACCCTACAGCACGGGTATCGCCCTCCTACCAAATTCGAGATTGTCAGAGCCATGCTGCGTCATGGCCACAACCTCAGAAAAGGGCACCCTTCCGCGAAGTCGCAACCTGCTCTTCAGGCCAGTTTGCTGTCGGACGATCCGTTCATATCCTATTCGGGAATGTCCGGTACGCCGCTCGGATTAGCAAGTCATATGCCTTTCCGTCCACGCAGCCACCGCGCCTGGTTTCTCATCTCGCCAACCTGGTCCATCGAAAACAGTGCTAGCGTCAAAACCATCCGGACCTATGCCGTTCTGCATAGACTCAAGAACCCCCGTCACTCGCTAATCTTCCTTTCCAACACTCAGCCAGAGGCTGATCTGTTGAACCAGTCCGGCGAGGCCGCCGTCCTGCACAACAAGACGTCAACAACCTCCGAACACATATTCAGGCCTCTCGATGACGTCCCTGTAGAATTTGATGCAATCTACAATGCGCAGCTGGCTCCGTGGAAGCGCCATGACTTGTCGCTTGGCATCCAGCGTTGCGCATTTGTCTTCTATCGAGATTCAAGCGGATCCTCCACGACGGAGTCGGAAAGAGCGCGAATAAATCGGCATAGGGAGCTCGCGCCGCATCACGTCTTTATCAACGAGTTTGACGGCACCGGCAAGCCTGTCCGATTGGCACCGGCTCAGGTGAACACGCATCTAAATCGTGCAGCCGTGGGAATCTGTCTCTCTCACCTGGAAGGACCAATGTTCGCAAGCACGGAATATCTTCTCGCGGGGCTTCCAGTGGTCACGACGCCGAACCATGGCGGCCGAGACCTTTATCTGGATGACGACTATTCGCTTACAGTTCCACCCGATCCTCGATCCATCGCGGAGGCTGTCTTAGCGCTGAAGGAGCGACGAATTCCCCGGGATTACATTCGTTCGCAAACTTTGAAACGAATCGAACGAGACCGCGGGCGGTTCATAGACCTTGTAAACGAGATTTTTCTGGAGAGCGGCTCTTCGCGCCGGATCGCCCTGCCTTGGCCTTTCAGATATCCTGTCATGGAGTGGCTTCCACCGCAGGTCGCGATCGATCGATCGCTTTCAGGTTCGGTCGATGCCTTCATCACCGTTTAGAAGCAACACCCTCAGATTGCCGAAGGGCCTAGTCGCCTTGTTAACGCGGTCGAGGAGGCGGAGCAGCCGTTCCATTTTGCTCAACCATCTTCCGTTTTTGCAACCGGCACAGCGCGCTGCAACCACCACGAATGCATGTTCCTGTAATGTTCTTGTCTTGGCCTGAAATCTATGGTTGTCTTGTCCTGACGTCGCTCGCGGTCTGAACCACAAGGCCGAGGCGAGCCGATATCCGGGGGCAGAGCAAGATGGTGGCGCGGGTTCGCACGGTTGCTTTCCAGGGCATCGAGGCCGTACCGGTCGATGTCCAGGTGATGATCGCGCCGGGCAAGGTCGGCATGCAGATCGTCGGGCTGGCCGACAAGGCGGTGGCCGAAAGCCGCGAGCGCGTGCAGGCGGCACTGCATGCGTCGGGGCTGTCGATGCCGTCGAAGAAGGTGACGGTCAACCTCGCTCCGGCCGATCTGCCCAAGGAAGGCAGCCATTACGATCTGCCGATCGCGCTCGGCCTGATGGCCGCCCTTGGCGCCATTCCGGGCGACATGCTGGCCTCCTATGTCGTGCTCGGAGAATTGTCGCTCGACGGCACCATTGCCACGGTCGCCGGTGCGCTGCCGGCGGCGATCGGCGCCAATGCCGAGGGAAAAGGCCTGATCTGCCCGTTCGGCTGCGGGCCGGAAGCGGCCTGGGCGGGCAAGGATTTCGACATATTGGCGCCGCGCAGCCTGATTGCCATCGCCAATCATTTTCGCGGCACGCAGGTGCTGTCGCGGCCCGAGCCCGGCATCCATGTCTCGGCCCGCGACCTGCCCGACCTTTCAGACATCAAGGGCCAGGAAAGCGCCAAGCGGGCGCTGGAAGTGGCGGCGGCCGGCGGCCACAATCTGTTGATGGTCGGGCCTCCCGGCTCGGGAAAATCGATGCTGGCGCAGAGGCTGCCTTCAATTCTGCCGCCACTGGCGCCCAAGGAACTTCTTGAAGTCTCGATGATCGCCTCGGTGGCCGGCGAGCTCGGCGAAGGCAAGCTCACCGACCGGCGGCCGTTCCGCGCCCCGCACCATTCGGCTTCGATGGCGGCAATGGTCGGCGGCGGCATCAGGGCGCGGCCGGGCGAAGTATCGCTTGCCCATAACGGCGTCCTGTTCCTCGACGAGTTTCCCGAATTCACGCCGCAGACCTTGGATGCGCTGCGCCAGCCACTGGAGACCGGCGACTGCATGATCGCGCGCGCCAACCACCGCGTCACCTATCCAGCGCGCATCCAGCTGGTGGCGGCGATGAACCCGTGCCGTTGCGGCATGGCCGGCGAGCCCGGCTATCGCTGCCTGCGCGGTGAGCGCTGCCGCACCGACTACCAGGCGCGCATTTCCGGCCCGCTGCTCGACCGCATCGATCTCAGGATCGAGGTACCGGCGGTCTCGGCCGCCGACCTGATCCGGCCCGACCGAGCGGAGAAAAGTGCCGCCGTTGCCCAGCGCGTGGCGCGCGCCCGCACCATCCAGCGCGAACGTTTCGAGCGGCTGGGCGTTACCAGCGCCACCACCAACGCCCATTGCTCGCCTTCTGTTATCGAGGACATCGCGATGCCGGATGCCGCCGGCCTGTCGCTGCTGAAAGACGCCAACGAGAAACTCGGCTTTTCCGCGCGCGCCTATCACCGCGTGCTCAAAGTGGCGCGCACACTGGCTGACCTCGACGCCAGCGAAACCGTCGGCCGAATTCACCTGGCCGAGGCGATTTCCTACCGCATGATGTCGGAGCGGGTAGCGCAGGCGGCGTAACGCTCCTCCTTGAGGGGAAGGTGGCCCCGAAGCGGCAGGGTGGGGGTCGCCGAAGAATGGTCGATCTTTTTGGAGCCGAGCCGAGAAGGGGCCTCTGCAATGACATTGCTTGTAGTGTCGTCCGAAGGGAGTCGCCGCACTTCACGCAGGACCCCACCCGGCCCTTCGGGCCACCCTCCCCTCGAGGGGGAGGGAAACGCAGGCGCTAATTCGCCCGCTCTTTCGCCTTCAGCTCCAGCCTCCGCGCGTGCAGCACCGGCTCCGTATAGCCGTTCGGCTGTTCGCGGCCTCTAAACACCAGGTCGCAGGCGGCCTGGAAGGCTATGGAATTGTCGAAATCGGCGGCCATCGGGCGGTAGAGCGGGTCGCCGACATTTTGGAGGTCGACGATCGCTGCCATGCGCCGCAGCGAATCCATCACCTGGATCTGCGAGCACACCTTGTGGTGCAGCCAGTTGGCGATGTGCTGCGAGGAGATGCGCAGCGTGGCGCGGTCTTCCATCAGGCCGACATCGTTGATGTCGGGCACTTTCGAGCAGCCGACGCCCTGGTCGATCCAGCGCACGACATAGCCCAGAATGCCTTGCGCATTGTTGTCGAGCTCGCGCTGGATCTCGTCGGGGGTCCAGTTCGGCCGCACCGCCACCGGCACCGACAATATATCATCGAGCTTCGCCTTCGGCCGGCTCTTCAGCGCCGCTTGGACGGCGTGGACATCGACCTTGTGATAGTGCGTGGCGTGCAGCGTCGCCGCTGTCGGCGACGGCACCCAGGCGGTGTTGGCGCCGGCCTTGGGATGCGCGATCTTCTGTTCCAGCATCGCCGCCATCAGATCCGGCATCGCCCACATGCCCTTGCCGATCTGGGCATGACCGGCGAGCCCGCATTCGAGCCCGATGTCGACATTCCACGCCTCATAGGCGGAGATCCAGGCGGCCTGCTTCATGTCGCCCTTGCGGATCATCGGCCCGGCTTCCATCGAGGTGTGGATCTCGTCGCCGGTGCGGTCGAGGAAGCCGGTGTTGATGAACACGACGCGCTCCTTCGCCGCGCGGATCGCCTCCTTGAGGTTGACGGTGGTGCGCCGCTCCTCGTCCATGATGCCCATCTTGATGGTGTTTGCCGCCATACCGAGCAGCGCTTCGACGCGGTCGAAAATCTCGACTGCGAAGGCGACTTCCTCCGGCCCATGCATCTTCGGCTTCACCACATACATTGAGCCCGCGCGGGAATTCATCCGACGCCCGTTGGCGCCGACATCGTGCAGCGCGATCAGCGCCGTCATCGCCGCATCCAAGATGCCTTCCGGCACCTCGTTGCCATCGCGGTCGAGGATGGCCGGATTGGTCATGAGGTGACCGACGTTTCGCACCAGCATCAGCGAGCGGCCAGGCAAGCTCAGCGCGCCACCACTGGGCGCGGTCCAGGCGCGGTCCGGATTGAGCTTGCGCGTGAAGGTTTTGCCGCCCTTGCTGATTTCCTCCGCCAGATCGCCCTTCATCAGGCCGAGCCAGTTGCGGTAGACGATGACCTTGTCCTCGGCATCCACCGCCGCGACCGAATCCTCGCAGTCCTGGATGGTGGTCAGCGCCGATTCCAGGATCACGTCGGCAATGCCGGCCGGGTCGGTGCGGCCGATCTGGTTGGTGCGGTCGATGAGGATCTCGATGTGCAGGCCGTTCTGGACCAGCAGGATGGCTTCCGGGTTGGCACCGTCGCCGCGATAGCCGGCAAATTGTTTCGGGTTGGCCAGCGTGGTGCCGCCGGCGCCAGCGCCGAGCCGCAAGGTGCCACCCGAAACCGTCAGCCCGTTCACGCCGGCCCATTTGCCCGAGGTGAGCGGCACGGACTCGTCCAGAAAACTCTTCGCCCAGGCAACCACCTTGGCGCCGCGCACGGGGTTGAAGCTTTTGCCCTTCTCGGCGCCACCGGTCTCGGCAATGGCGTCGGTTCCGTAGAGCGCATCGTAGAGCGAGCCCCAGCGAGCATTGGCGGCGTTGATCGCATAACGCGCATTCATCACCGGCACCACCAGCTGCGGCCCGGCAACGCTGGCGATCTCGGGGTCGACATTGTCGGTCGTCACGGAGAAGGCCGGCCCTTCGGGCACGAGATAGCCGATCTCACGCAAGAAGCTTTTGTAGGCCTCCATATCGATGGGCGCGCCATTGGCGCGGTGCCAGGCGTCGATCTGTTCCTGCATGGCGTCGCGTTTGGCCAACAACGCCCGGTTCTTCGGCGCGAGATCATGGACGATAGCCGAAAAGCCGTTCCAGAAGGCGTCGGCGGCAATGCCGGTACCCGGCAGCGCTTCGCCGACAAAGTCATGCAGTTCGCGGGCAATCCGCAATCCGGCGATCTCGACGCGATCGGTCATCAGGGCTTCTCCAGATGAAAGGCTTTGCGGCCTTTGGCATGTCAGGGGTGAAGGGTCAATTCAGCTTAGGGTGAAGGCGGGGAATTTGAAGCTGCTGATCTCTCCCCTCGTGGGGGAGATCACCTAAACCGCAATCCTCGGCCGACCCGATGCAACCGCCACCACATGCGCTTCGATAAACATCCGTTGGGCCTCAACCGTAGACACCTTGAACTCGGTCGAAACGTCGATCTCGGCATTATCCGTGCCGGCATCCTTCGCGCGCGCGGCTACGATCGCCCGCACATCAGCCTCCGCTGCCGCGATCGCCTCGGCCTCGTCCGTGAAGTCGCGCACCGTTTGCCCCGACGCCAAACGAAACAAACCTTCCCTGGGCTGGCTGACGCGGGCTTCGGCGGAGACGCGGACCTGGCCGACGACAGCGCCGAGCGCGTTGGCGACATCAGTATCCTCCGGCACCACGCACTCATTACCGACCAGCTCGGCCAAGCCGGCATAGTGCAGCGGCGCCGAGGCGCCGAGGCCAATGACCGGACGATCGAGCGCGACGCTGAGCCTTGCGATGCCGGGATGGGAATCGACGGCGCGCTGCACCAGCGCATGCGCGACGGTGGCGGCGCCATCCAGCCCATCCTCGGCAAAGGCTGTCTCCAGAATGTATTCGGCCGACCAGCGCGTGAGCGTCAGCAGCACGCGTTCGGAAATCACCTCCGGAGACGGCGCGATGTACTGGCCTCGCCCATCACGCTTGCGGGCAAACAGTTCGGCGCCGAGCCGGGCCGCAAGCGGGTCCCAGTTGGCCTGCTTGCCGAGCACATGGGCGGCGTCCGAGGGGGTGAAGCCCGAGATATGCACAAGACCGCGCGAGACCAGCCGGTTCAGCGTGGCGTTCTGGGCGTTCGAGGTGAGCAGCCTGTCGATGGCGAGCGGCACGGCACCAATCAGTTCATACAGTTTCGCCTCGGGCGCGGTCAGGCCGGCGGCGAGCCTGTCCGGCACGCCGGTGCGCAACGCAAAGCGGCCGTCCATGCGGCCGGGGTTGGGCGCCCTGAGCTGGCGCTCGAGCTCCGATGTCACGGAAACACCATGCATCATGCCGGCCAGCGCCAGTGGCACCAGGCGGCGCGGCCCGAGCAGGATCTTCGGGTTGAGCGCGCCATCTTCCAGCGCCACTTCGGAATCGCCGCCGAGGCCGAAGGTGCGCATGGCGACCGCCTCGACCATGGTGCGGAAGCCACCGACGGTGGCGCCTTCGGGGTCGAGCCGGGGCCGGCCACCATCGAGCACGGCGACATCGGTGGTGGTGCCGCCAATGTCGGACACCATGGCGTTGTCCAGGCCCGTCATGTGGCGGGCGCCGACCAGGCTGGCGGCCGGGCCGGAGAGGATGGTCTCGATCGGCCGCTGGCGGGCAAACGCCGCCGAAACCAGCGCGCCATCGCCGCGCACCACCATCAGGGGCGCTGCGATGTTGCGGGCTTCCAAAAATCCGTCGGTTGCCGCCACCAGCCGGTCGATCATCGAGATCAGCCTGGCGTTGAGCAAGGTGGTGAGCGCGCGACGCGGACCGCCGAGCTTGGCCGACAATTCATGGCTGGCGGTCACCGGCAGGCCGGTCTTTTCGCGGATGAGGTCGCGCGCGGCGAGTTCATGCGCCGGGTTGCGGGTGGCGAAATAGGCGCAGACGGCAAAGCCCGACACCGAGGCGCCGAGTTCAGGGAGTGCTGCTTCCAGCCCCGACAGATCGAGCTTGGCCGCATTGCCGTGCACGTCATGGCCGCCCGGACAAAACACCACCGGATCGGTGCCGAGCGCCGTCTTCAGCCCGTCGCGCGCAAGGTCGGCCCCGGTAAAGCCGATCATGATGAGCGCCACACGCCCACCCTGGCCCTCGACCAGCGCATTGGTGGCGAGCGTCGTCGACATCGACACGAGTTTGATAGCGGCCGGATCGGTGGCGGATTTTCCCAGCACCGCATCGACCGCGCCGGAAATGCCGACAGCAAGATCGTGCCGCGTGGTCAGCGCCTTGGCCTTGGCCAGCACCTTGCCTTTTGGCCCGCCTTGTTCCGACCACAGCACGGCATCGGTATAGGTGCCACCGGTGTCGATACCGAGAAACAGGGGTTTTGGCTTGGCGGTCATGTCTGGCGGTCCGGGATTCTGCTCCCCCGCCCTTAGCCGATACGGCCCAGCTGATAAAGGCGGGAGAGGTGGGCCAGTTTGACCCTCGTCGCCGCTCATGCCCGCCAAACTTTGTAACGGTCACATTTTTTCATTGGTGCGTGGCCTGCCTTTGCGTGCACCATGCGCCGATCTCATCCCTTTCAGGACTTCGCCATGACCACGCTTCCCGGGATCGCCGACATCCATGCCGCCGCCGCGCGGCTCTCCGGCCTGATCGCCGAAACGACCTTGATCGAATCGCTGGAACTCAACAAACGCTTCGGCGGCCGCATCCTGTTCAAGCCGGAGACGCTGCAGCGCACCGGCTCGTTCAAATTCCGCGGCGCCTACAACAAACTGTCTTCGCTGAGCGAAGAAGAGCGCAGCCGCGGCGTCGTCGCCTTCTCCTCAGGCAACCATGCTCAGGGCGTCGCCGCGGCGGCTGCCATGTTCGGCGTCAAGGCGGTCATTGCCATGCCGGCCGACGCGCCGGCGATGAAGATCGCCAATGTCCGCAAGATGGGCGCCGAAGTGGTGCCGTTCGACCGCTTTCGCGACGACCGCATGACGGTGGTGCGACCCTACATGGACAAGGGCATGGTGCTGGTGCCTCCTTTCGACGATCCGGCCATCATCGCCGGCCAGGGCACGATCGGTCTCGAACTGATGCGCCAGGCAAAAGCGCTCGGCGTCAGCCTCGATGCGGTCGTCATTCCCTGTGGAGGCGGCGGCCTGACGAGCGGCATTTCGATCGCCGTCAAGGATGCCTCGCCGGCCACAGCAGTCTGGGCCGTTGAGCCCGAGCATTTCGACGACACCCGCCGCTCGCTGATCGAGGGAAAAAGGGTTTCTAACGAGCCCGGCCACAGTTCGATCTGCGATGCCATCCTCACCGCAGAGCCCGGTGCCATCACCTTCGAGATCAACCGCAAGAACCTCGCCGGCGCCATCGCCGTCTCCGACAAGGCGGCCGCACAGGCGGTGCGCGACGCCATGGCCCATCTCAAGCTGGTGGTCGAACCCGGCGGCTGCGTGGCGCTGGCGGCGCTCTCGTCAGGCGAGATCGAACTGTCGGGCAAATGCGTCGCCGTCGTGCTGTCAGGCGGCAATGTCGATTTCACCACCTATGCCGAGATCATGGCCGCGGCCTGAGAACCGATATGGCAGACGCTGAGATAAGGGCGGCTCTCGATCGCCATTGGGCTGCCTCCGATGCCAATGATCTGGAGACGGAGCATCAGATCTATCGCGAGGACGCGGTGCTCGATTATCCGCAATCAGGCGAGCGCATCAGCGGACGGCACAACATCCAGTCGTCGCGCGCCACGCAGCCCAACCGGAAGCGCTTTGCCGTGCGGCGGATCACCGGGTCAGGCGACCTCTGGATCACCGAATATGTCCTGACCTATGACGGGATTCCGTCCTATACGGTGAGCATCATGGAGTTCGTCGATGGCTAGGTGGTTCGCGAGACCCAGTATTTCGGCGATCCGTTCGAGCCGGGGCAGTCGCGCGCGCAATGGGTCGAACGGATACCTTGAAACACGGCGGCGGTAGCATGACCGGCCACCATCCGCTCGATCGTGCCGAACTGCCTGATGATACGGCCGATCTCGCCCGCTATCTCATCGGCAAGCTCGTGGTGCGGGAGCTGCCGGAAGGCATCGTCAGCGGCCGTATCGTCGAGACCGAGGCCTATGTCACCGGCGACGCCGCCGGGCACGGCTATCGCGGCATGACGCCGCGCAACCGTTCGCTGTTCCTCGGGCCCGGACACGCCTACGTCTACCTCGCCTATGGGGTCTCCTGGATGCTCAATGTCTCGAGCGAGGGGCCGGGCACCGGCACCGGCGTGCTGATCCGGGCGCTGGAGCCGCTCGAAGGCATCGCCATCATGCGGCTGAACCGGGGCGTGGAGCGCCTGCGCGACCTGGCGCGCGGGCCGGGGCGGCTCGCCCAGGCATTGCGGATCGACCGTTCGCTGGACGGCCTCGATCTGTGCCGCCAAGGCCCGCTATGGCTGGCAGCCGACGAGCACGAGCCCGGCGACATCGGCCAAGGCATCCGCATCGGCATCACGAAGGATGCGGACCGCCCGCTGCGGTTCTATGTCAGGGGCAGTCCGTTCGTCAGCGGTCCGCCATCGCTCAATTCCTGAACGCTCAGTCGAGCGTGCGCCTGAACCGCACCAATGCGACGCCGGCAAACAGGGCCACGAACCCGACCAGCCAGGCGATCTCGCCCGCAACCGCCGGCAGTTCGGCGCCCTTCAGCATCACCGCGCGGGTGATGCGCAGAAAATGCGTCAGCGGAAAAATCTCGCCGAAGGTCTGCGCCCAGCCCGGCATGCCGCGATAGGGGAACATGAAGCCGGACAGCAGGATCGACGGCAAGAAGAAGAAGAAGGTCAGCTGCAGCGCCTGCATCTGCGTGCGGGCGATGGTCGAGATGGTGTAGCCAAGCAGCACCAGCGCCAGCACGAACACCAATACGGCTGTAAGCAGCAGCGACATCGAGCCGGTGAAAGGAATGGCGAACAGAAGCTTCGACGCCGCCAGCACCACCACCACCTGGACGCCGCCGACCACCAGATAGGGCAGCACCTTGCCCAGCATGATCTCGAACGGGCTGGACGGCATGGCGAGCAGGTTTTCCATAGTGCCGCGCTCGGTCTCGCGGGTCAGCGCGATCGAGGTCATCATCACCAGGGTCATCTGCAGGATGACGCCGAGCAGGCCGGGCACGATGTTGTATTGCGAGATGCCTTCCGGATTGTAGCGCTGGTGCACCACCACATCGAGCTGGCCCCTGGCGGCCTCACTCGCCGCCTCCTGCATGCCTTGCGCCCGAAGCAGCGCCTGGCTGGCCACTTTGCTTAGCGTCGAGATGGCGCCGCTGGCGGCGGCCGGGTCGGTTGCGTCGGCCTCGATCAGGATCTGCGGATTGTCGCCGCGCTCCACCCGACGGCCGAAATCGGCCGGGATGGTGACGACGAAGGCGACATCGCCGCGCGCCATCAGGAATTCAGCATGCTCGGCACTTTGCGCGACATGGTCGAAGCGGTAGTAGCCGGTCGTCTGCAGAGCCGCGACGATGGCGCGGGTGTAGGGGTCGTTGCTGGTCGCCACCAGTGCGGCAGGCAGGCTTTTGGGATCGTTGTTGATGGCGTAGCCGAACAGCACCAGCTGCAAAAGCGGCACGCCCAGCATCATGGCGAAGGTGATGCGGTCGCGCCGCATCTGGATGAATTCCTTGATCAGCAGCGCACCGAGCCTGGCGAAGGAGAAGACGCTGTTCATGCCATATTGTCCTTCGAGCCGGACATGAACTGGATGAAGACGTCCTCGAGGCTGGTCTCGCCGGGTTTTACGCTGACACCCTTGTGCTCCTTCTCGACATCGGCGAGCGCCTTTTCGAGCTTTGCCTTGTCGGAGCCGACGACATGCAGCGTCGCGCCGAACGGCGCCACCTGGTCGACGCCGGGCCGGTCCCTGAGTGCATCGGCGACCTGGTCGAGGCGCGGTCCCTGCAGCACGAAGGTGGTCAGACCGGCATTCGTCACCACCTCGTCCACCGTGCCGGTGGCCAGCATCTTGCCGTAGGAGATGTAGCTGATTCGGTGGCAGCGCTCGGCTTCGTCCATGTAGTGGGTGGACACCAGCACGGTCAGACCGCCGCTCGCCAGCCGGTGGATCTCGTCCCAGAATTCGCGCCGCGCCTTCGGATCGACGCCGGCGGTCGGCTCGTCGAGCAGCAGCAGCTTCGGCTTGTGCATGATGCAGGCGGCCAGTGCCAGCCGCTGCTTCCAGCCGCCCGACAGCGTGCCGGCGAGCTGGTTGCGGCGGCTCGTCAGGCCAAGCTCTTCCAGCGTTTTCGACACATGCTCCTCGACCGGCTTCAGCCGGTAGAGCCGCGCCACGAATTCGAGATTCTCGCCGATCGTCAAATCCTCGTAGAACGAGAATTTCTGCGTCATGTAGCCGACTTCGCGCTTGATGCGGAGCGACTCGGTGCGGATGTTGAAACCCAGCACCGTACCTTCGCCCTCGTCGGGCGTCAGCAGGCCGCACATGATGCGGATGGTCGTCGTCTTGCCGGACCCGTTGGGCCCGAGAAAGCCGACGATCTCGCCCTCTGCCACCTTCATCGTCACATGGTCGACGACAGTCTTGTCGCCGAAACGCTTGACCAGGCCATGAACGTCGATGGCGTTCATTTTGCGGAGGCCGCCAGCTCGACATCGACGATCTGTCCCGGCTGCAGCGCTTGCGCCTTGCCCTCAGGCCGCGCCTCGACGAGGTAGACCAGCTTCTGCCGGTTCTCGAGCGAGTAGATCACCGGCGGGGTGAATTCCGGGTCGGGCGAGACATAGCTGACGCGCGCCTTCACCTCCGGCCCGCAGCCGTCGCAATGGACGACAAGCAGCGTGCCGACCTTGATCGACGAGAACGCACTTTCCGGGACATAGACGCTGAGCTTTACCGCACCGTCCGGCAACATCGAAATGACAGGCGCGGTCGGACCGGCGGTGTCGCCGGGATTGCGGATGACGTCATTGATGCGGCCGGGCGAGGGTGCCGCCAGCACGCGCTTCGATAGCCGCCACTCAGCCTGTTCCAACGCCGACTGCGCCTGTTTGACCTGATTGTCTGCCGCCTTGATCGTTTCGGGACGCGCAGGCAGACCGCCGACGGCGAGGTTGGCCTGCGCCTGGCCGACCTGCGCATTGGCGGTCTCCAGCGTCGCGGCGGCGGTGTCGTAGTCGGCCTGCGTGCCGGCACCGCGCTTGAACAGGTCGGCGGCGCGGTCGTATTTGCGCTTGGCATCCGTGGCCTGGGCCTTGGCCATGTCGACCTCGGCCTTCAGCACCGCGATCTCCTCCGGCCGCTTGCCGATCTGCAGGTCGGCCAGCTGCGCCTGCGCCTGGGCGAGCGCGGCATCTGCCTGGGCGACGGCGATTTTTGCGTCGGCGCTTTCGAGAGTCACCACCGGCGTGCCTGATACAACACGGTCGCCGCGCTTGACCGCGACGGTCTCGACCTGCGCCACTTCGATCGGCGCCAGCAAGACATAGTCGCCCTCGACATAGCCGACGGCAAGCGGCGCTGCCGGCGCGCAGGCGCCGAACAGCTGGGCTGCGAGCGGCAGGGAACAGAGAAAACTCATCGCTTGCCCTCCTTGCGGGCGACCGGATTGCGGGCCGCCAGTATGGCGCCAAGATTGCTTGTGACCGCCGCCACCACCTTGGCGGCTTCGGTGTTACCGATCTCGCGCCAGCCCATACGACGCATCACTGCTTCGCGGCCGATGCGGAAATAGATGACCTGGCCGATCAGCGTGAAGACTACGAGCTTGGTGGCCTCGCTTTCGGCCGGCTCGCCCGTCGCCTGTTCCCAGATCTGGCAGAGGCGGCGATGCGTCGGTTCGAACACCCCGTCATAGATGCGGTCGAGGGCGGCCGTCGGATGCGACAACTCTCTAAGTACGAATTGTACGATCTCGCCAGCTTCCGGTCTGGCTACGATAAACGCCACCATCGCTTCCAGCGCGGCGAACAATTGTGCCCTCGCCGCCTCCGGGCCGGCTTGACCCGGCAATTGCGTGCCGCCGAGCGCCTGGCCGGCAACCGACTGGATGGTTTCGACGATGTGGTCGGCGGCGGCCGCGCGCAACCCTTCCTTGCCGCCGAAATGATAGGCGATCGAGCCGATGTTGGCCTTGGCCTCGGCGGCGATCTCACGCGTCGACGTGCCGTCGAACCCTTGCCGTCCGAACAGCTTGAGCGCCGAAAGCACGAGTGCGGCGCGCGTCTGCTCTGCGGGGGATGTCTCCTGGCGGGGCGTTTTATCGGCTACGGTTTTGATCATGCTGGGCACTTTAATCAATCGATTGATTAAAGTCAAATTGATTATCCGCGGCGGCTTGCCATGTCGGGCCGCAGACGCTTTAGTGCGCGGCCATGGGCAAGGAAGTCGAGCGCAAGTTCCTGGTCTCCAGCGCCGAATGGCTAGAAATGGCCGAGGCGAATATACGCATTCGCCAGTTCTATCTTGCCGCAGCACCTGGCCGCACCGTGCGCGTGCGCATCAGCGACGGCAGTTCGGCGAAGCTGACGCTTAAATTCGGCAGCAAGATCCGCGAGCGCGACGAATACGAATATGAAATTCCTCTGACTGATGCCGAGGAGATGCTGGCCTTCGCCATCGGACATGTCATCGAGAAGACACGCCACCATGTTAGGCATCGCGGCTATCTCTACGAAGTCGATGTTTTCGGCGGGATCCTAGCCGGCCTTGTGGTGGCCGAACTGGAGACGCCGGAGGATGTACCTGACGAAATGCTGCCTGATTGGCTCGGCCGCGAAGTGACCGGCGAGCAGAGATTTTACAACGCGTCGCTCGCCCTAGAGCCGGATGATTTTAGGTCGGGTCGACCTAAAATCGGAATCCGGCTCTAAATCAAAAGAGATGGAGCATGATGTCGTCCGAAAACCGCTTCACACTTTTCGGCATCATGCTCTAGGGGGATTCCGGAGATCGCCGCATGAGCTTTCGCATCGATCCGCGCCTGCCGCTGACCGGCGAGGTCAGGCGTATCCTTGGCGAGGAGATCGGCAAGGCGCTTGCCCATCTGGCCGTCGCGCGCGACCAGCCGGAGCAGGCATTGCACAAATGCCGCAAGCGGCTGAAGAGCGCGCGCGCCTTGCTGCGGCTGGTCCGTTCCGGAAATGAAACATTCTGTCGGACTGAGAACCAATGCTACCGTCAGGTGGCGGCGCTGCTTGCCGGGCCGCGCGAGGCGACCGCGCTGGTCGAGACCGTCGACCGGCTGGCAGCCGCCTTTCCCGAGCAGGTTGCCGGCGGCGGCCTCGACAGCGTGCGCGACCGGCTTATCGCCCGCCAGCATGAAATCCATGCCGGGGCTGGTCTCGACGCCGCCATAGGCGCGGCCACGGCCGCCTGCGAGGAAGGCCTGATCCGGATCGAGCGGCTGCTGCTCCCCGATCTGCCTGAGCATGCAGCCGATGTGCTTGCGGAAGGCGCTCGCAAGACCTTGCGCCGGGCCAGGAAGGCGCTGGACAAGGCCGGATCCCACGGAGGAGCCGAGGATTTCCACGATCTGCGTAAGGCGGCCAAGACCCACTCGATGCATCTTTCGCTGCTCGGCCGGCTGTGGCCGACGCCGATCAAGGTGCGGCGCAAGGCGGTCGACGAACTGGGTGAAAAGCTCGGCGAACTGCACGATGTCTTCGTCATGCGCGCCCTGCTCGAAGCCGACGGCGAGCCGCTCGGCGATGCGCAGGACACCAAGCTCCTGGGCAAGCTTTTGAAGCGCTCGGAAAAAAGCCTGAAGAAGAGCTGCCTCGCCGGGGCGGCCGAACTGTTCGGCGACAGTCCCAAGCGCTCGACAAAGAAGCTCGCCCGCAATGCGCGCGACGACCTCGCCGGGCCGGCACTGCCGGAAGAGACAGTGCCGGCCGGCTGACGCTGGCACTCCCCCGCCGGCGCGTGCTAGTCACGCTCTACCATGACCGCACCTGCCGACACGCTTCTGGACCGACTTGGCCGCTGGCTTGCCGGCCGGCTGCAGGACGAATCCTCCGGCTATGAGCCCTACACGCCGTCCGACGCCGAGACGTTGCGGCGCACGCTCGAGCCCGGCGACATCCTGCTCATCGAAGGCAACCAGAAGATCTCGGCGGCGATCAAATACCTGACCCAGTCGACCTGGTCGCATGCGGCCTTCTATATCGGCGATGCCTTGTCCGAACCGGAGGACGGATCGGAACGGCGTCGGCTGATCGAAGTCACGCTCGGCGAAGGCTGTGTCGCCGTGCCGCTGTCGCGCTACCGCACCTACAACACCCGTATCTGCCGGGCGAGCGGGCTGACCCCGGAAGACCGCGACCATGTCGTCGCCTTCATGATCGGCAAGCTCGGCCTGAAATACGATCTCAAGAACATTTTCGACATGCTGCGCTTTTTCCTGCCGACGCCGCCGGTGCCGGTGCGCTGGCGCCGCCGCATGCTGGCTTTCGGCTCCGGCGACCCGACGCGCGCCATCTGCTCGACCCTGATCGCCGAAGCCTATGGCGAGATCCGCTATCCGATCCTGCCCGAGATCACCCGCGCGCCCGGCCGCGCCTCAGCGCAGTCGAACTATTCGCGCCGCGAAATCCTGCACATCCGCCACCACTCGCTCTACACGCCGCGCGACTTCGACCTGTCGCCCTTCTTCCGCATCGTGAAACCGACGCTGGAATTTGGGTTCGACTACCGGGCGGTGACCTGGGAAGATAGGGCCGCTGAGGCGAAGGCCGCCGAATAGCAACCATTCAAACCGGCGCCGATGGCGAGTGGCGCCCTATGAGATCATTCGAGACAGTGTCGATGATCTCAGCGGAAAGCGTCGGATCGGGCACGACGCGGGAGAGGATCACCGATCCGACCATTTCCGCTAGGAATGCGATCGCGGCACTCCGCTTCGCGGCCGGGTCGCTTCCCGGCAGGAGTGAAATGATCAACGCGACATAATTGCTGACGATGCTTCCGAAGAACGATCGAAGCGCTGGATCGTCGTGCCGGGCGGCATCGGCCGCCAGTGCGGTGAGGCTGCATCCGTGCCCCGGATTGTCGCGATGATGGTCCGAGATGTAGTGGCGCACCAGCGTCTCAAACGGAGTATCGGTCGAAGCGAGCCGGGCGGATAGATCGGCGCTCATGTCACTGAAGGCCCGCTGCATGGCCTGAACGATGAGGTCGTCCTTCGACTTGAATTGTCGGTAGAAGCCTCCGTGGGTAAGCCCGGCCGCGCTCATCAGATCGGCAATGCCGATCCCGTCGATCCCTTGTTCGCGGAAGAGCTTTGCGGCGGTATCGATGACCCGCTCTCGATTTAACTCGACCATCTCCTTGCTCACCTTCACGACCGCATCCTCTTCTATTGATGATGATCGACATATAAGACGTGGCGGAGGCGCTTGACAATGATTATGGCGGTCATTATCACCCAATGATTACGATCATAATCATTAGGCAGGAAAGTTGAGATGACACAAGTTCAGTCGCGCGCCGAGAAGATCGCGCTGATCACCGGCGCTTCGGGTGGCATCGGGCATGCGGCCGGACTTGCGCTCATCCGGGCGGGGTATCGCGTGTTCGGCACCAGCCGCCGAGCTGCGCCCAACGAAGTGCGTCAGGGCATTCACATGGTCCCTTGCGACGTCACCGATGATGGGTCCGTCAGAGACGCCATCAAGCAAGTTGTCGCCCTCGCCGACCGGATCGACGTACTGGTAAACAATGCGGGCCGCAGCCTGATCGGCGGCGCCGAGGAATCATCGGTCGCTCAAGCCCAAAGCATGTTCGACATAAATGTCTTCGGCATCGTTCGCATGACCAATGAAGTGCTGCCCATCATGCGCAGACAGGGCGAGGGCCGGATCATCAACATCAGTTCGGTGTCCGGTTTCCTGCCGGGGCCATTCACCGCCCTCTACACCGCCACCAAACACGCAGTCGAAGGATATTCCGAGTCGCTCGATCACGAACTTCGAACGTTCGGCATCAGGGTTTCCCTTGTCGAGCCCGCCTTCACCCGCACCGGACTGGAAGAGAACGCCGAACAGCCTGACCGGATTTCCGGCGTCTACGAACAGGGGCGCTCAGCCATGAATTCGACCTGGCGCAACAGAATCGCGAGCGGCGATCCGGTGGAAGCGGTGGCCGACAAAGTGGTACAGGCAGCCACCGAAAAGACGCCGAGCATGCGCTATACGCCTGGCAAAACGGCAGGCCGTCTTCGCTTCATGCGGCGCTTCGTGCCCGAAAACATGTTCGACAAGAGCTTCCGCAAGCAGATGGGCGTGGCCGATTGATCTAAAATCAAGGCATGGCCAGGCCAGTCCGGCAGGCGAGCCTCCTTTCGCCGAGGAGCGACGAATGAAGTCCTATTTGTGCAAATATATTCCGCCGCGTTCCGACTTTCTGGCAACGATGACCACCGATGAGGAAGAGTGGATGAAGCAGCACCGAGCATTCCTGGATGACCTGCTTGAAAAGAGGCTTATCGTCGCGCACGGCCCCGTGATGGACCCGGCTGGCGGTTATGGGGTGTCGCTCTATCGGATTGCCGATGATCTGGACATAGAGGCGATCACCTCGGAGGACCCGATCGTGAAGAATGGCGCCGGGCACTACGAACACCATCCGATGCTGCATTTGAAAACGCACGGCTAACCATTTCGACCAAACCGCATCGATGCGGCAGCGAAAGTCGCTCTCGAAGGGGCCAGCTTTGCGCACGCTGGCGGGCGCGATCCAGTCGAGGTTTCTGGCGTCCATCCTGCCGAGGTGCAGGCGTCTCACATGGCGGCCGGCATCACGCCGAAACCGCAATGGCGCCCTGGTTTTCGGCTCTGTGTTCGACCCAGATATGGACCGGTTCGTCCCGGCCCCGGATGCTCACCGGCCCATGATCGCGCGCATTCAACCGTGTCGTTGGCGATTCCGCCTTCGCGGCCTCGATCAGTCGTGACCCAAAGCAAATATTCGCCTGAAGCTCACGGCAGAGCGCCTGCAAACGGCTGGCGACGTTGACGGTGTCGCCCACCACCGCGAAGGACAGGTTGCGCTCGCTGCCGACCGCGCCGAGGACGACGGCGCCATATTGTGCACCGATCCGAACGTCCAGCGGCGGATATCCTCTGGACACACGCTGGACATTCCAGTCTTCGATAGCGGCGATCATCGCTTCAGCGCACCGGATGGCCCGGGTTGCGTCGTCATGGCTGGCTTGCGGAACCCCGAAGGTCGCCATGATGCAATCGCCGATATAGTTGTCGACGGTGCCATGGTGGTCGAAAACGACCTGCTCCATGCGACGGTGGAACTGACGCAGTAGTTCGAACACTGCTTCGGCCGGATGATCCTCGGAATAGTGTGTGAAGCCGACGATGTCGGCGAACAGCACCGCGATATCCTGCCGGCGGACCGGGCCGAAGGGCTCGTCATCCGTGGCGAGCTGGTCGACGACATTGGGCGAAAAATGCCGGGCGAGATTGGCGCGGGCGCGCTCTGCCTTGACATAGTCTTCCGACAGATGCCGGGAACGAGAGACGACCAGCGCCATGATCGCGCCGATAATCAGGACAACCAACACATTGGTCGCCTGCGCGAACGTATCGACGAAATTGGGGTTGAGATAGAGATTCAGTCGCTCTGTCATCGGCAGCGAATAGAGGTTCGTTGCCGGAATGACGGTTCCCGCATGCAAAACCACCCATCCCACCCCGATCGTCCACGTCAAGGCCGCGAGCGCGCCGAGATAGAGCGCCAATCGCGTCGAAAGGGTCAGCGCGCCAAGGCATACGAAAATCAGCAGGAATTTGAAGCTGCCCTCGCGCAGTTGCATCGCAGCCGGCGCGACCTCGAGGGAAAACGGGTTGGGCGTTACCAGCAGAACGGTCAACAGAATGATGTCCAGCGTACCGACGAGGTAACCGATCCACCATGGCGCGTTGCGACGGCGCGCAAAGCGAAACTGGATCAGGCCGACGAGCTGGAACAGCGCGAGGCCCGCCAGCACGAAGAGCAGCGAGGCATCCCAGCGGCTGATCAATGAAAAGAAGCAGGAGATCACGGCGAGCGATGCCGTGCGCGCCCAGAACTGCAATGCAGCACCCTGGCGTTCTGCGCGCTCCCGCAAATTTTTCAGGCGCGAATAGCGGCGAAGTTCAAGTGTTGGCGCGGTCGGCATAGGATCACTTCGATTTTGCGGTGACGGTCACGCATTCGGCAAACCCGCCCCGTACAGTCTGGCAAATCAGCGCGCGAACTCTATCATGGTTTCGTTTTTGAAACGCGGCTGGCGCGTCAAGCCGGCAACGGGCGGCGTCCCTTTGCCGGAGCGGTGGGCCGGTCGGACGCACCGGCATCCCTGGGGTGCGGGCCGATCGGCATGATCGCCGGAAACGGGGTTGCGCCAAAAGCAAATGTCCATTTGTAGCCGGTCAGCCCGTCTTCCGGCGTCGTGTGCTGGTCGTGATGGGCGAGCAGTTTGGCGCGCTCGGCCAGTTCCTCCGCCTCGCGCTTCACCATCTCCGCCGTCTCCGGCCGCATCCGCCTGGAGAAAGAGACGAAGGTCGCTTCCCGCTCCAGATGGGTGATCGCCCAGCCGATGAAATTCTTGTTTGTCATCTCGAATAGCGGCCTGAGCGGCCCTTCGAAATTCCACTGGATCGGTGTGTCGACCAGCAGCCGTGCCGACAACCCGCTGCCCAGCGCAATGAGGCCGAGCGCTTCGAGATCGCGCAGATAGAGGAACATCGACGCTTCGCTCAAGCCTTGCGAGCGCATGACGCCCTCGGGCGTAAATTTCTCCGACAGCATGACGAAGATGAACAGCAACGCCGGCCGGCCGGCAAGCTTGCGCTCGACCTCCGGCGCGATGCGGTTGACCGGTCCCGGCCCCCGGTTCATCGACCCCAGCACGTTTTCCAGCTCGACGCCGGCGGCAGCGCAGATCCCGACGAGACGGTCGAGCTTGCAGTTGCGCTCGTGGAAGATGCGCTTCACCGTCGGCTCGGAAACGCCCATCCGCCCGGCAAGCTCACGATAGGTGACGCCCTTGGCCTTCAGCGTCCGCTTCAGCGCCTCGAAGATCAGGCCGTTCATGGAATGCACCTCTTTTCTCGCGATTTGGTATCGCGTTTCGATACTAGCGGCAATCGCCCTTCCGGAAAAGTATCGACATCTCTAGCTCTCCGCCATCCACCACAGGAGACCTGGCCGTGAAAACCCTCATCACCTCGATTTGCGTCGCCGCCTTCGGTATCGCGCTCGCACCTGCGGCCGAGGCCGCCGAACTCTGGCGCGCCTCGGGCTTCGAGCAACCCGAATCGGCGCTGTTCGACGCCGCCAACAATCGCATCATCGTCTCCAACATCGTCGGCAATCCCGGGGAGGCCGACGGCAACGGCTATCTCTCGGTGCTGTCGCTGGACGGCAAGATCATTAGCCGGCACTGGACCGACGGCATGGATGCACCAAAAGGCTCGGCGATCTCCGGCGGCAAGCTCTACGTCGCCGATATCACCAAGGTGCGCATCGTCGATCTCGCCAGCGGCAAGCTCGTCTCGACCATCGATGTGCCCGGTGCCGTCTTCCTCAACGACGTCACATCGGACTCATCGGGCAAGGTCTATGTCACCGACATGCTGGCCGATGCGATCTACCGCATCGACGGCGACAAGCCGGACCTGTTCGTGAAGGATGCGAAGCTCGCCGCGCCCAACGGCATCTTTGCCGATGGAGGTCGGCTGATCGTGGCGTCCTGGGGCAAGGGCATCAAGCCGGACTTCAGCACTGCCGCGCCCGGGGGCCTGCTGTCGGTCGATCTCGCGACGAAAGCCGTGACGCCGCTGCCTAGCGCACAAAACTTTGCCGACCTCGATGGCGTCGTCGCCATCGGCGACAGCATCTACGCCACCGCCTTCATGACCGGCACGCTCTATAGGTACAAAGTCGGCGAGGCGCCGGAGGCTGTAGAGCAGTTCAAGCCGGGCAGCGCCGATATCTGCACAGACGGCACGCGGATTTTCGTGCCGCTGATGAACGAGGGCGAGATCGCGGTGCTGAGCCTGGACTGACGGCGCACACTTGCCGGCTCAGCCAGCGGGCGCGGCTTTGAGTTGCGCCCGCGCATCCTTGATCGAGGCGGCAAAGGTCACCAGCGGCCGCTTGACGCCGTGGTTGATCAGCATGCGCCGTGTCTGCGGCGAGGCGCCGGCGATGATGAAACGCACGCCGGCGCGTTTCGCCTTGTGCGCCGCGCCCTCGATGACATTGGCCGCGGTGGAATCGAAGAAGGGCACCGCCGAACAATCGAGGATGAAGTTCTTGCGCTGGTCGGCGATGCGGTCGAGCACCGTGCCGACAGTAGAGGCGGCGCCGAAGAAGAAGGCGCCGGAGATGCGATAGACGACGGTGTCGGCGTCGCTTGCCTCGCTTGCATCGTAGGCGCGGCCCCTGCTGTCGGCGACATCGTCCTGCACCAGCGGCAAATCCGCCTCCACGGCGATCGACTTGGCCATACGGTCGATGAACAGGATCGAGCCTAGCGCGAAGCCGACGACGATGCCTTCGGTGAGGTCGCGGAAGACGACGATCAGGAAGGTTGCCATCAGCACCAGGGCATCGCCGCGCGAAGCGCGCAGCAACGTGGCGAAGGCCTGCTTCTCGAACATGTTCCAGCAGACAACCGCCAGCACCCCGGCAAGGGCGGCAAGCGGGATGTAGCTGGCCAGCGGTGCGGCCACCAGCATGAAGACCAGCAGAAAAAGCGAATGCAGCATGCCGGAAACCGGCCCATGCGCGCCGGCCCGCACATTGGTGGCGGTGCGGGCGATGGTGCCGGTGGTGCAGATGCCGCCGAACAGGGCAGACGCGATGTTGGCAAAGCCTTGCGCCACCAGTTCGCAATTGGAACGGTGACGCCGCCCGGTCATGCCATCGGCGACCACGGCCGAGAGCAGCGATTCGATGGCACCGAGCAGCGCAAAAGCCACCGCATCCGGCAGCACCGCAATCGCCTTGTCGAGGTTGAGTCCCGGCAGTGCCGGCAACGGCAGGCTGCGCGGAATGCCGCCATAGCGCGTGCCGATCGTTTCCGCCGGCAGCGAAAGCAGCGCCACGACAAGGGAGGCCAGTCCGACGGCGATCAGCATGCCCGGCCAGCCGGGCCGCCAGCGCTTCACCCCGACGATGGTGGCGATGGTCAGCGCCGCCACCAGCGTTGCCGAGATATTGAGCGTGCCGGCCGCGTGGCCGATCGCCATCAGCTTCGGCAGCAGCGGCCCGGGCTCCGGCCCGGCAAGCCTCAGCCCGAACAGTTCGACGATCTGGCCGGAGAAGATGATGACTGCGATGCCGGCGGTGAAGCCGACCGTCACCGGGTAAGGGATGAATTTGATATAGGTTCCGAGCCGGAGATAGCCGATGGCGAGCAGGAAGATGCCGGCCATCATCGTCGCCAGCAGCAGTCCGTCGACGCCTTCGCGCTGCACCGTCGCCGCCACCAGCACGATGAAGGCGCCGGCCGGGCCGCCGATCTGGAAGCGGCTGCCGCCGAGCGCCGAGACGATGAAGCCGCCGACAATGGCCGTGAACAGGCCGCGCTCCGGCGTCACGCCCGAAGCAATCGCAATCGCCATCGACAGCGGCAACGCGACAATAGCGACGGTCAGCCCGGCCATGAAGTCGGCCTTGAACTGCGGCAGGCGGTAACCTTCGCGCCAGACCGTCACCAGCTTGGGCGTGAACAGCTCTGAAAATGTCGGCTTTGCCGACTTCTGGGCCGGTTGATGCACTGCCCGCCGGATCTGATCCATGGACTGCCTTCCGCTTGCGTGAAGGCGGCGGGATCGTCGGCAGGACTGTCGGCGGTCGCCGTCGCGACTATATGCCGGCTCAGCCTTGCGGGTTCGGCGGCGCGACCGGCTTGAGGCGCACGCCCCGGCCGCCGCGCTCGCTGGTCTGGTTCTCGCCGATGAGCTCCACCCCGGCCTCGTCGAGAGCCTGGATAACCTTCATCAGCGTATCGACCACACCCCTGACCACGCCGTCACTCGCTTCCATGCGCTGGATTGTCGGAAGCGAAACGCCGGCACGCTCGGCGAGCGTCTTCTGATCGATGCCGGCCAGCGCCCTCGCGGCGCGCATCTGCGCGGCAGTGATCATCGGTCGGAACCCCCGTCTGAGTCTGCGGAGACGACGTGTAATACAATCATAGTGATGTTTCAACCATCATAAAGCATACATGAAACATGATCTCTCCACAAAGCCGGATGGCGGGATACGGGATGAGCATGCTACGCTACCGCCTTGGCTCTTACTGGCGGGGAAATATCAGTTGAAGATTTTCAGGACCTTGACGACTTCGGCAGCCTTGCTGTCGGCGGTTTTTCTGCTGGCAGGCTGCGGACACGGGCTGATCAACCGGCTGATTTGAATGTCGCTCCGGATCGTCAGTCTTCGGGCTCGTTGCCATCGGCCACCGCCTTGTTCCGCTGCAGCATTCGCGCCGCCAGCCAGCACAGCGTCGCCCAGGTGAAGCCGGCGCACCATCCCGCCAGCACGTCGGAAGGCCAGTGGACGCCGAGATAGACGCGGCTGACGCCGACCAGCAGCGTTACCAGCACCGCCAGGCTGAGGACATAGATTTTCGTCGTTCGTCCCGGCAGGAAGCGCGCTGCCAGCGAGCCCAGCGTGAGATAGGTCACCGCCGACAGCATGGCGTGGCCGCTGGGAAACGACAGCGACGTCTCGTTGGCCAGGTGCGAGACAAGATCGGGGCGCGGCCGGTCGATGCCGGCCTTGAGCAAGGTCGACAGCAGCTGCCCGCCGGCCACCGCGACAAAGATCAGCAGCGCCGTCCTCGGCCTACGGATCAGCAGGAGGTAGACGATCACCGCCGTTACGATCAGCGCCAGCACGCTGGAGCTGCCGAGGCTGGTGATGTCGCGCATCGCGCCTTCCAGCCATGCCGGGCCGACGGGAACATCCGGCTGACCCACTTTTCGGAAAGCGAGCAGGATCTCAGTATCGAAAGCGTGCGGCGTGGTGGCCCGCGCCACCTCCATCAGTTCCTCGAAGCCCCACAGCCCGGCGGCTATCACCAGCCCGGCCAGCAGCACCGGAAATTCAAGCCAGTTGGTGAACGCACGCGGGGTCTTCATCGGATTACAGTCGCCCCTGCAGGTAAGGCCCGAGCGAGATCAGCACCACCGCCGCGATGGCCAGCACGATGCCGGTCGCTTGCAAGGCATTGACGCGTTCGCCGAAGAACACCAGCGCCACCACATTGACCGCCACCAGCTGGATCACCGCCGACAGGCTGAACGACACCGACATGCCGAACTCACGAACCAGCCGCAGCATCATCAGATTGCCCGCCGTATACAGCGCCAGTGTCAGCACGATCTTGCCAAGGCTTGGCGCCAGCCCCCATTGCTTGGCCGCGATTGCCGCCAGCAGGAAAATCACCGTCGAAACGACGAGCTGCGCCAGTCCCCAGAAACTCACTTTTGTGCCTCGCTGTCGTTTGTGGCAGCCCTTGTTTCGCAAGCGCGCCGACACGTCAAGCAGACTGCGGCGAGACAGGCCCGACGATGACGAGAGGTGGCTGAATGAATGGCAGCACGATCGCGGTCTGATTGCAACGCTCGGGCCGGATTAACGCAAACCCAGGCAGCTGCCCACCCAAGCCCCGGATAAGAATGGACATTTAAACATGGCGCCCTACGTCTTCTGGAGGAGAGTGCCATGCCAAAGTCCGTCTATGACCGTGGCCTGCTGAAACCCGACGACATCGCCAGGCTGCAACGCGTGTTCGACGAAGCCTGCCGCAGGCGCGACGTGCATCCCGATTCGGCGGAGGCGCGGGAGATCGCGCTGAACCTGCTTGCGCTCCACAATGCCGGCATGATCGAGGAAGATATGCTTATGGAAACCGTGGGTTTCCGCAGGTTGGAGCCGAAATCAGCCTGAGGCCCGCAAGGCGGCCTGGAGCAATTCCAGGAAAAGTGTGAAGCGGTTTTCCGTCCGGAATTGCGTAAAAATAAAGGCCTAGGAGCGGTTCGCCGTTTCCGTGAAACGGTGAAACGCTCTAGCCGGCGCGCTGCACGACGGCCACATTCATCTCTGCCCGCAGCCTGAAGCCGATGGATTCGTACAACCCAACCGCGCCGGCATTGCTGGCATAGGCATGCAGGTAGGGAACTTCGCCGCGCGCAAAAATTCGGTTGGCCACGAACACCGACAGCAGCCGGCCGAGGCCGCTGCCGCGAAATTCGGGATGCGAGCAGACGCCGCTGAGTTCGCTGTAGCCGGGCTGCTTCATGCGCTCGCCGGCCATCGCCGCCAGCCGGCCGTCGATCTTCACGCCCCAGAACTCGCCGAGGCTCAGCGCCTTGAGCGTGAACGGGCCGGGCTTGGTCAGTGACGCCAAAGCAAGCATCTCGGCCGCGTCGTCCTGCGTCAGCTGCTGTACACGCTCGTCCGACACGGAAGGCAATGGCGCCTCGGCAACCATCTGAACGCCGAAGGCGGTCACGGTCGCGGTCAGTTCCGGCGGCAAGGCAATGGGGTCCGCCTGGAGCATGAACACGCTCTCACCTGCAGGAATGAGGCTTGCGAGCGCCTGCAGGCTCTCAGCGTCGTCTGCCCCGGAAGCCGCGAAGGGGACGATCGAGGAGGGATAGCGCCTGGCGAGCCTGTCGCCATACGCAAAGATCCGATGCCGCGTGTCGAGCGCGCTCCAGACCGGACGATCGAGGACATGGCTCATGGCGCGACATCCTGTTTCACACGACGGTCGAGCGGGGCCGCCGCCAGGCCGTCCTCTATTGCCGAGAGTTGTTCGAGAAGCGGCCCTGCAAGGTCTTTGCACAAGTCGGCAACGGCGTTCTCGATGCGCGGCCAAACGTCCCGCTTCGCCTTATCGACCAGGCGCTGGCCGTTCGCGGTCAGCGAGATCATCCTGCGGCGCTGGTCGTCGTTCGATGGCGCGGCCTCGACCAGCCCCAACTCGGCCAGCAGCGCCACGCTGCGCGTCACCCCCGGCTGGGTGATCCCCAGTGACTGCGCCAGCTCGCCGACAGGCAGCGGCCCAAGCCGGTCGAGCGCGGCCAGCAGAGGATACTGGCTGGACTGCACCGGCACCTCCAGCCCATCGAGCATGCGCTGCGTATCGGCCTGCAACTGCTCGCCGATGCGCTTCAGCCTGCTGCCGAGGGTGAGGTAGCCAAGGGATCGAATGATGTCTTCCATGGGTGGTCCGTCTCCTGGATAAGTATAACATGTTATATAATGATGCAATGAACGAGTTCAAGCGCCTGCTTTGGAGGTTGGCCGCAAGCATCTCAACTTCGTCGTCCTTGGGCGAAGCAGGAGCGAAGCTCCGTCGCGGAGACCCAGGGATCATGCCTTGGCCGTGGAAGCAGCGGAGCAGAACCTGCAACGCAGCGTAGCTCAGAAGTCACGGCATGGATCCTCGGGTCTGCGCCGTCGCTACGCTCCTTGCTTCGCCCGTGGATGACGACGGGATCGGCGTTTCAGCCAATCGCCAGGATATTCGATCCGTCTTGCAGATGCGTTGAACCACTAGTCCGCGCCATAGCAGCAGCCCGAAGTGCGCGGTGGTTCTCCGTCCAGAAGCGCTCGTCTACAACCCCTTGGCGATCTGACGGGCAATCGCTTCGGCCTGCAGGCCGGCGCTGTGAAAATAGCTGGTCAGGCTTGGCCGCATGCCGATGAACCACAGGCCGGGCTGGCCGCTCGGGGTGCCGCCATTGGCCTTCGGCACGCCCTTGGCGTCGAGCACGCCGAGATCGCCCAGCATGGCCTCCAGGCCGGTGCGATAGCCGGTTGCCGCGATCACCACATCCGGCTCGAGCACCGTGCCGTCGTTCAGCCGCACGCCGGCGCCTTCGAAAGCCGCCACCGGCGCCACCACCGAAATCCGTCCGGCCTTCAGCGCTGCGACGGCGCCGTCGTCGACGGCGATAGCGATCTGCTCGACGCCGAGCCGGCTGGCGCCGCCTTTCGGCGCCGGCGGCAGGCCGAAGCGGGCGAGGTCGCCGAACACCAGCCGCTGCGTCGCGGCAATCGCGGCATCGGCAATCCACGTCGGCAGCATCGCCATGAAACCGCCGAAGCGCGCCACGGCGACCTTGCCGATCCGTTTCGGCATCAGCGACGGACCCTGCCTGGCTGACAAGCAGATGGCCTTGGTGTCGGCGCGGGCGAGGTGGTTGAGCACGTCGAAGCCGGAATTTCCGGCTCCGACCACCAGCACGCTTTTGCCCACATAGTCCTGTGCTGTGCCGAAATCGGCGGCGTGGACAAGTTTGCCGGTGAAAGTCGCCTTGCCTTGCCAGTCCGGCGTCCATGGCAAGCGGTCGCGGCCGGTGGCGACGATGACATTGCGGGCGCTCAGCGTTTCCCGGCCCGTATGGACGAGCCAGCCATTGCCTCTGCGTTCGATCCGCTCGACGGCGGTGCCGAATTCGACCCTTATGCCGCGCGCGCGGGCAAAATCCTCGAGATAACCGACGATGGCATCCTTGTTCGGAAAGGCGGCGGTGCGTGGCGGATAGGCAAGGCCGGGCAGGGCCGATAGCGCGCGATGCGTGTTGAGGGTCAGCTTCTCGTGCCGCCGTCGCCACGGTTCGGCGATCCGCGGCTCCTTTTCAAGCACGACGACCCGCACGCCGCGCCGGCCAAGCGCGTCGGCGGCCGCCAGCCCCGCCGCTCCGGCGCCGATGACGATAACCGTGTCGTCGAGTCCTTTCGGCCCCAGGACGATAGGCATCGTTTCGCTTGTCGTAGCCGCCATTCGGTCGAGATTCCCTTTCAGGTGCGCCATGGGGACCCGTCCTATATGGCACGTCCCATATGGCACAGGGGCGATATGATCGATAATGAGGTCGCGTCAATGCGACTGATTCGAGGCCTTGGGGGCAAGCCTGTTTATCATCGGCACGCGGAAGCTCGACCATGCCCTCCTTGCGTATCTTTCTTGACAGACTGCTGGAGGGCGCCGCAGCCAAGGTGCCGCGCCAGGATTTTTCGCATGTCGAGCGGCTGGCGCTTGTCCGCCGGCACGGCGACTTCTCGCTGGCCTATTCGACCGCCGTGCAGCAAAAACTGTCCTATTTCGGCGACGCCGACGGCTACATCGCCTTCGGCACCAAGATGAAGCACCATTTCGCGCTCGGTGACCCGGTGGCCCATCCGGCCGATCGGCCCGACTATATCAGGCGCTTTGTCGAAGCCGCCGACAGCCCGTGGTTCGTGCAGATCGGCGAACCGACGGCGCGCGTTCTGGCCGGGCTCGGCTACCAGGTCAACCGTCTGGGCGTCGACACGCGGCTGGAACTGCCGGCTCACGATTTTTCCGGCAAGCGCAACGAAACCGTGCGGTATTCCGAACGCTGGCTGTTGAAGAAGGGGTTTTCCTTTGGCGAAGGAGCGGTCTATCTCGACGAGGTCCAGCGCCTGTCACAGAACTGGCGGGCCGACCGCATCGTCAAGCGCTGGGAGATGGCGTTCCTCAACCGCCCCTTTGCCGATCATCTCGGCATCGATATGCGCCGTTTCGTGCTCTACAGCCCGGAAGGCGAGCTCGTCGCTCTGCTCGATTTCGATCCGATGTTCCGGGATGGCAAGGTGATCGGCTACACCACCTCGTTCAAGCGCAAGCACATCGATGCCTCGCCGCATGCCGAAATCGGGCTGACCAAATTCGCCGTCGACCGGTTTCGCAATGAGGGCATTTCGGTCGTCACGCTCGGCCTGTCGCCGATGCTCGATGTCGGAGCCAACAGCTTTGCCGAATCGAGCTTCTGGCGCAACGCCTTCGAGCGGGCCTATGAGTCGCCCTGGGTCAACCGCAGCAAGTTCAACCTCAAGGGCCAGGCGGCGTTCAAGCGCCGCTTCCACGGCATCGAGGAACCGACCTACATCGCCTTCCGCCAAGGCAGGCTGATCGAGATGCTGGGGTTGCTGCGCCTCATCAAGGCGATCTAGCAAGAACCGTGGCGGCCAACGTGGCCAATTTGCCCTCAGCAAAACTGTTGATTTGACCGGCGCACGGGCGATCCCCTATTTGCATGTCGCTCAAAAGTGGTCCCGGTTTTGAGCAAACGACATGCATAAGAACAAAGACCTAATGCGCGTCGCCTGAGTCCGTTGAAACGCGACGCGCTTAAGAGCGGCAGGGTCAGTTGCGCAGCCGGTAGCCGGTGCGGAAGATCCAGGCGACGATGGCGATGCAGATGGCGAGGAACACCATCGTCATGCCCAGGCTGACGGCGACCGAGACATCGGACTTGCCGTAAAAGCTCCAGCGGAAACCGCTGATCAGGTAGACGACCGGGTTGAACAGCGTCACCGTGCGCCAGGTCTCGGGCAGCATGTTGATCGAATAGAAGCTGCCGCCGAGGAAGGTCAGCGGCGTGATGATCAATAGCGGCACCAGCTGCAATTGCTCGAAGCTTTTCGCCCAGATGCCGATGATGAAGCCGAACAGGCTGAAGGTCACCGCCGTCAAGACAAGGAAGGCCAGCATCCAGAACGGATGCTGGATGGTGAGCGGCACGAACAGCGAGGCCGTCGCCAGGATGATCAAGCCGAGGATGATCGACTTGGTCGCGGCGCCGCCGACATAGGCGATGACGATCTCCAGATACGACACCGGCGCCGACAAGAGCTCGTAGATGGAGCCGACGAATTTCGGGAAATAGATGGCAAAGGAAGCGTTGGAGATCGACTGCGTCAACAGCGACAGCATGATCAGCCCCGGCACGATGAAGGCGCCGTAGCTGATGCCGTCGATCTCGGTGATGCGCGAGCCGATGGCCGAGCCGAAGACGACGAAATAAAGCGATGTCGAGATCACCGGCGAGACGATGCTCTGCAGCACGGTGCGGAACGCACGCGCCATCTCGACCCGGTAGATCGCCCATACTGCTCGCCAATTCATGGCTCTTGCCTCAACAGATTGACGAAGATCTCCTCGAGCGAGCTGTTTTGCGTGTCCATGTCGCGGAACTGGATGCCGGCCGTCTCGAGTTCGCGCAGCAGCGATGCGACGCCGGGGCGTTCGCTCTGGTTGTCATAGGTGTAGGTCAGCTGTGTGCCATCGCCCGACAGCTCCAACGCATAGTGCGAAAATGCATCGGGAATGGCGGCGAGCGGGTTGCGCAATTCCACGATCAGGCGCTTGCGGCCGAGCTTGCGCATCAGTTCGGCCTTTCCCTCGACCAGGATGATCTCGCCGCGGTTGATGACGCCGACACGGTCGGCCATCGCCTCGGCCTCTTCGATATAGTGCGTGGTGAGGATGATGGTGACGCCGTCGTCGCGCAGCCGCCGCACCATCGCCCACATGTCCTGGCGCAGTTCGACGTCGACGCCGGCCGTGGGTTCGTCGAGGAACAGGATGCGCGGCTCATGTGACAGCGCCTTTGCAATCATCAGCCGCCGCTTCATGCCGCCCGACAGCGTGATCGCCTTGGCGTCCTTCTTGTCCCACAACGACAAGTCGCGCAGCACCTTTTCGACGAAGCCCGGATTGGGCGGCTTGCCAAACAGGCCGCGGCTGTAGGTGACGGTTGCCCAGACGCTCTCGAACGCGTCGATGGTCAGCTCCTGCGGCACCAGCCCGATCAGGCTGCGCGCGGCGCGGTAGTCTCGGTTGATGTCGTGGCCGTCGACGGTCACCGTTCCCGACGAACGGTTGACGATGCCGCAGACGATCGAGATCAGCGTCGTCTTGCCGGCGCCGTTCGGCCCCAGCAGCGCGAAAATCTCGCCGCGTTCGATGTCGAGGTTGATTTCCTTCAGCGCCTTGAAGCCGGTGGCGTAGGTCTTGGTGACCCCGGCAATCGAAATGATGGAAGGCAAATTCGTGGAAGACATGAGGCCGAAAACGACTGTTTGAAAGAGGCGGGGATTATTATTGCGCTGAATGTCGGTGTGCAGGCTCGGAAGTCAATGCCGCTGCTGACAATTGTGGACAAACGTTCCCCTTTTGCCGTTTCGTCATGGGGGTGTCGGGCGCTGACGGTTTGATACGATCTGCTGCGACAACGCGCCCCGCGTGACGCCAAGCCGCTTTGACCGAACCGCATCCGCCGCCTATTCTGCGCCAACAAACAGCAGCCGGAGCCCGCATGGACCCGCTCATCCTGTCGCGAATGCAGTTCGGGGCGAATATCTCGTTCCACATCCTGTTTCCGACCATCACGATTGCGCTTGGCTGGGTGCTGCTGTTCTTCAAGCTCCGCTACAACGCCACCGGCGATTCCGCCTGGATGCGCGCCTATTTCACCTGGGTAAAGGTGTTCGCGCTGTCCTTCGCCATGGGCGTGGTCTCGGGCGTCACCATGAGCTTCCAGTTCGGCACCAACTGGCCGGGCTATATGGAGCATGTAGGCAACATCGCCGGGCCGCTGCTTGCCTACGAGATCCTCACCGCCTTCTTCCTCGAAGCGGCCTTCCTCGGCATCATGCTGTTCGGCTTCCGCCGCGTCTCCAACCGCGTCCACACGCTGGCGACGGTGTTGGTCGCCGGCGGCACCACGCTGTCGGCCTTCTGGATCATTGCGCTGAACTCCTGGATGCAGACGCCGGCCGGCTTCGAGATGATCGACGGCAAGGCGCATCCCGTCGACTGGTGGGCGATCGTCTTCAACCCGTCCATGCCCTACCGTCTGACGCATATGCTGCTTGCCTCCGGCCTGACGGTGTCGTTCCTGATCGCCGGCCTGTCGGCGCTGCGCTACCTCACCGGCGACCGGTCGGAATCGATGTGGAAGGCGCTGCGCACCGGCGTCTTCACCGCCGCCATCCTGATCCCGATCCAGATCTTTGCCGGCGACCAGCACGGGCTGAATACGCTGGAGCACCAGCCGCAGAAGATCGCCGCCATGGAGGCGAACTGGAACACCGGCCCCAACGTGCCGCTGGTGCTGTTTGCGCTGCCCGACGAGGCGGCGAAGGAAAACAAATTCGAGATCGCCATTCCCGACGGCGCCAGCCTGGTGCTGCGCCACGCCACCAGCGGTATCGTTCCGGGGCTCAACGACTACCCCGGCCTGCACCCGCCGGTGTTCCCAGTGTTCTGGGGCTTCCGCATCATGGTCGGCACCGGCATTTTGATGCTCATCGTCTCGTGGTCGGCGACCTTCTTCCTCAAGCGCCGCCACAGCCTGCCGAGGCCGCTGGCCATGCTGATGGTGCCGATGGCGCTGTCGGGCTGGCTGGCGACGCTGGCCGGCTGGTACACCACCGAAATCGGCCGCCAGCCCTGGCTGGTCACCGGCGTGCTGAAAACCGCCGACGCTATCGGCCCGGTCGCCGGCAGCCATGTCGCGCTGACGCTCGCCATCTATCTCATCCTCTATGTGCTGCTGCTGATCGCCTATCTTGGCGTGCTGGTGCACCTGGCGCTGAAGGCCGCCAAGGACGGCGATACCTCGCCGCTGCCGGGCGTCATGAAGACGGCGATGTCGCAACCGGCCGCAGCGGAGTGAGGAATGGTCCGCGTAGCGGACGAAAAGCCAACGATTTGGCTTTCCGAATGACGAACGCCCGGAGCCATAGCGAAGGGCAGAACCGTTGATGAGAGGGATGACAGACCGATGAGCTTCGACTGGCCAACCGCGCTGCCCCTGATCTTCGCCGGCCTGATGGGCCTCGCCATCCTGATCTACGTCATTCTCGACGGTTTCGATCTCGGCATCGGCATCCTGTTCTCGGTCGCCGAAGATGCCGAGCAGGACACCATGATCGCGGCAATAGGCCCGTTCTGGGATGCCAACGAGACCTGGCTGGTGCTGGCCGTCGGCCTGCTCCTGGTCGCCTTCCCGCTGGCGCATGGCGTCATCCTCACCGCGCTCTACATTCCGGTCTTCGTGCTTTTGGTCGGCCTCATCCTGCGCGGCGTCGCCTTCGATTTCCGCGCCAAGGTGCCCGCCGGCAAGAAGCATCGCTGGAACCGCATTTTCTTCCTCGGTTCCGTCATCGCCTCGCTGGCGCAAGGCTATATGCTCGGCGTCTATGTGCTTGGCCTCGATGTCGGCTTTGGCGGCATCGCTTTCGGGGCGCTGGTGGCGCTCTGCCTGTCGGCGGCCTATGCAGCGATGGGCGCTGCCTGGGTCATCTACAAGACCGAGGGCGAATTGCAGAGGAAGGCGGTGGCCTGGCTGCGGACAGCCCTGGTGCTGACCGCGCTCGGCATGGCGGCGGTGTCGCTGGCGACCCCATTCGCCAGCCCGCGCATCTTCGCCAAATGGTTCGTCTGGCCCGAAATGCTCTTTCTGTCGCCGCTGCCGATCCTGTCGGCGCTGCTGTTCCTGTGGCTGTGGCGGCAGACCTTCCACCTGCCCAAGCCCGACGACCGCCATGCGCTGCGGCCGTTCCTGACGCTCGCCGCCATCTTCGCGCTCGGCTTTGCCGGGCTTGCCTGGTCGTTCTACCCCTTCGTGGTGCCCGAGAGGCTGACCATCTGGCAGGCGGCGTCGGCGACGGAAAGCCTGGCCATCATCCTCGCCGGCACGGTGGTCGTGCTGCCGGTGATCATCTTCTATTCGTTCTATGCGTATCGGGTGTTTGGGGGCAAGGCGACGGATCTGACGTATGATTGAAGGGGAGCTGATCTCCCCCCTTGAGGGGGAGATGGCCGGCAGGCCAGAGGGGGTCGCCGCGCGTGGAGCGCTAACCTTCTTCTGCCGCAGGAGGTCGCGTCCGGTCGGACCGACCCCCTCTGTCGCCTCCGGCGACATCTCCCCCTCGAGGGGGGAGATTAGGTGCTCAGCTCTTCCCCGCCAGCACGAGCACCGGCTTCTCGCTATACAACCCCGGGAACAGCGCCTTCAAATTCGCCACCTTGGGCAGGTCGTTGTAGACGATGTAGGGGTAGGTCGGGTTCAGCGTCAGAAAGTCCTGGTGATATTCCTCGGCCGGATAGAAGGTTTTGCCCGTCTCCAGCGTGGTGACGATGGGTTTTGAAAACACCTTGGCCTGGTCGAGCTGGGCGATGTAGCTCTGGGCGATCTTCTGCTGCTCGCCATTCTCGGCAAAGATGGTCGAGCGGTACTGGGTGCCCGAGTCCGGCCCTTGATAGTTCAGCTGCGTCGGGTTGTGGGCGACCGAGAAATAGACCTGCAGCAGCTGGCCGTAGGTCACCTTGGACGGATCGTAGGTGATCTCGACCGATTCGGCGTGGCCGGTGCGGCCGCTGCCGACCGTTTCGTAGACGGCGTCATCCTTGGCGCCGCCGGTGTAGCCGGAGACGGCCTTGGTCACGCCCTTGACGTGCTGGAACACGCCCTGCACGCCCCAGAAGCAGCCGCCGGCGAAGATAGCCTTCTCGCTGCCGCTGGCGGCCTTCTCGTCCACTGCCGGCGGCGGGATCACCACCGCGTCCTCGGCCGAGCGCGCCGGGCTCTGCCAGAAGGCAGCCGCCGCGGCGGCGACGATGAGCGCGGCAAGCGCGCTCTTGAAGATCGGCGTTCTCGTCCTTGCAATCCCGGTCATGTCTGATCTCCTTGATGGTGGCGAAGACTATACGACAGAACGTCCCGCCTGGTTTCTCAAATTGCCGTGCGCCGGCCCGGCCACTGTGCGGCCGGGCCATGGAACCCAGCCTTATTGCGCGGGCGCCATGGCGTCCGCCGGCTTCATCGCATCCGTTGCGGGTTTCATGGCATCGGCCGGCTTCATGGCGTCGGTGGCGGGTTTCATTGCATTCGTCGCCATCGGATCGGCTGGCTTCATGGCATCGGTCGCCGGCGCCATGGCATCGGTCGCGGGCTTCATCGCATCGGTTGCCATCGCCGGCTTCATGGCGCTGGTCGCTTCGTCCCCGCGGGCGCCGGAGGCGAAGGCGGTCATCGAAAGCGCAAAAGCGAGCGCGGTCAGGGTCTTGGTCATGATGGTATTTCCTCCTTGAAGAGGGCGCGCGGATGCGAGCCCGGTTATGCCGCGCTAGCGGCGTTGCGTAGAAAAAGAATCAGTCGGCGGCTGCAGCCAGGATCGGCCCACCACCCGGCGACTGCACCAGCACCGCGGTGCTCAGCCCGCCGCTTGCCGCCGGCAGCGGCAGTGTGGTGGCGTCGCCGCTCCAGCTGCCGAGTTTCTCCAGCGAGTGCACGACATTGGCATGCGGCAGCGTGCGCCCGGTATTCTCGCCGCGCGCCACCGGCACTTCGACGACGCCCTTGTTGTAGCGGACCAGCCAGACATCAGCGCGGCCGGCCGGCGCGGAACCGACGCCGATGCTGATCTTGCCGCCGTCGAGCGACAGCGTCGGCCCGTTCGTGTGACCGCTCGCGGAAATCAGCTGCTCGATCTCGCCTGATGCCGCGCCCACCGCATCGGCACCGCCATTGACCACCACCTGCGGCGTGAACGGGCCGGAACGGCCGAGCGACGGCTCATAGCGCACCTGGCGCTGGGTGAATTCCTCGCGGCCGAAAATGTCCTTCCAGCCGAGATAGTCCCAGTAGGTGACGTTGAACGACAGCGCCAGAACACCCGGCTCGTCCTTGACCTTGATCAGGTTGGCATTGGCCGGCGGGCAAGACGAACAGCCCTGGCTGGTGAACAATTCGACCACGGTGAGCGGCTGGGCGAAGGCGGTGCCGCCAAGCATCATCAGCGCGGCGCCTACGGCAGCCAGCATGCCGGCGCGTTTTGGGTTGGATCCAGTCATTGGGGGTCTCCGTTGCGGCGGGTTCTTCCCACACTTCGCCGCTGCCAGAGGCTTCGTTACATGGTTCACCGCTTCGTGATTGGGGGCGGACGCGTCGTTGCCTTCTCCTCTTGTGGGAGAAGGTGGATCGGCGCGAAGCGCCGAGACGGATGAGGGGTGTTCCAGCGGAGTGAGACGTTGGTTAATCTAACGTCATGCCACATCAGCCCGTCGCTCCTGCCAAACGAAACTTTGCCCGTTCGCTCCGACGTGAAATGACGGAGGCGGAAGACAAACTGTGGCACGAACTACGTGACCGCAGGCTCGATCGGATCAAATTTCGGTGCCAAGTTCCTGTTGGAAAATACGTCGCCGATTTCGCTTGTCTTGAATCACTCCTCATCATCGAGATCGATGGGAGTCAGCATGCGGACTCAGAGTCAGACCAGGCCCGTAGAACGGAACTGGAGGCGAGAGGCTTTCGTGTGTTGCGCTTTTGGAACGACGATGTCCTGAAAGACATGGACAGCGTCTGCACCACGATAATCGCTTATGTAAGGGATGTCAGTTTGCAGCCATGGCGGTGAAAGAACGCCGGCGTCAAGCTGGAACACCCCTCATCCGTCTCGGCGCTGCGCGCCGATCCACCTTCTCCCACAAGGGGAGAAGGCAAGGGCACCGCCACCCCGCTTGCCCCTGCAACCCGCCCCTGCTAAAGCCGCCCCATCATGAGCACGCCTCTCGACCACATCCGCAATTTCTCCATCGTCGCCCATATCGACCATGGCAAATCCACGCTTGCCGACCGGCTGATCCAGTCGACCGGTGGGCTGGAGCTGCGAGACATGAAGGAGCAGGTGCTGGACTCGATGGACATCGAGCGCGAGCGCGGCATCACCATCAAGGCGCAGACCGTGCGGCTGAAATACCGCGCCAACAATGGCGAGGACTATATCCTCAACCTCATCGACACGCCCGGCCATGTCGACTTCGCCTATGAAGTGTCGCGGTCGCTCGCCGCCTGCGAAGGTTCGCTGCTGGTCGTCGACGCCTCGCAAGGCGTCGAGGCGCAGACGCTGGCCAATGTCTACCAGGCCATCGACAACAACCACGAGATCGTCGTGGTGCTGAACAAGGTCGACCTGCCGGCCGCCGAGCCCGAGCGCATCCGCGAGCAGGTCGAGGAGGTCATCGGCATCGACGCCTCCAACGCCGTGCTGATCTCGGCCAAGACCGGCCTTGGCATTCCCGATGTGCTAGAAGCCATCGTCCACCAATTGCCGCCGCCGCGCGAGGGCGATGCCTCAGCACCGCTCAAAGCCATGCTGGTCGACAGCTGGTACGACGCCTATCTCGGCGTCATCGTGCTGGTGCGCATCATCGATGGGGTGCTGAAAAAGGGCGCGACCATCCGCATGATGGGCACTGGCGCCAAGCATCTGGTGGAGCGCACCGGCGTGTTCACGCCGGCCCGCATCAATGTCGACGAGCTTGGCCCCGGCGAGTTCGGCTTCTTCACCGGCTCGATCAAGGAAGTGGCCGACACCCGCGTCGGCGACACCATCACCGAGGACAAGCGCCAGACGGCGCATGCGCTGCCCGGCTTCAAGCCGGCGCAGCCGGTGGTGTTCTGCGGCCTGTTCCCGGTCGACGCCGCCGATTTCGAGGATCTGCGCGCCGCCGTCGGCAAATTGCGCCTCAACGACGCCAGCTTCTCCTATGAAATGGAAACCAGTGCCGCGCTCGGTTTCGGCTACCGCTGCGGCTTCCTTGGCCTGCTGCATCTCGAAATCATCCAGGAGCGGCTGGAGCGCGAGTTCAACCTCGACCTGATTGCCACCGCGCCGAGCGTCGTCTACCGGCTGCTGCTCAATGACGGCTCGGTTAAGGAATTGCACAACCCCGCCGACATGCCCGACGTCGTGAAGATTTCGGCCATCGAGGAGCCGTGGATCCGCGCCACTATCCTGACCCCCGACGACTATCTCGGCGGCATTCTAAAACTCTGCCAGGACCGGCGCGGCATCCAGGCCGACCTGTCCTATGTCGGCAAGCGCGCCATGCTGATCTACGACCTGCCGCTCAACGAGGTCGTCTTCGACTTCTATGACCGGCTGAAGTCGATCTCCAAGGGCTACGCCTCCTTCGACTATCATCTGACCGACTACAAGGAAGGCGACCTGGTGAAAATGTCGATCCTGGTCAATGAGGAGCCGGTCGACGCGCTGTCCATGCTGGTCCACCGCACCGCGGCGGAAAAGCGCGGCCGCCAGATGTGCGAGAAGCTGAAGGAGCTGATCCCGAACCACCTCTTCAAGATCCCGATCCAGGCCGCCATCGGCGGCAAGGTCATCGCCCGCGAAACCATCTCGGCGCTGCGCAAGGACGTGACCGCGAAGTGCTACGGCGGCGACGTGAGCCGCAAGCGCAAGCTGCTGGACAAGCAGAAAGAGGGCAAGAAGCGGATGCGGCAGTTCGGCAAGGTGGATATTCCGCAGGAGGCGTTTATCCAGGCCTTGAAGATGGGGGATTGAGAAGCCGGTTGGCGCGCAAAGCCCGCCAAGTCATCGATCCAGTGAATCGATGACAGGCTTCGAAAGCGGGGGAGCTGCCGGAGGCAGCGGGCCCCCCGCCAGCGCGACACTGAAGCTGCGCGGTGAGATACTTTCCGGGCAGCGGCGCGGTATGGCTTCCGGCGCTGCGACGATTCTTCTTTCGAAATTGCAGTAATTTTCTCGATCCCATCGAAACGTGCGAATATCAGCCGATGGGACGAACAGAGCGCGCTGCGCAAGCAATTTGGGTTGCGCTCTAGTTAGAGCATGCAGCAAACGGCCACCAACTCTCTTCCCATTCGCTGTAAATACTGTAATAAGCGAGTCAAGCACGTGTCGTGCTAGTTGAGCCGCGAAGCTTCACCATGCAGTTGATGTCGCAAGCATCGTCGCCCCTCGCAAACGCCGTCTCCCTAGGGAGACCCTGACTTAGCGCGGCCCAACCCCGCAAGGGTTTAAAAGATGGAAGATGCAATAAGACGTGCAATCGAATTTCAATCCAAGAAATTGCTAAAGAAAGAAGAGCGAAGCCGCTTTGCGGATAGGAAGTATCAGCGAAAACATAAGCTAAGAACTGGCACTCCTGGACAAACAGGGGTATACCGCGAGCCGCGAATCTGGGGCGTGGCTCCGCATTTCAATCCTAAATATTGCTTAGCTCATTCAAAATTTCTGGCTCGTGTTATCTGGCTGAAGATTCGAGAGCGGACATATCAGCCGCAACCAGCCGTCAGATACAAGATCGCTAAGGATTCTGGTGGCTTCCGCGAGATAATGGTTTTCGCCATCCCAGACGCAGCCATCGCGAACCTCTTCTACAGGAAACTTCGGGATAAAAACAGAAATCTATTTTCCCCGTTTAGCTATGCGTATATGAAAGACCGAGGTCTTTTCGATGCCGTTATTCAGCTGAACTCATATTTGACCGGGTCAACCAAATACATTATTCAATTCGACTTTGCAAAATATTTCGATAGTATAGATCATAAATATATTGAACACCTGTTCAGCGTTTTGAATTTTAACATTTCAGACACCGAAAAATACGTACTTAGAGCATTTTTGCAACATCCTATCCATGATGCGAAACACTACGCGGCTGGTCCGCCGGAGATTCGGCAGATAGGTGTCCCCCAAGGCTCCTCACTGTCTCTTTTTCTCGCGAATCTAGCAGGCCACGAGTTGGATCGGCGCCTTGAGGCGACCAACGGCCAATTTGTGAGATTTGCTGACGACATCGTTGCGGTTACTAACAACCACGATGACGCACTCAAAATTTTAAAGGCCTTTGAGGAACACTGTAGATATTCCGGCATCACAATTAATCACCAAAAGTCTCCAGGGATCTCGCTGATGTCGTCAGATATACGTTCGGAGCGCAGATCGTTTTTTGTGAACGACGGTGATGGCGATGACATTATGATCCTCAGCGATTTCGATTGCATCGGGCACAAGTTTTCAAACAATAAGGTGGAAATCTCCACGAGAGGATTTAAAAGAACGAAAAGGCGGATAAGCAAGATTTTGTATATACATCTGTTGTACAGTTTGAAATCTCTCGGGACGATGGATGTATCGCGCGTCATAGGGAAACATTTCGACTGGGATTTGGTGACGTGTGTCAATGAAATACGCAAATTCATTTATGGGGGATTACCCAAAGTGAGCTTGCCGGATTCCTTAGTGGCAATAGCAAATTGGGAAAGATGCGGGGGTTCATTGGCTTTTGTCCGCTTATGGATTCAATCGAGCGGTTCCAAGAACTTGATGGTTGGCTTGTTAATGTTATGAGAAGGGCTCTCGCTGAGAGATATCGGTTGGTTGACGCCTTACTGAAGAAGTCCGGTAAAAGTCCGCTTTCGAAGAAAGTCCCGAGTCAAGGGGCGTTGATCTCGGGCGATTGGTACGATGGCCCATCGAAGTTGGAGTTGGAACTCGGACTGCCTAGCTTTGTGATGGCTTGGAGGGCCGCGAGAAAGAAGTACAAGCAATATGGCTTGGATGATTTTGAAAGCCCGAGATACTACTCTCATGCATCGGACTTTCCTGCTGTCCTAGATCACTACGACGCCTGACGACAAAGGTCGTCGGCTGAGAGCGCGGTAGCCAACTGCACGCTCCGACACCACCCTCCGTTTGGGCTCACTTCGCCCTACGTCCGCATCAAGCATGACCTTCCAGATCGCCCGCGCTTTCGGCGACGCATTCGGCGTGTCGGCGATCTGACGCTTCTTGAGACAGGGCTTGGTAGTTCTACAGGCCCGATGATTGTCCGACGCTCTCCGCTTTGACGCTATCCTGCGCTCCTCGTTGGAGAAGCCACATTTTAAAACACCCCATCCCAGAGTATCTTTCTCGCCAGCTCGGGGGAAACATCACATGCGCACCACTCTCGACACCGTCGCCGCAATCGGTCTCGCCATCGGTGGCGCCTTCGGCCTCGCCGGCACCTTCGTCGCCAGCGCCCCACTGCGTGAAACACTATGGAGATCGACGGCGTGGCCGCTCGTAGTGGTGGCCGCGCTGCTGACCATGAATACCAAGGGCTGGGCAATGACTGCGTCGCGGCCGGATTCCTCCCCTTTCTTGCCGGCGAGAGCTTGCTCATGGCCGGCAATGCGGCGGGGCTGGAGGCCAGCGTGCCTTGCTATGTCGGCGGCATCTCGCTGTGAGCAGCGACGCTCGTCTTGATAGGCGCGTCGAACAACCTTTGCGCTGTGGATGCGGCTCACCGGCGCGCCATCCTGTTTGTCGTGACCGTGCCATGGTGCTGTGGGGCGCCGTTGCTGCCCACCTCGGCGCCGCTGCCCCGCCGCCGGCTATCCGTTCCTGGTTCTGACTTTTGCCGGCTGGATTTGGACGTTGCTGAAGACGCCGAGGTGATTGACGCGATCTGGCGGCTGGCGCCGCATGTGAAGTGGGGCAGTAGGGGGCGTAGGGTATCACGAGGCCGCCCCCTCATCCGGCCGCTTCGCGGCCACCTTCTCCCGGCTGGGGAGAAGAGGCGAGCACCAGCGCCGAGCGAGCTCCTCTCCCCTCGGGGAGAGGTCGGATTGCCCCGAATTGCCTTTCGCAATTCGGCTGGCAATCCGGGTGAGGGGGACTTGCCTAGCCGTGGCTCTAGGCCCGGCCCTCGCGGCGTGCGACCCTCGCATCTCCGATTCGGGACCGCCCATCATGCTCCGCCTCACCCTTGCCGCTCTCCTCCTCGCCACCCCGGCGCATGCCGCCGATATGGCGTTCTTCGTCAAGAACCTGCGCAGCCAGGCGGTGGCGGTGGAACTGTTCAGCCATGACCGCAAGATGTCGTGGCCGGGCGGCGACCAGGTGTTTCTGATCGAGCCGAGCTCGCAGAAATCGGTGCCGATCTCGTGCAACTCGGGCGAGAATATCTGCTATGGCGCCTGGGTGAACGGCAATGATGCGGTCTCCGCCGGGGTCGGGCCGGATAATGACCAGCCGTGCGATACATGCTGCTTCATCTGCGTGGAGAAGACGACCGAGACGATCGATCTGGTGGAGTGAGGGGCGGGGCGCCGAAGCTGCTGATCTCCCCCCTCGTGGGGGAGATGTCCGGCAGGACAGAGGGGGGCGCGAAGGATCGNCCCCCTCTGCCTTGCCAGGCATCTCCCCCACGAGGGGGGAGATCAGCCGTTCCGCCCTCCACCAATCACCCCAAAATCAGTCAGCCGCTCCCCTTCAATGTCAGCCGCCATCATGCGATGCTGGCCCCCTCGGCCGGGGGGCCGATTTGCCTCGGGGGAACACCATGTCTTTCACTTGTCTGCGCCGCGTCGTCGTCGCACTGTCGCTTGCCGCGCTGTTTGCGCCGGCCGCTCATGCCGCCGACATCACCTTCGCCGTCAAGAACAGCCATCCCAACGCCATGCGCCTCGAGCTCTACAGCCAGGACCGCGACTATGTCTGGCCGGGCAACGACAAGGATTTTTATCTCGACGATGGCGAGACCAAACAGATCCCGGTCTCGTGCGACGAAGGCGAGTCCATCTGCTACGGCGCCTGGGTCGACGGCGACGAAGGGACCTACTGGGGCGTCGGCCCCAACAACAAGGAAAGATGCGAGGATTGCTGCTACACCTGCAATGGCGGCGAGACGGAGGAAATTGAACTGACGCCGTAGGAAGTACAGCCAATCTCCCCCCAAGTGGGGGAGATGTCCGGCAGGACAGAGGGGGGCGCCATAGAGCGCAAGCCTCGGCAACCACCCAGCATCGTAATGCCGCACACGCCTCTATCGCCTCGACATCGCGCAAACGCCAGATCGATGCGCAAAGTCCTGACGCCAGCCGAACTCAAGCTCTGGAACGAACTTCGTGCCCACCGGCTGATGGGGCTTGGCTTCCGGCGACAATTTCCGATTGCCGCCTACATCGTCGATTTCGCTTGCCCGGAGAAGAAGCTGGTCATCGAAGTCGATGGCTCCCAGCATGCGGACGCGGGCGCGGCTGCCGGTGATGAAACGCGGACATCGCACCTCGAACAAGATGGCTGGACCGTCCTGCGGTTCTGGAATGACGACGTCATCCGCGACGTCGATAATGTCTGCCAGCATATTGTGATTGCGGCTGGGCTTGGCGGCGCATCCTGAACGGTGCCGGTGCTGGGCTTTAGGCAGGGAAAGGTCGGCGGGACAACGCCCCCCTCTGGCCTGCCGGCCATCTCCCCCACGAGGGGGGAGATCGGGTTTCGCCTTGGCTTTCGCCAATTATCCCAGCAATGCCCTCTGCCGCTTCGGCCCGCCTGCCTTGCGCCAGGAGTTGAACCGGTGCGTGGCGGCGGCAAACGAGATCTTCATCTGCTGGGCGACCGAGTAGCGCGACTTGCCTTCGTCGAACAGGCGGTAGCAGCACTCGACGCCCTCCTCGGTCAGCTTGCCGTCGGGCGCCTTGTTGTGCGGATTGGCGGGGTCGAATTTCTCGACCTGCTGTTCGACCAGGCCTTTCAGCCGCTGCAAATCGGCCTCGATGCTGGCGATGAGATCGAGGACGGGTTTCGGATCGAAGTGGTCGTGCGGCTTTGCCGTCATCTTGCTCATGCCTTTCGCTTGCGTGTCGCGACCGATATAGGCGAACATTTGCCGATAATGAAGGGCGCGCTGCAATTCGGCGCTTCAACATTTCTTGACTGGTGATTGACCGGAGAGACCGCAGCGCCTAGTTTAGAATTGTTCTAAACTGGGGTGAATTTCTCATGCTTTCCCGTGTCTTCGGTTTCGGCCGCCGTCCTTTCGAAACGCTGTCGGAACAGGAGATCCTGGCCCTGGCAATTTCATCCGAAGAGGATGACGGGCGCATCTACCGCGCCTATGCCGACGGGCTGGCGGACAGTTTTCCGCAATCGGCGAAAGTGTTCGAGGCGATGGCGGAGGAGGAGGACGGCCATCGTGATTCCCTGATCGAGCTCTACCGCAAGCGTTTCGGCGAGCGCATTCCGCTGCTGCGCCGCGAGCACGTGAAAGGCTATTACGAGCGCAAGCCCGACTGGCTGGTGCGGCCGCTCGGCATCGAGCATGTGCGGCGTCAAGCCGAAGCGATGGAGCAGCAGGCCTATCGCTTCTATGTCGAGGCGGCCAAGCGCACCAGCGATGCCTCGACGCGGAAACTGCTCGGCGACCTGGCCGCGGCCGAGCAAAGCCATGAGAATTCGGCGCACCGGCTGGAGCAGAAACTTGTGCCTGGCGAGGTGAAGGACGAGGAAGCCAGCGCCGAGCAACGCCAGTTCATCCTGACCTATGTGCAGCCGGGACTGGCCGGGCTGATGGACGGCTCGGTTTCGACATTGGCGCCGATCTTTGCCGCGGCGTTTGCCACGCACGACACCTGGCAGACGCTGCTGGTTGGCCTCGCCGCCTCGATCGGCGCCGGCATCTCGATGGGCTTTACCGAAGTCGCTTCGGACGACGGCAAGCTGTCGGGGCGTGGCTCGCCGATCAAGCGCGGACTGACCGTCGGCATCATGACGACGCTGGGTGGGCTGGGCCACGCGCTGCCTTACATGATCCCGCATTTCTGGACGGCGACGGCGGTGGCGGCCGTCGTGGTGTTCTTCGAATTGTGGGCGATCGCCTTCGTGCAGAACCGCTACATGCAAACCCCGTTCCTGCGCGCGGCGTTTCAGGTGGTGCTGGGTGGGGCGCTGGTGTTTGCGGCCGGGGTGCTGATCGGGAATGCGTGAGCGCCAAGCGCCCCCTCACCCAGCCTCCGCTTCGCTCGGCTGACCTCTCCCCGAGGGGAGAGGAGATTTTCGACGCCTGCGCCAGTCTCTTCTCGCCAGCGGGGAGAAGGTGGCCGCGAAGCGGCCGGATGAGGAGGCCTGGCGCGACGCCGATACCTAGTCACCCATTCACCGCCCTGCTGTCCGCCGGCGCTTCATCCCGCTCCGTCAGCCCATAGTCCCGCAGCACATGCGCAATGCGCAGCCGGTAGCCGGCAAAGATTCCGCCACGGCCGGCCTTTTGCGCCTGCCGGTGCTCTTCCGTGTTGCGCCATGCCTCGACCGCTTCCTCGTCGCGCCAGAAGGACAGCGACAGGACGCGGTTCGGGTGGACCAAGCTTTGGAAGCGCTCGATCGAGATGAAACCGTCTATGCCGTCGAGCAGCGGCCTGAGTTCCGCGGCGATGCCGAGATAGGCATCGCGCTTTCCCTGCGCCGGTTGCACCTCGAAGATGACAGCGATCATATCTCCTCCTTGACCGCGGTCTGGAACAGCTGCCGCGGTCCATGCGGCCCCGACACCAGCTTCAGGAAGATGCGGTCCTCTTTCAAGATGAACTTTTCGCGGCGGGCGAATTCGTAATTGGCCTTGCCCGCCGGATCCGCGGCGAGGCGGGCGCGATATGCTTCGTAGGCGGCGAGGCTGTCGATGTTATAGGCGGCGTAGGCGGTGGTGGCCGAGCCCTCATGCGGGGCGTAGTAGCCGATCAGATCGGCGCCGCAGCGCGGGATCGCCTGGCCCCAGGCCTTGGCATATTGCTCGAAGGCCGGCTTGCCGAACGGGTCGATCTCATAGCGGATGAAGCAGGTGATGGTCATCGTGATCTCCTTGGGTTCGCGTGGATAGTTCGAGCGGCGTCGAAACGTTGTGCCGCAGGGTCTGCTAAGCGAAAGCACTGGCGGTCAGGCCTGCCAGAAGGATTTCGCGCATTCGCGGCGCACATCCTCACGGGTCAGGCCGAGATCGCGCAGCAGATGGTCGTCGACCTCCGCGAGGTCGAGCCGCTGCAGATGGCGGTCGTACCAGCGGGCGAGCAGCCGCCGTTGCAGCCAGGTGACGAATGGAAACCGCCGGCGGCTGGCGAGTGGGGCGGAAGCGGTTGGCATCGGCGTTCTCCTTGATCCCGCCCGACAATAATGCTTATCTGACGAGAATGCTTCGATGGAGACCTAACTATGCGTGAAGGACCCGACATTGCCCGCATCGCCAGCCTGGTCGGCGATCCGGCGCGGGCAAACATGCTGAACGCGCTGATGGGCGGCACGGCTTTGACGGCTAGCGAACTGGCGCTGGAGGCCGGCGTGTCGCTGCCGACGGCGTCCTCGCATCTGTCGAAACTGATGGAGGGCGGGCTTTTAACTTTGGCCAGCCAGGGCCGGCATCGCTATTACGGCCTCGCAGGGCCGCAGGTGGCAGGCATGATCGAGGCGATCACCGGGGTGGCCGAAGCGGTCGGCCCCAAGCGGGTGCGGCCCGGCCCGCGCGACGGCGCCATGCGCGTCGCCCGTGTCTGCTACGACCACCTCGCCGGCGAACATGCGGTGGCGATGCTCGACCGCCTCGTCGCGCGCGGCATCCTGTTGCGCGACGACAATGAGATCAGGCTCGGGGAGATCCGGCCGGGGCAGATCCGGCCGGGGGAGATCAGGCTCGGGCCGTCGGCAGCATCGCATTTTTCCGCCATCGGCATCGATGTCGGCGCCAAGCCGCGCCGGCCGGTCTGCCGAGCCTGTCTCGACTGGAGCGTGCGCCGCTCGCACCTCGCGGGAACGCTCGGCGCGGCTATTCTGGACAAGATCCTGTCGGAGAAATGGGCAAGGCGGGAGAAGGACAGCCGCGCGGTGGTGTTTTCACCGCCGGGGAAGCAGGCGTTCGAGCGGGTGTTTTTGGGTTAGTTTGCAGGCGCTAATTGGGCGACGCTGGTGGGACAGCACCCCCCTCTGGCCTTCCGGCCATCTCCCCCTCAAGGGGGGAGATTGTACGCCTGGTCGCTTTCGCCAACCATCAACGCTGTAAGGCAGGAACGGCGAAACTGCTAATCTCCCCCCTTGAGGACAGAGGGGGGTGTGACGGAACGCTTGCGTAGCAGGTGAGGCGCGCGACGCTCACCCCCGCTTCAGCACCTTCGCCTGCTCGAAGAAATCCGCCCACGGATCGGCCTTCTCCAACTCCTTCAGCGTCGTCTTGTCGCCGATCGGGAAGGAATTCGGCGCCAGCCCCTTTTCAACCTCCGCCCACGTTACCGGCACCGACACCGTCGCGCCCTTCTTGGCGCGGGAAGAGTAGGGCGCGACCGTGGTCGAGCCCCTGCCGTTGCGCAGATAGTCGACGAAGATTTTTCCAGTGCGCGCCTTTTTCGACAGCGTCGCCGTGTAGCGGTCGGGCGCGGCCTGCTCTAGCGCCTTGGCGAAATCATGCGAGAAGGTTTTGACCGCCTCCCAATCCGCCGACGGCTTCAGCGGCACGAGCACGTGATAGCCCTTGCCGCCTGACGGCTTGACGAAATTCGGCAGCGACAGATCGTCAAGCTTGCCCCTGATGTCGAGCGCGGCCTCGCGCACCGCCTTGACGTCGACGCCTTCATCGGGATCGAGATCGAAGATGATCTGATCCGGCTTTTCCAGCTCATCGATCTTGCAGCCCCAGATGTGGACCTCGACCACGCCGTACTGGACCAGAGCGGCAAGGCCGTCGAAATCGCGGATGAACAGGATTTCCTCGCCATCGGTCGGGTCCTTCATGCGGGCAATCTTGTCGCTCATGCCGGCCGAAGCATGTTTCTGGAAGAAGCGCGGACCGCCGATGCCATCCGGCGCCCTGACCAGGCTGAGCGGCCGGTTGATGATGAACTGCTCCATGCGCGGCCAGACCAGCGCGTAGTGTTCGAGCAAAGCCTGTTTGGATATTTTTTCCTCGGGCCACAGCAGCTTGTCGGGATGGGATAGTTTTACCCTGGTCGTGATCGTCGCGGGCGCCTTAGCCCCGGCGGCCTTGCCGGCGCCGCTTGCCGCAGGCTTTGCCTTGTTCGCCGCCTTCGATGGCTTTTCCTGCACGACTTCCTCCGCCGGCTTGTCCTCGCGCAGTCCCTGGAACGACGCGTGGCGTATTATACGGTCCGACGTCCAGCTGCGGAACTCCACTTCGCCGACAAGTTCGGGCCTGACCCAGACCAAACCCTTGCCCTTCGGCACGGCGGCGGCAAAGGGCGAGGCGTCTGCCTTCAGCGCATCGAGTTTTTTCTTCAGATCGGTGGCGCTCCTGGCTGTGAAGCCCGTGCCGACGCGGCCGGCATAGTGGAGCTTGCCGCCCTCGTGGTAGCCGAGCAGCAGCGAACGCAGGCCGCGGCCGGTCTTGTCCGAGGGCAGATACCCGCCGATGACGAATTCCTGGCGGGCCGTGCATTTCGATTTCACCCAGCTTGGGCCACGGCCGCTGCGGTAGGGCGCATCGGCGCGCTTGGAGACGATGCCTTCGAGGCCCATGCGGCAGGCGTGCTGCAGCATGATCTTGCCGGGCTCAGCGAAATGGTCGCTGAAGCGGACGGCGGCATTTTCGGCCGTCTCGCCGAGCAACTCCTGCAGCGCCTGCTTGCGCTCGACCAGCGGCTCGCGGCGCAAATCCTTGCCGTCAAGCCGCATCAGGTCGAACACATAGTAGGTGAAGCGGTCGGTTCGATTGGCGGAGAGATCCTGCTGCAGCAGCGAGAAGGACGAAACGCCGCTGTCGGCGAGCACGACGATCTCGCCATCGATGATGGCGTCGCTGCATTTCAGCTGGGCGAGTTCCGCGACGATCTCGGGGCCGAATTTCCCCGTCCAGTCGAGGCCGGTGCGGGTCAGCAGCCGCACCTCCGTGCCGGCGATCTGCGCCTGCATGCGGTACCCGTCGAACTTCACCTCATGCAGCCAGTCCTCGCCGGGCGGCGCCTCGCGCTCCAGCGTCGCCAGCTGCGGCTCGACGAAGTCGAGGCGCTTGCCGGCTTTCGCCTTGCTGGATGCCGCGGGCTTGTTGGAGTGCCAGACCTTCGGCTTCTTGCCGTCGGCGGTCTTGCCTTCCGCGACCTCTTCGATGGTCAGGCCGGACTTCACCGATTTCGGTGCGTCCTTCAGGATATCCTCGCCGGGGCGGGCGGCGGCATCGTCGGATTTGATCAGCAGCCAGTTGTCGCGCTTTTCGCCCGGGCGGGGTCTTAACCTGACCAGATGCCACCGCCCATTCAGCTTCTGGCCGTTGAGTTCGAAGTCGATATGGCCCTTCTTCATCGCCTTGGCCGGGTCGATCTCTGGCGTCCATGTGCCTTCGTCCCAGACGATGACGGTGCCGCCGCCATACTCGCCCTTGGGAATGGTGCCCTCGAAGCCGGCATAGTCGATCGGGTGGTCCTCGACATGCACGGCCAGCCGCTTCTCGTGCGGGTCGAGGCTCGGGCCCCGCGTCACCGCCCAGCTCCACAACACGCCCTCATGCTCGAGGCGGAAATCATAGTGCAGCCTGGTCGCGTCGTGCTTCTGGACGACGAAGATGCCGCCGGGCTGCTTGCCGCGCGCGACCTTGCCCGCCGGCTCGGCCGTCTTCTTGAAATCGCGTTTGGACTGATATTGTTCGAGGCTGGCCACGGCGCCGACCCTCAAGCCGACTTGCGCTTGGGCGCAGAAGCTTTCGCCTTGCCGCTTTTTGCCGCCGGCTTGGCCTTCTTCGCCGGGCCTTCCGCCTGGCCGCCATCGGACAGGCTCTTCTTCAGCGCGTCGAACAGATTGACGACATTGGACGGCTTGGGCGCGGCCTGCGCTTTCGGCGCCTTCGTGCCGGCCTTCTTGGCGCGGATCAGTTCGAGCAGCGCGTCCTCATACTTGTCCTCGAATGTCGACGGATCGAACTTCCCCTTTTTCTTGTCGATGATGCGTTCGGCCATATCGGTCATCTCCTGGTCGGTCTTCACCGCCTTGATGTCGCCGAAGATGCTCTCCGGCTCCCGCACCGTGTTGCCGTAGCGCAAGGTGGTCAGCACCATGCCTTTGCCGCGCGGCTCGATGACCACGGGCCGCTCGCGGCTATAAAGCACGACGCGCGCCAGCCCGGCCATCTTCTTGTCCGCCATGGCATCGCGGATGACGGCAAAGGCCTCCTCCGACACCTTGTCGGCGGGCGTGACATAATAGGGCGTGTCGAGATAGATCTGCTCTATCGAGGCTTTGTCGACGAAGCCGTCCAGCGCCATCGTGTGCGAGGACTCGATCTGCACCGCTTCGATCTCTTCGTCCTCGATATGGACGAACTCACCGGGGCTCACCTCATAGCCCCTGATCTCGTCGCCATCGCCCAGCGGCTTGCCGGTTTCAGAATCGACATAGATGCGCTTGACCGTGTTGCCGGTCTTGCGGTTGAGCACCCGGAACGAAACTTTTTCGGCGTGGGTGACGACGTTGGTCAGTTCGACGGCGCAGGTGACCAGCGACAGTTTCAGATAGCCCTTCCAGGCGGGGCGAGGTGCCATGGCGAACTCCTGCGCGATGCGGTTCAAGCGAGAACGGGCAAGGCCCGTTCCGGTTCCGGGCGCGCAACCAGGGGCATTTCGGCAGCGAGCATGGAAATTTCGAGAGGCTCGCCAAATCTGAAACAGAACCGCGCTCAAGCGACATCCAGACGAAACATATGTGATGCAAAAGTCACAATGCCGGAAATGGCGACGAACCACACCGAAAGACCCCCAAACAGCCGCATTCCGGCCACGAAGCATGGGGTTTTCGACCAAAGATTAACATCGTGTTCACCGACTATTCACGCCTGGACGCTATGATCCCCGCAATCGGACGGGACATCCGAAAATCGGGACAGGGACTTGAGTAAAATGAAATTCTGGGGCCACATCGCCGGCTATGCCGCCGCCATCCGTGAGTTCATCGCGCCGACCTATCGGCCGGAGCGCTACTACATGCGCGGCCCGGGTCCGGCCTGCGCCCGTCGCGGCAGCTCGCTCGGCGCGCATTGATCATGACATTCGAAACGCGTCACGACAGCCGGATCTGCAGACCGGAGGCCGATCCCCGCGCAACCACCTATCGCGCCGAGCGCCCCGCGCTGGCCGCGAGAAGCCGTGCGACAACGCCGCGACTTTGATCCCGCTGCCGGCGGGCTTAGTGTCTGAAGGCACAAGCTGCCGGACTCCCGTGACTTCTTCTCCTGAACCCTTCGATGCCAGCCAGCCATTGATCGTTTTCGACGGCGTCTGCGTGCTGTGCTCGGGCTTCGTGCGCACGGTGGTCAGGCTCGACCGCAAAAACCGCTTCCGCTTCGCCACGGCGCAGTCGCCCTTCGGCGAGGCGCTGTTCCAGAGATACGGGCTGCGCACCGACAGCTACGAGACCAATCTGGTCCTTGTCGGCGGCGCTCCCTTCATCCGGCTGGACAGTTTCATCGCGGTGATGGCCGAACTCGGCTGGCCGTGGCGGGTGGCGAAGGCCCTGCTGCTCATCCCGCGCCCCTTGCGTGACTGGCTCTACGAACGCATCGCCAAAAACCGCTACGCCATGTTCGGCCGCAAGGATAGTTGCGAGATCCTGTCCGCCGCGATACGTGCGCGCGTGATCGGCTAATCGCATGTCACCCAAAAATGACCTCCGTTCTGGGAAAACGACATACGCAAAAAGAGCGGCGCGATAAGGCTTCTGGTCGTTGGCGGCTATGGCATTTTCGGCGGCCGCATCGTGCAATTGCTGGAGAGCGAGCCACGCCTGATCCTGCTCGTCGCCGGGCGCTCACTGGCCAAAGCCGAGGCCTTGTGCAACGCCGGCACCGGCGCGGCGGCGCAGCTCGTGCCGGCGCGCTTCGATCGCAACGGCGACCTCGCGCAAGGCCGGCCTGTTCGTTCGCGCCTCAGTCCGGCAGCGCCGCGACGGCGACGATCTCGATGACGATGTCTGCCTGGGCAAGCGCTGCGACGCCGATTACCTCCGAAGGCGGCGGATTGTTGTCGCTGCAATGCTTCGGACAATGCTCGGCGAAAAACGCGTCCAGCACGTCGAGACGAAAATTAGGCGAGCTGAGGACGCCGCCGTCGGGAAATGGCCCTTTGACGAAAAAGGTCAGCCTGATGAGATGGTCGAGCCCGCTGCCAAGTTCTTCCAGATCCGATTTGATGTTGCCGAGAACTTCCCGCCACTGCGCCGCGGCATCGCCGGCGAAGCCGCCACCCTTCTTGCCGGCCGGATCGTAGTCAGCCGATGTCGCGGTGTTGCCGCAGAGATAGACGGTGCCTTTCGCACCGCTGACGACCGTGCCTTTGCCCCATGGCATCAACCGGCCGTTCTTGAATTTCTTGTGGGTCACGAGTTCCATTCTCTTCTCCCATGCCTCGTGTGACGTGCCCGCCAACGACAGAGGATAGTGCTGTGCGGAGCCACGGCCAGTCCGCTGCCGGTCATCCGCCAGCAGACGGAGGAACATCTGGTCCTTGCGAAATCTCCTGGCGGAGGCGAAAGTTTTTTCTGAAGCCCGTCGAAATCGGCCGCCGCCGCGCGACATACGTCTGGCCACGCTAGAACGCGGCCTTCGAAACCACGGGAGAAGACCCATGCGATACATGCTTTTGATCAACAGCGACGAAGCCGCGCAGGCGAACACGCCAATCGAGAAGGCTCAGCAGATGAGCGCAGCATATGCCGCCTATACCGAAGCGTTGAAGAAATCCGGCGCATGGCTCGCCGGCGAACGGTTGCGCCCGACCCAGGCGACCACTTCGGTGCGGATCACAGACGGCAAGACCAACGTGATCGACGGCCCCTATGCCGACACCAAGGAGCAGCTTGCCGGCTTCTACATGATCGAGGCGGCCGATATCGATACCGCCATCGACTGGGCGGCGCGCTGTCCGGCGGCGAGCGCCGGCACGGTCGAGTTGCGGCCGATCTGGGAAATGGCCGACTACATGCCCAAGAAATGAAACCGTGATGGACAATCGCCCGGAGATCGCGCGGGCGGCGGCCGAAGCGGCCGCCCGGCAGAGTTACGGCAAGCTGGTCGCCTGGCTAGCGGCGCGCACCCGCGACGTGGCCGGCGCCGAGGACGCGCTGGCCGAGGCCTTTGCCGCGGCGCTTGAGCGCTGGCCACAGACCGGCGTGCCTCAGAAGCCTGAGGCATGGCTGCTGGCCGTCGCGCGCCGCCGTGGCGTCGATGCGGTGCGCCGTCGGCTGACCAGCGAGGCGAGCCGCGACCATCTCAAGCTGATGGCCGAGGAGATGGAGGCGAGCATGGAAGACGAAGACCTGCCCGACGAACGTCTCAGGCTGATGTTTGCCTGTGCGCATCCGGCGATCGAAGCCAGCGTGCGGGCGCCGCTGATCCTGCAGACGGTTCTGGGTTTCGACGCGGCGACGATCGCCTCGGCCTTCCTGGTTTCGCCGGCGACGATGGGCCAGCGTCTGGTGCGTGCCAAGAGCCGCATCCGCGAGATCGGCATTCCGTTCCGCGTGCCGGATCGGGCCGAACTCGGCGAGCGGCTGGAAACGGTGCTGGAAGCGATCTACGCGGCTTTCGCCGAAGGCTGGACCGACCCGGCAGGGACCGAGACGAGAGCGCGCAATCTGGCGACCGAAGGCATCTGGCTCGGGCGGCTGGTGGCGTCACTGATGCCGGACGAACCGGAAGCGCTCGGCCTGCTGGCGCTGATGCTGTTTGCCGAGGCGCGGCGCCCGGCGCGGCGCGATGCGGCTGGAGATTATGTGCCGCTCGCCGACCAGGATTGCCGTCTTTGGGATCACGCGCTGATCGACGAAGCCGAGGCGCTGCTGGGCCGCGCCGCCGACATGGGCGTCATCGGCCGCTATCAGCTCGAAGCGGCGGTACAATCGGTGCATGCGACGCGGCGACGGACCGGCCAAACCGATTGGGCGGCGATCCGTAACTTCTACGATGCGCTGTCGGCGATATCAGGCTCGCCGGTGATTTCGATCAACCGCGCCGTGGCGATTGCCGAGGCCGATGGGGCGGCGGCAGGACTGGCGGCGCTCTACGTGCTGGGCGACGACAAGCGGCTCAACGACTATCAGCCCTATTGGGCCGCTCGCGCCGGCCTGCTGGCCAGGCTCGGCAATGCGGCGCAAGCGGTCGAAGCCTATGACCGGGCGATTGGCCTTGAACGCGACCCCGCCGTGCGCCGCTTCCTGCAGGCGAAACGGGCGATCCTGCGAAATTGAAGCGTCCGTTCAGGCCGGCCACATCTCATGCGTGGTGTTGAGCCGTTTCATCAGCGGATGCGCGCGCAGCGCCGACCATAAGCGTTCGATGTTCGGCCAGTCGGCTCGCGCCTTGTCCATATCGGGGTGCCAGGCCACCAGCATGACGAGGTAGATGTCGGCCAGCGACATCGCGTCGCCGACCAGCCAGCCGCGCCCCTCGAGGGCTGCATCGACAATGGCGAAGCCGCGGTCCATCTCGGCAATGGCTGCCTGCTTGACGGCTTTCTTGCCGTCGGCATCGGTGGTGTAGCGATGGGCATAGTAGAGGCGCAGGATGGCGGGGTAGAGCACCGATGACATGAACGCCATCCAGCGCAGGAAACCGGCGCGATCCGGCGATCCGGCGGCCGGCGCCAGACCCGCCTCCGGATGGCGCTCGGCAAGCAGGATGCAGATCGCCGCCGATTCGGTTATCGATTGACCGTTGGGCAAGGTCAGCACCGGAACCTGGTTCAACGGGCTGATGTCGAGGAAAGCCGGGTCCGGCGGATCCTTCTTGGGCACATCGATCTGGTCGAATTGCGCGTTTGCCAGCGCCAATGCGGCCTCGACGACAAAACCGCCGCTGCCTGGGCGCGTGTAAAGCTTGTACATGTGATTCTCCCCCTGCCCGCGCGAAGCAGGCCGGGGCGATTTGACCCTGAAGCCGCCTCCCGCTCAAGCCGGTGGCGGACGCCACGGCCGGGTTTTCTGCGGTCCAGCCATGAGACTTCCGATGTCGGAGGGACAGCACCCCCCGATGCCCGGCAGGGCAGAGGGGGGTGCGAAGGATCGCCGCCTATCCAGTTAAGACGTTAAGCCCCCAGCCCGTCGAACAGGATCGTCGACAGATAGCGCTCGGCGAAGGACGGGATGATCACCACCAGGTTCTTGCCCTTGTTCTCCGGCCGCGACCCGACGACGATGGCGGCCTGCAGGGCAGCGCCCGACGAGATGCCGACCGGCACGCCTTCAAGGCGGGCGACGAGGCGGGCGTTGGCGACCGAATCCTCGTTGGAGACCTTGACGATCTCGTCATAGATCGAGGTGTCGAGGATCTTGGGCGCAAAGCCGGCGCCGATGCCCTGGATCTTGTGCGGGCCGGGCTGGCCGCCCGACAGCACCGGCGAGGCCTCCGGCTCGACGGCGACGACATGCACCGAGGGCTTGCGTTGCTTCAGCACCTGGCCGACGCCGGTGATCGTGCCGCCGGTACCGATGCCGGCGACGAAGATGTCGACCCCGCCATCAGTGTCGTTCCAGATCTCCTCGGCGGTGGTGCGGCGGTGGATCTCCGGGTTGGCCGGGTTTTCGAACTGCTGCGGGATGACGGCGTCAGGCAGGGTGGCGGCCAATTCGTCGGCCTTGGCGATGGCGCCCTTCATGCCTTTCGGCCCTTCCGTCAGCACCAGTTCGGCGCCGAGCAGCGCCAGCATCTTGCGGCGCTCCACCGACATGGTTTCGGGCATGGTCAGGATCAGCTTGTAGCCCTTGGCGGCAGCGGCGAAGGCGAGCGCGATACCGGTATTCCCGGAGGTCGGCTCGATCAGCGTCGTCTTGCCGGGTTTGATCCGGCCCGACGCTTCCAGCGCCTCGATCATCGAAACGCCGATGCGGTCCTTGACCGAGGCGATCGGATTGAAGAATTCGAGCTTGGCAAGAAGGTTGGCAACGACGCCCTTCTCCTTGGCGAACTTGTCGAGCCGCACCAGCGGCGTGTCGCCGATCGTCTCGGTGATCGAGTTGTAGACACGGCCGCGGCCGGGCACGCGCGCGGAAGGCTTGTTCATTGGTTTCGCTCCCAAATCAGATCAGGCAATTGGCGTCGGCGGACAGAATAAGGCTTTCGCCCGCGCAAGATAGGCTGCCGGCCGAAAATATCGAGTGGGCCGCTTGCTGAAAACGCTTGTCCCCTCAAGCCGCATTTTCCGGATGGACCGATCGGCGGAATGGATGGGCCTGAACCGATCTACTGACGTGCGGCAATAGCTGCGGCCGCGCCCACCATGAAGCCGGCGGCGGTGCGGTTCAGCGCCTTCAGCGCTCGTGGCGATTTCAGGAACCAGCGCGCCTTGGCGGCCAGCGCAAGATAGGGCACCAGCACCACAAAGAGCACGATAACGGTGAGCGCGACCAGGATGCCGTAGTCGGCGAGCGTGATGGTCTTCAGGTCGACGATGGTCGGCGTGATGGCGAGATAGAAGATCATCGTCTTCGGGTTGCCCAGCGTGACGGTGAGGCCGGCAAGGAAGCTCGATACCAGGCCGCCCTTGCCTTTCCTGGCCTCGACAGTCTCTGGCGTGATCCCGGCCGTCCAGAAACGCCAGCCGAGGAAGGCGAGATAGGCGACGCCCAGCCATTTGATGGCGAGAAACACCATGCCGAAGCTTTGCGCGACAAAGGCAAGGCCGAGCACCACCGCGGTGAGATAAATAAGGTCGCCGAGCATCAGGCCGAACGACATCGCCAGCGACGAGCGGAAGCCGGATCCGAGCGCCCGCGCCACAAGCGCGGTGACGCCGGGACCGGGAATGGCGGCGGCGATGCCCAGCGCAGCACTGTAGGCAAGGAAGCCGGTGAGGGTCATGACGGTCGCACCTCGTGAAACGACTCTGATGCCATGAAAGCCTGCAACGGCAAAAAGGATTCGATTGCGCCAAGCAGGACATGAAAGCCGGTCGTCATCACCTGAAAGCGAGAGATGGTTCACTTACGCCCCGAAGGCGGTCGGCTATCTCGCATGGCTCCGAACGGCAGGAGCACCCATGTTAGCCAAAAGACTTCACATCCAGCTCATGAAGTGGATGCCCAACAACTATTCCGAAGCACGCGGTCACGTCCACGAGCTGGAATGGTATCTGTGGTTCGAGGGGCGTCAGGCTTTCAGCCTGTTCGACAAGGGCGATAGCGATGTCGTTCCGCAGACTGGATATTTTACCGACAGCCGGGACCCTGGCGCTCACCCCATTCGTCCGATGATCTATCCGCTGGTCGTCAACAACCGGTTCAAGGTGCGACTGGTGGCGATCGAGCGTGACGGACCGCAAAAGATAGACCCCGACGACACCGCCAAAGGCGAATTCTACATCGACCTCGACACCAAATATCCGCCGGTCTCCGACTGGCGCATCATCGCTGCCGATCCGCGCAACACCGACCTCAACGTGGAAGCGTCGTTCCAGCTGCAATGGCTGGACTATGTAGATACCGCCGAGATTGCCGAGGATGGCCCGCCACGCATCATCGACAAGTCCAACTATCCCTATCCCTGGGGCGCCAATGTGATGGTGTTCGAGCACTGGCTCGGGCTTGGCCGCAAGGCGCCGCTCAAACTCATCGACCCGAACCGCGCATCGCGCCGCGAATACTGGATGATCAATGGCAATGCGGCCCGGCGCATGGTGCAGGACCTCTATCGCTTCAACGTCAACCAGCTTGGCGTCGCCAACGACACGATCAGCAGTGTTTACGTGCCGAAGCTCAATGCCGGCCACGTCACGGTGACGCTTTACGAACACGATTTCAGCGACGGCCGCTTCGCGCAAGGGGCGAAGAAGTCCTTCGGCTCGGTCGGCCTCTTCAATCTCAGGGATACCGGTTTCGATGACCGTGTCTCATCGGCCGAGGTGATCCATACCTATCCCAAGGTGATCCATCGGGACGTACATTAGGGCCGGTTGCGCAGTTCGCCGGCTCAGGACGGGCCGTCGACATGGGTGATGCGCCAGATGGTGCCGTTGCCATCCTCGGTGACGATAAGCGCGCCGTCCTTGGCCACCGCGACGCCGACCGGCCGGCCCCAGACGGCGTCGTCGGAGAGGACGAAGCCGGTGATGAAATCCTGGTACTCGCCGGTCGGCTTGCCGTCGCTGAATCTCAGCCGCACCACCTTGTAGCCGGTCCTCATACCACGGTTCCAGGAGCCGTGCAGGGCGACGAAGGCGTCATCCTTGTACTCTGCCGGGAAATTGCCGCCGTCATAGAAGGCGATGTTGAGCGGCGCCGAATGCGCCTGCATCAGCACGTCGGGCACGGTGACCGAGCCGGCGAGGTCTGGGCGCGCGCCCTCGTGACGCGGGTCCTCGTTGGCGCCGATATAATACCAGGGCCAGCCATAGAAGGCGCCGTCCTTGACTGAGGTGGCATATTCGAACGGCACATCGTCGCCGAGACCGTCGCGCTCGTTGACGACACACCACAGCGCGCCGGTGGCCGGTTGCACGGTCATGCCCGAACAATTGCGCAGGCCGGTAGCGAGGATGCGGCCATTCTTGCCGTCGGGGCCGAAGGCCAGCACGTCGGCACGGCCATCCTCGGAACCCCAGGTGGCGCCGAGTGGCTGTGATTTTGCCCAGGCGTCAAGGCCGCCCTTCGGTGCCTTCTGCATGCCCTCCGCGACGTTCGATCCGGAGCCGACCGAGAGATACAGCGTCTTCCCGTCCGGCGAGAAGGCGATATCGCGGGTCCAGTGGCCGCCGGTAGGGATGTCGGAGACAATCGTCTCCGGTTCGCCGGAGGCTTTAAGGTCGCCGTCGCGATAGGCGTAGCGGACCACGCTGTCGTTGTTGGCGACGTAGACCCATTGCGGCTTGTCGCCAGGCGGGTAGAAGGCGATGCCATAGGGCTGGTTTAGATTGTCGGCAAAAATGCCCTCTTCGGCCGGCTTCGCGCTACCCTTGGCCAGCCGATAGACGCGGATCTGGTTGGCGTCACTGTCGGCGACGAACAGGTCGCCGTTCGGCGCCACGCGCACGACCCGCGGATTGGAAATGCCGGAAGCAACCAGTTCGGCCGAAAACCCAGGCGGCAGGACGGGCTTCGCGCCCTCGGGCCGATCGCCGAGGCCGGCGCTGTTGGAGGCGGATCCGGTGATGTTGGGTCTTTTCAGATCATCCGGCCTAATCAGCCGGCGCACACCTGGCTTGTCGGCCTTCCAGTCGCCGAAAGCGTCCTTGCCGGTCAGCAGCAGTTGATCAGCCTGCTGGGCGAAGGCGCTGGTGGCCAGAAGCAGGGCAAGGCCTGCCAAGCCGGCAATCCGGATCATGCTGTTCTCCTCGAACTCGCGCCGGTCGGCGCGTCACGACAAGGGAGATATTGTGCGGCCGCCGCAAAAGAGAAGCGTGCGCGCGCAGATTCGACGAGAGAACCGCTCAACTTTCCTCTTCGACGTCCAGATCGTCGTCGAGACGCTTTTCCAATGCGACGAGATCTTCCGGCAGCGGCAAGCCCATGGCGCGCATTTCGCGCAGTTTTTCGCGCAGCTGCTCCTGGATTTCGTGCTCGTCCTCCGGCTGGTTGACCATTTCTTCGAGCAGCATGCTGATCTGGGCCTTGAACGATTCAAGCGCCATTCTGCGCCCTCCTTTACGGTGATCCCGGCTTCGGAATTATCTTAACATCCGGGTAATCAATTGGGCCGTGTAGTCGACCATCGGCACGATGCGGGCATAATTCAGCCTGGTCGGGCCGATGACGCCGAGCGCGCCGACGACGCGGGCGTCCTTGTCGCGGTAAGGTGCCACGACCAGCGACGAGCCGGAGAGCGAGAACAGCTTGTTTTCCGAGCCGATGAAGATCCGCACGCCGGGGCCGTCCTCGGCGAGGTCGAGCAGCTGGATCAGCCCGTCCTGCGTCTCCAGATCCTCGAACAGGTGGCGCAGCAATTCGATATCGGCCTGGGCGGTGACGTTTTCGAGCAAATTGGCGCGGCCGCGCACGATAAGGCGCGCCGGCAGGCCGCTGTCGGCGCCGGCCCACACCGCCAGGCCTTTCTCGACCAGGTCCTGCGACAACGTGTCCAGCGCTGCCCGGGTCTCGTCCTTGATACGGGCGATCTCGATGCGCGCCTCGGCGAGCGTGCGGCCCCTGATATTGGCGTTGAGGAAGTTGGAGGCCTCGTGCAGCTGCGACACGGTGATGCCGGCCGGCAGGTCGACGACGCGGTTCTCGACATCGCCATTCTGCGACACCATCACCGCCAGCGCCTTGGTCGGCTCGAGCTGGATGAACTCGATGTGCTTCAGCGCCACCTCGTTCTTGGTGGCGAGCACCAGGCCGGCGCCGCGCGACATGCCCGACAGCATCTGGCTGGCCTCGGTCAGCATGTGTTCCAGCGTCGCGCCCGAGCCGGAGGCGCGCACCTGCGCCTCGATGACCCGGCGTTCCTCGTCGGAGAGATCGCCAAGCTCCATGAAGGCATCGACGAAGAATCGCAGGCCGGTCTGAGTCGGCAGGCGCCCGGCCGAGATGTGCGGGGCATAGATCAGGCCGAGATGCTCGAGGTCGCTCATCACGTTGCGGATGGTGGCCGGCGACAGCGACGACGGCAGGATGCGCGACAGGCTGCGCGATCCCACAGGCTCACCGTCCTTCAAATAGGATTCGACGATGCGCCTAAAAATGTCGCGCGAACGCATGTCGAGCGATTGCAGCGCGGGCGCCAGCAGACTGGGTTCGGTGACTGCCTTGGTCATTCGAGCCAAAAACCTCCGGCCCAAGGATATAGACTTCCATCGCTCCCGCGCAACCCGGCGTCTATATGGGGCCTTTTCCTTTGCGCCATGGGCTGCATGCGTCTACAAGCCGCCGACGCAACCGTAAAAAGAACAGAAAGAGGCCTCGATGCGCCCTTCCAAACGCCAAGCCGACGAAATGCGCGCCATCTCCTTCGAGCGCGGCGTCTCCAAACACGCCGAGGGCTCGTGCCTGGTGAAATTCGGCGACACGCATGTGTTGTGCACGGCGAGCCTGGAGGAAAAGGTGCCGGGCTGGATGCGCAATTCCGGCAAGGGCTGGGTGACGGCGGAATACGGCATGCTGCCGCGTTCGACCGGCGAGCGCATGCGCCGTGAAGCCTCGGCCGGCAAGCAAGGCGGCCGCACGCTGGAAATCCAGCGGCTGATCGGCCGCTCCTTGCGCGCCGTTGTCGACCTGCAGGCACTGGGCGAACAGCAGATCACCGTCGACTGCGACGTCATCCAGGCCGATGGCGGCACCCGCACGGCCTCGATCACCGGCGGCTGGGTGGCGCTCTACGATTGCCTGCGCTGGATGGAAGCGCGGCAGATGGCCAGTGTTGCCAAGGTGCTGAAGGACCATGTCGCGGCAATTTCCTGCGGCATCCATGACGGCCAGCCGGTCATCGACCTCGACTACATCGAGGATTCATCTGCCGGCACCGACGCCAACTTCGTCATGACCGGCAAGGGCGGCATCGTCGAGATCCAGGGCACCGCCGAGGGCGAGCCTTTCTCGGAAGGGCAGTTCGCGGAGCTGATGGGCCTTGCCAAGAAGGGCATTCAGCGGCTGGTGAGCTTGCAGCAGATGGCTGTGGCTTGATTGAATTTAACGTGATGACGTCGGCGATCCTTCACACCCCCCTCTGGCCTGCCGGCCATCTCCCCCGCAAGGGGGGAGATCAGAGGTCGCTACCGTTTTCGCCAACCATCAACGTTGAGACGCCGCCAGCGGAACTGCCAATCTCCCCCCTTGCGGGGGGGATGCCCGGCAGGGCAGAGGGGGGTGCCTGATGCAACCCTCCGCTATTCTTGAGTCAGCGCTTTACGTCACGGATCTCGCCGCTGCCGAAGCCTTCTACTCCAACGTCCTCGGCCTCCCTCTCCTCGGCAAGGTCGACGGCCGCCATCTCTTCTTCCGCTGCGGCCCGGGCGTGCTGCTCATCTTCAACGCCGAAGCCACCAAAATCCCGCCGGCGCCCGATGCGCGGCTGAAAGTGCCGCCGCATGGCACGGTCGGCGAGGGCCATCTCTGCTTTGCCGCAAGTGAGGATGAACTCGCACAGTGGAAGGCGCAACTTGAGGCGAAAAACATCGCCATCGAAAGCGAATTCGAATGGCCGCAGGGCGGGCGCTCGATCTACATACGCGACCCCTCGGGCAATTCGATCGAATTCGCCGAGCCAAGGATCTGGGGCCTTTGATGCATTCTCTCGATGGAAAGAAGATCGTCGTTGCCAGCCACAATGAAGGCAAGCTGCGCGAATTCGCCGATTTGATGGGTCCGTTCGGCTTCGAGGCGAAGTCGGCCAAGGACTACGGCCTGCCGGAACCGGAGGAGACCGGCACCACCTTCGAGGAAAACGCCTACATCAAGGCCTTCGCCGCGGCTAAGGCGACCGGCCTGCCGGCGCTGTCGGACGATTCGGGCCTGTGCGTCGACGCGCTCGACGGCGCCCCCGGCGTCTACACCGCCAATTGGGCCGAAGCTCCCGATGGCAGCCGCGACTTCGGGATGGCCATGCAGCGCACCGAAGTGGCCTTGCAGGAGGTCGGCGCCGCCAAGCCAGCGCAGCGCAAGGGGCGGTTCGTCGCCGTCATCTGCCTGGCCTTCCCCAATGGCGAGGCTGAATATTATCGCGGCGAAGCTGAGGGAACGCTGGTGTGGCCGCCGCGCGGCGAACTGGGCTTCGGCTACGACCCGGTGTTTTTGCCCGACGGTTTCGACAAGACGTTCGGCGAGATGAGCGCTGAGGAAAAACACGGCTGGAAGCCCGGTCAGCCGACGGCGCTGTCGCACCGCGCCCGCGCCTTCCAGAAATTCGCCCGCGCCAGGTTAGGCTCAGCTTAATGTCGCTGGACCGCAGCCCGGGCTTCGGGGTCTACATCCATTGGCCGTTCTGCGCCGCCAAATGCCCGTATTGCGACTTCAACAGCCATGTCCGTCACCAGCCGGTCGACCAGGAGCGCTTTGCCCGCGCCTTCGAGAACGAGCTGAAGACCATGAGCGAGCGGACCGGGCCGCGCGAAGTGACCAGTATCTTTCTCGGCGGCGGCACACCGTCGCTGATGCAGCCGCAGACGGTGGCGGCGGTGCTGGACGCCGTGGCGAAGAACTGGACGGTGCCCGACGGCATCGAGGTGACGCTGGAAGCCAATCCGTCCTCGGTCGAGGCCGAGCGATTTCGCGGCTACCGCGCCGCCGGCGTCAACCGCGTCTCGCTCGGCGTGCAGGCGCTGAACGACAAGGATCTGCGCTTTCTCGGCCGACTGCACAATGTCGACGAGGCGCTGCATGCCATCGGGCTGGCACGCGAAATCTTTCCGCGCCTCTCCTTCGACCTGATCTACGCCCGCCCCGGCCAGACGCTGGACGACTGGCAGGCGGAGCTCGAACAGGCGATCGGCCATGCCGCCGACCATCTGTCGCTCTACCAGCTGACCATCGAGGAAGGCACGCCGTTCCATGCGCTGCATGCGGCGCACAAGTTTACCATTCCCGACAATGACCGGGCCGCCGATCTCTATGCGCTGACTCAGGAGATCACCGCAGCGCATGGCCTGCCGGCCTATGAGATTTCCAACCACGCCAGGCCGGGCGCCGAGAGCCGGCACAATCTGACCTATTGGCGGTATGGCGAATATGTCGGCGTCGGACCGGGCGCGCATGGCCGCTTCATCGAAAACGGCCAGCGCATCGTGACGATCGCCGAGCGGATGCCGGAGACCTGGGCCAATCTGGTGGAGGCCAGGAGCCATGGCGTCACCGGCGGCGAGATCCTGACGCGCTCCGAAGAGGCCGACGAGTTCCTGCTGATGGGGCTGAGGTTGGCCGAAGGCATCGACCTTTCCCGCTACGAGGCGTTTTCCGGGCGCGGCCTGTCGAGCGCCCGGCTGACCGTGCTGCAGGATGAGGGGCTGGTGGCGCCGATCGGCAATGCCAGGCTACGCGCCACGCCAGCCGGCATGATCGTGCTCGATGCCGTGGTGGCGGATTTGGCGCGGTAGATCGCGATGAAGAACGTGCTGTTCGTCTGCAGCCAGAACCGCTTGCGCAGCCCGACCGCCGAGCAGGTGTTCTCCAAACGTAGGGATATCGAGGTCGCGTCGGCCGGCACCAACCACGACGCCCATACGCCGCTGACGCATGAGCTGGTCGCCTGGGCCGACATCGTCTTCGTGATGGAAAAGGCGCACCGCACCAAGCTGCAGAAGAAATTCAAGGAGAGCCTGAAGAAGGCCCGCGTCATCTGCCTCGACATCCCGGATGATTACGGATTCATGGATCCGGAGTTGGTGCGATTGCTGGAGGTGAGGGTGACGCGATACCTGGGCTGACTGATGTGGTTGGGGCGTTCCACGCCCGCGTTCGCCATCCTCGGGCTTCACCCGGGATTTGCCGCGAGGTTAAGGCGCTGCAGCGGTTCAGAATTCTGCGCCGCTGCATCCTTCGGCAGAGGTCACGGAATGGATCATAGGGTCTGCGCCGCGTCACTTCGCTCCTTGCTTCGCCCTAGGATGACGATGTTGCACCGATCGACAAACTAAGCGTCGTGCTTGAAGCGGCGCTTGCTGCGGTGTTTCTCGGCATGCGCCTCTCCGGTCCGGGCCGGCTTGGCGTCGCTCTTGTCCCGGCGGACGCTGTTCTGGTCGTTCATCGGATGCGGCGGCGCGCCTTCGCGGGCGCTCTTCGTTTCAAGACGGGTGATGAAGATATCGAAACGATTGGGCATCGTACGGTCAGTGCTCCGTCGTGCTGTCCGGTTTGTTGTCCGAAAGCCTGACATTCGTCGGCAAGGCGGTGGCCGCCCGACTGGCCAGGCCGGTGTCGCTTTCGGCGAGCGCACGCTTGCCCTTTCGCGCAGTGAAGCGCTTGCGCTCGGCATAATAGGGCTCGAAAACGTCCTGCAATTCCAGGCTGTCCATCCTGTCCTCCTCCTCAAGAGACTCAGGTATTCAATCCGCCAGCCACGCTTTCGTTCCCCACTGTGGCAAAGACATGGCCGCCGGGTTACATCGGCGTCAGGTTTGGCTCGATGTTCGGGAGTTTTGCAACCCGGCGCGCGCCGTGCCAAACAGGGCGAAATGGAGAGACCCCGGTGACCGGCGAGAAGCGCAGCTATGTGATCGGGCAGACCGAGATCGCGGTCCGGTCGCTGGCGCCGGCGCTGTATCTGGTGGCGACGCCGATCGGCAACCTCTCCGACATCACGCTGCGCGCGCTGGAGACGCTCGCCGCCGCCGACATCGTCGCCTGCGAGGACACTCGCGTCTCGCGCGTGTTGCTCGATCGCTACGGCATCCGGCGGCGCACCACCGCTTATCACGAGCACAACGCCGGCGAGGCCGGGCCGAAGCTGATCGCGGCACTCGAGGCCGGGCAGAGCGTGGCGCTGATTTCGGATGCCGGCACGCCGCTGATCTCCGACCCAGGCTACCGGCTGGTCGGCGAAGCGCTGGAGCGCGGCCTGCGCGTGGTGCCGATCCCCGGCCCATCGGCGCCGCTGGCGGCGCTGACGGCGTCGGGCCTGCCGTCCGACGCCTTCCTGTTTGCCGGGTTTCTGCCGGTGAAATCAGGGCAGCGGATGACAAAGCTGGAAACGTTCAGGGCGGTGCCGGCAACGCTGATCTTCTTCGAGTCGCCACGCCGGCTGGCCGAAACGCTGGTCGCCATGGTCGAGGCGTTGGGCGGCGCGCGCAAGGCCGCCATCGGCCGCGAGCTGACCAAGACTTTCGAAGAGATGCGGACGGGAACGCTGCAGGCGCTGGCCGATCATTATGCGGCGGCCGATACGCCGAAGGGCGAAATCGTCATCTGCGTCGGGCCCGCCGAGATCAAGGCCGACCAACCCGCCGACATCGACAGGCTGCTGCTGTCGCTGGCCGCCGAAATGCCGGCGTCCAAGGCGGCGGCGGAGGCGGCGAAGATGACCGGCGGGCAGAAGCAGGCGCTTTACCGGCGGCTGCTGGAACTCAGGGATGCGGTTGGAGAAGGCGAAGGTGGCTGAGCGCCCGGCCGCCAGCCGCCAAAAAGCCTATCGGCGCGGCCATCGCGGCGAGTGGCTGGCGGCAGCGGCGCTGATGCTGAAAGGTTATCGCATCCTCGCCCGCCGGCATCGCACCCGCTTCGGCGAGATCGACCTGATCGCCAGGCGCGGCGACCTGGTGCTGTTCGTCGAGGTCAAGGCGCGGCGCACGCTGATGGAAGCGATGGAGGCGATCGGCCACGAATCGGAGCGCCGCATCGAGGGCGCCGCCGACATCTGGCTGTCGCGGCAGCCGGACTACGGCAGATTGTCGATGCGCTTCGACATGATCGCGGTGCTGCCCTGGCGCTGGCCGGTGCATGTCGAGAACGCGTTTTTTGGGAGGAGTTAGCGGCCTTTACCCTCCCCCTTGTGGGGAGGGTCGGTGAGCAAGCGACCCGAAGCGTCGTTGGCGAAACGGGGCGGGGGCGTGGCGCCCCCACCCCGATCCGCTTTGCAGATCGACTGACCGGGGCGAGCCGCCTGTCTCGCCCGTCCTTCGGACCCCCACAAGGGGGAGGGTAAAGCTCACCCCCAAATGAAAAGCGCCACCAACCCAACCGCTCCCACCACCAGGCGCCACCAGCCGAACAGCGAATAGCCGTTGCGCGAGACGTAATCGAGCAGGAAGCGGACGACGATCAGCGCGGTAAGGAAGGCGGCGATGAAGCCGATAGCGATGATCGGCAGGTCGGCGCTGCTCAGCACGTTGCGGTTCTTGAACAGATCGAAGGCGAAGGCGCCGACCATGGTCGGGATGGCGAGGAAGAAGGAGAATTCCGCCGCCGCGCGCTTGTCGACGCCCAGCAGCAGCGCGCCGACGATGGTCGAACCGGAGCGCGACGTGCCGGGGATCAGCGACAGGCACTGGAACAGGCCGATCTGCAAATAAAGCCTTGTCGGGAAGCGCTCGACATCGCGATAGACCGGCTGCAGCTTCATGCGGTCGACGACCAACAGCACGACGCCGCCGACGATCAGCATGATGCAGATCAGTCTTGGCGATTCGAACAGCACCGTCTTGATGAAATCATGCGCCAGCGCGCCGATGATGGCGGCCGGCAGGAAGGCAATCAGGATGCCGATGACGAAATGCCGCGTCAGCCGATCATGCGGCAGGTCGAGCAGCATCTGCCACAGGCGGCGGAAATAGACGCTGAGGATCGCCAGGATGGCGCCCAGCTGGATCAGGATCTCAAAGGCCTTGCCGGTGGAATGGAAGCCGAGGAAATGGCCGGCGAGCAGGATATGGCCGGTCGAGGAGACCGGGATGAACTCGGTCAGCCCCTCCAGCAGGCCGAGCAGCAGGGCTTCGACAATGGTATGGCTATCCATATGGCAACCTCGGCATTCAAGGGACGGAAGGAAACGGCTGGCAAAAGGGCTTGCTTGTCACGGCGCGGAAGTCCCCCTATAGGTCGCAGCACCGTGACGGCCGCATGACGGGCCGCCAAGACTTACCGGTGCGGACGGCGATTCGCCAGTGCGCCTTAATATCGCGGAATCATGCTGACGCTTTTCCATCACCCGATGTTCGCCACCTGCCGCTTCGTGCGCCTCGCCTTCGGCGAATATGGCGAGGAGCTGGCGCTGATCGAGGAAAAACCGTGGACGCGGCGCAAGGAGTTTCTGGCGCTGAACCCCGCCGGCACCTTGCCTATCCTGCTGGCCGAAGGCGACGTGCCGATCGTCGGCGCCATGGTGATCGCTGAATATCTCGACGAAACACGTGGTGTCCTGAAGCGCGACAAGCGCCTGTTTGCCGAAGACCCGATGCAGCGCGCCGAAATCCGCCGCCTGACCGACTGGTATCTCAACAAGGCCGAGAGCGAAGTGACCCGGCATCTGGTGCGCGAGCGCGTGCTGAAGCCGGTGATGCCGGAAACGGCGGGCGGCGGTTCCCCCGATTCGGCGGCGATCCGCGCGGCGCGCGCCAACATTCGCCAGCACATGAAGTACACCAACTGGCTGGCCGGCACCCGTCATTGGCTGGCCGGCAGCAAGGTCACCTATGCCGACCTGGCGGCAGCGGCGACGCTGTCGGTGCTGGATTATCTCGGCGAGATCGATTGGCGCGAGCATGCCGCGGCGCGCGAATGGTACACGCGGGTGAAATCGCGGCCGTCGTTCCGGCCGCTGCTCTCCGACCGGGTTCGCGGCCTGTCGCCGGTTTCGCATTATGCGGACCTCGACTTCTAGAAGCCAAACCCTGCGCGCGCTGATCGACGCCGAGGCGCGGCGCGCCGGCTTCGATGCAGTTGCCGTCACCACGCCTGACGCGATCCCGCTGGCGCCGGCCAGATTGGCAGAATTCGTCGCCGATGGTTTTCACGGTTCGATGGCGTGGATTGCGGAGACGCTCCAACGCCGCAGCGAGCCTTCGACGCTGTGGCCCGAGGTGCGCTCGATCATCGTGCTGGCAATGAATTACGGCCCCGACCACGATCCGCGTGCGCTGCAGGCAAGACGCGACCGCGGCGCGATCTCGGTCTATGCGCAAAACCGCGACTATCACGAGGTGATGAAGGGCCGGCTGAAGGAGATCGCCGGCAAGATCGTCGCGCGGGCCGGCGGCGACGTGAAGGTTTTCGTCGATACGGCGCCGGTTATGGAAAAGCCGCTGGCTGAGGCCGCCGGGCTCGGCTGGCAAGGCAAGCACACCAATCTGGTCAGCCGCGAGCACGGCTCCTGGCTGTTTCTCGGAACTATCTTCACCACGGCGGAGCTCACGCCCGATGCGACCGAGGTAGACCATTGCGGCTCCTGCCGCGCCTGCCTCGACGCCTGCCCGACCGATGCCTTTCCGGCGCCCTACCGGCTCGATGCCAGGCGCTGCATCTCCTACCTGACCATCGAGAACAAGGGGCCGATCCCGCAAGAATTCCGCGAAAAGATCGGCAACCGCATCTATGGCTGCGACGATTGCCTTGCCGCCTGCCCGTGGAACAAGTTTGCCCGCGCCGCTTCGGAAGCCAAGCTTGCTGCCCGCGACGAACTGCGCGAGCCGCCGCTGGGCGAGCTGTTGCAGCTGGACGACACGGCGTTCCGGACCTTTTTCTCCGGCTCGCCGATCAAGCGCATCGGCCGCGACCGCTTTGTCCGCAATGTGCTGGTTGCCGCCGGCAATTCCGGCGATACTTTGCTGGCTGACCCTGTTCGCGCCCTCCTCGGCGACGCCTCGCCGCTGGTGCGCGGCGCGGCGATCTGGGCGCTGGCGCGGCTGGTGCCGGCCGCCGAATTCAACAGGCAGGCGGCGATCTACTCGAACACTGAAACCGACACGACAGTGCGGGGCGAATGGCTGTCCGCATTGCCAATTGAGGCGCACGCATGAGCGAAAAACAGGTTTTTATCTTCGGCGCCGGCTATTCGGGCAAAGCCTTTGCACGGGCCAATGCGGAGGCGATTACGATCTTCGGCACCACGCGCTCGGCCGAGAAATTCGAGGCATTGCGTCAGGCCGGCATCGCGCCGCTGCTGTTTCACGGCGCCCTGACACCTGAAATCGGCGAAACGCTGGAGACCACCACCCATCTTGTCATCTCCGTAGCCCCGGAGGAGGCCGGCGACCCTGTGCTTCTCGCCGCGCGCAAGGCGATCGAGGCGATGCCGGCGCTTCGTTGGATCGGCTATCTCTCGACCGTCGGCGTCTATGGCAATTATGACGGTGCCTGGGTCGATGAAACGGCCGAATGCCGGCCGGTGTCGAAACGCTCGTCGATGCGAGTGGCGGCCGAGCGGGGCTGGCTGCAGCTTGGACTCGAGACCGGCAAGCCGGTGGCCATCCTGCGGCTTTCCGGCATTTATGGGCCGGGTCGCAACGCGCTGGTCAATCTGGAAAACGGCACGGCCAGGCGGCTGGTCAAGCCCGACCAGGTGTTCAACCGCATCCATTGCGACGACATCGCCGGCGCGCTCTGGCACCTCATCGGTGGCAATAGAGGCGGCATTTTCAACATCACCGATGACGAGCCGGCGCCGCCGCAGGATGTCGTCACCTATGCCGCTTCGCTGATGGGCGTCGAGCCGCCGCCGGAGATTCCTTTCGAGACCGCCCAACTTTCGCCCATGGCGCGGTCCTTCTATGGCGAGAACAAGCGCGTCGCCAACGCCGCGATCAAGGCAGCGGGCTACCGGTTCCGCTATCCGGACTACCGCCAGGCGTTCGATCGGATGTGGGCCGACGGCAGCTGGCGCGACGGCGAGCCGCGCAGCCCGATGAAGGTAGATAATCGAAACGCGAGCCCGAGGGTGATATGATTCGATTGTGTTGCGGACTTTTGCAGTGGGGTTCATGACGATTTCGATGCGATCCTTGACCGGCAGACGGCCGTTCCTGACGGCGGCGCTGGCGATCGTGGCGATGGCCGGGCTGGTGGCGGGCGCAATCACGGCCGAGCCACGGGCAAAAGACCTGTTCGGCGCCAAGAAGCTGCCGGCGGTGGCTGCGGCGCAATCCTTCGGCTTCTATTCAAAGGGCTGCTTCACCGGCGGCGTCGCCATTCCGATGGACGGCCAGAACTGGGAGGTGATGCGTCCCTCGCGCAACCGGCGCTGGGGTCATCCAACGATGATCGCGCTGATCGAGAAGCTGTCGCGCGATGCCGCCGCCGACGGCTGGCCGGGGCTGTTGATCGGCGACATTTCGCAGCCGCGCGGCGGCCCGATGCTGACCGGGCACGCCTCGCACCAGATCGGCCTCGACGCCGACATCTGGCTGACGCCGATGCCCGACCGCAAGCTTACGACCCAGGAGCGCGAAAACATCAGCGCCACGCTGATGGTCGACGACAAGACGCATCTGGTGAAGGACAGGCTGTGGAAGCCGATACATACCAAGCTGTTGAAGCGCGCCGCGAGCTATCCGGAAGTCGAGCGCATCCTGGTCAATCCAGGCATCAAGAAGAAGCTGTGCGACACCGTCACCGGCGACCGTACCTGGCTGAGAAAAATCCGGCCGTTCTGGGGCCATGACTATCATTTCCACATCCGCATCGGCTGCCAGCCGGGTTCGCCCAACTGCAAGGGACAGGAAGCGACGCCCGACGATGACGGCTGCGGCAAGCCGCTGGCCTGGTGGTTTACCGAGGAGCCGTGGCGCCCCAACAAGAACCCGGATGCGCCCAAGGCGCGCGACCTGATGACGATGGCGAACCTGCCGAAACAATGCCAGTTCGTGCTCGACCAGCCCGACGCGGACTCGGCCGAAGCCGTCACCTATCGCGGCGGCGGCGTGCCGATCGCCGCCAGGGCGCCGGAACCCGACGCGCCTCCGCCTATTGCGGGCAATGCGGGCGGCTTGCCTGGCGCAGCCAACGCCTTCACCGCCACGCCGGAGATCGGCATTCCCCTGCCGAGGCGACGGCCGCCGGCAAACGTCGGACAGTGATGGCGAACTGACGCTTTCCCTTTCCGGGGCCATGCGCTAGTCAATCGATTGAACACCGGGCGATTGAACACCGGGCGATTGAACACCGGGCGATTGAACACCGGGCGATTGAACACCGGGCGATTGAAAAACCGGGCGATTGAAACGGTCGCAACGGCGCCGCAAAGGGGACGAGCAAGAGCATGTCAGGCGACGACGACACCGCGTTGCGGTTTCCAGTGCTGATCGGCGACATCGGCGGCACCAATGCGCGCTTTTCGATCGTGCTCGACGCAAATTCGGAAGCCGGTGAGCCGCATATCGTGCAAACCGCCAATTTCGCCACCATAGACGAGGCGATCCAGGCGGCGGTGCTCGACCGGTCGTCCATCCGGCCGAATTCGGCAGTGCTGGCGATCGCCGGACCAGTCGATGGCGACGAGATCCCGCTTACCAACTGTCCCTGGGTGGTGAAGCCGAAGCAGATGTTTGCCAATCTGGGCCTGGGCGACATCGTCGTGCTCAACGATTTCGAGGCGCAGGCGCTGGCCGTCGTGGCGCTCGGCGAAGAGCATATGGAAAAGATCGGCGGCGGCACGCCGGAGGAGAATGCCGGACGCGTCGTGCTCGGCCCCGGCACCGGCCTCGGCGTCGCCGGGTTGGTTCATGCCCTCCACCACTGGATCCCGGTGCCTGGCGAAGGCGGCCATATGGATATCGGTCCGCGGACGCCGCGCGATTTCGAGGTGTTCCCGCATATCGAAAAGCTGGACGGCCGCATTTCGGGCGAGCAGATCCTGTGCGGGCGCGGTCTGGTCAATGTCTACCGGGCGGTCGCCAAGGCCGACGGCAAGCCGGCGCCGTTCACCACGCCGGCCGAAATCACCGGGGCGGCGCTGGCCAAGACCGACCCGGTTGCCGAGGAAGCGCTGGCGCTGTTCGTCACCTGCCTCGGCCGCACCGCCGGCGACCTCGCGCTGGTGTTCATGAGCCGCGGCGGCGTGTTTTTGACCGGCGGCATCGCGCAGAAGATCGTTCCGGCACTGAAGGAAGGCAATTTCCGTGCCGCCTTCGAGGACAAGGCGCCGCACAGCGCGCTGATGGCCTCGATGCCGGTCTATGTCATCACCCACCCGCTGGCAGCGCTTCTGGGCCTTGCCGCCTATGCCCGCAACCCGTCGCTGTTCGGCGTCCAGACCGCGGGGCGGCGCTGGCGCACGTAATCCATTTCGTCCCGAACATGGGTCTGTTCCTGGAAATGGCTGCCGCTTTCGTGACCCTGACCTCGAGCCGCGACGAAGTTTCGCCATAGGCAAGCCGTAGCCGGGGCGCTAAGAGGGGGCCGAATTCCAGCCTGGCATCCCTAGATGCCGGTTGATTTCAGATCGAATCGACCTGAAATCATCCGGCTCTAAATCAAAGAGATAGAGCATGATGTCGTCCGAAAACCGCTTCACACTTCTCGGCATCATGCTCTAGCAAACCACGAAGCGCCCGCGATTTGACCGCTCAAAGTCCACTCAAACTGAAAGTCCAGCCAGCTGAGGTCACTGCGGTGCTGCGCCGCATCCTGGCCGAAAACGGTAGTGAATATCGCTGGACCTATGTCGTTGCCGTCGGCTGCCTGCTGATTGTTTCCGCCACCACCGCCTTCACGGCGTGGATCATGGCCCCGATGATCAACGAGATCTTCTACGAACGACGCGGCGACATGATCGTCTGGATCTGCGCCGGGTTCATGGCCGCCTCCGTGCTGCGCGGCTTCGCCGGTTACGGCCAGGCGGTCGCGTTGGCCAAGATCGGCAACAATCTGGTCGCCCGCTACCAGAAGCGCAGCTTCGACCACCTGATGAAGCTCGGCGTCGACTTCTTCAACGATACGCGTTCCGGTCGGCTGGCGGCACAGGTCAACGAGAATGTCGGCGGCGTTCGCGATCTGCTGTCGCTGACGCTGACCTCCATCAGCCGCGACGCGGTCTCGCTGATCGCCCTCGTTGGCGTCATGATCTACCAGGATCCGGTGTTGTCGCTCAGCTCGCTGCTGATCGGGCCGCCGCTGATCTGGGCCGTCGTCTACATCACCCGCCGATTGCGGCGCATCAACCGGGAATCGGTGCTGATCAACTCGCGGCTGAACGGGTCCGTACAGGAGGCCACGCAAGGCATCGCCATCGTCAAGGCCTTCACCCTGGAAGCCGAGCTGGCGCGCCGGATCGGCATCATGGCCGATAAGGCCGAGCAACGTAACAACAAGATCGCCCGGGTCGCGGAGCGGCTGTCGCCGATTTCCGAGATTTTGGGCGGTCTCGCCATTACCTCTGTCCTTGCCTATTCCGGCTACCGGGCGCTGGTGCTCGGACAACCACCAGGCGCTGTGTTTTCCTTCATCACCGCGCTGATCATGGCCTACGATCCGGCACGGCGCCTGGCTCGTACGCAGGTCGGTATGGAACGTGCCCTGGTCAACGCCCGGATGATTTACGAGCTGCTCGACCTGGAGCCTAAACAGGGCGATGCGCCCGACGCGGTCGAAGCCAGGATCACCACCGGCGAGGTTCGCTTCGACAATGTGACGTTCGGCTACAGCGCCGACATGCCGGTGATCAGGAACCTGAGTTTCACCGCCGCGGCCGGCAAGGTTACGGCGGTGGTCGGGGCCTCGGGCGCCGGCAAGACGACGCTCGTGGCGCTGCTGCAGCGCTTCTACGATGTCGACAAGGGTTCGATCGAGATCGATGGCCAGGACATTTCCAAAGTCACCAAGCACTCGCTGCGCGGCTCGATCGCCTATGTCTCGCAGGCGCCCTATCTGTTCGAAGGCAGCATACGCGACAACATCCGTTTCGGCCGGCTTTCGGCGACCGACGCCGAGATCGAGCGGGCGGCGGTGCTGGCGGCGGCCGACGAGTTCATCCGTCAGCAGCCGCAGGGCTACGACACGCCCGTCGGCGAGGGCGGCTCGACACTTTCCGGCGGCCAGCGCCAGCGCGTCTCGATTGCGCGGGCGATCGTGCGCAACGCGCCGATCCTTTTGCTCGACGAAGCGACCTCGGCGCTCGACAACGAGGCCGAGGCGCGCGTCCAGGAGGCGCTGACCCATGTGATGGAAGGGCGCACCACCATCGTGATAGCGCACCGCCTGTCGACGGTCGTCAACGCCGACCACATTATCGTGCTTGAAGAGGGCCGCCTGGTCGAGGAAGGCACCCATGCCGCACTGATGGCCGATCCAAACAGTGTCTACGCCCGCTTCCACCGCATTCAAGGCAAGAACGGACTGGGGCTTGTCGACGACTCCAAGCCCGTCCAAACTCCGGTCCGGCGCAGCCGCGCCAAGAAGGCGGTGGGGAGAACAGCATGAGCGAATCCGGCGAAATGGGCCTGGTGGTGGTGGGGGCGGCCGGCCGCATGGGCCAGACGCTGATCCGCGCCATCCATTCGATCCCCGGCGCCCGCGTCGTCGGCGCGGTCGAACGAGCCGGATCGCCCTATCTCGGCAGGGATGCGGGCGAGCTTGCCGGCATCGGCATCATCAATGTGACGATCGGGGACGATCCGCTGCCGGTGTTCGCCAAGGCCGACGGCGTGCTTGATTTCACCATGCCGGCAGCCACCGTCGAATTCGCAGGCTATGCCGCGCAGGCACGCATTGCCCATGTCATCGGCACCACCGGCTGCTCGGCGGAAGACGACGCTAGGATCGAAGCGGCGGCGCGCCACGCGACGATCGTCAAATCCGGTAATATGAGCCTCGGCGTCAATCTTCTGGCGGTGCTGGTCGAGCAGGCCGCGCGCGCGCTCGGTCCAGAGGATTTCGACATCGAGATCCTCGAAATGCATCACAAGCACAAGGTCGACGCGCCCTCGGGCACCGCCTTGCTGCTCGGCGAAGCGGCGGCGGCGGGACGCGGCATTTCCCTTGCCGGCAACGATGTGCGGTCACGCGATGGCCATACCGGCGTGCGCAAGCCAGGAACGATCGGCTTTGCCAGCTTGCGCGGTGGCTCGGTGGTCGGCGACCACAGCGTCATCCTGGCCGGGACCGGCGAGCGCATCACGCTGTCGCACCATGCCGAGGACCGCGCCATCTTTGCCCGCGGCGCGGTCAAGGCCGCGCTCTGGGCGCGCGGTAAAAAGCCTGGACTTTATTCCATGCGGGACGTGCTCGGCTTGAGCTAAACTATCCATAATTTTGAAGGAGCAAACATGTCGGGAACTCTCGTGCTCGTGCGCCACGGCCAGAGCGAATGGAACCTGAAGAACCTGTTCACCGGCTGGCGCGATGTCGACCTTACCGAGCAGGGCCACAAGGAGGCCAAGGAAGCCGGCCAGAAGCTCAAGGCACGCGGCTTGAAATTCGACATTGCCTTCACCTCGGCGCTGATGCGGGCGCAGAAGACCTGCCAGCACATTCTCGACGCGGTCGGCCAGAGCGATTTGAAGACGATCCGCGACCAGGCGCTGAACGAGCGCGACTATGGCGATCTCTCCGGCCTCAACAAGGACGACGCGCGCCAGAAGTGGGGCGAGGAGCAGGTGCACATCTGGCGCCGCTCCTACGACGTGCCGCCGCCCGGCGGCGAAAGCCTGAAGGACACCGGCGCCCGCGTCTGGCCCTATTACCTGCACGACATGCAGTCGCATGTTCTGAAAGGCGGCACCGTGCTGGTCGCCGCGCATGGCAATTCGCTGCGCGCGCTGATCATGGCGCTGGACGGCAAGAGCGGCGAGGAGATCGTCAAGCTCGAGCTCGGCACCGGCGTGCCGGTGATCTACAAGCTCAACGCCGATTCCACTGTGGCGTCGAAGGACGTGCTGGAGGGGTGAGGTTTTCGGCCAGCGCATTCGCCAAGTCGGCGCTGCCCCTCATTGCCCTGCCGGGCATTTCTCCCCGTATAGTGACGGGGAGAAAGGGCTGGCCGCAGCCTCGGCGCTCTTCTTGTGACGCAGGTGACTGGCGAAAATTCATCGATGAGAGCGCCCCTCTCCCCGTCACCGTACGGGGAGAGGATGCCGGCAGGCAGGTGAGGGGCGGCGCTGACCCCCGGGAAACTAAGCCGGCAGGCAGCGGCCCTCGAAAAAGCGCGTTGACACATATCGTTTGCCCGCTTACATGAGCCCGCACCAGCCCAGATGGCGGAATTGGTAGACGCGCACGGTTCAGGTCCGTGTTCCGCAAGGAGTGGAGGTTCGAGTCCTCTTCTGGGCACCAAATTCCCGTTTCGGATAAATCCGAAATGATTTAGACGCGAAGCAAAAAAGCCCGGTTTCCCGGGCTTTTTTGCTGATGGATGACAGATAGTCCGGCGGAGGGTCAATGCGGCGGGCGAACCGCTTTCATTGCTTCTTCTTCGAGTGTCTGGAGCTTCTCCCGAATCTCCTCCGGCTCGGCATGCTCCAAGCCGACGACATCGTTTCTGGTCTCATTCAGCGAAACGATAATCTCATCAAGCTTGGCGTGAATGGCGGCCGTGTCGCGGTAACCCTGGATCAGTACAACGCCGGTGATCACGATGGCCGCTACCGACAATGCGTAGGTGACCACATTCGTCAGGCCGAATGGCACCAACGCAGTACAGAGCAGCATGGCTACAAGAAGGACATAGAAGCCCGGTGGCCGGGATAGAAAGTCGCCCATCACAAACAGGAAGCGATTCATATCAAGGCCGCGGTCAAAAATGCCACGAGTGCGGTGACGGCTACGCAAATTGGAATTGCCGCGAGTAAGGCAGCTTCCAGGACCCAAGTTTCCTTGTCGCTAAACATCAGACATCCTCCCGTTGAGAAAAGGCTGCCCGTAGACTTTCACAGGGCAGCCACAGCCCGCCGCTCCAGACCGGAGCGGCGGGCTCGCGCGTTATTCGATGATCTGCACGACCTTGCGCGTGTCGGGATCGACGAGAACCGCATGATCTCCGACAACCGTATACTTGTAGCGGACATCCGGAACGTCGATTGCGTGGAGCTCGACAGTGTCTGGAAGTGCCGTGCCGACATTGAGTTCGACGCCGAGCAAACTGACTGATGCCAGCTTTTGCTTATGGATATATTCGCGAACGACCGTCTGTTGTTCGGGCTTGAGAACAATAACGTCCTCGGCAAACGAGGTGCCGATGCCCGCCATAAGGACGAGGGCGCCGGCGGCGCTGACGAAATATCTGGTCATGGGAATTTCCTTTTCATAGGTCAGTTCGGAAGTGTGGATGCGAGCAGATCAGCCGCCACTCGCAGGGGCTGGGGCAGGTGCCGCAGGCTTTGCGGGTGCAGCCGGAGCTTCCACCTTTGGCGCTTCAACCTTGACGTTGATATCCTTGCCGCCGTCGCCGCGGATATTGATGACGCCGGTAAAAATAAGCAACACTACGACCGCAATAAGTGCAAGAACAACAGCAATCGCAGTGCCGCCGCTACCCCCAGAATTAACAACAGTTGGGCCGTCTGCCATGTGTTCCTCTCCTGTTTTATTTAGTTGCATTTGGGAAACGCCTGCCCCGCTTGAACGTTCCGCCTCGGGACTTGGGTCTTAGCTGATATCCGACTTTGGTCTGGTTCGCCGCGGACTGAAGTCACAGGAACAATCTGGCTGATCTCAAGTTCGGTCCCTCGGCGAACAGGCGTGGTGCCGTCGCCGGATTACGCGAGGAGAAAACCATGAAAATCCACTTTGCAAGTGCCGCCGCAGGCTTGTTGCTTTTGGCTGTCGTCGGCGCCGCCGCAGCTCAGGATGTCGTCATCACACCGGAGCAGGATACGGTCGTCCGCGAGTATGTGAAAAAGCAGCCGCTGGCTTCGGTGAAGATCCCGGGCGTGGAGCTGAACGTCGGCAGTGCCTTGCCTGATACGGTCGAGCTGCACGAAGTTCCCAACGTCAAATACCGCTATGTCGTGGTCGACAACCGCACCGTCCTGGTCGACCCCGGCACCCGGAAAATTGTGAAGATCGGAAGAGCACACGTCTGAANAACGTCAAATACCGCTATGTCGTGGTCGACAACCGCACCGTCCTGGTCGACCCCGGCACCCGGAAAATTGTGAAGGTCTACGACTGATCGAATAGCTGCAGCCCGCCGCCGACCATGGCGGCGGGCTGCGGATTTAACATTGCGCTCCAGGATGATCGAAGATGATCGATGACGTCGAGACATCGCCAGCCCTCGATGCCCGCCTGGGTTCTCTCAGGGCGAGAATGCGCGATGCGCGCATAACAGAGGCCGACATGAAGACCTTTCAGAAAGTCGCATCCATCATGGTTGGCGGCAGTGGCCGCATCAGCGGCGATGACCTGATTGCAGCTTCGTTCGTCCTCGAGGACCAGCCGGAAGGCTTGTAAGGGCGAAGTACTCACGTGTGCAGGCTCCCGCAACGCTGATCCCAAGTGTTCTGGTGCTGAACACATTCCTGCTGCGGGCCGGCGTCGAAGGCGTGCCCGCTGGCGAGGTCGCGTCGCGCTCAAGCATCGTCCAGAACACCATGTCGCCGCATGTGAAGATACCCGGCCATGCGAGCCGATGCCGGCGCCGTATCAGCGCGGCCGGCAGAACCGGCAGGCCGGTCCAGAGCGTCGCCACGCCTATGGTCACAAATGTCACCGAGGCCAGTTTGGTCCAGATCGGATGATGGTAGCGGGCGATCGCCATCTCGACCGTACGGGCGCCGGCCTGGGAAGGACCACCAGCGCGCCGAGGCCGACCGCCGCGCCCAGCGTGGTCGGCGCGCTGTTTACCCTGCAACGCGCGGCTATGCGGCGTGCTCGCACAAGTTAGCTCCAACTTGAGGCACGGCGTGAAGTCTCGGTGCTTGCCCCCACGATGGCGAGGTACGAAGTCAAAAGCGGTCAATGTGCTTAGCGATCTACAGTCGACTTCAGCCTCCGTTTCGAATGATGGCGCCCCGCAATCACGAGATTTGTCGATAATAATTGATATTAGGCTGTATTCGCGACTATCCCTGATAGTGGGCGATTAGATAAAATTGATATGATATCCCAGATCGGAGGAGATCGATCCATTCGGGCCGGCATCAGCATGATTGAACCGCAGCTACCGCAAGTTGACAGCGATCATCGGGCGGATCTGGTTTGGTACGAAGTCTTAATACGTCTCACCTAAGGTCCAACTTTGACTTCGGGAGCGCGACGTTCGACAGACATATCTCCGCAGGTTACATTCGCCAGTCAGACAGCGCTCCGCACTCGAATGGATGTCTCTGAATGCCGGGCCTCACGCCTTCACGACCGCACCCGAGAACCTTGGGATGGATGGGCACGACAGCGCTCGCCATGGGTGGCAGCAATCAAAGCCTGTTTCTGATTGCCGCCCTTTTTGTCGGCCAGGGGAATATTCCCGGTCAAGGAAGCGCCGCGGTTCCTTTGCTAGTTGTTGGTCTGCTTCTAAGCTGGGCCGCCGCGCCGGCTTGGACCGAATTGGTTCTCATGTGGCCAAACCGCGTCGGCGGTATCTCTGCAGCGTGCGCCGAAGCTTTCCGACCTTACAGTCCCGTTCTCTCGGCTCTGACGGGCACCTGCTATTGGTGGGGTTGGGTGCCGACCTGCGGACTGACAGCGGTTCTTTCAGCGTCTGCAATCCAGCAATGGTACCTGCCGGGCCTCCCCGTGGAGGCGGTCGCCTGCGGGCTTATCGCATTCTTTACGACGGTGAACCTGTGTGGAATCAAGTGGGTGGTCCAACTGGCGATCCCGATCGCCACGGCCTCCGCGACGCTTGCGTTTCTCTCATCCCTCGTCCCGGTCATCAGTGGCTCGGTCGACTGGCGGCAGGCGACGGATTTTGCCCTGACCAGCCCGTTTACCGGCCTGTTCGGCGATATCACGTCGGTGATGGCGGGACTGTACCTGATCGGGTTTGCCGCACCGGCATTTGAGGCTGCAGCCTGCCATGTTGGCGAAACCATCGATCCCAACCGCAACATTCCTCTGGCGATGTGGGCCAGCGCCGCAATGGCCGGCGTCTATTTCCTGGTCCTGCCGGTTGTCTGGCTGGGTGTGCTCGGGCCGGAGCCGCTCGGCACCGACCTCGCCATAGCTCTCGGGCCCACCTTTGCGCCCTTGTTGGGGAGTTTCGGCAAGGCGGCCGCCATCTGGCTCATCATGCTGAACATGTTCCATGGAACGTTGCAGCCATTGGCAGGCGCCGCGCGGACCCTTGCGCAGCTGAGCGAAGACGGCCTGCTGCCGAGCTTCCTGGCCAGGCGCACCTCAACAGATTGTCCTTGGGCGGCAACGCTGCTCACAGCTGCCGCGGCAATCGGCTTCATGCTGTGCGGGTATCCACTCTGGATGATCGCCGCGGCCAATTTTACGTACCTGATCAGCATCTGCATGCCAAACATCGCAGTCTGGCTCTTGCGCCGTGATAGTCCCGAAGCCGAGCGACCCTTCCGGGCTCCCAGGGGAACGATCATCCTTGGCGTAGGCGCGGCTGCAATATGGCTGTTGACCGCCATACTGGGATTTCAGCAATTTGGCCTTCCTACCGTCCTGTTCGGTCTGGCTTTGGCATATTCGGGTGCTGCGCTCTACGCCTGGCGCACGATGGAGGATCGATACGCACTCGGTCTACCCTTGCTGCCACATACGCTTCACCTGAAGCTTACCGGAGCCATGCTTTTTGTGCTCGTGCTTGACGGTGCCGGCTATTTCCTGGCGATCGGCAGCGTTCCCCAAGGCGACACTTCATTGGTCGCCGCGCTGGAGGACATTTTTGTCGTTGTCGCGCTGCTGACCATCAGCGTTGGCCTGATCTTGCCGGGAATGATCACCCATTCGGCGACAGAGGTGAGCAACGCGGCAAAGCGTCTGACATCCGGAACGCTGAAGGATTTCTCTCTTGCCATGGTCGCCCTGGGGCGGGGAGACCTCGCTGCGGCGCATGCCTCCGTGAATATCATGCCGGTTACGGTAAACTCTCGTGACGAACTTGGAGAGATGGCCGAAAGCTTCAACCTGCTCCAGGACAAGGTGAGGGAAGCCGCCCACGGCCTGGACGACGCGCGCGAGAACATGAACGTAGCGCGCACCGAACTGATGGCACGGCACGAGGAAATCGCGCATCTCGCGCACCACGATCCGCTTACCGGCCTGGCGAACCGAGCCGCGCTTGCAGCACACCTGGCCACGGCGCTCGAGCGCGCAAAAGCAACGCACGCCAGCTTTGCCGTCTTCAGCATCGACCTTGACCATTTTAAAGAGGCGAACGACGTTTTCGGGCACGCCGCCGGCGACGATCTGCTTTGCACCATTTCCCGGCGTCTCCAAACCGCGGCGCCTGAGGCCTTTATCGCGCGCATGGGCGGCGACGAATTCACGGTTGTCCTGGCCATGGATGACCGGTCCGCGAGTGCCAAGGACGTTGCGGACCGTCTGTTCGAATCGGCGGCAGGCAAATTCGAAATCCGAGGCCAGCACATTTCTATCGGGGTGAGCATCGGCGCGGCGATCTATCCGAAAGACGGAGAGAATGCCGCGGCGCTGATGGCAAATGCCGACGCAGCGCTGTACCGGGCCAAGGCGGACGGTCGTCGAATGGTGCAATTCTTCGATCCTGAGATGGATAAGCGGCTAAGAGAGCGCTACGCCTTGCAGCGAGATTTGCGCTCTGCGGTCGCCCATGGCGAACTTGTGCTTCATTATCAGCCGCAAGCCAGGATGGACGGCGAAATCTTCGGCTTCGAGGCACTCGCCCGATGGCACCATCCAAAGCATGGGCTCATCTCCCCAAACGCGTTTGTCTCGCTTGCCGAACAGGATGGCACGATCGTTGAGATAGGTGAATGGACGCTCAGGCAGGCGTGCAGAGACGCGGCCTCCTGGCCCTCACCGCTGCAGATCGCCGTCAACCTCTCTCCCGTGCAGTTCCGTTTCGGGGACCTGGTAGGCCTCGTTCATTCTATCCTCTACGAGACCGGCCTTGCTCCGGGGCGGCTGGAACTGGAAATCACGGAAGGGGTTCTCATCCGCGACCGGGCAACTGCCTTGTCGGTTTTGCGGAGGTTGAAGGCGTTGGGCGTCAGGGTCTCGATGGATGATTTTGGCACCGGGTATGCCTCGCTGTCCTCGCTGCAGGCGTTTCCATTCGACAAGATCAAGATCGATCGCAGTTTTGTTTCGGGTGTCGGTTCGAATGTCCAATCGGCCGCCATCGTGCGCACGATACTCAGCCTGGGGAATGCGCTGGCCTTGCCTGTCATCGCGGAGGGTGTCGAAACAGAGGACGAGCGTGCCTTCCTGATGAGGGAAGGATGTCCCGAAATCCAAGGATATCTGGTGGGGCGCCCGCATCCGATAGCGCTCTACAAAGATGTGACGAATGGGCTTTCGCCGGGATCTGCCTTCGGGGAGCCCGAGGATACTACCGCACCTCAGGCGCTTGGCGTAACGCGATAGCCCGGCGCCGACCGTCGGCGCGCTGCTCTTGCAGCATACTGGTGAGCGAGGACTGCTGGCGGTACTGCTCGGGCTCGCCCTTATAAAGGTCGCACTTGTCGGCGCACTGTTTGCCTTGCAGCGCGGGGCCATGTGAGGCATCCGCACGAGTTGGTGCGGGAACCAACCTGCCCTCCCGGCCAGGCGCTTAACAAACCACTTCAAACCCGGCCGTCTCGGCGCTACGCTCGCACCTATGGCACCACCCACCCAGCCGATCACCGTCACCCGCCGCGACCAGATGTTTCCCATCCTGGGCGACGCCGATATCGAGCGCATGCGCCGGTTCGGCGAGGCGAGTTCCTATGCCGCCGGCGAGCATATCGTCACCGCCGGCACCGTGGCGCCGGGGCTGATCGTCATCCTGTCGGGCACGGTCGATATCACCCAGGATGTCAGGCCTGGCCGGCGCGAGACCATCGTCACTCATGGTCCCGGCAATTTCATCGGCGAGCTGGCGCAGCTTTCCAGCCGGCCGTCGCTGGTCAATGCGGAGGCGGCCGAGCCGGTCGAGGCCTTCGTCATCCCCTCGCAGCGGCTGCGCGACCTGATGGTGCAGGAGGCAAGCCTTGGCGAGCGGATCATGCGGGCGCTGATCCTGCGCCGCGTCGGGCTTCTGGAAAGCGGCTCGAGCGGGCCGGTCGTCGTCGGCCCGGCCGGCAATGGCGACACGCTGCGGCTGCAGGGATTTCTGCGCCGCAGCGGCCAGCCGCACCGCGCGCTCGATTCCGACAGCGACCCGTGCGCCAAGACGCTGATTGAGCATTTTCATGTTGACCCGCACCATCTGCCGATCGTGCTCTGCCCCAACGGCAAGCTGATGCACAATCCCGGCGAAACCGAACTTGCCCGCTGCATCGGCCTGCTGCGGCCGATCGATCCCGAGATGGTCTATGACGTCGCCATTGTCGGCGCCGGGCCGGCGGGGCTGGCGGCCGCGGTCTATGCGGCATCCGAAGGGCTGTCGACCATCGTGCTCGATTGCCGCGCCTTCGGCGGCCAGGCCGGCGCCTCCGCGCGCATCGAGAACTATCTGGGTTTCCCCACCGGCATTTCCGGCATGGCGCTGATGGCGCGCGCCTATAACCAGGCGCAGAAATTCGGCGTCGAAATAGTCATCCCGGACGAGGCCAAGCTGCTCGGTGCAGCAGGCGAGGGCTACACGCTCACCGTCGGCGACGGTGAAAGCCTGCGCGCGCGCACCGTGGTGATCGCCAGCGGCGCGCGCTACCGCCGCCTCGACGTCGCCAAGCTGGCCGAGTTCGAGGGCACGTCGGTGCATTACTGGGCCTCGCCGATCGAGGCGCGGCTATGCACAGGGCAAGAAGTGGCGCTGGTCGGCGCCGGCAATTCGGCGGGGCAGGCGGCGGTCTATCTCGCCAGCCAGGTTCGCAAGGTGACGATGCTGGCGCGCCGCGGCGGCCTCAGGGAAACCATGTCGCGCTATCTGGTCGAGCGTATCGAGGCGCAACCCAACATCGAGGTGCTTGGCGAGACCGAGATCGAGGCGCTGGAAGGCGAAGGCGGCAATCTCACCCAGTTGCGTTGGCGCAACCCCGGCGGCGTCGAGACGCGGCCGATCCAGCATCTCTTCCTGTTCATCGGCGCCGACCCCAACACCGATTGGCTGGCTGGGTGCGATATCGCGCTCGACGCCAGGGGCTTCGTGCGCACCGGCGCCGACATAGGGGCGGGCCAGATGGAGACCAGCCGCAGCGGCGTGTTCGCCATCGGCGACGTGCGCTCCGGCTCGGTCAAGCGGGTCGCCGCCGCCGTCGGCGAAGGCGCCCAGGTGGTGGCTGCCTTGCACGCCTATCTCGCGCGACCCGACGCAGCAGCGCCCGAACTGGCCAGGAGAGCATAATGGATGAATGCAAACACACGCGCGACATCAAGACGGTGACGCCGAGCGCGCTCGGTGCGAGGAGTGCCTGAAGAGCGGCTCCATGTGGGTGCATCTCAGGCTGTGCCGTACCTGCGGCCATGTCGGCTGCTGCGACGACTCGCCCAACCGCCACGCCACCAAGCATTTCCACGCCACCAAGCACCCTATCATCGAAGGCTACGACCCGCCGGAAGGCTGGGCCTGGTGCTTTGTCGACGAGGCGTTCATCGACCTCGAAGGCGACGTGACGCCGCAGAACGGCCCGATCCCGAAGTTTTTCTGAGGCGAGCCAGGCTGGCAGCTGTGCCCTTATCGCACCAAAGGCGATCGTGTATGGCGTCCGCCCGAAGGTCAGGGCAATCGGATAGGGCGCGCCCCCACTCCGTCTCGGCTTCGCCGAGCCACCTCTACCCCCACATTCGTGGGGGAGAGGAAATGTCAACCACCGAGCTCGCAGCCTGAAAGGCTTGGGTTTCCTCATCCCCCATGGACATGGGGGGAGAGGTGGCCGCGAAGCGGACGGAGTGGGGGCAGGCGCTGTCCTACGCGATTGCCCCGCCCTTGTGGGAGGCTAGGTCCTTCTGCACAAGAAGCCCTGTTTATTTTATGGAGCCAGTAACCGTGCGGTCGAGGGCGTCGGGACTGTGGTCGTTGCCGGCAAGTGCGGCAATGATCAGAAGACTGGCGACGACCGGGACGAACAGGATGGCCACGCGGGCCTGCACATAAAAGATGGCTCGCCATTCGCTGCGCTTTTCCGGGCTGTTGTCCATCACACTCACTCTCGCCATGCCACCCCAGGCGGGACATAGCGGCGAAGGGTTAAGCAAAGGCTGCTGAATGTGTTAACGCGCGGCGGATTGGGATTTAATCTTGATGGTCAGCGCCGCCCCTCATTGTCATCGGTACGCATCCGGTACGCCTACCCCCGCAACGCCTGCTCCAGATCGGCGATCAGATCATCGCCATCCTCTATCCCCGCCGACAACCGCACCAGCGAATCCGAAATGCCGATTTCCGCGCGCTTTTCCGCCGGGATCGAGCCGTGCGTCATCAGCGCCGGGTGTTCGATCAGGCTTTCGACGCCGCCGAGGCTTTCAGCCAGCGTGAACAGTTGCGTCCGTTCGAGGAAGCGTTTGGTGCCGGCGAGTTCGCGGTCGAGGTCGACCGAGATCATGCCGCCGAAGGCATGCATCTGTTGGACGGCGATGGCGTGCTGCGGATGGCTGGCCAGGCCGGGATAGACGACGCGGCGCACATCTTTTCGCGCCTCCAGCCACTGCGCAATCTTCAGGCCGTTCGTGGAATGCCGCTCCATCCTGAGCGCCAGTGTCTTGATGCCGCGCAGCGCGAGAAAACTGTCGAAGGGACCGGAGATGGCTCCGATGGCGTTCTGCAGGAATTTCAGCTGGGCGGCGAGGTCCTTGTTGTCGCCGACGATGGCGACGCCGCCGACCATGTCGGAATGGCCGTTGAGATATTTCGTCGTCGAGTGCACGACGATGTCGATGCCGAGTTCCAGCGGCCGCTGGATGTAGGGGCTGCAGAACGTGTTGTCGGCGACCGTCAATACGCCCTTGCGCCTGGCGAGTGCCGCAACGCCTTCGAGGTCGACGATGCGCAGGAGCGGATTGGTCGGGGTTTCAACCCAGAGCAGTTTTGTCTCCGGACGGATCGCTGCTTCCACCGCCGCCAGATCAGTGAAGTCCACAAAACTCACCTGCAGATTGGCCGAGCGCTTGCGCACCCGCTCCATCAGCCGGAACGAGCCGCCATAGATGTCGTCGGTTGCAACGATATGGGCGCCGCTGTCGAGCAGCTCGAGCACGGTCGAGATCGCCGCCAGGCCGGAAGCGAATGCAAAGGCGGCCGAGCCGCTTTCGAGATCGGCCACCCCGCGCTCGAAGGCGAAGCGGGTCGGGTTCTGGCTGCGGGCGTACTCAAACCCCTTGTGCACGCCGGGCGACTGCTGGCCATAGGTCGAAGTCGCGTAGATCGGCACCATCACCGCGCCGGTCAGCGGGTCATGGCTCTGGCCGCCATGGATGGTGCGCGTGGAAAAAGCCAGGCGGTTCTTGCCCGATGGGGATGTTTCAGCAGTCATCGTGCGCGCCTCAAATGGTTGATCAGGTCGATACGGGTTATCAGGCCGACGAACTCGTCGCCATCGAAGATGATGGCGACCTCGTTGCGGTCGAACACCGGCAGCAGCGCATCCAGCGTCTGGCTGGCCTGCAGCGTGTGCAGATTGGAGGTCATGGCGGTGCGCACCGGGGCGTTGAAGCGGTCCCAGCGGCCGTCATAGGGGCCGTCGACCTTGGCCAATATATCGCCCTCATCGATAATGCCGACCAGCTTGCCATTGTCCAGCACCGGCAGCTGCGAGACATCGGAGCGGCGCATGCGGCCATAGGCGTTGAGCAGGCTTTCGTCGGGGCCGACATAGACGGTGTCGCCGGTGCGGTGCGAGCGCATGACAAGGTCGCGCAGATCGCCATGCTGTTCCTGTTCGGCCAGCCCCTGTTCGGCCAGCCAGAAATCGTCGAACACCTTGGACAGATATTTGTTGCCGCTGTCGCAGACGAAGGTGACGACGCGTTTCGCTGTCGTCTGCTCGCGGCAATAGCGAAGCGCGGCCGACAGCAGCGTGCCGGAAGACGAGCCGGCGAGAATGCCTTCCTTCGAAAGCAGGTCCCGCACGGCCAGCATGCTCTGCTTGTCTGGGATGGAATAGGCTTTCCTGACCAGCGACAGATCGGCATTGGGCGGCACAAAATCCTCGCCGATGCCTTCGACGGTCCAGCTGCCGGCCTCTTCCATCTTGCCGGTCTTGATCAGCGGCGCCAGCACCGACCCCACCGGATCGGCCAGCACCATTTCGGTCTTCGGCGATGTTCTGGCGAAGTAGCGGCCAAGCCCGGTCAGCGTGCCGCCGGAGCCGACGCCGACGACCACGGCGTCGAGGTCGCCATCGAGCTGGGCAAGGATTTCCGGTCCGGTGGTGGTCTCATGCGCCTCGGGGTTGGCCGGGTTGGCGAACTGGTTGGCGTAGAAGGCGCCGGGCGTTTCCGATGCGATCTTCTCGGCCATGTCCTGGTAATATTCGGCATGGCCCTTGCCGACATCGGAGCGCGTCATGCGCACTTCGGCGCCGAGCGCGCGCAGATGCTGGATCTTTTCGCGCGACATCTTGTCGGGCACGACGAGGATGATGCGGTAGCCCTTGGGGATGCCGACCTGGGCGAGGCCGAGACCGGTATTCCCGGCGGTCGCCTCGACGATGGTGCCGCCGCGCTTCAGCTTGCCTTCCTTCTCGGCCGCGGCAATCATCGACAGCGCAATGCGGTCCTTGATCGAGCCGCCGGGATTCTGGCTTTCGAGCTTGATGAACAGCCGGCACTTGCCGGTGTCGAATTTGGTCAGTTCGACCACCGGCGTCTGGCCGATGAGGTCGAGCACCGAGGCGTATGGCGGACGCAGGCGCGATAACGTGCCGTCCGAACTGCCTGGCGCAGCTTTTCCGTGCTCGCTCATGTCGATGTGCTCCCTTGAACAAGCGACCGCCTCGGGGGCAGAGCGGCAGCGTAGCTTCTTTTCCGGCCGTTTGCAGTCGGAAAGAAGGTAGATCGTGCCAATCAACCGGCGAGAGGGGGAATGGAATTCCAGTTTGAAGCCGGCTTTGGACTCAAGCCCAACACCCTCCGTAGCGATCCTTCCCACCCCCCTCTGAGGGGCGTGCTATCCCGCCGACGTCAACAGCTTTACCCTAGCAGCTGCTTGCTCAGCCTAGCGCATTGCACGCGGATGTCGGGGATGGCGTCGATCTCGAAGAAGGTGCCGCGGGTCAGCGGCCCGACGGCGAGGATCTTGGCCGATGCGGTGCCGTCGCCGGCGATGATTTCGCACTTGGCTGTGACATCGAGACCAAGCCGCAGCGGGTCGGGCCGCGCCAGGCCGCGGTCGACCAGCGAGCGCACGACGCTGTTCGACGTCGTCGAGATGTCGCGGGCGATGCCGGTGCAATCATAGATGCGCGCGACCTGCAGCGTTTCCAGCGCCTTTGTGTGGCGAGACTGGATGCCGACGGTGAATCCATCGCCAGCCTCGATGCCGACGACACGGCCGGCGACCGGGCGGATGCGGCCGGTGCGCACCGCTTCGGTGACGCGGGCATGCACCTCGGGCGCCAGCCGATGGCGATGGATGTCCCACCAGGCCTTGGTGTGCTCAACGAAGCGGCGCTTGGCCGAGGACGGCCAGTTCTGCCAGATCTTCTGATTGAAGGGTCGCAGCCCATCGACGACGTCGCGCCAGTCGATGCCGGCCTTCTGGTTTTCGCGGATCAGATCGCGGAACCAGCCGACGAAATAGGAGAGCTGCGTGCCGAGCGGAATGTCGGCGACGTCGAGCTTGATCGGGTTGCCCTTGCGGTGCGGCGACGGCAGCAGCCCGCGCCGCGATACGGCGACGATCTCGCCGCGATGGCCGCGCTGCTCGAGCGACAGGAAGGCGTCGACCATGCTGAGCCCGGTGCCCAGCACCAGCACGCGGGCTTCAGGATCGAGCGCGGTGTCGGCCTCGGTGCCCATGCGGATTGCGTGTCCTTGGCCGGCGCCGGGCTGCTCGTCATGGCCGGTGGCAAGCACCGCCAGATGCGCGACGACGCTGGTGCCGTTGGCCAGCACAACTTCGACGCCGGACGATGTCGGCGAGATCGACAGGCTTTCCTCGCGAATCAGCCTGAGACGGCCGGTTTCCTTTTCGCGCGCTTCGAGTTCGTCGAGCACTTCCTTGAGGTAGCGGGCATAGACGCTGCGCGGTGCATAGAAGGGTGTCTGCGGCGTCTGTTCCTGGCTTATCAGGCCGCGCCCCTGCAACCAGCGCCAGAAATTCAGGGGATCGTCGGCATAGGCGCTCATCCCCGCAGCGCTGACATTCAGCACGTGCGCCGACAAAAGCGTCGAATAGGCGATGCCCTGGCCGAAATGCGGACGCTTTTCGATCAGCGTGACGCGAAGGTCCGGGTTGGGCGACTTCAGCAGATGCGCGGCAAGCACGACGCCGCTGGCGCCGCCGCCGACGATGATGATCGAGCTGCGGATGATCGAATTGGCGCGCGCGACGCTCATGCGAGCACGCTCAGGATCAGGCGGGGACCTTTTGCGCCGGCGCAAGCTCGTCGATGTCCCTCGCGACCGGAAGGTCGTCGAGGACGATGTCGCGCATCTCGGCCAGCGTGCGCTGGTCGAGCACCTCGGCGATCGCCTGCCGGACCTCGAGCATCAGATGTCGGACTTGGCATGTCGCCTCATTGCAGTCTTCACAGCGCTGATACTGGGTGCGGCTGGCGCAGGGGATGGGCGCCAGCGGTCCGTCGAGGACGCGCACGACATGGCCGACCTTGATCTCGTCGGCCGGGCGCGCCAGGCGATAGCCGCCATCCTTGCCCTTGCGGCTCTGGACGAAACCGGCATTGCGCAATTCGCCCAGAATGGCGTCGAGGAATTTCTTCGGGATGTTGTTGCCGCTGGCGATGTCGCCGACGAAGGCGAGCTGTCCCACCGGCAGATGCGCCAGATGGACCAGCGCCTTGAGGCCGTACTTGCCTTTTTTGGTGAGCATAGACCGAATGTTTCTCTGTCAGGCGATGGCCCAAACCATCGGTTGCGAAACGCCTGACGTGCCTCCCCGCCGCGTGCAAGCTGCTTCGACACATAAATTCTACTGACATGATATACAAGCCGAGAAACCTTGATTTTGCTTCGTTTTCACGCCGCAGGGGCCACTTTAGCAAGGCTTTGTGCCGTTACGGTCACAGCCAGCCGCGAGCGATTGCGGCGATGAACGGCGGCTCCTGCTCCCAATGTCGATAAGATTACTATACTTACCCTCGAACACGCGGAACGTGTTTTCAAATCAACCGTCTTTTACAGCATGGATTTGCGCCATTTGGGGCTTTGCCGGGAATTTTGGGTCGCAGCCCGCGGATCGGCGAACATGACTCCCGACAACTCGGGCGCCGCCCTGCGCCCGATATCAGGACGCCGCCTTGCCGCTCTGAGACCGGGCGGCCTTGGCGGCCACCGGCACGCCGCTTGACCGCAGCATCCAGCGGTGGCCGTCGCTGCGGAAGTCGGTGAGGCTCAACGGCTCGACATCGATCCTGCGGCAGGCCGCAAGCGGCGCGCCGAGCACCAAATCAGGCCTCTTCCGTAGCGAGGGTTGGCAGGACCACCAACTCTTCAGCACCTTTGGGGCGCCGTTTGCGTTTGTGCACGGTCCGACACGGGCCGGTCACCGCGCCCGCATCAGCCGTTGGTTTTTTTCTAACAAGTGCTTTTTCCTTGGAACGATTTAACTCTACAAGAATGATAGAATTAGCTGACTATGAACAGGCATCCGGTTTTTCTCATTTTTCATGGAGCCTTTCATGTCCAGCATTTCGCGACGCATTGTCCTCCTGTCGTCGGCAGCTTTGGCGGGTGCGGCCTTCCTCGGCCCGGCCCAGGCGCAGGACCTCAACATCACCATTGGCTACCAAACGGTGGTCGAACCTTCGAAAGTAGCACAGGCCGACGGCGCCTATGAAAAGGCGACCAAGGCAACGATCGACTGGCGTAAGTTCGATTCCGGTGCCGATGTCATCGCCGCCGTCGCATCCGGTTCGGTCGATATCGGCTATGTCGGCTCGAGTCCGCTGGCCGCGGCCGCCAGCCGCGAACTGCCGATCCAGACCATCTTTGTCGTCGGCCTGATCGGCCAGTCCGAGGCGCTGGTCGCCCGCAATGGATCCGGCATCGAGAAGATCGCCGACCTCGCCGGCAAGAAGGTGGCGGTGCCGTTCGTGTCGACCACGCATTACAGCCTGCTTGCCGCGCTGAAGCACGAAAACGTCGACCCGAAGTCGGTCGAAATCCTTAATCTCAGGCCACCGGAAATAGCCGCCGCCTTCGCCCGCGGCGACATAGACGCGGCCTATGTCTGGGATCCGGCGCTCGGCCAGATCAAGACGACAGGCAAGGTGGTGCTGGATTCCTCGCAGGTTGCCGCCTGGGGCGCGCCGACCTTCGACGCCTGGATCGTGCGCACCGACTTCGCCGAAAAGAACCCGGACGCCGTGCGCGATTTCGTCAAGGTGACCGGCGAATCCTATGCCCAGTTCCTGGCCAAGCCCGAGGCATGGTCGGTTTCGTCGCCGGAAGCGGCCAAGATCGCCAAGATCACCGGCGCCAAACTGGAAGAGGTGCCGCAGCTCCTCAAGGGTTACGTCTTCCCGACATTGGAGGAGCAGGCTTCCGACAAATTCCTCGGCGGCGGCACGGTCAAGGCGATGGAGGCAGCTTCGGCCTTCCTCAAGGAGCAGGGCAAGATCGACGCCGTGCTGCCCGACTATTCGAAATACGTGTCGTCGAAATACGTGACCGAGGCTCTGGCCTCGAACTGATCTTCAGTTTTACGCAATTCCGGACGGAAAACCGCTTCACACTTTTCCTGGAATTGCTCTGAACACGCGCGGTTTCCTCTTCCCTGACGCCGCGTGCTGCCTGTCCCGGATCCGCTTAACGAGGGCCGGGGCAGGCTGATTTTCTTCCGGAGCCCCTTTTCATGCCGCATCTCGTACTCGACCCGCATCTCGTACTCGACAAGGCCTCGGTTCACTATGACGGCCAAGCAGCGCCGGCGGTCGACCGAGTTTCCATCGATGTCGCCAAGGGCGATTTCGTCGTGCTGGTCGGCCGCTCCGGCTGCGGCAAGACCTCGCTGCTCAATGTCGCCGCCGGCCTGGTCGAACCCGCGCGCGGGGTCGCCACGATCGGCGGCAGACCGATCACCGGCCCAGGCTCCGACCGGGCGGTCGTGTTCCAGAACGATGCGCTGTTTCCCTGGCTGACGGCTCGTGAAAACGTCGGCTTTGCGCTCAGGCTGCGCGGCGTGCCGCAAGCCGAGCGGGCGCGCCGCGCCGACCAGTTGCTGGCGCTGGTCAAGCTTGACGGCGTCGGCGACAAACGCATCTGGGAATTGTCCGGCGGCATGCGCCAGCGCGTCGGCCTCGCCCGAGCGCTCGCGGCCGAGCCGGAATTCCTGCTGCTCGACGAACCGCTCGGCGCACTCGATGCGCTGACGCGCGAGCGCATGCAGACGACGCTGCTCGACCTGTGGACCGCAAGCCGGGTCGGCGTGCTGATGGTCACGCATGGCATCGAGGAGGCGCTGGTGCTGGCCACAAGCATCGTCGTTTTGGCGCCCGGACCGGGCCGCGTGGTGCGGACATTCGAGACCGGTTTCAGCCGGCGCTATGCCGCAGGCGAGCCGATCCGCACCATCAAGGCCGATCCGGCCTTTGCCGCGGCGCGCGGCGAGCTGACCGATGCGATCTTCGAAGGAGAGGTGGCATGAGCGTCACCTCCTACAGCGAGCGGCCGGCCACCGGGACCGGCGAGGCCGATGCCATTTCGGTGCCGTGGTCGCGGCCGGTGCGGAAGCGGCGCGGGGTTTCCTCGCGGGCGATCAGCGCCGTCACCATCCTGGTCGTGCTGGCGGCATGGGCGCTGTCTGCGCGCCTGCAACTGGTGTCGCCGGTGTTCCTGCCGTCGCCCGCCGCCGTGTGGACCAAGTTCATCGTGGTGATCAAGGACGGCTTCGTCGACGCGACTTTGCTGCAGCATATCGTCGCCAGCCTCGGCCGCGTGTTCGCGGCGCTGCTCGCGGCCATCGTCATCGGCGTTCCGGTTGGGCTGGCTATCGGCATTTCGACGGTCGGGCGCGGCATCTTCGATCCCTTGCTCGAATTTTTGCGGCCGATCCCGCCGCTCGCCTATCTGCCGCTGGTCATCATCTGGTTCGGCATCGGCGAGCCGTCAAAGATCCTGGTGATCGCCATTGCCATGCTGGCGCCGGTGGCGCTGTCGACGGCCTCGGGCGTGCGCGGTGTCTCAAAGGAGCGCATCGATGCGGCGCGTTCGCTTGGTGCGACGCAGCGCCAAGTGGTGCGCCATGTCATGCTGCCCAGCGCGCTGCCGTCGATCCTCACCGGCCTGCGCATCGCGCTCGGCGCCGGCTGGTCGACGCTGGTTGCAGCCGAGCTGGTGGCGGCAACGCGCGGCCTCGGCTTCATGATCCAGTCGGCCGCCCAGTTCCTGGTCACCGATGTCGTGGTGATGGGAATAGTGGTGATCGCGACAATAGCCTTCGTGCTGGAATTCATCATCCGCCGAATCGAGCGTCAGCTGGTTCCGTGGGCGGGAAAGGAATGACAACAAGTTCTGCCGGTTTGACCGGCTGCTTCCCTTCGCAGCACGGCGACCGCCGACCCCGGAACAGAAGGAGTGATGTCATGACCCAGTCCACCGCGGTGCTGTTCGCCCATCTCGGCAACTGGCTGCTCGCCTGGCGGGAGAACTCGTCGTCGCAGCCGCAGCCGAAATCGCCGACCCCCGTGCAACTCGACGCCGAACGCGACCGCCTGCCGCCGCGCGACGAGGGATTTTACTGGGCCTGGCAGTATTGGTCGCAGTGAGGTGATGGAGATTAGCGCCAGCCTTCGCGATTTCGTCATCCTAGGGCGAAGCAAGGAGCGAAGCGACGCGGCGCAGACCCTAGGATCCATGCCGAGACGCTGATGCTACGCTCCAGGGGAGCAACAAACCGGGCGCCTACCACCCGGTTCCGCGAAACAGCTCAAACCACTCCGGATTGGCCTTCTCTATCAGTTCGATCTTCCACTGTCTCGGCCATCGCTTCAGCGACTTCTCGCGTTGAATGGCATCGGTGATGTCGAAGAATTCCTCATACCAGACCAGCCGTTGAACACCATAGCGGCTGGTGAAGCCTGCGCCCTGGCCGGATTTGTGTTCAGGCATGCGGCGGGAGAGATCGTTGGTGACGCCGATGTAGATCGTGCCGCGTTTTTGGCTTGCAGTCATGTAGACGTCGCCGGTCATGGTTTCAGGGTATCGAGCCTCGGTTCGCGCACAAGCGACATTCTGATCCGTTCCACTCTACGGCAAACGTCACGGCATGGATCCCTAGGGTCTGCGCCGCGTCGCTTCGCTCCTTGCTTCGCCCTAGGATGACGAGTGCTGGGTTCTGAAGAAAATATTTCCACGTCAAGCAGCCAACTCGCAAAATCGTTTCTCTACTAAATTTATAGACCTACCTAGCCTTGTCTCTCATCCACGGCAGGGAGCCCTTCCCGGCGCCGGTTCGCAGCGAAGGAAGAGGGATCATGTTCAGCCTGACCAGACGCGTTTTCGGCCTTGGCCTTTTGGCGGCGGGCATTGCTGCCTCGCTCAGTGCCTCGGCGCAAGAGTTGAAGCAGCTCAACATCGGCTATCAGAAGACCGGCCTGCCGGTCATCGCCCGGCAGCAGCAGGTGATCGAGAAGGCGCTGAGCGACAAGGGTGTCGCGGTGAAATGGGTCGAATTCACCGCCGGCCCGCCGTTGGTCGAGGCGCTCAATGTCGGCGCCATCGATGTCGGCTGGACCGGCGACGCACCGCCAATCTTCGGCCAGTCGGCCGGCGCCAACATCGTCTATGCGGCGGCACTGCCGGCCAATGGCGACGGCGAAGCGATCTTCGTCAAGCCGGCATCGCCGATCCAGTCGCTCGCCGGCCTCAAGGGAAAGCGCATCGGCGTCGGCAAAGGCACCAGCGCGCACAATCTGCTGGTCGCGGCGCTCGAAAAAGCAAACATCCCCTTCGACCAGATCACCCCGGTCTATCTCAGCCCGGCCGATGCCGCGGCGGCTTTCGCCAGCGACCAGATCGATGCCTGGGCGGTCTGGGACCCGTTCTACGCCATCGCCGAGACGCGCTACCAGCCGCGCGTGCTGGCGCGCTCCAGCGAGGTGCTGAAGGTGAACACCTATTTCCTCGCCAACAAGGATTTTGCCAAGGCGCATCCGGAGACGATCACCACGACGATAGCGGCGCTCGGCGTGGCGGCGAAATGGGCGGACCAGAATCGCGACAAGGTCGCCGCCGCCCTGCATGAGGTGACCGGCGTGCCGCTCGACGCGCAGACCATCGCCGCCAATCGCACCAAATTCGGCATCTTCCCGATCACCGACGAGATCATCGCCGGCCAGCAGGCGACCGCCGATCGCTTCTACAAGCTCAAACTGATCCCGAATGCGGTGCGCATCTCCGACGCCGTGTGGACCGCACCGGGCAATTGATTTTTCTCATGCGGCGCCGGGCGGAAACGTCCGGCGCCTTTGCCGTTTCTGCCTTCAACCTTGGGATTTCGCCATGACCGCTCCAGCCAATCCGCAAGCCGGGCCGCTCGATTTCTTCTGGTTCATTCCGACGCATGGCGACGGCTCCTATCTCGGCTCCGAGCAGCAGCAGCGCCCGCCTGAATTCGCCTATTTCAAGGAGATCGCGCAAGCCGTCGACCGGCTCGGCTTTCCCGGCGTGCTGCTGCCGACCGGGCAGAATTGCGAGGATTCCTGGATCACCGCTTCCGGACTAGCGGCGCTGACCGAAAAGCTCAAATTCCTGGTGGCGCTGCGGCCCGGCGTGACGCTGCCGACCTTCGCGGCGCGCCAGACCGCGGCGCTCGACCGGCTGAGCAATGGCCGCCTGCTGCTCAATGTCGTGGTCGGCGGCAACCCGACCGAGCTTGCCGGCGATGGCGTGTTCCTGCCGCATGACGAGCGCTATGCGCAGGCGCAAGAGTTCCTGACCATCTGGCGCGCGCTGGTGTCGGGCGAGAGCGTCAACTTCAACGGCAAATATTACCGCGTCGACAATGGCCGCCTCGACCTTTTGCCGCAACAGGAGCGGCCGCCGCTCTATTTCGGCGGCTCGTCCGATGCCGGCCAGGAGCTCGCCGCCGATCTCGTCGATATGTACCTGACCTGGGGCGAGCCGCCGGCGCAGGTGGCGGAAAAACTCAGCGCGGCGCGCAAAAAGGCTGAACGGCGCGGCCGCAAACTGCGTTTCGGCATCAGGCTGCATTTCATCGTGCGCGAGACCGAGGAAGAGGCCTGGCGCGCCGCCGACCGGCTGATCAGCCACGTCACCGATGCCCAGATCGAAAATGCCCAGGCCCGCTTCACCAGGGAGATGGACTCTGTGGGACAGCGGCGCATGGCCGAACTGCATGGCGGCCGCCGCGACAGGCTGGTGGTTTCGCCCAATCTGTGGGCCGGCGTCGGCCTGGTGCGCGGCGGCGCCGGCACAGCTTTGGTCGGCTCGCCCGAGCAGATCGTCGAGCGCATCCGCGAGTATCAGGCGATCGGCATCGACACCATCATCGGCTCCGGCTACCCGCATCTCGAGGAAGCCTACCGCGTCGCCGAGCTTCTGTTCCCGCGTCTCGGCCTGGGCACCAGGCGGGCACGGGCGCATGAGAACATCGCCAATGAATTCGCCGTCGGCTTCCACGGGGCCAACCGCCTTCAGGCGTCGTCATGAGCCTGGCTCAACGGGTCAAACAGAACGGCATCGGCTGGCTGCTGCCGGCGCTGGTCATAATTGGCTGGGAAGCCGCCAGCCGCGCCGGCGTGATGCCGGCCAATGTGCTGCCGGCGCCGAGCGCGGTGGCCGAGGCCTTCTGGCGGCTGACGCTGTCGGGCGAGCTGATACAGAACATCGGCGTCAGCACGCTGCGCGCGCTGGCCGGCTTTGCCATCGGCGGCTCGATCGGCTTTGCACTCGGCCTTGCCAACGGGCTGTCGGCGCTCAGCCGCGGCCTGACCGACACGACGCTGCAGATGATCCGCAACATCCCGCATCTGGCGCTGATCCCGCTGGTCATCCTGTGGTTCGGCATCGACGAGGAAGCAAAACTGTTCCTGGTGGCGCTCGGCGTGTTCTTCCCGATCTACGTCAACACGCTGCTCGGCATCCAGAGCGTCGACCCGCAGCTGGTCGAGATGGGCCGGGTCTACGGCATGGACCGCCGCGCGTTGTTTTTTCAGGTGATCCTGCCCGGCGCGCTGCCGGCGATCTTCGTCGGCCTGCGCTATGCGCTGGGCATTATGTGGCTGACGCTGATCGTTGCCGAAACCATCTCGGCCAGTTCCGGCCTCGGCTACATGGCCATGCAGGCACGCGAATTCCTGCTGATCGATGTGGTCGTGCTGTCGATCCTGATCTATGCGCTGCTCGGCAAGCTTGCCGACAGCTTCGCCCGCCTGCTCGAGCGGCTGTCGCTCGGCTGGCATCCCGCCTTCCAGAACGCCTGAGGGTTCGATGCCAACCGCCAGCCTGACCGCCATCCGTTCCTTCGTCGCCGCGCCGGAACCGTCACGGCCGGAGGAGGCCGTCGAAAGGCAGCGCGCCTTTGCCTTCAAGGGCGTGGAAAAGCGCTTTGGCGACAAGGTCGTGCTCGACGGCATCGATCTCGATGTGCCCGTCGGACAGTTTGTGGCCGTCATCGGCAAGAGCGGCTGCGGCAAGAGTACGCTGTTGCGGCTGCTGGCCGGGCTCGACCGGCCGACGGCAGGATCGCTGACATTCGGGCCGCAAGCCAAGGCCGGCGCCGGCGAAGAGAGCCGCTTCATGTTCCAGGAGCCGCGGCTGCTGCCTTGGGCCAGCGTGGTGAAAAACGTTGAGGTCGGACTGACCGGGCTTGCCACCGGTGCGGAAGCCAGGCGGCGCGCGCTCGCCATCCTGGGTGAAGTCGGCCTCGCCGACCGCGCCGACGAATGGCCCTCGGTGCTGTCGGGCGGCCAGAAGCAGCGCGTGGCGCTGGCGCGTGCACTGATCGGACAGCCTCGGATCCTGGCGCTCGACGAGCCGCTCGGCGCACTCGATGCGCTGACCCGCATCGAAATGCAGCAGCTTCTGGAACGTATCTGGCTGGAGCAAAAATTCACCGCCGTGCTGGTCACGCATGACGTCGCCGAGGCGGTTGCGCTCGCCGACCGGGTGGTGGTGATCGACGAGGGCCGCATCGCGCTCGATCTCGACGTGTCGGTGGCGCGGCCGCGCCGGCGTGGTTCCGTCGAGCTTGCCAGGCTGGAGGGCAGGATTCTGGATCAGCTGTTCGGGTAGTGCTGTCGCGGGCAGGGCATTCTATCCGAGCCGGATAGATAGGTGACAGAATGGACCGGCAGTATGGGTGGGGTTTTCTTGCTCGCCGGGTTGTGCCTGTTTGCGAAACTGCGGGTTTGACCAGCGCCTTCCCCCACTCCGTCTTTCCTCTCCCCCGTCGATCGGGGGAGAGGTGTCGAGCGAAGCTCGACGGAGTGGGGGTCGATCTGTGTGGGTCGATTTTTCGTCGCAACTCACCCCCGCGAACGGCTCGCCCATACCAGCCCGGCGAAACCGACCAGCATGGTCACGATGCCGATATAGAGCCATTGCGACTGGCCGGTCATGAAGCTGCCGCCGACCACGCCAATGCCTTGCAGCGACCACAGCGCGCCGATGGCCAGTACGATCAGCGCCAGCAGATATCTGAACAGTCTCATCGCCAAGATTCCTTTCCGAAGTCGATCGTCAACTGCGCCATGACCGTGATGACAGAGCGAAAGGACGGCGCCCAATCGCGCTCTCTTCTACTTGTACTATAACGTCCTGCCTTGCTCACGGAATCTGTGAAACAGCTCGCAATATCGCCGGCGATACGGCCGCGCCACACGAAAGATGCCTGACAAACTGTTTCCCAGCGACTCCAAACGTGTGCCGGTGCCACGGAACTGCCCGATGCTTGCCGCATTTCCTGCCTTATTCGACACTTAACGGCTGGGGTCTGTCGAAAACGGAGCCAATCCCCCCAACATGAAGAAAACAAACCAGACCGCGCTTGTCGCGGTAACGATCGCGGCTGGCCTGATGGTCGGTGCATCCGCCTCCTCCGCCGCTGGCCAGTGCGGCCGCGCCTCCTGGTACGCACTGCATTCCAGGACCGCCAATGGCGAACGCATGAACCCGTCGGCGCTGACCGCCGCGCACCGCAGCCTGCCTTTCGGCACCAAGTTGAAAGTGACCAACCAGAATAATGGCCGCAGCGTCATCGTGCGCATCAACGACCGCGGCCCGTTCATCAAAGGGCGCGTGCTCGATCTGTCCAAGGGCGCCGCCGGCCAACTCGGCTTCATCGGCTCCGGCCATACCTCGGTGTGCATGGCGCGCGTCTAGATCTGTCCAAGTCCGGCCCGATCGGGCCGGACACATCCTGCCCCGTCGTCCAACAGCCTTGCATTTTGCAGTGCACATTGAGCCGGCTCCAGCCGCCCAACGCGGTTTTTCAAGGCCTTGGACGAAAGATTGGCATATGTCACGCCACGTGACGTATTGCATCGCAGCAATATCTTGTTAACCTCCGCGCGAGACATTCAAGGCTCGGCGCTGTCCGTCGTCCCTTCGGTCACGGCAGCTGCGGAGTACCTGATGTTCTACCAGCTCTACGAAATGAACCATGCCGCCCTGCAGCCCGCGCGGCTTTATGCCGATGCAGTGCGGCTGTTCTACACCAACCCGCTCAATCCGTTTTCGCATACGCCGTGGGGCCGCTCGGTCGCCGCCACGGCCGAACTGTTCGAGCGCACGACGCGCCGCTACAGCAAGCCGCATTTCGGCCTGAGCAAGACCGTGGTCGACTGGAAAAGCGTCGAGGTCAGCGAAAAGACCGTGTGGTCGCGGCCGTTCTGCAATCTCACCCGCTTCGAGCGGTCGGTGCCCGCCGGTCGCAAGGCCGACCCCAAGCTTCTCATTGTGGCGCCGATGTCGGGCCATTATGCGACGCTGCTGCGCGGCACGGTCGAGGCGATGCTGCCCTATGCCGACGTGCACATCACCGACTGGGTCGATGCCCGCATGGTGCCGGTGACCGACGGCCATTTCGACCTCGACGATTATATCGACTACATCATCGACATGCTGCATGCGCTGGGGCCGGACACCCATGTGATGGCGGTGTGCCAGCCTTCGGTGCCGGTGCTGGCGGCGGTGGCGCTGATGGAAAAGCGCGGCGATCCCTTCGTGCCCTCGACCATGACCTTGATGGGCGGGCCGATCGACACCCGCCGCAATCCGACCGCGGTCAATCTGCTGGCCAAGGAAAAGGGCATCGACTGGTTCCGCGACAACGTCATCATGCACGCGCCCTGGCCGGTGCCGGGCTTCGGCCGCGAAGTCTATCCGGGCTTCCTGCAGCTGTCGGGCTTCATGAGCATGAACCTCGACCGCCACATCACCGCCCACAAGGACTTCTTCATGCATCTGGTCAAGCATGACGGCGACAATGCCGAGAAGCACCGCGATTTCTACGACGAATATCTGGCGGTGATGGACCTGACGGCGGAATTCTATCTGCAGACCGTCGACACGGTGTTCGTGCGCCATGCGCTGCCCAAGGGCGAGATGACGCATCGCGGCGAGGTGGTCGACACCAAGGCGATCCGCAATGTCGCGCTGTTCACGGTCGAAGGCGAGAACGACGACATTTCCGGTCTCGGCCAGACCCAGGCCGCCCACGATCTCTGCCCCAACATCCCGGCTGACCGGCATGCGCATTACATGCAGCCGGCCGTCGGCCACTACGGCGTCTTCAACGGGTCGCGATTCCGCTCGGAAATCGTGCCGCGCATCGTCGATTTCATCACCAGCTACGGCCGCCAGAACCGGGTTGCGGTGAAACCAAGGCTGGTCCGCTCCGCCAAAGGCTGAGGCTCGATCCGGCTGCAGCGTGCATTGCCCACAAAAGCGGGGCGATTTTGCGCGCCACAGGCGTTCTGTTGCACAATAGACGCTGTTGGGCGGGCGCGGGTAACCATGCCGAAGAATCTGGCTCCCCTTATAATTGACACGGAGTGTAAATCCCCTTTAACCTTTCGTTAAGAACAAGGGCGAACGGGGACAATGACTTCCTCACCGATGGCACGGACGCTGCGCTTGTGGGCGGCAGCAGGGCTGGCGATCTCTGCGTGCTGGGCAGTGCCGGCACTTGCAGGCGGCGCCATGGCGACGGGCGGCATGACCTCGCAGCCGATCGGCCACTATGATTTCTGTAAAACCCAGCCCGGCGAATGCTCGATCCGGCCGAGCAACCTCAACCCCGCCGCGATGACCGACGCCTTCATGCGCAAGCTGATCAACGTGACGTCAAGGGTCAACGCCGCCGTCAAGCCGATGAGCGACTACGACATCTATGGCAAGGACGAGGTCTGGGCCTATCCCGACAAGGGCGTCGGCGATTGCGAAGACTATGTGCTGGAAAAGCGCCGCCAGCTCTCGCGCTCTGGCGTGTCGCTGGCCGATCTCTTGATCACCGTCGTGCGCAAGCCGGACGGCGAAGGCCATGCCGTGCTGACCGTGCGCACCGACAAGGGCGACTACGTCCTCGACAATCTGACCGACAAGGTGAAGATCTGGGACGCCACCGGCTATCGCTTCCTCAAGCGGCAGGCCATCGACAACACCGGCCGCTGGGTCTCGATCCGCGGCGGCCAGCAGGTACTGGTCGGCGCGGTTCAGTAAGGACACGACGCTTTCGAACGAGCGGGATATCGGCCCGCGCGCCATCTTCAGGATGAGTCAGCGCCGCCCCTCATCAACGCTGCGGAATAGGTGCCGGCGCAGCGGCTATCTCCCTTCCCCCGTCACTACGGGGAGAAGGTGCCGGCAGGCGGATGAGGGCAGCGCTGCCCTCGAAATCTTATCTCTCGAAACGCCTCCTCAAAAAATTTCGCTACCTGCGTGAACCAAACCGTCTCCAGCGGCGACACACAGCCGTAACCAGAACCCAACCACCCAAACATGGAGACTTCAAATGACTGCTTTCCTTCGTAATGCCTTCCTCGCCGTTGTTGCGGTGTCTTCCTTGGCCGGATCCGCCATGGCCGATCAGACCGGTTGCGCCAAGACCAACAACTGGGGCAATCGCTGTTGCGAGCTCAACTCGGACTGCCTGGGCGGTGGCCGCGGCGGCGATCATGACAGCACTGGCGGCCGTGGCGGCCAGGCCGGCGCGAAGTAATCGTGACATATGCCCGCTGGCTATCGGCCGGCGGGCATCGCTTTCAGGAACAGCGCAAGCAAACCTTGCGCCTTGGCATCGCTTACCGGATTACTCTCGCCGCTCCAGTGCGGCCCGGATCGACGCGGTGATGCGGGCAAGCTCGGCTTCGTCCAGCTTCTCGATGTTTTCGGCCAGGAGATTGGCCAACTCGGTGGCGGCAGGACTGAGGCCGGACGTATCGAGTCTCACCCGCGGATGTGAGGCCTCGGCCAGACGCGCCAGCTCTTCGGCATCGTCCCAGATGACGTTGAAATAGCCGATGATCTTCTGGATCAGCGTCCAGGTCGGCGCGCCACGGCGGCCATGTTCCAGCGCCGACAAATAGGCGGCGCTGACTCCGATCGCCTGCGCCATGTCCTTCTGGCGCAAGCCGCGCTCGGCTCGAAGCGCCCGCAGTTTTTCGCCGAAGGGCGTCATCAGCGGGTTCGCCTGAGTCGAACGTAGAGCGCGCCCGAACCGCCGTGGTTGCGGGCGGCGTGATCGTGGCTGGAGACCAGCGGCCGGAAGGCAGGCGTCGACAGCCAGGCAGGCACGGCGCGCCGCAAGACGCCGTCGCCGCCCGACGACGACCCTTTTCCCGTAATGACGAGGACATAGCGGATGCCGCCGGCATGGGCCCGGTGCAGGAACGAAAACAGCAGCGAATAGGCCTCGTCCTGGGTCATGCCATGCAGATCGACGCGGCCTTCGATCGGCAGCCGGCCCTTCTTCAGCTTGTCCAATGTCGGCTCGTCCAGCGCGTGCGATACATGCTGCGCCTTCGGCTTGGCGGCGAGGACCGGACCGACAGCGACCGGCGTCTGTGCCGGCTTGGGGTCGACGACGATGTCGGGAATCTCGACCGCGGTCCGGCCCTTCAGCGGTCGGGCGGTGCGCGCCACCAGGTTCCACAGCACCCGGTCGTCTTCGTTGAGTTTATCGGGGCGCTTGCTCATCGATTCGATTCCGAAACGAGAGCGCGTGGAACCAAGGCATAGAAATCGGCCGCATTGCGAACGACGCCGGCGATCTCGCCGGCCGCATCGCCGGAGCCGGCGAACAGATCGCCCCGCGCCGGTCCGGTGATGGCCGAGCCGGTGTCCTGCGCAATCATCAGCCGCCGGAACGGTTTTCCGTCGAAGGCGGTCAGCGACGGAGCGTCGATGTAGAAGGGGGTACCGAATGTGTGCAGCAGCCGGTCGACCGCGAGCGAACGGCCCGGCGTCAACGGCACCTTGGCGGCGGCGATAGGACCGAGTGCGGCATCGTCGACATCGGCTTCGCGAAAGAAGATATAGGAGCGGTTCTGCCAGAGGATCTCGTCGACGCGATCCGGATGCGCCCTGAACCAGGCGCGGATAGACTGCATCGTCACTTTTTCCAGTGGGATTTCGCCGAGTTCGGCGAGAATCTTCCCCGGACCGCTGAAACGTTGGCCGGATTTGGCGGCGTAGGTGACGCGGCAAAGCCGGCCGTCGGTCATCTTCAGCCTGGCCGCACCTTGCACATGGATGAAGAAGACGTCGACCTTGTCGGCAAGCCAGGCGATTTCCAGGCCTTGGCCGGCCAGCGCGCCTCTCTCGATCTCACTGCGGTCGAAATACTCCACCAGGCCCTGCGGCGTATCGCGGGCGAAGGCGAGATAGTCGTCCATCCCTCGAGGACGGTTGGCATCATCGATGTCGACGAGATCGGAAGGCCGCTCCAGCAGCGGCACCGTGAATTCATCCGTGCGCACTGGTGAGGCCTCGACCTCCGGCTCGTAGAAGCCGGTGACCAGGCCGGGGTTTTCGAATCGAATCTGGACTGGGGCGAAATGGCGCTCGAAAAAACCCTTGGCCGCCGACCGATTCGCCGGCGAAACGGTGCGCGCCTCGTCATAAGCGCCGGCAAACGCGTCGAACCGGACGCCCAACGAACCGGTGCGGTAGGGCTTGTTCAGGACATGAAAGGCCGAACGGCGGAAGGCTTCGAAAGCGGGCAGATGGTCATCGAAATTCCAACCGGGAAGATCATCGAAGGACTTTTCCACGAAAAGCGGCGAGAGCGACACCTCAGCCTCGCCACTGCCGATGTTTGCCTGCATGTCGCTATCCCAAAAAAGCTGCCCGCACCGGGCGACATGCATAGGCTCAGTCTTCTTCCTCGGTGGCGACCAGCTTCCAGTTCGGATCGCGCGAGCGTGTGTCGCGGGCGAAGGTCCAGACATCCTTGACCTCGGCCACCGTCTCGGGATCGCCGTCGATGACGGCACCCGCCTTGTCGCGGGTCGCCGAAATCAGTTCGCTCACGATGCGCAGCGTGATGTGGGCCTCGCCGCCCTTCATCTCGGCCGAGACGATGTCGGCCTTGTCGATGCCGACGAAGGAGGACTGGATCTTTTCGGCTTTCGCCTCGCGGTCGCCAATCGCGGCAACGAAGCCGTCAAAAACCTCGCGCGACAACAGGTTCTTCAGCGTTTTTCGGTCGCCATCGGCATAGGCCATGACGATCATCTCATAAGCCATCTTGGCGCCGTCGACGAAGACTTTGGGGTCGAAGGAGGGATCATTGTCCTTGATCGCGCGCAGGCCCTTGTTGAGGTCGGTGTCGGGCTTGGCGAAGGCATCGATGGCCGCATAGGTCTCGGCAGCCGTCTCGCCCGGCATGCGCTTGCGTGGCAGCGAAACCACATTTTCGGGCTTCTGGGTCGCGTCCTTCTCGGTGCGGCTGGCCGTGTACGGATCGAAGGGCGGGCGCTCGCTGCCCGTGCGGCGGCCAAGCACGTTGCGCAGCTGGAAAAAGATCACCACCGCCGCAATCAGAAAGAAAATGGTGCCGAAGTCGAAGAATCCCATATCTTTCGCCAATCAATCCCTGACCTGGCCGGGACCGCCAGCCAATCGGGCGGCGGTCGCATGGCGTTAAACATGCAAAGCATATAGAACGCATGGCGCAATCATTCAAATCAAAGGCAGGCATACCTATCTAACGGCCTCAGTGCCAGCGGCGATTATGCGCCGCCCGGCAAACATGGAAACGATCGGTCAAGACTTGCGCATTTCCTTCCTTCCTCTGTTCCTGCTTGCGCTGCCGCTGCTGGAAATCGCCGGTTTCGTCATTGTCGGCCGCGAGGTCGGGGCGCTGGCGACGGTCGGTCTGGTGCTGGCTTCAAGCATTGCCGGCGTGCTTCTGCTCCGGCACCAGGGTTTTGGCGTCATGGCGCGGGTCCGCGCCGAGATGGCCGGCGGCGGCGACCCCAGCCGCCAGCTCGCGCATGGCGCCATGATCGTGGTCGCCGCGATCCTGTTGATCATCCCCGGCTTCATCACCGATATTGTCGGCCTGCTGCTGTTCCTGCCGCCGGTGCGCGACCTTGCCTGGCGCAGGCTCAAGGGCCGCATCGTCGTCGCGACCGATTTCACCGCCGGCGGTTTTCGCGGCAGGTCGCGTGACAAGGTCATCGACCTCGACGACCGCGACTATTCGCGCGAGGACGATTTCAAGCGCGGTCCCGACCATAACTCGCCGTGGCGCCGCCTGAAGGACGACTGAACGTCACCTTGCCAACGACTGACTATTGACCCCTTTCGGCCTGAAGGCGGCAAACCTTGTCTTGTCTTGCCGACCATGCTAGCCAACGCCCGATTTCAATTCGGTCAGCGCTGCTGTCCAGGCAAAAGGAACAAGGCTCATGGCCAGCAAAGATGACGCGCCGGTCGGCGCCGCCAACGGCAACGGCGAAACGGCGCAGCCCTCGCTCAACGTGCTTGCCCAGTATGTGAAGGACCTGTCCTTCGAAAGCCCCGGCGCGCCGAACTCGCTGCGCGGCCGCGACAAGGCCCCAGGCATTGCGATCAACGTCAATGTCAATGCCAACCCGCTCTCCGACAAGCAGTTCGACGTCAATCTGACCTTGAACGCCAAGGCGTCCTTCGACCAGGAAGTGCTGTTCAATGTCGAACTGGTCTATGGCGGCGTCTTCGCCATCGCCGGCTTCCCGCAGGAGCACATGCTGCCGATCCTGTTCATCGAATGCCCGCGGCTTTTGTTCCCGTTCGCCCGCCAGATCATCGCCGAAGCCACCCGCAATGGCGGCTTCCCGCCGTTGATGCTCGACCCGATCGATTTTGCCCAGATGTTCCAGCAGAAGCTGGCCGAGGACCAGGCGGCATCGAAGGTCAAGGTGAGCTGAAGGCAAGCGTCACGCGCATGAGTTGAAAGCCCGGCTTCGTGCCGGGCTTTTTGTATACTGAGATGCTGGCGGGACAGCACCCCCTCTGCCTTGCCAGGCATCTCCCCCTCATCGCGACCTTCGCCAACTTTAGACGTTGCAGGAATGGGCTGGAGCGGCGAAGCTGCTGATCTCCCCCCTTGAGGGGGAGATGGCCGGCAGGCCAGAGAGGGGTGTGACGGAACGCTACCTCCGCGATCCGTTCACCCCGCCGCCACCTTCAGCCACAGCGCCTTTTCACCCAGCGTCGCCACCAGCCCCGCATGCGCCGCTCGCTCGCCCTCAGTCAGGCGCGGCGGCAGGGCAATTGGCCTGGCGGCGATCGAGATGTCGATATCGGCAACGTCGCCATTGCTGTTGAGCTGCACCACGACGGCGTCGAGGACAAGTGCGGCCTGCTTGCCGCCGATGAGTTCGATGTAGACTTCGGCCAGGAGCTCGGAATCGAGCAGCGCGCCGTGCTTGGTGCGGTGGCCGTTGTCGATGCCGTAGCGGCGGCAGAGCGCGTCGAGCGAATTGGGTCCCATAGGGTGCTTGCGCCGCGCCAGCGCCAGCGTGTCGACGACGCGCCCGGTGTCTATGGCCGGCTGGCCGAGCCGCCCGAATTCCGTGTTGAGGAAGCCGATGTCGAAACTGGCGTTGTGGGCGACGAGCTTGGCGCCGTCGGTGAAGGCGAGCCATTCCTCGGCGATTTCGGCAAAGGTCGGCTTGCCGACGAGGTCGGCGGCGCTGATGCCGTGCACGGCTTGCGCCTCGACATGGACGGCGCGCCCCTGCGGATTGATGAATTTGTGGAAGGTGCGGCCGGTCGGGAAGCGGTTGACCAGCTCGACGCCGCCAAGCTCGATGATGCGGTCGTCGCGCATGTCGAGTCCGGTGGTTTCGGTATCGAAAATGATCTCACGCATAGAATCAACCTACTCCTGGAGGAGTAGAATCATGGAGCGGAACAAAATGGCAATGGGTAATGCCGACAGCCTGCCGTCAGGGGCCTGATGGGCGCGACTTATCCCCCAGGAGTTAGCAGGCGAGCTCAGCGTCCTGAGAGCTCGGCAATGATCGCGCCGACCGCGGTGCGGGCGGCGTCCATGCCTTCACCGGTGTCGATGACGAAATCGGCCTGCCGGCGCTTTTCGGCGTCGGGCACCTGCTTGGCCAGGATTGCCGCCAGCTTTTCCTCACTCATGTCAGGACGCGCCAGCACGCGGGCGCGCTGGATATCGGCCGGCGCGGTGACGACGACGACCTTGTCGACACGGTTGCGGCCGCCGGTTTCGAACAGCAGCGGAATGTCGAGCACGACGAGCGGCGCGCCGGCGGCGCGGTGCCTTGCCAGAAAGGCATCGGCATCGGCCCGCACCAGCGGATGGACGATCGCCTCCAATGTCTTCAGCGCAGCAGCGTTGCCGAGCACGCGGCGCGCCAACTCGGTGCGGTCGACCGAACCGGCAATCACGGTGCCGGGAAAGGCCGCCTCGACGAGAGGTGCTGCCTTGCCGGCATAGAGGCGATGCACGGTCTCGTCGGAGTCATGCACCGGCACGCCGGCGTCGACGAACATTTTCGCCGTCGTCGACTTGCCCATGCCGATCGATCCGGTGAGGCCGAGCACGGTCATCATTTGGCGCCCATCATTTGCGACCCATCATTTGGCGAGGATGTCGGCGACGATCATCTGTCGCAACTCAGGCGTGACCTGCGGCATCTTGCCGAACCAGCGTTCGAAACCGGGCACAGCCTGGTGCAACAGCATGCCGAGCCCGTCGACCGTCTTCAAATTTCTCGCGCGGGCAGCGGCAAGCAGCGGTGTTTCCAGCGGCACATAGACGATGTCTGCGACAATGGCGTGAGCTGGCAGGCCGGCCGGATCGGCGGCCAGCGTCGCATTGCCATGCATGCCAAGTGCCGTCGTGTTGATCAGCAAGCCGGCATCGCCAAGCAAGTCGCCGACCGCGCCATGCGCCGAGACGCCGGCCCCGAAGCGGTCGGCGAGTTCCTGCGCCCGCGCCAGTGTGCGGTTTACGATGCGGATATCGTTGATGCCGCGCACTTTAAGCGCGTGGATGACCGCGCGCGACGCGCCGCCGGCGCCGAGCACCACGGCCGGAGCGTTTCTCTCCCAGCCCGGGGCATGCTCGTCGAGATTGCCGGCAAAGCCGATCCAGTCCGAATTGCCGCCCCACAGCACGCCGTCGTCCAGCCACAGCATGTTGACCGCGCCGATCATCTCCGCCGCTTCGTCGCGGCGCTCGACCCGGGCGAAGGCGACTTCCTTGTGTGGAATGGTGACGTTGCCGCCCTGATAGCCATTGGCCTCGAGCGACGAGAGGAACTCGGGAAAATCGGCCGGCGCGACATCGATCGCATAATAGCTGCCGTCGATGCCGTATGTGTTCAGCCAATAGCCGTGGATCTTCGGCGAGCGCGAATGCGCGATCGGATGGCCGGTGACGAAAGCTTTTTTCTCAACCATCGATGGCTCCGAGCGCACGCAATTCCGCCAGCACCGGTAACAGCGGCAGGCCGACAATGGTGAAATAATCGCCTTCGATCTTTTCGAACAGCTGGATGCCTTCGCCCTCGATCTGGTAGGCGCCGACGCTCGACAACGCCTTGGCGCCGACGCGGGCCAGGTGCCGGCCGACGAAGGCCGGATCGAGCTTGCGCATGGTAAGGCTGGCGATGCCGACATGGCGCCACAGCACCTTGCCGTTGCGGCAGAGCACGGCGGCGCTGTTCAGCTGATGCGTCTTGCCTGACAGCGCCAACAGATGGCGGCGGGCGCCTTCCATGTCGGCCGGCTTGTGGAACACTTCATCTCCCAGTGACAAAGTCTGGTCGCAGCCGAGCACCAGGGCGCCCGATCTGCGTTCGCTGACCTCGGTCGCCTTGGCTTCGGCGAGTATCAGGGCGACATCTTCCGGCGACACACCGCTGTCCTGCAACGGCGCCTCGAGCGCACGCTCGTCGACATCGGCAGGCACCGCTTCGATGCCGAGCCCGGCATTGATGAGCATTGCTTTGCGGAACGGGCTGCCGGAGGCGAGGGTGATTTTTTCGGTCATGGGTTCTGGGCCTGGTCGATAGTGGTTGATTGGGGCAGGAGGTCGCGTTGCCATCCCATCATCTATTCTTCCCCCGCAGGGCAACAATGGCTGCCGCGGTCTCTTCGATCGAACGGCGGCTGACGTCTATCATCGGCCAATTGTGGCGGGTGCAGATCTGGCGGGCATAGGCGAGCTCTTCGGCGATCGAGGCACGGTCGACATAATCGGTCGCTTCGTAGGTGCTGCTGTTGCCGAGCACGCGGTTCTGCCGGACATGCGAGATGCGTTCGGCGGTGGCGATCAGCCCGACGATCAGCGGCTTGGTGGCAGCGACCAGGCTTTCGGGCACCGGCACGCCGAGCACGATCGGGATGTTGGCGGTCTTGATGCCGCGGTTGGCGAGATAGATGCTGGTCGGCGTCTTCGATGTCCTGGAAATGCCGATCAGCACGACATCGGCGTCGTCCATGTTGAGCGGCAGCTGGCCGTCATCATGCTCCATCGTAAAATTGAGTGCGTCGATACGGTGGAAATAATCGGCATCGAGCACATGCTGGGCGCCGACGCGGCGGCCGGCCGGCGTGCCGAGATAGGACTGGAACACGGTGAGGACCGGCTCCAGCACCGAAACGCAGGGCAGCCCCATGGCGGCGCAGCGCTCGTCAATACCGCGCGCCAGCTTCTGGTCGACGACGGTGTAGAGGATGATGCCCGGTTCCTCTTCTATGTCCTCGAAGACTTTCGCCACCTGCTTTTCGGTGCGGATGAGCGGATAGATATGCTCGATGGCGCGCGCATCCTTGTATTGCGCCGAGGCGGCTCGGCCGGCCGCCAGCAGCGTCTCGCCGGTGGCGTCGGAAATCAGGTGCAGGTGAAAGAAGCTCTGGGGTTTGTTCACAGGGGGCGCCTCAGGCTGTGGGCTTGTGTGGATAAACCGGGGCCGCAAAGGCGACCGGCTGGAGGCGACTGTATCAGAAGGCCAGTTGTCCACAATTCGATGCGCTGTCAGCTTCACTGTGCGGTTGGGGACAAATCTGGGGACGGGCGTTTTTGCCAGCGCTTCATCCACAGAGGCGGTTTTTCAGCGGCTACGCCAAACCATTGACTCCAGTGATGGAATCCTGGTCATCCACACTCATTGCCAATCCCGCGGAAGAAACACGCGACAAAATGCTGGCTGGCCTTTTCCAAGGCAAAGCGGGACAGGTGACAACCACCGATACCAACAGACTCTTAGAATCAGAAGATTCTAGAAATAGACTATTCAATTATAGAGAAGGCAGGGAAGAGAGCGCTCAATGCCCGAGAACCGCATCGTGCTGGACGTGCTGAGAGGCGAGGCAGTGTTTCCGCCGCCGCTCTGGATGATGCGCCAGGCCGGGCGCTATTTGCCGGAGTACCGCGAGACCAGAAAGCGCGCCGGGTCCTTTCTCGATCTTTGCTACAATCCTGATCTGGCTGTCGAAGTGACGCTGCAGCCGATCGAGCGCTTCGGCTTCGATGCCTCGATCCTGTTCTCTGACATTCTGGTCGTGCCGCATGCGCTGGGACGCGATGTCCGCTTCGAGGAGGGCCGCGGGCCGCTGCTGACGCCAATCACTGCAGCTGAGATTTCGGCTCTCAACAGTGAAACGTTTCACGTGAATCTCGAACCGGTCTACGAAACGGTTCGCCGGCTGCGGGCAAGATTGCCTGACGAGACCACGCTGATCGGCTTCTGCGGCGCGCCGTGGACGGTGGCGACCTACATGATCGCTGGCCACGGCACACCCGACCAAGCGCCGGCGCGGCTGTTTGCCTATCGCGAACCGACGGCCTTCAAGCATCTCCTGAAAGTGCTCGCCGATCACTCCGCGGCCTATTTGATCCGCCAGATCGAAGCCGGTGCCGACGTGGTGCAGATTTTCGATTCCTGGTCCGGCGTGCTTGATGATGCGTCTTTCGAGCAGTTCTGCGTGCAACCGGTGGCGGAGATCGTCAGGCAAGTTCGTGCGGTTCATCGCGATGTTCCGATCATAGGCTTTCCCAAGGGCGCCGGCGCCCGCTACGAGACCTATCGTGAGAAGACCGGGGTGACGGGGCTGGGGATCGACTGGACCGTGCCCCTGTCGGCTGCGAACGAACTGCAGCATTCAGGGGCGGTCCAGGGCAATCTCGATCCCTTGCGGCTCGTGGCTGGCGGCAAAGCCCTGTCGGACGGCGTCGATGCGATCCTCAAGGCGCTGGGCGACGGACCGCTGATCTTCAATCTCGGCCATGGCATTACGCCGGAGACGCCGGTGGCGCATGTCGAGGCGATGGTGAAGCAGGTGCGGAGCGCGACACGCTGATGGCTCAATCGGATAATACGGGCGGCAACAGCACTCGTGGGGCGATGATGCGCATGACCATCGGCATCGGAGTGCTGGTTGTTCTCACCGCACTTTTGTTTTTCTTTGCGCCTGAGGGTTTCTATCCCTGGGCGAAGGCAATCCATATCCTGGCCGTCATCTCCTGGATGGCCGGCATGCTCTATCTGCCGCGATTGCTGGTCTACCACGCCGACGCAGAGAAGGGGTCCGTCCAATCGGAGACCTTCAAGGTGATGGAGCGGCGTCTGCTGCGCGGCATCATCAATCCGGCGATGATCGTCACCTGGGTGTTCGGGCTTTGGCTTGCCTGGAAAGTGTTTGGCTTTCACGGCGGCTGGCTGCACGCCAAGATAGGCTTGGTGCTGTTGCTGTCGGGCGTGCATGGCTATCTGGCCGGTGCTGTCAGGAAATTCGCCGAGGACCGCAATGAAAAACCGGCGCGGCACTGGCGAATCGTCAACGAGATCCCCACATTGCTGATGATCGCCATCGTCATCCTGGTTGTCGTCAAGCCGTTCTAGGCCCATTTCGGTCGACAAAACGCAGCTTGCTCTTTCCCCCGACCGACGATAAAAGACGGGTCTTCCTTCCCGTCATGCGCCGCCCTTGATTGCTTTCGGCCGCGCCCGGCATTTATCGCATCCAGCCGATATATTTTCCCCAAAGCAGATTCAGAGTCCGTCTATGCAAGAAATGAAACTCGCAGAGTTCAAGAACAAGAAGCCGCCAGAGCTGATCGCCTATGCCGAATCGCTCGAAGTGGAAAACGCCAGCGTCATGCGCAAGCAGGAACTGATGTTTGCCATCCTGAAGAAACTGGCCGCCCAGGACGTCGAGATCATCGGCGATGGTGTGGTCGAGTTGTTGCAGGACGGTTTCGGCTTCCTGCGCTCAGCCAACGCCAATTATCTCCCGGGTCCCGACGATATCTACATCTCGCCCTCGCAGATCCGCCGCTTCTCCTTGAAGACCGGCGATACCGTCGAAGGGCCGATCCGCAGCCCAAAAGAGGGCGAGCGCTATTTCGCCCTTCTCAAGGTCAACACGATCAATTTCGACGATCCCGAAAAGATCCGTCACAAGATCCATTTCGACAATCTGACGCCGCTCTATCCGACCAAGCGGCTGAAGATGGAGATCGACAATCCGACCGGCAAGGACATCTCGTCGCGGGTGATCGACCTGGTGGCGCCGATCGGCAAGGGACAGCGCGCGCTCATCAACGCGCAGCCGCGTACCGGTAAAACGGTGCTGATGCAGAATATCGCCCACTCGATCACGGCCAATCATCCGGAATGCTATCTGATCGTACTTCTGATCGACGAACGGCCAGAAGAAGTGACCGACATGCAGCGTTCGGTGAAGGGCGAGGTCGTGTCCTCGACCTTTGACGAACCGGCGGTGCGCCACGTCCAGGTCGCCGAAATGGTCATCGAAAAGGCCAAGCGCCTGGTCGAGCATGGCCGCGACGTCGTTATTCTGCTCGATTCGATCACCCGCCTCGGCCGTGCCTACAACACCGTTGTGCCGTCCTCCGGCAAGGTGCTGACCGGCGGTGTCGACGCCAACGCGCTGCAGCGGCCGAAGCGCTTCTTCGGCGCGGCCCGCAACATCGAGGAAGGCGGCTCGCTGACCATCATCGCCACCGCGCTGATCGACACCGGCAGCCGCATGGACGAAGTCATCTTCGAAGAGTTCAAGGGCACCGGCAACTGCGAAATCCAGCTCGACCGCAAGGTCGCCGACAAGCGCATCTACCCGGCCATGGACATTTTGAAGTCCGGCACCCGCAAGGAAGACCTGCTGGTCTCCAAGCAGGATCTGCAGAAGATCTTCGTCCTGCGCCGCATCCTGGCGCCGATGGGAACCACGGATGCGATCGAGTTCCTGATCGACAAGCTGAAGCAGACCAAGACCAACGCCGATTTCTTCGATTCGATGAACACGTAAGCTTCTCGTCGGCCATCGTTTCGCATTGAAGCCCCGTTCCGGGAACTGGGACGGGGTTTTTCATTGCGGGGGCAAACAGGTCGCATTTCCGACAGGGCGTGGCCTTGGGCGGCAATTTCCACAGCTGTCGTCATGCGAGTAATCGCGTCTCGAAGATCGGAAGCCGCATGGAGAAAACAATCCCGACCCTGATCGGCTTCTCGGCCATCCTGACATGGTCCTTCCTGGCGCTGCTTTCGACGGCGGCGGGACCGATTCCGCCCTTTCAGCTGGCGGCGATGACGTTTCTGCTTGGCGGGTTGGTCGGCGCGTCGAGCTGGCTTGTCCGTCCGGCGGCGATCAAGTCGCTGCGCCAGCCGTGGCAGGTCTGGGCGCTCGGCACAGCGGGGCTGTGCATCTACCACTGCGCCTATTTCTTCGCCATCCAGTCGGCGCCGCCGGTCGAGGTCAGCCTGATCGCCTATCTCTGGCCGTTGCTGATCGTCGTCTTTGCCGCCTTCCTGCCTGGAGAAAAGCTGAGGGCCCATCACATTGCCGGCGTCATGCTCGGCCTTGCCGGCGCCATTGTGGTGATCACCAAGGGCGGCACGATCGGACTGGCCAATGGTGTGATGAAGGGGCATGTCATCGCGCTGTTCTGCGCTTTCATCTGGGCCGGCTATTCGGTTTTATCGCGCCGCTTCGGCAAGGTGCCGACCGATGTCGTCGTCGGTTACTGCTTCATCACGGCTGCGGTCGCCTTGGTGCTGCACCTCACCCTTGAGACCACCGTCTGGCCACAGACGGCGACGCAGTGGAGCGCCATCGTCATCTTGGGCGTAATACCGCTAGGCGCGGGCTTTTACGCCTGGGACTATGGCTGCAAGCACGGCGACATCATGATCCTCGGCGCCCTCTCCTATGCCGCGCCCCTCTTCTCGGTCCTCGTGCTTCTGCTGGCAGGCTTTGGTGTGTTTCACTGGTCGGTGGCTGTTGCTTGCATCCTGATCACGGTCGGAGCGGTGGTCGCAGCCAAGGATTTGCTGTTCCGGCCGCAGCCGCTATCCATTGATGTGAAGCCGCTTCCTTCGGCGTTGGACGGAAACACGGGTTGAGCTACCGGCGTCGCAGCAGCGGCTCGGTTCCTACGGATCCGGCGCCACGGGCAGGATAGCCGGTGCATAGCTCCGGTCTGCCGGTTGGCGGCCGGATGCCACTGGCCAATGTTCGATCGATTCGCATGCGTTCCGATCGGGGCGACAATATCGGCGTGACGCGGGTCGGGATTCTGATTCGCAGCCGGAACGAAGCTTGCCTGTCGGGGGCGAAGGATCCAGCTTCACGGCTCGGGGCCAGGCACAAGCGTTAACGATGCGGCCTGCGTAGGGCTTGCTGGCCCGCCCAGAACTGCTTGGCGTCGGAATTAGGACCCGCCTGCTCGCACATGGATGACAAGGCGGCTATACAGATTTGGTAATGTCCGGCCGCTCCTCGCGATCGACCTTGATATTGACGAACAGCCGGTTCATGACGGCCGCATACTGTGGGATTGTCGACCGGACAGCTAGGCGACCGGTGAGAACGGGCAAATGATTTCAGGCGATTCGATTGTTGCGCTGTCCAGCGGCCGCCTGCCTGCCGGCATCGCTGTCATCCGCATCTCCGGACCAAGAACTCGATTCGCTGTCGAAACGGTTGCCGACGGCATGATCAAGGACCGGGTTGCGACCCTGCGCAAGCTCCGAACAGTGGACGGGTCGCTTATCGACAACGGCCTGGTGCTGTTTTTTCCGGGGCCGAACAGTTTTACCGGCGAGGATGTCGCCGAGTTCCACGTCCATGGCGGCCGCGCCGTCGCCAGCAAGATGCTGGAGATCATTGCCGGGTTTGACGGCGTGCGTCATGCGGAACCTGGTGAATTTACGCGCCGGGCTCTTCTCAACGGCAAGCTGGATCTGGTCGAGACGGAGGCGTTGGCCGATCTGGTCAACGCCGAAACCGAAGCGCAGCGGCGCTTTGCCGTGCAGAATGCCGAAGGAGTGCAAAGCGAACTCTATCTTGGCTGGCGCCGTCGGCTGATCCATGCACGGGCGATGATCGAGGCGGAAATCGACTTCGCCGACGAAGACGACGTGCCCGGTTCGGTTTCGGACACGGTTTGGTCCGATGTGCGCGCAATGGTGGGCGAGATCGGCCGGCATGTCGATGGCTTCCATGCCGCCGAGATCATCCGTGACGGGTTTGAGGTTGTCATCCTCGGTGCACCGAACGCCGGCAAATCCAGCCTGTTCAACGCGCTGGCCAGGCGTGAGGCGGCGATTGTTACCGACGAGCCCGGCACGACGCGGGACTTGCTCGAAGTGGTGCTGGATCTCCACGGAGTGCGGGTCAGGGTAACCGACACCGCGGGCCTGCGCGAGTCGCCCGGCAAGATCGAAGCGATCGGTATCGAAAAGGCGCGGGCCAAGGCGCATACGGCTGACCTGGTGCTGTTGCTGGAAGATCTGGCGGACCCTACTGCGATCGGCAACATGCCTGTTGACGCCCCGGCTTTGAGAATCGGCACCAAGGTCGATCTCTTGAAAGGTTCGCCGCGATCAGAGGCGTATGATGCGTTGATATCGACGGTGGACGGCACTGGTTTGGCTGAACTGCTGGCTGAGATCGGCAGGCGCGCCGCGGCTGCTATCGGCGATGCCGGTGACATCCTGCCGTCTCGGTTGCGGCATGTGGAGCTGCTCAATGAGACCAGGCGCTTTCTGATCTCGGCTTTGTCGGGGCAAGAGTGCGGCCAGGAGCTACGGGCGGAGGAGCTGCGTCTTGCGGCGGACCGACTTGGCCGGATTGTCGGCGCGGTGGATGTCGAGGACCTGCTGGACGTGATCTTTTCGCAGTTTTGCATTGGAAAGTGACTCACGTGAAACATGACGGGGCGCTGGTATGAGTGACTCACGTGAAACATAGGGGCCGCCCAAGTGCGTTTCACGTGAAACGAGACGGTTGGCAAAAGGGCAAGTGGCCGAAAGCCTGCACCGCCCCTCATTGTCCCCGTTCATGGGGAGAAGATGCCGGAAGATAGATAAGGGGCAGCGCCAAACGAGGCTTCGCCGCTTCCATGACTCACGTGAAACACCTCTGCGGCTTTCAGCACTCCGGTCCACGTGAACGAATCAACCTGCAATCCTTGACAGCGTCCTCTCGTGGGGACATGTGTCGGGAAATCTCTGAATCTGGAAGGGACAATGATCGATCACTATGACGTGGTTGTGGTAGGCGGTGGCCATGCCGGGTGCGAGGCTGCGAGCGCTGCCGCGCGCGCCGGCGCCAGGACCGCGCTGGTGACGCTGCGCTTCGACACGATCGGTGTCATGTCCTGCAATCCAGCGATCGGCGGCCTCGGGAAGGGCCATCTGGTGCGTGAGATCGACGCCATGGACGGGCTGATGGGCCGCATCGCCGATGCTGCCGGCATCCAATTCCGCCTGCTCAATCGCCGCAAAGGCCCTGCCGTGCGCGGGCCGCGCACGCAGGCCGACCGCAAGCTGTATCGGCTGGCCATGCAGGAAGCGATTCGGCAGCAGAACGGTCTCGACGTCGTCGAAGGCGAGGTTCTGGACTTCGACATCGTGGATGGACGGGTCGCCGCTGTGCGCCTGGCCGGCGGGCGCCGGTTGGCGTGCGGCGCCGTGGTGCTGACCACCGGCACCTTTCTTCGCGGCCTCATCCACATTGGCGACAGGAAGATTGTCGCCGGGCGGATGAACGAGCAGGCGAGCCTTGGCCTGTCGGCGACGATGAGCCGCGCCGGTTTCGCGCTTGGACGGCTGAAGACCGGCACGCCGCCGCGGCTCGATGGCCGCACCATCGACTGGGCGTCGCTGGAAAGCCAGGCGGCCGACGAACATCCAGTGCCGTTCTCGCTGCTCACCGACACAATCAAGAATCCGCAAATCCATTGCGGTATTACGCGTACGACGCCGGCGACGCACGCGCTGATCCGCGCCAATCTCGGCCGCTCGGCCATGTATTCCGGCTCGATCGAAGGCGTAGGTCCACGTTACTGCCCGTCGATCGAAGACAAGATCGTCAAGTTCGGCGATCGAGAAGGTCATCAGATATTCCTGGAGCCGGAAGGGCTGGACGATGACACCGTCTACCCCAATGGCATCTCGACCTCCCTGCCCGAAGACGTCCAGCTCGACATTCTGAAGACGATCCCGGGCCTGGAACGCGCGACCATGCTGCAGCCCGGCTACGCCATCGAATACGACCATGTCGATCCGCGCGAGTTGGAGCCGACGCTTGAGACCAAACGTATTGCGGGGCTTTTCCTCGCCGGTCAGATCAACGGCACCACCGGTTATGAAGAAGCCGGAGCGCAGGGCCTGCTCGCCGGGCTCAACGCCGCGCGCAAGGCGGCGGCCGACGACCAAATCGTGCTCAGCCGCACCGAAGCCTATATCGGTGTGATGGTCGACGACCTCACCAGCCGCGGCATTGCCGAGCCCTACCGCATGTTCACTTCGCGGGCGGAGTTTCGCCTATCGCTGCGCGCCGACAATGCCGATGAAAGGCTTACGCCTCTGGCAAATCGGCTGGGTATCGTGTCGCCGGAGCGAACGCGGCGGTTCAATCAAGTCACACAGGATCTTGATAGGGCGCGCGAACTCGCAGCTGCGACAACGATGACGCCCAACGAAGCAGCGCGGCATGGGCTGGAGATCAACAGGGACGGCGTGCGCCGCTCCGCCTACGAATTGCTCGCTTATCCCGGCGTCAATATAGCTTGGCTGGCCCGTGTTGCGCCGGCCTTTGGCGCAATCGACGTCAAAACCTCTGAGCGGCTCGAAACGGAAGCGAAATATTCGGTTTACCTCGATCGCCAGCAGGCAGATGTCGCACAAATCCGCCACGAGGAAAGCCGGCTGATCCCGGCGTCGGTGGATTTCGCCGATGTTCCTGGCCTGTCCAATGAGCTGAAGCAGAAGATGCTAGCGCGTCAGCCCCGGTCGATCGCTGACGCGCAGCGTATGGAAGGCATGACGCCGGCGGCGCTGGCCATCATCGTCGCGCACGTTCGCAACGCCGAATCGGCCGCCCAAAGGGCCGTTGCGTGAGCGCTGCCTCATGGGCGAGCCTGCAAGAGGCTGCGGGACCGGTTTCACGTGAAACATTCGATCGCCTGGTGGCGTTCGAAAAGCTGTTCCTGAAATGGAACCGAAGCATCAATCTGGCCGCGCCGTCGACGCTGGACGATGTCTGGGGCCGCCACATTCTGGATAGCGCGCAACTGGCGCGAATCGCCCCGCAGGCCAAACACTGGGCCGATCTCGGTTCGGGCGGCGGTTTTCCGGGCCTGGTGCTGGCTTTCCTGCTGGTCGAGCGCGACGGCGCATCGATCGATCTGGTCGAGAGCAACCGCAAGAAAGCGTCCTTTCTGCAAGCGATGATAGGCCAGTTCGGTTTGCCGGCGCGGGTTGTCGCGCGGCGCATCGACGACAGCTATGCGCTTGTTTCCGCACCGGAAATCATCACGGCGCGGGCGCTGGCCGCGCTGCCGGCGCTGCTCGATCTGTCGGCGCCGTGGCTGACCAAGGGATCGCGGGCGCTGTTCCACAAAGGCCGGGATTACCGCTCCGAGGTGGAAGAAAGCACTCACCGCTGGGCTTTCGATCTGGTAGAACATCCGAGCATGACCGACGCCCATGGCGTCATCCTCGAAGTGACCGATCTGCAGACTGCGTAAGCTCTCCTTCGCAACCTTGGCGACGCAATGAATACCTGGCCCACATGAATACCTGGCACAGACCCATGAAAACCGGACCTCGCATCATCACCGTCGCCAACCAGAAGGGCGGCGTCGGCAAGACAACCACCGCCATCAATTTGGCCACGGCGCTGGCCGCGATCGGCGAAAAGGTGCTGATCGTCGATCTCGACCCGCAAGGCAATGCCTCGACGGGTCTCGGTATCGACCGCAAGGACCGCACCGTCTCCTCGTACGATGTGCTGACCGGCGAACTGGGCCTGGAAGAGGCGGCCATTCCAACGGCGGTGCCCGGCCTGTCGATCGTGCCGTCGACGCTCGATCTGCTCGGCATCGAGATGGAAATCGCCTCGGCGCCGGATCGCGTGCTTAAGCTGCGCAACGCGCTGCGCGCCGCCACCGAGCGCGGTGCGCCGTTCGGCTATGTGCTGATCGACTGCCCGCCCTCGCTCAACCTTTTGACTTTGAATTCAATGGCGGCAGCCGATTCTGTTCTTGTGCCGCTGCAGTGCGAGTTCTTCGCGCTGGAAGGGCTAAGCCAACTCCTGGAAACGGTGGAGCAGGTGCGCCGTTCGATCAATCCGGACTTGATCATCCAGGGCATCGTGCTGACCATGTATGACGGCCGCAACAACCTCGCCAACCAGGTGGTTCAGGACGTGCGGGCACATATGGGCGACAAGGTCTACGAGACCATCATTCCTAGGAATGTGCGAGTGTCCGAGGCGCCCTCCTATGGCAAGCCGGCGATCCTCTACGACCTGAAATGCTCCGGCAGCCAGGCCTATCTGCAATTGGCATCCGAAGTGATCCGCCGCGAGCGAAAATTGCGCGCTGCATGATTAGGCAGGGTCGATAAACAAAGCGATCCGGCACGAAACGATCAAGAATCTGGAATTGAGATGAGCGAAGACCTTTCGAGAAAGAGACTGGGGCGTGGACTGGCGGCGCTGATCGGGGAGATCGACCGCCCGGTGGCAGCGGCCGAAAAGCCAGGCCTGAATGCCGACGGCAAGGTGCCGATCGAGTTTCTGAGCCCGAACCCGAAAAACCCGCGCCGGCATTTCGGCGACGCCGATCTGACGGATCTCGCGCAATCGATTCGCGAACATGGCGTCGTGCAGCCGGTGGTGGCGCGGCCTTCGCCGACGCAGGCCGGGCGCTACGAGATCATCGCCGGCGAGCGGCGCTGGCGGGCGGCGCAGCGCGCCGGGCTGACCGAGATCCCGATCATCGTGCGCGACGTCAACGACCGCACAGCGCTGGAACTGGCGATCATAGAAAACGTCCAGCGCACCGATCTCAACCCGGTCGAGGAGGCGCTCGGCTACCAGCAGTTGATCGACGACCACGGCTACACACAGGCCGACCTCGGCAATGTCATCGGCAAGAGCCGCAGCCACGTCGCCAACACGCTCAGGCTGTTGAAGCTGCCCGACGTAATCCGCGACATGCTGGTCGACGGCGTGCTGTCGGCCGGCCATGCCCGGACGCTGGTGACGGCGCAGGATCCCGCCGGGCTAGCCAAGCAGATCGTCGAAGAAGGGCTTTCGGTGCGCCAGGCTGAGGCGCTGGCGCAGATGCCGGCGGGCGGCACGCCGCCCAAGGCAAAACCAGCACACGGCGCATCGGGCAAGGATGCCGACACGCTGGCGCTGGAAAGGCTGATGACCAACACGATCGGCATGATCGTGACCATCGAGCACAAGGGCAAAGGCGGCGCGATCCGCGTGGACTACCGCAGTCTGGAGCAGCTCGACGAGCTATGCCGGCGGTTGAAGGATGAGCGGTAGAGGGTTGGGGTTGCGCCATATTTAGCCGGCGAATGAAGTTCTGGCTTAGGATGAAGAAAGGGCTTGGCGGTTGCCGGCCCTTCTTTTTATTGGCGATTGCCGAAGGGATCGAACTGCTGATCTCCCCCCTTGAGGGGGAGATGGCCGGCAGGCCAGAAGGGTCGTCTCCCATCAAGCGCCGACCTCGTTCGTCGTTGCGAAAGGCGCCAGCGCTCCACGCGCCGCGACCCCCTCTGTCGCCTTTGGCGACATCTCCCCCTCAAGGGGGGAGATCACCGCTGCGCCAGCCTCGCGCTCTCCACCGCAATGCCGAGCAGCGCCTGCCGCGCCAGCGCTTCCGACAAATCCGGCCTGCGCCTGGTCTGCAGCACGGCCGATTGCAGCCGGTTCAGCGCGCGGCTGAGCGCCTCGACGTTCCAGCGCTCCAGCGCCTTCTCCACCAGCTTGCGCCGCGAGAAAAACACCGGCGGACGGGCGCCGGCCACTGCCGAGGCGGCGTTGCGGCCGGCGGTGTCCATCTGGCCGCGCATGACCTGAAGCTGCTGCAGCTGCCGCATCGCCGAGGACAGTACCAGGAAAGGATGGCCGCCGGACAGGCAGTGGCGGGTGAAGGCGGTGTCGAAGTCACCGATCTTGCCTTCCAGCACAGCATCGACCGCGTCGTCGAAGGAGGCGCCGGAAACGTCGCCGGACATCGCCCTGACGTCATCGAGGCCAATGTCCTTCTGGCCGTGGGCGTAAAGCACCAGCTTTTCGATTTCACCGCGCGAGGCCAGCCGGTCGCCGCCGAGATTGCGGCGCAGCGCCTGGCGCGCATCGAGCGCCATCGACATGCCGGCCTTGCGCAACTCGTCGTCGATGACGCTGTCGATGTCGCGCGCTTCATCGGCATAACAAGGCAGCGCCATGGCGTTGTCGGCCGCCTCGACCACGGCGCGCAGCCCGACGCCTTTTTTCAGGTCGCCGGCCTCGATGAGAATGATCGCGTCGCGCGCGGGCTCCGCGGTCAGCGCCTTGACGTCCTCAGCCAGCGGCTTCTGGCCGCTGGCGTTGCGCACCCACAGAAGCCGCCGGTCGGAGAACATCGGCACGGTCCGGGCTTCGTCGAGCAGCCGGCCCTGGTCGCGATCGACCTCCGCGCCGTCGAGCCGTACGACGGAAAACGGATCGTCGAGCGGCAGGCCAGTTTTCGCGGCAAAGGTTTTGGCCCGCTCGGCGACCAAGCCGCGGTCGGGTCCGTAAAGCAGGACGATCGATATGCGCGCTTCCGGCTTCGCCAGCCACGAATCGACTTCGTATCCTTTTTTCTGCGCCATTAGCGTTGGTTAGCATGGGGAGAGGGCGGAGTGAACGGAGAAGCGGTCTTCCCTTCTCCCCTTGTGGGAGAAGGTGTCGCCGAAGGCGACGGATGAGGGGTGTTCCAGAAGGCACCAACGTCTCACTCCGCTGGAACACCCCTCATCCGTCTTGCCGCTTCGCGGCAATCCACCTTCTCCCACAAGGGGAGAAGGTCAGTCGCGCTCGTATCTGGCGGCAATCGCCCGCAATCTTGCGCCAAATTGCGCCCCGCCTCAAAACATCGACAAGAAATTTCGCGGCCATATCTGCATCTTGCGGTCGCTTGACGGCCGAGATGCCGGGTTGGGTTCGAGGCCCGATGAATTGGCGCTGTGCCGGCCGCGCGGATGTGCAAATATCCACCACCGGGCAACATGGGAGGACGATGGTCATGACCGATGCTGGGATGTTGCGGTTTCATGTGCCGGAGCCGGAAGTGCGGCCGGGCGGAACGCCCGACTTCTCCAACGTGCCTATCCCCAAGGCGGGCTCGGTGCCGCGACCGGACATCGATGTCGATCCGCGCACCATCCGCGACATGGCGTTTTCGATCATCCGCGTGCTCAACCGCACCGGTGAGGCGGTCGGGCCGTGGGCCGGGCTGCTCACCGACGAGGAGCTGCTCGAGGGGTTGCGCCACATGATGACGCTGCGCAGCTTCGATGCGCGCATGCAGATGGCGCAGCGCCAGGGCAAGACCTCGTTCTACATGCAGCATCTGGGCGAAGAGGCGGTGAGCTGCGCTTTCCGCAAGGCGCTGGCGCCAGGCGACATGAATTTCCCGACCTATCGGCAAGCCGGCCTGCTCATCGCCGACGGCTATCCGATGGTCACGATGATGAACCAGATCTATTCCAACGAGGCCGATCCGCTCAAAGGGCGGCAGCTGCCGATCATGTATTCGTCGAAGGAGCATGGCTTCTTCTCGATCTCCGGCAATCTGGCGACGCAATACATCCAGGCGGTCGGCTGGGCGATGGCTTCCGCTATCAGCAACGATTCGAAAATCGCGGCGGCGTGGATCGGCGACGGCTCGACGGCCGAATCCGATTTCCATTCCGCACTGGTGTTCGCCTCGACGTACAAGGCGCCGGTCATCCTCAACGTCGTCAACAACCAGTGGGCGATCTCGACGTTTCAAGGAATTGCGCGTGGCGGCTCCGGCACCTTTGCCGCGCGCGGCCTCGGCTTCGGCATTCCGGCGCTGCGCGTCGACGGCAATGATTATCTCGCCGTGCATGCCGTGGCCAAATGGGCGGCGGAGCGGGCGCGGCAGAATCTCGGGCCGACGCTGATCGAATATGTCACCTACCGTGCCGGCGCGCATTCGAGCTCGGACGATCCGTCGGCCTATCGGCCGAAGACGGAATCCGACGCCTGGCCGCTCGGCGATCCGGTGATGCGGCTGAAGAACCATCTGATCCAACGCGGCGTCTGGTCGGACGAGCGTCACGCCCAGGCCGAAGCGGAAATCCTCGAGACGGTGATCGCGGCGCAGAAGGAAGCTGAAGGCCACGGCACGCTGCATGCCGGCGGCAAGCCGTCGACGCGCGAGATGTTCGAGGGCGTGTTTGCCGAGATGCCGCCGCATCTCAGGCGCCAGCGCCAGCAGGCGGGAGTCTGACCATGCCGAGACGGACCATGATCGAGGCGATCCGCGACGCCATGGACGTGTCGATGGCGCGCGACGAACGCGTCATCGTCTATGGCGAGGATGTCGGCTTCTTCGGGGGTGTCTTCCGCTGCACGGCAGGCCTGCAAGCGAAGTACGGCAAGACCCGCTGCTTCGATGCGCCGATCAACGAATCCGGCATTGTCGGCTCCGCCATCGGCATGGCCGCCTATGGGCTGAAGCCATGCGTGGAAATTCAGTTTGCCGACTACATGTACCCGGCTTACGACCAGCTGACGCAGGAAGCAGCACGCCTGCGCTACCGCTCGAACGGCGATTTCACCTGTCCGATCGTGGTCCGCATGCCGACCGGCGGCGGCATCTTTGGCGGCCAGACGCACAGCCAGAGCCCGGAAGCGCTGTTCACCCATGTGTCGGGGCTGAAGACGGTGGTGCCGTCCAATCCTCATGATGCCAAGGGGCTGCTGATCGCGGCGATCGAGGATCCCGATCCGGTGATTTTTCTGGAGCCGAAGCGGCTCTATAACGGACCGTTCGATGGCCATCACGACCGACCGGTGACGCCATGGTCGAAGCATGAACTGGGCGAGGTCGCCGACGGCCATTACACGGTGCCGCTCGGCAAGGCGGCGATCCGCCGGGCGGGCTCGGCCGTCACCGTGCTCGCCTACGGCACCATGGTCTATGTCGCGCAGGCGGCCGTGGAAGAAACCGGCATCGATGCCGAGATCATCGATTTGCGGACCCTGCTGCCGCTCGATCTCGACGCGATAGTCGCTTCGGTGAAGAAGACCGGACGCTGCGTCGTCGTGCACGAGGCGACACTGACCTCCGGCTTCGGCGCCGAGCTGTCGGCGCTGGTGCAGGAAAATTGTTTCTACCATCTGGAAGCGCCGGTGGCGCGCGTCACCGGTTGGGACACGCCCTACCCGCATGCGCAGGAATGGGATTATTTCCCGGGGCCGGCCCGTGTCGGCCGCGCGCTTCTCGAAACCATGGGAGCCTAGGGATGGGCGAACACATCATCAAGCTGCCGGATGTCGGTGAAGGCGTCGCCGAGGCCGAACTTGTGGAGTGGCACGTCAAGGTCGGCGACCTCGTGCGCGAGGACTCGGTGCTTGCCGCCGTGATGACCGACAAGGCGACGGTGGAAATACCTTCGCCGGTCGATGGCGAGATTCTGTGGCTGGGCGCCGAGATCGGCGACACGGTGGCGATCGGCTCGCCGATCGTGCGGCTGAAGGTGGCGGGTGAAGGCAATGTGAAGGATGCGCTGCCGGGCGAGGCCAGCGCCAAGAGCACCCCCACCCCTGCCGAGGCGAGCCACGGGTCTCGCCCGTCCTCCGGACCCCCACAAGAGGGAGGCGTTTCGGCCACGAAATCCGACGCCAAGTCGCCACCACCTGCACCAGCAGCCAAAAGCGCACGGGCAGCTGAGACTGAATCCCCCTCCCCCTTGTGGGGAGGGGCCAGGGGCGGGGGTACTGCGCCGACATCTAAAGGTGCGGCACCCTCCGGCGCGCCGCGCCCGGAGGGCGAAAAGCCCCTGGCGTCGCCCGCCATCCGGCTCAGGGCGAAGGAGGCGGGGATCGATCTGCGCCAGGTGTCGGGTACCGGCCCTGCCGGCCGCATCAGCCACGAAGATATCGAGGCATTCCTGGCACGCGGACCGCAGGTAGCGAAGGCGTCGGGTCTGGCGCGCAATGACAGCGTCGAGGATATCAAGGTCATCGGACTGCGGCGCAAGATCGCCGAAAAAATGTCGCTGGCGAAGTCACGCATCCCGCACATCACCTATGTCGAGGAGATCGACGTCACAGCACTCGAGGAGTTGCGCGCGGCGCTCAACAAGGAAAAGCGCAAGGGTGTGGAGAGGCCGAAGCTGACGCTGCTGCCGTTCCTGATGCGGGCGATGGTCAAGGCGATTGCCGACCAGCCCAACATCAACGCGCTGTTCGACGACGAGGCCGGCATCATCCATCAGCATGGCGGCGTCCATATCGGCATTGCCGCGCAGACGCCGTCGGGCCTGGTGGTGCCGGTGGTCAAGCACGCCGAGGCGCGCGACCTCTGGGATTGCGCGGCCGAGCTCAACCGCCTGGCCGAAGCGGCGAAGTCCGGCACGGCCAGCCGCGACGAGCTGTCGGGATCGACCATCACCATTACCTCGCTCGGCGCCATGGGCGGCGTGGCGACGACGCCGGTCATCAATCATCCTGAGGTGGCGATCGTCGGCGTCAACAAGATGATGGTGCGGCCGGTCTGGGACGGCACCAAGTTCATCCCGCGCAAGATGATGAACCTGTCGTCGAGCTTCGATCACCGGGTGGTCGACGGCTGGGATGCGGCGGTGTTTGTGCAGCGGATCAAGGCGCTGATTGAGACGCCAGCGCTGATATTTGTGGATTGAGGGGCGGAACGACCGAGATGACGGCGGGACAGCGCCCCCCTCTGCCTTACCAGGCATCTCCCCCACAAGGGGGGAGATTGGACGTCACGCAGGGTTTCGCCAATCTCCATCGTTGCAGGAATGAGCGAAGCGAAGAAGCTGCTGATCTCCCCCCTCGTGGGGGAGATGTCCGGCAGGACAGAGGGGGGCGCGAAGGATCGCGACGGAACATTCCCTCGCATCAAAGGGTCACGCCATGAAAGAAATCTCCTGCAAGCTGCTGGTCATCGGCGCCGGGCCCGGCGGCTACGTCTGCGCTATCCGTGCCGGCCAGCTCGGCATCGATACTGTGATCGTTGAAGCCGGCAAACCGGGCGGCACCTGTCTCAATGTCGGCTGCATCCCGTCCAAGGCGATGATCCATGCGGCGGAAGAGTTCGAGAAGGTCGCGCATATGGCCGGCGGCAGCAGTCCGCTCGGCATCTCGGTAGCAGCGCCCGTGCTCGATCTCGGCAAGACGGTTGCGTGGAAGGACGGCATTGTTAGCCGGCTGACCGGGGGCGTTGCCGGGCTACTGAAGAAGGCCAAGGTCAAGACCGTCTATGGCTGGGCGACGTTCCGCGACGGCAAGACCGTCGCGGTCGAGACCGAGACCGGCACCCAGATCATCCGCGCCGAAACGGTTGTGATCGCCACCGGCTCGGCGACGGTGGAACTGCCGTTCCTGCCGTTCGGCGGCCCGGTGATTTCATCCACAGAAGCGCTGGCTCTCGGCGAGGTGCCGAAAAAGCTCGCCGTGGTCGGCGGCGGCTATATCGGGCTGGAACTCGGCATGGCGTTCGCCAAAATGGGCGCCGCGGTGACCGTGGTCGAGGCGCTGCCGCGCGTGCTGGCGCAGTATGATGCGGAACTGACCCGGCCGGTGGTGAAACGGCTGGCCCAGATCGGCGTCGAGGTGATGCTTGGCGCCAAGGCCAAGGGGGTCAAGGGCGACGCGCTGCTGGTCGAGACCGCGGACGGCAAGAGCACCAAAATCGCGGCAGACAAGATCCTGGTCACGGTCGGCCGCAAGCCGGTGACGGAGGGCTGGGGCCTCGATCAGATCGATCTCGACGTGGCCGGCAAGTTCATCAAGATCGACGACCAGTGCCGCAGCTCGATGCGCGGCATCTATGCCATTGGCGACGTCACCGGCGAGCCGATGCTGGCGCACCGGGCGATGGCGCAAGGCGAAATGGTGGCCGAGATCGTCGCCGGCCACAAGCGCAGCTGGGACAAGCGCTCGATCCCGGCCGTCTGCTTCACCGATCCGGAGCTGGTGACGGCAGGGCTAACGCCGGAGGAGGCGAAGGCTTCAGGCGAAATCAAGATCGGCCAGTTCCCCTTCGCCGCCAACGGCCGGGCGATGACGAAACTCGGCGAGGACGGGTTTGTTCGTGTTGTCGCCCGCGCGGACAACCATCTGGTGCTGGGCATCCAGGCGGTCGGGCAAGGCGTGTCGGAACTGGCGGCGGCGTTCGGCCTGGCGCTGGAAATGGGCGCGCGGCTGGAGGATATCGCCGGGACCATCCATGCGCATCCGACGCAAGGCGAAGGCTTCCAGGAAGCGGCGCTGAAGGCGCTGGGCCACGCGCTGCATATTTGAAGTGCGCTTACCCTCCCCCTTGTGGGGAAGGGTCGATCCGCGTAGCGGAGCGGGGTGGGGGTCCTCGCCGACCGTCAGCGCTCACCCCCACCCCGTCTCGCCATCTCCGCTTCGCTCCGACCGCGAGCCGACCCTCCCAACAAGGGGGAGGGTGGCCGCTCAGCCGTTGGTTGTCGCAGATCAGCGGAATGTACTAAGTGTCGGTCCATGGACACCGGCCTGAAGAAATACATCGCCATACGCTACAACATCGCCGCTGGCTTCAAGCCAAGCCAGTGGGACGGAAAGGGCCGCGCCAATCTCGACCCGGTCTGGCTGGTCGAGCGCCTGGCGTTGTTCGACACCTATTGCGCGTCGTCGCTCGAAGGCCAGTCGCTGAAGGATTTTACCGTCCTTGTGGCGTTCGATGCCGATACGCACGAGAACTATATTCGCACCGTGTGCAGCTGCGTGGCCGGTGTCGACGTCAGGCCGATCCTTGTCGAGGCCGGCGAGGATTACAATGATCGCTTCAATGCCTTCGTCCAGGCCGATACCGATGCCGACTATGTTTCGCTCACGCGGCTCGACAGCGACGACGCGCTGGCGCCGACCTTCATGGAGCGCGTCGAGCACTACGCGCGCCGGGAGATCGAAAAGCGTGTGGTGGACCTGCAGCCGCTCTACATTGCCTTTCCGGACGGCCAGAATTTCGACACGGCAAGCGGACGCTACACGCACCACGACTATGTCACGTCGGCGTTCGGCACGCTGGTCGAAAGGAGATCGCCGGCGATGAGCGGCGTCTACAGCGAGCACCACGCAAAAATGGCGACGCGCTTCAACACCGTCGTGGCGGCATCGAAGGGCGCGCAATGGTGCATCGTCATCCATGACAACAACGCCGCCAACGTGTTGAGGGGGAAGCCGGTCTCGGGGCCCTCCTTCACGGTGGGCCGACCGGGTGTCGAACCCAAGGTGCCAGCGCGAAGGCAAAGCGCGCCACGACAGGCGACGCAGCCCCGCATGGCGCCGCGGACCGCAGGCAACTTCATCCGGTTTCTGCTCGGACGACCGATGGCTCTGCGGAAGTAGCGGGCGCTTCACCCTCCCCCTTGTGGGGAGGGTCGATCGCGGAGCGGAGCGGGGTGGGGGTCCTCGCCAACCGTCGGCGCTCACCCCCACCCCGTCTCGCCATCTCCGCTTCGCTCCGATTGCGCGCCGACCCTCCCCACAAGGGGGAGGGTGAAGTAGCTCAGCTTGCGAGCCGGCTCACCATCTCGTGCTGGGCATAAGCGCGCCCAAAACGATTGGCGAGAAACGCATCAAGCGCGATGTCTTCCTGCTTGACGAAACCGGTCGCCGGCAAGGTGCCGTCGGCCAGCATGTCGAGCACGGCGCAGATGCCGGACGCGGTGGTGATCTGGATTGCGCTGCGCACCTGGTTGCCGATGCGCTGCGAATAGATCTTGTTGGCGTAGGTTTCCTGCAGCAGGCGGCCATTGCGGCGGCCCGAGACGGTGACGAAGACGATGACCACGTCCTGCAGCGTTGCCGGCAGGGCGCTCTCGAAGATATCCTTCAGTACGTCGCGGCGGTGGCGCAGGCCGAGGTCGTTGAGCAGCGCCTTCATGATCGCCGCGTGGCCGGGATAGCGGATGGTGCGGTAGTTCAGCGTGCGCACCTTGCCCTTCAGCGTCTCGGCCAGCGTGCCGAGACCGCCGGAGGTGTTGAAGGCCTCATAGGTGACGCCGTCGAGCGAGAACTCTTCGCGCTCCTCCAGCGGCGGCACCTCGATCAGCTCGCCCTCGACGATCGCCTCGCAGGGTTCGCAATATTCGTTGATGACGCCGTCGGTGCTCCAGGTCAGATTGTAGTTCAGCGCATTGGACGGGTATTGCGGCAGCGCGCCGACGCGCATGCGAACGCTTTCCAGCGTGTCGAAGCGGCTGGCGAGATCGTTGGCGACGATCGAGATGAAGCCCGGCGCCAGGCCGCATTGCGGGATGAAAGCGCTCTCGCCCGATTTGGCCAGCTCCTTGACGCGGCGGGTGGAGACGACATCCTCGGTCAAATCGAGATAGTGCACGCCGGTGGCGGCGGCCGCTTCGGCGATGCGCGTGGTCAAATGGAAGGGGGCGGCGCTCAGCACGGCGAAGGCGCCGGCAAGGGCGGCCTCGAGTGCGCCCGGCGCTGCGATATCGAGCTCCAGCCCCTCGACGCCGGCGGGAAGTTCGGCCGCGGCAAGCTGCGCCGCCGCGCGGTCGACAACGGTGACGTGGTAGTCGCCGCTGTCGGCGAGCATGCCTGCAATGGTGGAGCCGATCTTGCCGGCGCCGACGACGATGATTTTCTTCATGACCTTGCCCCTCGTGAAAACTCTTTGGCCCAAACTGCCGCGCGGTGGACGCTATGCCTTCAAGAATCGCAGCTTGCCTGCCGAAAGGAAGCGTGAAACTGTTCGAAACGAACCCCACAATTGATCAATACGCCGACAAGGCTCGTCGAAATGCTCAGTGACGCCGAACAAAAACTGCTTTCCCTGCTGCGCGCCAATGCCCGCGCGTCGACCACTGAGCTGGCGCGCAAGCTCGGCGTTTCGCGCACGACGGTGCAGAGCCGGATCGAGCGGCTGGAACAGCGCGGCATCATCACCGGCTATGGCGTGCGGATGGCGCCGGACTACGAGCAGGGGCTGGTGCGGGCGCATGTGCTGCTCACCGTTACGCCCAAGCTCGCCGACAAGGTGGTGCGGGCGCTGCAGGCGCTGCCGCCGGTACGGACGCTGCACTCGGTGAGCGGCAATTTCGACATGATCGTCATCGTCGACGCGCCGTCGATCAGGGATCTGGATGCGTTGCTGGACGAGATCGGGGCGATGGACGGGGTCGAGCGGACGTCGTCGTCGATTATTTTGTCGACACGGATCGATCGGTAGGTGGAACGCATGAGCCGCTAATCTCCCCCGTGCGGGGGAGATGGCCGGCAGGCCAGAGGGGGTCGGTTCGACTGGGCTCGGCCTACCTGCCGCTGCAGAAGGAGGTTAGCGCTCCACGCGAGGCGACCCCCTCTGTCGCCTTCGGCGACATCTCCCCCTCAAGGGGGGAGATTAGCTGCTAAGCCCGCCGCCTTTCCGGCCCGCTATCCAGCCACGCCACATCCTCCGCCGACAGCTTGATATCCAGCGCCTTCAAGCTGTCCTCCAACTCGTCCAGCGTGCGCGGGCCGATCAACGGCACCGACGGAAAAGGCTGCGCCAGCACATAGGCGAGCGCGATGTGGATCGGACTTTTGCCCAGGCGCTGCGCCAGCTCGATGGCGCGGTCGCGGCGGCCGAAATTTTTCTCGGAATACCAGACCCGCACCAGCTCCTCATTGTCCTGCTTGTCGCGGCCGGCCCGGTCGGTGAAGAAGCCGCGGCCCTGGCTCGACCAGGCGAAGTTGGGCATCTGCCTTTTCGTCAACCAGGATTTCCAGTCGTCGGTGGACGAGGTGATGCAGCCGGCCCAGATCGGCTCCAGCATCTCGGCCAGCGAGAAATTGTTGGAGAGCACGCCGGGCTTCTGCTTGCCGGTGCGCTCGGCATAGGCAATCGCCTCGTCCATGCGCGCCATCGTCCAGTTCGAGCCGCCGAACGGGCCACGGATGCGGCCGGCCTTGACCTCGGCGTCCATCGCATCGACGAATTCGCCGACCGGCACATCCGGGTTGTCGCGGTGCATGAAATAGAGGTCGACATGGTCGGTCTGCAGCCGGTCCAACGACTGGGCGAGCTGCTTGCCGATGACATCGGGATAGCAGAGCGGCGAGTGCGCGCCCTTGGCGATGATCACCGACTGCTCGCGCACGCCGCGATTCCTGAGCCACTGGCCAAGCAGCGTTTCGGTGTAGCCGGCGCCGTAGACATAGCCGGTGTCGAACAGATTGCCGCCGGCCTCGAAGAAGGCGTCGAGCAGGATTGCGCCCGACGAGAAGGTGCGGAAATCCTCGAAGCCGAGCGCCACCACGGAGGCCGGCTTCGACAGGCCCGGAATCTTGCGCTTGCCAATGGCCGTGCCGCCGGTGCGCAGCGGCCGGCCCGAAATGGTGTTGGTTCGCTTAGCCGGCTTTTCGATCTCATATTCGAGCCCGACGGCGGCGCGCCATCTGTCGAGGACGCGCAGCGTGCCGAGGCTGTCGGCCCAGCTCATGCCCGGCCAGGCGAACTCCTGTTTGCCGGCCAGGATCGCCTCGCCGGCGGCGTCGACCTCGAAGGAATAGAGATGGCGGGTTTCGTTGACGCTGATGGTATCGCGCGTGTCGTCGGCGAGGATTACATCGATCCGGCCAGGGCCGCCATCGCGGTTGCCGCCGCCGGCGAACCAGAAATCCGGCACTTCGATGCGGCCCTTGGTGCCGAGGATGCGCAGCACATTGTCCTGTTTGAGCGAGATGCTGCAGGATACCTCGGCGACGATGCCACCGGGAAAATGCAGCAGCGCCGAGGCCCATTCGTCGACGCCGGACTTGCCGAGATGGGCGGTGCCGACAACCTTGTCCGGCTCGGCGAAGGGTTTTCCAGTCGCAGCCCCGGCAATCAGCCGCACCATCGAGACGGGATAGCCGCCGACATCGAGGATGCCGCCGCCGGCGAGATCGTTGGCGTAGAGCCGGTGCTCGGGCATGAAGCCCGGCATGGCGAAGCCGAAGCTCGACTTCATCAGCCTGACATCGCCGATGACGCCCGACTTGATGAGTTCCACCAGCTTCGCCGTCTGCGGGTGCAGCCGGTACATGAACGCTTCGCCGAGGAAGGTGCCGGCCTTGCGCGCAGCATGGATCATGGCGTCGGCCTCGAAGGCGGTCAGCGCCAGCGGCTTTTCGCACAGCACATGCTTGCCGGCTTCCGCCGCCTTGATTGCCCATTCGGCATGGCCGGGATGCGGGATGGCGATATAGACGGCATCGACCTCGGGGTCGGCGAGCAGCGCGTCGTAACCGTCGAGGATGCGGGCGCCGGGAAACGTCTCGGCCAAGCCTGCCTTGCCGGGATTGCGGGCGCCGAGCGCCACGATCGTGCCGGTGCGCGAGCCTGCCACGCCGCGGGCGAACGCTTTGGCGATGTCGCCGGGCCCGAGTATCCCCCAGCGGATGGGCGCGGTTGCAGTCATGGTCATTCTCCTTGCAAGGCTGGAAGCGCTCAGCGCAGCCGCTGGCCATTTTCATCGAACAGATAGGATTTGCGGATGGACACGGTGATCTCCTGGGTGTCGGGGACCTTTGCCGCGTCGCGCTGGATCACCAGGTCTTCGCCATGGGCGGTCCTGGCATAGATGAAGCTGGTGCCGCCGAGATGCTCGACCACGTCGATGCCGACTGTGAGGTCGGCGTCGCCTTCGCCGCCATTGCCGAAATGTTCGGGCCGCACGCCGACAATGACCTTGGCTCCTGTTTCTGGCACGGCGCCGGTCAACGGTTGCATAATGCGGGTCTTTTCCTCGCCCACCAGCTCGACGGTGACGCTGCTCGTGTTGCGCCCGACGACGCGGCCCTTGATGAAATTCATCTTCGGCGAGCCTACAAAGCCGGCGACGAACTGGTTGTCGGGATTGTCGTAGAGATCGAGCGGCCGGCCGATCTGCTCGACATGGCCACCGCGCAGCACGACGATCCGGTCGGCCAGCGTCATCGCTTCGGTCTGGTCGTGGGTGACATAGATCATCGTCGTACCGAGCTCCTTGTGCAGGCGCGAGATCTCGACCCGCATCTGGACGCGCAGCTCGGCGTCGAGATTGCTCAACGGCTCGTCGAACAGGAAGACTTGCGGTTCGCGCACGATGGCGCGGCCAATGGCGACGCGCTGGCGCTGGCCGCCGGACAATTGCCTCGGCCGCCGCGCCATCAACTCTGTGATGCGCAGGATTTCGGAGGCCCGCTTCACCCGCCGCTCGGTGTCCTCCTTGGGGTTGCCGGTCATCCTGAGGCCAAAGCTCAGATTCTGCTCGACACTCATGTGCGGGTAGAGCGCGTAGGACTGGAACACCATGGCGATGCCGCGCTCGGCCGGCTCGACATCGTTCATCACCTTGCCGCCAATGGCGATCTCGCCGCCGCTGATATCCTCCAGCCCGGCGATCATCCTGAGCAGCGTCGATTTTCCACAACCCGACGGGCCTACGAAGACGACGAACTCGCCATCGGCGATATCGATGTTGGCGTCATGGATAATCTCATAGACGCCGAAGCGTTTTACGACATTGGTGAGGGTGACTGCCGCCATATCGCTGTTGTCCCTACTTGACGGCGCCGGCGGCGATGCCGGCGATGAAATGGCGCTGCAGCAGCACGAAGACGACCAGCATCGGTACGGTCAGCATGACGGCGCCGGCCATGATGCCCCCCCATGAGACCTTGGTCAGGCCGATCAGCGTGCCGAGCGCCACAGGGGCCGTCATCGCGCCGGGCTGGCTGTTGATCAAAAGCGGCCAGAGATAATTGTTCCACGAGGCGAGGAACAGAATGATGGCGAGCGCCGCCAGCATCGGCCGCGCCAGCGGCAAAGCGACGAACAGGAAGATACGCCATTCCTTGACGCCTTCGACTCGCGCGGCGTCGAAAAGGTCGGCCGGCATCATCGAGAAAGCCTGGCGCATGAACAGCACGCCCAGCGAATTGAACAAGGGTGGCACGATCAACGCAATCCAGGTGTTGGCGAGCTGGAAGTCGCGCGCCACCATGATGAATTGCGGGATCAGCACCACCGCATAGGGCAGCGTGATGGTGCCGAGGATGATCGCCACCACCGCGCCCTTGCCGAAGAACTGATAGCGGGCGAGCGCCCAGCCGGCCATCGAGGTCAGCAGCACCGAGAAGAAGGTGTAGGTCACCGCCACCGCCACCGAAATACCGATAGCGCCGATGAAATTGGTGTCGCGCTGCAGGTTGTTGAAATTGTCGACGAAATTGCCGTGCGGCAGAAGCTCGATGCCGGGGCTGAAAATGCCGTTATCGGGCATGGTCGAAAACACCACCATCATCCATAGCGGAAACAGCCAGATCACCGCCAGCGGCGTCAGGACCAGATGCAGCAGGACGCTGCGGCCGAGCCGGCGTTGCGAGAGCGAACTCATTTCGGCGCCCCTCTCATTTCGGCTCTCGTGTCAGCCACAGCTGCACCAGCGTGATGGCGATTGCCAAGCCCGCCATGGTGTAGGCGACGGCCGAGGCATAGCCGAAATTGAGCGAACGGAAGCCCTGGCGGTAAAGCAAGAGGCCGAGCGTCTCGGTGCCGCCGCCGGGACCGCCGCGCTCGGTGATCAGGAACGGTTCGGTGAAAAGCTGCATGGTGCCGATGATCGACAGCACGGCGCAAAACACGATGACCGGCTTGAGCAGCGGCAGCGTTATGTAGAAGAACTGCTTGAGCTTGCTGACGCGGTCGAGCGTCGCCGCCTCATAGACATCCTCGGGGATCGACTGCAGGCCGGCGAGCAGGATGATGGCGTTGTAGCCGGCCCAGCGCCAGGTCACCGCGATCATGATCAGCGCCATGGCCGGGGTGACGTTGGAGAACCAGTCGATCTTGGCCAGGCCGATGCCGGCGAGCAGCTTGTTGATGATGCCGAAATCGAGATTGAACATCAGGCGGAACACGGCGGAATAGGCGACCTCGCCGACCACCACCGGAGCGAAGAAGGCGAAGCGGTAGAGGCCACGTGCTTTCAGCAGCGGCGAGTTCAGCAGCACCGCCATGACGATCGCCAGCGAGATCATCACCGGCACCTGGATGACGAGGATGAGCAGCGTGTTCTTCAGCGCGTTGAAGAAAGCGGGGTCGCCGATCAGGCGGCCCCAGTTGAATGTCGGCGCAAAGCGCCAGGGCACCGTGCGCGTCGCCTGGAAGGAAATCATGAACGAGGAGATGATCGGCCACACCCAGAAGATGGCGAAGATCAGGAGGTAGGGCGTGAGGAAGCGATAGGCCGTGGCGTTCTGGTAGCGCATGGTTCCTCCTCCTTCCTCTTTCCCGGCTGATATCCGGCGTGTTGTTAGCCGGCGGACGCCGCCGGCAATTGGCGATCTGTTGGGCGAGAGCGTCCCTTTCCCCGCCACTATACGGGGAGAGGATGCCGGCAGGCAGGTGAGGGGCAGCGCCAACAGTCCGGCAAATTGCCCTATATCTGGCCCGCCAGCATCACCGCCTTGGTCACTTGATCGGCAGTCCCGTCGCCGAAGCGATCTGGCTGGCGGCGTCGTCGAGGGCGGCCTTGGCATCGGGATAGCCGCCGCCGAGATATTTGGTCTGCACGGCGCGCATGATGATTTCGGCGTCGCTCTGGAACGGCGTGCCGCGGCTCGGCACCACCTTGGGCAGCGTGGCGAGAATGTCCTTCCACACTGCCTGGCCGCCCCAATAGGGCAGGCCCTGCGAGACGTAGGGGTCGTCGAGGGCCGAGATCAGTGACGGCACCAGGCCGAAATCCCTGAGCATGGTGATCTGGCCTTCATTGGTCTCGAGCGTGTATTTCAGATAGGCGTAGGCGGCCTCCTTGTTCTTCGAGGCTGAGGTGATGGCGAGCGACGAGCCTCCGAGATTGGCCGCGCGGGGGCCGTCGGCGGTCAGGCTCGGCATTAGGTAGACACCCCATTTGCCGTTTTCGCCGGCGGATTCGGTGCGGATGGTGCCCTCATACCAGCCGCCATAGACCTGGGTGGCGACGGTGCCGGCGGTGTTGTTGGTGATCTTGGTGCCCCAGTCGGCCGACGAGATGATGCCGGCGTCCTTCATGTCCTTGATCTTGGCCAGCGTGTCGACGCATTTCGGCTGGTTGACGGTGATCGACTGCCCATCGGCGGCGAAATAGCCGCAGCCCTGTTCGTTGGAAATCATGCGGAAGAATTCGGTGTCGCCGTTGAAATCGGCATTGGTCATGGTGACGCCGGGATTGGCGGCCTGGACCTTCTTGCCGGCGGCGATGAAATCGTCCCAGGTCTTGATCGAGGCCGGATCGACCCCGGCCTTCTCGTAGAAGTCGCGGCGGTAGAAGGCGGCGACTGGGCCGGAATCCCACGGCATGGCATAGGCCTTGTCGCCGACCTCCAATTCGGTGCGCTTGAAATCCGGGAATTTCTTCTGGTCGTCGGCGGTGTAGCCCAGCGTGTGCAAATCGACGAAGCAATCGGGGAACTGGCTCCAGTAATTCTCGGCCTCGCCGTTTTCGATCGAGACGATATCGGGCAGGCCGACGCCGCCGGCCGCGCAGCCGGCGATCGACTTGTCATAGGTCGGCTGGTTGCCGAGATCCTGAACGGTGACCTTGACGTCGGGATGCTGTTTGTTGAAGCCGGCCACCGTCGCCTTCAGCGACGAAGCGGCGATATTCCAGCTCCAGATCGTGATTTCGCCGGACTGCGCCAAAGCCGGGGTTGAGCCCAGGCCAAGCGCCAGCGCGGCACAGATCAGTGTCGTGCGCATTGAAATCCTCCCATTTCATTTGCTCTCTCTTCGCGAGCATGGCTAGACTAGGCGGCGCGGAAGGCTTGTCCCTGACAACGGGAATAAAAGATGGGCGGAAAGTAAGATGCCGGAACGGCCGTTTTACCAGCCTGGCGCCAGCAGCGTCGAAGGCCTGCCGATGGCTTTGCAGATGTTTCACAACCATCCGCTGGTGATGCTGAAGCCGCATTGGCATGCCCAGGTCGAGGTCAATTTCATCGTCCGCGGCAGCGTGCACTACCGCATGAACGAGCACGAGATCGCGCTCACGGCGGGCGACATGTGCCTGTTCTGGGGCGGGCTGCCGCACCAGATGGACGATCTCTCCGACGACGCCATCTATGCCGGCGCGCATCTGCCGCTGGTGCATTTCTTCCGCCTGCACCTGCCGACGGATGTCCGCCACCGGCTGATGACCGGCGCCACGCTGGTGACATCGGCGACCGACCAGGCCGACCATCACAATTTCGAGCGCTGGAACCGCTATTTCCGCTCGGGCGATGCGGCGATAACCGAGCACGCCGTGAACGAGCTGCTGCTGCGGTTGGAGCGGGTGCGTTTCGAGCCCTACCGGCTGGTGCCGGAAACCGCCATCGGCCAGGAACCCGGCGGCCCGTTCGACCAGCAATCGCTGCGCAATGTCGGTCGCATGTGCGACTTCATCGCCGAGAATTTCCTCTACGACATAGACTGCGTCGACATCGCGGCGGCGGCCGACATCCATCCCAAATACGCCATGAGCATTTTCAAGAAATCGACCGGCATGACGCTCAACGAATATATGAATCTGCTGCGGCTGAGCTACGCGCAGGCGCTGCTGATGCATGAAGACGCCAATGTGCTGCGCGTCGCCATGGATTCAGGCTTCGGCTCGCTCAGCGCCTTCAACAAATCCTTCCGCAAGCTGGCAGGGATGTCGCCCTCGGATTTTCGCCGGGGTGCGGTGGGCCGATAGGTTCAACGGTCATCTTGATCAACCCGCAGCCGTTCCGGGTGGAAACATGTGCAAGGCTAATCGCGACCGCCTTTGTCGGATGCGATCATCAACTTGGAGAAAGTTGTCAGCGACTTGGCGTTTCATGAGCGCCTTCCCCCACTCCGTCGCTGCTTCGCTCGACGGAGTGGGGTCGACCTGGCTCTGGCGTTGTCATTTCAAGCCGGGACCGGTGCCCTCCGCCCGAGGAAACCCGACAATTACCGCCAGCCCAGGCCGGCGATCCTCCAGCGCAATCGTTGCACCATGCAGGTCGGCGATGGCCCGCACAAGGCTGAGGCCCAGGCCGCTGCCGGGCGTGGTGCGGCTGGAGTCCAGCCGGTAGAGCCGCTGGAACACTTTTTCGCGCTCCTGCGCCGGGATGCCGGGGCCATTGTCGGCGACCTCAGCCAGAATGCGGTCGCCTTGCCGCCNCTTTTTCGCGCTCCTGCGCCGGGATGCCGGGGCCATTGTCGGCGACCTCAGCCAGAATGCGGTCGCCTTGCCGCCGCACCGATAGAAGGATTGCCGTGCCATCGGGGCAATGCCGCAGCGCGTTCTCAACCAGATTGGCAAACAATTGCGTCAGCAGGTCGCGGTCGCCGTGGACCAGGCATGGGGTGCCGTGGACGATCGTGGCCGACAGCGACTTGCCGTCATCCTCGGCGACACCGGCGTAGATTTCGGCAATGGCATCGATGACGCCGGTGAGGTCGAGATCGACAAAGCGCGACTTGCGGGCGCCGGCCTCGATCTGGGCAATACGCAACAGCGCATCGAAAGTATCGTTGATCTGCAGGCTTTCCCCACGTGCCTCCGCCAGCTCATCGGCAACGGCCTCACCCCGCGCGGTCCTGTCGGCCGCAGCTTCCAAAATCATCTGCAGCCGGTTGAGCGGCGTCTTCAGATCATGCGCGATGTCGGCGCTGACCTGGCGCATGCCGTCCACCAGCGCCGCCAGCCGCTCCAGCGCGGCGTTGACCTGGCGCGAGACGCCGTCAATGTCGTCGCCATTGCCGAGCAGTGGAATGCGGGCGTCGAGCCGGCCGTTGGAGACATCGTCCATGGTGGTGGCAATGCCGTCGAGGCGACGCTGCACACGCGACGCCAGCAAGGCGCCGCCAGCCACCGCCAGCCCTGAAATGATCAGGGTGGCCCAGCCGAAGCTCATCAAAACGATGCGTTCCAGCTCCTCGGTTTCGGAGAGCGAGAAGGCGATTGTCAGGCTGTTGGGCCCGACCGAACCGGTCCAGGCGCGGTACATAGTGTCCGGCGCAACGCCTGGCAGGGAAGCGGCAAAATCCGAAAAGCCATCGGGAAGGTCGGCGGCGGTGAAATTCCCGGCCAGGCGATTGCCGGCGGGATCGGTGAGCGAGAACAGCTGTTCCTTGCTCGGGCTGAGCGCGGCGTGGCTGTCGACTGCCGAAACCAGATCCTCCCGGTCGTTTCCGGCATAGGTCACCGCCACGACCGAATAGGTCTCCTTGACCGACTGGTCGAGCTGCTCGGCAAGATCCGCGCTCATCAGCTGGTAGACGATGGCGCCTGACAGGATGAAGGCGAGCACGAACAGCAGGGCGAAGGTCAGGGCCAGCCGAAACGGCGTGCTGCGCAGCAGGCGAGAGCCTGTCTCAGTCATAGTGCGTTTCAGTCATTGCAAGCTTCAGTCATGGCAAGTTTCTGTCATGCCGCGCCTCAGTCGTGAACACTGTAGCCAGTGCTGCGCACGGTGTGGATCAACGCGGTTTCGAACGGCCTGTCGATCTTGGCGCGCAGCCGGCTGATATGGGTTTCGACGACGCTGGTCTTGGGGTCGAAGTGAAAATCCCAGACCCGTTCCAGAAGCATGGTGCGGGTGATGACGCGGCCCTCGCCGCGCATCAGCACTTCGAGCAGGCTGAATTCGCGCGGCTGCAGGTCGATCGCCTGGCCCTGCCTGGTGACGCGGCGCTGGATCAGGTCCATTTCGAGGTCGGCGATGCGCAGCGTCGTCTTCAGCTCCTGCACCGCAGGGCGACGGCCGAGCGCGTTGATGCGGGCGAGCAGTTCGGAAAAGGCGAATGGCTTGACGAGATAGTCGTCGCCGCCGGCCTCGAGCCCTTCAACCCTGTCGTCGACGCCGCCGACCGAGGTCAGAAAGATCGCCGGCGTACGCACGCCCGCTGCCCGCACCGCCTTGATCATCGACAGGCCGTCGAGGCCGGGCAGCATGCGGTCGACGACGATCACGTCATAGGCGTCGCGTGTCGCGGCAAACAGCGCGTCGCGGCCATCGCGCCTGAGGTCGCAGATATGGCCTGCCTCGCCAAGGCCCTTGACGACATAGTCGGCGGTGCGTGGGTCGTCCTCGACAAGGAGAAGTCGCATCGTTGTTCCGATCGTTGGCGATTGAGCAGTTCGCGGCTCTCGAACCTTATCCGGTTGCGACAACAGGTCGACCACCAAGCACCCAGCCTTGCGGCTTTTTCTTGGCGGCAGATCGCTCCGCTCAGCAGGTTGCTCAAAGGGACATTGACACTCGAAAGCTGCGCTCTAGCGTGCGACACATCCGGTTACGCAATCATTAGGCTAATCGAGTCAGGGGACAAGAAATGACGACGATTGCCGATGTCGCGCGCCATGCCGGAGTGTCGGTCGCAACCGTCTCGCATGTGATGAACCGCACGCGCCATGTCGAGCCGGAGACGGCTGAGCGCGTGCATTCTGCCATCGCCGCCTTGCGCTACAGCCCGAACACGCTGGCGCGCAGCCTGAGGCGCGGCGAGACCAAGACCATCGGCCTGCTGCTGCCGGACAATTCCAACCCGTTCTTCGCCGGCGTGGCGCGCCAGATCGAGGATGCCGGCTTCCTTGCCGGCTATACTGTGATCCTGTGCAACTCCGACGGCAGCGCCGAGAAGGAGGAGCGCTACCTCCAGGTGCTGATGGCCAAGCAGATCGACGGGCTGATCTTCGCCGGCTCGTCGGATCATGCGCGGGTGTTCTCCAGCCTTCTGCCCGGCGTCCCGGCGGTGCTGCTCGACCGCGAGATCCATTCGGTCAATGTCGATTCGGTGCTGGTCGATCACGATCATGGCGGCTATCTCGCCGGCCGCTATCTGGCCGGGCTCGGCCACGAGAAGTTCGGCGTCATCGGCGGCCCGCGCGATTCCAGCTCCAGCCCGGCCCGCCTGCGCGGCTTCGCCAGGGCGCTGCAGGAAGCCGGCCTCGACCTGCCGCCGGCCTCGGTGGTGGATTCCGACTACCACTTCGCCGGCGGCCGCACGGCGATGGAGCGGCTGATGGCGCAGGCGCCGGGGATCACGGCGCTGTTTGCCTGCAACGATCTGATGGCCATGGGCGCGCTGACAGTGCTGCGCGGGCGCGGATTGCGGGTCCCCGGCGACATGTCGATGATCGGCTTCGACGACATCCCCTATGCCGTCACCACCTGGCCGCCGCTGACGACGATCGCACAGCCGGTCGAGAAGATCGGCACCCGCGCCGTCAGCCTGCTGCTCGAGCGGGTTGCCGAGCCTGCGGCGCATTCGCGCCGCGAAGTGCTCACCCCGGTGCTCGTCGAACGGGAGAGCTGCGCGCCGTTGAGCGGCTGAAGTCCCTCAGGCGGCGGCCGGCTGCAGCGCTGCCCTGAGCAGCATGCCGAAGAGGTCGCGCGGCTCGTCGGGATCGGCGAGCAGGTCGAGCTCCTCGTAGAGGCCGGTGGCCTGAAGCTGGTCTCTGACATAGCGCAGCGCGGAAAAATCCTCGGTGGCGAAGCCGACGGAATCGAACAAGGTGATCTGTTCCGCCGTCTTGCGGCCTTCCGCCTTGCCGGTCATCACCTGCCACAACTCGGTCACCGGATGGTCGGCGTGGAGCTGCTGGATTTCGCCCTCGATGCGCGTCTGCGGCGAGAACTCGACGAAGATGTCGGAGCGCAAAAGGATGTCGCGGTGCAGTTCCGTCTTGCCGGGGCAGTCGCCGCCGACCGCGTTGATGTGCACGCCGGAACCGACCATGTTGTCGGTCAGAATGGTGGCGGACAGCTTGTCGGCGGTCACCGTGGTGATGATGTCGACGCCTTCCACAGCATCCTGGCCGGTCGCGCAGATGGTGATGTCAAAGCCTTTGCCGGCGAGGTTGCGGGCGCATTTCTCGGAAGCCGAGCGGTCGATGTCGTAGAGCCGCAGCCGGTCGATGCCGAGCAGCGCTTTGAAGGCGACAGCCTGGAATTCGGACTGGGCGCCATTGCCGATGATGGCCATCGAGCGCGCGCCTTTCGGCGCCAGATATTTGGCCGCGACAGCGGAGGTCGCCGCGGTGCGCAGCGCCGTCAGGATCGTCATTTCGGTGAGCAGCATCGGATAGCCGGAGCCGACATCGGCGAGCACGCCGAAGGCGGTGACGGTCTGGCGCCCCTCGCGCATGTTCTTGGGATGGCCGTTGACATATTTGAAGCCGTATAGCCGGCCGTCGCTGGTCGGCATCAGTTCGATGACGCCGTCATGGCTGTGCGAGGCGATGCGCGGCGTCTTGTCGAACAGCTCCCAGCGGCGAAAATCCTCCTCGATATAGGCGGCGAGTTCGGTGAGGAACCGCTCGACGCCGATGGTCAGCACCAGCTTCATCATGCGGTCGACGCTGACGAAGGGGACGATGGCAAGGCGGGAAGGCTGGGTCATGCAATGCTTCCGGAATGGCTGCGGGTCGGGCGGTCCATGATGCGCCGGCCCATCAGGCTGGCGGCGAGGTCGACAATCAGCGTGGCGGTGCGGCCGCGCTCGTCGAGGAACGGGTTGAGCTCGACCAGATCGAGGCTGGAGACCAGGCCGCTGTCGGACAGCATCTCCATCACCAGGTGCGCCTCGCGGAAGGTGGCGCCGCCGGGCACGGTGGTGCCGACGGCCGGCGCGATGGTGGGGTCGAGGAAGTCGACGTCGAGGCTGACATGCAGCAGGCCGTTTTCCTTTTCGACGATGGCCAGGAAGGCGCGCAGCAAAGGTGCGACGCCGTGCTCGTCAATGGTGCGCATGTCGTGCACGGTAACCCCCGCTTCGCTCAGCGCCCGGCGCTCCGCCGGATCGACGCTGCGCAGGCCCATGACGCAGATGTGGGCAGGGTCGACGGCGACAGGCAGGTCCGGGAAATAACCGTTGAAGCCCGGCCGGCCGCTGGCATAGGCGAGCGGCACGCCGTGCAGATTGCCGCTGACGGTGGTATCGAGCGTGTGGAAATCGGGATGTGCGTCGAGCCACAGCACGAAGAGCGGCCGGCCGCGTTCGGCGGCGCGGCGGGCTATGCCCGACACCGTGCCGGCCGATATCGCGTGGTCGCCGCCAAGGAAGATCGGCATGGCGTCTCGCGAAGCCGCATAGGCGGTCTCGGCAATTGCCGCCGTCCAGGCGGAAATCTCCGGCAGGGCCTTCAGCGCGAGATTGCCGTGGACGATTGCGCGCACGGCGGCCGGTTGCACCGCGCCCCAGTCCTCGACCTCGTGGCCGAGTTCCGACAGCACCGAGACAAGCCCGGCCGTGCGCAGCGCGCTCGGCCCCATCTCGCATCCCATCCTGCCGGCGCCGTCCTGCACCGGCGCGCCAACGATCCTGCAGCGCATGGTTTTTGGTGTCCTTGCAAATTGATTGGGCAATTGATGCGTGGAATGAACCATCCTGGACCGGCAGTTTGAACAGGCGAAATTGGCATTTCGAGAAGAATGATTTATCAATTCGATAAGTCAGTTTGGTCAAAGTGGATAGAATCATGGACTTGCTCGACGAAAGGCTGGTCACGCTGCTCAGGCATGATGCCCGGCGCAGCATCTCCGATCTCGCGGTCGATCTCGGGGTGTCGCGCGCCACGGTCAGGGCGCGCATGGAGCGGCTGGAAAAAACGGGCGAGATCATCGGCTACACGGTGGTGCTGCGCGCCGACGCGGTCGACCAGCGGATACGCGGCGTGATGATGATCGAGATCGAGGGCCACGCCGCCGACCGCGTGGTCCGGGCGCTCGGCGGCCTCGCCGAGGTTTCGACCATTCACACCACCAATGGCCGCTGGGACCTGGTGGTCGAACTCGGAACGGCGTCGCTCACCGATTTCGACGCGGTGCTTAGGCGGATACGGCTCATCCCGGGGATAACCGGCAGCGAGACAAGTCTGCTGCTGGCAACGCCGAGGACGACAAGGGCAAGGTTGGCGTAGCCGTCCTTCCGGCCGGCGTGTTCACGCAAAGCTTTGTGACGGATCTGGCGAATGGGTCGCCTGGCTGACGAATCTCATTGGGGCCGCAGCTATCCTCCACATGACGGAGGAAGCCGGCATGACGCGAGATTGCACCAGCTTCAACGGTGCAAGGACCGGACGCTTGCCACAGGCCAAGGCTGATGGCAGGATAAAAGGCCGCAACGTGCGGCCTCTGGCGGCCGTTGTGTTTCGATGGATTATGAAGCATTTTCCCAAGGTGCGGGTTCTCCTCACAATGTGCGGCAGCCTCGTTTCGCCTTGGTCGCCCTTGATTTTTCGCAATGTGCGCTTTGCCTGCCTCAGGCCGCAGGGCATTTAATTCCACGGGGTCAAGCCTCATGACAGAGATTTGTGCTCGGGCCGTCTATCGTCGGCGAAGACAAGGCATGGCGCCACAATCAGCGCCCCTGGCATTCGTGACCTGGTGAAGAATGCCGTTGCGTACCTCTCGCCCCCATGTTTCAAAACAGGTCGATAGACCCGCGAGAATGGTTTCGAAGCCTGCGGGGTTGCCCACGGTCCGGCGAGAATTCTAAAAGACGTTCACAATGACACAGCACGCAAAAGACGCACGAATTCTCATGTACAGCCACGACACGTTCGGGCTCGGCCATTTGCAGCGTTGCCGAACGATCGCGCATTCGCTGGTCGGGGATTTCCGCGGACTTCAGGTGCTAATCATTTCGGGCGCCACCATCGCCGGCGCCTTCGACTACCGCGCCCGCGTCGACTTCGTGAAGATCCCCAGCGTCATCAAGCTGCGAAACGGCGAATACACCTCGCTGGAAAAGGACATCGATCTGCACGAGACGCTAAGGATGCGGCAGTCGATTATCCGCCACACGGCCGAGAGCTTCCGGCCGGATATCTTCATCGTCGACAAGGAACCGCTGGGGCTGCGCGGAGAGATTGAGGATACGCTGTCCTACCTCAAGACGCGGGGCACCACGCTCGTGCTTGGCCTGCGCGAGGTGATGGACGCGCCGCATTTGCTCGAAGCGGAGTGGGCACGCAGGGATGTGATGCGCAAGATCGGCCTGTTCTACGACAAGGTCTGGGTCTATGGCCCGCCGGATTTCTACGATCCGCTGACCGGCCTGGAGGTGCCGCCGGCGGTCAGGGCAAAGATGAAGTTCGTCGGTTTCCTGCAACGGAGCCTGCAGCAGAACCAGTTGCCCGGCCACCGGCCCGAGGGCGACTATATCCTGGTTACCACCGGTGGCGGCGGTGACGGCGCCGACCTGATCCACAACGTCATCGAGGCCTATCAGCAGGATCCGCGATTGCAGCACCGGGCGCTGATCGTGCTTGGGCCCTACATGCCGGCGCGCAAGCGCAACAAGCTGGTCCGGAAGGGGGCCAAGATCCCCTATGTCAAGATCATCGAATTCGACAACCGGATGGAAGAGCTGATTGCCGGCGCCAAGGCGGTGGTGGCGATGGGCGGTTACAACACCTATTGCGAGATACTGTCTTTCGACAAGCCGGCGCTGATCGTGCCGCGCGTCACGCCGCGCGAGGAACAGCTGATCCGGGCACGGCGCGCAGCCGAACTCGGCCTCATCGAGATGCTTTTGCCCGAGGAGGCCGAGGATGCCCAGCGGTTTGCCGATGCGCTGCAGGTTTTGCCGGGCCGGCCGCGCCCATCGCAGAGCAATGCGCATCTGACGCTGGAAGGGCTGCCTCATATTTCCGAAATCGTCGCGGAACTGCTCGACCGGCGGGCCGGCCATCACCTTTCGGTCATTGAAGGCATGAACTGAGTTGCAACACCGCAAGATCGTCGTGGTTCTGAAGGGCTACCCGCGGCTGTCGGAAACCTTCATCGCGCAGGAGCTGCTCGGTCTGGAGCGTGCGGGGTTCGACCTGATACTTTTCGCGCTCAGGCGGCCGACCGACGCAAAACGTCATCCCGTGCATGACGAGATCAAGGCCCCCGTCCATTATCTGCCGGAATATCTGCACAGAGAGCCGCTGCGCGTGGTTCGATCGCTGTTTGCCTGTCTGCCGCGGCCTGGCTTCTGGCGCGCGCTCAGATCGCTCGCTGCCGATATCCGCCGCGACTTTACCCGCAATCGCGCGCGGCGCTTCGGGCAAGCGCTGGTGCTGGCGGCCGAATGGCCGCAAGATGCCGGATGGCTGCATGCCCATTTCGCGCACACGCCGGCATCGGTGACGCGCTATGCCAGCCAGCTTCGTGGCTTGCCCTGGAGCTGCTCAGCCCATGCCAAGGACATCTGGACGTCGGCGGACTGGGATCTGGCCGGCAAGCTTTCCTCGGCGCGCTGGACGGTCACGTGCACGAAAACCGGCTTCGACCATCTGAAAAAACTCGCCAACGGCAGTTCGTCCGTGCATCTGAGCTACCATGGGCTCGACCTTGACCGCTTCGGCAGTTTCGGCGAGGCGCGAAAACAGCGTGACGGCTCGGCGCCGGCCGAACCGGTCATGATCTTGAGTGTCGGACGCGCCGTTGAAAAGAAGGGCTATGATACGTTGCTGGAGGCTCTTGCCCTCTTGCCTGGCGATCTGGCGTGGTGTTTCGAGCATATCGGTGGCGGCGAGGAACTGAAACGGCTGAAGGCGCTGGCGCAAAGGCTCGGACTGGAGGGGCGCGTCTCCTGGAAAGGCGCGCTGGCGCAGGAGGAGGTGCTTGAGCACTACCGCAGCGCCGACATCTTCGCTTTGGCCTGCAGGATCACCGCGGATGGCGACCGGGACGGCCTGCCGAATGTTCTGGTGGAGGCGGCCAGCCAGCGGCTTGCCTGCGTGTCGACCGATATTTCCGGCGTGCCGGAGCTTTTATCGTCGGATGAAACCGGGCTGCTGATTCCCTCGGAAAACCCGACTGCCCTGGCACAGGCGCTGGAGCGCCTGATCCGCGATCCCGTCCTGCGCGTCCGCCTCGGCGACGCCGCGGAGCGGCGCGTGCGAAGCAATTTCGATCATGTGGCAGGCATTGGACAGCTCAAGGAACTGTTCGAGCGGGAGTGGCGGGCCGCCGAATGAAGCGGCTGCGCGCTTTCTTCTATGTTCAGCACCTGCTCGGCATCGGCCATCTCGCGCGCGCCAGCCGCATTGCGGCGGCTCTGGTCGATGACGGGTTCGACGTCACCGTCGTGACCGGCGGAGCGCCGATCGCGGGATTTCCGGGATCGGGTGTAAAATCCGTGACCCTGCCGCCTGTCACCTCCGGTGACGAAGGATTTTCCGGACTTGTGGACCTGCAGGGCAAAGCCATCGACGATGATTTCAAGAGGCGGCGCTCAGAGATGCTGCTGCAGGCTTTCCGGGATTACAGGCCCGACATCGTCATTATCGAGGCGTTTCCCTTTGGACGCCGGCAGATGCGTTTCGAACTCTTGCCACTGATCGAGGCCATCGAAGCGACATCGCCCAGACCGCTGCTGGCGGCGTCCGTCCGCGACATCCTTCAGGAGCGCGTGAAGCCGAGCCGAAACGAAGAAACGGTCGATCTCGTCAACAGGTATTTCGATCTTGTCATGGTCCATGGCGATCCGGCTTTCGCAACCATCGACAAGACATTTCCGCTGGCTGGGGCGATCAGGGCCGAGGTCGCCTACACCGGGCTCGTTGCTGCGCCGCCGGCGCAAGCGGCCTCAGAGCGCTTCGACGTTCTGGTGTCGGTTGGCGGCGGGGCGGCCGGAAAGAGCCTTGTCAGATCCACCGTCGCGGCGGCGCGAAATGCCGACAACGCCTGGACATGGTGTTTGATCACCGGCCCAAACCTGCCGAAGGACGAGTTTGACGCGATTTCACGCGATGCCTCCCCACGCCTGTCCATCTTCCGGTTCCGCGAGGATTTCGCCAGCCTGCTGACCGGCGCCCGCCTGTCGGTCTCGCAGGCGGGTTACAACACGGTCTGCGATGTCATGCGCGCGGGGTGTCGCTCGCTGCTCGTTCCATTTGCAGCCGGCGGGGAAACCGAGCAGACGCGTCGCGCTCTGATGCTCGAAGAGCTCGGTCTTGCAACGGTGCTGACGGAACAGGACCTGACGCCTGAAGGTCTGGCGCATGCGATCGAGCAGGCGCTTGCCGGACCGCCGCCAGCCGCGCATCGTCTCGATCTGGAAGGGGCGCGGCGCTCGGCGCAAATCCTGTGCGAGCGCTTCAAACAGCTCCGATCAGCATGAAGCGTGTATAATTTTTTGTCGGCAATTCGCCGGAGAACCTGATCTGCCGCAGCGCCGCCATGGCTTCGAAGGCTGCAAGTGACGCCACGCAGTTGATGTGCGTCGGCTCGCTGAAATAATCGTTCGACTGCAGCAGCACGTTCGTACCCCGCGGAAGCAGGGCAAGCCAGGCGCTGAGATCGGCTATGTGTTCGCAGCTCGTATTGACCACCAGGTCAGGCCCGCCGGCGGCATAGTCGAGTGTGTACATATCTGCCGTCAGCGCTTGAAACCGCTCGCCGGCTTGCCGGTTGAGTGTCCGGGCGACCGCGCCGACTTCGGGATCGATGTCGATGCTGTCGATCGCCCCGATGTCGAAGCGGGCGTCATTGAAAAGCATCGCCGGCAATACGCCGTACCATCCACCCAGAACCCATATGCGCTCGAACCGGCCGCCGCAGCTTTCGAACAGCCTGTCGAGCGCCCACATCTTGCAGGCGACCTGCTTGTGGTTGAAGGCATTGGCGATATCGGCCTGCGGATGCTTGGCGATGACGCGCGCCAGCCCGGCCACGAGAGGGTGGTCGACATAGGCGGCAATTCCCCGCGTGAGGTCCAGGGCTTGCTCATGCCCACCCATGCCGGCATTGCGTGGTTGCGTGACATCCATCATATTCGTCTTCTATGTTGGGATTTCGGGCGACACAACGCAATCTTGCCTCTTGCAAGCCTGTTCGACTTGCGGACGCGACTGTGGCGCAAGCCGTTTCGCCATTGACCGGAGGAGGCCGATTGCATTTGTCCGGACCATCGGCGCCCATCCGTCTGGCGCGCAGCTGCCGCTTCGAACTGGTCGATGGCAGCGAAGACATGGCCGATACACCATTCGCCAGCAGGTGCCTTTACATTCTGCATCCTTCAAACTGACAATCGCATATGGAAACCAGCCTAGCCCGCTATATCTGGACGCACACCAGGAAGCAGCAGCTCTGGATATTGATGATCGTCGTGCTTTCGATGGTCCCGTATTTCATGTCGTTCGACCTGCCGAAGCTGATCGTCAACGGCCCGATCCAGGGCAAGGGGTTCGAGCAACCGGGCGCGACCCTGCCATTCATGAGGTTGCACTATAACCTGCCGTTCATCGGCGAGGTGCAGTTCTTCTCCGGTTTTCAGCTCGACCGCACGTCGACGCTGCTTGCGCTCAGCCTTGTTTTCCTCTTGCTGGTCGTCATCAACGGCTTGTTCAAGCTCTACATCAACACTTACAAGGGCCGGCTCGGCGAACGCATGCTGCGGCGTATTCGTTTCGATCTGGTCGATCGTGTGCTGCGGTTTCCGCCGGTTTACTTCAAGCGGGTGAAATCCGCCGAAGTGGCGACCATGGTGAAGGACGAGGTGGAGCCGCTGGGCGGCTTCATTGGCGATGCCTTCCTGCAGCCGGTGCTGCTCGGCGGCCAGGCGCTGACGGCCATGCTGTTCATCATGGTCCAGAACGTCTGGCTCGGAATGATAGCGGTCGTGATCGTGGCGATCCAGATCGTGCTTATCCCGCGAATGCGGCGGCGGCTGCTCGTGCTCGGGCGCCAGCGGCAGTTGACGGCGCGCGCGCTTTCAGGCCGGGTTGGCGAAATCGTCGACGGCATCGGCGCGGTTCACGTCCACGATACGTCGAACTACGAGCGCGCCGACATAGCAGCCCGGCTCGGGCTCATCTTCAAAATCCGCTTCGATCTTTACCAATGGAAATTCATGGTAAAGTTCCTCAACAATTTTCTCGCGCAGCTCACGCCCTTTCTGTTTTACATGATCGGTGGCTATCTGGTCATCCAGGGGAGGTTGGATGTCGGCCAGCTCGTGGCCGTGATCGGCGCTTACAAGGACTTGCCCGGACCGATGAAGGAACTGATCGACTGGGATCAGGACCGGCAGGATGTCCAGGTCAAATATCAGCAGGTCGTCGAACAGTTCACCGTCGAGAATATCATCGCGCCGGAAATCGGAGCACTGACGGTCGACGATCCCGATCCGATGACCAAGCCGCTGTCGGCGGTCAGCCTGTCGATAGCAGACGATGGCGGCGCAATGCTCCTCAATCGCATCTCGCTCGAGGTCAAGCCGGGTGAGACGGTGGCTCTGGTCAGCACCGCAACAGGGGGAGCGGAGGCGCTTGCGGAAGCCTTTGCGCGGCTGACCTGGCCGGACAGCGGAAGGATCGTTTCGGGCTCCGATGACTTGCTTGATCTCCCCGAAGCCGTGACCGGCCGGCGCATGTCCTACGCTTCGTCGGATGTTTTCCTGTTCCAGGCAAGCCTGCGCGACAATTTGCTCTACGGTTTGAAGCATGCGCCGCTGACATCGGTGACATATGACGGCGCAGCGGCGGACCAGCACCGTTGGAATATCGACGAGGCGCGCCGGTCGGGCAATCCGGATCTCGATATCCGCAGCGACTGGATCAACTATGCCTCCGCCGGCGCCACCGGCCCGCACGACCTCTTCGAAGCCGTGCGCCGGGTGCTCGACGCGGTTCTTCTGTCGCGCGACATTCTGGATCTTGGCTTGCGCTCTTCGGCCGACCTCAAGCGCCACACGAAGCTTGCCGAGCGGATCGTCGAATTGCGTGCGGCGCTGCGAACCCGGTTGGAGGAAGAAGGCCTGAGCGCGCTGGTGGTTCCTTTTGAACCGGGCGCCTACAACAAGGAAGCGACGATCGGCCAGAACCTGCTCTTCGGCGCCGCGGCCGGCCCCGAACTGGCTCACAAGGCACTGGCGTCCAATCCCTATTTTGCTTCCGTGCTGAAGCAAGCCGGCCTCGACCGCACGCTCTACGAAATGGGCATGGAGATCGCCGAACAGGCGATCGAGCTGTTTGCCGACCTGCCGCCCGAACACCAGTTCTTCCAGCAGCTCGCCTTCATGAGCGCCGAGGAGATACCCGCCTACGAAACCTTGCTGCAACGGCTCAAGAATCGCCCCTACGATGCGGTTTCGGAGAACGACCGCGCCATGATGGTCACCTTAAGCTTTGCCTATATCGAGCCCCGGCATCGCTTCGGCCTGTTGACCGACGAGCTGATGAGCAAGATCATCGCTGCACGCAACCAGTTCTATGAAAACCTGCCGGCCGAGCTGGAGAAAGCTGTCGAACGGTTTGATCCTGCCAAATACATCGCCGCGGCCACCGTCATGGACAACGTCCTGTTCGGGCGTGTCGGCAACAACCATCCCGACGCGCCGGACCGTATTCGCTCCATCGTCTATGATATTCTTGACGAACTGGGACTTTATGCCGAGCTTCTGGATGTCGGCCTGGACTTCAACGTCGGCGCCGCCGGCAGGCGGCTGACCGGCGGACAGCGACAGAAGCTCGATGTTGCCCGCGCCTTGCTCAAGCGTCCCGATTTCCTCATTCTCAATCGGCCGCTGTCGGCGCTCGACCAGCGCGTGCAGGACAAAGTGTTGCGGAATGTGCTCGACGAAGCCAGACGCGACGGCCATTCGCCGGCAATTGTGTGGGTGGTGACGAATCCGGCAATGGCGGCGATGTTCGATCGGGTTGTGGTCTTTGACTCAGGCCAATTGGTGGAAGACGGAACACACGAGACACTCTTGGCGGGAAACGGTATCTTCAAGGAACTTGTGTCATAGTCTGGCAAACGCGAATTCAGGAAGGTTTGCGACAATGCTGCTCAAGGATGAAGTTGGAATGCTGCAACGCGTTCCCTTGTTCTCTGGCATCGAGCCGACAAAGCTCAAGCTGCTCGCGTTCACGTCCGATCGCGTGAACTACAGTGCCGGCCAGATTCTTTTCCGGCAGGGCGACGAGGCAGACGCCGCCTATGTCATCCTTTCGGGCAGCGCGGATATTCTGGTCGATTCCGACAATGGGCCGATCAAAGTTGCTGAATTGCTGCCAAATTCGATCGTTGGCGAGATTGCCATATTGTGCAACAGCTCCCGTACTGCCACCGTCAAAGCGGCAAGTGAGCTGGAGGCCTTGAGAATCCGCAAGGACCATTTCCTGAGGCTTATGAAGGAGTTTCCCGAAATGACCATCGAGATATTGCGGGTTCTTGCCGATAGGCTAAGCAGTACGACCGCGGACCTGATCGACGCACGAACGGCCGAGAGCGATTCACAGTTGCACTGAAGCGGCGAGCCGCTCTGTTTCTTTGTTTTGATGCAGTTTCCGGAACCGTGTCACACCTTTCCTGGAACGACTCTGGCAGCAGTTGGTTGGCTACGATGGGCGAAAGGGTGCATGGACGACGATTTCTTCCTTGTCAGGTTTTGGGGCGTGCGCGGCAGCATTGCGGTGTCGGGGCCAGAATTTGCTCGCTATGGCGGCAACACGATCTGCATCGAGATGCAATGCGGCAAGCATACGCTTCTGTTCGACGCGGGCTCCGGCTTGCGGCCTGCCGGCAGGACGCTTCGGGCGGCGGGCGTCACCGATTTCGACCTGTTTTTCACCCATTGCCACTACGACCACGTCATCGGGCTGCCGGCTTTCAAGCCTATTTATGAACGAGGCATCAAAGTTGCGCTTTGGTCCGGGCATCTGGCTGGACGCATGACGACGCGGCAGATGGTCGATGAATTCATTCGGCCGCCATGGTTTCCGGTGACACTCGGTGTCTGCAAGGCGAGCCTCGACTGCCGCGATTTCGCATCCGGAGACGTGCTTCGGCCGCGCGAAGGAGTTGTTGTGCGGACCGGTAGTCTTACCCATCCGGGCGGCTGCATCGGCTACCGGGTCGAATGGGGGGGCCGCGTCGTGGCGGTCATCACAGACACCGAGCACGAGCCGGGCAAACTCGATCCGGCGGTGCTCGGCCTGATCGAGAATGCCGACCTCGTCATTTACGATTGCACCTACACCGAGGAGGAAATGGAGCGCTACCGCGGCAACGGGCACTCGACATGGCAACAGGGCGTCAAGCTCTGCGAGGCGGCCGGCGCGCGCGGGCTTGCGCTGTTTCACCACGATCCGGCACGCACCGACGATGAGCTGGACGAGATGGAGAAACTGGCCAAAAACAGATTTGCCGGCGCTTTTGCGGCGCGGGATGGCCAGACGCTCACATTTCCAGTCTTGCACAAAAAGCGCTGAGCTATTTTCCGGCGCTGCGTTCTGTCAGTGTGCTGATCGGAAGCCATGCGCAGGCTTCGGTCCGCGCGGTGATCGTGAACAGCCGTTCGAGGAAAAGCCATGCCGATTCATCATGGACGAGATGGTGGGTGAGCAGGCCGACCGGTTCGCCGCCGTCGAATGCACGCTGCAATTGCGCGACGATGGCCTGAACCAAGAGACCATGATCGCGGCAGCCGCGCGTGCCATGCCAATCCATGATGTCGACATTGCTGTTGATGACCGCCAGGGAAGCCGGCCTTGGCGGCCCGAACACCGACAATGCCGCAAATCCTATCGATCCGAGGTCGGGTACCAGGCCGACATCGATCCGGTTCCAGGGCGGCACCAGCATCGGAACCGCACGTGCGCCGTGCAGGCCGGTTACACGCGACAGCCCGCCGGCCAGCTCATCCAGCACCACCTCGCGTGGCCGATGCGCGCCGAGCTCCTGCTTTTTTTGACCCTCGGGCGCATGATTTCGGTGCGCCCAGCCATGAATGGCGACCGTGGCATGCGGCGCCGCGTCAAGCCGGACGACAAGCTTCCCGTCGGTCTGGGCCGGAATGACGGCCAGAGTGACCGGAACCGCGAAGTCACCGGTGAGGTCGAGCAAGCGATCGAGTGCCGGCGTTGGATCCACGGCGTCATCGTCGCGCAGCCAGAACTCTGCCTTGCGGCCCGCCCGTTGCCGGTGCGCCAGCTCGTCCACCAGGGGCTGCCAAGTCGGGTCGGATGTCATGACAACGGGATCATCTTGAGAAGTTCCGCAAGACGGGCCTTTGCAGCACCGAGAGAGCGTTCTTCGAGAACGAAACGTCTGGCCTCTGCAGCCATGATGGTTCTTTCGTCATTATCGGCCAGAAGCCTTGCAATTGCGGAAGCGAACGCCGCCAGATCGCCCGGCGGGGTGAGAAACCCGGTCTGGCCATGCCGCACAACCTCCGGCACGCCGGCAATGTCCTGAGCCACCACCGGAAGGCCGGCGGCCTGTGCTTCAAGATAGGCAATGCCATAGGCCTCGCCGTAACCCGGCCAGACGTAGATTCCCCCGCGATAGAGGACATCCGGCACGGCGACCGGCTCAATCGCGCCAAGCCATTCGATACGGTCGGCGGGCAAGCCGGCGAATTGAGCCTTTACCTCGTCACGGGCAGGTCCGTCCCCGACGACCGACAGCGTCCAGGGGAGGTGGCCGATCAACCCGAGCGCCTGCGCCAGCATGCGATAGCTCAAGACCTTGTCGCCCGGGCGCATCATGGCGACGGTCACGAGGCGCGTCGGATAATCCAGTACCGGCATTTCGTGGAATGCCGATGTGTCGATGAAGGGTGAAAGCATACCGAGAGCGGCGTGGGGAACAGCATCCGCCAGCCCCTGGCGATCCCTTTGCGTGAAGCAGATGTTCAGCGCCGCCTGCTCGATGGCTCGCGCCACCAATGCCTGGCTATCGGCCCACGAACCGGCGTTGCGCCGTTCGGAATAGGAGGCTTCGGCCGTCACATAGGGGACAGCAAAGGCCAACGCCAGCTCGGGCCCGATCAGGTCGGGCGCCTTGTAGTAGGGATGATAGGAGAACCAGAGATCGGGCTTGCCGTCACGGTCCCAAAGCCTTGTCAGTCGCGCGGCTTCGTCCCGGGCCTCGATCATGAGCGCATCGAAACTTTTCGGTTCCGGCTGGCGTAGATAGAAGCGCAACTCCGATGCCAGTTCGACGCTATGCCCGCCATGCTGCAGCGCCTGGACCAGCATCCGTGCCATCTGGCGGTCGCCGGAGACAACGGGATGATTGGGCGACTTCAGCGGGGCGTAGAAGGCAATTCGCATCGCGCGATCCTATCATCGCAAAGCCTGCCCAAGTCAATTTCGAGGCATGATCGACTTCACCTTCAAGCGCAGGAATGTGCTATCTGATGCTTATGGAAACAGCAGTCGCGTCCGACCCGTTCGTCGCTTCTTTGCCGGTCTTCGCAAAGTTCGAAAGCGTTGCCGATATCGACAACTATCGGCCTCTCCCCGATGGCTGGGCGCTGGCCACCGCCGACATCGTCGGCTCGACCAAGGCGATCGAGGCCGGGCGCTACAAAACCGTCAATATGGCCGGCGCCAGCGTCATTTCGGCGCTGCTCAATGCACTGGGCCGGCAAGATCTTCCCTTCGTCTTCGGCGGCGACGGCGCGCTCGTGGCGTTTCCCGGCTCGGCGCTGGAGATCGCCCGTAACGCGCTGGCTTCTGTCCAGAGATGGGTGGCGGACGAACTGGACCTGACCTTGCGTGCCGCAATCGTGCCGATAAAGGACATAAGAGCGCAAGGCCTCGACGTTCGCGTGGCGAGGTTCCAGGCCTCCGAAGCAGCCTTCTATGCCATGTTCGCCGGCGGCGGCGGCAGTTGGGCGGAAGCCGAAATGAAAGCCGGGCGCTACCGCGTCGACCCCGCCCCGGCCGGCGCGCGGCCGGATCTGACCGGCCTCTCCTGCCGCTGGAACCCGATCGAAGCCCGGCATGGCGAAATTGTCTCGATCATAGCCGTGCCGGGGGCATCGCGCGACTTGCGTGGTTTCCAGTTTCTGGCTTCCGACATCATCGCCCTTGCCGGCAGGCAGGAGCGCGATGGCCACCCGGTGCCGGTGGACGGTCCGGCCTATAGTCTCTTGCCCGCCGGTCTCGATGTCGAGGCACGGGCCACGGCGCCGCCGGGGCGGCGGTGGCTGGCCAAGCTGTGGGTGATCTTCCTGATGACGCTTACGGCCGTCACCGACAAATTGGGCTGGACGATCGGCGGTTTCGACCCGAAGGTCTACAAGCGCGAGGTGGCCAGCAATTCGGATTTCCGCAAGTTCGACGACGGCTTGAAGATGACCATCGACGTCGACGCGGATGTGTTGCAGCGGATCGAGAACCGGCTGAAACAGGCGGAAGAGGCCGGCATCTGCAACTATGGCCTACACCGCCAGAAGTCGGCCTTGATGACATGCCTCGTCATCTCGCCGCTGCAGCGCGATCATGTTCACTTCATCGATGGCGCCGCCGGCGGCTATGCAATGGCTGCCGCAAGCCTGAAGGCGAAGGCGCCGGTCTGACGACGGCTTGGGGAAATCGATTTTCCGCAATGCGCCTCGGCCATGGTTCTTGAGACCCGGCGAGCCCGACGGTGCCTGAGCCGACCAATTTTTTGCGCGATGTCAGGATCGGGATTGCACTTCGCCGGCAGCCTCGCCACATAGTGTCGCAGGTGATTTGTGCGGTCGACGTCTGCTTGCTTCCTGCAAGGACAGTCATTTGGGATATTCTTCGCCGGCTTCTGCCCCCGAAGCCGGCTTCATTGACTTCGAGAATTTGCGGATCAAAGGAGATGGCTCGTCTTCGACGGGTTTCGAGATAGCATGAGCACAGCGCAAGCAGAAATTTCCAACATTCTCATGGATAAGGTTGCCGATTGGCTGACCCAATCGGCGTTGGCGGGCGACGACCTGGAAACATTGGTCAAGGGTTTTTGTGAACGGCTGGCTGCTGCCGGCCTGCCGCTGAAGCGGGTGCATTTGAGCTTTTCGATGCTGCATCCGCTTTATGACGCGCTCGGTTTCACCTGGATTCGCGGCCAAGGCCTGGAAGTGGAAGGCTTCCGGAGTGAGAACGGCGTCCATTCCGACAGATTCCTGACCAGCCCATACTACCATCTGCTCAGCAACAAGCTCGACCATCTGCGGCGCCGGCTCGACCCGTCGGTGCGGTCGGAGTTTCCTGTTTTCGATGAGCTCAGGCTTATGGGCGTCACCGATTACATGGCTTTCGTCCATCCCTTCAACGGCGATACAAGTCAGGGCATGTTGGGGTCCTGGTCCACCGACAGTGCTTCAGGCTTCAGCGACAGCATGATTTCGGCGCTGCTGCGGATCCAGAACCATCTCGCTATAGCAAGCAAGATGGCGGTGCTCACCAAGCTCGCCGACAACATGATGACCACGTATCTCGGCGGTGACGCCGGCAGGCGCGTGCTGGACGGCCAGATCAAGCGCGGCGAGGGCGATACAATCCGGGCCGCGCTGGTGATGGGCGATATGCGCGGGTCGACAAGGCTCGCCGAAACCTCCGGCCGCGAAGTCTATATCGATACGCTGAACCAGTTTTTCGATGCCATCGCAGCACCTTTCAATCGCAAAGGCGGGCAGATCATGAGTTTCCTGGGGGATGGATTCATTGCCGTCTACCCCTGCGAAAGGCACCGCGCGCAGTCAGAGATCGCCTGCCAGGCTGCTCTTGCGGCTGCGCACAAGGCCAGCATGCGCATGATGGAGCTCAATCTGCGCAGAAAAGAGCAAGGACTGGGCGATATAAAATTTGGTATCGGCCTGCATGTCGGCAATGTGATGTTCGGCAATGTCGGGCTTACCGACCGACTCACATTCTCCGTCTTCGGCTCGGCTGTAAACGAGGTCCAGCGTCTCCAGACCCTCACCAAGAAATATCCGCACAGCGTTCTCGCCAGCAAGGACTTCGCCGGTTATTGCGGGGCCAACAGTTGGCTGACGCTCGGCGAGGAGGAACTGGCGGGCAGCAAGCAGAAGCTGACGGTGCTTTCACCCGATCTGTCGGGTGCTCTCGCACTCGATGAAGACGCTGCGCTGCAGCCGTTTCACGATCGGATATCGGACGCCGAGCAGGTCATGCTGCTTCATCGCGATGCCGCGCGGCTGTCGGCGGGCGACCGGAGGAAGCTCCAGTAGTCACCACCATCCGATCTGGACGCCCTGGTATGCTGTCCGGCCGCCGGTCGCCGGGGAATTCGTTTCGAATCCAAGTTGCTCTGCGCTGACAATGCGCTAGTCTTGCTTTTTGGGGCCGGTCGGGAGGCGCCAGATTGGGGCTGGTGTGGGAATGGATGCAGGCGTTGATCTGCTGCGGATCGAAGATGTTGGCATCTCTTTTGCCATTGTCGGGGGACCGTTGCATGCCGTCAGGCGGGCAAATCTTCGCGTCCTGCCCGGCAAGGTCACCGCACTTGTCGGTGAGTCCGGTTCCGGAAAATCGGTTCTCAGCCAGGCGGTGATGGGCATCTTGCCGAACACGGCCCATGTTCGCGGCCGTATCCTGTTTTCCGATCCCAAAAAGCCCGGCACGACGCAGGATATCCTGCAGATGCCGCGAGACGGACCCGAAATCCGGGCGTTGAGAGGCAGCCGCATCGGCAAGATCTTTCAGGAGCCGATGACATCGCTGTCGCCGCTGCACACGATCGGCAACCAGGTCAGCGAATCCCTGCAGATTCATACGCACATGGACCGGACGGAGCGCAAGGCACGGACCGAGGAAATGCTCGGCCTCGTCGGGTTTCCCAATCCCAAGCGCGCCTACGACATGTATCCGTTCGAACTTTCGGGAGGATTGCGGCAACGCGCTATGATCGCCATGGCGCTTATCTGCCGGCCCGCTCTGTTGATCGCCGATGAGCCGACAACGGCGTTGGACGTCACCATCCAGGCGCAAATCCTGCAATTGCTTCGTGGACTCCAGACCAAGCTCAACATGGCAATGCTGCTGATCACACACGACCTCGGCGTGGTTGCCAATGTCGCCGACGAGGTGGTCGTCATGTACCATGGCGAGATCATGGAAGCGGGCCCTGTGGAGGCAATATTCCGCCGGCCAGGCCACCCTTACCTGAAGGGCCTCATGGCAGCCGTTCCGCATTTCGACCTGAAGCCTGGCGAAAGGCTGAAGGCGCTCCGCGAGGTGCCGGTGAATGTCGGGACCCTGCTGGGCAAGCAGACGGCGCCGGAAGCGAAAGGGCCGGACGACATTCTGCTGTCGGTCAGGGATCTGAAAAAGGTCTACACCATCCGCAACTCCGGATGGTTCAGCGGGAGCAATCAAACCTCTGTTCGCGCCGTGGACGGCGTGAGCTTCGACATCAGGCGGGGTGAGTGCCTGGGCCTGGTTGGCGAAAGCGGCTGCGGCAAAACCACCGTCAGCAAGATCCTGATGCGGGCCGTCACCCCTACCGGCGGCTCCGTGATCTTCAACGGCCGCGACGGACCGATCGACGTCCTGGAAGCAGAGGGAGACGCCCTGCGCTTGCTGCGGGCGAAACTCCAGATGGTCTTCCAGGATCCGGTTTCGTCGCTTTCGCCTCGCATGACAGTGGAAAACATCTTGAGCGAGCCGCTGGAAATCCATCAACGTGGCAATGCCGCGTCCCGGCTAGCCACAGTCAAGAGCCTGATGCAGGCAATCGGGCTCGATCCGCGCTTCATCCAGCGTTATCCCCACAGCTTCTCCGGCGGGCAGCGTCAGCGTATCGGCATTGCGCGCGCGTTGGCGCTGGGGCCTGAGCTGCTGATCTGCGACGAGCCGGTTTCGGCGCTCGATGTCTCCGTGCAGGCGCAGATCCTGAACCTTCTGAAGGACCTGCAGAAGGAACTGGGCCTGACCTACCTGTTCATATCCCACAATCTTGCGGTGGTGGACTACATGGCGGACCGCATCGCTGTGATGTGCGGCGGGCGTATCGTCGAGCTTGCACCGCGCGAAATTCTGCTCAGGAAACCGATCCACCCCTACACGCGCTCACTGCTCGCCGCAGTCCCCTTCCCTGATCTCGACCGGCCGATGGATTTCAAGATGCTGAACCTCGGCGGCGCTTCCGACACCAGCGCATGGGGACCGCAATTCCACGACGAGGGTGAGGAGGATACGCTGTCGCCGATCGATCTTGGCGGCGGCCACCTCGTGCTGGCCCGACGTTCGGCCGATATCAGCGAGCTACGCCATTGATCAGTCGTCGCACCGTCCTTGGACTGATGGCTTCGGCACTTCTTCCGGGCACGGCGCGTGCCGGAGATCTGGAGCCGGATTTTCTTCAGCCGCAGCTGACGGCCAAGGCGTTGCCGGCACTCGCTGAGCGCTTGCCCAAGAGCCCGCGCGCGTTGAACCTCGCTGCGATGGGCCGGCAGCCCGGCCAGTATGGCGGCACGCTGCGTACGATCATCGGCAGCCAGAAAGATATCCGGATGATGACGATCTACGGGTATTCCCGGCTGGTCGGTTATGACGAAAAACTTAACTTGCATGCCGACATTCTCGAAAGTTTCGACGTAGCGGATGATCGCATCTTCACTTTCAAGATACGGGAAGGCCATAAATGGTCCGACGGCAGCCTGCTGACGCCGGAGGATTTTCGCTATTGCTGGGAAGATGTCTGGCTGAACGATGAGCTTTCGCAAGGGGGGCTCGCCCCGACCCTGCTGGCGGACGGCCAGCCGCCGCGCTTCGAGATCGTCGATCCGCTGACGGTGCGCTACAGTTGGGACGCGCCCAATCCCGACTTCCTGCCCAAGCTCGCTGCTGCCGCGCCGATATCGCTCGTTCTGCCGGCCGCCTATCTCAAGCAGTTCCACAAGAAATACCAGGATCCATTCCGGCTCGCCGGCCTGATGAAGGAGAACCGGGCCAAGAAATGGACGCTCCTGCATATCCGCATGTCGCGGCAGTATCGCCCAGAGAACCCGGAATTGCCGACGCTCGATCCCTGGCGGAACCGGACCAAGCCGCCAGCCGAGCAGTTTATCTTCGAGCGCAACCCGTTCTTTCATCGAATAGACGAGAATGGCCGGCAACTGCCCTATGTCGACCAGATCATCATGAATGTCAGCTCGTCGGCGATCATCTCGGCCAAGACCGGTGCGGGGGAGAGCGACCTGCAATGCATGGGAATTGACTTCAGCGATTACTCCTTCCTGAAGGATGCGGAGAAGCGCTACCCGGTGAAGATGCATCTATGGAAACGCACTCAGGGCTCGCGGCTGGCGCTGCTGCCCAATCTGAATTGTGCCGACCCGGTGTGGCGTGCCCTTTTGAGAGACGTGCGCGTGCGCCGCGCACTTTCGCTTGCTGTAGACAGGCGTGAGATCAACATGGCCGTGTTCTATGGATTGGCGCAGGAAAGTGCCGATACGGTGTTGCCGGAGAGCCCGCTCTACCGGCCGGAATACGCGAAAGCCTGGATCGCCCATGATCCCGACAAGGCCAATGCCCTGCTAGACGAGGTCGGGCTTCAGGCCCGTGACGATGACGGCGTGCGGATGCTTCCGGATGGACGCTCTGCGCAGATCATCGTGGAAACGGCCGGCGAAAGCACGCTGGAAACCGACGCGCTCGAACTTATCACCGATCACTGGCGCAAGATCGGCATCGCTTTGTTCATCCGGACTTCGCAGCGCGACATCTTCCGCAGCCGCGCGCTTGGCGGCCAGATCATGATGTCGATGTGGTCGGGCATCGACAATGGCGTGCCGACCGCCGACATGAATCCGTACCAACTGGCCCCCACCATCGACGACCAATTGCAGTGGCCGCTCTGGGGTGCTCACTATCTGTCCCATGGCAAGATGGGTGAGGCGCCCGATCTTCCTGAAGTGGTCGAGTTGATGGCTTTGCTCAAGCGATGGAACGGATCGACCGAAGCCAGCGAGCGCGCCGAAATCTGGAACTCCATGCTGTCGATCTACACCGATCAGGTGTTTTCAATAGGCACGGTGAACGCAACGCATCAGCCGATTCTGGTATCCTCGCGGCTGCGCAACCTGCCTGACAAGGCACTTTTCGGCTATGACCCGACCTCCTATTTCGGTGTCTACATGCCGGACACATTCTGGCTTGGAGGCTCCTGAGCGTGCTTCGATATCTTGTCTGGCGCATCGCCGTGATGGTTCCAACGCTGCTGGTCATATCGGCGCTGGTGTTCACCATCATCGAACTTCCACCGGGCGATTATTTCGACAGCTATGTCGCTGAGCTTCGGGCCCAGGGCGAAGCGGTGGATTCCGACCGCATCCAGATGATGCGCAAGGAATATGGTTTCGACCAGCCGCCGGTCATTCGCTACTTCTACTGGGTGGGCGGGATGCTGCACGGCGATTTCGGCTATTCCTTCGAATATGAGCTGCCGGTTCGCGACGTCGTCGGCGACCGAATGTGGCTGACCGTGCTGGTTTCCTTCGTCACGATCATCTTCACCTGGCTCATCGCCTTTCCGATCGGCATGTACTCCGCCACGCATCAATACAGCTGGGGCGACTACGGCCTGACTTTCTTCGGCCTTCTCGGCCTTGCCATTCCGAATTTCATGCTGGCGCTGATCCTGATGTATTTCGCCAACATCTGGTTCGGCACGTCCATCGGCCACCTCATGGACCAGCAATATCTCGGCGAGCCGATGAGCTGGGCCAAGGCGAAGTCGATCCTCGCCCATCTCTGGATCCCGGTCCTGATCATCGGCACCGGCGGCACGGCGAGCATGATCCGGCGGCTGCGCGCCAATCTGCTCGACGAACTGCACAAGCAATATGTCGTTACGGCGCGCGCCAAGGGCCTGCATCCGTTCAAGGCGCTGGTCAAATATCCGCTGCGCATGGCGCTCAACTTCTTCATTTCCGACATCGGCTCGATCCTGCCGGCCATCATCTCCGGCGCTGAGATCACGGCTATCGTTCTGTCTTTGGAAACGACCGGGCCGATGCTGATCAAGGCGCTGCAAAGCCAGGATATGTATCTGGCAGGGTCATTCCTGATGTTCCTTGCCTTCCTGACGGTTATCGGCGTGCTGATTTCCGACCTGGCGCTGGCGCTGCTTGATCCACGAATTCGTTTGCAGGGTGGCAGCACCAAATGAAGCAGGACTCGCCGCTGCCCGCTCCGGGTGCTCCACTGCAACACTACATTTCCGGCGCGCCTTTCGACCTGCAGTCGGTCGAGGCGATGACGCCGGAGCAATCGAAGGTCTTTCAGGCATCGCAGTTGCGGCTGATGTGGTGGAAATTCCGCAAACACCGGCTTGCGCTTATATCCGGCATATTCCTGGCAGTGCTGTATTTAGGGATACTGATCTGCGAGTTCCTGGCGCCCTACAATCTGCACTCGCGCAACATGGACTACATCTATGCGCCGCCGCAGCACGTGCACCTGTTCCACAATGGCGAGTTCGTCGGGCCGTTCGTCTATGGCCGCCAGATGACGCTGGATATGGACACGCTCAAGCGGAACTACATCGAGAACCACGACGACGTTCAACGGCTCCGTTTCTTCTGCAAGGGCGACACTTATCGGTTCTGGGGCCTGATCGAAGGTGACAGGCATTTTGTCTGTCCTGCCGAAAACGGGCAGCTGTTTCTGGCCGGCACCGACAGGCTGGGGCGCGACGTGCTCTCGCGCATGATCTATGGCGCACGCATTTCACTGACTATCGGCCTCGTCGGCATCAGTTTCAGCTTCCTGCTCGGCATCGTCATCGGCGGACTGGCCGGCTATCACGGCGGTATCTTCGACTTGATCGTCCAACGGATAATCGAAGTCCTGCAATCGATTCCCAGCATTCCGCTATGGCTGGCCCTGGCGGCGATCATGCCGATAACGTGGAGTCCGATCCTGATCTATTTCGGCATCACCGTCATCCTCGGGCTGCTCGACTGGACCGGACTGGCGCGAGCCGTGCGTTCAAAGCTTCTGGCCTTGCGCGAGGAGGATTACGTTCTGGCCGCGCAGTTGATGGGCGCGGGGAGCAGCCGCATCATCAGGCGGCATCTCATTCCCGGCTTCATGTCGCATCTGATCGCGACGGCGACGCTCTCCATCCCTGGCATGATCCTGGGCGAAACGGCGCTGAGCTTCCTCGGGCTCGGCTTGAGGGCGCCGATAACCAGCTGGGGCATCCTGCTCACCGAGGCGCGCAGCGTCAGCGTGATCGCGTTCTATCCATGGCTGCTTTTGCCGATGCTGCCCGTCATCCTCGTCATCATGGCGTTCAACTTCCTCGGCGACGGCTTGCGGGACGCCGCAGACCCCTACAAGTGATATCGCTGTTCCACCGCCCGGCCTGCCGAACACTCCACCCGGTATGACGCTTGTCGGCGGCCGGTTGCGTTATTGCAGGGTTCGTCGTTCGCCTTTATATGCAGCAAGCCTCGATCGGGGCTGCTGGTTCAGGACACACAATCGCATATGAGTCGCCTCGATAATTTCATCAGCAGGATGACCGCGCAGCGCGACATTCTCAATCGAATCTGCCCCGAGGTGGCGAAGATGGAGGGGCTTGTGCTTGAGCTCGGCCTCGGCAATGGCCGGACATTCCACCATCTGCGCGAGCTTCTGCCCGGGCGCCGGATCGTGGTGTTCGACCGCGAAGTTGGCGCGCACACTAGCTCAATTCCCGAAGCTGAAAACCTCGTGCTCGGCGAAATACGCGAGACGGGCCGCAAGTTCATTGGCATCGAAGCCGCCCTTGTTCATGCCGACATTGGCACCGGCTATGACGATCGCGATGCAGTGACCGCTACCTGGCTTCCCGATCTGATTGCGAGCCTGCTTCGCGTCGGCGGCTTCGCGGTCAGTGGCACGCCGCTCGATCACCCGCTGCTGCAACACCTCCCGGCGCCCACTTCGGAGCCCGCCGACCGTTATTTCCTCTGCAAGCGCGTGTGAGCGGTAGAGAACTCTTCAGGGGATCGTATAAACCGCAATCTCCCGCTCGATGCCGCGCAGCGAGACCTCGTGCGGCACGGGCGTCAGCGCGTTCCTGTGCAACAGATCGGCGGTGAGATTATCGTCGACCACCGCACGCGTGGCGAAGATCGCCTGTGCGTTGGCGAGGTTCTGGACCCGCGAAGCAATGTTGACCGTCTGGCCGAAATAATCCTGCCGCTCGTTCATGGACACGGCTATGCAGGGGCCGGCATGAACACCGATCTTGAGCAGAAGGTCCTCGCGCCCGCTTTTGTCATTGAGCGCCCGCATGGCGTCGCGCATCCGCAGCGCCGCGGCAATCGCACGGTCAGGCGTCGCGAAGGTCGCCATCACCGCATCGCCGATCGTCTTCACAACCGCGCCTGCCTCCGCCGCGACGATCTCGTGCAGAACCTGGAAATGCTCGCGCACGAGATCGAAGGCTGAAAGATCGCCCACCCGCTCGTAAAGCTCGGTCGATCCGCGCAGATCGGTGAACAGGAAGGTCAGGCTGGTGATCTTCAGGCGCTGGTTGATGTCGAGCGTATCCGTGCGATAGAGATCCCGGAACGTCTGGTTGGTGAGCAGGCGCTTGGCGGTCACGAAGGGCCGACGCTTGCCCAGGAAATCATGCAATACCGGGCAGGCGATGAAGACCGTCGGCAGCACGCGCGTGTCGGTCCTGTTTTCCAGCGAAATGCGCAATGGGCCGGGTTGCATCTCCAGCGTCTGGCTCTGGACATGGTCGCGGTCGAAGGCCAGAGAGAGGTTTCGCCGCTCTTTTGCCGGTTCGCCCTTCGCGTCGATGAACTGGGCCGAATGCGTGACCGGCTCGAAGACGATGATGAATTGGGGCGGAAGCTGGATGTGCAGAACCGCCTTTTCACCGGGCGCAAGCTCGATATCTTCCAGCGAGAACGCTTCCATCTTTTCCGCCAGATCCTCGTCCGGCAGATCGGCCCCGGACGCCCAGTAGATCTGGCGGTAATATTCCACCAACGGCAGTTCGTGTGGATTGTGGGCGGCAATCCTGCGCACGCGGGGACTGACGGTGAATGTCACCTCGACCATCTCGTCGAGGGTCGGCGAATAGCCCTGGGAGCACAGCGCGCAGGTGTATTCGTCCTTCTGCATGGTTTTCAGCGTGGCGTTGGTGTCGAGCACGCCGCCACAGCCGGGGCACAGAACATTCCAGGAAATGTCGAAGATGCCCACCCGCGCCGCATGGAGAAAGGCGCTTATGGTGCGTTCCTCGTCGAGGCCATGCTTGCTGGCGAAGGCGAGCGCATTGATGCGGCAAAGTTCGCGGTCCTTGCCCTCGGCGATGGTTTGCCGGATTGCGTCGATTGCCTGCGGATCGACATCGGTCGATTGCCGCAGAAGCGAGAACAGATCCTGAGCTTCGGTCATCGTGCAGGCTCCGGAAATTGCGCCGCTAGAGCATGATGCCGAAAAGTGTGAAGCGGTTTTCGGACGACATCATGCTCTATTTCCTGATTTAGAGGCGGATTCAGATTTCAGGTCGGACAGACCTGAAATCATCCGGCTCTAGGCGTGTTGGCCGGACCGATCTTCGACCCGAACGCTCCATCATACTGCGAAACGGACCGTACGGCCATTCGAATGGACAAGCCTGGTGACAGGTCAATTTCCATTTGTTGAATTCCAAACTATGATAGCCCATGGGGCATTCATCTCTGGGGTTTTCTCCATGCCGACACGCGACAACCCGCCATTTCCGGCGGCCCTTCGCCTTTTCTCGGCGGGGGTCATCATCGTCCTGATCGTTGGGGCCGGCCTGTTTTTCGCGCCTGCGCTGGTCAAGCCGCGCTGGCCCTGGGCCGTCACGCCGTTCAATGCCCGCTTCCTCGGCGGCTTCTACACCGCCGAAATGGCAGTGATGGCGGTGCTGCTGGTCTGGAATCGCTGGTCGCCCGGCAGGCTTGTGCTGGTCATGGCCTTCATCTTCACCGTCATCGTGTCGGCGGCTTCGTTCATCAACCTTGGCTATTTCAACTTCGAGCGCAAAGCCCCCTGGCTATGGTTTCTGGTCTATCTTGCGTCGGCCGCTGTATCCGCGCTGTTCCTGTGGCGGGCAAGGGCCCGCCCTTCTGCAAAAGGCGTGATCTTAAACCCCGCATGGCGCGCCTACCTACCGGTGGAGATGGCGATCCTCGGGCTCTACGGCGTCGGCCTGTTGCTGTTTCCCCTGACATTCGGTGGCTTCTGGCCGTGGCCGATCGATGCCTTCCACGCCCAGGTCTACAGCGCCATCTTCCTGGCGGGTGCAGGCGGCACCTATCTCGTCTGGAGAAGTGCGCCGCGCGAGGAACTGCTGGTGCTCGGCCTGGCGCAGTTTCTGGTTGGCCTGCTTGCTGTTCTTGGCCTCTTCATCACCGACGCCGCCGTGCACCGGATCGACTGGACGGCGGCCGGGACATTGTGCTGGCTCGCCCTTTTCGGCTGGATCGGCATCAGCGGTATCCTCAAACTCTGCGCCGCCCACCGGCATTTTGCCGCGCAATCGGCATAGGTCGCAGAGACGGCTGGATTTTCAGGTGACGTCCGGTGCATCGTGCCGGGCATATTGCCTCTGTCCTTTGTTCTGACGCAATTCCGGACGGAAAACCGCTCACACTTTTCCTGGAATTGCTGTAGCCGGAAAAGCCATGACCAGCACGCCACCCCTAGAGAAAATCCAGCCGCAGCTCCGGGCCGTCCGGCCAAGCGATGCCGAGGCGCTTTGCGCTATCTTCAATATGCCGGGCTTCCGCTGGGGCACACTCAGGATGCCATTCGAGATGGTGGAGCAGGTGGAGCGGCGCATCGCCAAGTCCGGCCCGGAAACCACCTGGATCGTTGCCGAGTCGGACGGCAAGGTTGTCGGCCATGGCAGCCTGGTCGCGCAGGGTTCGCCGCGCCGCTCGCATATCGGCGAGATCAATATCGGCCTTGACGATGGTTTTGTCGGCAGAGGCATCGGCTCTGCCATCCTAGGCGCGCTGCTTGACGTGGCCGACAATTGGCGCGCCCTTAAGCGGGTCGAGTTGACTGTCTATGCCGACAACGAACCGGCCATCCGTCTCTACACAAGCCATGGCTTCGAGGTCGAAGGCCGGCATGTGAAGGCCGGTTTTACCGACGGGCAGTACCACGACCTCCTGAGCATGGCCCGGCTGCGGTTCTGATGACCACCGTCCCTGCCCTTGCCCCTCCGGTGGACATTTTGGCCGTGCTGTCGCTGCTCTGCCCCGAGGTCGTGCGTGACATCGAGCAGAACTGGAATGCACCGGTTTCCGATTATGCCCGCCATCTGTGGCGGCCGGTGGCAAGGCCTGGATCGGCCCCGTCGATTGCTGCCCGCTCGATCCTGCGCGACGTCCTGCAGCAGCGCCTCGGTGCGATCATGCAGCCTGAAGCGATCGGCAAGGCCCTCGACGAATTCGACCACAGACCGGTTATCCAGTCCGGCCTGCACTGCCTGCTTCTGATGGATCGCATCACCTTCGATGCCCTGCTGCTTGCCTGGCTCGGCGCGGTCGAAAACAGGCTGTCGGCTTTTTTCGGCTTCATGGGAACGACCATGACCATGGAGACAACCGGCCGGGAGGGGCCGGGATGGCTCGATGTCGGCGACGACAAGGTCAATTTGTTTGGCATGGGGCGCCACAAACTGTGCCGCAAAAGCGCCTGCGCGGCCGGTCCCGTCGCCCTCAACGGGCGCGCGCTCGAAACGGTGGGCAATGAGACGGATGCCAGAAGCTGGCTGGGCACGCTGCTTGCCAGCCAGGACAAGGTGTTTGCAACCGCCGCCGATGCGCTGACAGAACTCAACGAGGATCTGGTCGCCGATTGGGATCGTTCCGGCATGGCTCGGCCGGTTTTCATCGATGATAGGCTGGCCGCGACTGTCGTGTCGCGGCATCTGGAAGATGAAGGCAGCCTTCTTTCCAGGCTGCTCCTCGAGCCCGCAAGGCGCCGGCGTCTCGACCATGCCTTGCAAGAAGCCGCATCTGGCCCATTTGGCAGGTTCCTGCCCAATGCCACGGACTATTTCTGGGGCATCCGCGAGCAGCGCGTGCGCAAGCTCGTCCTCGAGAAGGGGCGGCTGATCGAGCCTGACAGGCCGCATGGTCTTTCCATCCCGTTCGAGCGGCCGCATCTCCAGCAGGCACTGCTGGACGGCCTGCTTTTGCCGGACTTGTTCCTGATGTTCCTTGCCCTTGCCATATTGCCGCGCGTGCGGGTTGTGGGCGGCCTGAGACAGATTGGCTATGTCGCGCTTTTCCACTCGATCCTGCTGGCTGCGCTGGATGAAAACGCGCCAGAAGAGCGCGATCTGGCCGCCGAGCTGCAGGTTCGGGAAAATGCCTGGGGCATGCGGGTCATCGATGAAAAGATCTCGGTCCGCGAGCAGCTTGCCGGCCTGCCGGAAGGGGCGCTCTTCCCGGACCTGCTGCGGCAATACCGGTTGCGGACATTTGCCGAGACGACCGACGACCTGAAACCGGTTCGCGAAAACGCCCGATGGTGCAAGATCGGCCGGGCCTCAGGCCTCTGATCCGGCCGGGCTTTAGCCCGTCATTGCACCAAGCCGGCCTTGCGGAGCCCCTCGACCATCAGTTCGAAATCGGCAGGGTTCTTGTAAGGCAAGACCTTGCGACGATGTTCCAGCGAATAGGCGGGATTAACGCGAAGCAGGTCCTGCCATGCCGCATGGGCCTCCTCCAAACGGCCCAGATGGCCGTAGCATGCGGCCAGAAGCGCACGCGAGACGTCGGTGACAGCGTTGCGAGCCAGCCGTTGCAGCAAGAGGTCGACGGCCTCTTCGTACCTTCCCAGTTGAAACGATGCCAAAGCCTGGAAGTGCAGAAGCACATCCGGGAAGTATGGATTCAAGGTCTTTCCCCGGGCGAAACTCTCTAGCGCCTCCGCGGATCTACCCGAATAATACAGCGCCTCGCCGCGGGCGACGTGCGCTTCGGCGAAGTTCGGATTGAGAGCTATCGCGCGCTCGACCTCGCCGATGGCTTCATCGTGCCGCCGTGTGTAAAGCTTGGCCGATGCCAGCGCCCAGTGCGCCCAGGGATCGCTGTCATCCAGCGTTACCGCTCGCGTTGCTGCCTCTTCCGATTGCGCCATCGAGTCCGACGCACCCCACCTGTTGAGGTAATCGAGCCCGTACGTGAGGGCTAGGAAAGCGTGGGCAGAGGCAAATTTCGGGTCCAGTTCGATGGCCCGCTGCAAGAGCTCGCGGGCCGCGACGTTCGTGTCCTTCGTCAGCCGGTGCCACAGCTCTCGGCCCCGCAGGAAACAGTCATACGCCTCCGGGTTGCGCTGGTGTTCGGGTGCCAGCCGCAGACGGTCATCCTCGGTCAGATTGAGCGCCAGCGCACCGACGATGTGCTGCGTCACGTCATCCTGCACGGCGAATATGTCGGTCAGATCGCGATCGAACCGCTCCGCCCAAAGATGGCCGCCTGAAATTGCATCGATGAGCTGCGCGGTGATGCGTACCTTGTTCCCCGACTTGCGTACGCTGCCTTCAAGGACATAGCGCACGCCGAGCTTCGTGCCGACATCCTGCACATGGACGTTCTGGCCCTTGAAGATGAAGGACGAATTGCGAGCGATGACGAAGAGCTGTGACAGTTTGGACAGCGCCGTGATGATGTCTTCGGAGATGCCGTCGGCGAAGTAGTCCTGTTCGGCATCACCGCTCATATTGGCGAACGGCAGCACGGCGATCGACAGTTTCGGCGGCGCTGCCGCAGCCGGAGGGCTCGTCGCGGTTTGCGAGGTCGCGGCCGCCTTGGCCCCGGCGCCGACTTGCAGCGAATAGACCCGGATCGGCTCGGCGATGTTCTTGAGCTGTGTGCTGCCGAGATCGCTGACCGAGAGGTCAAGCCTGGCCTTGACCTGGCGATAGGCATCCTCGGACAGGCAGATGGCGCCGGGCGCCGCAACGCCCTCCAGACGCGAGGCGATGTTGACGCCGTCACCCATCAGATCGCCATCGCTCTCTTCGACCACATCGCCCAGATGGATGCCGATCCTGAACTCGATGCGGCGCTCCTGCGGTACGCCGGCATTGCGCTCAACCATACCGTTTTGAATCTCAACGGCGCAGCGCACGGCATCGACCACACTGCGAAACTCAACCAGTGCCCCATCTCCGGTACGCTTGATAACCCGCCCGTGGTGCACTGCAATGATCGGATCGATCAGGTCGCTGCGCAGTGCCCGCAACCGCGCCAAGGTACGATCTTCGTCCGCGCTCGCGAGCCGGCTGTATCCGACCACATCTGCAGCCAGGATTGCGGCCAGCTTACGGTTCTCGCTCATGGGTCGCCTCCTCATCTCCATCATAGCAGGAAGACGGCGGGACGAGGGAATTTTCGCAAATCACGGCCACGCGGCCGCCCGTATCGGCAGTGCTCCACCGCCGAACCCAGACCGATGCCCATTTGCGCTGCCGCTTGCCGGTTGACGACTATCGGTTCATCCTTGTGAATACCCCGGCCGTGACGAGCGTGGCGAGATCACGCGTCATGGCCCAAGGTCAAAGAGATAGAGCATGATGTCGTCCGAAAACCGCTTCACACTCTTCGGCATCATGCTCTGGTGAGGTGTCCATGAACTGCTCGGGCTGCGGTTTCGAGATCGAGGGCGGTTACGCCTTCTGTCCGAAGTGTGGCCGCCGCCAGCCCGTGCCATGCGCCAGTTGCGGCTACGCCTGCGCACCTGATTTCGAATTCTGTCCTAAATGTGGGGCAAGCGTCGGTGCGTCCGCAAAAGCTGCCGAACGGCCTGCTCCGACACCAAGCCGCACCATTGCGCAGCCCTCTCGAGCTCCGTCGCCGAACATCGAAAGCGAAGAGGGGCCGCATTCCGTCTCCGACGCCGATCGACGAACGGTAACGGTGCTGTTCGCCGATCTCTGCGGCTTCACGACACTCAGCGAGCAGCTCGACCCCGAGGTCATGCAGGCGCTGCAGAACGAACTGTTCAAGGAATTGACGGCGGCCGTGCAAGGCTTTGGTGGTTTCGTCGACAAATTCATCGGCGACGCTCTGCTCGCCTTGTTCGGTGCGCCGGTCGCGCATGAGGACGATCCGGAACGTGCGCTTCGAGCCGCTCTCGACATGATCGCCCGGACGGCGCGGCTCGGTGAAAGCACCCGCCACTCCGGCTCGCCGCTGCTGCTCCACATAGGCATAAACACGGGTCCGGTCGTTACTGGCGGATTGGGCATCGGCACCGCCAAATCTTATTCGGTGACCGGCGACACGGTGAATACGGCGCAACGCCTGCAATCGCTGGCTGCACCGGGTGAGGTGCTGGTGGGCGAACTCACGCACAGGCTGACCCGGCATGCCTTCTCGTACGAGTCGCTGGGCGATGTCGTGTTTCGCGGCAAGGCTGGCAGTGTGCTCGTCCACCGACTGGATGCACCGCTTGCGGCGCCGCGTGCAGCGCGCGGGCTCGAGGCGCTCGGCCTCAGTGCGCCCATAATAGGTCGTGATGCGGAGCTCAACAGAATGCTGGCGAGCCTTGACTTGGCGTGCGGCGGCTCGGCCCAGCTTGTCCGCATCGTCGGCGAAGCCGGTATCGGGAAGTCGCGGTTGGTGAAGGAGTTCGTCGCCCGCGTCGGCGACGAGGATCGTTTTCGCAACGTCGCCGTGCGGCAGGCCACGTGCTCACCGCTGGGTGAACAATCATTTGGCGCCTTGGGTGCAGTGGTGCGCAGCGCTGCCGGGATGATGCAAAACGACAATGGGGACGAAATGCGGGGCAAGCTCGCAGCCTTGCTTGCCGATCTCGGCCTGCAGGGCGAGGAGGCGAAGCGGCTGATGCCTTTGCTCTACCATGTGCTTGGCCTCGGCGACCCCCATGCCACCTTGCAGCATGTCGAGCCCGAGCAGCTGCGGCGGCAAATTCTCTACGCGGTCCGCACAATCATGGAATGGCGGCTTGCGTTGTCGCCGCTGTTGATTGTCGTCGAAGACCTGCACTGGGCCGACTCCGTCTCGCTCGAGGCACTGCGTTTCGTGATGGACAGACTGGAACGCACGCGGCTGATGTTGCTGGTCACGCATCGTCCGGCGTCGGACAACGACCAACTCGACTCAAGTCGGGTCAGCCACACAGCGCTCAGGCTTTCGCCGCTCGACAGCGATGACGGACGCCGCCTGGTGGCGGCGCTTTTCGGCGATAACTGGGTAAACGCCGCAAGAGGGCTTCTCGACCAGATCCTCGAGCGCGCGGGCGGCAACCCGCTTTTCTTGGAGGAGATCGTTCGCGGCCTTATCGATCGCGGTGTATTGGTGCGCGAGGGCCAGCAATGGCGGACCGTGGCAGGCGAAGTCGCAACCGGCATCCCCGCCACGATCCAGGCAATGTTGCTTGCTCGCGTCGACCGGCTGCCGCAAGGGGTGCGCCGGTTGGCCCAGGAAGCCGCGGTAATCGGCCCGCGCTTCGATGCCACGCTTCTGAAAGCCGTGGCAGCCGACCCCGGCCGACTGGAAGCGGGCTGCGAACTGCTTTGCGATGCGGAAATCATCGAGGAAGTTGCCGGATCAGGCTCGGTCTCGTCGCAAAGCTACCGCTTTACACAAACATTGCTGCAGGACGTGATCTACCAGAATCTGCTCCTGCAACGCCGGACCGACATCCACGGCCGGGTAGGTGCCGCCCTGGAGCAACTGTGCGGCGACAAGCCGGAACGGTTCGAGGATCTGGCCGTGCTCGGTCACCATTTCGCTCAGAGCGCCGAGCGGGAGAGGGGCGCGCATTACCTGCAGGCGGCGGGAGATCGCGCTCGCATGATATACGCCAATGACGACGCCCTTCGTTTCTACGAGCGAGCACTGACTGCGTTGGGCGCGATCGGGCAAACACCGCTCAAACTGGCAATTGCAGAGCGCATTGCCGATTTGAGCGGCCCGGCAGGCCGCCGCGAGATTGCACACCGCCACTACGAGGCGGTGCTGCAGGCCTATCGCGAGTCAGCCGATCGTGTCGCGGCGGCGCGCGTTTTGCGCAAGATCGGTCGGCTGTTTTGGGACGTGGGCAAGCGGGACGACGCGGAATCGCGCTACGCTGAAGCGGCAGCGCTCCTCGATGGAGCGGATGCCCCGATCGAGCAGGCGCATCTCTGGCAAGAACGTGGCCGACAGGCGTTCCGCAGCGGAGATCACACTCTCGCGGCAAAATGGGCAGACGCGGCGCTGGATTGCGTACGCTCTCTGACAACGGAACATGTCTCCGATGATGCCACCCTCGTGACCGCCGAGGCACTTAATACCAAGGCTGTTGCGCTGGCTCGCCTTGGGCGAAACCATGAAGCCGTGCGTGAGGTTGAGCGCAGCATTGAATTGGCCGAAGCCGCCGGTCTGCTGGGCGCGGCCTGCCGCGGCTACACCAATCTCGGGGTGCTCTACACGACCATCGATCCGGCGAAGGCGATGGAGGTCTGTCGGCGCGGTCTTGAAGTGGCGCGCCGTATTGGCGATTTGGGTTTCCAGGCGCGCCTCCTCGCCAATCTGGCGGTAGCTTGTTGTACTTTCACGGATCGCTGTCCAACGGAGGGCGTGCCTGCTGCCGAGAAGGCCATCGAGATTGACCGGGCGCTCGACCAGCGCGAGCACCTGCCAGTGCCGTTGATCGTGCTTGGGCAGATCCACCAGTGCAACGGCCATCCGGAACTGGCGATCGGCTTGTTCCACGAAGCACTGGAGGTAGCCCGCGAAACGGGCGAGCCCCAACTTCTGTTTCCGTGCTATGATGGACTCGCAACGCTTAATCTCGACCTCGACAATCTGGCCGAGGCCGAACGCTTCTTTTCCCTGGCGCAGGGTATATGCGCCCAGCACGGGCTCGACCCGGAAGCGCTTGTGGTGCTGCCTTTTCTCGACTAGCCGGGATAGGGGGTTGGACATGTCCGCGCCTAGTGGATTGATACCGCTTCAACCGGGCGACCGGGCGCCGAACCTGATACTCGACGCCATTACCCAGGAAGGCAAGATTGCGCTTGACGACTTTCGCGGGCAAAAACCGGTGCTGGTCGGCCTGTTTCGAGGTCTGCATTGTGCGTTTTGCCGGCGCCACATCGCCGCTCAGGCGCGTCTCGATCCGGAGCTGCGCGAAAAGGGCGTGGAGAGCCTGACGGTGGTCAACACGCCGATCGAACGGGCGCGGCTCTATTTCCGCTACCATCCAATGCCGAACCTGCTTGCGGCGTCGGACCCGGAACGCGCTTCACATCGTGCTTTTGGACTGCCCAATCTCGAATTCACCGAGAACGAGACGAACTGGCCGTACAAGGTCGCGATGGCAGCGGCACAGGACATGCGGGTCGACATACCTGGCGAATTGCCCGGTCCCATGGATCCGATGACAGCCGCCGCAATCCTCGACAAGAAGGACCACTACGAACTGACCGAAGCCGACGAGCAGATGATGGCCACGGGACACGGACAACTGGTTGGTCAGTTCCTGCTGGACCGGCAGGGGATCGTCCGCTGGAGCTTCACGGAGGTCCCGGAGGGTGGGCGATACATGTTTGGCGCCCCAAACCCGAAGGAGCTGATGTCAGCCGTGTCGCAAGTCGCCCAATAATGAACTGACAAGTTCACCGTTTATCCGAGCACGGCCTCGACAGTGGCGACAAAGTCATCGAGCGAGCGGTCGCCGCGAATCTCGATGCGCGGAAGGTCGATGAGATCGCTATGGAGGTCCGCCGGCCCGTGCCTGCGGCCGAAGCCTACTCGATAGCCGCACTCCCTAGCCAGCCGGCCAAGCCGTCGGTCGGTGACGGAGAAGGGGGCCGCGAACGCCCTGGTTGGCCGGCCGGTCCAGCGTTCGATGAACAGACGAGAGCGCAGGAGCTCGGCGGCCAGGTCAGCGCTCGACAGACCATCTATGGCGCGATGCGTCGCCATGTGGCTGCCGAAGAAGGCGCCTTCGGCAGCGAGGCGTCGCACCGTCCCGGCGCCCATAAGCGGCGTCGGCGGACCGATGTCGGTGTCCCACTTTGCACTTTCGCCCACCAGGTCCGTCACCAGGAACACTTCCGCGTTCAGGTCGTTGGCGCGCAAGATCGGCCAGGCATGGTCGGCGAAGTTCTGGAAGCCGTCATCGAAGGTGATGAGCACCGGGCGGCCGACGAAAGGCTGACGGTTGGCGATGGATGCTTCCAGCTGCTCGGAGCCAATGGCGTGAAAGCCATTGGCGCGCAGCCATCCCATCTGGCTGGCGAATGCGGCGGGCGTGAGCCGAAAGCGAGCGAGCGCGGCCGGACCTTCATCGGCAACGCCGTGATACATGAGGACAGGGATATGCTGGCGCTGCTCGTTACGTGCGACGTCGCGGCGCAAGGCTCGCGCCCCACCCCAGACGATATTTCGCGCGACGCCGATTTCGATGGGCGCGCGGATCGGCACATGATCGATCACCGGGTCCGTCGCCACATCGCCCGGCGATAGGCGGCGGAAGCGGTCTATGCGGTAGAGCTCGGTCTGGATCGATTGCTCGAGCACCAGGCCTTCGGTCGCTGCCAGCGTCTCGGAGATCGCCTGGGCACCGAATGTGTTCCAGTCGAAGCCCGTCTTTTCGACATTGTCACGCAGCACGAATGCGTGTGCGCTGATGAAACTACCGCCAGGCGCCAACGCCTCGGCAAATTTCTTGGCGATGCGCCGCAACTCGGCGAGATCGTCCAGATAGTAGAGCACCTCCGAACAGAAGATCAGATCCATCTCACCCGGCAGCGTGTCGGCAGCGAAATCGAGTACGCCGAACTCGACATTCGCCTGATTGTTGCATCGGGCGCGGGCTCGCTCGATGGCTATGGCGGAGATGTCGGTTGCGGTCAGATGGCCCACGCGCGGCGCCAGCTGCCGCGTGAAATGGCCCTCCGCACAGGCCAGCTCAAGCGCCCGGCCGATGGGACCGGCAGGCAGGATCTCGATCTGCCGCTCATATTTTTCCTGCTCATAGAGCGAGCTGTAGTTCCAGGGATCCTCGGTCGCGAAATAGCTGTTCCAGAACGCCGTGCGATCCTTGTCGTGCTTGTCCGCGACCCGTGCGCGGCGCGGCGTAACAGGCTCTGACGGTTCAGCGCTCGACCGAACCAGGTCATGCGCCTGTGCGGCCAATTGCGCGAGTTTGCCGAAGTGGCTGTCCTGATCGGGCTCGCTTCCCGCCATGGCAAACGATACCTCGGCTGCAGGCGTGTTTGACGTGGTCGCGCCGGCGCCCTTTTGCGGTCCAGGCGATCCTCCCGCAAGCCGCTCAGCAGGCACTACATCCAGGATCAATTCAATCCAATGATCGCTCGTCACCGTCCCGAGTGCACCGAACTGCACGACAGCCTCGATCCGGCCATCCAGCATCAGATGGGCATAGATCTGATCGATGCCTTCCGGCAGTTCGGTCGCGGTCGGATTGCGAGCGTCGACGCGAATTCCGAGCGTTCGCGCCAGCCTGCGCGGCGTGGCAAGATCGTCGGGTTCGAGAAGCATTTGCTCAAGCTGGTACTGGACGCGGCGAGCCGCTGCGGGATTGTCCCAGTCCTTGCCGAGTTCGATGATCAATGCGGTGGTTGCGCTGCCGAAGCTGTCCCACCGGGCAGCCAGTTGCCCCGGCACCGAAAGGCTTCCTGCCACAAGGCCATCGAAGATTACCTTGGCAATCTCATGCGCCCACTTGCGTCCCGCCGGGAGTGCGCGCAGGGGCTGCGGGTCGATCAAGCGCGAGCCTGAGCCGCATTCGGACGCGGCGTTCCGCAACGCCAGCCAAGCAAGCGCTTCGGATGCGGTGCCGCCGTTCGCCGAACTGGAAACCAAGGGATTATGCGCCACGCCGTACTACCCGCGCCTGGTTTTGAGGGAGAACAAGTGTCCCGCAACGCGCTTACATCGCCGGTCTGGAAAAAGCAAAAGGCGCCCCGAAAGGCGCCTCTTCATCGCTTGATTCCCCCTGAAGGAAACTGGAGCGGGTGAAGCGATTCGAACGCTCGACCCCAACCTTGGCAACCCTTGATTCTACGACACTTCTCGTCACAACCCGTAACCTATTCAGCCAGAAAATGATTGTCCAAAGCCGATAGGGGCATTTGCATGAATGAAGTCGAGGATGAATTTGACGATGATGAGGCTGTGCGCGCCGAGATAATCCGACGCGTTCGGGTGGAGGGCGTCAAGGTCGCATACGAGAGCGCGCTGGAGATTTGCCGCGACAAAACACAGACGGCCGTTGCAAGGGCGTCGTCGCAACGGACTCTCCTTCAAATTGGGGGTATGCTCGACCGAGCGGACCGCAACGCGGGCGTCGTGAAAGATCCGGCAGAGATGGATGGCACCGAATTGGAGAAAGCCACCCAGGACCTCATGCGCAGACAGCGCCGCCCAGCGGCAGTTAAGCCAGCCGGCGGCGCCTTCGATTAGTCACTACTCGACAGGCGCGCTCCACTCAACCGGGCAGGCGATCCTGCTTAAGAACACCGACAACATCGCCGCCATGACCGTGGGTGGGGTCAACGTCGCCCCGCTCCTTTTTTTGGATTCGACAGACAACACCTGGGTGGCGGCTGGTGGGAAATCGAAGGCGGTTTTCTTTGGCAATTCGGACTTTGAGAAACAACTTGCGATTCTATCGACCGACAACGCCGTCAACAATTTCGAATTCTCCGGCGCCGTCGCCGGGCAGTCGCCGCTGTTGTGGATGAAGGGTTCAGATACCGATGTCGGGTCCAGCTTCGGCACAAAGGGAGTCGGCGTCCATTCGTTCTATACGAACGGCGCCAGCTTCGCCAAACAGGTTGAAATCGGCCATGTCGCTTCGCCGACAAGCTTCCTTTCGCTCAAGGGAGCAGCGGCGGCCGGGCATCCGATCATCCAGCCGAGCGGCACGGAAACCAATCCCAGCATCATCGTGCAGGGCAAAGGCACGGGCGGTGTGAAGATCAATGATGGCGCGGCCGCCACCAAGTTCGAGGTCAACACCACCGGCATCGGCTTCTTCGGCACTGCGCCTGCCGCACGGGGCGCTGTCGCCCTACCCACCGGCACAATCCAGCGCACCACCTACGCAACCTCGACCGTGACGCTGGCTCAGCTTGCCGGCGTCGTGATGGCCATGATCGCCGATGATCGTGCCATGGGCCTACGCAGCTAAGGAGACGACAAGAATGGTTACGCTGAACTTCACCGACACCGATCTAATTCTACTCGAACTAGCTCTCCAGGAACTACCTGAAAAGGCACGCAACGCGCTTGGGACAAGGATCAATCAGCAGATCATCGCCCAGCGGGAGGCCCTTGCCAAGGCGGCCGAAGATGAGCCCAAGAGCCCCGAGAAACGAGAAGGGCGAGAACGGACTGCCTCGCGAGCTAGATGACCGGCCTCGCAGCGACAACGCGGCGATCCGCCCAGGCGTCAACTTTTCGACGCAGATAGCGATTTGACGGCATCTCGATGTACCTGTTCAGCGCTACTGAACCGACCAAGACAATGCAGAGGTAGGCCGGCACATCCGACGGGGTTGCAAAGCCAATAGCCATTGCCTTGTCCTGCACCATGAGGTGTAGGAGATATATCGCGAAAGATGCCTCGCCCAGAATGATCAGAGGGCGTACCGAGAGCGCCTGTGAAAGGCGGCCTCGCCCGATTGCCAGCACGAAAATTAGCGGAGTGAAAAAGACCGCACCCATGGCATTCTGCATCCACAGTGCAGGGATTCCACCAACATGAAGGAAGTTCGCGATCGACCCAGCGATCTGCTCGTTCCGCAAAAAGTAGGCTCCTGCAAACAGGAGGCACAGAACCTCCCATACTGTGGCGGCGCGCGGTCCAATTTGCCACTCGCGCGATATAAACATTCGACAGGCGAGTATGCCTGCTGCAAAAAGCACGAAAAACGATCCCGGATGCATCCTGACAATCCCAGCGGCGGTCGTTCCAGGCAGGTCCAATGGTGCACTAAGTACTGGCACTGCAAATGCCCAAGACAAGGTCAACGTTGTAACTAGCAATGTAATTGCCACAATCCAGCGACTGGACATGATCGTTAGGAGTGGGAAAGTCAGATAAAAAAACAACTCCAAAGACAGTGTCCAAGCGACGGGGTTCCCATTAAACGAATATGTGTAATCTCCAAACCAAGCCTGCAAGAGAAACACCGAGGCCCAGAGTTTGTGAATGTCATGGAATGGGTTTGAGGCGTCGTAGACTAGCAGATAGAAAAGCCCGAGCATTGCGATGTGTAGCGGCCAGATACGGGCCACGCGGTATGCGACTATCTTGATCGCATGATCAAACCCATCGATCCGCCGGTATGTGTACGCGAGGATGAACCCTGAGAGCACAAAGAACAGGTTCACTCCGATGCCAAACATCAATCCGGTGTCTTGGGGCCCGGGCAGCCCCCAGTTATTATGAAGATGAAAAACAACGATCGCCGCAGCGGCGAAAAAGCGCATCGCCGTAAGCGGCGCCAGATTTTGCCGCTGTTCCATTCTATAACCCCCCCCGGTCAAATAATCGATATTTAGACCGCCAAAGCCACAAGTATCGTTATTTAGCTCATTCTAATGTATAGCATGGATTCCTTTCAAGTCAGGAAGCATGCTGCACCTGCTCAGAACGGATCGATACATGTGCGTATGTTGCCGAATTGCACCGGAAAACCTAGGCTCACCTTCCCAATTGGTTTTGAGGCTAACGAGAAGCTCCAAGTCGGCAGGCCGGATTTAGCTTGACGGCTTCTCACTTGGCTGCGCCGCTCATTCCATTGGATGAACTGCGCCTTGTTGCCCGTGATCATCTCGATCGATTTCAGCAGTGGCATGGACGTCAAGAAGCGCGCGGTATTGCTCGTAGTGGTACGCCAGGAGCACGAGAAGCGTGATCTTGATCTGCGGCTTGCACCGGTTGCAGTCAAACTTCAGCTTCTGCGGGTCGACGCCGCCGCCGTAGACCATCATGAGATCGGCGGATCGGCAGTAGCGGACGTTGCCGCAGCTGCATTCGGCTTTCACAAGCATGTTGTGCCGGGTCGCCTTGCCCAGCGTGTCGATCGGATCGTGCGCCATAGCGGACAAAATGAGGAACATATTCCTGTCAAGTCAAGACGGATGGAGCTATTTACTTCGCCAAGGGCCGGTAGGACGACTGACGACGGTTTTGCAACCCTGAAGTGGCAAGGTGGACTCGGCGGTGATACCGTAGTTATTTGTCGTCCATGCTGATCAGCCCGCCCACAGGTTGGAAACCTCCCGGCAGGACGCTTATCATTGCGACCTTGCAGCGATCCGGTAGCACGCTTCTTAGCGAAAAGATGCGCAGCACGGGGGTGCTGGGAGATCCGAAAGAATACTTCAACCGAGAAGAGAAGACCCCGACGGTTGAGCGTTGCACCCGTATTGCCGCCAGCGCCACGCCAAACGGAGTAGCAGCTACCAAACTGTTCCCGTCCCATTTCTATGAGCTAAGCAGGGATATCAGGCTTACGGAGTGGTTTCCTGACCCGGGGTGGATATACCTTGAAAGGCGCGATCGGCTCGGCCAGGCAATTTCCTGGGCAAAAGCATCGCAGGATGGTGCTTGGACCAGCAAGACTGCTGCCGTGAAGAAGGCCGAGTACTCGGCGTATGGCATCGACTTCGCCCTTGCCCAGATTGCCATCGGCACCGGTCGCTGGAATTCGTTTTTTGCTAGGGCCGGGATCGAACCACTCCGCCTGTTCTACGAAGACAGCTTGACGATTTCGACAGCGTTAGCCCGCACATCGGCCTTCTGGCGGGGTTGGATGCTCCCGTGCCTCGTGGGGGCAAGCTGAGTCTCAGACGGCAGCGAAACGAGCAAAGCGATGAATGGCGGCGGCGGTTTCTTGCCGAGTGCGACCCGGATGACTTCGACAGGCCGATTGTGCGGCTTCGTAAGCGCAGAAGGTCCAAATGGATATTCTGGAGGAAATGGTTCCGCGGCTAGAGCATTTCACCCGTGCGACGCCGCGTTACCTCCAAAACCAATTCAAATACGCTTTCGACCTCGCCGTTGATTTCGTCGGCAGGGATGCCGGCCTTCTCGGCTGCGGTCATCCGTTGATCTGCCAGGTCGCTGGCAGCGATCGGATCTCCCCCGCGCCACAATAGGCAGTTGCTCGGCAACCCACTTGTCGAGAAACCTTACGCCACTGTGTGCTCACTTTGTTCGGCGCTCGGGCGCGCATTAACCACCTCCAAAGATGTGATGCACCCTAAAGATCGCGCTAGGCGTTGTGCAGATATGGAAAATCATCAACACAGATTTTACTGCCACATGGAAGCCAAGGGAACCTGGGGTGTTTGGGACTGCCTCGCCAATAGGCCTGCCAGGCTAGGAGGTGGTGAACTCCGCGGATGCACTGCTCAAAGGGCAGAAGCCGCAGAGCACGTCCTCACCAGGATTTACAAAAGCGGACTTGATGCAGTCGCCCTCCGGATCGCTGGAATTGTCCGTTAGCCATCAGTGCGGGCCGAGCGCGGCAAGGGTCAGGGACATAACTAGGGCGAGCACGATAAGCGTTGTGAGAACCCCGACGACAATCCAAAACCGTTTCGATTTCGGCATGGTGTCACCCGCCCTCGCCGCCGCCAGCGCGGTTCTTCATCGCCTCAAGGATGACCTCGAATAGGCTGCCAACCTCTTCGCTGACCTCGTCGGAACTGATGCCCTCACGGTCGGCCGCCTTCATTGCCTGGTCGGCAAGATCGCTGATCGCCACGGGATCATCCATGTCGTCAATCAAGACGTTGGGCAGGTGCTCTGCCATCCATTTGTCGAGAAAATTGACGCCGCGTGTGCTCATAGCGGCATAAGGTCGAATCACGCGGTTAGGTTCCGGTAGGAAGCCCGTTGAGCAATCCCCATCAATTGAGGAATAAGGCGGGGTTCATTGGACTCGGCCGCGAACTTCAATCGCCGAGACAGCCTTCAAAGCAATTTCGTGAGCCAGACCGACCAGGCAATCGATCTCGTACATGGCATCGATGTGCCCGCGATCACGGACTGACCGTCGCAAGAGGTGCAGCGCGTCTCGCGTTTCACACAAAGTGGTTCGAAGGGAAAGTGGCATGTTGAGCCCGCCTTATTAGGCTCAACAACCTCGCGCACTGTCTGTTCCGTACAATCGCGCTTAAATTGCAATCAGGATGATCTGGCCAGCAGCGACTTTGCGACTATTCTTCCTCCCGGAAATCTTGCAACGAAGCGTGTCGCAAATCTTCCTCACCCCGCAAGTGCTTCACGCGGCCGATAAGCCCGGGCTTAACCCACTGCGTCGCCGGCCGCTTCATCCCCTTCGGCGCCGGCCCGGCGTGCTCCTGCACGCGCTTCCACAGCCGCTCCCGGATTGCGCCGCGGGAGTTGATGAACGCTGAGCCGACATACTGGCCGGTCTCCCGGTCGGCCATCAGCGCAAAGGCCGGCTTGCCGGGTCCCGCTCGACACCGAGCAAATCGTATTCTTCCACCATGTAGCTTTTGACCTTCAGCCAGGCAGTCGACCGGCCGCTGCGGTATTTGCTGTCGCGGCGCTTCGAAACCATGCCCTCGATGCCGGCTTCGTCGATCAGATGGAAGATGGCTTTGGCATCGCCAGGCAGCGCCTGGCTGAACTGAATGCGGTCATCAGGCAGGATGATGCCTTCAAGAACTTCGCGTCGGTCTTCGAGATCCATGTCCCGCAGATCGTGACCGTTAAGGTGAAGCAGATCGAAGGCGACGAAATACAGGTCGTGCTGGCGGCGGGTAATGGCCGTGCGCAGGGCTTGGTAGTCCGACAAGCCGGCTTCGTTGAGCACGACAATCTCGCCATCGATGATGGCATTCTCAACCCCGAGCCGTTTCGCTGCTCCGGCCAGATCGCTGTATTTCGCCGTCCAGTTGTGGCCGTTGCGCGTGAAGATGCGCACGTCGTGATCGATGATGACCTGGCTGCGGTAGCCGTCGAACTCGACCTCGTGAATCCATTCGTCGCCTTCGGGAGGCTTCTCGACAAGGGTCGGCAGCAAAGGCTCGACGAATTTTAAACGCATGAACTCACCCGCAACCCGGTGATTCAATTAGCTTGCGCTGAAATGGTTCGAAACCTTTGCGCGATGGAAAATGAAACGGTCGAGTGTGACCGTCGGCCTCGGCATAGCGGGGCCGAAGTCGATGGGCTCAAGGCAGAATCCAAGTGGTAACGGCGCGATCGGAACCCAGATAACGAACAAGCGGAGCGTCAGTTAGCTATCGCCTGGTAGCCCTCGGAGATGGACCGGTTGCATATTCGAGTTCGTAGTGGCCGAGCTCAAACCGCTTTCGTTTGGAAGGGCTGATCTCGTTTTTGACACTTCGAGATGCCCCTTCAATATCAAGAACAAACGCAAATGCCAGTTGCCCCTTGTTTGTAATCTCGGTCAGGGTTCCGTTGGCGTTGTGGTAGAATATCTCTAGCCCGTCGGTCGAGACGAAGGAAAGGGGCGACTTTTGGTCGGCCATACTCCACATATTACTTTCGCGCAGAAGCTGAATGGCAGGTTTAATGCGTCGGATCTCGATCCCCGACAGAGAAAAGTTATTAAGTAGACGCGCAATGACCAAATCTCGATACGAATAATAACGGACGACACCCCTTCGGCCAACTGTCGCATGGGAGGCTGTGAGGTAGTTTTCCCGCGCCAGATAGTTGACCATATGGAGGCTTAGCCCCGAGATCGCCGCTACCTCTCGGGCCGTGAATCCGTTGAGGACTTTACGGGGCGTGGGCACCTGTGAAAAACCTTGTTAACAAAATTGAAGTTATAGCTTACTTCAATTATACTGATTTGCAAAGGATACCCCTTCGGTACTGGCGACTACACCCACTGATCTGTTGACAACCTCGCTGGAGAAAAGCGCGCCGGAAGAACTGGCACGGCAGCGTACAATCGCAGCCTTGGCGGCATTACGAAGCGATGATCTCGAGCGCGTAGTGGTCATGGTCGTAGCGCTAGCGAACGAACGGCGATAGTGTCTCGCTTGTTTGGCGGCCTGAAGCAAGCATCGTTCATATGTGCGGTTCAGCTCTTGAGCGCACTTTCAAGCAAATCACGCAAGTCGTCTGCCATTTGGCCTGATAAGACTGCTGGAACAATCAATGAGTAGCTCTGCCCCGTCTTCAGGCCTGCCTTGTGCGCCACCTTTCGTATCGCGTTTCGCAGATCTTTTCCGAGAACCACATACTGTTTTCCGTGCTCGGCGGCCTCGACTTCAACCTCAGAGTCGCCGAATTGCGGTAGATTGCCCTTTTTGTTAAACTTGTTTGCAGCGTCGTTGCGCTTGCGTCGACGTGTTTCTAGCGCAACGTTATTTGCCGCAGCTTCCGCGACTGCATCTTCAAGTAACTGCCGGGCGGTTTCTTCCGAGATGCCGAAGTGCGAAGCGATCGCCGATTCATTGGTCCAGTACGCCTCCATGTCGGAATACTTGGTGAACCAGACGACATGGCCCTTGTCGGAATAGGGGCCGCCAAGAGCGGCTAACTCTCCGGGCATTAAGAAGTCACGATCGCGATGTATAACAACCTTAAGACTACCAGCGGTGATCTCAATAAAATCCTTGATGACCTCTGCTTCCGGCACTTTTCCTGATCCGCGCACAGGCCAAACGGCCACCGCACGGTCCAGATGGGGCCATTGAGACAAAATTGTCCTTATCATCCCGGCATCTTCATCCTCGGTCAGCATAAGGATCTTCCGATCCAATAGACCCCAGCCCATTAGCCGCCGGCCTTCGGTGTCGCCGCCATCCTGCACCTTCCCTTCCTTCATCCAAATGACCCGCGCATCGCTTGGAAGGGCACGAACCACTGATGGGCTATGGGTCGTCAGAACAACTTGTGTGTCCGTCCTCTGAGAAGCTGCCACCAATACTGGTACGAGCCGCTCTTGAGCTGTGGGATGCAGATGGGCGTCAGGCTCATCCACCAGCAACAGCGCCGGTCGAAAGTAAAGCAGATAGGCAAATATCTGGATGACCTGTAGAAAGCCAACACCGGCGAGTTCAAGTGGCCTCCATTTCTTTTCCGACGCTTGCATGTCAGCCGTTGTAAAGCGAGCCGAGATGGTAGAGTCCCTTTCGTCCAAGAACGTCACATCGAGCGAGAGTTTCCCCATTACTTGCGATACATACTCTTCAAGCAGCATCAGGCCATTCTTGCCGTCTATTGCGGTGCCTTTTAGGAGGAGGAGGACGTTGCGTAAGACCGTATTTGCGTCGCCAGCTGCTGCCAAGCGTTGAACGATTGCTCGACTTCGCTTTTCTTCGCTGAGAGGAATGCCGGCCAAGCCGGGGATGTATGCACTAAATTCCCGAGAAGGGTCTCGAAGGTTGCTGATGAACGCATTGCCGCTGGGGATATGGACCAGGATACCCGCGTTACGAGCTGACTTGATCCAAAGCTCTGCCGTCACCTCAGAGCCATCATCCATGATAGCTACTACGCCCATATCAAGCTGGGGCGTACCTGTCTTATTCCCGTACTCCGACGAGTGACCAGCATTTCGGTAGTCGGGGGATGGCATATATGTGGCATTTTTTTCGGAAAGCGTGACCCCGTCTGACGACTTTGACCGAGCCTCAATCCGACGGTTCCTCCCCGACTGAAACATCCAGTGCATGGCCTGCAGCACGGAGCTTTTGCCGGAGCCATTCGCACCAACAATGACATTGAAGTCTACAAGATTGACCTTCGTCGAACTGATGGCTTTGAAATTGCCGATGTCGATGGATTTGATTCTCACTTATTGCGCCTCCGCCCCAATCGGTAAGGATAGAGCGAGTGGCGATCAATCAGTCAACTGCAGCCCAGCATTCATGGTAAAGTTGTGACCGTTTGGATTGAATATACTGCGCGTCCGGCAACACACTAATCCCCACTGCGCCGGATCCGCGAAAAACTGGTAACCCGCATGTAACCCTGGTATTCCAAGCCGCTTGCCACAAGCGCGATTCAGTCGGCCCTAAAAACGAAAAAGCCGCGGCGAACCGCGGCTTTTCGATGCCTGATTTCCCGGAGGAAACTGGAGCGGGTGAAGCGATTCGAACGCTCGACCCCAACCTTGGCAAGGTTGTGCTCTACCCCTGAGCTACACCCGCTCACACGGCCCTCGGGGCCGCAAGCCGGGCCTATATGGCTGAAGAGCGCGGCGATTGCAACAAGGAAATGACGGGCTTTTTAGCCGCGCCAAATTCGCCTGGCCGAACCTTGTCGGCCACGCGGGTGGTTCATCGACTTCCCGCATGACGGTCTTGTCTCGGCGGCATCATTGGCCGTAAACGGCTTTGCCGCGCGCCGATACAGGGGAAGACCACCAATGCCGAAGACCGAAGCCGAGCTTTTCGCCTTTCTTGCCGATCTCGGCATATCAGTGTCGACCGTGCGCCATCCGCCGCTCTATACGGTGGCCGATTCGCAGTCGCTGCGCGGCGAGATACCGGGCGGGCACACGAAAAATCTGTTTCTCAAGGACAAGAAGGACAATTTCTTCCTGGTCAGCGTCGGCGAGGAGGCGGTGGTCGACCTGAAGCAGATCCACACGATCATCGGCGCCGCCGGCCGGGTGTCGTTCGGCAAGCCGGAGATGCTGATGGAGCTGCTCGGTGTCATTCCGGGCGCGGTCACCGTGTTCGGGCTGATCAACGACACCGAAAGACGGGTCAAGGTGGTGCTCGACCAGGATTTGATGGCACATGCGACAGTCAACGCGCATCCGCTGACCAATGAGGCGACGACGTCGATCGCGTCCGCCGACCTCATCAGATTCGTCGAGGCAACCGGACATGATGCTGCTATCTTGAAAGTCTCGGCTTGATCGCCACATGGATGGCGAAAACTGACCTCTAGTTAAGGACGTCGCGCTGCTCCGCTGGGCGCGACCGGAAGGGCGACGAGATGAGCGACAACAACAATCCGTTTGGCGGCCAATTCGGCGGCAATTCGGGCCAATACACCACTTCCGTGCGATATGGCGGCGCCGAGCCGGCCAAGTCGGCACTTGGCCCGACACCCGGCGCAGCACCTGCCGCTGGTGAGCTGATCAAGGACACCACGACCGCCACTTTCGCCGCCGACGTCATCCAGGAATCGCGCAAACAGCCGGTACTGGTCGATTTCTGGGCGCCGTGGTGCGGGCCCTGCAAGCAGCTCACGCCGCTTCTGGAAAAGGCGATCAAGGCCGCCGGCGGCAAGGTCAAGCTGGTCAAGATGAACATTGACGATCATCCCTCGATCGCCGGCCAGCTCGGCATCCAATCGATCCCGGCGGTCATCGCCTTCAAGGACGGCCAGCCTGTCGACGGCTTCATGGGCGCCATCCCCGAGAGCCAGATTGCCGAGTTCATCACCAAGGTCGGCGGCAAGGGCAATGGCGCGCCGCCCGTCGCCGAAGCACTGGCCGCGGCGGCGGAAGCGCATGCGGCGGGCGATGCGCAGACCGCAGCCGACATTTACGACGCCATCCTGGCGCAGGCGCCGGAGACGATCGAGGCGATTGCCGGGCTGGGCGAGCTTCTGTTCGAGGACGGCGACAGCGACGGCGCCGAGGCGCTGCTGGCAACGGCGCCGGAGGCCAAGAAGAATGCGCCGGCACTTGCCGCGCTGCGTGCCAAGATGACGCTGGCTGCGGAAGCGGCAGCACTTGGCAATCCAGCTGAATTCGAGCAGCGACTGGCCGCCAATCCCGGCGACCACCAGGCGCGTTTCGACCTCGCCATGATCCAGAACGCCAAGGGCGAGCGCCATGCGGCGGCCGACAATCTTCTGGCGATTATAAAAGCCGACCGGACGTGGAACGAGGACGGCGCCAGGGCGCAGCTGCTGAAACTGTTCGAGGCCTGGGGCATGACCGACGAGGCGACGCTGGCGGCACGGCGCAAATTGTCGTCGCTGCTGTTTTCCTGAGCCGTTTGCCGGCCAAATTGCCGGGGCGTGGCTGTCGGGCCTTGCGGTCGGCGGCCGCCGCGCCAGATTAGGCCGATAACATCGCGCGCGAGCGGGTCGGAGGAGTGAAGGTGCAGGTCGGAAACGCATTTTACCGGGTCGGCAAGGATCTGCCGGCAACCATTCCGGTGTTTCCGCTTGCCGGCGCGCTGCTGCTGCCGGGCGGGCGCATGCCGCTCAACATTTTCGAGCCGCGCTATCTGCAGATGGTGGATGAGGCGATCGCCGGCGCGCGGCTGATCGGCATCGTCCAGCCCAGCCTCAATGGCGCGTTGCGCGCCGACGGCGAGCCGGAACTGTGCAATGTCGGCTGCGCCGGGCGCATCATCTCGATGGCCGAGAGCGGCGACGGCCGATATCTGATTTCGCTGCAGGGCGTCTGCCGTTTCCGCATCACCAGCGAATTGCCGGTGAAGACGCCGTTCCGGCAATGCAAGCTGGCGCCGTTCCTCACCGATCTCACCGAAGACCAGGCGGCAAGCGAGATCGACCGGCCGGCGCTGTTGAAAGCGTTTCGCGCCTATCTGCAGGCCAACGATCTCGAAGCCGATTGGGAAAGCGTCAGCCGCGCCGAGAATACCATGCTGGTCAATGCGCTGTCGATGATGTCGCCCTACGGACCGGCCGAGAAACAGGCGCTGCTGGAGGCGCCCGACCTGAAAGCCCGCGCGGAGACGCTGATCGCGATCACCGAAATGGCGCTGGCGCGCGAGAATGAGGACTTTGGTTCCAGCCTGCAATAAGGGCTGAGCCGATGGCTGAAGGGGGATCCAATGGCTGCGGATGGGCGTGACGGCAAGTCGGTCAATGTCGATCCCAAATTGCTGGAGCTGCTGGCCTGCCCGCTGACCAAGGGGCCGCTGGCCTGGGACCCGGTGCGCGGCGAGTTGATCTCGCGGCTTGCCAAGCTCGCTTATCCCGTGCGCGACGGCATCCCGATCATGCTGCCCTCGGAGGCGCGGACTATTTCGGCGGAAGACGTGCTGTCGCCGCCGCGATTGGGTGGGCCGGGCTGAAGGGCCAGGGGTGGTTCAAACGGACCTCAGCCTAAGAAGCCATTCTGTTGGCGATCCTTGCGCCCCCCTCTGCCCTTGCCGGCATTAATGTCATGGGCTCCCGACCGCCCTGCACTTGCCTACTGAAAATTCCGCCCCTTGGGCATGACCCTTTCAGCTTTGTCCGAGAGGGTGGCAATGTCGGGCCGGGCAGCCGGCGTCATCTCTTCCAGCAGCACCGTCAGCCACGGCGTCAAATCCTCGATCTTCTCGGCGACGATGTGGATGACGTCGGATTCCGACTGCAGCTTGCCGGTGACCTTGACGAAGCGCGCGCCCATGACGATGGGCCGGAAACGGGTAAAGGTCCGCTCCCAGAAAATGACGTTGGCGACGGCCTTGTCGTCTTCCAGCGTCAGGAAGATCGCATTGCCCTTGCCGGGCCGCTGCCGCACCAGCACCAGGCCGGCGACCGAGACCCGCCTGCCGTCGCGCACCGAGCCGAGATTGGCATTGGGAATGACGCCGGCGCGGTCGAGCCGCTCGCGCAGGAAGGCGACCGGATGCGCCTTCAGCGACAGGCCGAGCGCGCGGTAGTCGTGGATGACGTGCTCGCCGAGCGGCATTGTCGGCAGTTTTGTCTCGGGCTCGAGTTCGCGCAGCCGGATCGCCGGCTGGTCGAACAGCGGCAGCCGTTCGGCGGCGCTCTTGCCATCCAGCGCGCGCACCGCCCACAAGGCTTCACGACGGTCGAGGCCGAGCGAGCGGAAGGCGTCAGCCTGCGCCAGTCTTTCGATTTCGCCGACATTGAGGCCCGAGCGCAGCCAGACATCCCTGACGCTTGTATAGCCGGCGCCGCGCCGCGCGGTGAAAGCTTCCATACGCTTCTCGGCCAAGCCCTTGATCTGACGGAAGCCAAGCCGGACGGCGCACCGGGTCTTGATGACACCGCGCATTTCGGCATGGCGCGCAAGGATGCGGCCCGGATCGAATTGGGCTTTCTCCAGGGTGCAGTCCCAGTCGGAAAAATTGACGTCGACGTCGCGGATATCGACGCCATGGTCGCGCGCGTCGCGCACCAGCTGGGCCGGCTGGTAAAACCCCATCGGCTGCGAATTCAGGATCGCGGCGCAGAACACGTCGGGATAAAAGGTCTTGAACCAGCAGGAGGCATAGACGAGCAAAGCGAAGGAGGCGGCGTGGCTTTCGGGAAAGCCGTATTCGCCGAAGCCTTCGATCTGCTTGAAGCAGCGCTCGGCGAAGTCCTTGGTGTATCCCTTGCCGACCATGCCGTCGATCATGCGCTGGCGGTAATTGCCGATGGTGCCGGTGCGCTTGAAGGTGGCCATGGCGCGGCGTAGTTCGTCCGCCTCGCCCGGCCTGAAGCCGCCGGCGACGATGGCGATCTTCATCGCCTGTTCCTGGAACAACGGCACGCCCAGCGTCTTGCCCAGGATTTCTTCCAGTTCCGGCTTGGGGTACTCAGGCATTTCCTTTTTCTGCCGGCGGCGCAGATAGGGATGCACCATATCACCCTGGATCGGACCGGGCCGCACGATCGCCACCTCGATGACCAGGTCGTAGAATTCGCGCGGGCGTAGACGCGGCAGCATAGACATCTGCGCGCGCGATTCGATCTGGAAGACGCCGAGCGTGTCGGCGCGGCAGATCATGTCGTACACGTCGTTCTCTTCCGGCGGCAGGGTGGCCAGCACATAGGGTCGGCCGTAATCATCCCGGGCCTTCGGATAATAGTCGGTGAGCAAGGTGAAGGCGCGTTTGAGGCAGGTCAGCATGCCGAGCGCCAGAATATCCACCTTCAGGATCTTCACCGCGTCGAGATCGTCCTTATCCCACTCGACCATCTTGCGCGCCTCCATCGCCGTCTTGACGATGGGGACGATCTCGTCGAGCCGGTCGCGGGTAATGACGAAGCCGCCGACATGCTGCGACAGGTGCCGGGGAAAGCCCATGATCTCGTTGGCGTGGGCGATCACGCGACGGGTCGAGGTCTCGTTGCGGTCGAGGCCGCCGGCATGCGCCTCCTTCTCGCCGAGCTCCGAGGTCGACCAGCCCCAGATCGAACTGGAGAGCGCACTGCGGACATCGTCCGACAGGCCCATGGCCTTGGCCACCTCGCGCAGCGCCGAGCGGCCGCGATAGCTGATGACGGCGGCAGCCAGCGCGGTGCGCTTGGCGCTGTATTTGGAGTAGATGTACTGGATCACCTCCTCACGCCGCTCATGCTCGAAATCGACGTCGATGTCGGGCGGCTCGTTGCGCTCCTCGGAAATGAAGCGCTCGAACAACGTGTCGATGCGCTCGGGGCCGACCTCGGTGATGCCGATGCAGTAGCAGACGATCGAGTTGGCGGCCGAGCCTCTGCCCTGGCACAGAATGCCCTCATTGCGGGCGAACTGGACGATGTCGTAAACGGTCAGGAAATAGCGCGCATAATTCAGACGCTCGATCAGAGCGAGCTCCTCACTGATGCGCTGCAAGACGGAAGCGGGGACGCCCGCCGGATAGCGCGTGGCGGCCCCCTCCCTGGCCAGACGCTCTAGCTCGGCCTGCGGCCCAAGCCCTGATTGCGTCGGCTCGTCGGGATAATTGTACTGGAGGTCGCTGAGCGAGAAGGTCAGTTCGCCGGCAAAGCGCAGCGTCTCGGCCAGCGCCCGTGGATGGCGGCGGAAGAGACGGGCCATTTCCAGCGGCGGCTTCAGATGGCGCTCGGCGTTGGCCGTCAATTCCAGCCCGACCTCGGCGACCGGCAAATTGAGGCGGATGGCGGTGAGCACATCTTGCAGCGAGCGGCGCTCGGCGCTGTGATAAAGCACGTCGTTGGTCGCCATCAGCGGCACGCCGGCGATGTCCGCCATGCCCGCCGCCTGCTCGATGCGGAAACGGTCATTGCCGCGATAATCCGGCGCCATGCCTAGCCGCAAATTAGCGCCGAAACGGTCTTTCAGTTGACGGACCAATGCCAGGGGATCGTCGGCATTCGCCGAGAGATCCGGCAGCACCGCCAGCGACAGCAGGTCGCCCCATTCGAGCAGGTCGCTGCGCTGGAGAAGGGTCGCGCCCTTCTCGTTTTCATCGCGCAAATTGGCTTGCGTCAGCATGCGGCAGAGATGGCCCCAGCCCTTGCGGTTCTGCGGATAGGCGAGAATGTCCGGCGTGCCGTCGCCGAACACCAGGCGGCAACCGGGGTGATAGGCGAGCTTCTCGACCTTGGCCTGCTGCCAGGCGCGCACGACGCCGGCCACCGTGTTGCGGTCTGCCAGTCCGATCGAGGAAAAGCCGAGGAATTTGGCCGCCACCACCAGCTCCTCCGGCTTGGAGGCGCCGCGCAGGAAGGAGAAGTTCGACTGGATGCCGAATTCCGCATAGGGGATGACGGTCAGCGCGTTCATGCGAAGACTCCATGCATGAACCAGCGCGGCGGCACCTGCGGGTTGCCATAGAGGCCTTGCCGGTAGAGCCAGTAGCGGCGGCCGTCGGCATCCTCGATCCGGAAATAGTCACGCGTCGATGTGAGCGGATCGCTTGACGTTTCACGCCACCATTCCGGCGCGATGCGTTCCGGCCCCTCGGCGCGCGCGACCCGGTAGAGCGCGCGGCGCCAGCGGAAATTCATCGGCGGACCCTCAGGCATTTCGGTGGCCGGCACCTCGATCGGCTCGGGCGAACGGAACAGCCGGATCGGCCGTTCCGGCGGGAAGATGGTTGCGCGCGGCGCGTCTTTCGAGCCCGGCTTCCTGAGCGGTGGTTTGCGTTGTGGCGCTTCCGAGAACGGGATGGTGGCGATGGCGCGCTCCGGCAGATGGCTCTCGAGGGCGACCGGTTTCAGCACCGCACTGTCGCCGAGCCTGGCGCGGATGCGGTCGGCAAAGAGTGCCATGTCGGCGCCGTCATCCTCGGTCTCGCCGGTCAAATCGGCCTGCTGCATGTCGAAGCCGGCGGCCGCCAGCACCGAAAGCCGCACCAGGTCGAAGCCGTAGCCGGCATCGATGTCCTGTTCGAGCGCGGCCAGCCGCTCATGGAACAGGCGCTGGATAAGCTTGGGTTCGCGCAACGGTCGCGAGGTACCGACAGCGATGCGGCTGACGGCGCCGTCGACGCGAAACAAAAGCAGCGCCAGCATCCTTGCGCCCTCGCCGCGGCGTTCGAGATCGGCCTTCAGCGTCACCGCCAGCAAGAGCACCAGCCGTTCGATCTCGGCGGTCAGCACGACCGGCTCGGCCAGGTGGCGTTCGACCGAAAGCGGGGCCACGGGCAGGCGCGGCGATACCGCCTCGTCGAGGCGGCCGAGCGCCTGGTCGAGCCGCAACAGCAAGGTCGCGCCGAAGCGACGGGCGAGCGGCGCGCGCGGCGCTGCCATGACCGCGCCGGCGGTCCGCAGGCCGACGCTTTCCAAGCTGGCGCGGATATCGGCCTCGATGCGCAGTGCCGCCAGCGGCAAGGGGGCGAGCAGCGCTTCCTCCTCGCCGGAGACAACGATGCGGTTGCCGCAGAAGCGCGCCGCCGCCCAGGCTGCACCCGGCGTCGCGGCCAACCCGGCGCGGACATCGAAACCCTGCTGGAAAAACCGCGCAAGGATGTCGTCCAGCATGGCGCGCTCGCCGCCGAACAGATGCGTGCAGCCGGTGACGTCGAGATAAAGGCCATCAGTACCGTCGAGCGCCACCAGCGGCGTATAGCGATCGCACCAGTCGGCGAGGCCTTCGAGCAGCCGGCGATCGGCGTCCGGATCGGCCTCGACGATGTCGATCGAGGGATGCATGGCGCGCGCATCGGCAATGCCCATGCCAGGCTTCAGATGCAGCGCCTCAGCCCGCTCGTCGAGGGCCGATATGCGCTGGGCGTTGCGGTCGCGATGGCTGATCACGAGCGGTGGGTGAGATGGCGGCAGATGATCCGAAGGCCGGGAACGCCACGACCGTCCCAGGCGCTGGCGCAGGATCCGTTCTGCCGCCAGATGCGGGAACCACAGCGACAGAATTCTCTGCCCGTTTTTCGCGGGGCTTTCTTTCTTCGAATGCGTGTTCATCGGGGTTCCACTCCAGTGTGAATTGTCCAGGCAGAGCGGTGCGGCTCTTGCCGATGCTGACGGTGAAGGCAGGCCGGCCGATCGAGCCGGCGAGCGACCCGGCGATCGTCCGGCGGCTCGCCGCTGGTGCAGCCGACACGATGAGGCGCACCGGGGCGGCGGTCGGCTCGGCTTCGCCGGCCTGGCGCAGCAGGAACACCGGCCGGCCGGCGTTTTGGGCGCGCGCGTGCAGCCGGCGCGTCGCGGTGAGGTCGAGCCGCTGCGGGCTGCCACGGATTTCGAGGATGATTGCGGCGAGCGCCGTCATCTTCGCGGCCTCCTCGGCTACCCACAGCGCATCGGTGAGTTTCGGCGCCTCGGAAAACAGCAACTGCTCCGGTGCGATACCGAACATGCCCTGCACTCCCCTGGCATAGGGAAAGCCGGCCTCGCGAAAAATCTCCGACGTGCCGATCCACAGCACGGGCAAGGGCTGGCCCTTGAGGATCAGGCTGACCAGCGACAGCACAAAGCCGGCGACGGCCCCGGCATTGCGGGTCTCAAGGCCATGGATTTCGCTCAAGGCGGCTTTCGGAAGGCCGCCGCTCAGCGCCGCATCGAGGCGCTCGACGCCGGTGGCCAGGAAAGCATCCGGCGAAGCCACGGCAAGCCCGCGCCGGATGATGGTGACATCGGCATCGGGTTCAGGCGCGGCGTCGAGACCGCCGCCAGGACCCGCGCGCAGCCCCTCGCCAGCCGGCGCGGCCAGGCGCTCGGGCAGCGTTCCCTCGATCTTCGCGATCTGGCGGCGCAGGGCAAAAACAGTCTCCCGCGCCACGGCTGATGTCGCCATGACGGTCAATTTCTCTCACAGCTGTTCCTGTTATGTTCCTATAGATTCCAGAGGGTGCCGGAAGAGTCAAGCGGAGTCAGAAGGAATTTATTCCTTGATCAAAGGTGACGAGGCCAACCTTGGACTTTGGTCGCAGCCATTCGGCGCAAAGAAACAGTCATTGGCCAGGTACCCGGTCCATTTGCCGAGTCCGGAGGGAAAGCCTATATGCCGGATCAAAGGACAAAGCATGGCCCGCATCTACAAGACCCGCACCTGGCACGATGAACTCTCGCCTTCGATCGAGGAGATCGAGTTTCTGGCGCTGGAGGCGTACGCACATCTGCCCGACGATTTTCGCAAGCTGACCGGCGAGATCGTCATCATGATCGCCGAATTCCCGACCGACGAGATCATGGACGATCTGTCGCTGGAGACACCGTTTGATCTGCTTGGCCTGTTCGAGGGCCGCGGCATCGCCGAGCGCTGGAACCCGCAGACCGGCGAAGGCCCGAACCGCATCACCCTCTACCGCCGCGCCATCCTCGACTATTGGGCCGAAAACGAAGAGACGCTGGGCGACATCGTCACCCACGTGCTGATCCACGAGATCGGCCACCATTTCGGCCTGTCGGACGACGATATGGAAAAGCTTGAAGAGGCGGCGGAGTAAGGCTGTGCGATATTCAGGTGGCGAGCCTGCTTGTGAAATTATACAAGTTTTGATATAAAGTCTGTATGCCGACCAAGCGACTGGAGTTTCTTGGAGATTCTCTTGCCAAGCTCCGGGCTTTTCCAGAGGCGGTGCGCAAGGAAACGGGCGTTCAACTGCACAAGGTTCAACTCGGATTTGAGCCAAGCGATTGGAAGCCGATGACGACGATAGGCCTAGGCGTACGGGAAATCCGTGTCCGAGACGATGCTGGCGCGTTCCGGGTGCTTTACGTCGCCAGCATAGGTGACGCCGTCTTTGTCTTGCACGCCTTCCAGAAGAAGACGCAACAGACGGCGAAACGAGACTTGGCTCTTGCCGCATCGCGGTTCAGGCAAATTCAGTGAGACATGCTCATGGAACGTCAAAGCTTTGAAAATGTCTGGGATGCGCTGGAAGACACCCCGGCTCAGTCCGCCAACATGACTATGCGCTCCAATTTGCTGATCGCGATCGAACAGCGGGTGCGGAGTTGGGACGTTACCCAAGCCGAAGCAGCCAACCGGCTCGGGATTACCCAGCCACGCCTTAGCGATCTTCTGCGGGGCAGGATCGCGAATTTTAGTCTGGACACCTTGATCAATCTGGCCACACAGGCCGGACTTACAGTGCGTCTTGATATTGCCGAGGCAGCCTAGCGCTGTCTTAGACAGGCTGGCAAAGCTCGCCTACCAATCACTCAGCTTCGTATCCGGCCCGTATTCCTGGCCGTCGATATCCTTCACCACCGCCTGGCCGCAGCGCATCGATTTGGTCTTCTTGTCATAGGCGTAGGTCGGTGAGCCGTACAGGTGCCAGCCCTTGTTCAGCGCCGCGGTGACCTTGTGGCAGAAGGTTGAATCGTCGGGGGCGGACAGAAAGCGGTAAAGTCTCATGGGTCAGATCCTGTCGTGAGTTCGTCTTTTCGGGGCGGATCATGCGCCGATGGCGGCGGCCTTCGCCAGCAGTTTTTCGGCTTGCACCAGGTGCAGCCGTTCGACCATCCTGCCATCCAGCGCAATCACGCCCTTGCCGGCATTTTCGGGCAAGGCGAAAGCCTCTTTCACCGCGTGCGCCTCGGCCAAGGCTTCGGGCGCGGGCGCAAAGGCGCGGTTGGCGGTTTCGATCTGGGCGGGGTGGATCAGCGTCTTGCCGTCGAACCCCATGGCGGCGGCTTCCGTGCATTCGCGCGCAAACGCGTCGAGGTCGCGAAAATCGTTGGAGACGCCGTCGAGTATGTCGATGCCGCCGGCTCGCGCCGCCAGCACCATCTGCATCAGCCAAGGCACGAGGTAGCGCCGATCAGGCGTCGCCAGAATGCCGGTTTCCTTGACCAGATCGTTCGTTCCGGCGACGAAACAATTTAGCCGCGAAGCGCGATCGCGGCCGAGTTCGGCAATGGCGCCGATATTGAGCATGGCCTTGGGCGTCTCGATCATCGCCCAGAGCTTGACGCTGTCGGGGGCAAAATTATCGTCGAGCACGTCGCCGACTTCGAGGATGTCACGCGGCGTGGCGACCTTGGACAACAGGATGCCGTCGGGAACGAATTTCGCCGCGGCCAGCAGGTCATCGTTGCCCCATTCGCTGGACAGCGCGTTGACGCGCACGATCATTTCGCAGCGGCGTTTCGGTCGGCTGGCGAAAATGCCGGCCAATTTGTCCCGCGCGGCGATCTTGTCTGAGGGCGCGACGGCATCTTCGAGGTCGATGATCACGGCATCGCAGGCAAGCGTTGCGATCTTGGCCAGCGCCTTGTCGTTGGAGGCCGGGACGTAAAGCACCGAGCGGCGCGGGCAGTAGAGTTCGCTTGTCATGGCCGATCTATGCCGCGTGTGGGCGGGGGAGGCAAGCGTCCGACCGGTACCTGATGACGAGCCAACCGCGAAAGCTTGCGCTGCCCCGCCCGTCCCGCAGCAGTTGCGGAAGGGAGCCTTCCTCTCCCCCGTCGATCGGGGGAGAGGTGTCGAGCGAAGCTCGACGGAGTGGGGGGCGATCTGTGTGGGTCGATTTTTCGTCGCAACTCACCCCCGCGANCCCCGTCGATCGGGGGAGAGGTGTCGAGCGAAGCTCGACGGAGTGGGGGGTCGACCCTTGAGCGCAAGCGAGCAATGCGCTCAGTGCCGTTCCTTTGTCCGTTCGCGGCGATTGCCAGGTGGTTCCCCCACTCCGTCTCGGCTTCGCCGAGCCACCTCTCCCCCCTCCGGAGGGAGAGGAAAGGAGCCCCTGTCCGAACCGGATAGATAGGTAACAGAATGGACCGATAGCATGGGTGACAGTTTTCTTGTCCGCCGGAGGACCG